>JANRJK010000035.1:0-52395 GCA_033764015.1 Candidatus Sumerlaeia bacterium | reverse complement strand
CGCGCGCGGTTCGTGCCCGAAGCGTTGCCGGTATAGAACCGGAACGTGTCCTTCGTGGCGTTGTCCGATTCCGCGTTCTCGAAGCGGAGGCGGAACTGCGTCGGCCCGAGGCGGTTCAGCGCGGCGAGGGCTCCGGCGCTGAGCGGCCAACACACCGTCTCGCCGTTCGCCGTCGGCAGCACGGGCTCCTCCGCCGTCGCGTCCGTGATCCACGCGTACGACTCGAAGTCCTCGCGCTCGAGGCCCGCGGTCGGACCGAAGAACGCCGCCTGGTTCGGGCAGAGCATCTCGACGTACACACGGCCGAGCGTCGACGGATCGCCCGCGAACGACTCGCGCGTGATGCAGAGCGACGCGCTGGTGACTTCCGGGGCGCCATAGCTGTCGAGCGCGAACGTGTCGAAGCAGAGGAGCGCCTTCACCTGCTGGTTCGTCGGCAGGTCGCCGAACTCCGCGACAGCGTTCGCGTTGTCGGTGAGGAGGCCCATGCCGGAGTTGGGGGTGTACTCGATCACCTGACCGTCGGCGCCGGAGAGCGAGTACAGCGGATCGAGCAGCAGCGGCGAGCCGCCGGTCGACGGGTTCAGGCCGCAGCCGTTCGTGGTCGCGAGGTCGAACTCGACGATGAGGTCCGAGCGCTCGTGCCGGTTCGACGTGGACTGCCCGCCGGCGCCGAAGCGGATGTTGTCGTTCCCGTTGTCGCCGTCGGTGCCGTTTGCGAACTGCAGGCGGAACTGCACGTTGCCGGATAGCGGCACGAGCGTCGGGTCGATCGAGACCCACAGCGCGTCGCCAACCGCCGCCTCGACGAGCGCCGAGTTCGGGATCGTGGCAACGGGCGTCCCGCTGGTCGGCGCGGCTTGGAAGTCGCCCGCCTGCCAGCCCGCGGTGCTGCCGTAGAACGGATCCGCGTAGTAGATATCGAGGTCGCCAAGGCCCGAGACGTCGCCGGTCTTGCCGTCGACGGTCAGGCGGAGCTGCGCGGTGCGCGCCTCGGCGCCGGGGATTGACGTAACGAAGCCGAGGAGGCCGCGCTCGGCGCGATTGTTGACATTGTCACCGACCTGCGTGCGGCGGCCGGCGATCAGGACCTGAAAGCCCACGCCCGGCGTGGCGCCCTCGTACAGGATCGAATCCTGGAGGAACTGCGAATCGATGAAGATCGAGCCGCCGTCGTCGCCACCTGCCGGCGGGTCTAAGTGGAAGTTCGTGTTGGCCTGGCCGGAGCCGCTTGCGCCCGACGGTGCAGCGCTTCGGTTGCCGACGCTGTCCTCGGCGACCAGCTCGAAGTAGTAGGTGCCGGTCGCGCCGGGCGTGTGATTGAAGAAGCCCGAATTGGCGGAGTCGAAGAGCGACGTGAACGCCCACGAGGCGGCGCTCCCGCGGGCCCACAGCTCGACGCGGGCGAGGCCCGAGACGTCGCTGGCGCCGAAGAAATCCACCTGCGCCGTGGTGGCAGCGGCGGGGGGAGCGGTGAGCGACCCCGCGATGGGCGGCACGGTGTCGAGCGGCCCCGGCGCGGAAGCACCGCGGCCGGAGATGGCGAAGAGGGGGGCCGCGGCTAAGGTGAGAAGCCCGGCGACTGGCAGGTGCCTCATTGGGAATCGTGCTCCGTGAGATGGGTGGTCGAGCCTGCCAGTAGCGAGTTTATCAAGTACTCCCCGAACCCACCTGTTAGCCAAGTGAAATGGGGGACCGGTCGGGAGAGTGAGGTGTCGCACGGGGGGCTCATGAGCTTGGTTGAGTTTCGGTGGAGGGATGGTGGTGAACCGGGACGATCAAGTGGTCACTGAAACACCGGGGTCGCGAGCAGCGGAACCGGGGTCCTGATCCCCTCGCGGGGCTCTGCCAGGAGCACACAGCCCGAGGGATTGGTGGTTGCCGAGGGGCCGATAGAGCCCCGCAACACCCACCCGGCCCTCGCTACTTGGCCCGCCTTACCGGACTGCGAGGACACGGAACCCGACGCTGCCGCCCCGGCTCGACGGGCCGTTGCCGTTGCGCTGGGCCGACCGGCAGCTCCGGGCTTCGGCTAGCCAGCCGCCGCCGCGAAACACGCGGGCCGAGCCGGATGCAGGCCCATCAGGATTCTCGGTCTCCAGCGGATCGTACGCTCCGTACCAGTCCGCACACCATTCCCACACGTTGCCGTGCATGTCGCGCAGGCCCCAGGCGTTCGCGGGTTTCTGCCCTACCACCTTCGTCCCGTTCGGCGAGTTGTTCCCGCAGTACCACATGTTGTCGGTGCGTTCGGCCTCGGCGGAGCAGAACTCGTTCGCGCTGAAGCCATCGCCGAAGTTGAAACGCGTCGTGGTGGCCGCCCGGCAGGCGTACTCCCACTGCGCTTCCGTCGGCAGGCTGAACGTGCCGGGTTCCGTCACGTGCGTGTTCAGGGCCGTCATCCACGAACCGATGTCGTTGTGGGAGACGTTGTGAACCGGCATCGTGCCGCCGACGAAGCTCTGGGCCTGCGGGAAGGACTGGAGGGCAACCCACTGGTTCTGCGTCACCTCCGTCTTCCCGAGGTAGAAGTCCTGCGTCAGCGTGATCGTGCGTTGCACTTCGTCCGAACCGCGCGAGAGTTCCGCAGGTGGAGTCGGACCGGCCGGCGAGCCCATCGTGAATGTCCCCGCCGGGATGCGGATCAGTTCCATCGCGACCGAGCCGGGGAGCGTGATGGTCCAGGTGTCCTGGTAGAAGTTGGAGAAGGTGGCGGCGGCGGTGCCGATGGCGAAGGCGCTCGTCTCCGTCGCGGCGTTGGCGGGAACGGATACGTCGATCTTCCCGCCGGTTCCGGTGATGTCGAGCGTGTATACCGTGGAGGACACCGGCGTGAAGGTGCCCTTCGTGGCGCCGGTCAGCGTAACGTCGTCGGCGTCGAAATCCGAAACCGCACTGTCGAACGTGAAGGTCAGCGTCTGCGTGGCCGTCTGATGGACCGGGGCGGTTTCGCTGCTGGTGATCGTCAGCGGCATCGGCCGGACTGCAAGGACACGGAACCCGATGAAGTCGGACCGGTGCGTCGGCGTGCGGGTGTTGCGCTGGGCCGACCGGCAGTTCCGGGCGTTGGTGACCCAGCTGGCGCCGCGAAGCACGCGGACCGAGCCACTCCCAGGCCCCGTGGGGTCGGTGACGGTTCCCGGATAGGTGTCGTACCAGTCCGAGCACCATTCCCATACGTTGCCGTGCATGTCCCGCAGGCCCCAGGCGTTCGCGGGCTTCTGGCCCACGAGCTTCGTTCCGTTTGGCGAGTTGTTCCCGCAATACCACATATTCGTCTCGCGGCCACCGCCGGTGGCGCAGTCCTCATCCGTGCTCAGGCCGTCGCCGAAGTTGAACCGCGTCGTGGTCCCCGCGCGGGCGGCGTACTCCCACTGGGATTCCGTCGGCAGCGTTGCCGTCGCAGGCCCTTGCACCGTGGCGGTGATATGGTCGTTCAGCAGCTTCATGAATCCCGTCGAGGCGTCCATGATGTCGTTGTGCGAGACTCTGTGAACCGCCCGCGTTTCGCTCCCGGCGCCCGTGCCATGGTCTTGTCCACCCGAGGGAAAGACGCCGTAGATTGCCAGCCACTGCGCCTGCGTCACCTCCGTCTTGCCGAGGTAGAAGTCCTGCGACAGTGTCACCGTGTGCTGCGTTTCTTCCGGACCGCGTGAGGTTTCGCCCGAGGGCGATCCCATCGTGAACGTCCCCGCCGGGATGCGGATCAGTTCCATGGGGACGGAACCGGGAAGCGTGATCGTCCAGGTGTCCTGGTAGAAGTTGGAGAAGGTGGCGGCGGCGGTGCCGATGGCGAAGGCGCTCGTCTCCGTCGCGGCGTTGGCGGGAACGGATACGTCGATCTTCCCGCCGGCGCTCGTGATGTCCAGCGTGTACACCGTGGAGGACACCGGGGTGAAGGTGCCCCTCGTCGCGTTCGTCACCGTCACGTCCGTGGTGTCGAAGCCGGTCACCGGCTCGCCGAACGTGAACGTGAGCGTCTGCGCGGCGGACTGGTGCACCGCCGCGGGCTGGGTGCTCGTGATGACCAGCGTCACAGGACGGGTGGCGGCAACGCGGGTGCCGACGCTGGAACTGGGCAGGTTCGGAGGAATCGCCCAACGGAGCGCGGAGCGCGCATACTGCGCCCCGTCCTGCCAGGAACCGCCACGAGCCGTGTAGTAGGTGGCGGGAGGGCCACCGGTGGGATCCGTGACCGGGCCCGCCGGGTAGACTCCGAACCAATCCTGGCAAAGCTCGATCACGTTTCCGTGCATGTCATGCAGGCCCCACGGGTTGGCCGGCAGCTGTGCGACCACCTTCGTGCCGTTCGGGGAGTCGTTCCCGCAGTACCACATGTTGGCGACCCGCTCGGCGGTCGTCTCGCAGTTCTCGCCTCCCGCCCCCAGCGGATGGAGCCCATCGCCGTAGGAGAAGCGCGTGGTGGTGCCGGCGCGGCACGCGCGCTCCCACTGGGCTTCTGTCGGCATGCGGAAAACGCCGGACGGGCCCTGGTTCGCGTTCAGCGCTGCCAGCCACGTCTGCACTTCGCCCCACACGATGTTGTGGACCGGCATCGTGGCGTCGACGAAACCCTGCGCGCGGGGGAAGGCCTGGATCGCGAGCCACTGCTGCTGCGTGAGCTCGGTCTTTGCCATGTAGTAGTCTTCGCTCAGCGTCACCTCGTACTGCGCCTCAAGGTCGCCGCCCAGCGCAGGGTCGACCTCGCGGGAGAGCTCCGTCACCGGCGAGCCCATCGTGAACGTGCCGCCCGGGATGCGGATCAGCTCCATCGGCACCGCGCCGGGGAGCGTGATGGTCCAGGTGTCCTGGTAGAAGTTGGAGAAGGTGGCGGCGGCGCTCGCCGTCCCGGTAGCCACCGAGGCCGCCGCGCTCGCCGCGACGGACGCCGTCACCGTGCCGCCGGGGCTGGTGACATCGAGTGTGTACACCGCGCCGGAACCGGCAAAGGCGCCCTTGGTCCCATTCGTCACCGTCACGTCCGTGGCGTCGAATCCGGTGACCGGCTCCACGAACGTGAAGGTCAGCGTCTGCGTGCCGAGCTGATGGACGGCGCCGCCGTTGCTCGTGATCTCGAGCGGGATCGCCACGCCGTCCTCGGCGAGGACGAAAACGACGAAATTGGCGGGGAGCTGCTGCCCGGGGAGATCGGTCGCCACGGCCCAGTCGATGGTCTTGCCAGTGCCGGGCGTCACGCCCGCGCCGACATCGCCGGTCGTGGTGGTGGCGTTCGAGATCGACGTCCCGCCGTCCATTGAGTATTGCAGCGAAACCGTCGCCGGGCCGTTGGGCGAGGCGAGATCATAGGTGACGCGGACGCGCGTCGAACCGGATCCGTTGGGTTGCTGGAGGTAGCCCACGTTGGTGACCACGGGCGCGGCGAGGAGCGCGGCAGGCAGTGCAAGGGCCGCGACGGCCGAGAGGAAAAGACGAATCGGTTTCATTGATTGAGCAAGCTCCAGTCGCCGATGTTGTTGGTGAAGGTGGTCGCGCCTTGGCCCGTGCCCGTGCCGGGCGTCGGCGCCAAGGTGTCGAAGGACCCGGCGGCGGAATCACCGCTGCCGGAGAGGGCAAAGAGGGGCGCGGCGGCCAAAGTGAGAAGTCCGGCGGCAGGCAGGTGCCTCATCGGAGATCGTACTCCATGAGATGGGTGGTTGAGCCTGCTACTGGCGGCGCTGGTGGACTACCTCCATCAGCCACCTGCTCTGCAAGTGGAATCGAGGAGAAGAGCCGCGGGCAACCGCTCGCAACGTGTGCATCTCCCGAAGTGGCTGGACGCATCCGCCCCGGCCTCAACCCGAAGTGCCCACGGGGGGCTAGCGCCCGCGCGGGCGGTGCGGCACTCTTCGCGCCGATCCGCCGCGGCGCGCCGCGCGCGGGGGCTGGTGCCCGGGGCGGGGATCGAACCCGCACGCCCCTCGCGGAGCTTCGGATTTTAAGTCCGATGCGTCTGCCAGTTCCGCCACCCGGGCACGCCCGCGAAGGGTGCCGTGGCGGGGCGGGGTTGGCGAGGGGATTCCGTTCCGCGGCCGCGCGGCGGGGCCGCATGTTGGCGTTGACGCGGGCGGCGCGGGGCGGGTTTCCTCTTTGCTTCGCGCGGGTGCGCCATGCGCCCGCCGCGGTGGTCTCATCGTCTAGCCTGGTCCAGGACGCGGCCCTTTCAAGGCTGAAACACGGGTTCGAATCCCGTTGGGACTACCACCCTCACCCCACATCCATCGTTGAGGCGGACACGGCGCGGAGCAGCTCGCCCGCCACCGCGCCGAGCGGCACCTCGCGTTCCGTTTCCGCGAGGCGGTCCCGCAGCGCCACGGCGCCGCGCCCCCATTCGTGGCCACCCAGCAGCACCACGAGGGTGGCCCCGAGCCGGTCCGCTTCTCGGAGCTGCTTGGCGACGTTTTTGGCGCCCGCCACGAAGAGGACCGGCACTCCCGCGGCGCGCAGCTCCTCCGCGAGCGCGAACGCCTCGGGCAGGACCGCCTCGTCGAAGTAGGCGACCAAGGCGCGCGGCGCCGGGGGGGGCTCCGGAGCGGGCGCGGGCATCCGCATGCGCAGGCCGAGGGCGGCGGCGCCTTTCGATCCGGGGCGCTCGAGCAAGTGGCCGAGCGAGCCCGCCTCGAACACCACCGCGCCGTCCGCCAGGACCCCCGCCACGGCGGCGCGGAAGGGCTCGGCGGAAACGGGCGCTTCGCCGAGCGCGAGCGCCTCCCGGAAGGACGCGGGGAGCTCCCGCGCGGCGCCGTGCAGCGCGTGACCGGATGGCGCGGTCAGCCTCGCCGCGCCCGCGCCCAGCCGCGCGCACACCGCCGCGCCGAGGCGCGCCAGTTCGAGCAGCTCCCACTCCGACGCGGCGCGGATGCGGACCGCCACCGCCACCGGACCGCCGGGCGCCGAGGGGGCGAAGGAAGCGAAGTCGCACTCGGAGCGGTTGCGGACGGCGCCGGTCTCCTCGACCGCTTCGAGGGCCCCCAGCAGCGGATCGCCCCCGGCGCGGGAAGGGTCCGCGTGCATCGGGAGGAAGCCGCGCAGCGACGCCTCGCGGAGGAACGCGGCGCGGAAGCGTTCCGCGGGCGCGGAGGCGGCGGGGCGCTCGCCGGCGGGAAAGGGCAGGAGGTCGTGGTGTGTCATGCGCGTGCATGGCGCCGCGCGCGGGGGGCGGTCAACGGTGGTTGCGGGCGGCTGGTTTCCCTCCTTGCGGTGAAGGCCCGGTTTTCGCACCATCGTACCGAGTCTCCCTGAGACCCGCTCCGCCATGAACAGACTTCTGCGCGCGCTCGCCGCCTCCCTCTTCTTCTCCGCCGCCGCCGGGCTCCCCGCGGAGCGCGCCGCCGCGCCGCGCGCGCTCGACGCGGTGGCGCGTTCGCAGGCGTACACGTTCGCCGCGGACCCCGCGGTGGCTCTCGACGGAGGGCGGCTCGCGCTGGCCTGGAGCGGCATGGGCGCCGACGGGCGCTGGCGCCTGCTGGTCTCCCGCGATGGCGGCGAGCCGTTCGTCGCGGACGAGACGCTGGACGGCGGGAACCGCCTGCCGGTGCTCGCGTTTCCCGGCGGCGGCCGCGAAGCCTCCGTCGCATGGGTGCACCGCACCGACCGGCGGCAGGCGCTGCTCCTGCGCGAGCAAGGCGCCGACGGGGCCAACACCTTCGACATCGTGACCGCCACGGAGCGCGGCCAGATCGACTCCCCGGCGCTGATCCACCTCGATCCCGACTCGCCCGCGCTGGCGTGGACCGAGTCGACCGGCAGCGAGAGCGCCGTCTGGTTCGCCCGCCGCTTCGACGGCATCTGGCACCGGCAGCGCGTCTCGCGCAACGAGCACCCCTGCGAGATGATGCCGCAGCTCCTGGGCGGGGCCGCGCCGCGCCTGTGGTACTACGCGTGGGACGACGGCCGCCTGTCGCTGATTTCCTGCGAGGTGGCGCTCTGGGGCATCTCGGGTCCGAAGACCCACGCGGCGTTCAGCGCCCCGCCGGAGCGCATGCCGCTGCTCTACGCGGGCCCGGCGGGCCAGCGGCCCGGGGCGGTGTGGCTCGACCGGCAGGGTCGCGCCGACGCGCTGCTCGAGCTGAAGCCTTCCGCCGACGGCAGCGCGGCGGCACCCGCGGAGGCGCTGTCCTCGCGCCCCGCGGCGCGCCTCTTCGATCCCGCCGTGGTGGATGAGGGCGCGGTCGCGTGGCTCGCGGAGGACGCCATAGGGCGGCGCATCGCCCTGCGCACCGTCGGCGGGGCGCTGGTCGAAATCGCGACGCCGGCCAGCGCGCGCCAGCTCCGCATCGACGTGTCCGGCGGACGCGCCGCCGCGGTCTGGATCAATGAGCCCGCGGACGGCGGCGACGGACGGGTCGGCGCCGCCCTGGTGGACCTGCCCCCCGCCCCATGAAGCCGCAGGAACCGCGCAAGCCCGACTCGGAACTCCGCCAGCTAGCCCTCTTCATGATCGGCGTCAGCGTCGGCATCTGCGTCACCGTGCTGTGGTGGACCGGCCTCGGGCCGTACCTCCGCTGGCTCGCGGCGCGCTAGCCCGGGATTCCCTCCGGGCGGCGGGCTAGTGCCCGGCGCCGGCGACCGGCAGCTCTTCGCTGCTCTTCATCCGCTCGTCGCGTTCCAGCTCGCCCTTCTCCAAGTGCAGAATGCGCGTGCCGTACACCGCGGCCTTCGGGTCGTGCGTCACCATGACCACGGTCTTCCCGCCTTCGCGGCTGAGCTGCTTGAGCAGCGTCAGCACCTCGGTTGCGGACTTCGCGTCGAGGTTGCCCGTCGGCTCGTCGGCGACGATGAAGGGGGGATCGGTGACGAGCGCGCGGGCGATGGCGACGCGCTGCTCCTGGCCGCCGGAGAGCTGCCTCGGCCGGTGGTGCATGCGGTCCGCCAGGCCGACCAGATCGAGCGCGAGCTTCGCGTGCCTGCGCCGCTCCGAGGCGCCGAGCCCGGTCAGCAGCAGCGGCAGTTCGACGTTCTCCAGCGCCGACAGCACCGGCACCAGGTTGAAGGATTGGAAGACGAACCCGATGTTGGCGTTGCGCCAGGCGGCGAGGCGTCCCTCCGACAGCGCGGTGATGTCGGTGCCCATCACGCGGCACTCGCCCTTCGTCGGCCGGTCGATGCCGGCGATGATGTGCAGCAGCGTGGACTTGCCGCTTCCCGAGGGCCCCATCAGCACGACGAACTCGCCCGCCTCGATGGTGATCGTGACGTCGTCCAGGGCGAACACCTCGGTGTCGCCGGAGCGGTAGATCTTCGACAGGTTGACGACTTCGACGACAGCGGCCATGCGGAGGGCTCCCAAGGGGCAACCTGCCTCGGCGCGCGGAGCGTGCCAAGATGGAAGCGCCCGGCCGCGTCCCATGGTTGACGCGGCGGGCGCGGCGCGAGAGAAACACCCAACCTCCCGCAAGCGAGCCACCACGCCATGCGCCGCCTCCTGCCCGTCCTCGCCGCCACGCTCCTCGCCGCCGCCACCGCGCCGGCGGAAGAAACCGAACGCACGGGCGCCACGGTGCTCGGCTACCTGAAGGACCGCGGCCACGACCTGATGGACCTCGCGCGCCTGCGCGGCGGCATCCCGCAGGAAGGCAAGGGCCTCGGCGTCAAGGCCCGCGCCACGAGCCTCGCGCAGGCCGGCTACGTGCAGTTCCGCGGCGACTACTACGGCATGGAGCGCCGCGCCCTGGGCATCACCCGGGAGCGACGCACGGAGGGCGGACTTTCGCTCCTCTACGGCAGCCTGCACCAGACCGAGTTCGTCGGCGGCAACAGCTTCCTCAGCACCGACAGCAAGTGGTCCATGGTCGAGGACCGCCGCATACTGAAGAACCTGCCCTATTGGGACGACGGCCGCCGCCGCTTCTTCGGCTTCGGCGCGGAGGTCGCCACCCCCGTCGGCGCCATCGACGCCGGCGTCTATCCAGAGGAGGCGCTGGACTTCGTGCTCGGCTGGGTCGGCATCGACCTGTTCGACGACGACGAGCAGGGGATGCGCGACGCGAACCATTATCCCCGCGCCACCACGCCCCGCACACCGGACCCGTCGGCACCCTTCGCCGCGAAGCGCGCCGAACTGGCCGCCTTCGACGCCGACCCCGGCGTCGGCGCCGCCCCCGCGGCGGCGGCTTCGAAAGGCTCCGGCGACCAGGACGAGGCCCCCCGCGGGTCGATCCGCGACGCCGACGCCGACGCCGCGATCCGCGAGCTGAACGCCAAGCGCACGCCCTGACCCGCGGCTCCGCCGCTTGACGCTTGCGGCAACGCTCCGGCGCGTGCGCTATTGGCCGCACGCGCCCGAGAGGTACCACGCACGTTGTCCGCTCCCTCCTCCTTCAACGGAATCTTCCTTGTCGACAAGCCCGCCGGCATGACGTCGCACGACGTCGTGGACGAGCTCCGGCAACTCTGCCGCACCCGGCGGGTGGGCCACGCGGGCACCCTGGACCCGATCGCGGACGGGCTCCTGATCCTCATGGCCGGCGAGGCCACAAAGCTTTCCGAGTACCTCCAGAGCACCGACAAGCAGTACGAGGGCGCGATGCGCCTCGGCTTCGTCTCCGACACGTACGACTCCGACGGGAACGTGCAGCCGGGCCCCGGCGGCCGCATCCCGTCGCTGGAGGCGCTGCAGGAGATCGCCGACGACCTCACCGGCACCGTGAAGCAGGTGCCGCCGCCGTTTTCCGCCAAGAAGGTCGCGGGCAAGAAGCTCTACGAGTACGCCCGCGCCGGGAAGCTGGTCGAGGTGGAGGCGCGCGAGGTCGAGGTGCACGACTTCGAGTTGATGGAGATGGAGGGCGACACGCTCGAGTTCGGCGTCGAGTGCTCGAGCGGCACCTACGTGCGCGGCCTTGTGCACGAGTTGGGGCAGCGCGCGGGCTGCGGCGCCGTGCTGACCGCGCTGCGCCGCACCGTGGTCGGACCCTTCGACGTCGAGAACGCGCACACGCTCCACGACTTGCGCGCGCACGCGGACAACCTCGAGGCATTGCACAACTGCATCATCCCGATGCGCGACGCTTTGCCGCAGTTCCCCGCGGGCTTCCTGACGCCCGGCGCCGAGCACTGGCTGCGGCACGGCCAGGCGGTTCCGCTTCAGCTCGTCGAGGTGGCCGCGGGCGAGCGACTCCAGCGCGGCGGCCTTGTGGTGCTCTGCCGCGTCATGGGCGACGCGGTGGCGCTCGCGCGGCTGGATCCCGCGCCGCTCTCGCCGCCCCCGAAGGCGCTCGCCGGGCACGCCGGCCCCTGGCTGCAGCCGATCAAGCTGTTCGACACGGCCGAAGCCGAGGCTCCGGGCTGAGGCGCGGCGGCCCATGTCGGTCCGCACCCTCTTCTGCGAGTTCTGCTGCCGGCAGGCGGACTTCCGCGAGTTCCACATGTGCCCCGGCTGCCGGCGCACCATCTGCAAGCGCTGTGCGGTCGAGGCGCCCTTCCCCCCCGGCTCCTGCATCAAGCGGCGCGACCCGTGCGCGGGCTACCTATGGGCGCGCACCGACGCCCCCGCTCCCGTTGTGGCGGGAGCGGGGCGGCGGCTTGCGTGGCCGTTGCGACTGCTGCGCAGGCTGTTCCGAGACGGGGGCTAGACCGGCGCTACATCGGGCGGGGGATCTCGACGTTGAGGATCGAGCCCCTCTCGGCGAGGTCCTCGAGCAGGCGGCGCAGCTCCGCCGTGTTCTTGTCGTTGAGCGGATTGAACTGCATCCCGACGAAGGACTCGCCGTTGCGGCGGTCGAACCAGACAAGGCGGCCCTTGAGCAGCAGCGCGCGGCCGTCCTGCAGGTCGACCTCGATCTTGGCGTGGCGCACCTCGCGGAGCAGCATCGTGTGCAGGTCCGGGGAAAGTCCGGCGGTCAGCACCCGTCCGCCCGTGAGCGAGACGTCGAGCATGGTGCCGCGAAGTGGCTTGGGGGTGAAGGTGGCTTCGGGCATCAACACCTCGAGCACCACCGGGAAGCTGCAGGTGTAACGCGGTGTTCGCCGATTGGCGATCACGTGGTCCTTGGACGGAACAGACATGAGTGCGGGGGTCTCCATGACGATTATACCTCGCGCGGTCGAAAGGCGCGCCTGCTGGATGAGGCGAACGCAATAGTCGGACCCCGACGATACGCTTTGGTCAAGCTTTTTTGTTCGAAGTCCTATATTTAGTCCCCCGGCTCGGGGCTGGCGCCCTCAGCCGTACGTCTCGCCCTCCGCCGGGAAATGACGCTCGCGAACGTCGCGCCCGAACTTCCTGAAGGCGCGCAGCGTTGCGGCCCGCAGGTCCGCGTAGCGGCGGTTGAACTTCGGCGGCGAATCGTTGAGCCCGAGCAAGTCGTGCATCACCAGCACTTGGCCATCGCAGGCCGCGCCCGCCCCAATGCCTATAGTCGGGATCGCGATTTCCCGCGTGATGCGTTCCGCCAATGCGACCGGGATTGCTTCGAGCACGATTGAAAATGCGCCGGCGGACTCTTGCGCTTTCGCAAGTCGAACTAGCGCCTCCGCCGCCTCCTCGCCCCGGCCTTGAACCCGGAACCCCCCGAACGCGTGGACGCTCTGCGGCGTCAGCCCGATGTGGCCCATGACCGGAATCCCCGCCGCGGCGATGCCCTCGATCACCGGGAGCACGCGCTCGTTGCGTCCTTCGACCTTCACCGCCTCGGCGCCGGCCTCCTGGACGAAGCGCCCGGCGTTGCGGATCGACTCCTCGACGGAGACCTGGAAGCTCATGAACGGCATGTCGCCGACCACCATGGCGCGCCGCCCGCCGCGCGAAACGGCGGCGGTGTGGAGCAGCATCATCTCCATCGTCACCGGCAGCGTCGTCTCGTACCCGTGCACCACCATCCCCGCGGAGTCGCCCACGAGGATGATGTCCACGCCCCCCTCGTCCGCGAGCTGCGCGAACATCGCGTCGTAGGCGGTCACCATCACGATGGGACGCCCGTCGCGCTTCATCTGGAGGAGGTGCGGCACGCGGACCTTGCGCGCGGCGCCGGGGGGTGCCGGAGGCACGTTCGCCGAGGGCGATGGATAGAGCTGCTCTTCGTTGCTGTCCTGTTCGTCGGCCACGGTGCGGCGACTCCTGCCGGAGGTCTGGCGGCTAAGAGACCGCCCCGCCGGAGGGCGGGCAAGCTGTCACCGGCGCTAGTCGTCCCCGCCGAAGAACCCCGCGTCGCGCCAAGGCCAGTAGCGAAGCACCGCGCGCCCGCGCAGGTGCGTGGTGGGCACCGGCCCCCAGAATCGGCTGTCGGAGCTGCTCGACTGGTTGTCGCCGAGCATGAGCACCTCGCCGGGACCGGTCGAGAGCGCCTGCGGGAGCTGGCCCGCGCGCGGCGTTCCCGCGATGGCGGGGAAGTGCGGGATCCGCGAGAGGATCGAATCCGCATCGAGCGGCTTGCCGTTCACGAAGAGGGGGACGCCTTGGAAGTGGCGTTCCCGGACGCGCGCGTCCACGCCGCGCAGGCGGCATCGGAACTCCGGCGTGCCGTGCGGGACTAGCGTCTCCTTCACGGGCATCAGGGCGAGCTGCTCGTCCGGGAGTCCCACGACGCGCTTGATGTAGATCGGCTTGTAGGGGTCGAACGGGTTGCGGCGGTCCGGGTAATCGGCGGGGGGTTCGCGGTCGGGAACCTTGAAGACGGCGATGTCGCCGCGTTCCGGTTCGGAGAACCAGTACGCGAACTTGTTCACGAGGATCATGTCGGTCTGGCCGGGCGAGCTGTTGACGATCTCGCGCGTGAATCCGAAGGGGAGGTTTTCGAGCGTGAGGAGCTGGCGCAGCTTGCCGTCGCCGTCGAGGAGGAAGACGAGGAGTTCGCTCGGGTTGTTCGTGACGGAGACCACGTCCCGGGCGCCATCCCCGTCGTAGTCGACGAAGGCGACGCGGCGGTCCTGGTCGCCGATCAGCGTCGGCGTCATGGAGCCGGTCGGGATCATGAAGAGCTCGAAGCCGAAGGTGCGGATCAGCATCGCGAGCATGTAGGCGAACACGATCGTGTCGGCCCATCCGCGGGCGCCGACCAGGAGCTCGTGCCAAAGGGGGAGCTTGCGGCGCGCCTTGGCGGGCTTGGCGGCGGACTCCGCCTCCTTGCGCTGGCGGATGCGGTCGGCGGTGGAAAGCGGTTCGGGGGGTGCGTCGGCCATGGGCGGATTCCGCGGCGCGCGGCGCGGGCGGGCAACGGGAAGAACGCGCGCGGGGCGCTGCCCGGTTGCGGAATGGGCGCCCCGGGCGGTATGCTCCACACTAATCCGCGGACAAGCCGCCCCCGAGAAACCGCAACCCCGCTGCCGGAGTGACGCCATGAAGCACGACGCGACGAACCTGGAGAGCCTCGAGGCGACCGTCTCGATCCGCGACCGCTCGTTGCCCGAGACGGCGGGACTGGGCCGGGGCGGCAGCACCGCGCCGCTTTCCGCCGGGGGCGCCGCGCCGGACACGCCGTCCGCGCCGGGGGGCGCGAAGTTCGCCATGCGCCGCATGATCGCCCGCGGCGGCATGGGCGAGGTCTGGGAGGCGACGCAATCGAACCTCTCGCGCGTCGTGGCGGTGAAGCGCGTGCGCCGCGACCGGCTGGATCCCGGCTCGCGCGCCGACGCCTTGGCGGACTTCCACCACGAGGCGCTCACCGCCGCGCGCCTCGAGCATCCCAACATCGTCCCGGTCCACGACTTCGCCAGCGACGCGGAGGGCGCGCCCCTGCTCGCGATGAAGCTGGTTCAGGGGAAGCCCTGGGACCAGTTGCTCGCGGCGGACCGCCTCGACCTGGACCCCGACGAGTTCCTCGCACGGCACATCGCGATCCTTGTGGACATGGCGCAGGCGGTCGCGTTCGCGCACTCCCGGGGTATCGTCCACCGCGACTTGAAGCCCTCGCAGGTGATGGTGGGCGAGTACGGCGAAGTGCTGCTGATGGACTGGGGCCTCGCGATGTTCGTGCAGGAGGATTCCGCGGACACGCCGGCGCCCCCATCCGGAACCGTGACCGCGGCGACCGCTTCGAGCCCCGCCGGCACTCCCGCCCTCATGGCCCCGGAACAGACCCGCCGCAGCGCGGAGGGGGTCGGCTACTGGACCGACATCTACCTGCTGGGGGGCACGCTCTACAACATCCTCACAGCGACCTACCCGCACGAGGCGCCTACGGCGGCGGCCTCGCTGCAGCGCGCCTCCCGCGGCGAGGTGGTGCCGCCGGCGGAGCGAGCCCCCGCGCTGGCGCCCCCCGCGGAGCTCTGCGAGCTCGCCATGCGCTGCCTCGCGCCGGCGCCCGCGGACCGTCCGCGCGCCGTGACCGAAGTGGTCGAGGCGCTGCAGGGCTACCTCACCGGCTCGACGCGCCGGAAGGAGGCGGCCGCGCTGCTGCGGCGGACCGAGCGGATGCTCGCCGGATCGCCCGGCTCCTACGACGACTTCGCGCAGGCGAAGGCGTTGGTGCAGCAGGCCCAGTCGCTCTGGCCCGCGTCGCCGGAGGTGCGCCGCGTGGCGGACCTCGCGACGGAGGCGCAGGCGCGCCACGCGCTCCGCGCCGGGGACCTCGCGCTGGCGCGCATCGAGGCGGAGAACCTCCCGCCCGGCCATGCCGCGCGCGCCGGGCTGCTCGCGGAAGCCGCGCGGGCGCAGGCCGCCGCCGCCGCGCGCGAACGCTCCCGCCGCGCGCTGCGCCGCGGCGTCGTCGCGCTGCTCGCCCTGATCGCGCTCGGCGCCGGGCTCTTCTCGAAGGCGCTCGCCGACCGCGAGGGCGAGGCCCGCGCCGCGCGCGCCGTCGCCGAAGAGAGCGCCCGCAAGGCGCTCGCCGCCTATGAAATCGTCGACAGGCAGGTCGGCTTCAGCCGCGAGCTGGTGGACTATTTGCTCGAGGACCTCGCCAAGTCCCTCGACCCGCGAAATGCCAGGGACAGCGAACTCGCGATCCGCGTCGCCGAGGAAATCCGAGACCAATGCCTTGCGGTCGACTACTCCGGATGGCCCTTGGAACTGCAGCTCGAGCACGCCGACTTCCTCATCCAGATCGGCTTCGCGATCGATGCGATGGGCCTCGGCCTCATCGCTGAAGAGTTCGCCGACGCCTCGCTCCGGATCCGCGCCGCCCACCTGCCTCCGGACGACATCCGGGTGCTCAACTCGCGCTTCTACCGTGCAACCTACCGCAG
Source organism: Candidatus Sumerlaeia bacterium (assembly GCA_033764015.1). Lineage (GTDB taxonomy): Bacteria > Sumerlaeota > Sumerlaeia > SLMS01 > JANRJK01 > JANRJK01. Next base: position 36,279 of record JANRJK010000035.1, on the reverse strand, counting down.
CTCGACGGGGGGCACGGCCGCTGCGATCACCGAGCTGGAGGAGGTCGTCGCGCTCCTCGACCACGGGCGGCATCCGCCCGCATTGACGGTCCGCGTCGAGCACCAGCTTGGCGTCTCGTACTTCAGCAATGGCCGCGGCGACCTCGCCGCCCCCTTGATGGAGGCGCTCCTCGTCCGCTACAACGATGCGGAACTCGCCGAAGGAGGCACCTCCCGCGCCGCCATCGAGGGCGACCGCATGTCCATCGACGCGCAACTGGGCGACTATCTTGGCGTGTATCGCCGTGCGCTCGAAATGGAGGCGCAGGCGGACGTCGAGACTCCGGAGTGGCAGGCCTCGCAGACCGCCAACATGCTGGTCATTTTCGGGATGGAGGTCACTAGCCCGCGGGAAATCCTCCCCCGCGCCGAAAGCAGCCACAGAGTCATGCTCGCCAACGCGGGCCCGGACCATCCCGCCACCCTCCGCGCGCGCGTCAACTTGCTCGTCGCGCGTTACCGCGGCGGCGACGGCGAGGCGGTGCTCCCGGAGGTTCGCGAGCTTCTCGCCACCTACAGCGAGCGGCACGGCGAGCGCTCCGACCGCGTCGCGATCGCCAACATGGACCTCGCGCTGATCCTGCTCGGGCTTGGCCGTGGCGCCGAGGCGCTCCCCCATGCGCAAACCGCCCTCTCGATCCGCACGGAGAACGACGGCGCCGACTCGCCGCAGCTCGGAAACCCGCACCAGATCCTTGCGCAGGCGCACGACGCGCTTCGCAATGACGAGCTGGCGGAGTTCCACTACCGCGAAGCGGCCCGCGTCCGCGCCCCCCGCGCGCCGAACCACCCACAGCGCGCCGAGGGCGACCACCTGCTGGGCGAGTTCCTCCGCAAGCGGGGGCGCATCGACGAGGCGGTCCCGCTGCTCGAGGCGGCGCTCCGGCACCGGCTCGAGTCGCTCGGCCCCGCATCCTGGCGCGTGCCCCACACGCGGCTCGCGCTCGCCAAGGCCTACTTGCAGGCGGGCCGCCCGGAGGACGCGGCGCCGCTGCTCGCGGAGCTCGGAGCGGACCAGCGGGACGAGGAACTCGAGGCGCTGCTCGGGCTCTGACGGGGGAGCGCGGCGGGGCGCGCCTCCCCTACTGCCGCGCCGGCGTTCCCGCGGGACCCTCGCCGTCGGAACGCACATCAAGCTCGACGGTGAAGGTCGCGAGCGCGGCTTCGCGCTCGAACGGGATCAGTACGCCGGCGAGGCGGACCGCCTGGACGACGGCGACATCCACGTCGACGGGCCCTGAGTAGGCGGCGCCCGCGCGGCCGGAGGAGGCGAAGAGCCGCAGGTAGGCCGTCGCGAGCGCGGTCGCGTCGCGGGCGAGCACCGCGGGCTCGGCGTCGTAGCGCGCACTGCGCTGCAGCGTCAGCTTCGCGTACGGGACCGGCGTCGCGCCGTCCCCGGGGAGCGGCGAGTCCGCGCTCGGCGCCCGTCCCATGCGGTCGAAGACGTTCGGGCGGACCGCGACGCCGGCGAGCGTGGCGGGGCGCTCCAGCTCCGCCGCCTCCTGCTTGAGCTTCTCGAGCGGCGTCGCCGCCTCGCGCGCCCAGAAGATCCACGCGAACATGCCGAGCACCAGGAGCAGCGTGATGCGGGCGCTGAACTGGGGCTGCCGGTAGTGCATCCGCCAGTTGTCGCCGAGCATCGCCTTCGCCGCGGCGAAGTCGAGCAGCGGCTCGTCCTCGCGCCGCACCACGGTGCCGGCGGCGTGGTCGTGGAGACCCTGCTTGAACGCGTTGAAGAGCAGCGCGGAGCCGTTCGCCAGCATGAAGGCGAAGGGCAGCCCGACCGCCGACATGGCGATGAGCCAGAAGTCGCCGGGGCGCGCTTCGTCGAGATGGACGAACGGCAGCGCGAGGTGCGTCGCGATGGTGAACGGGAACGCGACGACGGTGCGCTCGATCGCGGCGGTCCAGCCCGGCACGGCGCCGTCCAGCGTGGTGGTTCGGAGGCGGAAGAGGCGCTTGCCGAGCGTCTTGCCGCCGCCGACGGGGCCGTTCAGCGCGGCGAAGTAGCCAAGGAAGACGAGGCCGCTCGCCGCCTGCGCCGCGGCGGGATGGCGGAACACCAGCTCGTCGAAGAGGCGCGCCAGCAGCCACATGCCGTAGCCGAGCAGCGTGAGGTCGAACGCGAGCGCGAAGAACCGCTGCCAGAAGCCCGCCATGGACGGCAGGCGGGGGAGGCGGACGAGGCGCGCGGCGAATGGTTGCGGCTGCTGCTGGGCGGTGCTGCTGCTCAAGGGCGCTCCGGCGCGGCGGTCCCGCGCGAGGTGCGAGGTTCGGACGCCCCCGCGCGCGGGCACAACGTCAACCGGCGCGGCGCCGCTCCAGCGCCTCGCGCTCGATCTCGAGCAGCCGCCGCTTCCACTCGATGCCCCAGCGGAACCCGGCGAGCGAACCGTCCTTGCGCATCGCGCGGTGGCAGGGAATGGCGATGGTGAGCTGGTTCGCCGCGCAGACGGAGGCGACCGCGCGCACCGCGCGGGGCTTCCCCACACGCCGGGCCAGCTCGCTGTAGCTGACGGTCTCGCCGGGCTCCAGCCGCCGGAGCTCCTCCCACACCCGCTGCTGGAAGGGGGTCCCGGGGGGTAGGTCGATTTCGGGCGAAAAGCTGTCGCGCCGCTGTTCGAGGAACTCGATCAGCTCGCAGGCGACCGGTTCGAGGGCGGCGGGATCGCGGCGGAACTCGGCGAGCGGCCAGTCGGAGCGCATCTCCGCCAGATGCTCCTCCGGCGGGATCCGCACGCAGGAGCGGAGCGAACAGAGCCCGCGCCGCGTGGCGCCGAGCAGGACCGGACCGATCGAGGTGGCGACGACGTCCCAGAGCACGGAGACGCCCTCGCCGCGGCGCCGGATCTCGCCGGGCGTGAAGCCTCGGCTGCGCACCATGGCGTCGTGGAGCCGCCCCGGCCCGGAGTAGCCCGCGCGCAGCGAGGCGTTCAGCACGTCGGCGCCCGCTTCGAGCAGCGCGACCGCCGCGAGGCCGCGGAGCCTGCGGAGCATCCGGGCGGGCGTCTCGCCCAGCTCGGCGAGCGCGATCCGGTCCACCTGCCTCCGCGAGACGCCGGCGACCGCGAGCAGCGCGGGCCAGTCGATCCGCTCCGCGCCCGCGTCCGCTTGTGCGCGGACCTCCGCGGCCAACCGCTCGGCGAGCGCCGCCTCAGGATTCGTCCGCACTGCCAAGGCGCACCTCCGATCCGCCGGCGGGTGGGCCGGCGAGCGCCTTGCCGCCGGTCCCGGGATGGGTCCAGCCGGCGCCCGCCCCCAGAATGATGTCCCGACCGTCGTGGCTCAACCAGACCGTGCCGGATAGGACGTCGATCCGGGCGCCGGGCGGTACGACGACGAGCCCGCCCGACTCGAGGCGCAGCGTCAGGACGGGTGCGGGGCGGGCGGTGGGCGGATGCAGCGCGATGCAATGGGTCGCCATGGTCTCCTCCTTGCGCGGGCACCTTCGCCGCGGGGGCCGCCGGATCGACACCCGGTTTTGGACATCCGCCGGCTTTGGGGCGGGATTCTCCCCTTGAGCCAATCCAGCACGCGGCGGCACCTTTCCCCAGCGATCATCCGGAAGGACTTCCCGCCATGCGCAAGACCGCCGCCCTCGCGTTGATTCTGGCCGCCGCCGCCGCACTGCCCGCCGAAGAGCGGCAGTACGGCGACATCATGCACCGCGACATCGTCGAGGACCTGAACGAGGCCGCCTCGGCGCACTACCTCGCCGCGCAGCAGGCGTGGGACGCCGTCGACCCCGACGCCATGATGACGCATCTGTTCGAGGCGGCGCAGGCGCAGCCCGGTTTCATCGACCTCCAGTTCTTCGTGCTCGACCGGCTGATCCGCCGCGCCGAGGTCACCTACGGCGAGGACAGCGTCGCCTACTACGAGAAGGCCAACCAGCTCATCGACGGGCTGAAGCGCGTCGAGCGCATCCAGCCCAGCGACGCGGACCGGCTCGCGGGCCTCGACCAGCGGATCAACGGCCGCCCGGCGCAGGGCGAGCTGCCCGCGAAGCCCGGCGAGATCAACGCCGTCCAGGCGCGCGACCTCGCCCGCCTCGAGACCGGCCTCGCGCTGATGTTCACGGTCGCCGCCCGCCGCCTTGACGAGCGCGGCGTCGAACTGATCAAGCGGCCCGCGGATGGTGGGGAGGCCGAGCCGGTGCTCGCCTTCTCGACGATGCCCGGCGAGACGAAGAAGGCCCGCGTCGACCCGTTCGCCGCGCTTCCCGGCGAGCAGACGCTCGGAGGGGTGCTCGGGGCGGTCAACACCGCGGCGGTGAACATCCAGAACCAGGCGCAGCAGCAGCTCAACCAGCCGGGAGGCAACCCCTTCGGCGGCGGCGCGCCCCCCGCCAATCCGTTCGCCGCCGGCGGAGCCCCGCCCGCCAACCCCTTCGCCGCCGAACCCGAAAGCAGCCCGGAAATCTAACTCCCGGGCGGAGCCCATGCCGACACACCAGAACCGCATCGACCGGGTCTTCGCCGAGGCGCGGACCTCGGGCCGCGCCGCCCTGCTCGTCTACCTGACCGCAGGCTACCCGGACGCCGCCGCGTCGCGCTCGATCCTCTCCGCGATCGCCGCGGAGGCGCCCCTCGTGGACCTGCTGGAGTGGGGCATTCCGTTCAGCGACCCGATCGCCGACGGGCCCGTGATCCAGCGGGCGTCGACGGTCGCGCTCAACGGGGGCATGACGCTGGACCTCGCACTGTCGATGCTGGCGGAGTTCCGCGCCCTCGACGACGCCACCGCGGCGATCCTCTTCGGCGCGGTGAATCCGTTCCTGGCGCGGGGCTACGAGGCGTTCGCGATCCGCGCGGCGTCCGCCGGAGCCGACGGCGTGCTCGCCGCCGACGTGCCGGTGGAAGAGGCCGCTCCGCTGCGCGGCCACTGCCTCGCGAACGGCCTGCACCTCATTTCGCTCGTCGCTCCCACCACGCCGACGGAGCGCGCCGCGCGCATCGCGGACGCTTCGAGCGGGTTCCTCTATTGCATCGCGCGCAAGGGCGTCACCGGCGCGCAGCGCGCCGGCGGCGGCGACGCCGCGGAATACCTCGCCCGGCTGCGCCACGCGACCGCGCTGCCGCTGGCGCTCGGCTTCGGCATCTCCACGCCGGAGCACGTGGCGGCGGCAACCGCCGCCGGCGCCGACGGCGTCGTGGTCGGGACGGCCGTGATCCAGGAGATCGACCGCGCCCGCGACGCCGGCGAGGACGTCCCCTCGGCGGTGGTGCGCTTCCTCCGCTCCCTGCGCGAGGCGACCGCCCGCGGCTGAGCCGCGCCCCGCATTGACCCCGGCGCCCCGCGCGCCCCACTTCTTGCCTATCCCCCGGAGCACTCAACCCACCGCATGACGATTCGCGTCCGCTTCGCCCCGTCCCCGACCGGCTACCTCCATGTCGGCGGCGCCCGCACCGCTCTGTTCAACTACCTTTGGGCCAAGAAGAACGGCGGCACCTTCATCCTCCGCATCGAGGACACGGACGAGGAACGATCCACCGAGGACAGCGTCGCGCAGATCTACGAGTCGATGCGCTGGCTAGGGCTCCATTGGGACGAGGGTCCCGTCCGCCAGTCGGACCGCGCCGCGCTCTACCAGGAAGCGCTGCGGAAGATGGAGGCGGGGGGGCACCTCTACCGCGCCTTCGACACGAAGGAGGAGCTGGAGGAGATCCGCGAGCAGGCGCGCCTCGAGAAGCGCAACCCGATCTACGACCGCCGCGCGCTGCGCCTCACGCCCGCCGAGGTGCAGGCGAAGCTCGACGCCGGCGTGCCCTTCGTCTGGCGCTTCCGCGTCCCCGACGAGGGCGCCACGCGCGTGCCCGACACGCTGCAGGGCGAGGGCGAGTGCGTGTTCCAGAACTCAGAGATCGGCGACTTCATCATCACGCGCCCCGGCACCATCGCCAATCCGGGCGGGCCGCTCTACAACTTCTGCTGCGCGGTCGACGACGCCGAAATGCGCATCACCCATGTGATCCGCGGCGCGGACCACCTCTCGAACACCGCGCGCCAGATCCTCATGCTCGAGGCGCTCGGCGCCGCGATCCCGCAGTACACACACCTTCCGCTGATCCTCAAGGGCGGCAAGAAGATGAGCAAGCGCGACGTCGACGCCGACGGCCGCTTCCCGGTCAGCGTCTCCGCGCGCCGCGACCTCGGCTACCATCCCGAGGCCACCTTCAACTTCCTCGCGCTCCTCGGTTGGAGCTTCGACGGGGAGCGGGAGATCCTCACCCGCGACGAGATCATCAACGCCTTCTCGCTGGACCGACTGTCGAAGTCGAACGCGAACTTCGACGAGGACAAGTACCTGTTCCTGAACGGCTGGTACACGCGCCACCTGCCCACGGCGACCATCGTGGCGCGCGTGCGCCCCTTCCTCGAGGCGGCGGGCTTCGACCTGGCCTCCCGCACCGACGAGTGGATCGGCGGCGTCGTCGGGCTCGAGATCGAACGGTGCAAGCTGCTCACCGAGTTCCCCGAGGCGCTGCGCTACTTCTTCGCGGCGCCCGCCTCATACGAGGAGAAGGGGGCGAAGAAGTTCTTCACGCCCGAGGGGCTGGCGCTGCTGGAGGATTCCGCCGCGCGCCTTGAGACCGCGACGGACTGGAGCCACGACGGGCTCGAAGCGCCGATCAAGGCGCTGGCGGAGGAGAAGCAGCTCGGCCTCGGCAAGATCGCCCAGCCGCTCCGCCTCGCGGTCTCCGGCCGCACCGCGACGCCGGGCCTCTTCGAAGTGCTGCACGTCCTCGGGCGGGAGGAGACGCTCTCGCGCATCCGCCGCGCGGTGGAGGTCATGCGCGCGGCGGCGCCGTGACGCCGGAGCGCGCCGCCGACTGGCGCCGCGCCGCGGCGGCGGCGCTCGCGGCGCTGCTCTTCTTCGCCTGCGCGAACGTCTTCATCGCCGTCCCCGACACCGCGAGCTACTGGTCCTGGGCGCAGTCCATCGCCCGGGAACTCGACCTCGACTTCGCGAACCAGTTCGAGGAGCACCGCTTCCGGGTGCGCCTGATGTACCTGACGCCCGCGGACCGCATCGCGAACGACTGGCCCATCGGCACGGGGCTCCTGCTGCTGCCGGCGGTCGCGCTGGGTCCCCTCGCGGCGCACGCGTGGATCGCGTTCCTGGGGATCGCGGCGCTGGCGCTCGCGGCGCGCGCGGCGCAGGCGCCCCCCGCCGCGGCGCTCGCCTTCCTCGCCGGGACGCCGCTGCTCTTCTACCTCCTCTTCGGCGCCTTCTTCAGCCACATCCCCGCCTTCGCGCTTTCGACCGCGTTCCTGCTCCTGTGGTGGAAGACGGCGGAGGAGCGCGCCGTCCACGAGTGGCTGCTGCTCGGGCTGCTGCTCGGGGCCTGCGCGTGCGTCCGGCCCCAGCTCGCCCTTTTGGGCCTCGTGTTCGCGGCGGACGCGCCCGCGTGGATCCGCGCCCGCTCCGCGCCCGCGCGGGGGCTGGCGGTCGCCGCCATGGGCGCGCTCGGCGGCTTCGCGCCCCAACTCCTCGCCTGGCGCCTCCTCTACGGCAAGTGGCTCGCCCTGCCGAAGTCCGAAGAGATGCGCTGGAGCGCTCCCGAGCTGTGGAACGTGGTCTTCAGCGACTACCACGGCGTGGCGACCTGGACCCCCCTGACGCTGCTCGGCGCGGCGGGGCTGGCGGCGCTTTGGCGCGCCGACCGGCGGGCGGCGGCGGGATTCGGTCTGGTGCTCGCCGCGCAGCTCTACATCAACGCCGCGAACATGGTGTGGTGGGGAAGCGGCTCCTTCGGCCAGCGCCGCCTGGTCGACATCTCGGCGATCCTGCTGGTGGGCCTCGGAGCGCTCTGGTCCGTCGCCGCGGGGAGGCCGCGCGCGCGATTCCTGCTCGGGGGGACGGCGCTGCTCTGCTGCGCCTGGACGCTGCTGCTGCTGGCGGCGGAGCGCCGCGGCCTGGTGCTGCTCGACCGCTACATCCCGATGCGCGGGCCCGAGTTCCGCTCGCACCTCGCCGCGACCGCGGGGCAGCCGCTCGATACCGCGCGGGCGCTGGCGGCGCCGCTGCTGCGCGGTGAGTTCCCCGCCGCGCGCGCAGCCTCGGCCATCGCGCTCGGCGCCGCGGTCGGCGGGCTCCTCTGGCGACTGCCGCGGATGTCCCGCGGGGCGCTGCGTCCGCTCGCGGGGTGCGCCCTCGCCGCCGCCGTCGGTGCATCCGCGCTCGTCGCCGCGGCGGGGCTGCGCACCCCGCCGGTGGACGACCCGGAGGCCGCCGCCCAGTTGGGCCGCACGCCCCGGACGGTCTGGGAGAACCACCTCGAGTATGCGCACTACCAGTTGAACCAGTACGAGTTCGCCGAGGCGGAGCGCACCGCACGCGCCGCCATCGCGATGTTCCCGCAGGGCGGCGCGCCGTGGTGGTACCTCGCCGCGTCGCTTTACCTGCAGGACCGGTTCGAGGAGTCGCGCGCCGCGCTGCTGGAACTATTCGCGCGCGAGCCGCACCACGCGCTCGGGGCGCGGCTCGCGGCCGATCTCGGGGCGCGCGGCTTCCCCGTTGAGGCGCCGCCTGCCCCGCGCGAAGCTATCGCCCCATGACAGAGCCCCACGTCCGACTCCAGAAACACCTCGCCGCCTGCGGCATCGGCTCGCGCCGCGCCTGCGAAGACCTGATCCGCGAAGGCGCCGTCACAGTTAACGGCGTCGTCGCGGAGATCGGCTGCTCCGTCGACCCGGGCAACGACACCATCGCGCTGCGCGGGAAACCGGTCCTCCCGCCCGCCGCGTCGGCACCGCGCCTCTGGGCCTACCACAAGCCGCCGGGCGTCACCTGCACTTTCGACGACGCCCACGCCGAGCGCACGCTCCGCGACGCGCTGCCCGCCTGGCTCTGGCGCGAGTCGGAGCGCATCATCGCGATCGGACGGCTCGACCGCGACAGCGAGGGGCTGCTGCTTCTCACGAACGACGGCGCGCTGGCGGAGCGGCTCACGCATCCGCGGCACGAAGTCGAGAAGGAGTACGAGGTCTGGGCGCGCCCCGCGGTTTCCCGCGCGGCGCTCGCGGAGTGGGCGCGCGGCGTCGAGGTGCCCGCCTACCCCGAGGAGCGGGCGCCGTCCGGCACCGTGGTGCTCCACGCGGAAGCGCAGGTCTTGTCGCCGCCGGAGAAAGGGCGCCCGCAGCTCCTCCGCGTCGTCCTGCGCGAAGGGCGCAAGCGCGAGATCCGCCGCCTCGTCGAGCGCGAAGGCTCCCACGTCGAGCAGCTCGTCCGCATCCGAGTCGGGCAGTGGGAGCTGGGGGACCTCGCGGAGGGGTCCGCCAGCGAGCTGCCGGTTCCCGCGGACTACTTGTCCCGGTAGAAGCCGAGCGTCCGCGAGCGCTCCCAGCCGTTCAGCTCGCAGAGCTTCTCCTCGAGCCTCGTCCAATTGGGCCAGACGATCTCGCCGACGTACTCGGGCATTCCCTCGGGGCGCGCCGCCCACCACCAGTTGCGGAACCGCACCGACCAGCGGATGGCGTCGTGGGCCCGGAGCATGAATCGCTCGAAGCCGGCGCCGAGCACGAAGAACGCCGGAACGGCCAGCAGCACCAGGCACGTCGCGCTCACCAGCACCAGGCCGACCAGCATGAGCAGCATCGTCCCCACCACGACCACGAGACCCTCCACGGCGGAACGCAGCCACGCCACCAGCGGCGCGCGGATGAAGAGCTGCGCGCGGATCGACTGCGCCGCGGCCATCTCGTTGATCGCCGTGCCGAGGAACAGGAGCAGCGTCGACACCGCGACCGCGAGCGCGCCGCTCAGCAATCCGCCGGCGCGGAGGCCCCACTCGTCCACGGCGGCCCACACCCCCAGCACGCCGTGCAGCACCGCGAACATCGCCACGCCCGCGTGCTGCACCGAAAGCGGACGCACCAGCAGCCCCTGCACGATCTCCTCCGGCTTGAGGCGTGTCAGGAACAGCTCGTCGAAGGGAACGGAGGCGATGGTGCCGCGCAGGTGGAACGCCACGGCGGACACCGTCGCCAGCAGCGCGAGGAGCGGAACCGCCAGCCCGCCATAAAGCGCGATCCGGTTTCCGGCTCCGGCGGGCTTGAGCAGGAAGAGCACGATCATCGCCACGCCGAGCAGCACCCACGGCGTCAGCCCAAGCACGTCCTCGATCCGCCCGCCATGGCGCCGCGACGCGACGTAGACGTACACCGGGTTGAAGCGCGGCTCGCCGGTCCAGAGCTGGCGGTTGAGTAGCCGCAGACCGATGCGGCGGACGAAGCCGGGGGCGTCCTCGCCGAGCGGCGTCACGAACTCCGGCTCCGGATCCCGGGAGCGCACGCGCACAGCGCGCTTGGGCCCGTCGCCGACGGCCTCGATCACGGGGGGCTGGACTCTGCCGTAGTCGACGACGCGGGGCGCCCCGGTGCGGATCGGTGGACCGCCCGGTTCCGGCATGTCGTAGCCCATGCGCCGCCCCCTCGGAGAATCGCCAACGACGCACCGTGCGCCGGAGGGCGCGCTTCCGTCAACGGCGGAGCGCCGCCGCGCTTGCGCGGGGGAGCCCCCGCGGCGTAACGTCAACGCGATGCACGCCGCCCCCTCCGTCCACGACACGCTCGACGCCGACGGCCTCCCGCCCCGGGAGGCGCGCGTCCTCGTCGCCATGAGCGGCGGCGTCGACTCCTCGCTCGCGGCGCTCCTCCTGCGCGAGCGCGGCCACGACATCATCGGCGTCAACATGCGCACGCACCGCCTGACGCCGGAGGAAGTGGCCCGCGGCGCCGCGATCAAGACGTGCTGCTCGCCGGTGGACGCCAAGGATGCGCGCTCCTGCGCCGAGCGTGGCGACTTCCCCTTCTACGCGCTCGACGTCGAGGCGTCTTTCGAGCGCGACGTGATCGACCCATTCATCCGCGCCTACCTCGGCGGACGCACGCCGAACCCCTGCGTGCTCTGCAACAACCACGTGAAGCTGGGCCTGCTGCTCGAGAAGGCCGCGCTTTGGGGCTGCGAGTACGTCGCGACGGGGCACTACGCCCGCAAGGTGCGCCAGCCGGAGACCGGGCGCTGGACGCTCCAGATCCCCCACGACCGCCGCAAGGACCAGACGTACTACCTGTACGGCCTCACGCAGCAGCAGCTCGCGCGCCTCGTGCTGCCGCTCGGCGAGATGACCAAGGACGAGGTCCGCGCCCGCGCCCGCGAAGGCGCCCTCCCCACCGCGGACAAGCCCGAGTCGCAGGAAATCTGCTTCATCCCCTCGAACGACTACCGCGCGTTCCTCCGCGAGCGCTTCGCCGCGCAGGGGCTCGCCATGCCCCGCGGCCAAATCGTCACCACGCGCGGCGAGGTGCTCGGCGAGCACGAGGGCCTTCCCTTCTACACCGTCGGCCAGCGCCGCGGCCTCGGGCTCTCCGGCGGCGAGCCGCTCTACGTGGTCGCGCTCGATCCCGCGCTCAATGTCGTCGTGGTGGGTTCGCGGGAGGAGGCGCTCTTCCCGGGCCTCGAGGCGGACGGGCTCAACTGGATGGGGCTCGCGGGGCTGGAGGAACCGGTCCGGGCGCGGATCCGCATCCGGCACCGGCACGAACCCGCGTGGGGTGTCGTCGAGCCGACCGGCGACGCGGACCTGGTGCGGGCGCGCTTCGACGAGCCGCAGCCCGCCGTCGCCCCGGGCCAGGCTGTGGTCTTCTACGACGGGGAGGACCGCGTGCTCGGCGGCGGCTGGATCAAGTCGGCACTCCGCGGGGCCCCCGCCCCCCGTTGACGCGGGCACGCGCCTTGCCCAAGGTCGCCGCAAGGAATGAGGTGCCACCCGTGACCACCAGCAGCCACATCGCCACCGTCGAGCAGGCCATCGCGGAAATCCGCAAGGGCCGCATCATCATCGTCGTGGACGACGAGGACCGCGAGAACGAAGGCGACTTCATCATGGCCGCCTCTGCGATCACGCCGGAGACTGTGAACTTCATGGCGAAGCACGGGCGCGGCCTGATCTGCGTCCCGGCGCCGTCGGACCGCCTCGCAGAGCTGGACCTCGAACCGATGGTGCGCCGCAACACCGCGCCGCACGGCACCAACTTCACGGTCAGCGTCGACGCGAAGGGCGTCTCGACCGGCATCTCGGCGGCGGACCGCGCGCTCACGATCCACAAGTTCGTCGAGCCGGAGACCACGCCCGACGACCTGCTGCGCCCGGGCCACATCTTCCCGCTCGAGGCGAAGGCCGGCGGTGTGCTGGTCCGAGCCGGACACACCGAGGCCGCCGTGGACCTCGCGCGGCTCGCCGGGCTGCCCCCGGTCGGCGTCCTGTGCGAAATCCTCAACGACGACGGCACCATGGCGCGGCTGCCGCAGCTCGAAGAAGTAGCCGAGCAGCACGGCCTTGTGATCCTCACGATCCGCGACCTCATCGCCTACCGCACCGCGAACGAGAAGCTGGTGCGCCGCCTGGTCTCGACGCAGATCCCCAACCCCTTCGGGCTGTGGACCATGCACCTTTACGAGAACACGCTGAACCGCGAGGAGATCATCGTCCTGGTGCTCGGCGAGCCGGAGAAGCAGGACTCCGCGCTGATCCGCGTGCACTCGAAGTGCTTCACCGGCGACACGCTGCTGTCGTTCCGCTGCGACTGCGGCCCCCAGCTCATGAACGCCATGGAGTCGATCGCCCGCGAGGGCCACGGCGTGATCGTCTACATGGACCACGAGGGGCGCGGCATCGGCCTGCGCGCGAAGATGGAAGCCTACAACCTGCAAGCGCAGGGAATGGACACGGTCGAGGCGAACCTCGCTCTCGGCTATCCCGCCGACCTGCGCGAGTACGGCATCGGCGTGCAGATCCTCGCGGACCTCGGCCTGAAGCGCATCCGAATCCTCTCGAACAACCCCAAGAAGATCGTCGGCATCTCCGGCTTCGGCGTCGAAATTGTGGACCGCGTGCCGATCCAGGTGGGCAACACGCCTTGGAACGAGGCGTACCTGCGCGCGAAGGCGATGAAGATGGGGCACCTGCTCAAGTTCGACGATGCGATCCCCGCCGGGATGGAGCTGGGTGCGCTCCTTTCCCCCCCTGTATCCTGCGCCTCGGTTGCGAAGACCGCGGCGGAGACCAGCTGACCGCCGAACGCGCGAGCCCCCGCGCATCACCTCCAGAAACACGATCCCGGTTGCGAACTCCGAGCCCGCGTGGTTGGCTATATCCGCCGCGGGTTGCTTGTCCGAATTCGCCATTGCCCAGTGGGCGGAATGGGTGGCCTAGCCGTTGGAAACTGGGGAGCTGAGGCAGCGGGTCCACGACCTGGAGGATCTCCTGCGGCGCGTCGAGCGCCAGGAGAGCTTCCTCGCGCTCGCCGCGGAGATGGCCCGCCTCGGGGGCTGGGAGTGGCGCTTCGACGCCGAGCGCCCGGTCTGGACCCGCGAGGTGTTCGCGATCTTCGGCCTGCCCGAGGGCGAGGTGCCGAAGGTGGAGGAGGTGCTCGCCTACTTCGAGGAAGGGGAATCGCGCGATTCGCATGCCGCCGCCGTCGCGAGGGCGAGGGCCACGGGAGAGGGCTGGGACTTGCAGGCGGTGATCGTCGCCGCCAACGGCGAGCGCACCCGCGTGAGGTCGATCGGCCGTCCGATCATCGAGGGCGGAGCCGCCGTCGGCATGGTCGGGGCCGTCCAGGACGTCACGGCGATCTTCGAGATCCGGTCCGCGCTCCATCGCAGCGAGGAGCTCTACCGCACCGTCTTCACGCACCACCGCGACCCGGTCTTCCTGCTCTGCGCGGAGCCGGAGGATGAAGGGCGGATCGTCGCGGCGAACCATGCGGCGGGTGCCATGCGGGGGACTTCCGCCGATGAACTCGTCGGAAGGATGATCGGCGAACTCGACGACGAATCGGACCGGCACCTCGTTTCGGAGCGCTTCGAGGCGCTGAGGCGGACGGGCTTCGGGCGCTTCGACGTCACGCACCGGCTCCCGGACGGCAGCCTCCGCCACTTCGACGCCGGCGCCACGGTGATCCTGATCGGCGGCAAGCGCTACACGCTCGCGGTGAACCGCGACATCACCGAGCGCCGCCGCACGGAGCTTGCCCTCCGCGAGAGCGAGGCCCGTTTCCGGGCCCTCGCCGACTCCGCGCCGGTCTTCATCTGGCTCGTGGACGCGGAGGGCGCGGCGACCTACTTCAACCAGCGCTGGATCGCCTTCACCGGGGTGCCGCTCGAGGAGCAGCTCGGCGAGGGCTGGTCGTCCGTGATCCACCCGGACGACCACGACGAGGCGCAGCGCGTGCTCATGGACGCCGTCCGCGACCGCGTACCATTCACACTCCGCTACCGCCTCTGGTGCGCCGCGGCCGGTGCGCACCGGTGGATCGAGGAGTCCGCGGTGCCGAGGTTCTCGGACAGCGGGGAGTTCCTTGGTGTCGTGGGGTCGGCGCAGGACATCCACGCGCAGCTCGAGGCGGAGCGCGCCCGGCAAGCCCTCGAGGAACGCACGCAGCAGGCGCAGCGCCTCGAAAGCCTCGGCGTCCTCGCCGGCGGCGTCGCGCACGACTTCAACAACCTCCTCGCCGCGATCCTCGGGAACACGGAACTGCTGGAGTTCGAGTTGGCGCGCGCGGGCATGGCCCGTTCCGAACTGCTCGGCGAGGTGGTCAAGGCGACCGAGCGCGCGCGCGACCTCTGCTCGCAACTCCTCGCCTACGCGGGGCGCACCACCGCATCGCGGCGGCGCGTCGACCTGGCCGCGATGGTCCGCTCCATGGGCGCCCTCCTCGGCATGTCCACCGGGCGCCGGGTCCCGTTAGAGTACGACATCGCCGCGGGTCTCCCCGAGGTGGAGGGCGATCCGGCGCAGCTCCAGCAGATCGTGCTGAATCTGGCGGTGAACGCCTCGGAGGCGTGCCCGCCCGAAGGCGGCGTTGTGCGAATCGCGGTGCGCAGGCGCGTTGTCGAGGCGCCGGGACCGCCGCAGGTGTGGCCGGCGAAGGGTCTCGACCCGGGGGAACATGTCGAACTCGAGGTTACCGACAACGGCTGCGGCATGGACGCCGAGACCCTCGCGCGCGTCTTCGATCCGTTCTTCACCACGAAGGTCACCGGTCGCGGCCTTGGGTTGGCCACTGTCCTCGGCGCGGTACGTGGCCACGGCGGAGGCATCGCAGCGGAATCCGCACCGGGCGCAGGCACGCGGTTCACCGTGAGCCTCCGCGCGGTGGAGCACTCCGCGTCGGCCGCGGAGCAAGCACCCGCGCCGTCCGACTCCTGGCGGGGCGAAGGAGCCGCCCTTGTTGTGGACGACGAGCCACCGATCCTCGCGACACAGGTGCGCTTGCTCGAAAGCCTTGGTTTTTCGGCCCGGGGCGTGACCGATGGCGCGGACGCGCTCGGGATCCTCGACGACGCCCCGGAGCTCTACAGCCTCGTGGTGCTCGATTTGAGCATGCCGCGCATGTCGGGCGAGCAGGTCTACCTCTCGCTCCGGCACCTCGGTATCGACACTCCGGTGCTGATCGCGACCGGCGTTCCGGCGCCCGACTTGATGCGCAAGTACCAGG
Organism: Candidatus Sumerlaeia bacterium; assembly: GCA_033764015.1. Lineage (GTDB taxonomy): Bacteria > Sumerlaeota > Sumerlaeia > SLMS01 > JANRJK01 > JANRJK01. The sequence continues at coordinate 20,733 of JANRJK010000035.1, read as the reverse complement.
GCGACCGCCACCTCGCCTGGATTGAAAAGCCGTTCCTGCGGAGGGAACTCGGAGAGAAGCTCCGGCGCCTCCTCGGGCAGCCGCGGTAGCGCGGGCGCCTACTTCGGCGCCCGGCGGTACACGCTGACGATCTCCGCGCCGGGATTGTGGTGGCGCATCAGCCGCTCCACTTCCTCCGCCTGCTCCTCGGTGATCGTCTTCAACGCCACGGTGTCCACCGGCGCATCGCCGTAGTGGTTGCCGCGGGAGTCGAGGTACCACGCCTTCGGGTACGGGCGCCGCGGGGTGTTCACCTGGATCTCGTCCGGCGCCAGCGTGGCGGCCAGCTTGGCGATCTCCTCCGCCTGCGCGATGTTCATCGGCATGAACATGCACTGGAGCGCCAGCCGCCCGTTGTACTCCGCCCGCAGCGCGCGGATCCCGGCGACGATGTCGGCATGCGAAACCCCCTCCGCCGCGCGGTTGAAGCGCCGCAGCATCACGTCGTCCGCCGCGTCCAGCTTGCAGGAAATGGTGTCCGACGCGAGCACGCGCGCCCGTGTCGCGGCATCGCGCAGCATCGTCGCGTTCGTCAGGATCATCGTGGGCTTTCCGTACTGGCGGTGGATCAGGTCGATCACCTCGCCGATGTTCAGCGCGAGTGTCGGCTCGCCGCTGCCCGAGAACGTCACGACGTCCACCGCCGCCCAGTCGACCGCGGCGAGGTCCGCCGCCACGCGATCCGTCGGCACGTAGACCTTCTGCTCGCGCGTCACGACTTGGATCTGCCCGAGCTGGCAGTACACGCAGTTGAAGCTGCAGATGCTCGACTGCACGATCAGGTCGATGCCGAGCGAGCTGCCGAGGCGCCAGCTCCTCACGGGGCCGTAAACGCTGGAGGGCATCGGGAACTGGGGGGGAGCTTCGGCGGTCATGGCGTCACCTCGCGTTCCACCATGCAAGGAGCGCTCCGGGAGCGCAACCGCGCGGGGGGCTTGCGGCGGCGCCGCCGCACGGTGCGCCATGGCGGACGATGGACCGCAGCGCGCCACGCCCGTCCGCCGCCTGGCACTGGTGGCTCGCCGCCGCGGCGCTCTACGCCGCGGCGCGCTGGGCGCTGGGCGGTGAGCGCGTCCTGGATGGCCCCGTCGGACCGGTCCAGCCCTCCCTCGCGGTGCTGCGGCTATCGCTCGGCGCCGCCTTCGCCCTCGGGTTCGCCGGGTGCGGCGCGCGCCTGCTCGCCCTCCTGCGACCCGGAGACGCACCGCCGGGCGAGCGCCTGGCCGTGGCCGCGCTGCTCGGATACGCCGCCTTCGGGACCGCCATCGCGTGGCTGGGGTTGGCGGGGCTGCTCGCGCCCGCGGGGTGGATCGCGCTGGAGGGTGCGCTGCTGTGGTTCGCGCCCGCGGGCCTGCGCGCGTTCGGCGAAGCCGCCCGCGGCCTCCCCGCGTGGTGGCGCGGCGAGCACCCCGCCGCGCGCGGCGCGGTGGTGCTCGCCGCCGCGCTGGTCGCCTTCCGGGGATTCCTGGCCATGGCGCCGCCCCTCGCGTGGGACACGCTGACCTACCACTTCGCCTTTCCGTGGCGCGTGGCGGAGTCCGGCTCGCTCCGGGCCTCCGGGCACGCCTTCCAGTTCGCCTTCCCCGCCTCCGTCCAGTTGCCCTACGCCCTCGCGTTCCGGACCGGCGACGCGGTCGTCGCACAGTTCGTCGCCTTCATTCCCGGCGTGGCGGCGCTCGGCGCGGCGGCGCTCGCGGCGCGGCGGGCGGGAGGGGGGACGGCGCTCGCGGCGGCGCTCCTCGGCGCGGTCCTGACGGTGCCGCTGCTCCTCCAGATGGGCAGCGGCTACGTCGACTGGATCATGGCCTCAGGGCCCGCGGCGGTGTTGCTCGCGTCCTCATGGACAATGGAGCGGCCGCGGCGCGCCGCCCTCTTCGGCGGAGTGCTCGGCTTCTACCTTGTCGGGGCGAAGTACACCGGCGCCGCGATCCTCCTGCCGCTGGGGCTCGCCTGGGCTTTCAGCCCCGCGCGCCGCCTCCCCCAACGCGCGGAGGTGGCGCCGTTCCTCGCCGCCGCGCTGCTCGCCGCGCTCGCTTGGCCGCTCCGGAACCTCGCCGATTTCGGCAACCCGGTGCATCCCGCGCCGCTGCCCGGCTTCCCGACGCCCAGTCTGTCGGCGACGCAGCTCGCGATCGTCTCCGAGTGGCTCCGCGGGGTCGGCCCGGGGCGTGGCTGGCTCGACTACTTGCTGCTCCCGGTCCGGCTCGCGAACGCGGGGGGCGCGGGGCGCGGCGGCTTCGACGGGCGCGTCCTCGCCACGCTGCTGCTGCTGGCGGTGCCGCTGCCCGGCCTGCGCCGTCACCCGCTGGCGGTCCCCTGCCTCGCCGGCTGGTGGGCGGGTGTCGCGCTCTGGGCCCTCGGCACGCAGCAGCTCCGCTTCCTCTTCCCGGTGTTTCCGCTGCTTCTGGTCGGTGCCGGCGCGAGCACGACCGCGCTGCTCGGCTACCTTCGCGAGCGCCGCGGCCCGCGCGCCGCCGGGCTCCTCGCGGCGCTGCTCCTGGCGGAGCCCGCCCTCGAGCTCGCCTCGATAGGCCGCTTCATCCCCGGGCTCGCGCGGGAGCACGCGGCGATCATCGCCGGACGCGTGGCGCCGGAGGGCTTCTGGCGGCCCCATGCGCCCGGTCTCGTGGCGCTCGAGGTGCTTGCGGAGCGCCACGCCGGACCCGAGCCGCCACGGGTCCTCATGCTGTTCGACAACCACACCTTCCAGGCGCCGGCGGTGTGCATCGCGGACGGCGCGTTGCAGGCGCCCGCGCTGTTCGAGCTGGCCGCCGCCGCACGGACGCCCGGCGCCCTCCACTCGATGGTCAAGGGGCGCTTCGCCCCGGAGTACGTCCTCGTGGACTACACGAAGTTCGAAGCGATGTCCGCGGAGTTCGATTCGCAGCGCGCCACCCCACGCACAGCCGCGGAAGGCGTCCTCGCGGCCCGCCAAGCGCAATGCGTCCGCCTGGTGCGGCGGTGGCTGCGGGGCCTCGGCGAGCCGCTGCTCACCGAGGGCCCCGTCGCCGTCTACCGCTTCCGGTGACTCCGGCTCCTACCGCAGCAGGTGCCACGCCTCGACGCGCGCCTGCGCGCCATTGTTGATCCACGCGCCGATGTCGCGCGGCGTGCCTTCGCTGTTCTGCGTCGGGTAGGCGCCGGCGTACCGCGCGGGCGAACCGGTCGCCAGCTTCAAATCCTCCGGCGAGAGCGCCGGCGTCGACGCGAACAACGGGTCCGCCGAGACCTCGCCCGCCAGCCGCGTCGTCGAGTAGTCCGGCGCCGCCGCGCCGTCGCCGTTTCCGGCCCAGTTCGTCCCGTTCCCGAAGGAGAGGTTGCCGCCGACACGGGACATGGCGAAGAGCCCCCCGACGGAACCCACCTCGATCCCCGTGCCGGTGCAGTCCGACACCAGGTTGTTGCGGAACGTGAACCGGTTCTTCGACCCGAACGGCACCCAGTCCACCAGCCGGATCCCCGAGCCGCAGTTGTACACGGTGTTCTGCGACACCTCGAAGTTGCCGTCGAGGTTCGAGAGGTTGATCGCGGCGCCGCTCAGGTCGTGGAAGACGCAGTTGGTGATGCCGAAGTGGAACGTGCTGTTGCCGTTCGCCTTGAGGAAACCCGCCTGCGCGTTGCGGAGGACGAGGTTCGAGTAGTAGCCCTCCTGGAAAACGCCGACCGAGGGCGACGCGTAGAAGATCGCGTTGAGCGTTCCGCCGCCGTCGAGGATGGTGGCGCCGACGCCCTCGCCGGTGACGGCGACGCGGTAGCCCGGCGTGAGCGGCGCCGTGAGCGGCCAGACGCCCTCGCCGATGACCACGGCGGAGGTGCCGAGCGCGGCGGCCGCGGTCATCGCGGTCTGGATGTCGGAGTAGGGGTTCTTGAAGCAGCCGAGCGGCTTGGTGCCGTCGCGGGGGCGCGTGTCCTCGCCGGCGGGGCGGCGCACCCAGAGCGAGTTGAACCACACCGCGTCGCGCGCGTAGTCGAGGTCCACGCGCCCGAACTGCGGCGCGACGAGCCCGTGCGCGTTGCCGGCGTTGTCGATCGCCTGCAGGTAGAAGTCGCGGCGGCCCTCCATCGGGTTGTAGAAGAAGTCCTCGAACGTAAGGGTCGTCTCTCCGCCCGTGAAGTAGTCGTAGTCCTTCGTGTTTCCCTGCTCGTAGATCGTGGCGGATGCGGGGCCCGAGCCGCCGCCGTCGGTCGCCACCAGGCGGAACGGATGCGGGTCGGCCTCGTTGAGCGCGTCGATCTCGTAGAAGTAGCCCGCTGGCGGCCATGCCACGTCCATCTCCGGGTCCGTCTTGTCGGGGTGTGTCGCCGGATTGCAGTAGGGGCTGCGGAGCATCCGGTGGCCGAACGTGTCGCCTAGCTCCCCGGGTGGACAGTAGGGCGCCGAGGTGAGCGGGACCGCCGGGCACGCCGGCACCGAGTACATGGTCCGAAGAACGGCGCCGTAGCGGCTATAGCCGGTGCTCATCACCCCGGTGTTCGCGTTGTGCGTGATGTTGTCGTGGCCGAGTCCGAAGCCGTGCATCAGCTCGTGCGCCATGACGCCCTGGTAAATGCTGAGGAATTCGGTCCGGTTCAGGTTTGCTCCGGCGGCGCAGCGCGGCGGCCCGCCGAAGAGCGTGCCCGTGTACGAGCCGATCGTGTGCGTCATCGTCGTGTCGCAGAGCGCCGACTGGAACGCGGCGATGCGGTCCGTGTCGCTGTCGCCCGCGGGGGTGGGGAGGAATTCGAGCGCTCCGTAGGCCATCACCGCAAGGCCGCCGTAGCCGGAGGAGGTCTCGCCGAAGCCGCTGCCGCCGCCCAGGTAGCCGCGCCAAGTCGGCGGGATCGTCGTCCCGTCGATCCGCAGCGTGTCCGCGAAGATCATGTACACCGTGTTCGAGCACGCGGCGATGCCGGCGTTGTAGCCGCCCCAGATGTCCGTCATCGCGTTGAAGTAAACATTTCCGTGCGCGTTCAGCCCGGTCGAGTCGCCCCAGTACCCCGAGGCGCCCTCCGTCGGCATCGTCCCGTTCAATGCGATCACCTTGATCTTGCCGTTCGAGTCGCGCTCGAAGTTCGGCCGCCGGCCGGAGGCGTCCACGCCCCAGGCCACCATCTGCGATTCGAGGTAGTCGCCGAAGGTCTCGAGCGATGCCTGGATGCGCAGCGTCGCCTCGTCCACCTTCGCCTGGTAGTCCCCCGGGTCCGCCGGTTGGCGGTCCGTGGGCATCAGGAAGATCACACGCACCAGGTAGTCCGGGCTGCCGGCCTCGCGGGCGGGGAGGGGAATCGCCCGCCTGATGGTCTCGGCGCCGCGCTCCTTGACGATGCGCGCCAAGTCCTCCTGCAGGAGGTGCGATCCGCAGGTTCCGGGGTGCTCGTGCGGAAGGGGATTGGCCGCGGACGCGGCGGCAAGCGCCATGGCGGCGAGGGAAACGGCGAAGCGCTGGAGCATGGGCGCTCCTTTCCTGGGGAGAGGTCGGTGGGCCCCCAAGGCGCCGGCCTCCAAATGGGTGAATACAAACAAAGATCGAAGCGAACCGGCTTCCTGTGTCAAGGTTTCGCGCGGCGCCGCGAGGGGCGGGGGGGGCCGCGGTCGGGTTGGGGAACGCCCACTGGTTCCCGGTTGTTTCTTAGCGTCGGCCAGCAGGGCCATCTCCGCGCGCTCTCCCCTTGCCGGTGTGCGCCGGCGCGCGAACCAATCCGCCCGTTATGGCCCGGAACCTCCGCGACGCGATCTCCCAGTACGACCGCTACCTCCGCGTGGAGAAGAACCTCTCGCAGCGCACGCGAACCGCCTACGCCTACGACTTGGCGCGCTTCGCCGACTTCCTCGAAAAGGGGCGCCGGGGGCCCGCTTCGCTCGACTCCGTCACCGGAGCCCAGATCAAGGACTACCTGAACTTCCTCAAGAGCGACCTCGCCTACCGGGCCGCCACGCTGGCGCGCAACATCGCCAGCATCCGCGTCTTCTTCGACTTCTGCGTCGAGCAGGAGATGCTCGACGCCTCCCCGGCGCAGGCGGTCCACAACCCGAAGCAGGCGAAGAAGCTCCCCGTGTTCCTCACGGACAGCGAGCTCGCCCGGCTGTTCGGCGCGCCGGACCGGGCGACGCCGCTCGGCGCGCGGGACTACGCGATGCTCGTCACCATGGCGTTCTGCGGGGTGCGCCTGCAGGAGCTGGTCGGCCTCGACCAGCTCGACGTCGACTTCGAGCGCCGCACCATCAAGGTGCTCGGCAAGGGCAGCAAGGAACGGCTCATTCCCGTGAACCGCACCGTCGAGGATGCGCTCCGCGCGTGGCTGGCCGTGCGCGGGGCCAAGCCCGGCGAGCGCGCCGTCTTCGTCAACAAGCGCGGGGGCCGGATCACCGGGCGCAGCGTCGAACGCATCGTCGACGAGTACGTGGTCCGCGCCGGCCTGCCGCGCCCGGAGGTGTCGCCGCACAAGCTCCGCCACACCTTCGCCACGCTGCTCCACCTCCGCGACGTGGACCTGGTCGAGATCCAGCGCCTCATGGGGCACGCCACGATCACCTCCACGCAGATCTACACGCACACCAACACCACGCGGCTTCGGAGCGCGGTCGAGCGGCTGGACGACACTTGACTTAGTCAAGTGTTCCGCCGCCTCCTCTCGCATCCCCCGCCGGAGGCCCCCCTTGCCCGACATCCCGCAGGAATCGCTCGACCGCTACCGCGCCCTGTCGCGGGCGCTCGCCCGCGCGTACGGCCGCGGCACGCACGCCACGCGGCGGCGCTTCGGCCTCGCGTCCGCGGAGCTGCACGTGCTCGCGGCGCTCGGGGCGGCGGAGGGCGGCCGCCTCACCATCGGCGCGCTCACCACCGCGCTCGGGCTCGACAAGGGCGCCGTGTCGCGCGCGGTCGAATCGCTCGCCGCGCGCAAGCTCGTCTCGCGCTCCCAGGACAAGGAGGACGGGCGCGCGCAGGCCGCCGCCATCCTCGCCAAGGGGCGCCAGGCGCTCGCCAAGGCGGACCACGCCGCGGACGCGGAGGCCGCGGAGCTCCTCGCCGCGCTCGACGCGCCGCGCCGCCGCGCGCTCCTCGACGGCATGGAGACGCTCGCCGAACTCCTGACCGGCGATCCGCCGCCCTCCTGAGCCACGCCGCACACCGCTTGCTCCCGCGCGGACGCCCAATCCCAGTATCCGCTGCAACCCGCACCTCCCCCCGGAACCCCGTCCTTGGCCCGCGAGAAACTCCACGTCCTCGAGGTTTGCCGCAGCTTCCCCTACCACCAGCCGGGGGGGCTCGAGTGGCACGCGCTCGACGTTGTCGAGGGCTTGATGGACGCCGGCGCCAAGGTGAGCGTCCTGACCACGTCGCTCCCCGGCGCCCGGGCGGGCCTCGCGCCGCTCCGGGTCAACGGCGCGGTCCACGCGCTCGGCCGCAAGCAGGGGCACTACTCGATCGAGTTCTTCCGTCGCCTCGCGGGCACCGTCGCCTGGATCAGCCGCCGCGAGCGCGTCGACATCGTCCACGCGCAGGGCTTCGCGGGCGTCCCGCTCGGCCTCGCCAGCGGACTGCCGCCGGTCGTCACGACGATCCACGGAACACTCTGGAGCGAAACCCCCCTGCGCCCCAGCCTCGCCGCGTCGCTTCCCCCCGCGGAGCGCCTCCGGCTCTACTGGCGCTACAAGCACCGCCTCGCGTTCCAGCCGCTCTGGCGCCGCTTCCTGGCGGCCGAACCCAACATCGTGACCGACTCCCGGTTCACGGTCCGAGAACTGCAGCGCGAGACCGGCATGGCCGTCGCCGCCGACGTGGTGCCGCTCGGGGTGGACCTGCGCCGCTACCCGCAGATGACCAAGGCCGAGGCGCGCCGCGAGCTCGCGTTCAGCCAGTCGGAGACGATCCTCCTCCTCGCCGGCCGCATGGTTCCCCTCAAGGGCCACGGCTTCGCGCTCCGGGCGCTCTCCTACGTCTCGAACAACCCCGACTTCGCGAAGCTCGAGCCGTGGCGCGTCGTCGTCGCGGGCGACGGGCCGGAGCGCGCCGGCCTCGAGGAGGCGTGCCGCCAGTACGGCTTCGGCTCCCGCGTGCGCTTCCTCGACCGGGTCTCCAGCGACGGCCTGGCGAGGCTCTTCTCCGCCGCCGACGTGTTCCTCAACCCGGACGCGGGGTCGCCGGCCTTCGGCCTCGTCACCGCGGAGGCGCTCATCTGCGGCGCCCCGGTGATCGCGGCGGACAGCGGCGCCACCGGCGAACTGGTCAACGACCCCCGCGACGGCGTCCTGGTCCCCACCGGCGGCGAGGGCATCGTCTTCGAGCGCTGGTGCGACGCCATGCGCGAGCTGCACCGCACCCATCCCGAGCCGGAGCAGGCGCGGCTGGAGCGCCAGGAGCGCAACCGCGCGCGCTTCCACCGGCGCGTCATGGCCTACGGGCTGCTCGAAGTTTTCGAGCGCGCCATGCGCTCCGACGGGATGGTGCCGTACTGGATGCAGGAGGAGGACCGGATGCCGATCCCCGGCGTGCGCGTGCCGCGCAAGGGGAAGAAGAAAGAGGAAGAGCTGCCCTGAGCCCGCCCGGTCAGGAGGGGCGCCGCGGGCCCGCGCCGTTGGTCCCGGTCGCGCCTTGGGCGTCCGCGGCGGGCGTCGAGCCGGTCCCCACCTCCGTCGGAAGCGCCGCTTCCGGGTCGCGCAGGTAGATCGGCGACCCCGCGCCGACCGCCCCCTTCACCGCCGCGAAATTGTCGTTCGTGCCGAGCACCTCCAGCGCGACGAAGCGCCGGTCCTCCGCGAGCACCACCCCCGCCTCGGCGCCTCGCTTCACGAGCGCCTCGAGCGGAACTTGCAGCGCCTCGTCGAGCGACTGCACGAGGATCGAGGCCGACGCCGTCATGCCGTGGCGGAGCTGCTCCGGGTTGTCGAGCAGGCGGATGCGGATGTCGAACTCGCGCGGGCCGGAGCCCGTCGCCTGCCAGCGGCGCCGAGCGCTCGCTTGCGACGGCATGAAGCTGCGCGAGACCACTTCGCCGCGCAGTTCGAGCCCCGGGAACGCCTCCACGGTGATCGAAACGGGCTGCCCGCGCTCGATCGCGGAAACCTCCATCTCGTGCACCTGCACCACGGCGTGCATCTCCGCCGTGTTGGGGATCTCGCCGATCTGCTGCCCCCCCCAGAGCTGGTCGCCCTCCTGCGTCTTCGCCATGGTGCCGTTGCGCCACTGGGCGATGTAGCTGACGTTCCCCGCCGCGACGGCCTTGATGATCGACCCGTCGATCTCGTCCCGCCGCTCCTTCACGAGGCGGCGGTAGCGCTCCACGGTCAGCTCCGCGCGGTCGATCTTGCTTTGCGAAACGCGCACCGCGGAGGCCGCGTCCTCCTCCGCCTTGAAGACCGCGATCTTCGAGTTGCGCAGCGAAAGCTCCGCCTGCACCAGCGCCAGGTAAGTCTCGTCCAGCCGCGTCTTCGGCGAGATTCCGCGCTCCACGAGCACCTTCTCAGCCTCGTACTTCGTCTTGGCGTCCTCGACCTCCTGCTCCGCAACCTTCACTTCCGTGCGGACCGATTCGAGGTCGAACTGGTTCTTCAGGCCCGTGAGCTGGTACTCCTCCTTGGCGCTCTCCAAGTCCTTGAGCGACAGGTCGAGCTGCGCCTGGCTCTCTTCGAGGTTCTTCTCCGCCTCGGTGGTGTCGAGCCAGATCACCGGGTCCCCGGGCTCGACGCGCGTCCCTTCGGCGAGCATCCGCACCACCTTGCCGCCACGTTCGGGGGAGTTGATCGCGCTCGAGTTGGCGGCTTCGAGCTGCCCGAGCGAAGTGACCACCTTGCGGAACGGCGCGGAGCGGACCTCCGTCGTGGGCACCACGTCGACCGCCACCGTGCCCGAGGCGAGGCGCTGGTAGCCGGCGTAGCCGCCGTACCCGAGGACGGCGGCGAGGAGGAGGGCGGGGACGATCCGGCTGGCGCGCATGGTGGAACTACTCCGGGGGCGGCGTTGCTATGCGGTTAGTTGGCGGAGCAATAATCCCGCCAACGCCCCTGTCAGTACAGCGGCCGACCCATCTCGAGGTAAAGCTGCGCGATCGTCGTCTGGTATGTGAGCAGAGCCGTGCGGTACCGAGTCTCCGCTTGGAACAAGTCGTCCTGCGCCAAGCGCACGTCCGTCACGGAGCTGAAGCCCACCTCGAAGCTGCCGTTGATCAGCTCGAGGTTCTTGCGCGCCTGCTCGACGGTCTTCTGGAGGATCGTCAAGGTCGCCTCCGTCGAGAGCACCGCGCGGTGCGCGTTGATCACGTCGCGGGTGATGCTGCGCTCGAACTGGAGCAGCCGGGTCTCCGCCTGTTCGAGCTGCAGGGCGGACTGCTTGAGCGCTTCGCGGCGGCGGATGTTGATCAGCGGCACGCGGAGCGAAAGGCCCGCGCTCCATTCGCTGTCCTTGAACTCGTTCGCCTCGCGGAAGTTGTCGTTCCGGTCGCTGCGCCCGTAGCCGGCGTCCGCGTCGAGCTGCGGCAGGACGTCGTTGCGCGACACTTCGAGGCCGATGCGCGACTGCGCGAGCGCGATCTCCTGCTGGAGCAGCTCCGGGCGGGTGTTGAGCGCGGAGTCGATCGCCTCCTGCAGCGGCGGGATGTCCACGCGCCCGCGCTCCTGCAGCTCGAGCGTCACGTCCACCAGCGAAATCCGGGTGTCCAGCGGCAGCCCGAGCAGGAGCAGCAGCGACTCGCGCGCGTCGTCCAGGCTTTGCCGCCGGCTGATCGCGGACTCCAGCTCCTGCAGGTATTGGATCTCCGCCCGCAGGATTTCCGACTCGGCGACGCGGCCGACGTCGTATTTCAGCAGCGTCTCCTCGTAGAAGCGCTTCCGCTCGCGGATGGCGTCGCGGGAGACCTGGAGCTGCTGCGCGGTCGAGCTCAGGTTGAAGTACGTTTGGATGACGCGGAGCACCGTGTCGCGCTCGGTGGTGCGCTGGCTAAGCTCGGCGTCGATCTCCGACAGGCGCGCGCGGCGCAGCGCCGCCGTCCCGACCCCGGTGCCGCCCCCGCGCAGCAGCGGCTGCAGCACCCGGACGTTCGCGTCCGCCCCGTAGCTGTCCGTCTCGAGGGAGGCGTCCCGGTCGCGGCTGCGGGTGTTGGCGAAGTCGTTGCCGACCGAACCGGTGATGGAGCCGCCGCTCGGCAGCGACACGCCGGTTTCGGCGCCGCCGTTCGCCGTGAAGCTGTCGGTGCGCGTGGTGTTGGTCCCCGCCCCGCCGGCGAGCGGGCGGGCGGATTCGTCCACGGTTTCCGTGTAGCGCGTGCCCCCCACCAGATCGACGAAGGGGATGAAGTCGGCCTCCGACTGGCGCGTCGAGCTTTTCGCGATGAGCACCGAGCGGTCGGTGTTCACGAGGTCGAAGTTGTTCTCGAGCGCGATGTCGACGAGGCGCGACAGCGTGAGGCGCGCGTAGGGCGCGTCCGCCGGCACGTCGGCGAAGATCACCCGGTCGTCCACCAGTTCGCCTGTCAGGATCGGGAGCGATTCGAGGTAGCGCTCGTTGAGTTGCGTCGTCGTTCCGCCCGGAAGGCGCAGGTCGTCGTAGTCCGGCAGGGCGCCGTCCTCGAGGATGAAGGGGTTCCGGTTGGCGGCGGAGGGCGGCGGCCCGGTCTGCCACCCGGGCAGTCCGGGTGGCGCGGGCGCCGGTGTCGGCGTGGGGACCGGTGTCGGCGTGGGGGCCGGGGTCTGCGCGGCGAGTGCGGCGGGCAGGCAGAGGGCGGCGAGGAGGAGGGCGTCGCGGAGCGGCATGGGGGGCACTGTTCGGGACTCCCTGGGCGGGGGCAAGGGGTTGGGGCGCGGCGCCGGCGGCAACCTCGCGCAAGTAGAACGCGGAAAGTTTCCTTGCCCTTCACCGCGCCGTCTTTTTGCGTCCCAACAGGCGGCGCCGGGACCCCGGCGCCGAAGGGGCCCATGCGCCCCCCGGCAGGCGAGAGGAAACCATGCAGATCATCGGAACCGCCGAGGAGATGCGCGTCCGCGCGCGATCCCTGAAGCGAGACGGCAAGAAGATCGTCCTGGTCCCCACCATGGGGGCGCTCCACCGCGGGCACGAGAAGCTGATCCAGGAGGGCCGCCAGCGCGGCGACGTCCTAGTCGTCAGCAATTTCGTCAACCCGATCCAGTTCGACGACCAGAAGGACCTGTCGGCCTATCCGCGCACCGTCGAGCAGGACCGCGCCATCTGCCAGAAGCACGGCGCCGACATCGTCTTCGAGCCCACCGCCGAGGAGATGTACCCCCCGGGCTTCCTCACCACGGTCAACGTCTCTTTCCTCTCGAAGAAGCTCGAGGGCGAGCACCGCCCCGGCCACTTCCGCGGCGTCTGCACCGTCGTCCTCAAGCTCTTCAACATGACGAAATGCGACGTCGCCGTCTTCGGCTGGAAGGACGCCCAGCAGTTCATCATTCTCAAGCACATGGTGAACGACCTGGCGATGGACGTGGAACTGGTGGGCATCCCGACCGTGCGCGACGCGGATGGCCTCGCGCTCAGCAGTCGCAACGTGCGTCTCAAGGAGGAGCAGCGCACCCACGCGCTCGCGCTCAACCGCGCGCTGAAGCGCTGCCATTTCCTGGTGCGCAAACAGGGCATCACCCACTCCGGCGAACTGCTCCAAGCGGTCCGCAGCGCCCTCAGCACCGCGAGTGTCCAGACCGACTACGCCGCGATCGTGAGCCGCACCACGCTGGAGCCGATCGACATGATCGAGCAGGGGAACACCCTGGTAGCGCTGGCGGTCAGGATCGGGGATGTCAGACTCATCGACAACACGAGGTTCTAGGGGAACCCCCTTGGAGCCCGCAGGTTGGCACCCGCCGTGCATCGCCGCTGGCGTCCCGGCGACCGCCTCCCCCCGGCGCACGGCCTCCGGAGCCAAGGCAAGAGCCCATTGAACGCAGGAATCCGCGCGCGGCGCGGCGCCTAGGGAAGCAACCATCCCGGCGCCCCGCCGGCGGGCTGTGAGTCGAGTTGTCGCAGCCCAGCGCCACCACCAGAAGCGAGGAACCACGGTGTCCACCGTCATCTCGATGCAAGGACTCAGCAAGGTCTACGTCCAGGACGTGCTCGGCTTCGAGCACGGACGGCTCAAGATCCGGCTGAAGAACAGGCGCCGCGTCGCCCTCCAGAACCTCACGCTGGACGTCGCGAAAGGCGAGATCTTCGGCCTCCTCGGCCCCAACGGCGCCGGGAAGACCACGACCCTCAAGATCCTGATGGGGCTCCACTTCGCCACCGCCGGCACGGCGACCATCATGGGCCGCCCGGTCGGCGACAACGCCGTCAAGGAGCGCATCGGCTACCTCCCTGAGAATCCGCACTTCTACGACTACCTCACGGGGGTCGAGTTCCTCACCTTCTACGCGCAGCTCTACGGCATGTCCGGCGCAGGCCGGAAACGCCGCATCGAGGAACTGATGTCCACCGTCGGCCTCGGCCACGCCCTGGACCTGCCGCTCCGCGGCTACTCGAAGGGCATGATCCAGCGCATCGGCCTCGCCCAATCGCTCCTCAACGACCCCGAGATCGTCTTCCTCGACGAGCCCCAGTCCGGCCTCGACCCCTTCGGCCGCAAGGAAGTCCGCGACCTGATCCTGAGCCTGAAGGAACAGGGCAAGACGGTCTTCTTCTCCAGCCACATCCTCTCCGACGCGGAGCAGATCTGCGACCGCGTCGCGATCCTGCACAAGGGCGAGTGCATCGCGGTGGGCCCCCTCACGGACCTGCTCTCCGCGAAGACCAAGGAATACGAAGTGGCCTTCTCGGACCCGGCGGAGGCGCTGCTCGACGACGCCCGCCGCCGCGCAGCCCGCTTCGTCCAGCGCAAGAACGAGTACCTCGCGGTCTTCACCCAGGAGGCGGACGCCCGGGACATCCTGAAGGGCCTCGCCGACGGCAAGGGCCACCTGATGGGCTTCACCCCCCGCAAGGAAACGCTCGAAGAGTACTTCATCCGCGAAATCGAAGGAAAGCGCGCCCTCGAATCCGGCAACGGACGGAACGCACAGCTATGACCAAGACCCTCGCCATCGCCCTCAACACCTTCAAGGAGGCGGTCCGCAACCGCGTCCTCTACGTGCTGCTCTTCTTCTCGGTGCTGATCCTCTTCGGCGCGTGGCTCGCCTCCACGCTCTCGATCGAGCGGCCCGAACGCATCGTGCGCGACCTCGGAGTGGCCGCGATCAACATCATCTCGGGCCTCATCGCGGTCTTCGTCGGCATCGGCCTCGTCTACAACGACCTCGACAAGAAGACGATCTACACCGTGGTCTCGAAGCCGATCTCCCGCTGGCAGTTCCTTGTCGGCAAGTACATCGGCCTCCTCGGCACCATCCTCGTCAACGTGCTGATCATGACCTGGGTGTTCTGCACGGTGCTCCATCTGCGCGACGCGTTCACCGACGAGGCGACCAACCAGGCGATCTACCGCCAACTCGAGAGCGGAGCGTACGAGTACAAGGGCGCCCTCGCCCACTTGGGGTACGTCGCCACCTCGATCATCGGCGCCGTTCTGAAGGGCGCCGCGAACATCCTCAGCCTCGGGTTCTACAGCACCCCGATCACCGAGGGGCTCTTCCTCGCCTCGGTGCTCACCATGCTCGAAATGATGGTGATCGTCTCCTTCGCCGTCCTCTTCTCCTCCTTCAGCACGCCGACCCTAAGCGCTTTCCTGACCGCCTTCGTGTGGGTGATCGGCAAGGGCAACCAGGAGCTCTACCTCCTGGCGCAAAGCCTGATGAAGAAGGCGGGAGGCACCACGGAGACCATGGACGCCTCGCAGGAACTGATCTACCACTTCGCGAAGTTCTCGGCGCATATCGCTCCGAACCTCGAGCTCTTCAACCAGCGTCCGCAGATCGCCGACTTCGCGCCGGTCGTGGTGTCGCCGATGGCGCTCGCCTACGGGATCGTGTATTCCGCCGGGATCATCGCCATTTCCGTCCTGATCTTCGAGCGGAGGAACTTCAAATGAGTTCCTCCGTCCGCCCCCCCTCCTTCGCTTCCGCGCGCACGCTTTCCCAGCTCGCCGCGCTGGCCCTTTGCGGCGGGGCCGCGGTCGTCATGCAGGGCGACTACTTCGACACCTTCGAGTCGCGGCCCGAATTGTTCGAGCAGCGCCTCAGGCTCCTCGACGCGCCGGTCATGAGGGTGATGACACTCGGATTCAAGGACGTGTACGTCGACTACATGTTCCTGAAGGCGATCCAGGGCCTCGGTTCCGGCTGGATCCGGCCCGAGGCTTCGCGCGAGGGAATGTACAACTACTTCGACAAGCTCTCGGACCTCGAGCGCGACTTCCCTCCCC
This sequence comes from Candidatus Sumerlaeia bacterium, assembly GCA_033764015.1. GTDB lineage: Bacteria > Sumerlaeota > Sumerlaeia > SLMS01 > JANRJK01 > JANRJK01. The sequence goes on along the minus strand of JANRJK010000035.1, from coordinate 5,412 downwards.
TCTACGCATTCGGCAACCTGGTGGTCGCCGACCAGGGCAAGTACATCCCCGGGGGGCAGAAGCTGCTCCGCAAAGGCGTCGAGTGGAACCGCGGCGAATGGCAACTCGCCCAGCTCGGTATCTACAACGCCATCTGGCTCGCCAACAATCCCGACGACGCGCGCTGGTTCGTAGAGATGGCGAAGCGCATGCCGGAGGCACCCGAGTTCGTCCTCCGCTTCGAAGAGTACATCGAACGCCGCCTCGGCAAGTACGACGCCGCCTTCGATGTGACCGTCGACTACTTCGTCCGCTACTCCGAGGCCGGCAATGAAGGGGAACGCGAACTCCTCTTCAACCGTCTGAACGACATTTTCGACCAATGGAACCTGCAAGTGGTCGAGGACGCGATGGACCGCTTCTTCGAGGAGAAGGGATTCCTCCCCCAGAACATGGAGGAGCTGCTCGCCGGCGACTACTTCCAGCGCACCGAAGTAGCGACCATGGCGGGCTTCATCTCCGCCGTCGAAATGGCCTTCGGGCGCAACCTAACCGGCGACGAAGCCAAGACCTTCATCCAAGCCCAGTCCCGCCAGCAGGTGGACGGCCTGCCGCCGGACCCCAAAGGGACTTGGTACTTCCTATCCAGTGGCGCCCGGATCGAAATCGAAGCGAAGGGAGACCCCTCCTCCCTCTGGCCGGAGGACCGCTACGCGTACGTCGCTTCCATTAGTTCCTACCGCGAGGTCCTCGAAACACAGATCGTCAGCAACGCATACCGGATCAAGAATTCCATCGTGGATGGAAAGGTCCCGGACGACATCCGCGAGACCTACGAGGTGGCCGACGGCGTGGGGGGGCACTTCTACATCACCCCCGACGGCGAGTACCGCAACAGCACGCTCGACCGCTTGGTCTCCGGCGGCGACCCGCGGCTCGGCGCCCGCGGGCGCGGCCCGTTTCCACTCCCGTTGGAGCCCTCGCTGAACGACTTCCAGAACGACTTCGACTGGGCGCAGAAGAAGGGGCTGATCGACGCGCAGGGCAACCTCGCCGTCGACCCGCTCGGGCGCCCGCTCGGGGAGCTGGACGAACCTGCGGAGTAGGCCTTCGGGGTTTCCACTGATAAAAACCTTGACGCGCCGAGTATTCGGCTCCATGTGTTTTCCATGATGGAGAACACCAGCGGAGAGTCCTACGTGACGCTCGACCCGCGCCTGCCGCGCGAGTCCGACTCACGGGTCCCCGACGGCTCCTCGGAGACCGTCGCGGCGCCCGTCGGCGCGCTGCGCTCCGGAGCCAACGGCTCCGCGAACGGGAGCTCCCGCCGCAGCGCGAACGACAGCGGCATGTACCACATGGAGTCCGGCGAGTACGCCACCGAGGAGCTGGTGCGGAGCACCAACCCCTTCCCCTTTGTGCGCGGCATCGGCAAGGGCGGCTACGGCGATGTGTTCGAGGGCACCCAGGCGCCCCTCAAGCGCTCCGTCGCCGTGAAGCGCCTCCGCGAGGACCTCCTGCGCCGCGCCTCCGCCAAGCCCTGGATGCGCGCCGAGCTCGAAGCGGTCTTCCGCCACGAGGCGCTCATCCTCGCGCAGCTCGAGCACCCCGCCATCGTCGCGGTGCACGAGCTCGCCGAGGACCCGCGCCACGGGCCGACGCTCGCGCTCAAGCTCGTCCAAGGCATGAACTGGGAGGAGATGATCCTCGAAGACATGCAGCGCCTTCCGGAGGCCGAGTACTACCGCAAGCACCTCGGAATCCTTGCGCAGGTGCTGCAGGCGCTGGCGTTCGCGCACTCGAAGGGCATCATCCACCGCGACGTCAAACCCGCGCAGGTGGTCGTCGGGAAGTTCGGCGAAGTGCAGCTCATGGACTGGGGCCTCGCCTTGGTCTTCAACCCCGCGGCGCTCCCGCGGGAGGTGACCGAGGCGCTGAAGGAGCTTTCCGAACTCAGCTCCACCGGTTCGAGCACCGCAGGCACCCCCGCCTTCATGGCGCCGGAGCAGGCCACCGGCGGGAAGCTCGGCCCTTGGACCGACGTCTTCCTGGTCGGCGCCACCATCTACTTCATCCTCACCGGCACGGCGCCGTTCCGCTCGAAGTCCCCCGCGCGCGCCATCGAACTCGCCTCCGAGTGCGCCCCCGAGCACCCCCGCGAGCGAGCGCCCGGCCGCCGCGTGACCGACGAGCTCTGCGACCTCGCGCTGCTCCTCATGGCCAAGGACCCCGCCGCCCGCCGCCTATCCATGGAAGGCATCGCCTTCCTGCTGCGCGACCACCTCGCGAACACCCACAAGCGCATGCAGTCGCAGGACATCACCGCCACGATCGCCGCGCGGCTCGCGCACGCCCCCGACAACTACCGCGACCTCGGCGAGATCGTCGCCGAGCTCGACCGCGCGAAGACGCTTTGGGAGGGGAACCCCGACGCGGCCTCGCTGCGCGAGGGCGCCCTCCAGCGAACCGCGGAGGCCGCGCTCCGGAACGGCGATCTCGAGATGGCCCGCCTCCAAACGCGCCGCCTCGCCCCGGGCCCCGCGCGGGCCGCCATCGAGGCGCGCCTCGCTTCCGCCCTGAAGGCGCTCGAAACCCGCCGCCGCCACCACGGCCTGCTCCAGATCGCCATGGCCGCCGTCCTGCTCGCCATCGTCGTCCAATCGGTCCTCATGGCGGGGGACCTCAAGCTGCTCGACGATACCCGCGACCGCTACTTCCGTCTCGAGCAGCTCCGCGGAGAGATCCGGTTCCTCGACGAGGCGCTCACCATGTCCGCCAAGATGGCCGCCGAACGCGGCGACTCCGTCTGGGCGCAGCGCTACCGCCAGCTCGAACCCCGCATGGACGCGGCCCTGGACGAGGCGCTCTCGCTCGTGCCCTCCGACTTCCACGACGACATGGCAACCGTGGCCTCGCTCAGCGGCGAACTCACCGCGATGGAGGTCGCCGCCCTGGACGCCTCCGCCGGGGGACGCCTCGCCGAGGCCCGCGACCACGTCGAGTCCGAGCGCTACGCGCAGACCAAGCGGCGCCTCCTCGGCGCCCTCGGCGAGACCGAGGCGCACCTGCGCTCCAGCCTCGACGCCCGAGTCGCCGAAGCCCGCGACAGCGCCCGGCGCTCCGCCCTCGGGATCGGTGCCATGCTGTTGCTCCTCGCCGGCCTCTGGATCCCGGGCTTCGCCGCCACCCGCCGCGGCACTACCGCCACCGCGTCCGCAATGGCCCCCTCCTTGCCCACCTGACGGTCCCGGAGGGCGCCAGCGCACCCTCCAGCGGCATTCCCCGCAGGACCGCCCCCACATGATGTTGCAGCAGTGCGAACCGTCGCGATCCCGCAACGCGCCCCCCGTCGCCCCCAAGGCGCGCGCCTCGCGCGGAAGGTGTTCGTAATGGAACGACAGCCCATGCTCGTCGCCGCCGAATGCCACCGCGCATTCGCCCCCGCCTACGAGGTCCGCACCCCCGCCGGCGACCTCGCCGCCGCCATGCGCCGCCGCTTCTGGACACTGTTCGACGAGGAGTACCTCCTCACGCTCGACCCCGGCAGCGCCGCCTGCCGCTTCCACGAGCGCCGCTTCGCCCTCTCGCCCGCCTGGGAGGTCGAGGACGCCGACGGGCGCCGCGGTTCGATCGCCACCGAACTACTCATCGGCGGCGACTTCCGCCTCACCTTCACCTGCGCCAAGGGCGGCGTCCTCCGCGCCGAAGGCAACGCCGTCTCCGAGGAGATCGCCGTCCACGGCCCCGACGGCCAGCGCCTCCTCGCCGGCTACCCCTGCGCCGCCACCGGACGCTGGCGCGTCGACATCCTCCGCGAGCCCGCCCCGGCGGACCGCCGCCTCGTCTTCGGCCTCCTACTGCTCGGCTGGCGCCTCTCCCGCCGCGGCGGGCGGGAAGGCGTCTGGCACGCGGTGGCGTAGGCTCTACCAAAATCCTACTAGGCGGGGGGGACCGAGCCCGGTCGCACCGCGCCACGAGGAGCCGCTCCAAGTGGGGGAATGGCACGGGGCTGAACGTCTCTTTCGGCCCGGATCCATGAGTTGCCCCGAGTTCCGATACGCTAAGTCGGCAATCGCTCTTGCCCACCCAAATCACCTTCTAAGCACTTGAAACCGCGATCCGACCCCCTCAAGAAAGTGCATTCCATGACGAGTCCAGCCCCCTTCCTCCGCTGCGCGGTATCCGCGGTGGGGCTTTTCGCGCTAGTTTCCGCAGCCCAAGCGGCGGACCTTTCCAGCCCACTCCTGTTCGACCAAGGACTCCCCGGGGGGCCTAGTACGATTCCCAATATCATCGGCATGGGCTTTTTCAGCCCCACGGACAATTTCGCGCTCAGCACGCCCGCCGCGCTCAACGGCATCCGATTTTGGGGTGCGGAATCTCGTTTCGAAAGCTTCTGGGACGGTACGGTGAGTATCCAAATCCGGTCGAACGATTCCGGCGTCCCTGGCGGCGTCGTCCTTGAGTCCCGGGAACTTACGATGATCGAGACCGCCGAGCTTGGAGCTTGGCCCGTGAACACCGAGTTTGAGATCCTGCTAGTTGAGGCCAATTTCGATTCGCCAATCTCCCTTCCGGCGGGCGAGTACTATGCCACGCTCAAGGCGAATATTGGCACCTGCGAAAACGTTCTAAATCTTTATTGGGCGCAGAGTTCCGTTGGGCTGGCCCCCAACGGCTTGATTGCGGGGAACTGCGGGGTCCCAGTTTTTCGGCTAGGGGAGAATTTCCCCTTCCAGCTTTTCGGCGAACCCGCCGGCGGCGGGGCCGACGACGGCGGCTCGATCTTCTTCGATTCGCAGTTCTCCCAGGATGCGATCCTCTACGAGGGCGCCACGCCAGGCGTCGGCTCGCAGGTCCTGATCGCCGGGCGCCGCACGCAGGTCGGTGACAATGTCAACAATCGCGCCGAGCGCGGCCTCCTCGGCTTCGCCACCGCGATCCCCGGCGCGGAGGCGCGCACCGCCCAACTCCGCCTGACCGTCGACGGCAAGACGGGCGACGTCTCTGGACTGGGCGACCTCGAGATCTACTACGCGGATCCGTTCTACGGCACGACGGCGGGCTGGCAGGCGGGCGACTTCCAAGCCGCGTCGACCAGCGGCACGCCAGTCGCCACGATCCCGAACTCCGCGCTCGTCGATGCGGCCGTTGGCGACGCGCTGTGGGTGGACATCGACCCGACCGTCGTGCCGCTCAGCGGCAACGTGCAGTTCCGCCTGCAGTTCGCAAACAGAACCGACGGCGACAACGGGAACGACAACATCCGCTTCGGCGCCGGCGGCCAGTCCTCGTCGAACCGGCACGAGCGTTCCGACCTCGTCGTCGAGTACGACCTCGCGACCACGAACGGCTGCGGCCTGAACCCGTCGACCGGCGGCTCGCCGCTGCTGCTCGATCCGCTGTACTCGCTCTCCGGCGCCGACGGTCAGG
>JANRJK010000034.1:0-31522 GCA_033764015.1 Candidatus Sumerlaeia bacterium | reverse complement strand
GGACTGCGTGGTGCGGACCGCCGGGGCGAGCAGGGCGCCCGCCGCCACGCCTTCGCGGGCGTTCGAGGAGAGCGTTCCGTTTGCTGCCCTTACCGACACCTTCGCCTCGTCCCAGACCCGGAGCTGCGCCGATCCGTCCGCTTCGCGCGAGTGGATCGTCGGCACACCGTAGGGACTGTACTCATACGCCTCGACGGGCTTCAAGCCGAATACCCGGGGCAACTGGCCGGAGCCGCCGCCGGGCGGGGGTGACACGGGTGACCGTGTGATCCAGATGCGGGAGCGCAGTACATCGTGCGCAGTCCCGGCCGTCCATCCGCCCTCTCGCATTCGGCTTGGCGGTCTTGGTGCGGGGGGCGGTGGATCGGGGGGAGGACGCGCGCCTTGGGCAATCCGACCAGACCGACCCCTTTCCGGCGCCGCGCGCGGCTTGTCGCGGGCTCGTGCCTGCTGGCGCCGGCGTTGGTGGCGCTTGCGGGGCGCTGGTGGCCGGGCGATGGGTGGCGGGTGCTGCTGCCGTTCGTGTACCTGCCGGCGGCGGCGGCGGTCCTGCCGGCGCTGCTGGGCGCGCTGGTGCTGCCCGGCCGCCGGTCGGCGCGGGCGGGGCTCGCCGGGGCGGCGATGCTGCTGGGCGCGCTGGGCGTCCTCCGCGAGCAGCCCGCGCTGCTGCCGCCGGGCGGTCCGGACGAAGCGGGCGAGGGCGAGGTCCGGGCGGTCGTCTTCAACGTGCAGACCTACAACAGCGCGTCGCCGAAGCGGATCGGCGAGCTGCTGCGGGCGGAGCGCCCGGATGTGGTCGGCCTGCTGGAGGCGACGGTGAACGGGCGCGTGCCGGAGGAGCTGAAGCGGTCGCTGGGTCCGGAGTACCGGTGGGTGGTGGCGCGGCGGCTGGCGGTTGCGGCGCGGGCGCCGCTCGGGGCGACGCGGCGGATCGAAAGCGGGGCGGGGGCTTACATCTTCCGCAGCGAGGCGCAGCTCGGCGGCGGGCCGGCGGCGTTCTACCTAGTGGACTTCCCGTGGCCGCTGGAGCGCGACGCGCCGGCGCTCTTCGCCGAGCTGGAAGGGGTGCTCGCGGCGGAGCGGCTCCCCTCTGTGGTGGTGGGGGACTTCAACACGCCGCGGCAAAGCCGCCTGCTGCGCCGCGCGTTCGCCGGATGGACCGACCTCTCGGTGGCGCCGGACGGGCCGCGCCACCTCGCCACTTGGCCCGCGGAAGCGCCCATCTGGCAGATTGACCATGCGTTCGCTTCGGAGCACTTTGTAGCCCGCTCGGCGCGATTCTTCGGCGCCGGGGCCTCGGACCATCTGGGCCTCTCCGTCGGGTTCGCCCGGAGCGATCCCCCCGGGGCCGACTAAGGGGAAAGGGCGCGCATGGCGCTCCGCACACTGCTCGCGCTGCTGCTCGCGCTCTGGGCCTGCGCGGCGCCGGCGCAGGACCTCCGCATCGAGGACCTCAACGACGAGTTCGCCGCGCCGGAGAACCCGCTCCGCGCCGACGGTTCCGTGCGCACCGCCGACGGCCCCGCATCGAACGTGCAGGTGATCCTCGAAGTCACCGACATGCGGATCCGCCGCCAGGTCGAGGTGCTGCGCACGCGCACCGACGCGAACGGCGAGTTCTCCTTCGACCTGTCCAAGTTCGCCATCCCGCGCTTCGGGCTGCAGTTCAACACGCGCTCGCCGCGCTTCGTGGAGGCGCTGAAGATCGTGCGCGCGGACTCGGCGGAGCTGCCGGTCCGCGTGGATCTCGTCGTCGAGCCGGGGGCCGCGGCGACCGGCACGGTGCGCGACCGGGGCGGCAACCCGCTGGAGGGCGTGTCGATCAGCGCGCCGGGCATGTCGGGCTCCACCAGCGAGCGCGGCGGCGCGTACGAGTTCTTCGGCCTCCCCGTGGGCTCGCCGACCACGATCCGCTTCTCGAAGTCGGGCTTCACCGACGGCTTCTTGGAGATCGTTCCGGAGCAGGCGGAGCTGCTGGAGGGGCAGGACATCGTGCTGGAGCCCGCGGCGCCGCTGAAGGGCGTGGTGCTCGATCCGCTGGGCAATCCGGCGAAGCAGGCGAGCATCGTGTTCTCGTCGCCGACGGGATGGCAGCGCGAGCGGGTGAAGACCGACGGCACCTTCGAACTGCGCGCGGTGCCGGAGGAGGTGGAGGAGGCGGTGGTCGAGGCGATGGCGCCGGAGTGGCTGCCGGTGCGGCGTCCGCTTTCCGAGGCGGAGCGCGGCGGCGGCGGCATCGAGCTGCGGCTGCGTGCGGGCGTCACGCTGGCGGGGCGCATCAGCGGCCCTGACGGGGCCGCGGCGGGCGGCGCCTCGGTGGTGCTGGCGGACCCGCGGGGTCGCGAGGTGGCCCGCGCGCTGGCGGACGCGGAGGGGCGCTGGAGCCTCGGGCCGTTCGAGACGGCGACGCGGTTCACGGCGGTCGCGCTTCCGGCGTCGACCTCCGAGCGGCGCGACTCGGGGGAGTTCTTCATCTCGGCGATGGGCGCGGACGGCACCGGCGAGGGCGTGGTCGAGCCGTGGCCCGGCGGGTACTCGTCCGACTTCAGGATTACGCTCGAGGGCGACACGGTGCGCATGGAGCGGCGCGACCGCGGGAGCGGCGGGCTGCCCGGCGTGGTCCGGTACGAGGGGCGCCTCGACGCGGAGAAGATGCAGATCGAAGGACGCCTCACCGTGGAGGCGACCGGGGCGGAAGGCACGTTCTGGGCGGGGAAGTACGCGGTCACGCCGGGGTCGCTCCCGGGGGACTGGGACCTGCGCGAAACGGTGGGGCGCGGCCGGCTGCTGGCGGCGCCGGCGGCGGTGCGCGTCGAAACCGGGAGCTTCGCCGCGCGCCGAGTGGCGGATTTCTCGCTGCCCGCGGCGGGGGTGCTGCGCGGGCGCGTGCTGCGCGGCGACGGCTCGGCGCTCACCCGCGGCACGGTCCTCCTGTCGTCCTGGGAGGGCACGTCGCTCTACCGGGTCGAGGCGCCGATCGGCCCCGGAGGCGAGTTCGAGCTGACCGGCCTGCCACCCGGCCCGATCAAGGTCGCGGCGCGCGACGCCGACACGCTGCGCGAGTCGCCGCCGCAATGGGCGCGGGCCGGCATCGAGGGCTTCCTGCTGCATACGGAGCCGCTGGCGGGCGATATGGACGAGTTGGATTCCGGCATGGACTTCTAAGGCGAAAGGGCGCGCGCCATGACATTGGCGGACATCGGCGGGGGGCACCTCGCAGGCTTCCACTACGCGCATGTTCCGGCGCGGACGGGCGACCCGGGCTGGACCGCGGTGGGCTTCCACGGGACGGGGGGCGACGAGTACGCGATGCTGGGCTTCCTCGGCGACCTGACGGCGGCGCCGGTGCTGTCGCCGCGCGGGCGGGTGCCGGAGGGCGGGGCGAACCGGTTCTTCCGCCGCTACGCGGAAGGCGTGTTCGACGAGAAGAACATCCGCGGCGAGGCCGAGGCGCTCCGCGGGTTCCTCGCGCAGGCGGCGGAGGCGCACGGCCTCGCGGGGCGCCGCCTTGTCGCGGTGGGGTACTCGAACGGCGCCAACATCGCCGCGGCGATGATGCTGCTGTTCCCGGGCGTGTTCGCGGGTGCGGTGCTGCTGCGCCCGATGATGATGTTCGCGGACGCGCCCGCGGCGGGGGCGGCCCCGTCGCGCGTGCTGGCGCTCTCCGGCGAACGCGACCCGATCTGCCCGCCGGAAAGCGCGCGGCGGCTGGCCGCGGCGCTCGAGGCCGCGGGCGCCGAGCTGGACCACCGCTGGTTCCCGACGGGGCACCAGCTCACCGGCGGCGACCAGGACGCCGCGCTGCGCTGGCTGCGGGGCTTCGCCTGACGAACTCGGGCCCCGGTTTCGCTCGCGCCGGGGCGTCGCACGCGCTGGGATCCCCCCGGCGGCGCGACCGCCAACCGCAGGAGCGCCTTCCCATGAACGCACCCAAGATCGGCCTCGCCTACAGCCTCGCGATGATCCTCATCGGCCTCGCGGGCTACTACCTGACGGGGGGCAGGACGGCGCTGCTCGGCAGCGCCTTCGGCATGGCCGGCGCCATGTGCTGCGGCATCGCGCTCGCCAACGAGCGCCTGCGCAAACACCTGATGCACCTCTTCGTGGTGCTGCTGCTGCTGATCGCGCTGCCGACCTCGATCCGCTTCTTCATCGCGTTCCAGGACCCCGACAAGCGCACCGTCGCGCTGTTCCTACTAACCAACGCGGTGCTGTCGTGGGCGGTGATGGGAGTGATGGTGAAGTCGTTCATCGACGCGCGTCGCGCGCGCAAGGCCGCGGGTGGCTGAGGGAACCCCCTCCTCCTCGGCGTCCTTCGGGCGGCCGGTCCGCCCGGTCCTGTTCCCGGTCGCGGCGCAGGTGGTCGCGTTCGTCTGCGTCGTGGCGCTGGCGTTCGGCGGACTGCTGACGTACCTGCTTTCCAAGCAATACCTCCGCGAGGTCCGTACGCTGCTTCGCGACCTGCATGCGGACCTCGCGGTCTTCGCTCCCGAGCACCTGGACACGGCGGCGCTGGAGGCGGCCGGTATGGAGCGGCGCGCGCGCGGGCCATCGCCCGCGATGGAGTCGCTCCTGCGCACCATCTGGACATCGTCGCAGGAGGCCGCGGAGCGCCAAGGCACCGCGCCGGTGCAGGAGTTCGCGCTCGTCGCGCGCAAGGAGGGCGCGTGGCGCGTGCTGGCGACCTCCGCGTTCGGAGGGGCGGACCGGCAGCTTCCCTTCGCCGGCGAGTTCCCCGCCGCGCTTCCGCCCGGCGAGCGGTTCACCAACTTCGCCGCCGGCGGCGAGGACGATACCGCGGCTTCGCTGCCAGTGCTCTTCGTGCAGTGCCAAGTGGCGCACCTCCTCGGGCCGGGGCTGCGCGACGCCGCCGCGCGCGAGGGGTGGGACCTGTCGGACGCGCGCCTCACCATGGCGTACTACCAGGCGGAGGACACCGGGTTCGTGTGGCACTACGTCTCGGGCTTCGTGTGGCCGATTCTGTTGTTCGCGCTGGCGTTCACGCCGATGGCGCTCTTCGGCGGCTTGCGGCTGGCGAGCCGGGCGGCGCGCTTCCGCGGGGCGCTGGACCGCGTGGCGAAGGGGGACTTCTCCGCGCGGATCGCGATCCGCACCTACGACGAGGTGGGCCAGGTGGCGGACCACTTCAACAACATGGTGGCGTCGCTGGAGGAAACCGAGCGGCTGCGCGGCGCGATCGGCCTGGCCTCGCGGCTGCAGGCGAGCCTGCTGCCCCGCACCACCCCGTCCTGCGAGGGCTTCCGCAGCGCGGCGCGCAACATCATGAGCCAGCATGTCGGCGGCGACTACTACGACTTCATCCGCCGCGGCGACACGCTTTGGGTGGCGGTAGGCGACATCAGCGGCCACGGCCTCGAGTCGGGGCTGATGATGGCCTCCGCGCGCGCGAACCTGCGCCTCCTCGTGGACCACGGGCACCCGCTGGAGGAGATCATCGAGCGCCTGAACCACCGCCTGTGCGACGACCTGCCGAACGGCGAGTTCTTCACGCTGGCGCTGCTCGAGATCGACGCCTCGCGCGCCCGCTTCCGCCACTTCTCCGCGGGGCACGAGCCCTCGCTGCTGGTCGGGCGCGGCGAGCCCGAGCTGCTGCCGACCAACTCCCCGCCGCTGGGCCTCTTCCCGGGGCTCAAGGTGCGCAAGCCCGCCGTGGAAGGCTCCATCGAACCGGGCCAACGCCTCATCGTGCTGACGGACGGCCTGCGCGAGTGCATGGACCCGGCGGGGCGCCTCCTCGGGCACGACCCGATCCTGCGCATCCTGCGCGAATCGCCAAGCCACGCCGGCCCCGACGACGTGCTGGCGTCGCTCCTCGCCGCCGCGGACGCCCACCGCGGCCCCGCCCCCTGGGAGGACGACGTCACCGTGGTGGTGCTGCAGCGGGATTGAGGGGGCCGGGCTCGCGTTGGGGGGCGGGGAGGAAGTTCAAGCGGTTCAATCCCCGAAGAAAGTCCCGAAAAAAGTGCTTGCTCTCTCTCTCTCTCTCTCTCTCTCTCCGTGGCGTCTGCGAGAACCCCTCGCCCGCCGCACATTCAAGGAGAGCTTCAGCACATGGCAAAGTTGCTCGCGGTGATCTCGGTTCTGGGCGCATGCGCCCTCCTGTTGGTGGCGACAAAGAGGACGGCGGAGGCGGCGGTGAACCCGTGCGGGCTAGAGGTAGAGTTCTCGTTGTACTCTACCTGCGAGGGGGAGTCCCAGGATTCGGGATGTACCGGATCCTGCTTTTGGGATGTCGCGTACTCCGGTAGTCAGTCACACAGGATCGTGACTTCGACCTTGTTGGCGGAGGCGCGCTGTGCTTGGCAGTATCTCGTCTACACGGAACAGATGGGATGTGGTTGTAGGACGACCGGGAGAATGCGACCGTTCCAACATTATGCTTGCGGATTAGAGTTTGCAGATAGTCAAATCGGTGAAGATGACGGGATGGGATACCTTTGAGAGGGTGCCCGATCAAGCCGAGGAAGCTGTTGGCGGGTGGAGGCGGGCAGCTTTCCAGCGGCGGTCGGTTGAGTGGGGTGGCCATCGCGTTCCTACTCTCTTTCGTTTGTTCCTGCCAAGACGGCAGCGGTGACGAGAAACTAGGAGGTGGGACACAAGATGGTCGAAGTCCCGTCGATCAGTCGCCAGAATCTCTTCGTCAGTGGCAAGCAGAGGGAGAACGACGCCTGAAGTCGATAAAGGATACAGGCAAGCAGTTCAAGCGCCAGGAACTGCTCCACTCGACGAGAGACCCTCTTGCCTTTCCTTCGGAACGTCCCAAACTCATCCGGGGGAGCAAAGGGTATTCGGCCATCGCCACCCCCTTAAGTAAGATCGCTTACGGCCTTAAGGTGTACTACGAGTCGCCTCCCGGAGAAGAGATGATCGGGAGAGAGTCTATAGGATCTGTGAGACTTGACAGGATAGAGTACTCTCCGGAGTGTGTTCACCCGCTATCCTCTCTAGTGTGCGCTTGTGAAGAATACGCTATCGACATCGCGTTCTTTGATGATGGTTCGAGCGACACCAGAGCGACGCTTACGCTAGGTCCAGGGCGTTTCACGCGATTACCAGATCAGTCTTACTGGCAGACTGCATCGGACGTCGAGTTTCTTCCGGATCTTTGGATTCGTCGTTACCCTGACGGGCGAATCTGGGGAGAGTATGTCCCAAACAGAATCTCAAACACTTATACAGATGTTCGGCATGTTGCTATCTACGTTCCGCATTTGCTTGTTCAAAGTATCTTGGAACGCGCTGAAGAGGACGCCGTCACCGTCTCCGAGCGCACCAACACCCCCGACGGCCTGCTCTCCTCGATCACCTACCAGACCAACGACGGTCAGCTCCACGTCCAGGTGGAAGTGGACTCCTACGTGCGCATCGACGGGCGCCCCTTTCCCAAGTACATGAGGATGATCCGGCAGATCGGCGGGCCGTCGCCGATGGGCGGCATCGTCTATGACTGGACGCTCGAAACCCCGTAGGGGGCGGGTGGGCGGATCGGGACGCCCCGCTTGACGCGCCATGCCTGCGCGCGTCTCCTCGCTGCATGCCCCCTGCCGACACGCGCCTCCGATGAACCTCGTGCCCTCCATCGCCGGCTTCGCGGGCATGCTCGCGCTCGGCGCCACGCTTTTTGGCGCCGACGCCGCGGCGGTGCCGCTCTTCGTGCTCTGCCTTGTGCTCGGCCTCCTCGGGCTCCTGTTCCCGGGGCCGGAGAAACCCGGCGCCGGACGCGTCTACAGCGCCCTCGCGATCCTCGCGGGCGCTTCGCCGTTCATCGCCGACGCGCTGCGCGACCTGCGCATGAGCCAGCTCGAAGCCGCCCGCGCCCGCGAAACCGCCCCGCTGTACGAGCGCCTCGAAGCAACCCGCGCCGACGCCGCCGCGCGCCTCGCCGAGTACCGCGCCGCCAACGGCTACGTGCCCGAGCTGGCCGCGGGCGAGGCGACGCTTCCCTTCGTGGACCGCGACGGCTCGGTGCGCAACGGCCCGCCGATCCCCGGGTTCGCGGTGCCGGACGATCCGTTCGCCGCGGGCTCGCCGCTGCGCTGGGCGCGCGCGGGCAACGCCGGCGCGCTGCTGGTCAGCGCGGGGCAGGACGGCGTGGTGCAGCTCCCGCTGCCGGGGCCGATGCTCGATCCCGCGCCCGCGAGCGACTGGGCGCCCTGGGCGGCGACCGGTCTCGACCCGCGGCTCGCCAGCTACGACCCGACGAATGGCGCGCTCAGCCAGGGCGACGTGCCGCTGTGGGTCGGCGACGGCGCCATGGCGGAGGCGTTCGCGCCGCTCCACGCCGCTTGGGACGAGGTGCATCGCGCCGCGCCGCCGGTGCCGCCACCCCCGCCGGGCGAAACGCAAGGCGCGCTGCGCCAGGCCACGGAGGACGCGCGCGCGGCGGAGCGCTTCTTCGCCGAGGGGCGCGACCTCGAGGCGCTGGCGGCCGCCTCGCGGGGCCTCGCCAACCGCGGCGGCGACCCCGCGCGCTGGGGCGCCGGGGAGGGGCGGCTCGGCTACCTCCGCGGCATGGCGCTGTACCACCTCGGGAACCACCGCGCGGCGGCGGACGCGCTCGCGGCGCACCTGGCCGTGGATGCGAACGATATCGACGCGCACTACCACCTCGCGATGGCGGCGCTGCTCGGGAACGATCGGCCGACGGCGGAGCGCCACCTTTCCATCGCAGCGCAGATTTCGGTCGACAGCCCGGTGACGGGCATCGCGCAGGCGGCGCTTGACACGCTGCGCCGGGGCGGCGCGCCGGTGGTGCCTCCGTCGCGTTCCTCGGGCGCGCGTTAACGGCGGCGAAATCGGCGCGCGGGATGCCAGATCGGGGTTGACTCGCGGGGCGTCCCGGGAGACTTTCCTTTTTCTAGCGCGGAATGCGCGCGTCGTAGTCCGACCTCAAGGAATCCATCGCGTTGCCCAATAAGCCCTCTTCCCGCAAGGCCACCCGCCAAGCCGCCAAGCGCCGCGTCCACAACCGCGCGCAGCGCTCGGCGATGCGCACCGCCATCAAGCGCGTGCGCCGCGTCACCGACAACTCCCGCCCCGACGCGTCGACGGTCGAGGCGATCAAGAGCATCGCACCCGCCGTGCAGGCCGCCCAAGCGAAGCTTGGCAAGGCCGCCAAGGTGGGGCTCATCAAGAAGAATACGGCGGCGCGGCTCCAGAGCCGTATCGCCAAGGCGGTCCGCAAGGCGCAGCTCCGGCTGCTCTCCGCGAACTGACCCGAAGTCGGAGGTGCGATTTGGGAGCTCCCAATGGGTGTCTCCCGCTTCGAGAACGTGAGCCGGTGGTCCACCCGGCCGGTGCACCTGAGAGTCTTTCAGGCTCCCCGCCTCACTGTCGGAGGGCCCCGCAAGGGGCCCTCCCCCTCCCAAGAATGAACAGCGGGCGCTCCCCCCGGAGCGCCCGCTTTCGTTTTTCGCCCCACCCTCCACGGGAAGCCAAAACCCCGATGCTCGGAACGAAGCGGGGCCGCCTCCCGGATGGGAAGGCGGCCCTGCTTCGTTGCTGGCGATGCTTGGAAGATTCAGGGTTACTCGAGGTCGAGCCAAGCGTCCGAGGCGCTCGTGGGGGGTGCCGCGGTGTAGCTCACCGTGAACTGGTAGCGTTGGATATCGTTCGAGCTTGAGTTCTCGTCGACCTGGAGGAAGTAGGTGCCGGCGCCGAACGCGGAGAGGTCGAGGCCCGAGACCGACTCCGCGACTCCAGCCGCGGAATTGTCGACGGTTGTGATGACTGTCGTCCCGTCCGGCGCGATGATGCGGAAACGGAGGTTGTGGATCGTGAGCGCGTTAACGGTGCTCGTGGAGCCGCCTTGCTGACCTTGGGAGTAGGTTGTGCCAACCGGCGTCACCGTTACATTGAGCGAGGAGAACGCCGGGAGCGGAAGCCGGTAATTGTCCACCAAGCCGTTCGTCTCGATCGCCAGGTTGGTGACAGTCGTCACAGCGGGTGCCACCGCGATGACTCCGATGTCGCTGGCCGTCGCAGTGGTGGCGTTCGACTCGAAGTTGTCGCCGTAGACGAACTGCCCTGCGCGGATGTCGTCCTGCTGCGGACCGTCGAAGGCGGTGCTGAAGAAGGCCTCCATCAGCTTCGAGTTGTTGATCGGATCGACGTGGTTGTAGCCGAGTCCATGGCCGTGCTCATGCGTGACGATGTTGCGGATCGAGCGGAAAGAACTGGTGGTGCTGCGCCAGAGCGAGCGCTCGCTTGAGTCCAGCAGCATGTCTCCGGTCGTGGGGAAGAAGTTGTAGGCCAGGACGTTGCTGCCGTTGTCGATGTTGCGCATCGCGATGCGGATATCGCCGCGAACACCTACGACACCCGGGGTGCCCGGCCAAGAGGCGCCGTCGTCGCCTGTGTCCGGATCTCCGGCGTAGGCATACGTGATGCCCGTGAGGTTCCCCCACTGGTTGAAGGCGTTGGTGAAGTTGAGATGCCACTGAGCCCGCCCGCCGCGCGTCGCGTACTCGGCATCGAGGACGGCGTAAAGCTCGCTCGGTCCGGAGAACAGGTCGCCGGATCCGCCATTGGGGATGGTCGTGCCGTCGGGGACATAGCTCCAAGTGAGCGTCATCGGCTGCCGCAACGCGACGGAACCGTCTGTGGAGGTGGTGGTCCAACGGGACCCGCTCCACTGGTAGCGGTTGTTCTCGAGCGGCGGCAGCGCTTCGACGAAGAGCTGGTACTGCTCGAAGGTTGTCTCCGGAGCGAGCAGGAAGGCCTTGTCACCCCACTCGACGCAGTAGCCGAGGCCTCCTTCCTGGGCGGGGAAGCTCGAACGCATGCTCTCGATGAGCTGGTTGATCCGGTCTTTGCGGGCATCGGCCGCGGCGCTGGCCGTTAGCGCCGCGAGGATCGTCAGGCACGCGGCCACGGACGCTGCTTGGTTGCGAATCGCCATGTCTCGGTTATTGTGCTCACTTGGGGGGATAGGCGCCGGACGCGCTCTTTCAGGGTGGAACGCGTCCGGCCCTTCCGGCAAGGGAAAGCCACCGCGCCGACGCGGCTATCTGGACGCCGCCTCCGTCCCGTCCCGGTGCGTGTAGAGGATGTCGCCGTCGCTCACCGTCCCGTTGGTCGGGTCGTACCGCAGCGCGGAGGAGAGCGTCGTGTCCAGCTTGCGGTCCGGTCCGACGCTCGCCAGGACGAACTTGCCGTAGCGTTCCTCCGAGAGCGGCGAGACCCGCGCGGCGGCGAGGTAGAAGTAGTTCGTCCCCGCCTCCGTGAAGGGGTCCACCGGCAGCGCCGTCAAGTAGGCCACGGGGCGCGTGAGGTTGAGCAATGCGCCGGGCAGGCCGATCCCGCCGGCGTTCAGCGGGTAGGTGTTCTCGTCCACCGCGTAGGCTTCGAGCGCCGTGCGGATCGTGCGCAGGTCGGCGACCGCCGCGGCGGCCTTCGACCTCGTCTGGGCCGCGAGGAAGTTGGGGACCGCGATCGCCGCGAGGATCGCGATGACGGCCACCGCGACCAGCAGCTCGATGAGTGTGAAGGCCTTCATGGATGTGCTCCGGGCGCGGATGGCGCGGTCACTGCTTGGCGGCGGGGGTCGCGGTGGGGCTCGGCGCGCCCTTGTCCTCCGCCTCGACGCCGACGAACAGCATCATGCGCTGCTGGTCGCCTTCCTTGCCGGGGACGACCTGCGCGGAGATCTTGGCCTTGTCGCCGATCTGCTTCTGCAAGCTGTCGCTCAGGCCCGCGGAAACGACCTTCCCGGCCTCCTCGGGGCTCATGCCCTGCGCGATCAGGTCGCGCACCAGGGCGCCGGCGTTCTCCGACTCGCGCATGAGGGCCGCATGGTCCGAATCCGCAAGGCCCGGAAGTCCGTCCGGCGCGCCGCCGGTCTGCGACATGGCGCGCTCGGCGATCTGGCGCATCTGGGCGCGCATGTCCTCGGGAAGCGACGCGGTCGCCTTCTCCATGGCCTCCGGGTCCGTGGGGTCGAAGGAGACCTCGGTGCCGTCGGCGAGCCGCAGCCGCACCTCGCGGCGCTCCTGCCTCTCCGTGGTCGGCGCCGCCGAGCTCCATTGCGGGGCTCCGCCGGCGGACATGGCGGCCGGAGAGGAGAGCACATCCGACGGGGCGGCTCCCGCCGATTCCGCGGGCGAGGCGGTGCGCTCGACCGAGACGCTCTTCGAGGTGGCGAACAGGAACGCGCCGCCGATCAGGACGAGTGCGGCGACCGCCGCGAGGGTGTACTTCAGCATGGGGGCCATCTCCTGGATGGTGTTGGGGGTCGAAGGTGCGAGCCGCTTCGCAGCGGCGCGGTAGGCGGGCGAAACCGCCGGGTTGGAGCGCGAAGCCTCGATGCCGTCCAGCCACGCCGCGACGCGTCCGGAGGCGGGCCGGACCACGGGGGCGAGGCCCCGCGCCGCCTGCACCGCGCGCCCGCTCGCGGCGGCGACGGTGACGCCTTCCGACGCCACCTCGACGCTGCCGTGCAGCACCGCCACGCGGGCGGAGGCGCTGGCGAGATCCACTTCGAACGCGGTGCCCGTGACCAGCACGCGGGCGAACTCCGTCTCGATCTCGAACAGGCGCCGCGAGTTCTTCGCCACGAGCGCCAGCGCGCGGCCCGCCGCCAATCGAAGCCTGCGCCCCACGTCGGACCAGCCGCCCAGCTCGAGTTCCGCGCCGGCCGAGAGCCACACGTCCGAGCCGTCGTCGAAGCGCAGCAGCAGCGTGCCGGTCTTGACGGCGACCACCATGCCGCGCGCGACGCGCACGCCCGGTTCGATGGGACGCGCCGTGCCCGTTGCGGGATCGCGAAGCTCCGCGAGCCCGCGCTGGTGGGCGACTTCCGCGACGAAGGACGCGGAGCGCCCGCGCAGCGCGGCGCGCAGCTCGCCAAGGCTGTGGGCGTTGCTAGAGGACATCGGACACGCTCCCCGCTCCCGACTCCGCCAAGACGCGGCGGAGGCGCTGGAGCGAACGGTAGTAGGTGGCGGCGACCGCTTGCAGCGGGCGCCCGGTCAGTTCGCCGATCTCGCGGAATGTGAACTCCTCGAACAGGTGCAGCACCACGATCTCGCGCTGCTCGGGAGAAAGCTCGGCGAGAAGCCGCCGCGCGCCTTCCTCCGACTCGCGCAGCCGCGCCAGCTCCGACGGCGAAGGAGCGTCCGCGGCGAGGCGGCGCACTTCCTCCTCGGTGGCTTCGAGGCTGACGACGCGCGCCTCGTGGGCGGAGCGGCGCCGCGCCTGCTGCAGGCAGCAGTTCCGGCAGACCGCGAACAGCCATGGCCGCAGCGGACGCTCCGGATCGTAGAGCCGGTGGCGCTCAAGCACAGTCAGGAACGCCTCCTGCACCGCGTCGAACGCCGCCTCCGGGCAGCCGAGCATCGACTGCGCATAGCGCGACAGGTCGCCGAAGAACGCCACCGCGACCGCGTCGAAGGCGTCCGGCTGGCCGTCGCGGAGGCGGCGGCGCAGTTCGGGCGCGGGTTCGGCGGCGGGGGCGGTGATCGGATCGGGGGTCATCGTCGGCGTTGCCTTGCGGGGCTCTGTTGGGACCTATGCGGGGCGGCGGCGGATTTTTGCGCGCCAACCCCCGGGGGTGCCGATTTTCTTGGAAGAGCTCGACATCGCGATCATCGGCGGCGGGGCCGCGGGGTTGACCGCGGCGGCCTTCGCCGGCGAAGCGGCCGGGGGGCGCCTGCGCATCGCGGTGCTGGACGGCGCGCGCAAGCTCGGCGCCAAGATCCTCGTCAGCGGCGGCGGGCGATGCAACGTCACCCACCGGGCGGTCACCCCGAAGGACTATTGGGGCGGGCCCCAGCCCATGGTCCGCAGCGTCCTCCGCGCCTTCGACGAGCACCGCACGGTCGAGTGGATGCGCGGCCTCGGCGTGGAACTGAAGACAGAAGAGACCGGCAAGCTTTTCCCTGTGACGGATAGCGCGCGGACGGTGCTCGACGCGCTGCTCGGTGCTGTCGAGCGCACCGGCGCCGAGATCCGCACCGGCTGCCGCGTCGATCGGATCGAGCCCGGGAGCGTCTGGGCGATCACCATGTCAGCCGGAACCACTTACCAAGCGCGCTGCCTCATCATGGCGACCGGGGGACTTTCGCTGCCCAAGTCCGGCAGTGACGGTTGGGGGCTCCAGGAGCTCCGCCGACTGGGCCACGCGATCCTGCCAACAACCGCCGCGCTCTCGCCGCTGGTGTTGCGTCAAGTTCCTGGACCTGCGGGAGCCTTCGCCGAGCTAAGCGGCGTGACCATCAAGGCCCGGCTCCGCGTCGAGGATGAAGGCGGGCGCGAGCTGTTCGAGTGGTGCGACTCGTTGCTGTTCACGCACTTCGGCCTCAGCGGGCCAACCGCGCTGAATGCTTCGCGGCACTACCTGCAAGCGGCGAAGGGTGGTAAGCCCAAGCTCTTCTGGGGTCTGCCCGAGTTCCCCACAGTTGAGGCATCCGACCAGTGGCTGCGCGCGCAGGCTGCCGACCATCCCAAGCGAAGCCTGTCAAGCGTCTTGGCTTACGTGTTACCGGAGCGCGCCGCCGGAATCTGGGGCGACGACACACCGATGGCGCAGCTCCCCCGCGAGCGGCGGCGGCAGGTGGCCGAATCGCTCGCGCGGCTCGAGTTGACCGTGCAAGGCGACCGGGGTTATGCATTCGCCGAGACGACCGCCGGCGGCGTGAGCCTCCGCGAAATCGATCCGTCGACCATGGAGTCGCGCATCCTTCCTGGCCTGCACCTCTGCGGCGAGATGATCGACGTGGACGGACGCTTGGGGGGATTCAACTTCCAGTGGGCCTGGGCGTCCGGTTACCTGGCCGGGCGCGCCGCGGTGAAGGCGCTACTCAGTCCACAATCCTGAAGTGCTGGTACTTCGAGAGTTCCGCGTACACCCCAAGGCCGGGCGTGGGCGAACCCTGCGCGGCGAAGTCCGCCGCGCGGAACCCCATGTGGATCGAGTGGTCCATGTTGTTGTGAAGGTAGAGACCTTGACGTCCGGTTGAGATGAGCCCGGGCACCTTGCCGAGGTACTCGATCAACACCTGCATCCGGTCCCGGTAACCCAAGTCGTACAGCGGGTACGTGTTGGGAATGCGGTGGACCATCGACGCGGCGACGTCGGCGCTGTTCAGCATCCCGATCTTGGTGAGGTCCGCCACCGACTGGTCGATCAGTTGGCGGTCCGTCATGCGCCACACGGGATCGTCGCGGTGGCAGGTAATCTCAAGAACAAGAGCAGTCTGCTCAGCGCCGCCCATGCTCGAGTGGAAGTTCTTCGGCAGGTAGCCCCGGTTGAAGATCGTGTCGGGGCCCGGGAAGTAGAGCCACTGCGCATCTGTCAAGCTTTTCTTATTGACGATCAGCACCACCAGGAAGTTCGCGATGTAGCGCAGCTCGCAGGCGGCGCGGTCCGCATTGGCGTCCGGGAACGCCGGTTTGAGCATCCCCACCAAGTCCGGCATCGGGATCGTCGAGATCACCTGATCCGCCTCGAAGTCCCCCAAGGTGGTGCCTACGGTCCACCCCGACCCTCCGCGCTGTGCAAGTGATCGGGCTTGGCAGCCGCACTTGATGTCCGCCCGCTGCGAGCCAATCCGGTCGAGGAGCTTCCTAACCAGAGTCTCGACGCCGCCCTCGATGTAGAAGAACTTCTTCAGCGCCGTCTCTTGCCCCGGTTGCTCAGGGCGCAGGAGGCGCCGGATCATCCTGTCAAGCCCGCCAGCCGACACGCGCACTCGCCCGATGTCGGCGTGGATCTCCGTCCCGGGGACCTTCCACACCTTTTCCGCGTAGGGGCCGACCAGTAGGCGGTACAGCTCCGGGCCGAAGGCGTCGGACATGATCGACTGGAAGCTCTCGTGGCGGTGCTGCTCGTCGGCGAAGCGCCCGCCGGTCTTCTGCCAGGCGAAGCTGGCGCCCGCCTTGAGCACCGACCCGAGCCCGAGCGCCATGGTGGCCTCGACCGGCTTGGGGGGGTATTCGATCCAGCGCCCGCCGAGCCACATGCGCGACACGCGCGGCACCTCGACCAGGTCGGGTCCGGCGAGGTTCTGGAGGAATTCCTGTACGTCGGGGAGCTCGGTGTAAATCCGGTGCGGCCCCATATCCATCACGTGGCCGTCGAGCGTGAGCGAACGGGCAAGGCCGCCGGGGCGGTCCTCCGCCTCGAGCAGCGTCACCGACCGCGCAGGGTCCAGCTCAAGCAGCCGGTGCGCGGCCGCGAGGCCGCACACGCCTGAACCGAGGATGACCACGTGACGTCCGCCCATCAGCCGCCGATCCTTGCGCCGGGCGAGCCGCGCGGCAAGCGCTTAGCCGCGCAGCGCCGCTTTGCCCTGGCTGTGCAGCGTCCAGCAGCAGAGGTTCCAAAGCACGCGCGCGCCGACGTTCGCGTCCCAACCCGCGCCGCCATCCGGCCCGGGCGAGACCTCGTTGAGGTCGAAGCCGATAATGCGCCGCCCCGACAGCGCGACCGCTTCGATCAGCGACACCGCCTGCGCGAAGGACAGCCCGCCGGGCACCGGCGTGCCCGTGTGCGGACACAGCGCCGGATCGAGCCCGTCGATGTCGAAGGTGATCCACACGTTGTCGCCGAGCTGCTCGACGATGCGCCCCGCCTTCGCGCCCCACGGTTCGCCGGCGAAGGCGGCGTTGTCGAGCATCCACTGGTAGAACACGCTCACCCGTCCCGTGTGGGCCTCGGCGTAGTCGCGCTCCTCGTCGCAGAAATCGCGGATGCCGACCTGCACGCAGCGGCGGATCGCGGCGATCTCCTCGAGCCCGTTGTAGGTGATCGACGCGTGCGAGTAGTGGAAACCCTCGAACGCCTTGCGGAGGTCCATATGCGCGTCGATCTGGAGCAGGTCGAAGCCGCCGGTGGCCTTCGCCGCGGCCTTCCACGCGCCGAGCGGCGTCGAGTGGTCGCCGCCCACCAGCCCCGGGATGCGCCCGGCGGCGAAGATCGACGCCGCCTCGCCCTCGACCCAGCCGTTCATCCACTCGGAAAGCGCGTTCACGCGCTCGGCGGCCTCGGCGAGGTTCGGGTCGTCCCCCGCGCCGCCGGCCTCGATCACGCCGGAGGCCATCTCCTTCGCCTGCTCCGCCGCGTGGCGCACATCAGTCGATTCCGCGCGCAGGAAGAGGCCCGCCTCGTAGGGGCGCACCAACCGCGCGTGCGCGAGGTCGACCTGGTGGCTCGCGTCGAGGATCGCGGCGGGACCCTCCGCGGTGCCGCCGCCGAAGGAGGTGGTCGCCTCCCACGGCACGGGGAAGAGCACCAGCGCGGACTCGTCCTCGTTGAAGGGCAGCCCAAAGATGCCGGAGCCGGGCGCCGCGGCTGAGTTGGGGTCGAAGGGGGGCATGGGGGTTCCTTTGCCTGCGGGTTGGCGGCTAGCGGCGGGCCAGCAGCTCCTTGACATAGTCAACCATCCGCGTGCGGGCGATGGTCTGCTGTCCGGCCTTGGCGGCCTCGAGGTAGGCGTCGCGGTCCTCGATGCCTTCGCGGGCGGCGGCGCCGGCGAGGAGGTCCTTCACGGCGATCTCCCCGCGGGCCAGCTCGTCCTCGCCCGCGATCACCGCGACGGGGACGCCGCGCGCGTTCGCGTGCGCGAGCTGCTCCGTGACGCCCGCCTTCTTCTTGCCGAAGAACACCTCGGTGTTGACGCCGGCGCGGCGCAGCTCCGCCGCCATCTCGAGGTAGCGCGCCTTGGGCACGCCCTTGAACACGACGATCATCGCCTGAACCGTGCTGGCGGGAAGCGGCGCCTCCGCGAGCGACTCGAGCGCGGCCAGCAACCGGTCCACGCCGATGGAGCCGCCGGTCGCCGCGAGCGCGTTGGGCGTGAAGCGCTCGACGAGGCCGTCGTACCGCCCGCCGGCCATGACGGTGCCGAACTGCGGCGCGGCGGGGAGCTTCATTTCGAAGACGGGGCCGGTGTAGTACTCGAGGCCGCGCGCCAGCGACGGGTCGAACACGCCGTGCGCGTCGTCCACGCCGAGCACGCGGAGCGACTCGTCCAGCTCCTCCAGCTCGGCCACCGCGTCCGCGCCGGTGCCGCCGAGGAACTCGCGGACCGAGGCGACCACCTCCGCGCGCGTGCCGCGCGGGATCGCGAGCGCCGCGGCGATGCGGTCGATCACCGCCGCGTCGAGGCCGAGGCCCTTGATCTTGTCCCCCGATTCATCCACGCGCCCGGGGCCGAGCTCGAGGCGCACGTTCGGCACGCCCACCTTGTCGAGCTTGTCGATCACGCGGAGCACGGCCTTCTGGCCCTCCGCGTCGGCGACGCCGCAGCGCGCGAGGAGCGCGTCCATGGCGCGTCGGCTGTTCACATGCAGGCGGTGCTCCTCGACGCCGACGGCGCGCATCGCCTCGCACATGAGCGAGCAGATCTCCGCGTCCACCGCGACGTCCGCGGTGCCGGCGTGGTCGAAGTCGAACTGGGTGAACTGGCGGTAGCGCCCGGGGCCGGGCTTGTCGGCGCGCCACACGGGGCCGAAGGCGTAGCGGCGGAAGGGGGGCTTCAGCTCCGCGGGGTACTGCGCCAGCAGGCGCGCGAACGGCACCGTGAGGTCGAAGCGCAGCGCGACCGGCTCCTCCTCGGGCGACTCGAAGCGGAACAGCTCCTTGTTGGCGCCTTCGCCGCCGCTGCCCAGCAGCACATCGAGGTGCTCGACCGCGGGGGAATCGAGCGGCACGAAGCCGTAGCGCTCGACCAGCGGAACGAGTTTCTCGAGGAGCCGCAGGCGCTGGATCGCCTTCGCGGGGAGGTGGTCCTGGAATCCCTTGAGGGTGCGGGGGACAACGCGCTGAGCCATTCGGAGGGGCACCTTCACGCCCGGCGTCCTGACTGGGCGCGGGCGGCGCTCCGGGCAACGGTTTTGTCCCGGCGGCGCGATGCGGCTTGCGGGGAAGCGCCGCCTGCGCGATGGTCGCCGGAGAACGCAACCGCCATGAAGCGACACCACAACGACCCCGACCCGTGGGAGGAGTTCTCGCCGTCGCAGGACGGCGTGCCGCTCCCAGCGCCAACCCAGGCGTTGCGGCGCCGCGCACGGAGCGCGTCGCGGCTGGTACTCGCCGCCGTTGCGGCGGGGGGCGCGCTCGCGGGCGGGGCCTTCTGTGGCTGGTGGATGGACGGGACCGCGCTGCTGGTTGGCGTGGGCACCGCGCTGGGTGCGGCGTCGGCATTGGGCCTGTGGCGTGTCGCCGGGATCTGGAGGCGCGGCGTTGAATAGCGATCGGCTCGGCGGTGTACTGGCGCGCGTGCTCGTGGTGGCCGTCTTCGCCGCGCTACTCGGCGCAGCCGGTTGGTGGGTGCTGAGTTCCACCGCGGGCAAGAGTGAGACGGCCGACCCGGCCGGCGAGGCCCGCGCCCGGACCGAGCGTGTCGCACTGCCCGGGGGCCTCGGCGGAGCGCTCCTTGGCGGCGGAGTGGCGGTGATGCTACTGGGGCGGCCAAACCTGTGGAATGACGGCAGCGAGGACGTGGACTGGCTGCGGTGGTTCCGGTGGCTTTGAGAGTGGAAGCAGCGATTCGGCACACGACTCCCAATACAATCAGGTGACTAAAACCCCGATGGCGAACCGCGACAGCAACAAGACCCCCTGGGACGACTTCAAGCCGGTCGGCGGACGCAACGACCTCAAGGAGTCCCCCGGCGCGGGGATGCTGGTGAAGCTCTTGGTGGTGGCTGCGAGCGCCGCGCTGTTCGCAGGGTTCGGCTGGTGGCAGGGCGGTTCGTCCGCATCGGGTCGCAGGGCCCCCTACGAGGCGCGCCGCGATCTCGCGACGGCCAACAAGATCGCGGAGCGCCGCGCGAGGATCGGACTCCTCCTCGGCGCGGGAATTGGATCGCTGGTGGGTGCGGGGCTGGCCTTCGGCGGGTATCGCTGGCGCGACAGCCCGGAGTTCGAGGGGGGCCGCCTGCGCTAGCCCAGCAGGTCGCCGTAGTCGCTGTCGCCCATCTCGACCTTGCCGCCGGGGAAGTACTCGCGCCAGCGCTCCGTGACGCGCTTCTTCACGTCCTCCGCGGCGAAGACCTCGGGCGGGTACCAGGGCTTCATCCGCGCGTCGATGACGACGGGCGCGCTGAAGGCGACGTGGCGGCGCACCAAGCGCTCGGACGCGGCGTGGATGTCGGCGGCGGGCTCGAAGCGCGTGAACGCCGTCCAGAGGAACGCGGGCACCGACGCGGTGGCCTGCCGCGGGTTGTCGCAGAGTACGAGGAGCTGCCAGCCCTGGAAGGCGGGATCGGCTGCGATCCGCTTCGCCTGTTCCGGTTCCTCCGCGTAGGGCGCGCCGCCGACCACGAGGCAGCCGGGGCAGAAGGGCAGCGGGTCGCGGGCGCCCTGCGGCAGGTCGCCGCGGA
Source organism: Candidatus Sumerlaeia bacterium (assembly GCA_033764015.1). Lineage (GTDB taxonomy): Bacteria > Sumerlaeota > Sumerlaeia > SLMS01 > JANRJK01 > JANRJK01. Next base: position 11,176 of record JANRJK010000034.1, on the reverse strand, counting down.
ACTCGCCGGGCAGCTCGCGCTTTTTCTCGCCGAGGCCGAGCCACACGCCCTTGCTCCCCTTGTTCACCTCCGGGCCGGCGTAATCGAGCGTGTCCATCGACAGGTTGCCGAAGATGTAGAGGTCCGTCTCCGGGTTGGTCCGTTCGAGGAGGTGCTGGAGGACGCGGCGGAAGTCGCGCAGCGGCACCGGCTGGTCGATGGCGATGAGGAACTTGGTGAGCGAGAGCTGGCCCTCGCCAAGGATGCGGAAGGCGGACGACATCGCCTCGCGCGCGTAGCGGTCGCGGACGACGGCGGCGCTGAGCGCGTGGAAGCCGGTCTCGCCGTAGCTCCACAGGTCGCGCACCGTCGGCATCACGAGGGGGAAGAGCGGGCTGAGCAGCTCCTGGAGGAAATCGCCGATGAAGAAGTCCTCCTGGCGCGGCTTGCCGACCACGGTCGCGGGCCAGATCGCGTTGCGGCGGTGGTGGACCGCCCTCACTTGGAAGACTGGGTAGTCGTGCGTGAGCGAGTAATAGCCGTAGTGGTCGCCGAAGGGGCCCTCGGGGCGGCGCAGGCGCGGGGCGACCTCGCCGACGAGGGCGAACTCGGCCTCGGCGACGAGCGGCAGCGGGCCGCTGGGGTTCTCGCAGAGCGGCAGGCGCTCGCCGAGCAGCAGCGAGGCGAGGAGCAGCTCGGGGATGCCCTCGGGGAGCGGTGCGATGGCGGAGAGGATCAGCGCCGGGGGCCCACCGGCGTAGACGTTCACCGGGAGCGCCCGGTTCTTCGCCTCCGCCACGCCGTAGTGGAAGCCGCCCCCCTTGCCGATCTGCCAGTGCATGCCGGTGGTGCGGTCGTCGTAGCGCTGCATCCGGTACATGCCGAGGTTCGGCTTCCCGTCCTCCGGGTGCTGAGTGTGGACGAGCGGCAGCGTCACGAAGTGGCCGCCGTCGTCGGGCCAGAGCTTCAGCAGCGGCAGCTCCGTGAGGCGCGCGGGGCGCTGGACCGCATCCAGGACCGGGCCGCCTCGCCCGCGCTTGAGGCCCACGCGGAGCCCTTGGAAGCCGAGGTGCTTGAACTCCCAGAGCTTCGCCGGAGTGGGCGGGAGCGCCTCGAAGGCGAAGCGGGCGGCGTCGCGGACGAAGTCCAAGGGGCGCCTGCCGAAGGCGAGCTCCGTGCGTTCCTTCGTGCCGAAGAGGTTGGTCGCGACGGGGAAGCCGCTGCCCTCGACGTTGGTGAAGAGCAGCGCCGGGCCGCGCGCGGCGATCACGCGGCGGTGGATCTCCGCGATCTCCTGGTCGGAGGAGACGCGCGCCGACACGCACACCAGTTCGCCCCGTTCGCGGAACTGGCGCAGCATGGTGCGGAGATTGCGGACCGGGGCGTTGCTCATCCTTGTACCATTCCTCACGGTGGGAATACGCTGCGACGCGTTGGTGGGTGAGCAGAATCCGCGCCCGGCGAGGGGGCCCATGGTCGGACAATCGGCAGCCAGGCTTTGGCGGGCGCTCGCGGCGGCGGGAGCGGCGGCCGCGTGCTGCGCCGCCGCCTCGGCCGAGGGGCCCCGCGTGCTCTCCTCCGCGAGCCTCGACGACTGCGCGCGCCCGGCGGGACGGTTCCACGGCGCCGGGGAGCGCGGCGAGCGCCTCCTCTTCGCCTGCGGCCGGGACGAGGCGGTCCATTGGCTCTGGATCAGCCCTCCGCGGGGGCGTCTGCTTTTCGAGCCCGACCGCGAGCTGCTGCCCGGCGCCGAACCGCGCGAGATCGAGACCGCGCGCTTCCTCGGTCCGCAGGGTGGCTGGATGTCGTTCCGCCACGCGCTGCTGACCGCCGGCGCCGCGTCGTCCTTCGCCCCGCTCGACCTGCGCGGCTGGCGCGTGTCGCTCATCGATAACGACGGCGCGGCCTGGGCCGCGGCGCTGTCCCCGATCCCCCGGGAGGCGCCGCCGCCGGACCCGACCTTCAACCCGTCGGAGCTGTGGGAGCGCCTCCCCGCGGCGCCGCCGCGGGTGGCCTCCGCGGACCCGCTGGCGGTCGTCGAGCTGGACCTCTTCGACCGCGAGCGCGAGGCCCTTTGGACCGCGCCGCGCGACCTCGTGCTCTCGTCGATCCGGTACGTGGGCGGCGAGTTCCCCGCGCCCCCCGCGGAAGTGCTGGTCGAGCTGCCGCTCGCGGGCGGGGGCCATAGCGCCGCGACGCTCCGCGGAGTGCTGGCGGCCATGGATGGCGAGGGGACGCGCACCGCGACGCGCCTGCACCCGGAGCCGGGCGTCCTCGCGATCGACATCCCCCTCCTCGCGGGCGAGTCGATCCGCTGGCGGCTCGCCGATGGCTTCGACGGCGAGTTCCGCGCGCGGATCGAGTTGCACGAGGCGCCGCCGGACCAACCGCCGCCCGGGCGGCTTCTCCTCCATCGCGGGGGCGCCGGGGTGCTGGCCCACGGAACACCGCTGGCGGTGGAAGGCGCGGTGCTCCTGCGCTCGCGCCACGCCGCCGCGCTGCCCCTGCCGCCTGTGGAACTCACGCCGGGGTGCGTGGTGCCTGCGGAGGCGCTCTTCGCGCCGTTCGATCAGTACGCGCCGGAATCGACGTCGTCCCTGCCGCTCGCGACGGACCGCGTCGAAGGCGTCGAGGCCGCGGTGTTCGCGCCGTCGTCTCCCATCCCTGCGGGCGACCGGTTCTCCGGCGCGCCGCGTTGGTCGGAGGACTGCCCGCCACCGCTGGAGGCGCCCGAGCCGACTTGGTTCCTTCGCGAGCGCGGGGGCTCTCCGCTGGCGCCTTTCGTGGCGGCGGCCCCGCTGTTCGCCGCGCCGGAGGCCCCCCCCTCGGAGCGCGGCGTCGCCGAATCGGTCATGCTTGAGCGCAAGGGTCCGGACGCGCCCGGCGCATTCCTGTTGCCGCAGGACTTCACCGGCCTGCCGGGGGACGTCCTCCGGGTCGCGATCGAAGCGGAGGGGACCACGGCCGCGGCCGCGGAGCTGCGCGTCGAATTCACGCCTGCGGGACCGCTCGAGGACGCAAAGCTCTTCGACGGGGACGCGCGGGGCCTCCGCGGCACCCAAGGGGTTCAGCGCTTCCCGGTGGTGCTGCGCGAAGGCGCCTCCGTCATCGATGTCCCCATCGGGAGGAACACGGGCTGGGGGGGCGACTCGCCGCGCGAGCTTTCGCTGACGGTGCCAGGGCTGCCCGACCGGGTTCGCCTGCTGGCGCGGTCGGCGGAGTTGCTGCGGGAGGCTCCGGAGGCCGACCGCCGCGCGCGGGTCGCGTGGCAGCCGCTCCTGCCGGACGACGTCCCGGGAGGCTTCCGCGCCTATCCGCTGCCGCTGCGCTCGCTCGAAGGCGCCGACCTGTTCCGCGCGGCGCGGGTCGACCGGGCGATGCCGGGCACGGCGCTCACGGCGGACTGGCGTCCGCAGTTCGCCTTGGAGGACTGCGTGGTTTACGCCTACGGCGCGCGCCACGCGCCGGCGACGGACCACAAGCCGCGCCCCTGGACGCCGCTGCTCGAATTCCGCGCGCAGGGGCCCGGCGAACGCATCGCCCTCGAGGACGAGGGCTTCGACTCAGCCACCCGCATCGCGATCCGCGTCGGCGTCTCGCCGCGCGGCGCGCGGTTCCGCCTCCTTGGCGGCGACCTGCGGCCGCTGGCGGAGTTCGACACCTTCGGGCCGCAGGCGGGCGCGCTGGGCCGCATCGCGCTCATCGACCTGCCGGAGCCCAACCCCGGCGCGGCGCTCCACTTCGAAACGCTCGGCCCCGCGCCGGGGGCCGCCGGGGGTTGCCATGTGCTGCTGGAGCGCGTGCTCGTGCTCGAGCGTGCGGGGGCGCCGCTGGCCCGCACGCGGCCGGAACCGCCCGAGGAGCCCGGCCCGAGGCTGCCGTTCGCGCTCGACCCGCCGCCACCGCCCCGGCGGCCGTACTGATCAGTCAGTCGTCGCGGTGGACGGTGCCGGGGGAAAAGGCCGGCAGGCACACGGCGATGTACTCGGCGCCCTCCGGCTCCGGGGTGCTGTAGCGGACCCACTCGCCGGCCTTCGTAACCACCGCCTGGCCCGCGCGGACTTCGAGCGCGCCGCCCTCGTGCTCGACGCGGAGCATGCCTCGGAGCACCAGCGTGAACTCGTCGAAATCGGGTCGCTGGCCGGGTTCGACCCATCCGCCGGGCGAGCGCATGTGCGCCACGCTGGCCGCGGAGTGGCCGCTGTTCACACGGCCGATGTACTCGTCGATCAGCTTCGGCTTGTTGCCCGCCGCTTCGACGCGGGTGGGACCTTCGATCAAGCGGGGCATCGCCGCCTCCTCGTAAGCTAGTTCGCGTTCCTGAGCCAGCGCGCCGCGAGCGCCGCCGCTCGGCGCCCGGAACGCATCGCCCCGTGGATCGAGGCGGACTCGGCGTGGTCGCCGCAAAGGAAGAGGCCCGGCGCGAGCATCCGCGCGCGCGGTTCGCCGACGCCGGAGCCCGGCGCCTGCTCCGGCTGCGCGTGGCGGATCCGGTAGTGCCGCAGGTACTCCCACTTGCCCGCCGACGCGCCGTACCAGTGGACGAGTTGCGCGCGGACGTCTCGCACCAGCTCGCCCTCCGTGCCCCTCCAATCGCCGAGCACCACAGCGGACACGAGCGACACACCGGGCGGCGCGTAGGAGGGGCAGACCTCGCTGGGCACGCAGAGGTTGTTCACGGGGCCGGTGCGCTCGCCGTTCAGCACGAGCCACGGGCCCTCCACCGGCGGCGACTGGGCGGCGAAGTAGAGCACCGTCGCGGGGCGCGATCCGGGATCGGGGGACTTCGCCCCGAGGAGCGCCGCCGCCGCCGGGCCGTCCGTCGCCACGATCACGGCGCGTGCGGCGATGCGCTCGCCCCGGGCGAGGGTGAGGCCCTCCCCGTCGACGGCGGCGACCGGCTCGCGCAGGTGCAGCGCGTGCGGCGGGACGGCCTGCGCGAGCTGGCGCGGGATCGCGCCCATGCCCGCCGCGGGCAGCGCGGTGCCCCCCTGCGACATCATGCGGATCACGAACTCCATCATGCGGCTGGAAGCGCCGAGGTCGCGCCCGAGGAAGATCCCTCCGAGGAACGGCCGCCAGAAGCGGTCGATCATCCGGTTCGAGAAGCCGAGGCGCCGCAGCGAGTCCAGCGTCGTCGTGTCGCGCCGGCGGAAGAGCGCGTCGAGGCCGCCGGCGTTGGCCTTCGCCACGAGCCGGAGGACGGCTAGCTTATCGGCGAAGCCCCCGATCGGGGCGCGGAGCGTCTCGAAGATCTGGAGCGGCATCCGGCGCGGGTCCGCGACGGTCCAGAAGCGGCCCGCGGCGGCGACCTGGGCGCCGGGGTGGAACATGCCGAGGCGCAGCGCCTTGTAGTCGAGTTGGCTGCGGCACTCCGGGTAGGCGGTCAGCAGCACCTGGAAGCCGCGGTCGAAGAGGAAGCCCTGCGCTCGGTCCGTCCGGACCCGCCCGCCCACGTCGTCGGAGGCTTCGAAGAGTTCGCAGTCGATGCCTCGGGCGCGGAGCGCGCGCGCGGCGCAGAGCCCCGCGAGGCCTGCCCCGGCGATGGCGACGTCCACACGGCGCATGGCGGCTTAGATGTCGGAGCGCTGCTCGCGGATGCGGGGCACCAGCGTTTCCGGCTCGCCCGCGCGCGGGTTCGTGTCGCGCTTGAAGTAGAAGCTCTTCACGCCGCCCAGGGGGAAGTCCTTGCGCAGCGGATGGCCCTGCCAGTCGTCCGGCAGCAGGATGCGGCGCAGGTCCGAGTGGCCCTTGAAGATGATGCCGAACATGTCGAAGCACTCCCGCTCGAGCCAGTTCGCGGTGCGCCAGACGCCTTCCACGGTGTCAATCGTGGGATCGTTCTCGGGCACGCCGCACTTCACCCGGATGCGGTGCTTGAGCGCGGTCGAGTAGAGCATGTACGCCATCATGTAGCGCGGCTCCTTCTTGAGGGCCGACTGGTCCACGGCGGTGGCGTAGGAGAGGAGGTCGAAGCGGAAGTCGTGGTCGTCCCGCAGGAACGTGGAGAGCGGCACGACGATCTCGCGGTCGGCCACCATGTTGAGTTCGCCGTGGGCGCTGTAGATGTCCTGCACCGCGGCGCCGAAGTGCTCGCGGCACTTTTTGGTGACGAGTTCCTGCAGCTTGGCGAGATCGACCGGCATCCGTGGCGTCTCCTGGGGGTTGGGCGCGGCGCGCCGAATCAATGGAGCACAATCGGTGCCCGGGGCGCTCCCCGAGCAAGCGGAAGATGGGTCCGCCTCAGCCCAGCGCGCGCTTCTGCTCGGCGAAGAGCGCCGCGATGCCGGCCTGGCCCATGGCGAGCATCTGCTCGAGCTGCGTGCGGTTGAAGCAGCGCTTCTCCGCCGTGCCTTGCAGCTCGACGAACTCGTCCAGCTCGTTCATCACGATGTTCATGTCCGTCTCGGCCTGCGCGTCCTCGATGTAGTTCAGGTCGAGCGCGGCCCGGCCCTCGACCACACCGACGGACACCGCGGCGATCTGGTGCGCGAGGATGCCCTGCGACGCCTGCCCCATCTCCTCGAGGCGCCGCACCGCGAGCGCCATCGCCACCCACGCGCCGGTGATCGAGGCCGTGCGCGTGCCGCCGTCGCTTTCGATCACGTCGCAATCGAGCAGGATCGTGCGCTCGCCGAGCTTCTTCAGGTCCACCGCGGCGCGGAGCGCCCGCGACACGATGCGGCTGATTTCGATGCCGCGCTTGTTGGGCGCGCCCTTGGCCGATTCGCGCGGCACGCGCTGCTTGGCGCTCCGCGGCAGCATCGCGTACTCCGCCGTCACCCAGCCGCTACCCGTGCCGATCAGGTACGGGGGCACCTTCTGCTCCAGCGTGGCCGCGCACAGCACCTTGTTGTTCCCCCATTCGATCATCGCGCTCCCCTCGGCGAACCGCAGCGGGTTGGGCGTGATCACCACCTTGCGCAATTCATCGAGCTTCCGTCCATCCACGCGGTTCGCCATGGGCCGCATCCTCCGTCTGGTCTGCGGGGGCGATGAAAGGCTCCGACCGGGCACGGGGCGAGGAGATGTTTCGCTGGGCGGGAGGGGCGTCAGGCGCCGTGCAAGTCCGTCACGAACCCTTCACCCCACCCGAGGGCCACGTCTATCTCCCACTCGCCAATGAAGAACCCGTCGCGGTCGCCGACTTCGTCGGGCGCCAGAATGCCGCTGGCAGCACGGAATCCCGGTTTCTCCTTCAGGCTCTGGACGGCGGCTTCGGCACGATCCCGAGAGCTGAAGATGCCAATCATCTTCGCATCCGTGCATCCGCACGGCAGTTCGTGACAGTGCTCGACGAAGAACACGTTCAACCCGCGACTCCTTCGCTGCCATCCGGGGCACCGTGCTGGAAGGCGATGCTCCGCCGGCGCTGACGATCCGTCCAACCACCGTGGGCGCGGGCTGGATCGGGCAACAGCGATCTGGCGGCACGCCACCTTCTCGATGCCCCCGACCCCGCGACGTTGAAGGGCAAACGCGACCGCGCGATCCTCGCCGTGTTTCTATACCACGGCCTCGCGTGGGACCCCCGCCGCAGATCCGGCGCAGGGTAACCCCGAAGCGCGCTTGGGCCCCGCTTCGCGTCCTCGCGTCTTCGCGTGAGACTTTCTCATCATTCCTCCAGCAACACCCGCCCGCACCCCACCCGGAATCCGTCCTCCGCGACATCGTCCAACACCATGCCCGCCGCGCCGGGATCGACATCCGCGGCCTCTGCGTCCACTCGCTCCGAGCAACCGCCGCAACCAACGCCTTGGAGCACCAAGCCGACATCGCGAAGGTGCAGGAGTGGCTCGGCCACGCGAACGTCAGCACGACGCGCCTCTACGACCGGAGGCGGAGCAGGGTGGAGGAGTCGCCGACTTGGCGGGTGAGGTATTGAGGTAGTGGATCAGTGGTGGGGCATGTGCGGGGGGAGCGGAGCCCCCGGAACCCAGAGAAGGCAAGTCGGGACCAGTAGCAGACGGTCTGGCGACTGACGTCGTTTGGGTGATCGACATCGAACTTCGGGGGCCTTGGTCTACTTCGAGGACTGCCACTCGACGGGCGCGAGCGGCTCCTCCCGGCTCGACCCGTATGGCTAGAGGGTGGCGGTTTGCGCGTGGAAATGCTGCCCACTGTTGCAAGCACTGCCGAAAATCGTCGAGTAGTCAAGGTGAAGTCAGTAGACTCCGCCGCGCCCCCTCACTATCGCGATACTAACCCAAGTCGTCTCGGCATCACGTAATGTATCCACCAAGAGAGCAGCGCAATTGGGAACAGCAATGAGTATGCCGGTCGCAACTCCCATCCTAAGGACTCTAGCACATCGTGGGCAAATAACACAGAGCCGAGCGGAACAGAAAAACCGTAACAGGCAACAGAGAGCATATAATAACCGGAATGCCCCCTTTTATACAAGTAGAGGCTGCGCAATTCGAAACCCACTGCCAAGCAAAAACACAAACCGCCAGCGAGGTGGAACGGGAATGGAGTCATCCCAACCAAGTAAACCATAACAACCCATGTCGCCGAGATGGGAAGGAGCATTACAAGGGACCCCCGAGCATCGAGAGTGGCGGAGCGTCGCAGATCTTCCTCGCTTCGCGAGGTGTCACCATCCATAGCTGTCGACTCCTTCCGGATATCCATTGATTGTGGATACAGGCGTGAAGATGCCAGCATCTACAAGCTTAGATCCAGTGTGATTCTGCGGCCGCGCTTGGTTGGGGTCGTCTTGACCTTTGGATCCCCCAATTATGCCTATCAATCCAACGCCGCTCTTAATCACCCTCTGACCAAGAAACCACTTGACTTTCGCGTCCATCGCAGGAGAACCTAATTGCCCCCACTTCACCATCTTTGTCACACTATTCACATAAGGATATCCATACTCCACTACGCCAGACGCAATGTGATTAGCTCTACTCCTAACCCCCAGCATCACCCAACGACCAGTCCCAATTGTCGGTGTCACGCCCGCTGGTGCCCAGCTGGTCACTGGCACCAGTGAATTGGGACCGAGTAGCCTAAAGTTTACGCCTGAACCCGAGCCTCCTGAAACGAGACCAACAGCAAAGCAAGATGCCCCCCAACTGACGAATCCACATGCCCCTCCCCATGCTTGCTCGGGGTCGGACCAATCCGTATAGCACTCGGTCTGGAACCCCGACATTGCCCAGATGTAGGTTGCGGACCACCCAGTGTATCCGTTCGTGCAGCCGTCGAGGAATGCGCCCATGATACTCGCCATCCGCAACCCCCACGGGTCCACCCAATTCACGGGATCGCCGCCGCAGTACATATACACGTTGCTACCACCATCGTATCCAATCGGGTCCATCGTGAGGAACCGGCCCTCGAGTGGCGAGTACCACCGCGCGCGGAGGTGGTACAGTTCGCCCACGGGGGTCCAGGGGCGCGCGGTAAACAGGAATTTGAGCCCGATGGACGACTGCGCGGCGGAGAGCGGCGCGCGGGCGGACTGCGTGGTGCGGACCGCCGGGGCGAGCAGGGCGCCCGCCGCCACGCCTTCGCGGGCGTTCGAGGAGAGCGTTCCGTATGCTGCCCTTACCGACACCTTCGCCTCGTCCCAGACCCGGAGCTGCGCCGATCCGTCCGCCTCGCGCGAGTGGATCGTCGGCACGCCGTAGGGACTGTACTCATACGCCTCGACGGACATCAAGAGGAAAGACCAAGAGAACTGGCACGTCGGCGACAGCAGCGAAGTTAGGGCTCCGAGGCGAGAGCGCGATCACCCGGCGAAGTCATTCGGCCGCAACACTGACAAGTGCCACGCCAACTTGCCCCAAGGTCGACACCATCAGATGTTGTAGTCACTCACTCCGCTCCGCGATAGATTCTCCTCGTTGATGCGCTACAGTTACGATTTGTGCCTCCATATCTATCACAAACATGTAATCCCGGGTTTGGACAACCACGAACTCAGTGGCAGGGTCACCGCACTTCTGCCATCGTCCGGAGGACTCGACAAACACATCACCGCTAGCTGTACTAACAATGCCATCCTTCGCCTTGATATGCGTCTTACCCCTGAGCGCCTGAATTCCGACCTTCCCAACGATAGGAGCATCCCCCTTCCACATTAGGGGCCTCACAACTCGAAATGACTCCTTCACTTGATCATCATATGCTAGCTGCAAACTCCAGTCATCCGAATTGCTCAGCAAGTTCTCCAAGCGCTCTCGTAGGGTAACGTGCGGGCTCTGACTGAGACCGACCACCCGGGCCACTGCCAAGAGGACAAAGCCCCACAATAGTGCGTGCACGAGTGTCGTTCTAAGTCTACGTGACTTCATGGCAGCCAATCTCCTAATCTTGGATGGGGATGATGCCGAACACCGGAATCTGGGGGCCGGCAGGGTACTGCTTCCGAGTCCGTAGGTCCTCGCCTAGGTCACCGGTGTTGAGAAAGAAGGCACCTCTCAATAGCCAACTCCTGACTTCGGTTTGTGACTGAGGTAACTGAACCCCCGCCTGTTTCGCGCAATCGACCGCGAAGTGGACGCAGTTATAGTCGAGTGGGTGGGAGTAAGGAGGGACCGCTTGTTTCTCTTCGATATACTTCTTGGTCTCTTCGAAGTCGCAGCGATCTATTTCAAAAGTGACTTCTACGTCAAAGTTGGTGTCTGTGTCTTCCTTCAACTCTCCTGGACACCCACCAAGCGCTGCAGCACCGTCGCATTTCGGATAGAAACCTATCGGCCCAACTAGCTCGCCGTCGCCATACACTTTAACGAAGACATGTCCTGGGTCTACAGACACTCGACCGTCTTCGGCTTGCGAAGTCTCGAATGCATCTCTGTCACCACCCTCCCCCGGTTGGCGGACAAACACATAGAACAAGTACTTCTTCAACCCCCACGGATCCCTCCAATTCACCGGATCCCCGCCGCAGTACATATACACGTTGTACCCGCCGTCGTAGCCAATCGGATCCATCGTGAGGAAACGCCCTTCCAGCGGCGAGTACCACCGTGCCCGCAGATGGTACACCTCGCCTACGGGGGTCCAGGGGCGGGCGGTGAAGAGGAACTTGAGGCCGATGGAAGATTGCGCGGCGGAGAGCGGCGCGCGGACGGACTGCGTGGTGCGGACCGCCGGGGCGAGCAGGGCGCCCGCCGCCACGCCTTCGCGGGCGTTCGAGGAGAGCGTTCCGTTTGCTGCCCTTACCGACACCTTCGCCTCGTCCCAG
>JANRJK010000033.1:0-5710 GCA_033764015.1 Candidatus Sumerlaeia bacterium | reverse complement strand
GGGAGTTCTCCACAGATCGGCGCGGATGTTAAGTCCCCCCGCGCCCCCCTGTGATGGTGACGGGGGACATCCCCATCGAGAACCCCGGGGGAAACATACAAGCCGCGAGGACGCGAAGCGGGGCTGATGTGCGCTTCGGGGTTACGCTGCGACGGATCTGCGGGCGGGCTGGGCGGACAATCTGTCGCGAGGCCGCGAATGGGTGGTCGCCGGAACGCCGCCCCCCCTACGCAAACACCAACTCGTCCACCTTCACCTTGCCGGTGCCCGGTTCGAGTTGGCCGACGATGCGGGCGCCTTCTCCCGCGAGGCTCTCGGCCAGCGCCGGCGCGGCGTCCGGCGGGGCGACGAGGCAGAGGCCGAGACCCATGTTGAAGGTCTCGAACATCTCCGGGCGCGCGATGCCGCCCGCTTCCGCGATGCGGTGAAAGATCGTCGGCACGGGCCAGTTGCCGCTGAAGAGCTGCGCATCCACGTCCGGCGGCAGCACGCGGCACAGGTTCCCCGGCAGGCCGCCGCCGGTGATGTGCGCGATCGCCTTGATGTCGTGCTTCGCGAGCGCCTCGAGCACCGGGCGCACGTAGAGCCGCGTCGGCGTCAGCAGCTCGCGGCGCAGCTCGGCGTCGGTGGCGTACTCCGGGAGCGCGCGCCGCGCCAGCGACAGGCCGTTGGAATGCACGCCGCTGGACGGTAGGCCGATCACCAGGTCGCCCGCGCGGAGGTCCGCCCGCGGAAGCGCGCGCTTGCGGTCCACGATGCCCACAGCGAAGCCGCAGATGTCGAACTCGCCCGGCGCGAGCAGACCAGGCAGCTCGGCGGTCTCGCCCCCCACCAGCGCGCAGCCGCACGCATCGCAGGCGAGCCGCAGGCCCTCGATGAGCTGGTCCGCCTGCGCCTCGTCGAACTTCGCCACCGCGAGGTAGTCGAGGAAGAAGAGCGGGCGCGCGCCGCAGCACACCATGTCGTTCAGCACCATCGCCACGCAGTCCTGGCCGACGGTCGAAAAGTTGTTCGCCGCGCGCGCCACCAGCACCTTCGTCCCGACGCCATCGACGCAGGAGACGAGCGCCGGGTCTTCGAGGCCCTTGAGCGCGTCGGCGAGCGGGAACAGCGCCGCGAAGCCGCCGATCGCGGGGAGCTTCGCGCGCAGGCCCTCGAGCCAGCGGTCCGCCGCGGCGGCGTCCACGCCGGCGCCCTTGTAGCTGATGCCGCTCATGGCGCCCTCACGATCCGATGGAGGTGAACTGCTTCGGCAGCGGGCCGAAGGAGAGGTCCTGGTCCTCGAGCATTTCCTTCGTCAGGCGCCGCTCGCTGGTGGGGTAGCGCCCGGTGAAGCACGCCATGCACCAGCCCTCCTGCCGCCCGACCGCGCGCTTCAACCCGTCCGGCGAAAGGTAGCCGAGGCTGTCCACCTCGAGGTGCGCGCGGATCTGCTCCACGTCGCGCCCCGTCGCGGCGAACGTGCGCGGGTCCGGCGTGTCGATGCCGTACAGGCACGAATGCCTCCATGGCGGCGACGCGATGCGGAAATGGATCTCCGTCGCGCCCGCGTCGCGCAGCATCCGGACGATCTTCTGCGCCGTCGTCCCGCGCACGATCGAATCGTCCACCACCACCAGGCGCTTGCCGGCCACGGCGGAACGGGTCGCGTTGTACTTCACCTTCGCGCCGAAGTCGCGGATCCGCTGCGTGGGCTCGATGAACGTGCGCCCCACGTAGTGGTTGCGCACGAGGCCCATCACGAACGGCAGGCTCCCGGCGTGCGCGTAGCCCAGCGCCGGCGACATCGCGCTGTCCGGCACGCAGATCACCGCGTCGGCCTCCGCGGGGTGCTCGCGGAACAGCTCCTCGCCCATGCGCCGGCGCACCGCCTGCACCGCGACGCCGTCGATCACCGAGTCGGGGCGCGAGAAATAGACGTACTCGAAGATGCACTGCGCCCGTTCGCGCGCCGGCAGCGGCTTCAGCGTCTCCGGCTCCGCGCCGGGGCGGATCCGCAGGATCTCGCCCGGCGCGATGCTCCGCACCGGCTTCGCATCCACCAGGTCGAAGGCGACCGTTTCGCTCGCCACCATCCAGCCGCCGTTCGGCAGCCTCCCCAGCTCGAGCGGGCGGAACCCGTGCGCGTCGCGCACCGCGTACATCGTGTCGTTGTGCAGGATCACCAGCGAGAAGGCGCCCTCGATGGACTGCAGCGCCTCGTGCATCGCCTCCTCGAAGGTCGCCGTCATCACGTGGCTGATCAGGTGGACGATCACTTCGGTGTCGATGGTCGTGCCAAAGATGGCGCCCTGCGATTTGAGGCTCGCGCGCAGCAAGTGGGCGTTCGTCAGGTTGCCGTTGTGGGCGACCGCGACCGGGCCGAAGCGCAGCGACGCCGCGATGGGCTGCGTGTTCTGCGGGTTCGGGGCGCCGGTGGTCGAGTAGCGCACGTGGCCGATGCACACGCGCCCGCCCAGGTCCGCCAGCGTCTGCTGGTCGAACACGTCCGGCACCAGGCCGAGCCCGCGGTGCACGCGGTGCTGGATGCCGCCGTGGTCGCCGAGGCGGGCGGAGACGATGCCCGCCGTCTCCTGACCGCGGTGCTGCTGCGCGTAAAGCCCGAGGTAGCACAGCGTAGCCGCGTCGTCGTGGCCGACCACCGCGCACACGCCGCACTCCTCGCGGGGGCGGTCGTCCACGGCGGCCTGCAAGCTGGTCATTTCAGCAGCCATCGGGGACCGTTTCATGCGCCGCGCGGAGCGACTCGAGGGTGAAGTCCCCGAGCGACCCGATCCGTAGCGGGCCCTCGGCGACAAGGCCCAGACGCTCGCACGCCACGCCGCGCGACGCAGCAAGAGTCTCGACCGCCGCGACCGATTCCATCGCGCAGGAGAGGACCACGCGCCCGGGCAGCTCGCCGAATAGCGCCACCGCGGCGTTGTCCCCCGCGATGCCGCCGATCTCCGCGCCGAGTCCCCCCGCGAGGCAGCATTCCGCCAGCGCCGCGAGAAGCCCGCCCTCGGAGACGTCGTGCGCACTGCGCGCGTGGCCCGAGCGGATCGCGTCGAGCACCGCGTGCTGCAGCGCCAGCTCCCGCGCGAGGTCGAACTCCACCGTGCCGCGGAAGCCCTTCGCCCCGAGCACCACGCGGTCGAACTCCGTCGCGCCGATGTGCCGCGGCGCCTCGCCGAGCACCAGCACCGCGTCGCCCGCCGCGCGGAAGCCGGGGCGGGTGATGTGCGCGGGGTCGGCGATCTCGCCCACCAGGCCGATCATCGGCGTGGGGGGGATCGCGCCGCCGGCGCTCTCGTTGTAGAGCGATACGTTTCCGCCGGTGACCGGGATCCGAAGCGCGCGGCAGGCGTCGCCGATGCCGCCGATCGCCTCGCGCAGCGTCCAGAACACGCGCGGGTTCTCCGGCGACCCGAAGTTGAGGCAGTTCGTCAGGCCGAGCGGCTCCGCGCCGACGCAGGCGAGGTTGCGCGCGACCTCCATCACGGCGAGCTGCGCGCCGCGCCGCGGATCGCGCGCCACATGCCGGTGGTTGCAGCCGCTCATCACGGAGAGGAACACGTCCGGCGCGCCGCCTTCGCCGCGCACGCGCAGCACCGCCGCGTCGCCGTCGCCGGGGCGCAGCACGGTCTGCGTCTGCACCTGGTGGTCGTAGCGCTCGTAGATCCACCGCTTCGACGCCACGTTAGGGCTCGCGAGCAGCCGGTACGCCGCGTCGCGCAGCTCCGCGTCGGAAAGCGCGGGCGGCTCCGGGTCCGCCGGCGGGGGAGCGGGCGCCTCCGCCGCGGGGTCGTAGAGCGGCGCGTTCTCCGTCAGGTGTAGCGCGGGGATGTCCGCGACAAGCTGCCCCTTGTGGTGGACGTGCACGCGGCCGTGGTCCGCCACCTCGCCGATGATCGCGCCGCCGCAATCCCACCGGCAGCACACCTCGAGCGCGGCCTCCGCGTTCTCCGGCGTGACGACGGCCAGCATGCGCTCCTGGCTCTCGGAAAGCATGATCTCGTAGGCCGTCATCGCCTCTGCGCGCTGCGGCACCTTGTCCAGGTCGACCGTGATGCCGGAGCCGCCGCGCGCTGCCATCTCGCAGGTCGAGCACGTCAGGCCCGCCGCGCCCATGTCCTGCATGCCGACGACCAGCTTTCGGCGGATCAGCTCCAGCGTCGCCTCGAGGATCTTTTTCCCCATGAAGGGATCGCCGACCTGCACCGCGCCTCGCCGCTCGAGGGTTTCCTCCGTCAGCTCCTCGCTGGCGAAGGTGGCGCCGTGGATGCCGTCGCGCCCCGTCGCGCTCCCGAAGTACAGCACCAGGTTCCCCGCGCCGCTCGCGCGCGCCAGGAGGATGTCCTCCGTGCGCGCGATGCCCACGCACATCGCGTTCACCAGGATGTTGCCGCCGTGCTCCGCGTCGAACATCGCGTCGCCCGCGACCGTGGGCACGCCGACGCAGTTGCCGTAGGACGCGATGCCCTCCACCACGCCGTCGATCAGGCGGCGCATGTGCGGGTCCGCGGGATCGCCGAAGCGCAGGTTGTTGAGCATCGCGATGGGCCGCGCGCCCATCGTGAAGATGTCGCGCAGGATGCCGCCCACGCCGGTGGCCGCGCCCTGGAACGGTTCGACCGCGCTCGGGTGGTTGTGGCTCTCCATCTTGAAGACGACGCAGCGCCCGTGGCCGAGGTCCACCACGCCGGCGTTCTCGCCCGGCCCGACCAGCAGCCGCTCGCCCTTCGTCGGCAGCGTCTTGAGCTGCCGCCGCGAGTGCTTGTAGGAGCAATGCTCCGACCACATCACGGAGTAGATGCCGAGCTCCGTCAGGTTCGGCTCGCGCCCGAGGCCGCGCTCGATCTCGGCGTACTCCGCCGGGCGCACGCCGTGGTGCTTGAGGATTTCCGCCGAGTGCCGCGGGCTCATCGGAGCGCCCCCAGCGCCGCCGCCACGGAGCGGAACAGCCCGAGCCCGTCGGCGCCGCCGAGCAGCGGTTCCGCCGCGCGCTCCGGATGCGGCATCAGCCCCGCCACGTTGCGCTCCGCGTTGCAGATCCCCGCGATATTGTTCAGCGCCCCGTTCGGATTCCCCGCGGGCGTGGGCGAACCCTCCGCGTCCACATAGCGGAACAGCACCTGGTCGTTCTCCTCCAGACGCTCCAGCGTTCCCGGGTCGGCGAAGTAGTTCCCTTCCTTGTGGGCGATCGGGAGCGTGAGGAAGCGGGTGCACCGGTTCGTGAAGGGGCTCGCGAGCGTTTCGGTCCGCAGCCGCGCCGGCATGCAGCGGAAGCGCCCGCCGCGGTTCACGCGCAGCACGCCGGGCAGCAGCCCCGCCTCGCAGAGGATCTGGAACCCGTTGCAGACGCCGAGCACCAGGCCGCCTCCCTCGGCGAAGCGGCGCACGTCCGCCATCACCGGCGCCAACGCCGCCAGCGCCCCGCAGCGCAAGTAGTCGCCATGGCTGAACCCGCCGGGCACGAGCACCAGGTCGAGGCTCTTCGGCAACGCTTGCGAATGCCACACGAACGCAGCCTCCCAACCCATCGCGCCCGCGCAGGCGTGGTGGAGGTCCTGATCGCAGTTGCTGCCCGGGAAAACGAGGATGCCGACGCGCATGGGAGGGAGTAGGCGCGCGCGCGGCGCGGCGGGTCAAGAAGCGGGGCGTGGGGGGCCCCCCGCGCCTACCCCCCCGGGCCCCCCCCCCCCCCCCAGAGATGTGGGTAGCCGGGCCC
>JANRJK010000032.1:0-24808 GCA_033764015.1 Candidatus Sumerlaeia bacterium | reverse complement strand
CGGGTGGTGGGGGGGGGGCGGGGGGCCCGGAAATGTTTTTGCGCGGTAACCGGGGGGGGGCGGCTCCTGCGGGCGCCGCCCGCCGAGTGGATGCGCGGGATGCGGTCCCGGGCTAGATCGTCATGATCTCCTTCTCCTTCTTCGCGAGGACGTCATCCACCTTTTTGATGTAGGAGTCCGTCAGCTTCTGGAGCTTGTCGTGGGCGCGCTTGATCTCGTCCTCGGAGATTTCGACGGCGTTCTTGCCCTTGAGCTTGGGCAGGGCGTCGATCGCCTCCTTGGCGTGGCGGCGGCTGTTGCGGATGCCGACGCGGTGCTTTTCGGCCATTTCGTGGGCCTTCTTGGTGATCTCCTTGCGCGTCTCCTCGGTCATCTGGGGGAAGCTGAGGCGGACCACCTGGCCGTCGTTGACCGGGGTGATGCCGATGTTGGCGGCGAGGATGCCGCGCTCGATGGCGCCGAGGAGCGTCTTGTCCCACGGCGTGATGACGAGGTGGTGGGCGTCCGGCGCGTTGACCGACGCGACGCCGGAGATGCCCATGGCGGAACCGTAGGCTTCGACGCGGACGCCCTCGAGCAGGCCGGGGTTCGCGCGTCCCGTGCGGAGCGTGGTGAACTGGTGCTCGAGGTCGCGGATCGCCTTGGTGTAGTGCTCTTCCGTTTCCTTGAAGACCTTGTCGATGGCTTCGGGCATGGGAGCCTTCTCCTTAAGGAAAGTGGCGCCGCCCGGCGCGGCCGGGCGGCGGATTGTCGACTGCGTTACTCGCCGGTCGCGCCGACCATGCTCACCTGGCTGCGGGTCGTCTTCACGGCGGTGACCGCCGGCGTGCCGGTCTGCTTGTGCTTCTTCTCCATCCACAGGTAGGCCACGAGGCTGGCGATGAAGATCGAGCTGTACGTGCCGAAGACGATGCCGAGGATCAGCACGAGGGCGAAGTCCGACAGCGCCGCGCCGCCGAAGACCAGCAGCGCGCCCAGCGTCATGAGCGTGGTGACGCCGGTGAAGAGCGTGCGTCCGAGCGTGCGGTTGATACCGCGCTCGAACAGCTCGCGGAGGCCCATGGTCGGGTGCTCCTGCATTTCCTCGCGGACTCGGTCGAAGACCACGATGGTGTCGTTCACCGAGTAGCCGAGGATCACGAGGAGCGCCGACACGATGTCCATAGTGACGGCCTTACCCATGAGGGTGAAGACGCCGAGCGAGAGGAACACGTCGTGGATCAGCGCGACTGCGGCGGCCACGCCGAAGATGAGTTGGAACCGGAGCGCCAGATACAACACGATGATCACCACGGTGATGGCGATCATCCAAAGCGCGGACTGGAAGAATTCGGCGCCGATGCCGGCGTCGATGGACTGGACGCTCTTGACGACGGCTTCGGTGCCGTAGGCGCCGGAGATCGTGCCCTCGAAGTGCGCTTTGAGGGCGTCCGCGCTGTTGTCTTCCCCCCCCTGCGAGAGGGTGATCAGGAAGTCCTCGGAGTTCACGATGCGGACCACGCGCGTGTCCTCGAACTCTTTGGAGAGGACGCTGCGGACCTCCTCGACCGTTTTTCCGGGGATCGCGGCCTGGGCGACGATGCCGCCGGTGAAGTCCACACCCATGTTGAGCCCGGCGATCAGGATGTAGCCGACCGAGGCGATGGTGAGCGCGCCCGATACGACCGCGCCCGAGTAGCGGAGCTTCGGTCCCATCCAGGGCACATTGACATTGTTGAGGAAACGAAGCTCGCCGACCTTCACGGTCTTCGTCCTGTCGTAGTAATGCTCCACCAGCGCGCGGGTCACGACGACGCCAGTGTAGATGTTGACAATGAGGCCGATGGCGAGCGTCAGCCAGAAGCCCTTGATGCCGCCCTGGACCACATCGAAGGAGATGAGCACCACCGCGGGAAGAAGCGAGGTGATGTTCGAGTCGATGATGACGCCGTAGGCGCGGGCGAAGGCCGCGGTGATGGCGGCTCTCGGCGGCTTGACCTCCAGCTCTTCCCGCAAGCGCTCGTAGATGAGCACGTTCGCGTCGATCGCCATGCCCATGGTGAGCAGCAGGCCGCCGATACCAGCGAGGGTGAGGGTCGCGTTCGTGAGTGCGAGGAACATGACGATCGCGAGGATGTTCAGCCCCATGGCGGCGATCGCCATCGCCCCGGACTGGCGGTAGACGTAGAGCAGGAAGACGGTAAGGAAGATGAAGCCGTAGACGCCGGCCTTGACCGAGTCGCGGATTGACTCGCGCCCGAGGCTGGGGCCGATCGCCGCCTGCGAGACGACGTTCAGCGGCGCCTTGAGCGCGCCGGCGCGGAGCACCAGCGACAGGTCGTTCGCCTCCGTCTGCGTGAAGCCGCCCGTGATCCGGCAGAACCCGTTCGGGATCGGCTCGCGGATGTTCGGGGCCGAGTAGACCATGTCGTCCAGGATGATCGCGAAGCGACGGTCCACGTTCGCCGTCGTCACATCCTTGAACACCCGGGCTCCGACGCCGTCGAACTCGAGGTTCACGGCGATCGGGTCCGAGAGCGAACTCGGGTCGATGGTCCAGCTCGCGCGGTTCAGGTTCTCGCCCGTAAGGTCGACGGTGTCGGAGACCAGGTAGGCGAGGGTCTTGACTTCCTCCGCGACGGTGCCGGTCTTCGGATCGATCTTGCGGAAGACGCCGAGGCGGAGCTCGTAGCCCGCGGGAAGGCCGGGAATGATGTCCGCCAGCTTCTGGGTGGTGGCGCCGGTCTCCGGGTCGGTCTCGGTGACGAGGAGGTCGCTGCGGACGATGCCGCTGCCCGCGCCCTCGTAGAACTGGCCGCCTTCGAGGAACGGGATGATCGCGGAATCGTGCTCGGGGTGCAGCAGGCGGAACTCGAGGACCGCGGCGCGCAGGAGCGTCTCGCGCACGCGGTTTGGATCAGTCTGGCCCGGGATCTGGACGCGGATGCGGTCCTGCCCCTGGCGGACGACGATGGGGTTGGTGAGGCCGAGGGCGTCGACGCGGTTGCGCACGACGGTGAGGGCGCCTTCGAAGGCGTCGCTCACGACGGCGGCGGTGAATTCGGCGGTGGGCGTTAGGACGACCTCGCCCTCGGCGATGTTCTCCAGGCCTGTGACGTCGTAGGTGGTGCCGAACTCGTTGATGGCGTCGGTGGCGAAGTTGCGCCCAGTGGCGTCCGCGAGGCGGAAGTTGATGCGGTTGGCGTCGCGGGCCAGTTCGACGCGCGCGTCGACCTCGTCCTCCGCGAGGGCGCGGCGGATGCGGTCGATGGTGCGCTGCATCTCGGCGCGGAGCAGCTTGTCGCTCTCCACCTTGAGGAGGAAGTCGACGCCGCCTTGGAGGTCGAGGCCGAGGGTGACGACGCCGCCCTCCTCGAGCATGTCGTTGAGGCTGGCGCGCTGCGCGTCCGTGGGCTCGGGGCCGAGGTTGGCCACGGTGAGGAAGTAGCGGGCCGTCGGCGAGACGATGTAGAGGCACGCCACGGTGAGGATGAGCACCCAGACGAGGCGGGTGTTCTTGCCGATGCTGCGGAGGAATTCCATGTTCCAGCCTTCCGGAGGTTCGCGGCGCGCGGGTTAGAGGAGGCGCGTCTCGTTAATGAGCAGAGCGAAATCGCAGTTCAGGTAGTTCGCCGCGCGGCGGCACATCGCCATGCGGCCAAGGAAGATCTCGAAGTAGTCCATGACCGAGGCCACCTCGGTGTCGATGGTGAGGCGCAGGGTGACGAAGCGGCCCTCGCGGTCCACCTCGAGGCGCGAATCGGTCGCCGCGTAGTTCACGCGGTCGTGGATGTCGCGCGTGAGCATCGGCGTCATGGAGCGCACCCGGGAGCGGAGCACGTCGCTCTTGTCGGCGAGGATGAGGGCCGCGGACGGGTTGTTGACGGGTTCGCCGATCCCCTCGTCGTGGTTGCCGATGGCCGACATGACGAGGCCGATCTCCGTGGGGTCCATGCGGCGGCGGGTGAGGATGTCGAAGGCCATGATGGCGCTCGACTGCGCGTGGGCGGTGCGGTGGACGACGTTGCCGATGTCGTGGAGGTAGGCGGCGACGCCGGCGAGCTGGGCCTCGCGCTCGGGCAGTCCGAGGTCGCGGATCACGCGCATGGCGCGGGCGGCGACCCGTGCGATGTGCCGGATGCCGTGGTCCGTGTAGCCGATCTCCGCGAGGCTGCGGTCCGCCGCGTCGATGAGCGCGAGGACCTCGGGGTCGGTCTTGATTTCCTGGAAGTCGACGGCGTGGTACTCGGGCTTGGGCCGCGCGGCGTTCTGCGCGGTGGCTGGGCGCCGTCCGCGCCGCGGTGTGGTTTTGGGAGGGGCGTCGCTCACGGGATGCGTTTCCGTCCTTGCGCGTCGTTGGTACCGGGTGCGCGCTCCCCGGGTGGCGGAAGGGCCGGGGCTACTTCTTGGCTTCGGCGGGCTTCGCCTCTGCGGGTTTCGGCGCGGGGTTGACCGCCGACTTGTTGAACTTCAGGCGCGTGTTGCGGTCCACCTGCAGGAGGATGGTGCCAACTTCCTTGTCGATTTCCGCGATGGTGCCGTGGAGGCCGCCGGTGGTGACGACCGCGTCGCCCTTCTTCAGCGATTCGAGGGCGGCCTGCCGCTCCGCCATCTCGCGCTTCTGCGGGCGCAGGATGATGAAGTAGAACATCACACCGATGAAGAGGAAGAAGAGGATGGTATCGGCGCCGAACAGGCTGGGCGTCTGTTGCCCGGTGGTGGGGGCGGCCTGTGCGATCAGGAGGATCGGGTTCAAGTGGGTCCCTTGCCGGGCACGGAATGATTGCCCGGCGGGGCGCGGCGCTCCACAGGCAAAGCGCAAAGGCTCGGGACTTGACGGCTTGGGCGTCAATGGAAACAGGCCCGCCGCCCCGGGGGGTACCCATCCCGCCGTTGACCCGCCCCGCCCCCATCGCGCGCCCTCTCCGGTGGCCGCGAACCGCGCCCGCAACGTCCCCTACGAGGATACCCTCCCGTCCATGTCCACCACCGTCCTCGCCTATTCCGGCGGCCTCGACACCTCCGTCATCCTGCACCACCTCGTCCAGGAGGGGCACACGGTCCACGCCGTGTACGCGAACCTCGGCCAGCCGGGCGAGGACATGGACGCCGTGAAGAAGAAGGCGCTCCAGTGCGGCGCCAAGAGCTTCCACAACATCGACTGCCGCGAGGAGCTGTGCGCGGACTTCGCCTTCCCCGTCCTCCAGTGGCAGGCGAAGTACGAGGGCAACTACCTCCTCGGCACCAGCATCGCCCGCCCCGTGATCGCAAAGGCCTGCGTGCAGGTCGCCCGCGACACCAAGGCCGACACGTACTCGCACGGCGCCACCGGCAAGGGTAACGACCAGTGCCGCTTCCAGCTCGCGGCCAACGCGCTCGAGCCGAAGCTCCGCATCCACGCGCTCTGGCGCGACGAGGCGTTCCGCAAGAAGTTCCCCGGGCGCCTCGAGATGATCGAGTACGCCCGCAAGCACGGCATCCCCGTGAAGGCCACCAAGAAGGCGCCCTACTCGAGCGACGAGAACCTGCTCCACATCAGCTACGAGGCGGGCATCCTCGAGGACCTCACGGTGGACGGGGTTTCGATTGTGGACTTCGGCATGACGGTCGCCCCGGAGAAGGCCCCCGCGAAAGGGGAGAACGTCACGATCGGCTTCAAGGACGGCGTGCCGGAGTCGGTGAACGGCAAGAAGCTGTCGCCGGCGAAGCTGGTCGAGACGCTGAACCAGATCGGCGGGCGCCACGGCGTGGGCCGCATCGACATGGTCGAGGGCCGCTTCGTCGGCATGAAGTCCCGCGGCGTGTACGAGGCGCCGGGCATGACGCTGCTCTACGCCGCGCACCGCGCGCTCGAGCAGATCACCATGGACCGCGACCTGATGCACCTGCGCGACCGGCTCGCGCCGGAGGTGGCGGAGCTGGTGTACTACGGCTTCTGGTACTCGCGGAAGATGGACTCGCTGCTCGCGTTCATCCGCGACGCGCAGAAGAACGTCACCGGCGAAGTGGCGCTCCGCCTCTACAAGGGGAACGTGAACATCGCCTCCCGCAAGTCGCCGTTCAGCTTGTACGACATGAACATCGCGACGATGGAGGCGGGCGGCGACTTCAACCAAACCGACAGCGAAGGCTTCCTCCGCATCCAGGGGCTCCCGATCCGCGTGGAAGCGAAGCACGCGGGCTGGAGCAAGGCGCTTCGCAAGTCGAAGAAGGGTTGATCGGGGGCGTGGGGCGGAAGGGGCTGAGGTAGTCGGCCCCGACCTCGGTGGCCTCTGGACGAGCCGCCTTCTGTTCTGACTTCGGACATCGAGCCTTTAGGAGCGAACGCACATCAGCCACCGCCCCTTCCCGACTTTTGGCCTTCTACTATTCGCCGTGGCGTTCCTCGGCGCCGGGATCGCGAGCGGGTTTCTGCTCGGGGCGAAGGCGCTGAAGGACCTACAGGCACGGTATGGCTGGCCGGAGGTGGAGGCGACCGTGCTTGCCACGGAGGTGGTCGTGATCGGCCCGGGCTCACATAGCGCCCGCACCGGCACGATGCGACCCGAGTTCGAATACCACCCGATGGTGACGATCCGTTACGAGGCGGGAGTACGAACGCGGGAGGCGCGGTGCTATGACGCCTTCCTGACCAGTTCCACCAGCCGCGGGGCGGAACAGGCGAAGCTGGCGCCTTTTCCCGTGGGTGGAAAGGTCCGAGCGTGGGTGAATCCCGATGATCCCAACGAGGCGGTCGTACGCACCGGCGGCATGGCGCTGGTGGTTGGGATCACCGTTCCGGTGTTGTTCTTGGTCGTTGGCGGGTTCGCGATGGTGGCGCTAATCCGGCGCTGGATGTCCTAGCGCTCGGCGCTACACCCGCCGCAGGTCCGGGCGCCATTCCTTGATCGCGCGCTTGATCGCCGCGGGGGCTAGCTTTTCAGCGATGGCACGGTCCGCCAGCGCGACCAGCTCGCCGTCGGAGGCGAAGCGCAGCGCGACGACTTGGCGGCTTTCCAGGACTTCGGTCAGCAGGCGCGGCTCCTTGCCGCCGAGGCGGCGGTAGCGGTCCGTCACCTCGAGGGCGATGGCGCGGTCCTGCACGAGGAGCGCGTAGCCGCGGATCTTGGCGAAGCCGATGACGGAGCCGACGCCGAGGAGCGCGAGCCCGAGGGCGGGGAGCAATTCGAGGAAGGGCGCGCCGGCGAGGAGCCGTTGGACGAAGCTGCCGATGAGGATCATCGCGCCGGCGAGCGTCGCCGGGCCGCCGATGAAGTGGAACGCCGGGTCGAGGCGGGTGTGGTTCTCGTAGGACTGCGGTTCGGCCAATGCAGGGTCTCCGTTCGGTTTGGGGTTACTCTTCGTCCACGCGGCCCTTCGGCGGCGGGGGCGGATTGCGGTAGATCGCGAGGATGGCGTCCACGTCGGCGGGTTCGAGGGGCCGGGTGGCGGTCATCTCCTGGACTGCGTTGAAGCCGCGGAGTCCGACGCCGAGGAAGCCGTAGGTGCCTTCGATCTCGCGGCGCACCTCGCCCCATTCGGGATCGAGCCACTGGCGCTGGTCGACCCAGACGCTGACGGTGCCTAGGAGGAGGCGGATCGAGATGGTGAAACGCGAGTCGACGCGCCACACTTGGCGGGATTCGCCAAGCACGGGAATCTCTTCGACGCCCTCGTAGGTGAGCTCGAGGTTCGCATCGCCGGTCGACGTGGTGCGCTTGTCGGTCCAGACGGCGAAGCCGACTTCGTTGCGGAAGTCCACGCCGCGTTCGAGTTCGGGGGGCGCGTAGAGGAGCGGCTCGTCGAAGGCGATCCTGCCGCGGTAGGTGCCGTTCTCGCCGCGGAGCAGGTAGACGCCGCGCTCCGGGGAGAACTCGAACTCGATCCGGTTGGCCAGTGTGTCGTAGGCGTCCCAGAGGTCGGGCTGCTCCGGGTTGCGGAGGAGGATGCGGGAGACGGGATCGCGCGGCTTGCCGTTGGAGGTGCGCGAGTAGGTGTTGTAGCGGTCGCTGCCGGCGAGGAATGCGCGGACGCCGTCGATGCGCTGCGGATCGAGCGCGACCGGTTCGCCCACCAGGGTGTCGAAGGGCGAATCCGCGCGGCCGCCGCAACCCGTGGCGGCGAAGAGCGCGAAGAGAAGGAGGAGCGTGGGGAGGAATCGCATCGGGGTCGCGTGGCCTGCGGGGCGTTCGGAAGTGCGGTTACAAGGCCGAGCGACTTCCGCGCCGGTCCGCCGGAATTGTTCAGGGACGGGCGATGCCATCGGTGCTCCGGGAGGGTTCGGGGATCGGGGCGATGGAGGCGATGGGCTCGGACAAGGTGCGGGAAGCGGTCGCCGTGCGGTGCCGGGTGGCGCGGAGTCCTTCGATAAATCCAGCCCTTGGAGTGGTCTCCATGTCGCCATCGATGGCCGGGATGCGATGCGCGACCCAAAAGACGCCGGCGAGCGCCAGCGCGGCCATGTAGAGGAAGAACGTGAGCGGCGCGCCGAACTGGCTGGCGAGCAACCCCGCCAGCATGTTGCCCAGCGGCATCCCGCCGAAGCACGCCATCTGGACACTGACGACGCGACCACGCATCGCGTCGGGCGCGAGCAGTTGGACCGCGGTCATCGACGAGATCAGGAACGTCGAGTGGCAAACCCCGACCAGCACCATGAGCGCCGCGCCGAAGTGGTGCGCCGTGGTGAACGACAGCAGCATGCCGGCGATGCCGTAGGCGAAGCCGGCGATGGGGATCAGGTGGTGCCGCGGCATCCGCGCGGGGGCCTTGGCGGCGATCACGGCGCCGCAAAGCGCGCCGACCGCCATTGCGCTCAGCATGTTGCCGTAGGCGCGGGCGCCACCGCCGAAGGCCTGGTCGACGAAGACCACGAGCAGCCCTTGGATCGGCCCCGTCAGGAAGCAGAAGGAAAGCGTCCCCAGCCAGAGGCGGCGAAGGCCCGGATGGCCGAACCCGTGGCGGAGCGCCTCGCCGATCTGCTTGCGGAAAGTCTCGTTGCGCGAGGCGGCGCCCTTGCCGAGACGCACCCCGGAAAACGCCAGCAAGACTATCAGGAAGCCGAGCGAGTTGAGCAGGAACGCCGGTGTCGCGCTGTCGTAATGCTCGAGCAGGATGCCGCCCACCGCCGGGCCGACGAGGCGGCAGACATTGAAGAAGGCGCTGTTCAGCGCCAGCGCGGAGGAGAGGTGCTCGCGGCCGACGACGTCTTGCAAGGAGGACGACATCACCGGGCGGGCGATGGCGCCGCAGAAGCCTTGGAACAAGCCGATGGATACGATCAACACCGCCCCGGAACGGCCCGTCAGGAGGCCCGCGAGGCTGAGACCGGCCAGGCCGAAGGCCGAAAACGCCCAGAGCACCGCGAGCGTCAGGAGCAACCGTCGCCTGTCGAACCGGTCCGCGAGCGTTCCCGCCGGGAGCGCCGCCGCCAGCATCGGCGAGTCCGAGGCGAAGGCATGCAACCCCACCCAGAACGGGTCGCCGGTGAGCTTGAAGACCAGCCACGACTGGGCGACGCGCTCGATGAAGCGGCCCATGTTGAGGAACAGGTTCCCAGACTGGAGCCGACGGTAGCCGGGAATGCTCCAAGCACTGGTGCGGAAGCTGTTCACGAGGCCGGGGAGGAAACCGCTCATGATGTGCGAGTATGCACAGAGCGGGCCCGGGGTGTCGAGGGGCGCCTCCAAAGTGGACAATCATGCATTGCCCGCCGAACATCGTCGCGGAAAAGTGGCACCATGACCAATCGCACACCGCGCATCGGCTTCGGCCACCTGCTCGCCTCCGCCCTGCTCTGCATGGCGGCGGAGACCTCGCCGGCGGAGTGGCCGGCCGGGGTATCGCCCGCTTCGGCGGAGCTGCTTTCACCGGAGTGGCCCTCCGAGCAACGCCACCCTCTCGCGCCGTTCTCCCCCGCCGCGATCGACTGGATCGGGGGCGGCGCCGCGGCGCCGTGGAAACCGATCGGCGCCACCGAAGGCGGCGGCTACGAACTGGAAGCGCCGTGGTGGTCGACGCTGCGGTTCCGCATCGAATCGGACGCGCCCCGCACGCTGATGCTGCGGGCCGCCGGGGTTGGCCGCGCCACGTTCAACGGCGCGCTGCGGAGCGGCGAAACGTACCGCGAAGGCGCTTGGTGGATCCCCGTTCGCCTCGAAGCGGGCGCCAACGAATGGCTGCTGTCGCCTCGAGGGGGCGAGGTTTGGAGCCCGGAGCTGCGCGAACCGCGCGCGGCGGTCGAGCTGTTCGCCGGCGACCTGACGCTCCCCATGGCGGAGCCGGGCGCGCCAGAGCCGCTGCTCGCTTCCGTGGCGCTCGCAAACACAACCACGGAAACGATCCGCGGCGCTTCCGTGCGCTCCTCCTGGCAGGGCGGCGAGCTGCTGACGACGCTCCCCGACCTGCCCCCGCTCATGATCCGCAAGGACGCCTTCCTGGTCGCCCCCCCCGGCCTAGACGCGGAGCGCGAAACCTCGATCACGCTCGAGCTGCTCGGCCCGGACGGCTCCGTCTGGGATCGCGGCGGCTCGACGATCTTCGTCGCCTCCAGCGCGGACGACCTCCGCGTGCGCACCTTCCGGTCGCGCATCGACGATACGGTGCAGAAGTACGCGGTGCGCCCTGTGGTGCCCGCCGTCGACGGCATCGCGACGCCCCCCGCACTGGTCTTCTCGCTGCACGGCGCCGCCGTCGACGCGACCAACCAAGCGGCCGCCTACGCGTCGAAAAGCTGGGCGGTCCATGTCGCGCCGACGAACCGGCGCCCCTACGGCTTCGACTGGGAGGACTGGGGACGGCTGGACGCGCTGGAGGTGCTCGAGCTGGCGCTAGCGAACGAAGGCGCCGACCCCTCCCGCGTGGTGCTGACGGGCCACTCGATGGGCGGCCACGGGACTTGGCATCTGGGGTCGCTCTACCCGGACCGCTTCGCCGCGGTCGGCCCGAGCGCGGGCTGGATCAGCCGACGCACCTACCCGCGCGAGCAGGACGCGGGGGATCTCGGCGCCGCGGAGCAACTGCTCTGGCGCACCTTCGCCGGGACGGATCCCCGCGCGATGATCGAGAACTTCCGGGGGCGCCCGATCTACGCGATCCACGGCGACGCGGACGACAATGTGCCGGCGGAGCAGACGGAGCGGATGCTCGCCGCGCTGAAGGAGTCCGGCATCGCGACGGAGTCGCACATCGAGCGCGGCGCCGGGCACTGGTGGGACGGCTTCCGCAGCCACGGGGCCGACTGCCTCGACTGGCCGCCGCTCTTCGATCTCTTCGCGAAGACCCGGCTCCCGGCGCCCGCCGAGGTTCGCCGCGTCCGCTTCATCACGCCCAACCCCGCCGTCAGCCCATCCCGCGCGTGGCTGACGATCCGCCAGCAGGAGCGCCAACTCGAACCCTCCCGCGCCGATCTCGACCTGGAGCCCGCGGAAAACCGGCTGAGCGGCACGCTGGAGAACGTGGCGGCGTTCGAGGTGGACCTCGCAGGCTGCCTCGCGGAGGGCCCCGTCTCGGGCGAGCTCAACGGCGCGGCCTTCGAGGTGCCCTGGCCCGCCGACCGCCGCCTGCGCATGCGGCGGGACGGCGCCGGCTGGACTCCGGCGGAGCGCTGGGAGCCCGCCGACAAGGGGCCACACCGCTCCGGCCCGTTCCAGCTCGCGTTCCAGAACCGCATGGTACTCGTCCACGGCACGCAGGGAAGCGAACAGGAAGACCTGCTCGGTTACGAGCGCGCGCGCTACGACGCGGAGCTGTTCGCGTACCAAGGCAACGGCACGCCGCTGCTGCTCAGCGACACCGAGTTCCTCGCCGGCGGCCACGCCGGGCGGAACGTGATCCTTTACGGCAACGCCGACTTGAACTCGGCGTGGGCGGAGCTGCGGGGCGACTGCGGCGTGGAGTTCCGCAATGGACGTTGGAGCGTCGGCGACTTGGCGTGCGCGGGGGACGAGTTCGCGGGCTTCTACGCGTTCCCCCGGCGGGACGACGATGCGGCGCTGGTCGGCGTGGTGGCATGGACGGGCGAGCGCGGCCGCCGCGTGAGCGCGTCGACCATGTACCTTCGCTCGGGGGTGGCGATGCCCGACGTGCTTGTGCTCGACCCCCGCTGGTTCGAGGGCTCCGGAGCGGGCCTGGTCGCGGCGGGCTACTTCGGCAACGACTGGTCGGTCGCGGGCGGCGAGTTCGCCCGGGGGGCCGCGGAGTAAAGTTCGACGCATCCGGTGGGGGCGGCGGCGACACTCGAGCGGAATGCACGCGGCCGTTCCGCAGCTTCGACACTGACCGATTGAGGACTGGCGCGGCTTCTGGTGGTCGCACACTTGCTCGATCGAGGCCCGCATTTTCCGGCAGCCGAATGTAAGTAGTGCCGCTCGCACTGCGAAGTGGCCATCCACAAAGCGCGGCGCCGCTGGCGGGAGGCCAGCGGCGCCGTTACCTCAGCGATGCGCGAGCACCACAGCGGGAGCTCCGCCTACCTATACTCCCACCTCGGCGAAACCCAAACCGCGTTGCCGGAGCCGTCGGCGGTCCAGCCACCGGGAACCCAGACGCGGTTCTGGTTCGTGTTGGACGGCGCGGGGCGGCGGGCTTGGGCCCGGACGTAGTCGACGGAGCGGGGGGGCTTGGGGGCCGCGCGGCGGACGGCGGTGGGGGTCGAAACGTAGCGGAAGCTGACGCGCGAGTCGCCGTCCCGGTAGCTATAGTTGACGCGGGTCCGCGAGGCGGGCGCGGCGGCGTACACCGGCTCGGCGTAGGCGGGCTCGCTGTAGGCGACCTGCGCATACTCCGGCCGATTGCCGACGGGCTGGTTGTATACCGGCTGGGTGGATGCGGCTTGGCGGTAGTCGGGCTGGGAGTAGCCGCCGGAATTCGTGTAGGAGGCGATGGGGCGGGCCTGCTCGTAGGCGCGGCGCGGGGCCGACGTTGTCGTGCGCGCTGCCCCGCGGGGGGCGAGCTCCTGCGCGGAGGGAGTGTAGTTGGGATCGTAGGCGCGGTAGCTGACGACTTCCGGCTGGGCGGCGCGGGCGGCTTGCTGCTGCGCGGCGGAGTAGCGACGGGCGTCCTCCTCGGCGGCGCGGTCGTAGCCGCTGTCGTACGGTTGGGCTACATAGTAGACCGGCGCCGGCTCGCGGTAGACAACGGTGTGCGAGGGGTAGGGATCGCAATAGTCGTAGTGCCGCGGGTACCAGTGGTAGCGGTAGTCGACGCGGACACGGGGCCAGTGGTGATAGGTGGGGCGGCGGTGGTAGCCATGGTGGCCGTGGTAGCCGTAGTCCCAGTCGCTATAGCTGTAGCCGAGGGCGAAGCGGTTGTCGCCGTCGCGGTAGCTGTATCCGACGCCGATGCTGCTGCCGGAGTGGGAGTCGTAACCGTAGGAGAAGGACCAGCGGTCCTTGCCGGCCTCGGCGGTGCCGTTGGCCAAGAGGAATCCGCCCAGCGCAGCACACGCGGCGGCGAAACGGAGGGAGGACGTCATGGGGGTGGAACTCCTTCGATCGCGGCAAACCGCCGAAGCGGCGCCGCTGTCCGATTTCATGGGCAATGAGGGGCGGGGCTGTCAACGGCCGGACGCACCCCTGTCCAAACCAAGCGGACACGAATCGGGGGCCGGCGGTTTGGCCGTTCTTGCGGCGCGCCTTGCTTGCGCCGGGCGGGCGGCGGCGCTGCGATCCGCGCATGGACTTCCCCGACCATCCAGCGGAGTCGCTATTCGCGCGATATCATCGGCCCGACATGATCGGCGACGACCCCCTGCTGTTTTCGAAGCGCTACCCCGCGGCGGCCGATGCGGAGGTGGCGGCGCTGCTGGCCGCCTCGTTCGCTTGGGGGAATGTCGCGGCGATCCGGGGCGCGCTGGAGCGCCTGTTCGCGCGGCTCGGACCGGAACCGTCGCGGTTCCTGCGCGAGGCGGACGCCGCCGGGCTGCGGCGCGCGGCGGCGGGGCTTTACTACCGCCGCATCCACGAGCGCGATCTCGAGTACCTGTTCCGCGCGCTGGGCGGGGTGCTCCGGGCGCATGGCTCCCTCGAGGCGCTCTGGTCGGCGAGCCGCGCGCCGGAGGATGCGACCACGCTGGACACCGCGCCGCGCTTCGCGGGGGCGTTGCGGAGGCTGGGTGGCGACCCGCCGCGGTCGCGGGGGAAGAGCTTGGCGGGCGAACCGCTCGCGCCGGGGGCTGGGCTCGCGCCGTTCGGGCTGGCGGAGGCCGCCGCCGGGTCGCCGTACAAACGGGTGCATCTCTTCCTGCGCTGGGTGGTGCGCCCTGCGGACGGGATCGACCTCGGGCTGTGGCGCGCGGAATCGCCCGCGCGGCTCGTGGTGCCGCTCGACGTCCACATGCTGCGCGTCGCGCGCGAGCTGGGCCTCACGGCTCGGAAGGACGCCTCGGCGAAGACGGCGCTCGAGGTGACCGCCGCGCTCCGGGCCATCGACGCGGCGGACCCGGCGCGGTTCGACTTCGCGCTGGTCCGTTACGGGATGGCGAACGCGCGCCGCTGACCCGTTTCGTCCGCTTCCGATTGGTGCGGTGTTTGCAGCGCAGTTGGACGAACGCCCGCCGCGAGGTCGCGCCATGCTTCAGAACTCCAGCCTGCACAAGATTCTTCCGCTCGGGATCGCCCTCGCCGCGATGCTGCCCGCGCGCGCCGGGGAGCCCCCCGCGCCGGAGCAGATCTGCTACGAAAAGGTCTGCTTCCCCGAGGAGGCGACCCTTGCGGGCGAAACGCTCCCCGCCTTGGGCGTGGGGCGGCTGACGTGGCTGATGATGGATATCTACTGGGCGGTTCTCTACACGCCGGCCGGGGCCGACACGCCGGAGGAGGTCCTCGCCGATGTGCCGAAGAGCTTCATCATCGAGTACAACCGATCCTTCGACGCGGACGATTTCGTGTACGGGTCGGAGAAACTGATGAAGCGGAACAAGCGGATCGACCTCGAAGCGATCCGCCCCCGGCTCGACCAGATGAATGCGCTCTACCGCCCGGTGAAGGCGGGGGACCGCTACGAGGTGCGCTACGAGCCGGGTGTGGGGACCACGCTGCTGCTCAATGGCGAGGCGCTTGGCACGGTTCCCGGCTCCGATTTCGCCGAGGCCTATTTCCGCATCTGGCTCGACGAGAAGCACCACGTGAGCGGCTCGCTGCGCGAGCAGTTGCTCGGCCTCAAGACATCCAAGAACGTGCGCCGCGACGTCGCCCAGGCTCCGGCCTGACGGCGCCCGCGCCGCGCAGCCGGAGCACGCCGCCCTGTGACGCCCCCCATCATCGTCTGGTTCCGCCGGGATCTGCGCCTCGCGGACAATCCGGCCCTGCACGCCGCCGTCGAAACGGGGCGCCCCGTGGTGCCCGTCTTCATCGAGTCGGGCAGTGAGGAGGCCCCTTGGCAGCCCGGGGGGGCGGCTCGCTGGTGGTTGCACCAGAGCCTCGCCGCGCTCGGCAAGTCGCTCGCGCAGGCGGGGGCGCCGCTGGTGCTGCGGCAAGGCGCCGCGCTGGCGCAGCTCGAGCGGCTCCTCGGCGAGACCGGCGCGACCGCGGTGTATTGGAACCGGCTGTACGAACCGGCGCTGATCGAGCGCGAGACGCGGATCAAGGCGGCGCTGAAGGCGCGCGGCGTCGAGGCGCGCTCGTTCAAGTCCGCCGTGCTGCTCGAAGGCCACGAGATCGCGACGAAGCAGGGGAAGCCTTACACGGTGTTTTCGCCGTTCTGGCGGGCGGTGGTGGCGATGGAGGAGCCCGCCCCGGCGCTCCCCGCGCCGGAGCGCCTGCACGCCCCCGGGGCAGCGCCGGAGTCGCTGCCGCTCGAGGCGCTGGGCCTGCTGCCGCGGATCGACTGGGCGGCGGGGATGCGCGAGGAGTGGTCGCCCGGCGAGGCGGGCGCGCTACGGCGCCTCGCGCGCTTCACGGACCGCGCGATGCCGGACTACGACGAGGAGCGCAACCGGCCGGACCACTACGGTACGTCGCGGCTATCGCCGCACCTGCACTGGGGCGAGGTCTCGCCGCGGCAGGTCTGGCACGCGGCGCGCCGGGCGTCCCGCGGCGCAGACGCGGCGGCGCGGGGCGCCGCGGACCACTTCCTCCGCGAGGTCGGCTGGCGCGAGTTCGCGCACCACCTGCTGACGCATTTCCCGCGCACGGACCGCGAGCCGCTGCGCGCGGACTTCGCGGCGTTCCCGTGGCGCGAGGATGCGGCGCTGCTGCGCGCCTGGCGGCGCGGACGGACGGGCTACCCGATCGTCGACGCGGGGATGCGCGAACTTTGGGCGACGGGGTGGATGCACAACAGAGTGCGGATGATCGTGGCGTCGTTCCTGGTGAAGCACCTGCTCCAGCCGTGGCAGCGCGGCGCGGAGTGGTTCTGGGACACGCTGGTGGATGCGAACCTGGCGAACAACACGCTGGGCTGGCAGTGGTCGGCGGGCTGCGGGGCGGACGCGGCGCCGTACTTCCGCATCTTCAATCCGGTGCTGCAGGCGGAGAAGTTCGATCCGGACGGCGCCTACACGCGGCGCTGGGTGCCGGAGCTGGCGAAGCTCGCCGCGCCGCACATCCACAAACCGTGGATGCTGTCGCCGGCGGTGCTCCGCGCGGCGGGGGTGTCGCTCGGGGCGGACTACCCGCGCCCGGTGGTGGACCACGCGCAGGCCCGCGAGCGGGCGCTGGCCGCCTTCGCGGCGATCCGGAAGGGAGGGGCAGGCTGAGAGGCCACGGCCGATCCCCCGTTCCGGCTTGTGCCCCTGCGGGCGCGCGATTAAGCAGTGCCAAGAACGAGGCACCCCACCCGATTTTTCCGAAAGGCAGGACCGATCCATGACGAGCTGGACGCGTCTAGTTTCCCCCCTTGTCGCGGCGCTGCTCGCGATCGCCGTTCTCTCCGGCTGCGGCAGTGTGCCGAAGGGCACGCCGGGCACGCTGCTGGTCTATGTCGAAGAGTCGAACGGCACCGGCGTGAACAACGCCTTCCTGTCGACCGTGCCGCAGATTCCGCCGGGCACCGTGCGCGACGACGTCGTTCCCGGGCTTCTGCTGCCGCCGCCGATTTCCGAAGGCCCGCTGACGACGATCTCCTACACCGCGCCGGAATGGCAGGCGTCGGCATCGCATTGGCTGACGAAGGTCTACGGCCCGAAGGAGACCAGCGTTGTCCGCGGCAAGGAGCGCAAGGTGACGCTCCGCCCCGCCAATCCGGGCCGCATCGAGGTGGTCGTGGTCGGTCCGAATTGGAATCCGAGCAGCTTTTCCGGCGTCCTTTATGTGACGGCGGTTCCGTTCAACCCGGCCTCGCACGCGCTGCCGGGCGCCGCCGACCCGCCGCTGGTCTACGCCGAGCTGCCCTTCCAGGGATCTCGCAAGTTCCGCATCGAGAACCTCCCGACCGGTAGCATGTACCTCTCGGCGCTCACCAAGGACGCCGAGGGACGCGCCGACATGGTCGCCCTCGGGCAGATCAACGTGAGCTCGGGCCGTGTGTTCGACACGACGTTGCAGCTCAATCCGATCGTGGACCGCGCCACGCAGTAACAACCGCAACCCGCAACCGACGCAGGAGCCGATGAACACGCAAGGACGCCTTCCCCTGATCTACGACCGCGGCCAGTCCGGGCGCCGTGGCGTCATGCCCCCCGCGGCGGACGCGGCCGAGCGCCGCTCCGCCCTGGCGGGGATCCCCAAGGCGCTGCGGCGCACCGCGCCCGCGCCGCTGCCGGAGGTGTCGGAACTCGACACGGTCCGGCACTTCACGCGCCTGAGCCAGAGGAACTACTCGATCGACGGGCAGATGTATCCGCTCGGCTCCTGCACGATGAAGTACAATCCGAAGTTCAACGACCGCATGGCGTCGCTGCCCGGCTTCTCGGAGCTGCACCCGATGCAGGAGGACGCGGACATCCAGGGGATGCTTGGCGTCTACTGGCACTTGCAGGAACTGCTGAAGCATGTGCTCGGCCTGCCGGGCGTGACGCTGGCGCCCGCCGCCGGCGCGCAGGGCGAGTTCGCCGGCATGGCCACAATCCGGGCCTACCACAAGGCGCACAGCCCGCACCGCGACGTAGTGCTGGTGCCGGACCAGGCGCACGGCACCAACCCGGCCAGCGCGGTGCTCGCCGGATTCGGAGTCCGCGAAATCAAGTCGGGCCCCGACGGGCGCGTTTCGATGGAGAACCTGAAGGCCGCCATCGACGACCGCACCGCCGCGATCATGCTAACGAACCCGAACACCTGCGGCATCTTCGAGAAGGACATCCTCGAGATCAGCACGGTGCTGCACGAGGCGGGCGCGCTGCTTTACTACGACGGCGCCAACCTGAACGCGATCGTCGGGCGCGCGCGGCCGGGCGACATGGGCTTCGACGCGGTGCACATGAACCTGCACAAGACGTTCTCGACGCCGCACGGCGGCGGCGGCCCGGGCGCCGGGCCGGTCGGCGTCTCGGAAAAGCTGGTGCCGTACCTCCCCGATCCCCGCATCACGCGGAACCGCGATGGTTCGTACCACCTTTCCGCCCCCGGCGAGTCGGCCGACTCGATCGGCAAGATGATGGCCTTCCACGGTAACGCCGGCGTGCTGGTCCGGGCGCTCGCCTACGGCTGGATGCAGGGCGGCAAGGGACTCCGCGACGTGGCCAACCTGGCGACGCTCAACGCCAACTACGTGCTGGCGAAGCTCGACCCGGAAACCTACGAGCAGCCCTACGCGAAGCCGTGCAAGCACGAGGCGCTCGTGACGGTCCGCCATGCGATGAAGGACCACGGCATCAAGGCCTTCGACGTCGCGAAGCGGCTGCTCGACCTCGGCTTCCACGCGCCCACGATGTACTTCCCGCTCGTGGTGCCGGAGTGCCTGCTGATCGAGCCGACGGAAACGGAATCGAAGGAAACGCTCGACCAGTTCATCGCGGCGATGAACCGGATCGCGCGCGAGATCAAGGAGTCGCCGGACCTGCTCCACGCGGCCCCGACCACCACTCCGACCGGACGCCTGAACGAGGCCGACGCGGCGCGCAAGCTCAGCGTCTGCTGCGATTGGACCTTCGAGCCGGTGCCCGAGGTCGCCGCGAAGGGCTAGTCGGCGCGGCAACTGGCAAGTGGCAGAACCGCCCGCGCCGCCCCCGGCGCGGGCGGTGCTTTTCGGGGAGGCGGCTGGGAGGGCGGCGGGTAGAAACTATTCCCTTAGCTCACCAGCCATCCTGGCGGTACTGCGCGACGGTCCACGGACCGCGCTGCAGCAAGGTCAATCGTCCGCTCCGGGGCGCGCCCGGCGCCGGCTTCGTTCCCCGCTTCTTCGCCCCGCGCCTCGGCATCCCCGAGGACCCCGTCACCGGCTCGATGCACTGCCTGCTAGCGCCCTACTGGGGTGGGCGGCTCGGCAAGACGGAGATGGTGGCGCGCCAACTTTCCGCGCGCGGCGGCACGCCGAGCGACCGGCGCGTGGCGCTCCGGGGAACCGCCGTGTTGGTTTGGAAGGGGGAGCTGCTGGCGTAGCAGCTCCCCCGGTCCCTTACTTAGCCTCGCTGGCGGCCACCCGGCGCCAAGCCCGCGCCTCCGCGTCCCAATCGAGCAGTCGCCGCATCTCTGCGCCCTCGGCGGAGACCGCCTCAACGGGTTCGATGCGCCCGCCCATCTTCACCGCGCCAACCTTGTCGATCCATTCGTCTACGCTGACGCGGTCGTCCGCTTCGAGGGGGAGTGTGCCCACCAAGTCCACGGTCATCGACTTCTGCCGGTGGGGCCCCGCAACAGCCGCTTTTGCCTCGTCAAGGCTGAACGCCGCCATCGCGGGCCAGCGCGGCTCGGTCTCGCCGAACTCGATCCGTTCGGCGACGCCGTCCGCAGCCCGGGTGACTTCGTACCAGTCAAGCGGAACATCGACGGTCGATCCATCGACGAAGCGGAAGCGCTGGACCGTGGCTTGGTAGTCGGCGAGTCCTGCGGCGGGCTCCAGCCGGTCAATGCCCAACTCGACGCACGTGCCCCAAGCGGCTTCCGGCTCGAACGTGTATAGGTGGTGCTCGAACCGGAACGGATCGTCTTTGGTCGCCGCCGCCTCGGTGAAGTGTTGCGACGTCAGATACGCCTCGAATGGCGAGAGCTGGTCGGGGCCGACCCGCGCGAAGCCAAGGTCGCTCTCGATGTAGGGAAGCCGCGTGAAGTGCGAAACCTGATGGTTGTCGTTTTCCAGGAACACGCCCTCGCAGATCGTCGCGACCAGTTTGCCGTCCTCGAAGAGGGTGACGACACTGGGCGCATTGAACGTTTGGTCCGAGGTGCGAAGATGGTGCACGATGTCGTGCTCGATGACCGCCCATTGGTTGCCGCGGACGCGCACATCGAGCTTACCCGTCAGCTGCGCCTCCCCGTTCGCCGGGTCGGTGTGAATAGACCTCCACGTGTACTTGACAGCAACCTGCTCCGTTCGCTCGGCGCGGGATAGGGCTTGCGCTCGGAAAGCTGGCAAGAACTCAGGAGGCTTAGCTGAAACACCACACAATGCACAAGCCGTCATCGCTGCGGCGATCCCCTTGTTACTCTTGGGCTTCATCACATTACCTCCCAATAGCATCCGGGAATCTGCCCCGTGATCGCATTTTGGTCGGGCTCGTACTTGCACCAAAAAATCGAACCGTTAGCCGTCCGAGTGCGGCCATATGTGCAATAGTGCAGCTGGAGGCACCAGCGGTTGTTGATCACATTGACGTGGCAATCGTTGACTAACTCATTAACTTTACAGTAGCCCGGGGAATCATTCTGCTTCCAGTAATGCGCGGGATTGGTGCATCCCCATACTGGATCGCTCATCCCGCAGCCCGGAGTTCTGTTGTTTCTATCGCAGTCAATACAGGATCCAGGTTCAGGCTCCGGAACACACTCAGGAGGAGGGATGTAGCCAGGAGAAACTCCGGGAGAGCAGGTCGCCTTAACTGGGTCATCAGCCGCGTTAGGCGTGCCAATGACGCATAGCGTACCTAGGAGCAAGGCAACCTTGAATCCGAGATGCTTTTTTTTTGCTGTCATGATTTTTAGTGCCTCCGAGCGCAAATTCTCCCCCCCCCTCCCCCGCGCCCGTGTCAACCAAAAAATCGCTCGCGATTCGTCCATGACATCCCCTTGACCTCCCCCCGCCGCGCAGGCGAAGGAAAGTAAAAACTGTCCGCGGTTCCGCTCCCATGACCTCCAACCCCGAATACCAAGTCATCGCCCGCCGATACCGCCCACAGACCTTCGACGACGTGGTGGGACAGCGCACCGTGGTCAACGCGCTCCGCGGCGAAATCCGCGACGGGCGGATCGGCCACGCGTACCTCTTCAGCGGGCCGCGCGGCGTCGGCAAGACCAGCATGGCGCGCATCTTCGCCAAGGCGCTCGACTGCGTGAACGGCCCCACGCCGACGCCCTGCGGCGAATGCGCGCAGTGCCGCGGCGTCCGCGACGACAGCAACATGGACGTGATCGAGGTGGACGCGGCGACCTACAACAAACGCGAGGAGACGGAGGCGCTGCTGGAGGGCATCGACCGCGCGACGTTCAGCGCGCGCTACAAGGTCTACATCATCGACGAAGTGCACATGTTCAGCATCCACAGCTTCAATGTGCTGCTGAAGCGCCTCGAGGAGCCGCCCCCCAACGTCGTCTTCATCCTGGCGACGACGAACCCGGAGAAGATCCCCGACACGGTGGTGTCGCGGTGCCGGCACTGCGTGTTCGAGCGGATGGAGAACGCGGGGATCATGCAGCGGCTGGCGGAGATCGCGGAGCGCGAGGGCGTCACGTTCGCCGCGGGGCAGCGCGACCGGATCCTGGAGGCGGTGGCGCTGGCGAGCGAGGGCGGCATGCGCGACGCGCAGGTGTCGCTGGACCAGCTCATCTCGCTGTCGCAAGGGGAGGTGACGCTGGAGACGGCGCGGCAACTCCTCGGCGTGGTCGAGTCGGAGCTGCTCGAGCGGCTGTTGGCGCTGCTGGCGGCGCGCGACACGACCGGGTGCCTGCTGCTGGTGAACGAGCTGGTTTCCTCGGGGCGCGACCTGCTGCGCTTCACGAGCACGTTCCTGAGCTACCTGCGCGACGCGCTGCTGGCGAAGTCCGGCGCGCCGGACACGCTGCTGCGGATCGCGCGCGGCAATCCGGAGGGCCTGCGCAAGGCGGTCGAGCCGCTGTCGCTGGTGTTCCTGCTGAACGCGATGAACCAGTTCGTCGAGTTGGAGGAGCGGCTGCGCGGCGCGGTGCCCGCGCGGTTCCTGCTCGAGCTGGCGCTGATCAAGATGACGGCGGTGGACCCGCGGCAGTTGCTGGAGGGGATCGCTTCCGGGGGCGCGCCGCCGGTCGCCGCGCAGGGCGGGGGCAAGGCCTCCGCTCCCCCGCCGCCGCCGGTGGCCTCCGCCCGGCCAGCCCCGGCCGCGGCGGTCGCGGAGCCCTCCTTGGCGATGGTGGCGGAGCGCCCCGCGTCGCAGCCGCGGACGCTGCGCCCGGTGGCGGTCGACGCGCCGGCGGCGGCCGCCAAGCCGCCCGCGCCGGCGCCGACGGGGTTGCCTCCGGTGGTGCATCCGCCGGGGCGCGCGCGCGACGCCAAGCCGGCCGCGCCGGAAGCGCCCGACTACCTGGACGAGGCGCCGGACGTGGAGTACGGCTACGCGGGCGGCGACGCGATCGCCGAGGCGATCAGCTACTACAGCGAGCGGCAGGTGATGGCGGGGCCGATGGCGGGGAAGGTGTCGCTGGAGCGCGCGATGGAGAAGTTCCCGGAGCTGCGCGAGGCGCTGCAGCGGGCTCGGAGGCACTTCGACGCGGTGCCGGTCGCCATCGATGGACGGCCGGTGGAGAAGCCGTCGGAGGCGTAGGGCGGCGGGTTATGGCGTCCGATCAAAGCAACACTGCCTCGGGGCCGATGAGGACGTCGGCCCCGAGGCAGTAGGTGACAATTACCATCCGCGCGCTGCGGGCGGGCGGGCTAGTCGCCGAAGAAGCCAACCACCGGAAGTACAACCGACGAGTCCTTGGACTGAAGCCTCGCCAGCACTTGTGCCGACCACGCGTTCAAGACAAGGGCATCCGGCGCGATGGCGGCGAGGTCTGCGGCGAGGTCGTGATGAGACCGGGACTCGAGGGCGCGGAGCGCCCCGCGGAACGCCACTGCGTAGGCCGCCTCGGTCCGGTCCAAGGCCGCCACCGCCTCAGGCAAGACCGGTTGACCTGACTGCTCGCCTAGATGCTCGAGCAGCGCGAGGCGGCACGCGATCCATACCGCATCCGGCTCCGCCTGCAGCGCCGACGCGAGCAGCCCGGCCTCCTCCTGCGCCGACCCTGCGGCATGGAGTGCCCACGCGAGCGCCGACCGTTCCGGCTCCTCCACGCCGAACTTGACGACGGGGTTATCCCACGACTGCACCTCGGCGCCAAACTCGTTCGGAAGGCGAATGCGGAAGGTGTTCCCGATCTCCCGCTCGAACGGTTGCAGCAGATTCCCGAACGAGATGCCTCGCTCCCCAAGCAGAGTCAGGAAGCTGATATTCCTAACCTCTTCCGTCGCCTCATCGTAACTGTAGGTGAACCAAGTCTTGGAGGCGGGAAACGGTATGCTCACCTCGCTGGAATCGAGGTTGGGCCGCTCGTAGGCGGTCCAACGCTCAAGGCGGACGGTCCGGCTGGGGGAACGATCCGGCTTGAGTGCCACAACGCCCGGTGCGTTGGCATTCCCGGGAGTCGTTGTGTCGTAAATCTCGAATCGCCAGGAATAGAGAACGATGGCATTCACCGGAGGTTCGCTCCCCGGGAGGCGTTCCGAGGCGGCCTCCAGCCTGGGTACCATCGCCTTCCGCTTACTGTACGTAAGCGACATCGACCCGGTCTTCAGGAACCACTCGAAGCTCTCGGCGCCCGGGGTTCCGTCCAGTTCGGCGATAATCCCGATGACTCGCGAGTCCTCGGGGAGCAGGGGGGCGCCCCACTCCTCCATGATCGCCTTTGTCCGCTCCTGCCCCGGTGTCAGGGGGCCGTCGTGCCCGAGCTGCTCCCGCTCCTCCTGCTCCTCGGCGAGGCGCGTCTCGGCAAACTCTTCGGGGGAGAGGATTGCG
Organism: Candidatus Sumerlaeia bacterium; assembly: GCA_033764015.1. Classification (GTDB taxonomy): domain Bacteria; phylum Sumerlaeota; class Sumerlaeia; order SLMS01; family JANRJK01; genus JANRJK01. Next base: position 792 of record JANRJK010000032.1, on the reverse strand, counting down.
CCTGTGTCTTTCGCGGCCGCGTAGGGCGCGACTTCTTGGCAGTCGCCGAGCTGCGGCGCCATGAGTAGCAATGCCGCCGACACAGCGTGTACGATGTGCTTCGCTTGGTTCACCTGATCACCTCCAGAAGGTCTTCAATGACGCGGAAAACAAGCAAGGGGCGACACTCGTAATCTTGGCAAAACGTCACCGTTTTCTGCGTCCAGCAGCTACCTTCATACTCTCGCCTGATTTTCGTGCAGTTTCCCAAGCGCAGCCGCCTTTCGGCGATCAGTGTTTCTGCCGCGCAAGGTCCTTCCCCCCAGTCGACAACCGGTGGCATGTCTCCAACCTTCCACCATGAACCACCGGTGCAGCACCCCCCGCCGTATGTGGTGACCGTCGTGACTGGCTCCCCCCAGATGGTCGATTGCGTCGGCGCTGCCGCATAGTCGTCCATGCAGCCGGAAGGGCTGTGGGTGATGGTGACCCGGGAGGTCTTAATCTCGTAGGGGGTGACGGTGACGCTGCAGACAGTCTTTCTGCAGCTCGGTAGGACCAGCGGGTCTGGTTCCTGCGCTTCCTGTGCCGGACCATAGGCCCAGAGTCCGCACAGCAAGAGACTCGATAGTGACGATAGCACTCTGTTCACGGCTTTTTTCCCTTTGGGACTGATAGAGCAGATTCCCCGCGAAGCTGCGGGGGGGGGGGGGGGGGGCACCCAAAAAAAAAAAGAAAACAAAAAAAAAAAAAAAACACACCCAAAAACCCCCGGGGGAAGGCGCCCCCGGGGGGTGGGAAGGCAACCAACCC
>JANRJK010000031.1:0-144986 GCA_033764015.1 Candidatus Sumerlaeia bacterium | reverse complement strand
TGTCGGGTTCGGCGCGCGGCGCGGGGCGCTTCGCCTCGGAGCTAGCGGGCGACGCGGCGTTCGCCTCGCGCGAGTTCGTTCCGCTGCTGCGGGGTCCCTTGGCGGAGGCCGTCCCCGCGGCGCGCTTCGTTCCGGCGCCCTCCGCGCCGGAGCCCGGCGCGGCGCCGCCGCTCCGCATGGAGAACCTGCAGGTGGTGTATCCGCTCGGCCAGCTCGCGCCGCTGCGGCGCTACCTGCCGCGCAAGGGCTACGCGCTGGGCCACGCGCCGGTCGCGGGCCTGCACGCGCTGCGCGGCGTCTCCCTCGAGATCGGCCCCGGCCTGTTCGGCCTGCTGGGGCCGAACGGCGCGGGCAAGACGACGCTGCTGCGCTGCATCGCGGGCCTGCAGACGCCGGACCGCGGCACGGTGCGGGTGTTCGGCGCGGCGCACCGCGAGGCGCCCGGGCTGCTGGCGCCGCTGATCGGCTACCTGCCGCAGAACCACGGGCTCTACGAGTCGATGACGCTCGCGGAGTACCTGGAGTACTTCGCGCTGCAGACCGCGCGGACGATCCAGCGGGCGCGGGCGCTGCACGGCGACGGCGGCGACGAGCTGGGGCGGCGCCTGGCGGGCCTCGCCGCGCTCGACGAGCCCGCCGCGCGCGCGGCCGCGATCCGCTCCGCCGCCGAGCAGGTGAACCTCGCGGAACACTTCAACGAGCGCCTCGGGGGCTTCTCCGGCGGCATGAAGCAGCGCGCCGGCATCGCCCGCGTGCTGCTCCAGGCGCCGCCGATCCTCATCGTCGACGAGCCCACCGCGGGCCTCGACCCGGTCGAGCGCGTGCGCGTGCGGCTGCTGCTGTCGCAGCTCGCGGCGGACCGCGCGGTGCTCTTCTCGACGCATATCGTGGACGACCTTGAACAGCGCTGCTCGCAGGTGGCGATCATGGCGCGCGGCGCCCTGCGCTTCTCGGGCCCGCCCGCGGAGCTGCAGGCGCGCCTGCGCGGCAGCGTGTGGGAGATCATGGCGGAGGAACGCGAGGAGCCGGAGGCGCTTCGCGGCGCGCTGCTCGCCCGCGGGGCGCGGGTGCTTTTCCAGGTGGCCCGCGGCGGACGCGAAGGCTTCCGCGTCCTCGCGACCGGCGCGCCCCCGCGCGACGGCGCCCGCCCGGTCGAGCCGACGCTCGAGGACGGCCTGCTCTGGGTGCTCCGCGAGGGCCGCGCCGGCACGGGCTGAGCGGGCGTTCCGGTTGACGCGGACGGGGCGCGGGCTACGTTGCTCCCGGGTGATCGGGGGATGAACCGCAGAACCGCCGTCGCGCATCTTCTGATCATGGCGCCCGGTTGCGCCGGGGCCTGCTCCGTCTGCGCTAGCGCCGAGGCGGAACGGTTGTTCCACCCGGCGGTCCCCTGGGCCCTCATCGGCACCGCCTACTACCTGCTCCTCGGCTGGCTGCTGCGCCCGCGGAGCGGAAGCGTGTTCGCGTCGATCTTCACCCCGTCCGGGATCTTCTGGGTCGCGGCCGGCGGTCTGGTGGTGTCGGGGATGATGCTCGGCCCGCTGGTGCCGCTGCTGCTGCTGTTGGTGTGCGCCCGGGCGGCGTGGGACACTTGGCGCGTCCGCGGCACGCTCGGGCGCGTCCACTCCGCGGTGTTCCGGGCGGGCACCGCGGTGGCGGTGGCCGCGCTCGTGGCGACGGCCTACACCAGCACCCGCGACGGCCTCGCGCGCGACGCGTTCGATTGGGCGGAGCGGTGGCCGGGTACGGCCCTCGCCCGCCGGACGGTGGTCGATGCGGGCAGGACCGGCGACCTGCCGCTGCTGCGCCGGTTCCTCGCGGGGGGCGACGGCTTCCTCGCATGGAGGGCGGCTGTGGAGCTGGCGGCGGTCGGCGATCCGGCGGTGGATGCGCCGCTCTTCGAATCGGCCATGGCGCGCCTCCAGCAAACCCAAGCGGACAAGACGTGGGCCTCGATGATCGAAGGCGAGCTCGCGACGCTGATCAAGCGGGCCCGGGCCCCCTGAACGATCCGGCGGCGCCTACGGGACCGGCGGCGGCTCCGGCGCGGGCGACACCCAGGCGCCGTGGAAGAGCCAGCCGAAGCCCTGCCAGGTTCCGTCCTCGCGCGGCTTGTCCCCGTCGCGCCACAGCGCATGGGCCACCTCGACGCGGAGTTCCACCGGCTCGCCGGCCACCTCGAGGGGGAGCGGGATCAGGAAGTCGCCCTCCGGCAGCATCATCCGCTGCTCCGTGACGCCCTCGCCGAGGTAGACCCGCACGAGCACCTCCGTGGCGGGCTCGGGCCGCGCCCACCGTTCCCCGCGGATGCCCGCCACCCAGCGCCCCGGGGGAAGCGGCGTGTCGAACGGTATCGAAACCAGCGTCGATGAGGTCCACACGCGGACGGTCGAGTCCTCCTCGACCGCCGGCACGGCCCAGCCGCGGCGCGCGAGCATGTCGTGGGGCATCGCGCGGGAGACGGCGCTGGCGGGCACGGGGGACTTGGGCCACCAGGCGCGCGGCTCGGCGAACCAGCCGCGGAGCCGCTCGTGGCGGACGCCGCGCAGCCGGTAGGCGCACTCGTTCGCCTCGTGCTTCTCGAGCGACTCGGCGAAGACGCCGCGGCGCAGGAGGAAGAAGAACGCCTCGATGTCGCGCTCGCGCTCGCGAAAGGTGTCGAGCTGGAGGATCGTGGCGTCTACCTCGGAGTCGGGCAGGCCGGAGAGCGCGGCGATGGGCCTCGGCTCCCAACGCGCGTAGAACCGCGGGAGCATCTTGGCCATCTCGGTGTCGCGCAGGAAGAGCGGCGCCCCCGGCGGCGGAAAGAGGCCGGGCTTCCCCTCGCTCCAAGTGGCGATGCCGATCTTGGAGGGGACGTGGTCGCGGCGGTTGTTCGCGTCGGGCGCGGCGGCGAGGAGGAGCAGCGCGACGAGGTACTCCCAGGGGAGCCGCGCGCCGGCGCGCTTGGCGGCCCAGTGCGCCAGCCCCGCGATCCCGAAGAGCCACGCGGGCGACGCGAACACGGGGTACCGCGGCGGGTGGTAGGTGCCCGCGATGCCGAGCGCGTCGACGAGCGCGAGGATCGACGCGTTTGCGAGCGCCGCGGCGCAGAGGAAGGCGAAGCCCGCGGCGGCGCGCCCCGGCGGGGGGCCGGAGCGGCGCTCGAAGGCGGCCACCGCCGCCGCGCCCGCGGGCAGCGCGAACACCGCCACGCCCAGCGCGTAGTACAGCCCGCCCGTGAAGTCCTCCCGCGGCATCTGGCCGTAGATGTAGTACTCGAACAAGGTCTGGATCACGCCGCCCGCGCTTGGATCCCAGCGCCAATCGCCGGCGAGCGCCGCCGCCCGCCGGAGCGCGTTCAGCGACTCCCACGCGACCCACGGGAGCGCGGAGCCGGCGGCGAGCGCCTGCGCGGCGAAGGCGAAGGGGAGCGCGCCGGGGCGCCGGGCGCGCTCCGGCCAGGCGAGCGCGAACCAGCCCGCCGCCAGCAGCGCGAGGATCGCCCCCGAGATCGGATGGCACCAGAGCGCGACCGCGGCCAGCAGGCCGTAGGCGGTCCAGAGCCGCTTCTGGCGGGAGCGTTCCGCCGCGGCGTCCGCGAGCGGCTCCGCCAGCAGCGCCGCCATCCAGCACCCCGTCGCCACCGCCATCGCCGGCACCCCGAGCGCGTAGCCGCGCACGTTCAGCAGCGTGTCGAGCGACTGCTGCGAGACCGCGAACAGGAGCGTCATCAGCCCGCCGAGCCGCGCGCCGAACGCGCGCCGCAGCAGGAACCAGAGGACCGACACCGCGCCGAGGTGCAGGGCGAGCCCCAGCAGCCGGGCCGCGAAGACCGAGGTCTCGACGCCCAGCGCCGCGAGCACCGCGAAGTAGCCGCGCAGCACCATGTGGTAGAGCGGCGTCATGATCTCGTAGCGCATCGCACCTTCGAACCCCTCCCAGGGCACGAGCGCGGCGCGCATCGTGAAGAGGTCGTCGAACCACACGCCGCGCTCCATCGGAACGCGCCACCAGATGAGCGCGGTGGCGAGGGCGAGGATCGCCGGGAGAGCCGCGAGGGAGGCTGTGCGCGCGGCGGGAGGCGCTTGGGCTTCGGGCTGGCTCATGGGGATGGGTCGCCTTCGTGGGTTCGGGCGTTGATTTCCGCCCGCATCTCCGCGGCGGTCTCGTCCCAGGTGCGGACGGACGCGGGGCGGCGGGGCGGGCCGGGCTTGCGCAGGAGCGCCTTCGTGCAGGCGTCGAGGAACGCCTCGGGGCCGTCGGCGAGGAAGACCGCCTCGTCGCCCAGGGCGGCCACGTCGGGAATCGGCGTGGAGACCACGGGGCGGCCGCCGGCGAGGTACTCCGGCGTCTTCGTCGGGCTCATGAAGCGCGTCAGCGCGTCGACCTTCCAGGGGATCAGCGCCACGTCGAAGGCGCGGAGGTGCTCCGGGAGGCGGGCGTAGGGGACGGCGCCGGGGTGGTGGATGTTGCGCGCCCGCGCGGGGACGCGGTCGAGGCCGAGCAGCGGCCCCAGCAGCACGATGCTCCAGTGCGGGCGCGCCTCGGCCACGGCGTCGAGCAGCGCCCAGTCGATGCGCTCGTCGAGGGCGCCGAAGTAGCCGAGGCGCGGGGCGGGGAGCGCGGCGAGTTCCTCCGGCACGGGGCCGGGCCCCGCCGCCGCGGCGAAGTGGTCGAAGTCGATGCCGCTCGGCAGGCAGCGGGGTTCGGCGCCGCGTCCGCGGAGCGAAGCGGCGAGGCTTTCCCCGCCGGCGAAGAGCAGCAGCCCTGGGCGGCGCAGCAGCCGCTCCTCGAACTCCGCCGCGAGCGGGTCGCGGTTCGCGAACGCGCCGTGCGGGTCCATGCAGTCGTAGACGAGGAGGTCGTGGGCGACGCGCTCCGCGGCGGGAAGGAAGCGCGGGTGCTGGAGCCAGAGCACGCGCGGGCCCGCGTCCGGCGCGGCGGCGAAGGCGGTCCGGGCCTGCGTGGCGAGCAGCCCGTCCGTGAGCGCGCGGGCGGCGCGGAAGCGCCAGCTCCCGGGGAACTGCGGCAGCATCCGCGCCGCCAGCCGCTCGTGCGGCAGGTGCACGCGGTCGCGCAGGTCGGTTTCGATGTAGGTGCGGAAGCCCTCGACGGAGAGGTAGCGGACGCGGTCGCCGAGGCGGGCGAAGCGCAGCGCGAGCTGCTGCGGACGCTGGAAGAGCCGCGGGTTCCACGACAGATGGCTGAGGACGACGAGGCGCACGGCGCGGGGGGGCTGGTCAGCCCGTGAACATGATGAACACGATCGCGGTGATGATCACGCCGAGCCCGAGCATCATGACGCAGAGCAGCACGACTTCCTTGGTGCTGAACCCGCCCATGCGCCCGGAAGGCGAGGGGGGCTGCTGCGGCCCGGTCTGGGGAGCGGGGGTGGCGACGGGGGACGGGGCGGCGCCGGGAGCCTGCGCGGCGGGCGCCGCCGTGGCGGGGATCGTGGTCTGGCCGCCGATGAGCGACGCGCCGACCACCGGAGTCTGGATCGGCGACACCTGCGCGGGGAGCCCCGGCGTGACGGGGCTGCTGGAGGGCATGCGCGAGGCGGGGCTGCTGCCCGAGCCGCCGGCGATGATCGCCTGCATCAGCTCGACCACGACCTTGCCGTTCGCGGGGCGCCGCGACGGGTTCTTCTCGAGCATCTGCGTGATGACGCGGTCCAGCTCGTGCGGGATCGAGGGTTCGAGCTCCTGCATCGGCTGCGGCTGGCGCTGCACGATGGCGCGCATGGTGGCCATATCGTCGGAGCCGAGGAAGGGGTGCTTCCCGGTGAGCATCTCGTAGGCGACGGTGCCGAGCGAGAAGAGGTCGGCGCGCCCGTCGGGCTTCGAGCCGAACTGGTCGCTGATCTGCTCCGGCGCCATGTAGGCGGGGGTCCCAACCGCGTAGCCGGAGGCCGTGAGCGTGATGTCGTTGTTGCTCTTGGCGAGGCCGAAGTCCGTCAGCACCACCCGGTTCGTCTTGTGCTCGATCAGGATGTTGCCGGGCTTGATGTCGCGGTGCATGATGCCCAGGCCGTGCGTGTGGTCCAGCGCGTCGGCGAGGTTGCGGATCATGATCGCCGTTTCGAGCGGCGAATACTTGCGGCGCGTGCGGCGCTCCGTCTCGAGGTCGGTGCCCTCGATGTACTCCAGCGCGAGGAACTGGTAGTCGCCCTCGTCGCTGAATTCGTAGAGGTTCGCGATGTGCGGATGGCGGATGGCGGCGAACGTGCGCGCCTCGCGCTCGAAGCGCAGGAGGCTGTTCTGCTTCGACTTGCGCTCGGGCGATAGCGTCTTCAGGGCGACGCGGCGCCCCAGCTTGATGTCCTGCGCCAGGTAGACGATGCCCATGCCGCCGCGGCCCAGCTCGCCCAGCAGGTCGTAGTTGTGAGCGCGGAAGAAACGCTTCATCGACTCCGTGCGCGGATCATCGGGGCGAAGCGGCTTCACCTGGTGGACCCGGCGAGGAGGGTGTGGAGGCGCGGAATCGGAAATCGTGTCGGCCATGCGTCTCAGGGTTTTCAGCGGCGCGTTCGGGGCAAGTCCGTTGCGGGGACTCAACCGGCTCCGCGAGCGGTTCCGGCGACGGTCCCGGTTTTCGGACCAACCTTCGACGGATTATTGCCACCCAACCGCGGCGTGGATGACAATAGCGAAATGGCCGCTCGGAATTTTCCCCCACGCTCCGCCCCGGGACCGCTCGCGGGGCGCGTCGTTTGGACCACCGGCTCGGCGCGGCGGGTGGGCCGCGCGATCGCGCTGGCCTGCGCCCGCGCCGGCGCCGACGTGGTGGTTCACTACCGCGAGTCGGAGGCCGACGCGATCGCCACCGCCGCGGAGGCGGAGGAGCTCGGCGTCCGCGCCCTCGTCGTGCGGGGCGACCACTGCGACCCCGCCGCCCCGCCCCGCATCGCCGCGGAGATCGAGGCCCGCTTCGGCAGGCTCGACGCGCTGGTGAACAACGCGTCCACCTTCGAGCGCACGCCGCTCGACACGCTGGACGGCGACCGGTTCGCGCGGATCCTGGACGAGAACCTCGTCGGGCCCTACCGCTGCGTGGCTGCGGCGCTGCCGCTGCTTCGCCGGGCGCCCGCGGGGCATATCGTGAACATCGGCGACTGGGCGGCGGAGCGCGCGTACCGCGGCTACGCGGCCTACATCGCGGCGAAGGGCGGCCTCGAGGCGCTCACGCGCTCCCTCGCGCGGGAACTCGCGCCGGGCATCCGCGTGAACGCGGTCGCGCCGGGCGCGGTGCTCGAGCCGCCGGACCTGACGGACGCCGCGCGCGCGCGCATCCTCGAGCGCACGCCGCTCGCGCGCTGGGGCGCGCCGGACGACGTTGCATCCGCCGTGGTCTTCCTGCTCACATCGGACTTCATCACCGGCGCGACGATCCCCGTGGACGGCGGGCGCCGCATCGGCTGACCGCACCCCCACCGCAGCGAGGCCGCCATGCCAGCCCAAACGCCCCAGTCGAACCGGCTGACGATCTTCGCCTTCGCCCTCTCGGGGCTCCTCGCGCTGACGGTCGCGGTGCTCGTCCTGCGCCAACCCGCCACCACTTCCACGACGACGGCGGTGGCCGCGGCGCCCTCCCCCGCCCCGAGCCCCGCGCCCGCACCGGCCGCGGCGGCCACCCCCGCCGCGGAGGCCGCCGCCCCGACGCCCGCTCCGAGCCCGGAACCCGCCGCGTCGCAGGCGATGCTTTCGCTCGCGGTCGCGAACGCCGAAAGCGTGTTCCTGCGCGCGCGGCTCGAGGACGGGACGGTCGTCCTCGAGGAGACCGCGGCGCCGGCGCAGGGCCGCTACGAGCGACTCGTTCCCGCGCCGTCGCGCGTCGTCGTGGCCTCGCTGGCGGACGGCAGGCCGGTGCTTCCAGCCACGCTGGTCGAGGTTCCCGCCGGCGCGACGCGCATCGAGGCGTCCTTCGCCGGCGCGGAGACGGTCGCCGTGCGCGGGCGCGTGCTGACGACGGCGGGCGAGCCGCTCGCGGGGATCCCCGTGCGCGCGCGGCGGACGCTCGAGGGGATCGACGGCTCCGGCGAGGTCCGCGCCGAGACGCCGCCCGTGCTCTCCGACGAGCGGGGCGCGTACGAGCTGCGCCTCCCCGCGGCGCCCCGCATCGAGATCTTCGCCGCGCCCGGGCCGGAGACCGAGGACTACCTGCCCTCGCCGGCGCTCATGTTCCAGATGGTCAACTACAAGGCGCAGGAACGCGGCGAGATGACGCTCGTGTTGCAGCGCGGCGAAACGCTCCGCGTCGAGCTGCGCGACGACCTGGGCGCGCCGGTCGCGGGCGCGGAGGTGGTCGCGCAGGGGCCGGGTACGCGCACCGCGAAGAGCGATGGCGAAGGCGTGGCGCTGCTGCGCGGCCTGTCGCGGGGCGCCTACGAGGTGCGGGTCGAGACGGGGGCGCACGCCGAGTTCCGCCAAGTCGCGGTGCCGGTGCCCGGCGCGACGCTGGCCGCGACGCTGCAGCGTGTCGGCGAGATCGGCTTCATCATCCGCCCGCCGGAGGGCGCCGAGCCCGCCGCGGACCGCCCGGCTGTGGCGTACCTGCTGCGCGAGGGCGCGGAGCCCCTCGAGGTCGCCGGGTCCGCGGACAGCGCGCACAGCGTCGGCGGGGTGCATCCGGGCCGCTGGCGGCTGGTCGCCGCGATGTCCACCAGCGCGGGCCCCGCGGTGGCGCGCGCGGAGATCGACCTCGCGCCCGGCGCGCGGCACGATTCGACGATCGCGCGCGCCTCGCTGCTCACCGCCGGCCGCGGGCGGCTCGCGGGAAACGTCCCGCCGCCGGAGCGCATCGAACTGCTCCTCGAGGATCTCGGCCCCGACGCCGCGCGGCGCGGCTTCGACGCGGCGGACCTGGAGGGCATCCCGGCGCCCCGCGCCACCGCGAGCGACCTCGGCGTCTTCGACCTCTTCAACCTCGAGGCGGGGCGGTCGTACCAGTTCACCGCGCGCGAGAGGGAGTCGGGGCGCGTGCTCGCGAGCGCGCAGTTCGAAGCGCCGCTCGCCGAGCTGCTGGTCGTCCCCGCCGGGGGCACGGGGACCGTCACGGGCACCATGCGGGACCCGCTCGGGATCGCGTGCATGGGGCGCCGCGTCGAGCTGGTGGTGAACCTCGCCGTCTTCGACGCGCAGATCCCCCGTCCCGAGCGGCGCGGCGCCACCACGTCCTACGACGGATCGTTCCGCTTCGACCATGTGCCCGCGGGGCGCGTGCGCCTGGTCGCCGACGGCGACGCGCGCAGCGAGCGGTTCGTCACGGTGCAGAGCGGCGAGACCGTGTCGCTCACGCTCCCGTGCACCACGCACGAGCGCGTCGCCTTCGCGCTCTCCGCGGCGGACGGATCGGAGATCGGCGCCAAGGAGACGTTCCTGGTGATGTCGCGGGGGGGGACCGGGTCGCCCGGGACGATGCTCGAACTCGACGCGGCGCAGCCGGAGCTGCGGCTCGCGCCGGGCGGCTACTTCATGCTCCGCAACAAGACGATGCAGCGCGCCGCGTTCGAGGTGCGCAGCAACCTCGAGGGACCCGTCGCCATCGTCTTCGATTCCGCGCCGCGCCCCGAGCCGACTCCGGTCGGCGAGCCGCTCGAGGTCGAGGACCCTACCGCGCGGACGCCGTGAAGGCGTCCGCCACCAGCTCCGCGAGCCGCTCGCGGCGCTGCTCCGTCCAGCCCGGCGCCAGCGGCAGCGTGACCAGCCGCGCGCGCACCGACTCCAGCACGGGGCAGTGCGCCGCTTCGGCCGCGAGCAGCTCCCGCGCGTGCGTGAACGTGTAGAGCGGCGGGTAGTGCATGCTGGACTGGACCCGGCGCTCCGCCAGCGCCTCGCGGAAGCGCGCCCGGTCGTGGCCCTCCGGCAGCAGCGCCACCAGCAGGTGCGCCGACGGCGTCTCGTCCGCGGGGCGCGGCGGGCCTTCGTGGAACGGGAAGGCGAGCGCGCCGCCGGTGCGCGCGGAGAGCCCGCGGGCGAGCCACGCGGCGGATTCGCGGCGCGAGGCGTTCGCGGCGGGGAGCTTCGCGAGCTGGGCGCGCCCGATCGCCGCGCGGATCTCGTCCATGCGCGCGTTGGTCCCCGCGGCGACCACGTCGTAGCTGTGCGCGTGGCCGCGCTCGCGGTCCCAGGTCATCGTGGTCATGCCGTGGCTGCGCAGGCGGCGCAGGCGCTCCGCCACGTCGGCGCGCGGCGTCGCGACCATGCCGCCCTCGCCCGTCGTCATGTTCTTGTTGGGGAAGAAGGAGAAGGTGCCCGCGTCGCCGAAGGTGCCGAGCGAACGCCCGCCGAGCGTGGCGAGCACCGCGTGGCAGGAGTCCTCGACGAGCGCGAGGCCGTGCGCGCGGCGGAGGTCCGCGAGCTCCGCCATGCGCGGCGCCCAGCCGCCGTAGGGCATCGACACCACGGCGCGGAGCCCCGGCGCGCGGGCGAGCGCGCGCTCCAGCGCCGCGTTCGACGGCGTGAGGTCGAGCGGCGATTCGATATCGAGCAGCACCGGTTCGAGGCCGAGCCGGAGCGCCGCGTTCAGCGCCGCGACGAAGGTCAGCGCGGGCAGCGCGATCCGGTCGCCGCACCGCAGGCCGACCGCCTGGTAGGCGAGCTCGAGCGCGGCGGTCCCGTTGGACACGGCGACGGCGTGCGGGGCGCCGGTGGCGGCGGCGAACTCCTGTTCGAAGGCCTCGACCTCCGGGCCCATGGAGAGCCACTTGCGGTCGAGCACGCGCAGCGCGGCCTCGCGCTCCTCTTCGCCGAGGGTCGTCTCCGTGAGGGGGAACTCCCACGCGCTCACTTGCGCGCCTCCCAGAGCGCGATCGCGCCGGCGACGGCGGCGTTGAGCGACTCCGCGCCGCCGGGCATCGGGAGCCGCGCCCAGCGCGCGCCCGGCCAGTCCGCGCGCCGCGCGCCGGCGGCTTCGCTGCCGACGACGAGCGCCAGCGGTCCGCCGCGGAGCGCCGCGAGCGCCTCCGTGAGCGTCTCCTCCGCCTCGCCGTCGAGCACGAGCACCGCGCCGCCGCGGCGGGCGAGCTGCGCGCACAGGTCCGTCCGCGGCGGGGTCCAGCGCGCGATGGCCCCCTCGCGGAAGATGGCGCCCCCGCTCGCGCGGACGAACTTCTCGTTCCATGGCTGCACGCCGCCGCCGCAGAGCAGTGTGCGGTAGCCGAACGCGAGCGCGGTGCGCAGCAGCGTCCCCGCGTTGCCCGGGTCGGCGACGGAATCGAGCGCGAGCCATCGCTCCGCGCCGCCGCACTCCGCGGTATCGAGGGCGGGCGGCTCCAGCAGCGCGGCCACCGGGGGCGGGGCGGGCTGGTCGCTGAGGCGCGCCATGGCGGCGGCCTGCGCGATGCGCACCTCGGCGCGGCGGCCGCGGGCGCGCGCGGCGAGGTCCGCGTGGCGGTCCGCCTCCGCGGCGGAGAGCGCGAGCGCCAGCACGGGCCAGTCGCCGGCGAGCGCCTCGTCCACCAGGCGGGCGCCCTCCGCGAGCACCAGCCCGGCGCGCGCCCGCGCGTGCGGGGCGTGGGCCTTGATCCAGGGGTTGGAGGGTGCGAGCGCTTCCATGCGGCGAGCCTCGCGCGCGGGCGCCGCCGGGCAACGGCGAACGCGCGGTCAGAAGCGCGGCGATGCCCGGCGCCCCTGCGTGAGCGCGTCGGCGATCCGGGGCGCCTCCGCGCAGCGCGCCAGCTCGACCGCGCCCGCGAGCGCGTCCAGCGCGTCGTCGTGGCGCGAGCGGGGGAACTGCGCCAGCTCCTCCCAGAACTCCTCGTCGAGGTCCGGCGCGAGCGCCAGCGCGCCGTTCGCGAGCAGCGGCTCGAGCGCGGCGATGCGCGACTCCTTCCGCGCGGTGGGCTTCACCAGCTCGATGGGCAGGTCCGCGCGGAGCCGCGCGCGCCGGCGCCGCGCCCGCTCCTCCTCGATCGGCAGCAGCAGCAGCTCCTGGAAGCCGGTGCCTTCGACCGCGAGCCGCGTGAACGGCTGCGCGTCGTGCTGCGCGAAGAGGCGGGCGACCTGCTCCGATGGCGGCGCGCGCCGCGCCCAGAGGCTTTCCGCGAACAGCGTCCCGTCCGCGAGGCGCGCGACGACGGCGAGCGCGGAGAAGTCGCCGCGGCCGCGCTCGCGCCCCTTGCCGAGCGCGAGGTCCAGGTGGCCGAAGCGGAGGACGCCGCCGCCGGCGGCGCGGCGGGACTCGACCTCCCGCCCGCCCGCCGCGCGGAACAGCCGCAGCGACGCGCCGTCCCACGCGCCGCGCAGCGCCGCCTCCGCGTCGAAGAGCGCGTCCTCCGGCCCGAGCGGGCTGTTCTGCAGCTCCTGGTAGAACGCGCGGCGCCCCTGCAGGTGCAGCGCCGCCATCAGCTCCTCGTAGCTCCACTTCTCGGGCCAGAGGACGCCGGCGCCTTCGAGCATCGCCGCGGCGTGGAGCTGGAAGTAGGCGCGCGCGTCCTCCCGCGGCGATTCGCTGGAGCGGTCCAGCAGCAGGTCGCGCCAGCGCGCCCAGTGCGCCTTCTCGCTGGAGAAGGACTCGACCGCGCGCAGGCGCAGCGCGGTGAAGTCCGTGCGGCGCAGCAGCGTGGCGAGGAGGCCGCGCTCGTGGAGCACGGTGCCGATCGCGAGCAGGTTGGTGAAGCGGTCGCCGAGGTGCTCGACCACTTCGCCGAACCATTCGACGAGCGCCTCGCGGCGGCGGGGGCTGGTGGCGCAGGCGCTGTCCTCGGCGTCGTCCAGGACGATCTTGCTGGGGCGCCAGGCGCGCTGCGAGATGCCGCGCAGTTCGCAGCCCGCGCCGTAGGCTTCCACGCGGACGCCGTTTGCGAGCAGCTCGCGCCGGCTCGACGCCTCGAGCGGCGCCGCGGCGGCGAGCGCGCCCGACTCGAGTTCCGCCCGCAGCGCGCGGAGCCGCTGCTGCGCCTGCCGCTCCGTCGCGGAGATCAGCACGACGAACTCCTCGCGGCGGTGGACGATGTCGTGCAGCAGCAGGACCAGGCTCACCATGGTGGACTTGGCGTGGCCGCGGGGCGCGGCGAGCGCGTGCCGGCGCCCCTCGCGCGCGGCGGTCGGTCCGCCCATGGCGAGGTGCCAATCGAAGAGCCGCCGGTGGAACGGCGCGAAAGGCAGTCGGCAGTAGTGCGGCAGGAAGTAGCGCGCGAAGAACGCCGGATCGCCGGCGCCGCGCGCGAGGACCGCCTGCGCGCGGCGCTCCGGCGACAGCTCAGCGATCAGGCTCAGAAAGCGCGCGTTCGAGAGCTTCGAGATCGATCCGCTGTCGATCCGCATCGGTTCCCTCCCCCGGGTTGGCGGCGCCCGCCTGGCGGAGGCGGACGCAAAGCGTGGCGGCGTTGACGAGCTCGCGGAGCGTGGCGAGTTCCGGCGGCTTCGGCGCGGCGGAGGCGTCCGGCGGGCGCGATTCGGCGGCCTCCATCTGCGCCTCGTAGAGGGCGAGCCAGCGCTCCGCGAGCGCGAGGACCCGGAGCGACAGTGCGGCGAGGCGGGGCTGGAGCGGCTCCGCGGCGGCCGCGGGCGCGGCGCGGGGGGCGGTTGCGGATTTCGGGCGCGGGGTCCGGCGGGTGGCCATGCGCAGGCTCCTTCGGGGCGTTCCGCGCGACGTTGCGCGAGGGCGCTCCGTGGTTCCGGACGCATCGGACCTATCCGGCGGCGGTCGCCGTCGACGGACCCGAGGCCTTTGGGATTGACCCAAGCGGGATTCGCGGGCGACCTATGGGGTCGCACTTCATTACTGTGGTCGACCACCTTTCGATGTCGTTTCCGGGATCGCGGATTGGGGCAGTTGCGGCGCTTGGCTGCGTGGGCGGGGACCACGCGGGCAGGCGGGCGTTGCCGCGCGGCGGAGCCCGGGGCGGGGGCGCGGGGACGGGGACGCTGCGGTAAGAGGGCTACTTCGACCGATACCAGGAGCACCGCAGTTATGCCGACAGGCACCGTCAAGTGGTTCAATGATTCAAAGGGGTACGGCTTCATTTCCCCGGACGACAAGGGGGGCGACCTCTTCGTCCACCACTCGGCCATCATGATGAACGGCTTCCGCACGCTGAAGGAAGGCCAGCGGGTCAGCTACGAGGCCGCCAGCGGCCCCAAGGGCGCCCAGGCCAACAACGTGCAGTTGGCCGACTGATCCGGTAGCGTTCCGCCCCCGACCAACCGCAGCAACCGCCGCCCCGGTTCCCCGCCGGGGCGGCCCCTTTTTCAGCGGCCCCCGAGCACCTGGCGCCCGAAGGCGACCACAGCGTGGACCGCTTCGACGGCGGCGAGTTCGGAGATCTGGTGCCGGCACGAAAAGCCGCTCGCCACGAGCACGGTGCCCGGCGCCATGGCGCGCACCGCCGGCAGCAGGCGGTCCTCGGCGATCTTCACCGACAGTTCGTAGTGCTCGCGCTCGTAGCCGAAGCTGCCCGCCATGCCGCAGCAGCCGCTCGGGATCTCGCGCAGCGGAATCCCCGCCTCGGAGTAGAGCGCGCGGACCGCGTCCGTTCCGCGGAAGGCCTTCTGGTGGCAGTGGCCGTGCAACAGGTGCGGCCGCGGGTCCGCCGGAGGCGCGGGGCGGATCGGCGCTTCGCGCCACATGCGGAGCAGCAGCTCCTCCGCGGAGAGGAACCGGTCCGCCGCCTGCCCGGGAAGCATGGGCTCCGGCATCAGGTCGGGCAGGTCGTCGGCGAGCGCGGTGAGGCAGCTCGGCTCGCAGACGGCGACGGGAGCGCCGGGCGCGAGGGCCTCCGCCAGCGCGCGCAGCGTCCCCGCGCCTTCGCGGCGCGCGTCCTCGAGGAAGCCCTTCGAGATGCGGGGCCGCTGGCAGCAGCCGGCCGCGAGCGGTTCGACGCGCCAGCCGAGCGCCTCGCCGAGGCGCACGAGCCAGACGCCGACCTCGGGCTCGTAGTGCTCGAGATAGGTGTCGACGAAGAGGAGCGCGCGCGGGGCGTCGGCGGGCAGCGCGCTTTCATGGCGCCGGTGCCAGTCGGTGAAGCGCTGCGGGGCATAGCGGGGGGGCTTGCGGCGCGCGTCCACGCCGGCGACCGCGTCGAGCAGCCAGCGCGCGGGGGCCGATCCCGCCACCGCGTTGACGAGCGGCGCGAGCGGCCCGGAGGCGAGCGCGGCGCTCCGCGCGTTGTGCGCGAAGAGGCGGTCGCGGAGCGAGGCGCCGTGCTCCGCATGGTAGGCGGCGAGGAACTCGGACTTCATCTTCGCCATGTCCACGTTCGAGGGGCACTCGGACTTGCACGCCTTGCATTCGAGGCAGAGGTCGAGCGCGTCGAAGAGGTCCTTCGAGGTCATCGCGCCGGGGCCGAGCTGGCCGCTCATGGCGAGGCGCAGCGCGTTGGCGCGTCCGCGGGTGGTGTGCTCCTCGTCGCGGGTGGCCATGAAGCTGGGGCACATGGTGCCGGAGCCGAACTTCCTGCAGGCGCCGGTGCCGTTGCAGAGCTCGACGGCGGCGTGGAAGCCGCCCTCGGCGCGGAACTGGAACCACCGGGCGTCCCAGCCGGCGCGGTACCCGGGGCCGTAGCGCTGCGCTTCGAGGAGGCCGGGCGTGTCGATGATCTTGCCCGGGTTCATCAGGCCGGCGGGATCGAGGAGGCCCTTCACGGCGCGGAAAAGCCCGGTGATTTCCGCCCCCCAGAACGCTTCGTTCTTGGCGCCGCGCATGATGCCGTCGCCGTGCTCGCCGCTCCAGGAGCCGCCGTAGTGTCGGACGCGCTCCATCACCGCGGTCGAGATGCGGTCCATGCGCGCGAGGTCGTCCGCGCTCTTGAGGCTGAGGATCGGC
This sequence comes from Candidatus Sumerlaeia bacterium, assembly GCA_033764015.1. Taxonomy (GTDB): domain Bacteria; phylum Sumerlaeota; class Sumerlaeia; order SLMS01; family JANRJK01; genus JANRJK01. Next base: position 129,239 of record JANRJK010000031.1, on the reverse strand, counting down.
TTGAAGTGCAGCACGCCGACTGACGCGTGGCCGTAGACGACGTGGTCGAGGCCCTCCGCGCGCGTGATGGCGACCACGTCGGCCATGTAGTCGGCGAGGTGCTCGACGGGGACCGCGGAGTCCTCGACGAAGGAGATCGGCTTGGCGTCGCCGGGTGTCTTCTGGGTGACGCCGAGGCCCGCCTTGCGCACCTCGGCGACCTGCTTGCGCTGGGCGGCGGTGCGCCCCTCGAAGCTGCCGTAGTAGGACGGGCGGCGGCGCAGCACCGCCTCGGCCTCCGCGGCGCGGGCCCAGGCCTCCGCCTCGCTGTCGCCGGTCGTCTCGATCGTCAGCATCGAGGCGGGCTCGCCCATCACGAAGCCGCACAGGTGCGCGGTGGCGGAGTTGGACTTGGACAGCGAGAGCGTGGCGCCGTCGACCAGCTCGATGGAGAGCGGCGCGAGCGCGACGAGCTCTGGCACGACGCGGAGGCTCTCGAGGAAGTCGGTGAAGTGGGCGGCGAGGAGCGCGACGTGCTTCGGCTGGGGCACCAGGCGCACCTTCGCGCCGAGGAGCAGCGCGAGCGTGCCCTCGCTGCCGCAGAGGAACTTGGCGAAGTCGGGCTCGGGCTTGAGCAGTTCGTCGAGCGAATAGCCGCCGACGCGGCGCAGCACGCGGGGCCAGCGCGCCTCGATCTCCGCGCGGCGCGGCAGCACCAGGTCCAGGAGGCGCCGCGGGAGCGCGCCGGCGCCGTCGACGCCGCCCTCGCGGAAGAGCGCCCGCGAGCCGTCCGCCAGCGCCGCGTCGAGTTCGAGGACGTGCTCGCTGGTGCGCCCGTAGCGGATGCTCATCATGCCGGAGCTGTTGTTGGCGATCATGCCGCCGAGCGTCGCGCGGTTCGAGGTGGACGTCTCGGGGGCGAACATGAGGCCGGTGGACTTGACGGCGTCGTTCAGGTGGTCGCGGACCACGCCGGGCTCGACGCGTGCCCAGCCCTCGTCCGCGTCCACCTCGAGGACGCGCGCCATGTGCTTCGAGAAATCGAGGACGACGCCCTCGGTGATGGTCTGCCCGGCGAGGGCGGTGCCGCCGCCGCGGGCGAGGAGCGGCACGCCGCGCTCGCGCGCCACGGCGACCGCGGCGAGCACGTCCTCCGCGTCGCGCGGCACCGCGACGGCGACGGGGATCTGCTGGTAGATGCTGGCGTCGGTGGCGTACATGCCGCGGCGCACCGCGTCGGCGCGGACGTCGCCGCGCAGGCGCGAGCGCAGGTCGCGGAGCAGGTCGTCGGGTGTGCGGGCGGGAGCGGCGGGCAGGGGCGGGGCACCTCGGAAAGCGGAAGCATCCCGCACCGGCCCCACTGCCTCAAGCAGCTTCCCGCCCGCCGCGGGTGCCCGTTAGTGGAAGGCGTTCTCCCTGTTCTCCCGGTGCCTTTCCGCGGCCTCCGCGGGGGTCTTCGCCTCGATCACCGCCTCGGCGTCGTGCGCCAGCATCGGGTTGCTGCCCGGCACCACCAGGCCCGTCTTGATGTCGTCCTCCTTGAGGAAAACGAACTGCGGCTCGGAGTCGTCCTCGCCCAGGCGGATTCCCGCGATCGACCGGTAAACGTGGTAGCGTGGCATGGCTCGTCCTCCTTCTTGGACTCGCTTAGCATGCCAGCACGACTCGATGGAGATAGCAAGGCGAAGGAGGCGCGTCCGGCGGGCGGCGCGCCCGGGATTCCCGCCGATCAACCGCGCTCGCGCCAGAAGCCCCAGACCGGTTCGCCGACGACGTCGTCGGAGAGCGGGACGCCGGCGACCTTGAGCGCGAGCTTGATCTGCCCGCGGTGGTAGCCCTCGTGGAATGTCAGGAAGTGGATCAGGGTGACGGGGTGGTCGAAGCTGCTTTCGAGCGGGCGCCCCGCTTCGACGCGGCCTCGGACCGCCTCGCGGACGGCGGCGGCGCTCTCCGCGATTTGACGGGCGAGGACGGCCGGGTCGGGCTCGTGGGCCCACTCGCGGCCGGGCACCGCGCGGGCGGCCTCGGGCGCCTCCTCGGCGACCGAGACGAGCCGCTCGTGGTGCGCATGGGAGAGCACTTCGGAGACGGTGGGGCTGCCCTCGGCGGCCCGCGCGGAAAGGCCGCCTTCGGGGATCAGCGCGAGCAGGTTCAACAGCGCCTGGTTGTGGCGGTCCCACGCGCGAAGGACGGCTTCGAGGGGGATGGTGGCGGAGGAGGGCATGGGAGACCTAAACCTCGACGCCGACCAAGACCAGCGGCACGGCAGGGACTCCGCGGCCGTTGCGAATGACGTTGTAGAGTTCCCCCTCGTAGTAGCCGGGGCCTGAGGACATCTCGGCTTGGAGCGACTTCATGGGAAGAATCTCGATACCCACGTCGATTTCGTCGCGGACGTAGAACGCGAGGTGCTTCACGAAGAGGTCGTATGCAACAAAGGCGTACTTGCCAAACTGGACTTCGAGCGCCACGCGGTCCTTGATGAAGTCGGTTTGGTTGTAACTAAGGATCGGCGTGTGGCCAGCGGCTTCGATGTCGGCCTTTTGCTCAGGGGCTGGCTTTGGTAATGTCGCGCGGATCAAGCGCTCATCTGAAGTCACCCAATACGTCACCCTGCTTTCTTTCCAAGCAGCTTCCTGCAGAAGAGCTTTGAACCGGGCGTTCATTTCAATGGGCGAGTACTTTAACTCTCCCTTCATCCCTGACTCGCGGCTAACCTTTGTCCGACACTTATTGGCATCAACAGCCTCGATGATCGAGGCAACACTCTCCCACAGCCCCGGTCGTCGCACCATGAGGTATTCCAACCCGTTGAGATGCGAGTAAACACCGCCGATCTTCATCTTGCTCCCTCACTGTAAGCCATCGGTTCCTCGCAAAATGCTATTTGCCCATCTTCGTCACTAGAAGGGACAGCCCCCGGGTCACTAACAACAATCCACGGAGCAGTTGTAAGCTTCGCCCCCGCATGCTTGGGATCAAAGACTGGGGTGTTGCGCTCCCTTACAGGGAGAGTTCCCTTCTTTGCTAGGGAAATCCTAGACCTCGCGATGGTTGCATACTTCTGTTCCTTCTCGGCGCCCCACCCTTTACGCCCGTTCCTAACGGCTGCGGCCATTGTTGACCCAGTTCCGGCGAATGGGTCCAGCACAACGTCCCCGGCCCTGCTCATGGAGAGGATTAATCGCTCGACCAACTCGATGGGGAATTGGCACGGGTGGGCAGTCTTCTCTACGTGATTGCTCTTAACGTTTGGGATGATCCAAACGTCACCAGGGTTCTTTCCTTTGGGGTTGCAGGATAATTCGCCCGCCCGTGGGCCCTTGAAGTATCGCTTGCCTGGGTACTTCTGGGGCACTCGAATCGGGTCGAGATCGAAATAGAAATCCTCGGACTTGGTGAACCAAATCACAGTCTCGTACCGCCCTGAAAGGCGGCGCTTACAGTGCAGGCCATGTTCGAAGTGCCAAATGATTCGATTCCTCATCTTCATGCCAAGTGATGCAAAAACTGGGTACAGCACAATGTCCAGCGGTATAATCGAACCATTGTCAACATAGTTTCCCACCTGCCAGCAAATGCTGCCCTCCGGCTTGAGCACGCGCAAGCATTCCCTGATGACTTGCGATTGCCATGCGACATATTGATCGATGGAGGAGCGCTTCTCGTACTCCTTCCCGAGGTTGTAAGGCGGGGACGTGACCACCAACTGAACCTGCCCGTCGGCCACAGTCCGAAGCAGTTCCAAGCAATCGCCCTCAAAAACGATCGCGTCGGAGGCGGTCGCTGCAGTTAGTTGGCTGGCTTTGGGTGGCATGGCTCCGCCTCGGCGTGGTTTCGCGAATGATTCGCCGCGAGCCGCCCGCTCTGCAATAGGAATCGCGCCCGATCAACCGCGCTCGCGGCTCGAGCCACCGACAGGTTCGCCGACCCTCTCGCGCTTGCGCGGAAGGCCCAGTTCCGCGCGGGCTTCGAGGCAGCCCTCGATCGCCTCGCGAACATTCGAGACCGCCCCGTCGCGCGAGCGGCCCTGTGTGACGCAGCCCGGGATCGACGGGCATTCGCACACCCACATGCCGTCCTCGCCGGGCTCCAATGTAACGATGAACTTCATGGGCGAATCTCCTAACGCCTGTACGTCCCGCCGTCAAGCAACCGCCTGCGCCGCGGGTTTGCGCTTGCTGAGCCAGAGCACCACGGCGGCGCCCGCGATGGCGGCGGGCCAGAGCGCGATATCGAGCACGGAGGCGTATGCCGCGCCGAGGAACGCGAAGGGTACCAGGAAGTCGAAGAAGGTGCGCATGCGCGCCTGGGCGGTGACGGCGGCGCCGCCGCGCACGTCGGCGTCGATGCGCTGGCCCATCTTCGACTGCAGCCAGCGCGCGAATCCGTACTCGATGTAGGGCGGCAGCGCGTCGTCGTGCCGCGAGCGCATGGTGAGGAAGATCACGCGGTGCTCGAACGGGTTGAGCGACGCGGAGTAGTCCCAGATGGGGGGGATGAGGACGCAGACGCGCCGTCCGACACGGCGCAGCTCGGCGTAGAACGCCTTCGGGTCGTCGACGTGTTCGAGGGTGTGGCTGCAGAGGACGTGTTCGAAGGCGCCGTCGGGGTGCGGGAGGCGGAGGATGTCCTCGACCAGCTCGAAGTTGGGCACGTCGCCGTGGCGCACGATGTCGGCGTTGATGCCGCCGCCGTCCGTGGTGCCGCAGCAGATGTTGTAGTCCCAGCGGCGCTCGCGGATCGTGCGCCCCTTGATCACGCGGTAGGAGATGAAATTGGTCAGCCAGGCGATGGCGATCATCGCGGCGGTGAGGGCGGCGAGCAGCTCGAGCATGGGACCACTCCTCCCTTACTTGATGCGGACGTCAAGGGCGTCGCGCAGTCCGTCGCCCAGCAGGTTGACGCCGAAGACGCTGATGGCGATGGCGAGGCCCGGGAACAGCACGAGGTGCGGCGCGAAGGTGAACACGTCGCGGCCCTCGGCGAGCATGGCGCCCCACTCCGGCGCGGGGGGCTGGGCGCCGAGGCCGAGGAAGCTGAGCGCGCTGGTGTAGAGGATCGCCGTGCCGAGGCTGAGCGTCGAGATCACGAGGAGCGGAGGCAGGCAGTTGGGCAGCACATGGCGCAGGAGGATCGCCCCGTGCCCGGCGCCGAGGCCGCGGGCCGCGAGGATGTAGTCCTTGCCCGACTCCTGCAGCGCGGCGGCGCGCGCGACGCGGGCGAATTTGGGGATGAAGACGATCGCCACCGCGATCATGGCGTTCCGCAGGTTGTGCCCCAGCGCCGCCATCACCGCCAGCGCCAGCAGGATGTCGGGGAACGCCAGCAGGATGTCGGTGGCCCGCATGACGACGGAGTCGACCCAGCCGCGGAAGTAGCCGCTCGCGAGGCCAAGCGGCACGCCGATCAACATCCCGAAGAGCACCGTCGAGACCCCCGCGCCGAGCGTGAGCCGCGCGCCGTGCAGGAGCCGCGAGAAGATGCAGCGGCCGAGGTCGTCCTGCCCGCACCAGTAGCCCTGCGACGGGGGCGCGAGGCTCGCCTCGCGGGTGCCCACCTGTTCGTTGGGGGGGTGCGGCGCGAGCGCCGGTCCGGCCAACGCGACGACCGCCATGGCGACGCAGATGGCGAGGCCGAGCAGCGAAAGCGGCGAGCGGCGCAGGCGCTTCCACACGATCAGCCAGAGCGGTTCGTGCGGCGCGGCGTCGGTCGAGTCGGAGGAGGGGGCGGGCGTGTCCACGTCCGCAGTGGTGGAACGCTGTTCCGGAGGCGGCGGCAAGGAGAAAGCCCCGCGCCGCCTCCCGGAGCGGTCCTACTCGGCGGCGGGCTCGCGCTCGAGGCCGATGATCTCGCCTTCGACCACGGCGCCCTCGGCCTGCTCCAGCTTCACGGGGCGGCGCACGACGAGGTTGCCCTTGATGACGGTGCCGGGGCCGAGGACGACCGTGTCGCGGCGCGGCTTCTTCGAGCCGAACAAGCCGCCGCCGCGCTTCGACTTCTCGAGCGTCACGTCTCCGAGCACCGTCGCGCCCTCGATCGTCACGTCGCCCGCGCTATTCTCGACGGAGCCGACGGTTGTGCCCGGCCCTTCGACGGTGATCGCGCCGTTCACGGACTTAAGCGCTGCCGCGACCGTGGAGCCGCCCTTGACCTTGACCGCGCCGTTGACGGTCGAGACCGACCCGGAGACCTGCGCGCCGGTGCCGAGCGACACCGCGCCGTTCACCGCTTCGATGGAGCCGCCGACCTTCGCATCCTTGCCGAAGGTGATCGCTCCGTTGACGGTTTCGATGCCGGTGACGGCCGCGCCGTCGCCCGCTTCGATCGAGCCGTTGACCGTATCGAGGTTCCCGGCGGTGGCGCCGTTGCCGAGGCGGATCGAGCCGTTGACGGTCGAGAAGTCCTTCGCCGTGCCGTTGTCGCCGACCGTGAGGCCGCCGTTCACGGAGCTGGCGTTGCTGTCGAGGGCGCCGCCCGCATCCACGCGGGTGTGCTTGTTGACGGAACCTTGCGCGAAGGAGTTAGTGGCGAAGAGGGCGCCGAAGCCGACGGCGCCGAGGAGGACCAGAAGGGCGATGGCGCTGCGGATGAATCCCATGGGGGTGCTCCGGTGGCGGGGGGATGGGGAGCCGGGCCGGTTTGGGCGCTCCCGGACAATAGTGTCCGGAGGTCCCCGGGGGTTGGAGAGATGCGTCGAAAAAAAGCGCCGCCCCGCGGGATCGCGGGGCGGCGGGTTGCCTTAGAAGAGCGAGATGCGCCGGTCGCGGCGGAACTCCTCCGCGGATTCCCAGGCCACCTCGCCGGTTTCCGTGTCGGTGAGGCGCATGGTCATGAGGACATAGTTCGACGCGCGGCGGCCTTCCGACTGCGAGAGGGCGTCGAGGGCGCCGGTGAGCAGGAAGTCGGCGCCGGTGAGCTGCTTCAGCTCGGAGGCGGAGATGGTGCCGGCGCGCTTGTCGGCGCGGATCTGGTCGATGCGCGCCTGGGCGGCCTCGTCGATGAAGCGGAAGGCGCCGTCGCTGGAGGCGAACATCTGCGAGCGCACGCGGCGCAGGAAGAGGTCCGTGCTCATCGGCTGGTTGGTGTTGTTCTGGATCTCGAAGAACGCGATGGCGGGCGGGCGCCCGGTCGGGTTCTGGAAGCGCGTCACGCGGGAAACCATGTCGCGCGTCATCTTGTCCGTGATGAGGATCACGTCCTTGCTGTCGATGCCCATGACGCCGGGAATCGGCTCGGTCTCGGGATCGACGCGCTTCACGCGGGCGCAGGAGGCGCCGAGCGCGACGGTGGCGGCGATGGCCAGCGTGGCGCCGAGTCGGATGGCGGATCGGTTCATGGGGCGTCGCTCCATTGGGGCGTGGCGTTGGTCGAGTGGTGCCGGAGGGGGCGTCCCGGCGCAAGCGCCGCCGGGCGTGCCCGCCTCCGCGGATTGGGACAGGGGACGGGGCGGGCGGGTTTGGCGCCTTAGGCGGGAGCCTCCGCCGCCGGCGCCACCAGCGACGGGTCCAGCGTCGCGGGCATCGGCACCTCGAGCGCTTCCGCCACGAGGCGCACCATGGTGAACTCCGCGCTCTCGAGGTGGCGGTCGTGCTCGATGCAGGCGACCGCCGCCGCCAGCACCGAAGCCCGCACTTCGAGCGATGACTCCGACAGCGTGTCGAGCGCCGCCACCAAACGGCGGTACGTCGCGTGGCCGGGGGGCTCGAAGACGAGCTGGAAGTCGGCGAACTCCCGGCGGACGGCCATCACGAACGCCGCCCGGCGTCCCTGGTCCGACGCGGTCGAGCGGTGCGCCACTGCGGACAGCACCGCCGAGATGTGCGGCGCGAGGCTGGACGCGACGGTCCAGCGCGGCGCCCCGCGGGGGCGCTCCGGCTCGAGCCGCCGCCGGAGCAGCACGAGCAGGAGGTGCTCGAAGATCGAGACGGATCCGTCCGCGTCGGCGATCGCCCGCGCCGTTGCGAGCAGCGGCTGGCCCTGGGGGCCGGCGAGCAGCCGCAGCGTGGGCGAGGCGAGGTCCAGCAGCACCAGCCGGGCGCGCTCCGGGAGTTCCGGGTATTGAGCGTGCCAGGCGAACGCCTGCCGGGCGGGCGGCGCGCCAAGACGCGCCAACACGACGGAGCGCTGCCGGTCGGCGACCTCGCCGTTCCTTGACAGGAGCAGGAAGCAGATTAGGGCGGAGAGGGAGATCGGGGTCTTCGCGGCGATGCGCAGCTCTTCCGGGATCGCTGCGAGCAGCCCGGCGGCGGGCCGGGGATCGATGCGCCCCGGCGCCGAGAGGACCGCGCGCGCGCCGACGCGAAGGGGGGTGGAAAGCCCCGAGGCGGCCACTTCGGACATGTCCGCGAGCGTTGCTTCGCGAGCCGCCTCCCGACCCGGCGGCTGCGGCTCGAACTTGCCATCGAACATCGGGTCGATCGCCTTGATGCGCTTGTCGAGCGGCGGATGCGTGGCGAAGAGCGCATCGAGCGCGGAGGCGAAGAACATGTGGCTGGCCTCCTCCGCGGCGGGGTTGCCCACGCGGGAGCCGCGGTGCAGCCCGCCGATGCGCCGGAGCGCGCCGGAGAGCCCCGCCGGGTTGCGGGTGAACTGCACCGCCGAGGCGTCGGCGAGGTATTCGCGCTCGCGCGAGACCGCCGCCTTGATCAGGCGCGCGATACCAGTGCCGATGAATCCGATGATGATGAGCGCGAACCCGAGCATGGCGACCTTCGCCGCGCCGTCGCCGTCCTTCGACCGCCGCGAGTGCACCGAGCCGCGCGCGCCGCCCTCGAGAATGTACCGGCCCGCCTGCGCCACGCAGAGCAGCCCGAACACGAACCCCATCAGGCGGATGTTCAGGCGCATGTCGCCGTTCAGGATGTGGCTGAACTCGTGCGCCACGACGCCCTGCATCTCGTCGCGCGTGAAGCGGTCGAGCGCGCCGCGCGTGACGCCGACCACGGCGGTCGAGGGCTTCCACCCGGCGGCGAACGCGTTGATGCCCGCCTCGTCCTCGAGCACGTACACCTTCGGCACGGGGACGCCGCTCGCGAGCGACATCTCCTCGACGATGTTGAGGAGCTGGCGCTCCTGGAAGTCCTTCGGCTCGACTACCAGGCGTCCGCCGAGCGAGCGCGCCACCGCGTCGCCACCCCCGGCGAGCATCAGCATGCGGACCAGGCTGGCCGCGCCGATGAACGCCACCGTGCCCCCCGCGATCCACAGCGCGCCCTGCGGCGTGCGCGCCCAGGGGCCGATGGCGAAGGAAAGCGCGAACCACACGGCGGCGGCGGTACCCGCGACGCCCGCGGCGAACAACAGCACCAGCAGCCCCGTGCGCGTCTTGGCGCGGGCCTGGTTCGCGAAGAAGTCGGCGGTGCTGCGCTGGGCCAAGGGTTCGCCTCCTGCGGGGGCGGCGCGCGCCCGGCGGGATCACTACCGCACGGTGCGCGCGGGTATTCTCCACGGGCCACGAAAAACCCCGCCCCGGCGCTGGGCCGGGGCGGGGCGGTGGGTTGCGGGGGGCGTCCGGTCGGGGACGCCGGCGCGGTTAGTAGACGAACAGCGTGCCGGCGGCGCCGCTGGTGGTCTGCATCGTCAGGCGGTTCGTGCGGGCGAAGGTGCCGTAGCGCACCGTGAGCCGCTGCTCCGACGTGAAGCCGGGGAAGTCGGTGCCGACCGCGCGGAGCGAGAGCGCCCGCGAGTCCGGCGCGACCTGCAGCAGGAAGCGTCCGCCTCCCGGCGCGTCGGCCAGGAAGCTCCAGACGGTGAAGTTGCGGTTCGGCGTCATGGAGCCGGCGGGCGCGGTGAACTGCACGCCTGCGACGTCGACCGTGAAGTCCTCCGACGCCGGGTTGAAGCGCGCGGTGCCCGGGAAGCGGCACACCGTGCGGAGCTGGTCGCGCGAAGCGGCCGCCGAGTCGGAGACCACGAGCGAGTCGACGAACAGCTCCGGCGTGCGGAAGGTCTGGATGGGGTAGGTGAAGTAGGAGCCGAGGTCGCCGAGCTGCTGCGCGGCGAGGTCGACCACGTCGGTGACGCCCGTGGCGGAGGCGCCGGCCTGGACGGCCGACTGCCCGCGCAGCGGGATGTAGTCATTGACGGCGGCGACGGAGAACAGCGAGCGCGAGCTGCCGCCGCGGTTCACGAGGAAGTCGCCGATGCGGTCCGGCTGGCGCACGTACCAGCGCCCGCCGCGTCCCTGCGTGAAGGCGCCCGCGGGGTACTGCTCCATGATCGTCGTGAGGCCGGCGGTGCTGCTGAAGGCCATGCCGTCCACGTTCGGCGCGAGGCCGTCCGCGTTCAGCTCGCCGGACATGCGGAACACGTCCTCGCCGGTCGGGAACTCGCGGCGTAGCCGCATCTCCCAGTTGTTCACGCGCAGGCGCGTGCCGGCGGCGCCGGTGCCTCCCGCGTCGCTGTCGAGCGCAGGGCCGAAGCTGACGTTGTAGTAGCCCGACTCCTCCTTGTCGTCCTCGTGGCGCACCTGGGCGAAGTAGGTGCCCTCGGCGAGGTTGCCGAGGTTCGCGAGGAAGTAGCCGCGGTCGGCCACGCCGTCGTCCAGCCCGGCCTCGACGAGGACCGTCGCGCCGTCCTGGTCGAACACGCGGACGAACGGGGTGAAGCCCTTGGCGAATTCGCTCACGCGGAAGACGTAGGACGCGGTCGGGTCGCTCGCGGTGAAGCGGAACATGTCGACGTCGCCGGCGAAGTCGTTGCGGCCGGGCTCGTCGCTGTTGTCGGGCTTCAGCGAGGTCGCCGTGTCGGTCGTGTCGCCGTGGTCGTCGGAGACGAACCCGAGGACGGTGATCTGCGAGGACGCGCTGCGGAGGAAGTCCTCCGTGATCGGCGCGTCGGGAAGCTGGATCGGCTCGACACCGGTGATGTCGGGCGAGGGCTGGCGTCCGCCGTAGGTTTCGCGGGCGGCGCCGAGTTCGTTGTCGAAGGAGGTGCGGACCGTGTGGACGCCGCCCTCGGAGTAGTCGTAAAGCGCGGCGTAGTAGCCGTCGTTCGCGAGGTCGTCGGGGAACACGCCGTTGTCGGCGAGCGCGAGCGTCTCGATGGTGCCGGAGGGGCGCTGCACTTCGGCGGTCACTGTGGCGCCCGCGATCGGGAGCGCCCTCTGGAGCGTGGCCCGGAGCACCATCGGCTTCGGGTAGGAGAGCTCCTGCCCGCCGTCCGCGCCCACCGTGAGCGCGATCGGCACGCCGTCCTGCGGGATCGCGCTGGCGTCGACGGTCACCAGCTTGTCGGTCGAGGGCGTGAGCGACACTCGGTACTGGCCGGTCTGCACCGGATCGACCGCGAAGCGGACCAGCGTCTCACCGGCGGACTGGGAGGTCGAGACCGGGGCGACCGACGTGCTGTCGGGCGCGATGAGGCCCACCTGCACATCCGCGGGCGCGCCGCTGAACGCGACCGACAGGTCGAGCGCGCGCAGCGTGGAATCGAGGGGCAGAGGCACCTCCGTGGTCACCGCCGCCGTCAGCGGGAAGCTGGACGAGACAAGCGAGCTGCGGGAGTTGGTCGTCGTGTTGGCGGCGACGAAGACCTGCGAGAGCTCCGCGAGCGACGTGGGCGAAACGAAGAACTGGCCGCCGGTCTGCGTCGCGAGCGTTCGGAGCGCGGCCTGGTCGGCGCCGGTGCCGTAAGCGAAGGCGAAGATCGGGATGCGGGCGGCCTGGTACGCCGGGATCGGCGTCAGGGCGTCGCTGCTCTGGCCGTCGGACAGGAGGAAGACGACCTTGTTCTCGTCGCCCGCGCCGAAGGGCACGATGATGTTCAGCGCGGCGGTGGCGCCGGCGCCGATGGAGGTGCCGCCGCTGGCGTTGAGCGACTGGATCACGCTCTTGATCTGCGTCTTGGTGGCTTCGCCGTCGATCGGCGTGATCGCCTGGTTCACGGTGGCGCTGCTCGAGAAGGAGACGACGCCGATGGCGCTCTTGTCCACCTCGGCGAGGTCCACCAGAAGGCTGGCCGCGTTGCGCGCGTTGACGATCGCGTCGCCGGACATCGAGCCTGAGCGGTCGATCACGATCACCGTCACCAGGTCCTCGCCCATCCAGATGATCTCGAGCTCGTCGAGGCCGGTGTTGTCGCCGTCGCTGGCGAGGTCGATGGGAGGCGTGGGGTTCTCGGCGTTCGGTGCGACCTTGGTGAGCTCCGAGTAGACCGGGCGGGTGAAGGGGAATGCGTTGCCGCGGCGCGGGTCGCGGTTGCGTTCGCGGGCGAGCGTCTGCCAGGCGGCCGCGTTGTACACGCGGTACTGGGCGTTCTGCCGCGTGAAGCCGGGGCGCGTCGAGGTCGAGAAGTTGATCCAGCTGAAGTCGCCGCCGAGGGCGTTCCACTGGCTGTTCATGATGCCGATGTTGGACGGGTTGTCGGTGGTGTGCGGGAAGTAGAGGATCGCGTTCGAGGCCGGATCGCCGCCGCGGTACTCGTCGAGGAGCGCGTAGGCGTAGTGCCCCCACTCGTGCGCCAGCGTGTAGCCGCCGCCCTTGCGGTTCGCGGCGTCGAGGAAGTTGTAGTCGGAGCCCGGTCCGTTGCCGTCCTTGAAGACGTCGAACATGTTGATGGTCTGGCCGGCGGACTGGATGCCGCCGACGGAGGCCGACGGGTGCCCGCTCTCGGTCCAGAGCACGTCCGCCTGGGCGGAGAAGCGGCCCTTGCGGAAGATGCGCACCTTGCCGAGCTTGTGCTGCTTGTTCGTCGATTCCCACACGCCGCGGGCGAAGTGCTGGATCGCCTCCTCGATCGGCGTCCGGTCGTCCACCGTCGTGGTGTCGTTGTCGCCGTCCGGGTCGCCGTGGTAGGAGATGGTGACGTCGAAGACGCGGACCGCGCCGTCGCGGGTGATGCCGTCGGAGACGAGCTCCGACCGCGACAGCCAGTGCGGCGGGCCGCCGGCGAGCGCCGCGGGGGCGGCGAGCGCCATCGCGGCGGCCGCCGCCAGGATGTGTCTGCTGCTCAGCTTCATGGTTCAACCTTCCTAGGTTGGGTCTGGGGTCCTTCGAAAGTCGGCGTGGCGCCTTCCGCCCGCAGCAGCCGCACCTGGTAAACGGTGCCGCCGCGGCGCACGGTGGCCGTGGTTCCGTCCCTGCATTCGTCCGGGAGCGATGAGAGCGGCTCCCCGTTGCTTCCGTCGATCCGCGCCATGCGGCCCGGCGCGTTGAGCGCCTCCGCCAGCGCGGGTTCCTTGGCGAGCGCCTTGTCGAGCGCCTCGCACACCATCCCGGCCTCTTCCATCCAGCCGGTCTGCTCCTCCGGGACCGCCACCGCGCGGAGCCAGCGCGCGCCCGCGGGCGGCGCCTTCGCCGCTCCTGCGAGGCGGTCCAGCATTCCCACCACCCGATTGTCCCGTTGCGCGTCGCCGGGCCACACGTCGCTCGAAGGCGCCTCTCCGGGAAGGTTCCGCAGTACCTCCAGCGTGCCCGCCGTTCCGCAGATTCCCGCCGGCCCGAGGCGCGGGAATCCCAGCGCCTCGTCGAAGGCGGCCCTCCTGCCTTCCCCCTCGCCGTAGGCCAGCACCACGTCGCCGCTGGTTTCACGGGTCCACTGCGCGGTGCCGTCCTCCGAGAGGTACAGTGTGCGCACCGCGTACTCGGCGCCGGGGAGCGCGGGGCGGCGCTCGACCAGCAGCACCGACGGCGTCGTCGCGAGGTGGATCACGGGCTTGCGTTCGGCGCCGGGCATGGGCTGCTCCTCCGCGTGGCGCGCGGGGCCCCGCGCGGGCTGTCCGTCCGCGCAGCCCGCCGCCAGCGCGAACGCGAACGCGAGGCTAAAGGCCCGCGCCGTCGAGCGAACCAAGCGGCTCGTCATAGGACTGCTCCAGGATCTGGTCGATGATGGCGAGGATGGCGGGGTCCGTGGTGCCGGCGCGCAGGTCGAGAAGCTGCCGCCGCGCGTAGCCGTTGCGGATCATGCTGAGGGAGGAGCGGGCCTCCTCGCGCACCAGCGCGTCCGCGTCCGCCAACGCCCCCACGAGCGCGTCGATTTCGCCGTGGCCCTCCGCGGCGGTCAGCGCGGCGGCGGCGGCGGCGCGCACCTCCGGCGAGGGGTCGCTCCGCAGCGCCTCCGCGAAGAGCGGTTCGAGCCCCTGGTCCGGCTTGGCGCCCAATTCGAACAGCGCGAGCGCCTTCGCCGGGGCCTTCATCGCGCGGTAGCCGTTCAGCGCCTCGACCACCTCCGCGTCGCAGCCGGCGTAGACCGCCACCGGTGTGACGTGCCACTCGGGGCACTTGCGGAGCGCGCCGAGCTCGTTGACGGAACCGACGAGCGGCAGGCCGTACTGCTGCGCGAGGAAGCGGGCGTCGGCTTCGGAGACCGGCGCGATCGCGCGCGCCCCGACGGGCGCGCCCGCCGCGGTCGCCGCGGCGGGCGGCGGCTGGACAGCGGCGGTGGAGGGCGGCGAAATAGGCTCCGGCGCCGGGGCGGCCAGCGCGGGGGGGTGCGGAACCGCTGCCGATCGAGCATCGCCCGACCGGTCCGTCGCCAACCACAGACCTAGCGCAGCCGCTGCCGACAACGCGGCGGCACTGATCAGGAACAGGATTCGGGAACTCGTTCGAGCCATGATTGTCCGGCTCTCTCAAGTCGAATTGGCGACCGTTGACAAGAGCAATCCAGCCATTACGGACAAATCCGGGCAAGCCGTAAGGCGCCGCCGGGCGGGGGGCCGGGGGCTGGTGCGGGCGCCCCCGCCCAGTTGGCTCCCGCGCGCGGCTACTTCTTCTGCGCCAGCGTGCGCTGCGCCAGCTGGTGGCGCAGGTAGCCGTCGATGAAGGCGTCGATTTCGCCTTCCAGCACCCCTTCCGCGTCGCTGGTCTTCAGCTCCAGCCGGTGGTCGTTCACCATCTGGTAGGGGTGAAGCACGTAGCTGCGGATCTGCGAGCCGAAGTCGATGTCCATCTTCTGGTCCTCGCGCGCCATCGCCTCCTTCTTCCGCTTGTCGAGTTCGAGCTGGTAGAGGCGCGAACGGAGGATCTGGAAGGCGAGGTCGCGGTTCTGGTGCCAGCTCCGCTCGTTCTGGCAGGAGACGACGACGTTGCTGGCGAAGTGGACGATGCGGACCGCGGAGGTGGTCTTGTTCACCTTCTGGCCGCCCTTGCCGGAGGAGCGGAAGGAGTCGATGCGCCAGTCCTTGTCCTTCACGCCGATGTCGACCTCGATCGAGTCGTCGATCTCGGGCGTGACGTCCACGGAGGCGAAGCTGGTGTGGCGGCGGGCGTTCGCGTCGTAGGGCGAAATGCGCACCAGGCGGTGGACGCCGGATTCGGCCTTGAGGTAGCCGAAGGCGAGGGGCCCCTCGATGCGGAGCGTGGCGTCCTTGATGCCGGCGGTGTCGCCCTCCTCGAGGTCGAGCATCTCGACCTTGTAGCCCTTGCGCTCGCACCAGCGGGTGTACATGCGCAGGAGCATCTGGGCCCAGTCCTGCGACTCGGTGCCTCCGGCGCCGGCGTGGATCTGGAGGAACGCGGGGAGCTGGTCCGAGGGCTCGTTGAGCATCGAGCGGAGTTCGAGCTGCTCGAGGCGGGCCTTGAGCGCGTCGGCGTTCTCGCCCAGCTCGTCGGCGTCGGAGCCTTCGGCGAGGCCCTCCTCGCGGAGCATGGCGGCGAGTTCGAGGCCGTCGGCGGCTTCGCGCTCGAGGGCCATCCAGGGCTCGATCGTGGCCTTCAATTCGTTGATGCGGCGCATCATGTCCTGGGCGCGCTTCTGGTCCTCCCAGAAGTCGGGCGCCTGCGACTGGGCCTCGAGGGCCTCGATCTCGGACTTGGTGGCGTCGGCGTTAAAGATACTCCCGGCTGCGGGCGCAGGCGGCGACGACCTGGTCGAGCAGGGCGACGGTTTCGGAGAGTACGCGCATCGAGAGACCTCCTTTCACGGGGGAATGCGGAGCCGGGAAGGGTACGCCGCGGGCGGCGGCGCGCGGCAAGCGGTGTTCCCGCGCGGCGGCGCTTGCTTCCCTGCCGCCGTCGAAGGTAAAACTCCTCCATGGCCAGGTTCCTCTTCGAGTCGCGATACGACGTCCCCGCCCCCGAGCTCTTCGCGTGGCACGAGAAGCCGGGCGCGTTCCTGCGCCTGGCGCCGCCGTGGGAGCGCATGCGGCTGGTCCGCGCCGAGGGGGGGATCCGGGACGGCGGAATCGTCGAGTTCCAGATCCGCAAGGGGCCGGTCTGGCTCACGTGGCTGGCGCGCATGGAGGGCTACCGCGCGGGCGGCGAGTTCACCGACGTGCAGGAGCGCGGGCCCTTCGCTATGTGGCGCCACACGCACCGCTTCCTGGAGGACGGCCCCGGCCGCTCCCTGCTCCGGGACGAAGTCGAGTTCGAGCTGCCGCTTGGGGCGCTCGGCGCGATGGCCAACTCCTTCATGGCCGGCGACCTGCGGCGGCTCTTCGCGTTCCGCGCCCGGCGGCTGGGGAACGACCTGCGGCGGCAGCACGACTACAAGGTGCGCCCCCGCCTCACGGTGGCGATCTCCGGCGCCAGCGGCCTGGTGGGAACCGCGCTGCGCCTGTTCCTCGAAACGGGAGGCCACCGCGTGCGGCCGCTGGTGCGCCGCGCGGCGGCGACGCCGGACGAGATCGCCTGGGATCCCGCGAAGGGCGAAGTCGACGCCGCCGCGCTGTCCCGATGCGACGCGGTGGTGAACCTCTCCGGCGCGTCCATCGCCGGCCGGCAATGGACGGACGAGTACAAGGACGAGATCCGGCGCAGCCGCGTGGACTGCACGCGGACGCTGGCGCAGGCGCTGGCGACCAGGGGCGCCGGCCCGCGGGTGTTCGTCTCCGCCTCCGCGACCGGCGCCTACGGCGACCGCGGCAGCGAGGAGCTGACGGAGAAGAGCGAGCTCGGCGAAGGGTTCCTCGCCGACGTGGCCCGGGATTGGGAAGCCGCCGCGGCCCCCGCCCGCGACGCGGGCGTGCGCACGGTGCATCCGCGGATCGGCGTGGTCCTCTCCGCGCAGGGGGGCGCGTTGGCGAAGATGCTGCCCGCCTTCCTCGCCGGGGCCGGAGGGCCGGTCGGCGGCGGAGAGCAGTACATGAGTTGGATTCACCTCGACGATCTGGTCGCTGTGCTGGTTGAGTCGTTGTTCGATTCCCGCCACGAGGGCCCATTGAACGCGACCGCCCCGCAGCCTGCGACCAACCGCGAATTCGCCCGGGCGCTCGGCCGGGCGCTGGGGCGTCCGTCGCTGCTGCCGCTCCCCGCGGCGGCGGTCCGCGGGCTCTTCGGCGAAATGGGCGAGCAACTGCTGCTCTGCGGCAACCGCGTGCTGCCGGCGCGGCTGGGCGCCTGGGGATTCCGCTACGACTTCGCCGACCTGGAAGAAGCGCTGCGGTTCGAGACGGGACGGCTCGCTCCGCCATGAACGCGGGCTGGCCGCTCGACCTGCAGCGCGCCACGGCGCGCATCCCGTTCCCGCCGATCCGCGAGGCGGTGGCGGGGCTGGGCGAGGTGGCCGCGTGGAAGGCGGCGTTCTTCTTCAGCGAATGGGACGACCCCGACACCTGCGCGGAGCTGGCCACCGCGCTCGCCTCCGCCGACCAGTCGGTGGCGGCGATCGCCGCGCACCTCCTCAAGCACCACGGCGACGACGCCGCCGAGCACCTCGCGCGCCGCTGGGCCGACGCGGACACGGCGGGCAAGCTCGCCCTCTTCCACCACCTCGCCACCGACCCCGCGCTGGCCGCCCGCATCCTCGCGGTCGAGGCGCGGGAGGCGCGCGAGGCCGCGGAGCTGCTCCGGCTCGGCTGGGAGGCCGCCCGCCCCGGAAGCGAGACTCCGCTGCCGGAATTCCTCCGCCGCCTCGAGGGCCGCCCCGATCCCGGAGTCCTCGCGGAGGTGGTCTCGCTGCTCGGCGCGCGCAACCTGCGCAAGGAGCCCGACGAGTCGCTCGCGCTGCTGCACCAGGCGGTCGCCCGCTGGCTGGAATCCGCGGACGACCGGGTGCGCGCGGCGGCGCTGCGGCTGTGCGGCAACCAGTGGCTGATGGGGCGCCACGTCGAGGACCGGATCGCGGCGGCGCTGCGCGACCCGTCGCGGGAGGTCGTGGACGCGGCGCTGCTGGCGGCGGGCGCCGCGCCGCGGGGCCACGGGGCCTTCGTGGCGCCCCTGCTCGAGATCGCGCGCGCCGCCGCGGGCGACCCGCGGCAGCGCCAGCAGGCGCTCCGCGCGCTCACCCGCCTGCGGACGAACGACGCCGATGTCCTCCGGGCCGCCCTCGACGCCTGCTCCGCGGAGGACACCGAAGTCGCTAAGGAGGCGGGAAGCCTCGCCGCCTCCTTCGGCCTCGCGCACCTGCCGCTGATCGAGGCGGCGATGGCGCAGGGCAGGCCGCGGGCGCGCTTCATCGCCGCCTCGCTCTGGATCGAGCGCCGCTCCGACACCGGCGCCGTGCGCGCCGCGCTCGCGGACCCGGCGAAGCGCCTCGCGGTGCTCGAAGCGCTGGAGCAGCCCGGCCTCGCGAGGCTCGAGTACCTGCCCGACCTCGAGGCGGTCCTCACGGAGGCGTCGTCCACGCCGGCGGAGGCCGAAGCGGCGGTGGTCGGACTGCTGGCGCTCGGGGTGCCGGGCGTCCGCGTGGTGCTGCGCGCGCTGCTGCAGGGCGCCGACCCGCGCGCGCCGCTGGTCCTGAAGCACCTGGACGACTCGCACCTGCCGATCGCCGAGCTGGTCGCGGTGCTCGAATCGCTTTCCGAATCGCCCGACGCGGCGGCGCGCGTCGCCGCGGTCGAGGCCCCCCGCGGCTACCGGCACCACTCGACGGCGCTCGTCGCCGTGGTGGCGAAGGGGCTGAAGGACCCGGATCCGAAGGTGCGCCGCGAGGCGTTCCGCACGCTGGCGCTGCTCAACAAGTCGACGGACGACGCGCTGCGCGAGGTGGCGGAGCAGTTGTCGCGCCCCGGGATGGATCCGACGGCGGCGCTCTGGGGTAGGCTGCTGCTGGCGCGCGCGGGCCGGGCGGATCCGGCCTGGTGCGCGCAGGCGGTGGCGGCGCTCGGATCCGACGACGAGGAGATGGCGACGGCCGCGCTACGGCTGCTGCAGGTGGCCGGCGAGGACGCGATGGCGCTCGAACCGAAGCTCCGCGGCTGGCTAGCGGACGCGCACCGCCCCGCGGCGATGCGCGCGCGCGCCGCGCAGGCGCTGGCGCAGGTCGCGCCGGACCACTCGCCCGCGCTCGCCGCGCTGCTGCAGCACCTGGACGACCCGGCGCCGCAGCTCCGCGCCGCCTGCCGACAGGCGCTCGCGGAAGCCCGCGAACGGCTCCGGCAGCTTCAGTTCCACTGAGAGGCGCTCCGGGTGTCCCAGCTCTCCGCCGTAGTCCTCCTGCTTTTGCTGATCGTCTTCGTGCTCGTGGTGCTGGCGGTCCTCGTCGGGCTGGTCAACAGCCTCAACAGGCTCACTTCGGAGTTGTCGCAGCGCGTGAGCCGGTTGGAGATGCGGGGAGAGGGAACCCCACCGATGACCGGCAGACCGCCGAAGAGCTTGGCCGAGGTGCACAGCCTCGTCCGGGAGGGGAAAAGGGCCGAGGCGATCAAGTCCTTCAGGGAACTGACCGGATGCGGTTTCGACGAGGCAAAGGCCGTGGTCGATCTCATCGAGCGGCCGCCGGACGAGGCATAGGTCGGCGCCGCGCAAGCCCGCGACTGGTGGTGCCAGCTCCCAATCCAATGAGGGACGTTCCATGTCCGTACTCGGCTTCTTCCTCGCACTCGTGACCTTCGGAATTCTCATGCAGACGCGGTCGCAGGTGGCCGATCTGGAGGAGCGCATCGGGCGGCTGGAGCCCGGCGGGGCGCCGGAACCGTTGCCGCCCGGCTCCCTCCCCGCGGTGCCGCCGGAAGGGCTGGACCAAGTGGATGAGCTGGTCCGCGCAGGCAACAAGATCGCCGCGATCAAGTTCTACCGCGAGCTGAAGAACTGCGGCCTCGCGGAGGCGAAGGCGTACGTGGACCGAGTGGAGCGCGGGCCGGACGGCAACTAGCGCCGCGACACGGAGCGCAGCCGCCACGCGGTGCCGCGGTCGTCCTCGTAGCGCAGCAGCGTGCGCGTCGGCGAGTCGTCGAAGACGAAGCGCAGGCGGCGTCCGTCCTCCGCTTCGACGGCGACCTCCCACGCTTCGCCGGTGGTGCGCGAGGCGCCCGGAACAACCACGGGCCGGGCGGGGCGGCGGACCTTGATGATGGCGGGCGAGGTGGTGGGCGGGCCGGCGAGTTCGCGCGCGAGCGGCTCCGCGAGCTGCGTGTAGGCGGAGAGCCCGTCCTCGAAGCGGAGCGCCCGCAGCACCAGCGGCAGCGCCTCCTCGAGCACCGCGCCGGGCCCCAGGGAAAGCGGGTGCTCGCGCGTGCCGAAGCGGGGGCCGTGCGACACGGCGGCGGGGCGCGTGCGCCATGCCTGGGCATCGGTGAAGAGGGGCCCCTCCGCCGTGCTGGCGGCGTAGGTGGATCGCAGCACGCGGCGCGGCTCCGCGAGCGGCGCCCAGAAGTCGACCTGCCAGGCCGGCGCGGCGAAATCCGCCGGCAGCCCCGACACGCGCAGGCGCATCGCGTCCTCCGCCGTGGCGGGATCGCGGGGGAATCCCGCTTCGGCGCGTGTCTCGCGCGAGAGGGCCCCGCGCCCGAGGCGCAGCTCGACGCGCCCGCGGCGGGCCCCCGCGGCGGTCACCGTTTCCGCGTCGTAGTCGGCCACCTCCGGAGCGCCCTCCCACACGGAGGAGCGGTAGAAGCCGTCGTCGGCGGCGATGCTGAGTTCCAGCGGCGCGACACGCACCGCCACGGGCCCCGCGGAGGGGCGGTCGGCGCGGCGGTCCGGGCGGACCGTTTCCTGCGCCGGCGCGATGGCGGCCAGCGCAAGGAGCGCGGCGGCGGTGGCGGCTCTCATAGGCATTGCGGAACACCGTCGAAGTGGTTTGAACTCAGTTTCTTCCGCATCCCGTTTCGGAGGGGCCCAGCAGCGGCCCGCGGTTCCCGATGGACGACCAGTTCGCGCAAGAGGCCCTCGGCCTTGTTTCGGAAGGTGTCGCGGTGGTGGACGCCGCTTCCGGGACGATTGTGGACTGCACGCCGACGATGGCAAGGCTGCTCGGCGCGCGGGAGCCGAAGGGGCGGACCTCGGCGGAGCTGCTCGGCGCGACGGCTGAGGAGCTGGCCGCGCGCAGCGGCGGCGAGCCGTTCCTGCTGCACGCGGGCGGGAGCGGGCTTCTCGCCACGGCGCGGCGCAGCGCGGGCCGGCCGGGGATGCTGCTGGTCGCCGCGCGTCCGCCGGAGCCCGGCATCCCGCAGGGCTTCGCGACGCTGGAGCAGTTGGCGCAGGCGTTCGAAGGCAGCGGCGCGCCGCTCTGGGTGCGGGACGCGCGGAGTGTCTTCCTCCATGTGAACCCGGCGGGCGCGTCGGCGCCGCCGATCTCCGGCGCGCCTTGGCTCGGCCGGACGCCGGAGGACTTCCTCCCGGAGGCGTCCGCCCGGGAGATCCGCGCGCGGGACACCCGCGCCATCAAGGAGGGGATTCCGAGTTTCCATGTGGACACGATCGATTCGGCGAAGGGCCCGATCCTGCGCGGCACGCTCCGGCTCCCCGCGCGGGGCCCCGCCGGGCAACCGGTCGCGGCGACCGTCGGCATCGACCTGACCCCCGTGCTGGGCAGCGAGCCGATGATGTCGCACATGGAGGACCGGTTGGCGGCGGTGCTTTCCGCGATTCCGCTGCCGCTCGCCGTGGAGGACGTCGAGCTGGGCGAGCTCCGCTACCGCAACACGCCGTTCGACGACCTCGCCGCGGCGCACGGCGGAGGCGCCGCGGCGGGCGCCGCGCTGCTGCGCCGGCTGGCGGAGGAGTGGGACGATGTGGACGGGGAGAAGCCGCAGCCGCTCGGCGAGGCGGCGCGGGAAGTGACGCTCGGCCCCGAGCGCGCCGCGCGCCGGCTCCAGCTCCGCACCCGCGTCTCGCACTACGCCGGGCGCGCGCTGCGCACCTGGTGCTTCGCCGACGTGACGCCGCTGCGGCAGGCGGAGCGCCGCCTCCAGGCCACCAACCAGGCGCTCGGCGCCAGCGAGTCGCTGCTCCGCGCGGTCTTCGACTCGATCCCGCAAAGCGTCGTGGTGCTGTCGCCCTCGATGCGCATCGAGAGCCTGAACCACGCGGCGGAGCGGCAGATGCGGCTGGTGCAGGACCGCCCCATCGTGGTGGGGCGCTCCTTCGTCGACTACGTGCCGCCGCAGGAGCTCGAGGGGTTCTGCGAGAGCTTCGGCGCCGCGCTCTCGGGGCAGCACACGTCCGAGCTGTGCGCCGTTTCGGACCTGAACGGGCGCACGCGCTTCTTCGAGGTGGGCTACACCCCGGTGCGGAACCGGCGGGGCGAGATCGTCAACATCTGCCGCATCTCGCTGGACGCGACGGAGCGCGCGGAGGGCCACCGCGAGATGCTGCGGCAGGCGGAGCGGCTCCGCTCGGTGGCGGAGCTGACGAGCGACTTCCACTACGAGATCGTCCAGCGCCGCCACACGGGCGAGCCGCGCCTGGCGTGGGCCGCGGGCGACCTGACGGCGGTGACGGGCTACACGGCGGAGGAGCTGGCGCGCCCCGGCGGCTGGGAGTCGATCGTGCATCCGGAGGACCGCCCCGCCTGGCGCCGCCGCGTGCGCCGCGTGCTCGCCGGGGAAAGCCGCTTCGACGAGTACCGCATCGTCAGCAAGGACGGCGCGACGCGCTGGATCCGCGACGCGACGGCCCCGTTCCGCGACGGCGCCCGCGTGGCCGGCGTCCGCGGAGGCATCCGCGACATCACCGAGCGCCGCACCGCGCTCGAGGCGCTCCGCGCCAGCGAGGAGCGCCTGCGCGCCATCTTCGACAACTCGCCGATCGGCATCGGCCTGGCCGCCACGGACGGCCGCGTCCTGACGTTCAACGCCGCCTTCGGGCGCCTCCTCGGCTACACGCTCGAGCAGGGCGTGAACCTGAACGTGTTGGATGTGACGCACCCGGAGGACCGCGCCTCGACGGCGGAGAACCTCCGCGCGCTCTTCGAGGGGCGCATCGAGCGCTACGAGGTCGAGAAGCGCTACCTGCGCCGCGACGGCACCGGCGTCTGGGGCCGCATGACGGTCTCCATGATCCGCGACGCCGCCGGCGCCCCGCGCTACGCGCTCGGCATGTTCGAGGACATCACGGAGCGCCGCGCCGCCGCGGACCGCGTGCGCCTCCTGGACACCGCGATGCGCCACTCCGGCGACGCGCTGGTGATGATGGCGTGGGACCCGGTGCGATTCGACGGGCTGACGGTGATCTACGCGAGCGACTCGTACTACCGGCTGGCGGGCGGAACCGCGGCGGAGGCGCTCGGGCGCGAGCCGTCGTTCCTCGCGGCGCTGCGGCGCGACCCGGTGGCGTGGGGACCCGCGCGCGCGGCGCTGATGCGGCGGCATCCCGCCCGCGCCGAGTTCGCCCTCCCGGGTCCGGGCGGCGCCGAGTCGTACCTCGAGCTGAACCTCACACCGGTGCGCGACGCGTCCGGCGTGGCGACGCACTGCCTGGCGGTGCTGCGCGACGTCAGCGAACGCGTCCGCGCGGCGCAGCGCGAGCAGGCGAACCGCGAGCGCCTGCAGGCGGCGCAGAAGATGGAGAGCATCGGCGTGCTCGCCGGCGGCATCGCCCACGAGTTCAACAACCTGCTGTCCGCGATCCAGGGGAACGCGGGCCTCGCCGCCATGGCGCTGCCCCCGGACAGCCCGGTCCGCCCGTCCCTCGAGAAGATCGAGGCGGCCTCGGACCGCGCGGCGGAGCTGACCGGCCAACTGCTCGCCTACGCCGGGCGCGGGCGCTTCGACGTGCGCCCCCTCGACCTGTCGAAGGTCGTCTCCGGCGTCGTCACGCTGGTCCGCTCCCAGCGCCTCACCGAGGCGGACATGGTCGTCGACCTCCCCTCCGCGCTCCCGCTGGTGCAGATCGACGTGGCGCGCATCGGCCAGGTGGTGACGAACCTGCTGACCAACTCCTTCGCGGCGGTGCGCTCGACGCCCGCGCCCCGGATCACGGTGCGGACCGGCGTGGCGGACTCGACAGCGGAGGTGCTGGCGCGCTCCTACGCGCGCACGGCGCTCGAGCCGGGGCGCCATGTGTTCCTCGAGATCGAGGACAACGGCGCCGGCATGCCCGACGAGGTGCGCACCCGCATGTTCGAGCCGTTCTACAGCGCCGAGGCGGGGGGCCAGGGCCTCGGCCTCGCGGTGGTGCTCGGCATCGTCGCCTCGCACGGCGGCGCGATCTTCGTCAGCTCCGCCCCGGGGCGCGGCACCACGATCCGCGCGCTGTTCCCGGTGCACACCGGATCCGCCAAGGCGGAGTTCGACTCCGGCGGGACGCCGCTCGCCATCCCGCGCAACCTGCACGGGCACGTGCTCGTGGTGGACGGCGACGACATGGCGCGCGACGTGGCCCGCGCGTGCTTCGAGCGCTTCGGCTTCCAGGTGCTCGCCGCGGCGGACGCGGCCGGGGCGCTGGACCTGGCGCGGATCTGCAAGGCGGACCTCGCGCTGGCGATGCTCGATCTGGCGCCGGGCGCGGCGGCCGCCGCGGAGCTCGCCGCGCGGCTCCGCTCCATCGTCCCGAGGCTGCCCATCATCGCCACCAGCGGCTCCGGCCCGCCGGAAGCCGACGCCTTCACCACCGTGCCGGGTCCGAAGGTGCGCGCCATCGCCAAGCCGTTTCGCCCCGCCCAGCTCCTCGAACGCGTGCAGGTGGCGCTCTCCGGCGGCGCGGAGTAGCGGACCGCGGGGCCTCCCGCATTGACCGCCCGCGGGGTTGGCACCAAGCTGGTCCACTCGCGCAGGGGGAGCCGATCGGCGATGGAGTTCTGGTACAAACTGCTCACCTTCTCGCTTCCCGCGGGGCGCGTGGGGGGCATTCCGCTGCGGCTCAACTGGCTGCTGGCGTTCCTCGCGGTGTTCTACGTGGTCCAGGCGCTGCTCGCGGGCGGCCCCGTATCCGCCGCCATGGTCGCGATGGGCCTCGCGATCCTCTACGGCTCGATCCTGCTGCACGAGCTCGGCCACGCCTACGGCATGTACCTGGTCGGCATCTCGGTGTCGGAGATCCACCTCACGCCGATCGGCGGCGTCGCGGTGGGCGAGGACGCGCCGCCGTCGCCGCGGACGGAACTGATCGTCGTGGGCCTCGGGCCCGCCGTCAGCGCGGCGCTCGCGGGCATCGGCTGGCTGTTGCACCTCGGCGTCCGCTCCATCGAGGGGGGCGTCCCGTGGTTCGTCTCGGTCCCCGTGCAGGCGCTCGCGTGGATCAACACCGGCCTGCTGCTCTTCAACATGCTGCTGCCGATCTTCCCGCTGGACGGCGCGAAGATCCTCCGCGCGTCGCTCTCGCTCAAGTACCCATCGCAGCGCGTCACCTACATGCTGGCCAACGCCGGCATCGGCCTCAGCATCCTGCTGCTCTTCGCCGGGTTCCTGCGCATCAACCTGCCGGTGATCGGCTCCGGCGGGCCGGTGCTGTGGTTGATCTTCCTGCTCGGCATCCAAAGCTGCTGGCACACGCTGCGGATGCTCGAGTTCGACCGCGTGTACTCTTCGGAGGACACCTGGGGCGACCGCTCGGTGCACCTCGACGGCGAGGCGATGGCGCTGGCGCGCGCGCGCTTCCTCGCCACGCTGGGGCGCGTCCTGCCCGGCGGAACGCCGCGGCCCAAGGCGCCGCGGCCGGCAGCCCGCGCCGCCGGCGCGCCCGCACCGCGCAAGGGCCCCGCGAAGGTGATCGCCATCGCACCCGACCCCGAGTCGATCGACGACCCGGCGCAACTCGCCCGCCTCATCCGCGAAGCCGCGGACGCGGAGGACTTCGTCCTGGCGCAGAAGCTGAAACGGCGGCTGGACCAGGTGCGCGGGGGCAGCGGCACGCAGGGGTAGTATCCGAAGCGTTTCGCGGCGGGTGGTTCGCCGGATCGGCCGCTGCACCGATGCCGCATTGTGACGGTGGCCGCGGGCGGAGCCTCCCCCGCCCGCGGAGCGGCCTGTTACGAGAGGTCCATCGTCTTCACCGACAGGATGTTCGACAGCGCGCGGATCTCCGCGAGGACGTCCTTGCGGATCGGCGCGTCGAGGTTGATGACCGTGAGCGCGGTGCCGTCCTTCTCCGTGCGGCCCCAGGTCATCTGGCCGATGTTGATGCCGTGGCTGCCGAGGACCGAGGCGACGGCGCCGATGATGCCGGGGACGTCGCGGTTCTCGATCACGAGCACGTGGCCGACCGGGTGCGCGTCGAAGAACTTGTCGTTCACCTGCACGATGCGGGGGCGGTTGCCTTCGAAGACCGTGCCGGCGACGGTGTCCATGCGGCCGTCCTGCTGCGTGGCGCGGATGCGGATCAGGTTCGAGAACTGGGCCGGTTCGCTGTGGCGCGTCTCGAGCACGTCGATGCCGCGCGCCTTCATCAGGTTCATCGCGTTGACGTCGTTCACCATGGTGTCGGTCGTGGGGAGGAGGAAGCCCTTCTCCGCGGCGATGGTGACGGGGGTGAGGGCGTGGTCGAGGAGCCCGCCGAAGTATTCGATCTCGAAGCGCTTCACGGGCGCGCCGGCGAACTGCGCGACGAAGGCGCCGAGCTTCTCCGCCAGCGTGAGGAACGGGCGGAGCGTCTCGAGCTGCTCCGCGTCGACGCTCGGGGCGTTGACCGCGTTCTTGATGATGCCGAAGCGGAGGAAGTCGATCACCTGCTCGGCGACCTGCACGGCGACCAGCTCCTGCGCCTCGTTGGTGCTGGCGGCGATGTGGGGCGTGGCGAGGAGGCGCGGCGCTCCGCGGAGCGGGTTGTCGGCGGGGAGCGGTTCGACCTCGTAGACGTCGACGGCGGCGCCGGCGATGAGCCCCTGGCGGAGCGCGTCGGCGAGCGCCGCCTCGTTGATGATGCCGCCGCGGGCGCAGTTCACGATCAGCGCGCTCTTCTTCATGCGGGCGAGCTGGCGCGCGTCGATGATGTCGCGCGTCTCCGGCGTCAGCGGCGCGTGGACCGTGAGGATGTCTGCGCGCGGCACCATGTCCTCCACCGTCACGGGCTCGGCGCCGAGGCGCTTCACGCGCTCGTCGGTCACGTGCGGGTCGAAGCCGAGGATGTGGCAGCCGAAGGCGCGAAGGCGCTTGATGACTTCCTGGCCGATGCGTCCGAGGCCCACCACGCCGACGGTCTTCCCCTCGATTTCGACACCGGTGAAGGACTTGCGGTCCCACTTCCCTTCGCGCATGGAGGCGACCGCGTCGGGGATGTGGCGGGCGAGCGACAGCATCATGGCGATGGTGTGCTCGGCGGTGCTGATGGTGTTGCCGCCTGGGGTGTTCATCACGACGACGCCGCGGGCCGTGGCGGCCTCCGCGTCCACGTTGTCGACGCCGACGCCGGCGCGTCCGACGACGCGGAGCAGGGGCGCCTTGCCGATCGCCTCCGCGGTCACCTTCGTGGCGCTGCGCACCAGCCAGCCGGAGATCGTGGGGAGGATCGCGTCGAGCTCCTCCTTCGTCAGCTTGGTGTTGTAGATGACTTCGAAGCCGGCGGCGCGGAGCTTCGCGAGGCCTTCTTCGCTGAGGTTGTCGCTCACCAGGATGCGGGCGGACATGGTGTCTCCTAGGGGTTCGTACTCCGGCGCCGCGGCGCCGGGCCTTTCGGTCAACTCTTCTGGCAGGCTTCCGCCGTGCCGTCGGTCGCGCGGACCGCCACGAGGGAGATGTCGTCCTCGACGGGGCGGTCGCCCGCGTGGCGCTTCAGCGACTCCTGCAAGGCCTCGACCACTTTCGCGGCGGAGCCGGTCGCGCCGCAGACGGTCTCGGAGAAGCGCTTCATGCCGAACAGCTCGTCGGCGGCGTTGTGGCACTCGCGGATGCCGTCGGAGGAGAACACGACGACATCGCCGGGGCGCAGCGGGACCGGCGGCTGGTCCACGTAGACGAGTTCGGGGAAGACGCCGAGCGGCGGGTGCGCGGCCTTGAGCAGCCGGCAGGTGGCGAGCGAGCTGGCGGTCATCAGGACGGGCTCGTGGCCGGCGGAGCTGATCGTCAGCTCCATGCGCTCGAGGTCGATCTGCGCCACCACCGTGGTCATGAAGTTGCCGTCGCGGAAGTCGCGGGCCAGGAGCTTGTTGAGCCTCGTGAGCAGCTCGCCCGGCGACGAGACCGTTTCGAGCAGCGTCCTCACCATGGCGCGGGCGGAGGCCATCACGAGGCCCGAATCGATGCCGTGGCCGACCGCGTCCGCCACGATGATGTAGAGGCGGCGCTCCTTCACGACGAAGTCGTAGAAGTCGCCGCCGACCTGCGACGAGGGCTCGTACCAGGCTGCGATCTCGAGGTTGCCGAGGCGCTCCGGCGGGTCGGGGATCAGGCCGCGCTGGATTCGCGCGGCGATGGCGACGCCCTCGCTCAGCTCGCGGCTCGACTCGTACTGGTCCATCATGGCGTCGAAGTGCCACGCGAGGCGCCCCAGTTCGTTGCGCGCGTAGGGGGCGCCGACGCGCACCTTGTGGTCGCCGGCGCTGATGGCGGACATCGCCCGCGCCAGGCGCCCGATCGGCTGGTTGATGTGCCAGGTCAGCACGATCGCCGCCGCCAGCGCCACCAGCACCGCCAGCGCGAGGATGCCCACGAAGATCACGCGCAGGATGTACGTGGCGCCCATGGTGCGCTCGCGGGGGTACTCGGAGATGAGCACCGCCTTCGTGAGGTCCACGCCGGTCCCCTGCAGGAGCGCCGCCGCCGCCAGCGGATCGATGCGCCGGGAGAGCGAGCGCGCGCTGACCAGCGAATCGCGGAGCGCGTTGAAGCCGTCCCGCGGCGGGGGGTTCAGCGCCCCGCGCTCCGCCGCCAGCTCGGCGATCCGCGCGTCGTCGTCCTCGAAGTAGATGCGGAACAGGCCGCTCGCATCGATGAAGTTGTCCCAGCCCTGCGGCCCCTCCGCGTAGGCTTCGAGGTAGCGCGCGTAGGGGACCGGCTGGTCGATCAGCGCCGGGTTCGTGCTGAGCCAGTAGATCCAGCCGTCCGGCCCGGGCACGGCGATGTGGAACTCGAGGATGAAATCCTGGAAGTCGCTGTTCGAGGAGGCGTCGGTGCGCAGCGCGCGGGCGGGGTCGAAGAGATCCTCGCTGGCGGCGGCCTCGGCCCGGGCGCGCATCGCCTCGGCCACCTCGCGCCGCCGCGTGCGGACGTCCTCGACGCCTTGCGCCGAAACGATCCGCTGCAGCATCGGCAGGTAGGGAGCCCGGCGCCGGGCGGCGTCCGAGGGGTCGATCTCGTAGAGCGGCGCGACGGGATAGAACTGCGCGGCGGACTCCGCGGCGGACATCGCCTGGAACGCGCGCGGCAGGATGAAGATGCGCCACTGGACCGCCGGCCAAAGCAGCGCGATCGTCCCGCCGATCAGCGCCAGGATGATCGCGAAGGACGTGAACAGCTGCAGCCAGAAGGGCCACAGCGCCCTCGGAGGGCGCAGGCCGTTCGGCAGGTGGAAGGAAGCGGAGGAGGATCGGGACATGGGCTCGGGTGGCGCGCCGCGGGCGGAGCGGGTCCGGCCCGGCGGCCACCCGCTTCGTAGACCCCGGCCCCCCCGGGGGACAGGGAAAACCGGCACCCGGCGGGGCGGTTAAGCGCTTCGGGGTGCCTGCCGGGAGTCGACGGCGCCCCGGAGGGAGCCACCCCCATCGGATCGCTTATTAACGAAAAAGGCTACTTGCGTTGATAAGAGCAGCTCTTGTTGAAGCGACGAACACTGCAACAGTTGGGGTCGATTCCTGCCGCTGGCCTACTGCCGCGCCAGCAACTCGACGATTTCGTCGATGCGCGCGCGGATGGTGTTCGACGAGCAGGTGTGGTGGTTCGCGAGGACCGCGAAGGCGATCTCGCGGCCCGAGGCGGTGCGGATGTAGCCGGTGAGCGCGCCCGCCGTGTCGAGCGTGCCGGTCTTCGCGCGCACGCGCCCCGCGAGGCCGTTCTCCGAGAGGCGGTAGCGGAGTGTGCCGCTGCGCCCCGAGACGGGGAGCGCGTCGACGAACCAGTCGGTTTCGCGCATGTCGCGGAGCAGCGCCACCAGCGCCCGCGGCGTGACGAGGTTCTCGCGCGAGAGGCCGCTGCCGTCGGAGGCCAGGAAGTGGTCCTCGGGCACGCCGACGCGCTTCCAGTAGCGGGCCTCCGCCTCGTGCGAGGCGCGGTAGGAGGCGCGCTGGAACATGCGCGCGGAGGCGAGCAGGTAGAGCGATTCGGCGAGGAAGTTGTCGGAGTCCTGCAGGCATTCGCGGACGATGTCGGCCATGGGCGAGCCTTCGATGGCGCCGATGACCTTGCCGCGGGGCTGGCGGGCGTCGGCGACGCGGACGGGGCCGGAGAACTCGATGCCGGCGCGCTGGAGGGCGGCGCGCAGCTCTCCGCGCACCACGGCCATGGGATCGCCCATGGGGATCGAGCGAGTGGCGGGTTCCGCGTCGGCGGGGAGGCTGCCGGAAAGGTGGACGCTGTCGCCGCTCGGGGAGGCCACCACCTGGAGCGTGGGCGCGGAGCCGGCCCGGCCGGTGGTGGAGGTGTTGACGATCTGGAAGGGCGCCTCGCCGCCGCCGGCGTCGGCGCGGGCGGGCTCGCCGGCGCGCGCCGGCTCGATGCGGAGACCGGCGAGGTTGCGGTCCAGCGAGATCGCGGAGGGGCGCGAGGCGTAGCTGCTGGCGAAGTCGTCCCAGCGCCAGGCCGGCGGGATCGGCGACGCTTCCTCGTAGACGCTGGTGTCGATCAGCACCTCGCCGTCGATGCGGCGGACGCCGCCCTCGGCGATGCTGCGCGAAAGGCGGTCGAGCATGTGGCGGCCGGGCCGCCCGCCGGTGAGCGCCGGCGTCCAGCTCGGGTCGCCGGAGGCGTGCACCACGACGCCGCTCGCGGCGGCGCCGGAGACCTCCGCCGCCGTGGCCGCGGTCTGGATGCGCTCGTCGCCCTTGAAGGCGCGGGCCACCAGCGCGGCGGTCACCACCTTGCGGTTGCTGGCGGGGATGAAGAGCTTGTCGTCGTTGAGCGCGGCCAGTTCCTTGCCGGTCTTCAGGTCGACCGCGTAGACGCCCCAGAGCGCGCGGCCGGCGCCCCCCTTTTCGCTGATGCGCCGCACTTCGGCGTCGAGCGCCCCCGCGGCGGAGGCGACGGGGACCAGCAGGAGTAGAAGGCAGGCGGCGAGGAGACGGACCATCGAGGACGGGGACCTTGCGGGGAAGGATGGACTGCCGCCCGTCCTCGCCCCGGCGCCTCACAACCGCAAGATGATTCGCCCGCCCGGCTACTCGACATCCTCGAGGAGCCGCATCACGTCGCGGTTCAGCTCCTCCGCGACCGGCAGGCGCTGCGCCTGGCGCTTGAACTGCTCGAAGGCGGGGCGGTCGATCCCCTCGCGGGCGGCCACGCGGCACGTGAGCGCCATGGAGTCGCAGCGCGCGAGCAGCTCCGCGAGCTGCACCAGCAGCGACTCGCCCTGCGAGCTGGTGCCGAAGAAGTCGATCTTGAGCGTCTCGCCCCCCTGCGGGTGCGGCTCGATGTGCGCGTCGAAGCGCCCCGACGAGAGGTCCGTCGAGGAGAGGTAGGCGATCTCGACGGGGAGGCGGCGCGATTTGCGTTCGCCCGCGCGGGAGAACATCATGAAGCAGTTCTCCCCCGCCTCCGCCAGCGTCATCTCGATGGTGAACCGTCCGTTGCGGACCGGGGCGGTGTGCTCCGTGCCGTTGTGGTCGCGCAGCACGATCTCGAGCCCCTCCTGCGCCTCGCCGTGCAGCAGGATGATCGGATCGAGCGTGGTCGGCGCGAAGGGATCGAGGACCGGCATCGGGAGCGGCGGCGCGCCCGCCATCACGGTCTGCCCGCCGCGCGAGCCCTCCGGCGAGAGGATGCGCTCCAGCTCCGGATGCGGCTGGTGGAACTTGAGCCCGAGGCGCGTGGCCTTGGCGGACTGGTCGGTCCAGGCGACGACGCCGCGCAGGATCGGCACCTCGGAATGCGCCATCTTCAATTCGAAGTAGCGCGTCGACAGGATCGGATCGTCCTCGATGGTCGCCTGGCGCGAGTGGACCTCGATGAGCGCGCCGCCGCCGCTGAAGTTCACCAGGCGCACCGGCAGCGAGATCGGCGTGAGGCTGCGCTCCGGCACCAGGATCTTGATGAGCCCGGGGAAGCTGCAGGCGTGGCGCTTCTCGCGCCGCGAGAGGAAGCTGCTGACGACGGAGGGGAGTTCGCCGTCGAAGCCGCTGTCGAGCCTCGGCGCGGCGGTCTCGCTGCCGAGCAGCGGCACGCCGGTGTCGGCGGCGCCGGGGGTCGCCTCGCGCCGCCAGTCGCTGCGGGAAGCGGACGACGACTGCGCGGCGGCGCCCGTTGCCTCCCGGGCGAGGAACGCCAAGGCCGGGTGCGCCGGCGCCTTGCCGGGCGTCGGGCGCGGGGGAAGCTTCTTGGCGGGATCGTTCATGAGTACGGGCTACCGGGCAACGTGCGCGCTTTATAGGGGGGAGCCGATCCCGTTCTCAACCGTTTCCTGCCGCCCCCCCGCCGTGGACTTCCACCGGGTTCCCGGGAGCGGTCGCGGCGTGGGGGAAAGGCACCCGAGGCCGCGGATCGTGTTGCGCACCGCCATCGCCCCGTCGCGAATCACGCCGCGGCGTGTCCGGATATGGCCTTGCGCTCTCTGCTTCCCTCGCACTAAGAATTGGGAGTTACCAAGCATCCCCCCCACCGGAGCAGCTACCCCATGCCCAGCAACCCCGGGCGCAATGCCCCGGGGGAGTGTCGCGTCACCGAGACTTCGGCGCGCCGCCTCCTCCGCAACCTCACGCAAGGCGTCGCTGCGATCCTTGCGGCCGCCGCCGTTCTAGCCCCTGCTACCGTCGGCGCCCAGTGCGCCGCGCAGCCCGTCTTCTCCTCGCCGGTGAAGGTGACCTTCGGCGGCGGCAACACGACCGTCTCGAACCGCGCGATCGCGGACCAGTTCACCCTGGCTCAGTCGCGCGAACTCACCTGCGTCCGCTTCTGGGTCGAGTCGCCGAACGCCGGGCAGCTCGACGGTGTGTATCTGGTCGCGATCTTCCCCGATGTCGGAGGAGCGCCGGACACGGCGAACCCGCTGCTCGGGCCGGCGAACCTCGTCTCCGTTTCGGAGACCGCCACCGGGCGCACGCGCGCCGGAGGCCTTGTTTCCGAGTTCGTCATCGACGGCCAGTTCGCAACGCCCATCACGCTCGGGCCGGGCACCTACTGGTTCGGGCTCAAGGCCCGCTCCGCCTGTAGCGCAACTGTCACCAACTTCGTCAACTGGGTCGAGTCGGACACCGCCGGCGGCCACTACCGGTCGCCCGCCACGAACTGCGGCCTGCCCACGCAGGCGCAGGCGACCCAGGGCAACATGGCGTTCGAGATATTCCGCACCGCGCCCTCCTGCCTCGATGCGCCCACGGTCGCCGATTGCTCGTCCAACATCGCCGTGGACAACGACCCCGGCGACTGCGGCGCCATTGTGACTTGGACCGAGCCCACCGCGACGTCGAATTGCGGCGGCACGATCACCACGGTGCAGTCGCACAACTCCGGCGACTTCTTCCCCATCGGCACCACCACAGTCACTTACACGTTCTTCGACGACGAGAGCGCCAACTCCGCCACCTGCACGTTCGACGTGACGGTGACGGACGCGGAAGCGCCGCAGGTCACCTGCCAGAACGTGACGGTGAACCTCGGCCTCTTCGGCAACGGCATCCTCCTCCCGGCCCAGCTCGAGGCTTCGCGCAGCGACAACTGCGGCTTCGACCTGTTCGGTTCCCGCTCCGCGTCCCAGACGACCTTCAACTGCGGCGACGTCGGCGACGTCCCCGTGGTCCTCACCGTCACGGACGAGAACGGCAACACGGCGACGTGCGAAGCGACGGTCACCGTCGTGGACAACATCGGCCCGATCGCCTTCGCCCCGCTCCCCGTCACCATCGAGTGCGGCGAGAGCACCGACCCCTCGAACACCGGCGAACCCTTCATCGAGTTCGACGCCTGCGGCATCGCGTCGAACACGTTCGACGACTCCTTCTCCGGCGATAGCTGCGTCGGCCAGATCGAGCGCACCTGGACCATCATCGACAACGGCGGCAACTCGACGCAGGTGTCGCAGACGATCACCATCGAGGACACCACGGCGCCGACGGCGGATGTACCCGCCACGTTCGACGCCTTCCTCGACGCGACCGGAACGGCAATGGTGTCGGTCAACGACCTCGTCGCGAACCTTGTGGACTCGTGCGGCAACCAGCCTTCCGCAGTCCTCGGCGGCACTATCAGCTACAACTGCGCCGACCTCAACCAGACCTACACCGTCGAAGTGATCGTGACGGACGATTGCCTGAACTCGAACTCGTACTTCGTGGACGTGACGGTGAACGACGCGATCGCGCCGACGTTCACGGAGTGCCCGCCGTACTCGTTCCTGCCCCCAGGCGGCGTGCTGACGGCGAACGCGGAAGGCGGCTTCGACCCGATCTCGGCCGGCTGGGCCGACGACGCCTCGGTGTTCGGCACGGACAATTGCCCGGACTACCTCACGGTGTCGTTCCTCCCGACGTTCTTCAACCTCGGCTGCACGACGGTGACGGCGACGCTCGAGGACGGGGACGGCAACACGGCGACCTGCTCCTTCGACGTGATGATCGGCTCCGACGACGGCGGCCGGGCGGACTTCGACTCGAGCTTCTCGCAGGACTCGTTCATCACCGCCGGCGCCACGCCGGGCGTCGGCGCGAGCCTCTTCATCTCGGGACGCCGCGGCACGGTGGGCGACACGCCGCTGAACCGCGAGACGCGCGCGATCTTCGGCTACGTGACGGATCTCGGCTGCGCCGGCATCACGGACGCGAACCTGCGCCTCGTGGTCGAGCGCAAGACGGGCAATGTCGAGGCGCTCGGCGACCTCGTGGTCGAACTCGCCTCGCCCTTCTTCGGCGCCAGCCAGTCCTGGTCGGCTTCGGACTTCGAGGCCGCCGCGGACTTCACGCCGGTCGGCGTGATTCCCGCGGCCACGCTCGCCGCGGCCCAGCCCGGCGAGGCCATCATGGTCCCGCTCGATCCGGCCTCCTGGATCTTCATCCCGGTCTCCGGCAACGTCCAGTTCCGCCTGCGGCCCACGCTGCCGACGGACGGCGACAACGGCGAGGACTCGATCCAGTTCGGCGCCGGCGGCCACACCGCGCAGAACCGCTTCCTGCGCAGCGACCTGATGCTCAACTACATCCTGCCGACGGATGTGGGCTGCGGGCTGAACGGCACCGGCTCCGGCGCTCCGCTGGAACTCGATCCGCTCTACTCGAACCCGAACTTCGACGGTTCGGTCACCGAGTCCGCCCGCGGTTCGTTCGTCGGCAACCTGCGCGACAACTCGAACGCGGTGATGGACCTCGGCGACACGGCGGTCGGGCAGCAGACGAAGTTGCTGGTTTCCTTCGACACCTCGCAGATCGGTTCGATCTACCCGGGCGGCAACATCGTCTCGGCGCGGCTCTGCATGACGCGCGCGGGCGTGGTGGGCGATCCCTCGGCGCTGGGACGGCTGTACGTCGAGGCGCTCTGCCAGAACCAGGCGGTGAACTTCGGCGACTCCTACGCGCTGGAACTCGAGGACTTCGCCTCCTACGCGTGGATCACCGACGCGACGGCGGTGGAGCCGGAGTTCCCCGCCGCGGACGGCGACCAGGTCTGCTGGGAGCTGTCGCCGGAGGCGATCGCGGCGATCTACCGCAGCGGCCAGGCGCAGTTCCGCATCCGGTTCGAGACCCCGACGAACGGCGACGCGGAGCGCGACCTGCTCCGGTTCTTCAGCGGCAACGCGGGCGGCGACGCCCGGCCCACGCTGGAGATCGAAATCGCCCCGTAACGGCGCGCCGGGCCCCGCGCCCGGCTTCGCGCGCAGTCAATCCGGCGGGGGATGGGCGACCATCCCCCGCCGTTCCTTTTGGCGGCCGCGCCGGCACGGAAAAAAGAAAGGGACCGGGCGCTCGGCCCGGTCCCTTCTTGCTGATGCGTCCTGTCGCCGCGGTTAGGCGGGGCGCCGCGTCAGGCGGCGCCTTCCATTTCCGCGATCACTCGGAGCAGGTCGTCGATGATCTCGTTCATCGCCTCGTCGTTGCCCTGCTCGATGGCGGCGCGGAGGCGGTTGGTCTTGGCTTGGAGTTCCTCGGTGCGCGGGTGCCCGGCCATGGAGGCGAGGACGTCCTCGGCGCGTTCGAGCATGTTGCGCGCTTCCTCGCCCCGGGACTCGCGGATCTTGTTCGAGAGGATCTGCGCCACGCGCTCCTTGGCGTCCTTGATCATGCGCTGCTTGTCGTTGTCGCGGAGGCGGTTGTCGGTGGCGGTGATGGTGATCAGCTTTTCGACGCCGGTGGCGAGGTCTTCGGCGCGCACCTCGAGGATGCGGTCCGTGGTGAGCTTGAAGGTGACCTCGACGCGGGGGACGCCCTTGGGCGCGGGGGTGACGCTTTCGATGCGGAGGAGGTCGAGGAAGGTGTTCTGCGACGCGACCGTGTCCTCGCCTTCGTAGATCGGGAAGCTGATCGCCTCCTGGAAGTCGCGCGTGGTCGTGAAGATGTCCTTCGCCTCGACGGGATAGGTCGAGTTGCGCGAGATGATCGGCTGGAACTGGTCGTTGGTGAGGCCGACGCCGAGGGAGAAGGGCGTGACGTGGATCACGACGGGCTTGGCGTGGCTGTACTTCGCGGCGAGCGTGTCCTCGATGTCGCCGCCGAGCGGGGCGAGCACGAGGGTCTGCACCGCGGCGCCCATGGCGACCACTTCCTCGGGGGACTTGTCGCGGTTGGGGTTCTTGCCGAGGAACTCGCGGACCACGCGCTGGATGGCGGGGATGCGCGTCGAGCCGCCGACGAGGAGCAGGTTGGTGATCTTGTCCGGCGTGAGGTTCGCGTCGTTGAGGGCGCGCTCCATGGGGCGGGAGGTCGCGTCGAAGAGGTCGCGGTTGAGCGCCTCGAAGGTGTCGCGGGTGATCACCGTGTCGAGCGTGAGGGGTCCCTTGTCGGTCATCGTGATCGCTTCCACGAGGACGTGGGTCTCCTTGAGCTCGGAGAGCTCGATCTTGGCCTCTTCGGCGCCTTCCTTGAGGCGCTGCATGGCGATCGGGTCGCCGGTGAGGTCGACGCCGTGCTCCTTCTTGAAGTGGTCCACGAGGTGCTGGGTGAGGCGCTTGTCGAAGTCGTCGCCGCCGAGCTGGTTGTTGCCGGCGATGGCGCGGACCTGGAAGACGCCGCTCATGATCTCGATGATGGACACGTCGAAGGTGCCGCCGCCGAGGTCGTAGACCATGAGGATCTGGTCCTCGTCCTTCTCGAATCCGTAGGCGAGCGCCGCGGCGGTGGGCTCGTCGATGATGCGGCGCACGTTGAGGCCGGCGATTTCGCCCGCGTCCTTCGTGGCCTGCCGCTGCGTGTCGGTGAAGTAGGCGGGGACCGTGATG
This sequence comes from Candidatus Sumerlaeia bacterium, assembly GCA_033764015.1. Classification (GTDB taxonomy): domain Bacteria; phylum Sumerlaeota; class Sumerlaeia; order SLMS01; family JANRJK01; genus JANRJK01. The sequence continues at coordinate 91,782 of JANRJK010000031.1, read as the reverse complement.
ACGGCCTGGTTGATCTCCTCGCCGAAGTAGTCCTCGGCGTCGTGCTTCATCTTCTGGATGATCATGCCGCTGATTTCCTGCGGCGTGTACTCGCGGCCCTCGACCTTGACGCGGTGGCTGGTGCCCATGTGGCGCTTGATGCTGAAGACGGTGCGCCCGACGTTCATGATGGCGCCGCGCTTCGCCTTCTTGCCGACGAGGATTTCGCCCGACTTCGAGAAGCCGACGACCGACGGCGTGATCCGCTCGCCGAGGCTGTTCGGCACGACGAACGGCCCGTTCTTTTCCATCACGGACATCACGGAGTTGGTGGTGCCCAAGTCGATGCCCAGAATGCGGCTCATGGCGGAGTCCCCTGCCGGATAGAATTCACTGGGACACGACGACGCGCGCGTCCCTCAGTAGCTTGCCCTTGTAGAGATAGGCCTTCTGCGTCTCCTCGACAACCGTGTCGGGGGGTGTCCCGGCGCGGCGCACGGTACGGACAACTTCGTGCATATCGAGGTCCAACTTAGACCCTAGGGAGTTCACCGGAGTCAATCCCGCCTGCTCCAGCGTCCGCAGGAATTTGGTGCGCATCGCCGTCAGCGACGTCAGCCAGTTCTCGAGTTCCGGATTCTGCGCCACCGCCTGTCCGATGTAGTCGATGATCCGGTCGAGCGAATCGAGCGTCGGAAGCATGCCGCGCATCAGCGCGAGCGTTTCGCGTTCCGAGGCGGGGGCGGCGCCTTCGGCGGCCTGGCGGCGCTTCAGCATCGCCTCCGCCCGGGCCAGTTCCCCGACCAGCGCGCCGGCGAGGCCCTCGTAGCTCGCGCCGTCGGGCGCCTCCGCGGCCTCGGCGAAGCGCAGCCGCGACTCCGGGAAGCTCTCCCACCACAGCCAGCGCCGGAGCCCGCGGATCATCGCTTCATCTTCAGGTCCACCAGCGCCTTCTTCGCGATCGCGTTCTTAGGATCGAGCGCCATGACCTGCTGGTATTCGTTCGTCGCGGAGCGCACGTCGCCCTTCATGTCGTAGGTGGCGGCGATCTCGAGGTGGACCTCGGCGCTCTGAGGCAGCAGGCGGAGCAGGCTCTTGAAGTGCACCAGCGCGTGCGTGAAGAGGCCCTTGTCGCGGAGCTGCTTGCCGACCATGAGCCGCGCGCGGACCATCGACTCCCGCACCTTCGAATCCTTCGGATCCAGCAGCATCGCCCGCTGCCAGGTCGAGAACGCGGGGTCCACCTGCCCGGAGTTGAGCAGGCACCACCCGCGCAGGTTGAGCACCTCGGTGTTCTTCGGGTGCTCGCGCGCGAGCGCGTCCAGTTCGCGCACCGCGTCGTTCCACTGCCCCTCCTCCATGAGGACGTGGACGAGCTGGAAGTGCGCGTCGGCGTCCTTGGAGTTGAGCTCGAGGATCTTGCGGAGGCGGTTGATGGTGAGCTGCCGCGTTTCGCCGGCGGTCGGCTCGACGGGGGACGCGGAGGCGCCGGAGGGGGCGGGCACGCGTTGGCGCGGGACGGCGGTGCTGGAGGGCGCCGGCACGGTGGAGACCTGCCGCGGCACGTCGACCCGGGAGGTCGAGCTGGAGGTGGCGGGCGACGGGGAGCGGGTGGAGGCCGCCTGCGGCGCGGAGTCCATCTTCTCGCCGTGCATGCGGTGCACTTCGATGATGCAGTGGCGGAAGTAGTCCGAGTCGGTGCCGCCGGAATTCATCTTGCGGGTCCAGCGCTTCACCGTTTCGGCCCAGTAGAAGCCGCTCTTGGGCGAGTTGCCGAGGCGCCCGTAGACGATCGCGAGGTTGTGGAGGATCGCGACCTGGTCCGGGTTGAGCTTCACCGCCTCCTCCCAAAGCTCGATCGCCTCCTCGTCCAGCATGTGGAGGGCGTAGCTGGTGCCGAGGGAGATGTAGCCGTTGCAGAGGTTGTGGCGGGCGCGGATGTGCGTCGGGTCGATCTCGACGACTTCCTTCCAGTACTTGATCGCCTCGGGCCACTGCTTGCGCAGCATGTGCGAGCGCCCGGCGAGCAGGAGGTGCTTCGCGAGCGCCTCCTTGGCCGCGGCGTCCGAGGGGTTTTCCTGGTAGGGATGGCGGAGCGCGTCCGTCTCCTCCTCGGAGGGGGGCTCGCCGTTCCACTTGTCCTCGTCGGCGGAGAACATGAAGTCGGCGCGGACGACGTTGAGCGTGGCGACATCCTCGCGGGCGCGGGCCTCGACGTCGCGAAGGCGGTTGTACGCCGCCTGGATCACCATGAAGCGCTCGGTGTGGCGCTCCGGATCGTACTTCTTCACCAACTCGATGTAGGCGCGCTTGATCTCGTCTTCCGCGGCTCCCTTTTGGAGCCCCAGGACGGCGTAGGAGTTGGTATCTGCCATTGGCGACGGGCCCTGATGCGGAGGGGAAGGGTGCCTTACCCGGGATGCGCGCGCTCGGGCCGCCGCGGGACATGCCGCAGCCAGCCGTTGCCCGCGCTTTCCGGGACACGTTGCCTATACCCGAACGGCGGTGCCGCACCGGTCAACGGCAACCGGAGGTCTCCGTCGAAACCCCAACAGGCAAGCAGCCCCCGAATCGTGTCCCCCCGCAGGAAGCATCCCGCCCGGACCCCCCCCGCGCCGCCACCCCCGGAGGCGCCCGCGCCCCCGCCGCCGCCGCCCGCCGAGACGGCGCGCACGCTGTGGACCGCGGCGGAATTCCTGCGCGCGTCGCTGGTCCTGGTGCTCCTGTGCGCCGCGCTCTACGGGCGCACCGCGACCTTCGGCTACGCGCTGGACGACGCGATCGTCATCACCGAGAACAAGCAGGTGCGCGCCGGCGCCGCCGCGATCCCCGACATCCTGACCTCCGACATCTTCGCGGGAATGCTGGGCGGGACGCTCGAGGGCGTGCTGGCGGGGGGTCGCTACCGCCCGCTGTCGCTCGTGACCTTCGCCATCGAGACCAGCGTGTTCGGCGAGATGAAGCCAGGCCCGTCGCACATCGTCAACGTGGCGTTGTACGCCGGTCTCTGCGCGCTGCTGCTGCGGGTGCTGGCGTCGCTGCTCGGCGCGGCGGACGGCGCGGGCCCGTGGTGGCGACGGGTTTCGTTCATCGCCGCGGCGCTCTACGCGGTGCATCCGCTGCACGTCGAGGTGGTGGCGAACATCAAGAGCCGGGACGAGATCCTCTCGCTCGGCTTCTCGCTGGCGGCGCTGTGGTGCGTGCTGCGGAGCGGCGGCGGCGGCAAGTGGCTGGCGGCGGCCGCGCCGCTCTACTTCCTCGCCCTGCTGGGCAAGGAGTCCGCCATCACGCACCTGGCCGTCGTCCCGCTCGCGCTGTGGACCTTCCGGGGCGCGGGGCCGCGCGCGCTGGCGTGGCGCACGGCGCCGCTGCTGCTCGCCGCGGCGGCCTGGTTCGCATGGCGGCACTCCGTCGTGGGCGGCATCGGCGGCGAGGCCTCCACGGACTTGATGAACGATCCGTTCGTCGAGATGAGCGCGCCGCAGAAGTGGGCCACCATCGCGTACAGCCTCGGCATGTACCTCAAGCTGCTCTTCGTGCCGCATCCGCTCACGCACGACTACTACCCGTACCAGATCCCCATCGTGGATCCGGACTCGTGGCGGTTCCTGCTGCCGCTGGCGGCGCACCTGGCGCTGGCGGCGTGGGGGCTGCGCGGGTTGCTGCGGCGCGAGCTCCCCGGCTTCGCCGTGTGGTCCTACTTCGCGACGCTCAGCATCTACTCGAACATCGTGTTTGGCATCGGCACCTTCATCAACGAGCGGTTCCTGTTCATCCCGTCGGTGCACTGGTGCCTCCTGGCGGCGGCGGGTGCGGCTGCGGCGCCGGCGCGGTGGGCCCGCGCGCGCGACGCCGCGCTTGTGGCCGTGCTGGTGCTCTTCGCCGTGCGTACTTGGACGCGGGTACCCGCTTGGGAGAACAACGAGGCGCTGAACAAGGCCGCCAGCACCGTCTCGGTGAACAGCGCGCGCGCCATGCACTTCCGCGGCTACGACCTGTACCGCTCCGTCGTCGAGGGCCGCGCGCCGGCGGAGGAGCGCGCCGCCGTCCGCGCGGAGGCGGAGCGGTTCGTCGACCGCTCGCTGTCCATCTACCCGCGCTACGGCGAAGCGGTGAAGGCGAAGGCGGGGCTGCGCGCGCTGGAGTACCAGGAGACGCGCGAGCTGGCGCCGCTCCTCGCCGAGTTCGAGCGCCTCATCCGCCTCCGGCACGTCGCCTACATCGACGAGTACCTCGAGTTCCTCGGCCGCACGCGCCCCGGCGATCCGGAGCTGGCCGCCTTCCACCAGCGCGTGGGCTACGACTACTACGGCGTGGAGCTGGGGAATTGGCGCATGGCGGAGCGCCACCTTCTCCGCGCCTACGCGCTGGCTCCGAAGAGGCCGGCGCTGCTGCTGCAACTTGTGAACACCTCCTCGCGGCTCGGCAAGAACGCGGAGGTGGTGCGCTTCGCGCGCGAGGCCTACGCGCTGCAGCCGGACAACGCGGAACTGCGGGCGCTGCTGGAGCGGGCGGGCGCGCTGCCTTAAGGGGAGGGGGCGGATGCGGACGCGGTCCGACGGCTGCGGATCGAGCTGTCCCGGACGCGATTCAGGGGGGCGTCGCGGCGGCTCGGGTTGCCACGGCAAGGGCTGCGGTGGCTTCGTTCCGCGTCAGGAGTCCCCCCCGTGACCGACCACCCTCGACAGAGTCGATTCCCGCCCGCGACGCTCGGAGAACGAGTCGTCGCGGACTTGTCGCGGTTCAATCCGTGGTGGGAGGGCCGACCGGGCAAAGTGCTTCCGGCCACCCGGCGCCATTTGGTTTCGCGGATTCGACGGCGGATCGAGCAGCGTCTCGCGCAAGTGGTGGTCGTCCGCGGCCCCCGGCAGGTTGGCAAGACCACCGCCTACCTCCAACTCATCGGCGACCTGCTCCGCGAGGGGGTGGACCCGAGAAGGATCCTGCTGGTCCAGTTCGACGATCTGCCATCCCTGTCGAAGCTCGACGAGCCGATTCTGCGGATTGTCGAGTGGTATGAACGCAACATACTCGGGGAGTCCTTGAACGAGGCGGCGCACGGCGGCCGCGAGGCGTTCCTATTCTTCGACGAGGTCCAGAACCTATCCCGCTGGGCGGACCAGTTGAAGAGCCTTGTGGACCATGCGACGGCTCGTGTCGTGGTGACCGGTAGTTCCGCGCTACGGATCGAGGCGGGTCGCGACAGCCTCTCGGGCCGGATCAACACAATCGAAACAAGCCCGCTGGCCCTCTCGGAAATCGCCATGTTCCGGGGGACTGGATTTCCGGCCCCGCTCCTTGACGGAAATGGCTTGGACAAGTTGGTTCGCGAGGACTTCTGGCGCTTCTTGCGCGCGCATGGAATGGAACACCGGGAGGCGCGGGACGCGGCGTTCGAGGCGTTCAGCGCGCGCGGAGCCTACCCGGTGGCGCACGAGAACCCGGGCATCGAGTGGGGGCTGGTTGCCGACCAGTTGGTCGAGAACGTGGTCAACCGCGTGATCCAGCACGACCTGCGCATGGGCGAACGGGGCCGCCGGCGGGACGAGGGGCTCCTGAAGGAGGTCTTCCGATTGGCGTGCCGCTACGCGGGGCAGGCGCCGCGGCACGAGGTGATCGCGGCGGAAGCGCGTGCGACCCTCGATGCGGACGTCGGCACCGAGCGGATACGCCACTACCTCGATTTCCTGCACGGCAGCCTGCTGCTCCGCCTCGTTGAACCGCTCGAGATCCGGCTGAAGAAGCAGCGCAACCTCTCGAAGATTTGCCTCTCGGACCACGGGGTGCGGGCGGCGTGGCTCCAGGAGGTGATCCCGCTCGCACCCGGGCCGCTCGGAGAGGCGCCAAACCTTTCGGACCTCGCGGGACGGCTGGCGGAAAGCGTTGCCGGGGCTTCGCTGTCCCTAGTGGGCGGCCTCGATCTGGCGCACTTCCCGGAGCGCGACGGCGAACCGGAGGTCGACTTCGTGCTGACGATCGGAACGCGGCGCATCCCGATGGAGGTGAAGTACCGGCGGCGGATCGACGGGCGGGACTTGCGCGGGCTCCACTCGTTCCTGGGGCGGCCGGCGTACAATGCCCCCTTCGGCATCCTGGTGACGTTGACGGACGACGAGCCGCCGGACCTTCCACAGAACGTGGTCGCCTTGCCGCTCTCGACGCTCTTGCTGCTGGGCTAGCCGGGAGTCGTTTCCGACTCCGCCGCGAGGCTGGCCGGTTCCGGCCCCGCCCTGGGCCCGCTTACTCGAACCACTTGCGGTTGTCGAGGAGCCGCTGGTCGCCGGGCGCCAGGCGGATCGCCTCCTCGAGGTGGGCGCGGCCCTTCGCCTTCTCCCCGAGGTTGAAGTACACCACCGACAGCAGGTCGTGCGGCATCGGGCCGAAGGCGCGGCCATCGGTCATGATCGCGGCCATGGACTCGTGGTAGGGCACCGCGAGGGCGGCTTCGCCCCAGCAGGCCGCCTCGCGCCAGCGCTGCGCCTCGTAGCACCAGATAAGCATCCAGAACCAGCCCTCGCGGCGGTTCGGCATCTCCTCGACGACGCGCAGGTAGGCGCGGCGCGCGTCGTCGTGCCTGCCCAGCGCGGTGAGCGCCTCGCCGAGGTGGAAGGCGCCGTGCATCAGGTGCTCCGGAGCGGGCCCGCGCTCGAGCAGGCGCTCGAGCAGCCGGGCCGCCTCCTCCCACTCCCGGCGGTAGGCGAACTCGCGCCCGCAGTAGAACAGCGTCCGGGTCGAGTCCGGATAGTCCGCCATCTGGCGCTTCATCAGCCGGAGCGAAAGCTCCGACTTGCCGGAGCCGCGCGGCTTGAGCGGCTTGTGCTCGAGGAGGATGTCCTCGAAGTACACGCGCGGGTTGGGCACCGGCCCGCCGACCAGCAGGTTGTGGAAGTGGTTCTCGTAGCGGAAGTGCTTCGGCGAGTAGACCGAGGGGCGGGCGAAGACCGTTTCCGGCGTGCCGTCCGAGCGCCGCCACCAGATGAACTTGACCGACATGATGAAGTGGCCGAGGGCGAAGTGCTCCTCGAGGCGCGGGCGCAGCAGGTGCCCGTTCTCGATCAGCTCCTCGTCGCAATCGAAGGTGACGATCAGGTCCGTCTCCGGCGGCGCGTGCGACGCGGCGGCGTTCCGCGCCTCGCAGAACGAATCGGTCCAGGGCACGTCGACGACGCGCGCGCCGAAGGACTCGGCGATGGCGCGGGTGCGGTCCGTCGAGCCGGTGTCCGCGATCAGGAGGTGGTCCCAGAACTTGTTCGCGCCCGAGATGCTGCGCAGGTGCCGTTCGAGGACCAGCTCCTCGTTCTTGGCGATGGCGACGTAGGTGACGAACATCGCGCGCGCCTCCTCCGGGAATGGTGTCGGAGGAATTGGGCGCGGCGCCCCGGAAAGGGGGAAGTGGAAAGGGCCCCGGTCAGGCCCCTTCGAGGAAGTTCCTCAGCAGGTCCTTGCCGACGCGGGTGAGGATCGACTCGGGGTGGAACTGCACGCCTTGGATCGGGTGGACGCGGTGGCGGAGCCCCTGGATGAGGCCGTCCTCGGAGTGCGCCGTGGCTTCGAGTTCCCCGGGGAGCGTGGCCCGCTCGACGATCAGCGAGTGGTAGCGGGTTGCCTCGAAGGGGGAGGGCAGGCCCTTGAAGACGCCCTGGCCGCCGTGCGCGATCATCGAGGTCTTGCCGTGCATGGGGAGCGGCGCGCGGATCACGCGGCCGCCGAAGACGTGCCCGATGCATTGGTGGCCGAGGCACACGCCGAGCAGCGGCACGCGGGGGCCGAACTCGCGGATCACGTCGCAGGAGCGCCCCGCCTCCGCCGGGCCGCAGGGGCCCGGGGAGACGACGATGCGCGAGGGGGCGAGGCGCCGCACCGTGTCCGGATCCGCCTCGTCGTTTCGGAGCACGCGCACCTCCTGGCCCAGTTCCGCGAGGTACTGGACCAGGTTGTAGGTGAACGAGTCGTAGTTGTCGATGACGAGGAGGGACATGGCGTCGGCGCGGGGGGCTTAGAGGTCCCGGTCGTTCTCCGGCGTGTGGAAGTCGGCGTCCGGGGCGTCCGGCAGGTCCGGCAGGTCCGTCGGGTCGGCATGGAACACGCCGCCGGCGCCGAGCATGTCGGGGAGGTCGGAGTCGGAGAGCTCCTCGACCGGTCCGAAGCTGGCGGTGGGCATGAACTTCTCGCCGCGGAGCTGGGCCGCGAGGCCCTGGACGTTGCGGAGCATGTCGCCGAGGCCGTCCTGCTCGAGCACCGCCTCGTCGGCCATTTCCTGGTAGGCTTCCAGGTACTCCTTGGCGCTGTCGACGATCTCCTTCGCGAGGACCTCGTTGTCGCCGGTGAAGTTCATGAGGTCGCGGGGCTGCTTGGCGGCGAGCTTCTCGACCGAGTTGAACTCGGAGGTGCGCGCGATGGCCTCCTTGGCGAAGCTGCCGAGGCCGTCGATCTTCGAGAGGAAGTCCTCGAGGTAGCGGAGCGCCAGCTCGTTCATCTGGGCGATCGTGGCGTCCTCCTCCTGGGCGCGGACGTCGATCTTCCAGCCGGTGAGCTTGGCGGCGAGCTTGGCGTTCTGGCCGCGCTTGCCGATCGCCTTCGAGAGCGAGTCGCGCTCGACCGTGACGAGCGCGCGGCGCTCGATCTCGTTCAGCTTCACGTCGACGATCTTCGCCGGGTTCAGCGCGGAGCGGATGAACGTCTCCGGCATGATCGAGTAGGGGACGATGTCGACCTTCTCGTTGTCGAGCTCGCGGACGATGAGCTGCACGCGGGCGCCCTTCATGCCGACGCAGGCGCCGACCGGGTCGACGTCGCTCGTCATGGAGTTCACGGCGATCTTGGTGCGCATGCCGGGCTCGCGGGCGATTTCGACGATGCGGACCGTGCCGTCGCTGATCTCGGGCACCTCGACCGCGAAGAGCTGGCGGACCAGCTCGGAGCGCGTGCGCGACAGGATCACCTGCGGGCCCTTGGGCGACTTGCGGACGTCGATGATGAGGCAGCGGATGCGGTCCCCGGGGCGGTAGCGCACGCCCATGGGGATCTCCTGGCCCGGCAGGAGGCACTCGGACTTGCCGAGCGCCACGATCGCGTCGCGCCGCTCGTAGCGCTGCACGATGCCGGTGACGACCTGCCCGATCTTGCCCTTGAAGTCGTCGTAGACGCGCAGCCGCTCGGCGTCGCGGAGCCGCTGCAGGATGCCCTGGCGGACCGACTGGGCGGCGATGCGGCCGAACTCCTCCGGGTCGATCTCGACCTCGATCTCCTGGTTGAGCATGTGGGAGGGGTCCTTCGCCTTGGCCGACAGGATGTCGATCTCGCGGCGCGGGTCCTTCACGGCGACGACGATCTTCTTCTTCACGAAGATGCGCATGTCGCCGCTGTCGATGTTGAGGTCCGGGCGCGGGTCGTTGAAGACGCTGGCGCGGCGCGAGGCGGCGCTGAGGATCGCCGACTCGACCGCCTGCTTGATGATTTCCGGCTCGAGTTCCTTCTCCTTCGAGATCGCACGGATGAACTGCTTGATATTGAGTGGCTTGATTTCGTCGCTCTTCTTCGGGCGGGGCATGGCGCATGGGTCCTGCGGCGGGGGATCCGGGCCGCGGGGGGCCCGGGAGACATGAAAATGGGCCGCCCTGCGGCGGCCCATACGAACAGTGGAGCAAGCAATACCCGGGCCGGGCGGCACAAGGCCAATCGGGCCCGCCCGCGCGCCGGCTACGGCAGCGCGGGGCTGCGGTCCAGCAGCAGCAGCGCCTCCTCGACGAAGCGGCGGCCCGCCTCCGGCGGGGCGTACACGTTGTTCGCCACGATCACGAAGACGTACTCCCCGCCGTTGCGCGTCGTCAGGTAGCCCGCGAGGCCGTGCGCGCCGTCGATGTAGCCCGTCTTCGCGTGGAGCCGCGGCGCCAGGTCGCGCCGCTCGAGGTCGGTGAAGCGCGTCCGCAGCGAACCCCGCCCGCCCGGGTAGGCGAGCGAATCGCGGAACAGCTCCCAGTGCGGCGAGGAGCGCATGCGGAGGAGCGCCTCGCCGATGGCGCGCGGCGTGAGGCGGCTGGCGCGGGAGAGCCCCGATCCGTCGGCGAAGAGCAGGTTGCCCGCGGGGATGCCGGCCTCCTGCGCCCACCGGCGCAGCGAGTTCCCGGCGCCCTGGAAGTCCGCCGGCTCGCCGTAGGCCAGCGCGACGTGCCGCGCGAGCACCTCCGCGTAGAGGTTCTGGCTCACCGCGAGCACCACCGGCATGAGCGCGGACACCGGCTCCGAGGTGTGCTCGAAGAGCACGACGGACTGCTCGCGGAGGATCGCGGACTCTTCGCGGTCGAGGACCCTGGCGGGGCGCCCGGCCACGGTAATGCCCTCGTCCTCGAGCGTCTCCTTCAGCACCGTGGCGGCGTACATGGCGGGGTCCGCCATGGCGGCGTACTCGGTCTTGCGCTCGCCCGGTTCGAGGCGGCCGCGGGCGACGACCTCGCTGCCGGTGGGGTTGCGGTAGAACCGGACGCCGCTGTCGTAGCCGCCGGGCGCTCCGGTGCGGACGCTGTTGACGAAGGTGGCGTACTCGGTGCGCGGGGAGATGGTGGCGGTGGCGCGCTCGTTCTGCTTCTTCGGCGCGCGGAAGAGCACGTCGATCGTGTTGTCGTTGAAGGAGAGCGCGCTGACCTCGGCGCAGTACCATTCGGCGAGTTCCCGCCGCGGCCAGCCGGGCGAGACGCGGTCGTCGAGGAAGAGCGTGTCGTCGCCGACCACGCTGCCGTCGATCTTCCGGATGCCGGCGTCCTTCAGCACATGGGCCCAGTCGCGGAAGACCTGAGTGGTGTTGTCCGGGTTGCGCTGGAATCGGGGGCCGAGGGCGGGGTCGCCGCCGCCGCGCACCAGCAGCGCGCCCTGCAGCGTCTTCCCCTCGATCGCGCCGACCGCCTCGATGGAGGTCTTGAAGCGGTGGTCCGGGCCGAGGGTGTCGAGCGCGGCGCCGGCGGTGAAGATCTTGAGGAGCGAGGCGGGGGCGAAGAGCTCGCCGCCGTTGACCTCGATGAGCACCTGGCCGGTGTCGGCGTCGAGCACGTAGGCGCCGAGGCGCTTGTCGCGTCCGAGGCGCGTCTCCTCGAAGAGCGCGAGGAGCTCCTGGCGGAGGCCGTCGAGCCCCTGCTGGTAGGCGTTGGGGGTGGGCGCCGGGGGCTGGGCGGCGCCCGGGGGCGGAGCGGCGGCTAGAAGGCCGAGCGCGCATGCCCCCATTGCGATTCGAGCCGGTCGAAGCGCTCCGCGTAAAGCGCTTCGAAGAGCGGCAGCCGTTCGGGCCACTCCTCCTCCACCAAACGCCGCATCGCGGCGATTTCCAGTTCGATGTCGATCCATGGCAGGTCGCTGTGCAGGATGAGCGATTCGACGCGCCAGGCCCGGCGCGCCAGCCGGTCCCTCAGCTCGAGGTGCGAATCGTCCAGCTCGGCGGGATCGGGAGGAAAGAACGATTCGAACATCGGGGGCGCCCCGGAGTGGAAGTCGATCCGACGGACCATTGCGCATTTCCGGCACGGTTCGTGTACCTCGTCAAGTTGGCGTTGCGGGAAACCCGGCGATTCCTTGCCCCGGCGCGATTCCGCGTCGAGATTCCCCCTCCAAGCGAAGCAGAGACCGAAAAATCGGAGCCTCCGACCGAATGTCCGACACCTCCATCCGCAACACCGTGATCCTCGGGACCGGCCCCGCCGGCCTCACCGCCGCGCTCTACCTCGGGCGCGCGAACCTGGCGCCGCTCGTCTTCGCCGGCAACCTGCCCGGCGGCCAGCTCACCACCACCACCGAAGTCGAGAACTTCCCCGGCTTCCCCGAGGGCGTCCTCGGCGGCAAGCTGATGGAGGACATGGACGCGCAGGCGCGCAAGTACGGCGCGGAGATCGAGTACGAATTGGTCGAGCGCATCGAGTTCGACGCGCGCCCCTTCACGCTCCACGCGGGCGGAAAGGCGTACCGGGCGCAAACGGTCATCATCGCGACCGGCGCTTCGCCCCGGCTGCTCGGCGTCCCCGGCGAGCAGACCTATTGGAACCACGGCGTCCACACCTGCGCGGTGTGCGACGGCGGCTTCTACAAGGGCAAGGACGTGGTCGTGGTGGGCGGCGGCGACTCCGCCATGGAGGAGGCCAGCTACCTCACCAAGCTCGCCAACAAGGTTTATGTGGTCCACCGGCGCGGCGAGCTGCGCGCCTCGAAGATCATGGCGGACCGCGCGCTCGCGAACCCGAAGATCGAGTTCGTCTGGGATTCCGCGGTGGACGAGGTGCTCGGCGAGAAGGCCGGCAACTTCAACAAGGCGAACCGCGTGCGCGTGAAGAACCTGAAGAGCGGCGAAACGCGCGAGATCGCCGCCTCCGCCATGTTCATCGCCATCGGCCACGTGCCGAACACGAAGTTCCTCGGCGGCGCCCTCGCCACGGACGAGGAAGGCTACCTGAAGGTGGACCACCACCAGCAGACCAGCATCGAGGGCGTGTTCGCCGCCGGCGACGTGCACGACCGCAACTTCCGCCAGGCGATCACCGCCGCGGGCATGGGCTGCGCCTCGGCGCTGGAGGCGGAACGCTACCTGACGCGCATGGGCCTGGCGTAAGCCGGGCCCCCCGCCGTCAGCCGACCACCGCCGCCTCCGACACCTGGTCGGGGAAGGCGTCGTGGACCACCTGGATGCCCTTCTCGAGTTCGGCCTCGTCGATGATGCACGAGAGCTTGATCTCGCTGGTGGCGATCATCTGGATGTTGATGCCGGCGTCGGCGAGGGCGCGGAACATGCGCGCGGCCACGTTCGGGTGCGAGCGCATGCCGACGCCCACGATCGACAGCTTGGCGACCTTGTTGTCGCCGACGACGGCGGACGCGCCCATGGACTCCATGCAGGCGCGCGTGATGCGCATCGCCTTCTCGTGGTCCGGGCGCGGCACCGTGAAGCTGATCGAGTTCCGTCCGCCGTGCGGCGCGGACTGGATCACCATGTCGACGATGATGTTCGCCTCGGCGATCTTCTCGAACAGCTCGGCGGCGACGCCGGGCGTGTCGGGCACCTCGGCGATGGTGATCTTGGACTCCTCGCGGTTGTAGGCGACTCCGCGGACGACGATGTCTTCCATTTCCGGTTCCTCTGCGGTCACGATGGTGCCGGGGCGGTCGTGCAGGTAGCTGCGCACGTGCAGGCGCACGTTGTAGTTCTTGGCGAATTCGACGCTGCGCGAGTGGAGCACGGCGGCGCCGATGGAGGCGAGTTCCAGCATCTCGTCGTAGCTGATGCGGTCGATCTTGCGGGCGGAGCGGCACATGCGCGGGTCCGTCGTGAAGACGCCGTCGACGTCCTTGTAGAACTCGCAGATGTCCGCGCCGAGCGCCGCCGCGAGCGCCACCGCGGTGATGTCGGAACCGCCGCGCCCGAGGGTCGTCAGCTCGTTGTCCATGGTGGCGCCCTGGAATCCGGCGACCACGGGGATCGAGCCCGCTTCCAGGGCGGCGCGCAGCTTCGCCGGGTTGATCTCGCGGATGCGGGCCTTGCCGAAGATCGATTCGGTGACGATGCCGACCTGCGGTCCGGTGAAGCTGCGGGCGTCGAGGCCCTCGGCCTCGAGCGCGATCGCCATCAGCGCGATCGCCTGCTGCTCGCCGGTGGTCATCAGCATGTCGAGCTCGCGCGCGGGGGGGTCCGGGTGGAGCTGCGCGGCCATCGCCAGCAGGCGGTTCGTGGTGTCGCCCATGGCGGAGACGACGATGAGGACGCGGTCGCCGCGGTCGCGCCGTTCGCGGGCGATGCGGGACATGTGGCGGAACTTCTCGGCGTGGAAGCGCGCGCCGGAAAGCATCTCGGCGGAGGACTTCGAGGCGCCCTTGCCTTTGTCGCCGAGCGCGTCGCCGCCGAACTTCATCACAATGAGGGACATCGGGGCGGGAACCTCCATTCCCGTCCACGAGGAAGCGCCGCGCCGCGCGGAGTGTAAAGCGGAGGATGGGGCGGCTCAGGGCGCGCCGGGCGCCTCCACGTCGACCCACACCAGCCGGTGGTCGCTGGCGAACTCGGCGGTGATCGCGCCGTCGGGATCGTCGAGGGGGCTCGGCCAGTGCACGCCGGCGCCCCGGACCGCCAGCCCGCGCGAGGGGAGCGCGTAGTCGTAGCGCGAGCCGTCGCGGTCGCCGAAGGTGTTGAACTCGTGGAGCTCCGGCTGGCCCGGGGCGCGTTCGCGCAAGGCGCCGGCGCTCGACTGCAGCGCCGACACGTCCTGCACGCGGGGGTGCGCGAGGATCTGGTCGATGGCGGTCCGCCCGCCGATGCGGGTGCCGCGGCGCGGGTCGGCGTTCATGTCGCCGAGGACGACGAACTCCTCCTCCGGGCCGAGGCCGCCGGGGGCGCCGAGGTCGTCCACCAGCCAGCCGGCGCCGCCGATGATGTCGGCCACCAGGCGCGCCTCGTCCCAGTTGCGGCGCCCGTTGCGGTCCTCCGGGCCGTCGAAGCCCTGCGGCGTGGGGTGCGCGACGACGAGGTGGATCACGCCCCCGCCGGCGAGGACCGGCACGGCCCAGTGCGACTTGCTCGAGAGGCGGAGCGCGGCGAGCTGCGACTCGTCGAAGTGGCCCGGCGGCAGGTTGTTGCCGGGCATGTCGCGCCAGAGCAGGCGCCGCCAGGAGCGGGCGCGCTCCGCGTCGACGGGGAGTCGCGAGAGGACGCCCATGGAGTACTGGCCGGGGTATTCGCCGTAGCCGAAGCAGTCGTCGGCGTAGCCCCGCGAGCCGGCGTCCTCCGCGGTCGAGACCTTGCCGTCGCGCCCAAGGTCGGCTCCGCTCGGGATGCCGGTGTTGCACGGCGCGGCGAAGGCGTGGTCGTAGCGGATCGGATCGGGGCCGTGCGCGAGGTAGTGCTCCTGGAAGCGACGCAGGTTCAGCGCGAGGTCCTGCGCGGCCTGCGGCGTCGAGTAGTCGTGGTCGATCTCGTTGATGACGAGGATGTCGGGGCGGACGCGCTGGATGACGCGCGCGGCGGCGACGGCCTGCGGCTCGACGCCGCGGCCCCGCTTGTCGGTCGCGGTGAGGACGTCGGTGGACAGCTCGCGGATGTTGAAGACCGCGATGCGGATCGTCTCCGGGCGGCGGGCGCAGCCGCCGGCGAGGAGCAGCAACAGCAGAAGAAGGGAGGGGAGGGTTCGCATGGCGGGAACTGGGCGCCACGCGGGGCGGGGGTGGCAACGGGAGGCGGAGGGGGTCGGGCGAAGCGCGGCCCATACGTGGCAGGCACCAAATCGCGTTTCGGGGGGATGGCGCTGATCATCAACGGCGACGAAGACCACGTCCACATCCTGTGCAGCCTTCGGACCACACCGTCGCTCTGGGAAGGAGTGCTGGCGCTGAAGGACGTGGCGTCAGCCAATCCCAGCGCGACCGCGTCTACCGCTACATCGAGAGGCAGGAGGACCATCATCGTCGGGCGAGGTTCGACGACCAGTTCTCGGAGCTTCTGGAGGGACATGCCGTCGAGTTTGACCGCCGAGCGATTCTCGACTGAGTTCGCCGCCCCCGATCCCCGGCCTGAAGGCCGGGGCTACCAAGGTTGGTGGTTCGTCGATGGCGGCAATCATGGCCCCGGCATTCATGTCGGGGCCCGCCGGGAGCTGCGCCCCCCCCTACCGCGCCGCCACGCCTTCCGCCTCGCGGGGGACCTTCTTGAGGATGTCCGCGATCACGTCGTCGGTGGTGATGCCCTCGGCTTCGCCTTCGAAATTGAGGATCATGCGGTGGCGGAGCGCTGCGGTGGCGATGGCCTCGATGTCCGCGAAGGCGACGTTGAAGCGCTCCGCGCGGAGCGCCTTGATCTTGGCGCCGAGGATCACCGCCTGCGCGCCGCGCGGCGAGCTGCCGTAGCGCACGAACTTCTTCGTCATGTCGGTGGCGAATTCGCTGTCGGGGTGCGTGGCGAGGATCAGGCGCACGGCGAAGTCCTGCACGTGCGGGGCGATGACCACGCGGCGCACGAACTCCATCCAGCGGATCGTCTCCGCGCCGGCGAGCACCTTGCGGGGCTGCGCCTGGTCGTTCGCCGTCGTGCGGTCCAGGATCGTGCCCAGCTCCGCGCGGTTCGGGAAGGGCACCAGGAGCTTGTAGAGGAAGCGGTCGAGCTGCGCCTCCGGGAGCGGGTAGGTGCCCTCCATCTCGAGCGGGTTCTGCGTGGCGAGGACGAAGAACGGCGGCGCGAGGTCGTAGCGCTTGCCGGCGACGGTCACGGTGCGCTCCTGCATCGCCTCGAGGAGCGCGGACTGCGTCTTGGGGGTGGCGCGGTTCACTTCGTCCGCGAGGACGAGGTTCGCGAACACGGGCCCCTTCTCGAACACGAAGGAGCGGCGCCCGGTGGCGGGATCGTCCTGCACCATGTTGGTGCCGACGATGTCCGCGGGCATCAGGTCCGGGGTGAACTGGATGCGCGAGAAGGGCAGGTCGAGCACCTGCGAGAGCGTGCGGACGAGGAGCGTCTTGCCGAGGCCGGGGACGCCTTCGAGGAGCACGTGGCCGCCGGCGAAGAGGGCGGTGAGCGTGCCCTCGACGATCTCGCGGTTGCCGACGATGACCTTCTGCGCCTCGGCGACGAGGCTTTCGAACACCTGGCGGAACTCCGCCGCCTGCTGCTGGACGTCCGCGCTCATGGCAGGGCCTCCGGGGATTGGTTGACTGTGTCAATCATTTCTGCTCCTCGCCGTCGCCGGTCCTGCGGCGGGCCCGGCGCTTCGCTTCGAGGAGCGAGTCCATGGAGCCGCCCTCCGCGGGGCGCGCGGCCGAGCCGGCGGCGGTCTCCTTGGCGCGGTGGCGCACCGGGGCGTGGCCGGGCTCGGGCGCCTTGAAGACGGAGGGCTGCGCTGGGGCGCCCTTGGCTTCCGCGTCGAGGCGCTTGCGGAACTCCTCGCGGGCGGCGGCGTCGGAGGCGTCGCGGGGCTTCGCGCCGGCGCGCTCCTTGGCGGCCTTGAGCGAGCCGAGCCGCTCCTGCTCCGCCTCCGGCGAGCGCCTGGCGCGGCGCTCCGCCAGCCACGCCCGCGCGTCGGACCAGTCGAGCAGCACGCGGCGGAAGAACACGTCCGCCGGCGTCAGCAGCACGGCGAGCAGCAGCAGCAGCGGCCACAGCGGCGTGGGCCGCTCCATCGCGCGGACGTTGTGGCGGAAGGGCGAGTAGCCCTGGGCGATCACCTCGCCGCCGCTCGCCTTCGCCAGCGCCTCGAGGAAGTCGTCGTTGCTGCGCGTGGTCTCGTACTCGGGCGAGTAGGAGAGCGACGCGCCGGCGACCACCAGCTCCGAGCCGCCCTCGGCGCCGCGGGGGCTGAGGCTCACCATGTAGCTGCCGATGTCGCCCGCGGGGAAGGTGCCCTCGTAGCGGCCCGGGCCCACCTGCCGCACGGAGACCTTGCGCGGCTCCAGGTCCGGGCCCAGCACCGTGGTGTCGAACTCGACGTAGTTGCGGAAGTTCCCCTCCGGGTCCACCGCGTCGATGGTGAGCTTGCCCTGCCCGTCGGCGATGTCGGTCGAGACCTGGTAGTTCTCCGAGCTGGTTTCGCGGAGCGACCAGCGGACCGCCTGCGACCAGAACTTGCCGAAGAGCGGCTGCGCGACCCAGGCGGCGGCCCACTTGTTCTTCGCGTCGCTGGTGAAGGCGACGGTCTTGCCGAGGCCGTAGCGCCAGTGCGCCAGCACCGGGTCCGAGTCGACCACGGCGCCGTCGACCAGCGACTCGCGCACGAGCGCCGTGGTGGCGAGGTCCTTGGCGGTGGTGACGACGATGCCGCCCAGCGGGGGGAGGCCGTCCTGCAGGCCGCGCAGCAGGTCGCTGGGCTGCGCGTAGACCGGGGCGAACTGCTGCTCGCTGATGAGCGACTTGCGGACGACGGAGGCTTCCTTGGTGAAGATGCGGGGGAGCTCCGCGCTGGTCTTGGGGAAGTAGAATTCGCCCGCGCCCCAGTAGGCGATCTGCTCCATCAGCTCGACCGTCTGGCCGGTGTGCGGCGAGATGGCGACGGTGGAGACCGTGATGCCCTCGTCGCGGATCGCGTTGACCGTCGCCTGCGTGGGCGGCTGCGGGTCGCCGTCGGAGATGATGACGAGGTGCTTCACCTGCGTGGGGAGCGGCTTGAGCTCCTGGACCGCCATCGCCATGGCGGGCGCGAAGGAGGGCATGTCGCCGGGCGCGAGGCCCTTGATGGCGGTGCGCATGGAGCGCTTGTCGCCGGCCATCTGGACCGGCGCGTCCCAGGCCCAGTAGTCGCCCCAGCCGCCGGCGAAGCCCTGCTGGCCGGGGGCGGCGCCGTAGTAGAGGATGCCGAAGTAGTCCTGGCGCGAGAGCACGTTGAGCGAGGCGAGCGCGATCTCGCGCGCCCAGGCGTTGCCCGCGGCGATCTCCGCCGTGTGCAGGACCACCACCAGCGCGCCGTTCGGAAGCACGCGCTTCTGCTTGATGTCCATGGAGACCGGCAGCGCGAGCTCGATCGGGGTGTCCTGGTAGCCGCCGGCGCCGTAGGACTGGTCGCCGCCGATCATCACCAGGCCGATCCCGAGGTCGTGCACGCCGCGTTCGATCATCTGCATCTGCGTCCGCGTCATGGCGGAGGCGGGGACGTTAGAGAGGATGATCGAGTCGTAGCGCTGCAGCTCGTCGAGGGTGCGCGGGATGTCGTTCAGGCCGCCGGTCTCGGCGCGGATGTTCTCCGCGCGGAGCGCGCCGAGGAGGAAGTCCACCCCGCCCGCGGCGTCGTCGCCCTCGATGAGGAGCACGCGTGGCTCGGCCTTGAGGAAGGTGAAGGCCTCGCCGGTGTTGTTCTGGGCGCGGGGGTCGTCGTCCACGTCGAGCGTGGCCTGGTACTTGTGGAAGCCGCCGTCCTCGAGGCGCCGCGTGAGGACGTAGGGCGTGTTGCGCCCCGCCTCGACGTTGACGCGCTCCTCGGCGATGAGGCGCCCGTCCTCGAAGAGGCGCAGGACGCCCTGCGCCTCGCGCTCGGACTGGACGTAGATCCGCACGTCGAAGGGCGCGTCGGTGGCGGTCTGCTGCGGGACGACGACCTTCTCGATGCTGACGTCCTGCGACTTGTTGTAGCGCAGCGGGACCACGTCGAGCGGGATGCCGTTGGCGCCGGCGAGGCGGGCGGCCTCGAGGGCGTTGCCGCTGTTCTCGTTGCCGTCGCTGAACAGGACGATGCGCCGCATGCGGTCCGCGGGGAACGCCGCCATGGCGAGGCGCACCGCGCCGGAGATGTCGCTGCGCGTGCGGTCGACCACGGAGGCGATGCGCCCGTCGAACTCGAAGCCGCGCGCGGCGGCGCTCTCGAGCGAGGGCGTCGCGCCGAAGACCACCATGCCCGCCTCGTCGCGGGCCGTCATCGAGCGCGAGAACTCCTGGATCAGCCGCGCCGACGTCTCGATCTGCTCCTGCGGCACGGAGTCGGACTGGTCGATGAGGTAGTAGACGGAGAGCAGCTCGGAGCGCCGGGTGAACTCGAGCTGCGCGAGCGCGAGCGCGAGCAGCGCGGCGAGCGCGGTGCGGACGGCGACGACCAGGCGGCGGCGCCCCGCGCCGAGCCCCCGGAGCCCGCGCGCCAGCCACCACAGGAGCGGCAGCGCGAGCAGCAGGACGAGGTACTCCGGGGCGGCGAAGCGGATCATGTGCGGGGACCGCCCCCCGCGCTCACCACCGCCGCCGCGTCGCGCACCAGTTGCAGCCGGTTGTTGTTCGTGTCGGCCACCAGCATGGTGCCCTTGGCGCTGACGGCTAGGCCCCAGGGGGAGAAGAACCGGCCGGGGAGGTTGCCGCCGCTTCCGAAGTGGCCGAGGAACTCACCCTCGGCGGTGAAGCGGCTCACGCGGTCGTTGCCGTACTCGCAAACATACACGTCGCCGTTCGGCGTGATGGCGAGGTCGTAGGGATAGCGCAGTTCGCCGGGGCCGTCGCCCGGGCCGCCGAAGCGGAAGCGGGGCTCGCCGTCCTGGCCGAACACCGCCACCTGGTGGTGCGCGGCGTCGGCGATGTAGATGAGCCCGTTGGCGCCGATCTCGACGGACATGGGGCGCGCCAGCTCGCTCTTCTGGTACGCGGGGCCGGCGTACTCGGCGAGGAACTCGCCGGTGCGGGCGAACTTCATCAGCCGGTTCCGCTCGCCGTACTCGGTGACCCAGATCGTCTGTCCGTCGGGCGTGAGCGCGAGGTCCGTGGGGAAGATGAACTCGCCGGGGCCGGTGCCGTACTTGCCGATGGCGCCGAGCAGCCGGCCGTCGCGCGCGTAGTGCAGCAGCCGCTGGTAGTGCGTGTCGGCGATCCACACGGTTTCATCGAGCGGATCGAGCGCGATCCCCGTCGGCGTGCCGTTGTCCCACGCGGGGAGCATCCAGTTCGCGACGCGCTCGAAGCCTGGGAGCTGGAACACCTGCACGCGCCCGGAGCGGTCCACGACGACGGCCTGCTCGTTCGAGTCGATCGCGATGGCGCGGGGCTGCAGGAACTGGCCGAGCTGGCGTCCTCGGGAGCCGAACACGGCGTCGACTCCCCCCTCGGGCCCGCCGCCGCCGCACGCCGCAAGGCATGCGGCGGCGGCCAGCAACACGAGCGCGCGGACCTGCGGCGAGCCTTGGATCACGGAGCCGGTGGCGCTTCCCGCTGCGGATTGATCGACTCGAAGTAGTCGCGCACCGCGTTCCGGTAGTTCAGGGGGATGACGTCGTTCTTCAGCGTGTCCGAAGCCTTCTGCTGGTAGGAGTTGAACACCTGCTGGTACTGGACGTTGGACTCGCCGACGGGGGCGGGGGCGTCGATTTCGATGATCGCGATGATCTGGCCGTTCTCGTTCTTGATGCCTTGGATCAGCGAGTCGTTGAACTGGATCGCGCGGCTGCCGTCGTCCGGCGGGCGCCCGCCCTGGCCACGCCCTTGGCCGCCGGTTCCGCCGCCCTGGTTCGGGTTGAACGGCCCTTGGCTGGGGTTGTTGCCCTGCCCTTGGCCCTGCCCCTGGCCCTGTTGGCCGCCGGGCTGGTTGCCGCCTTGCTGCCCGCTCCCCTGGTCGCCGCCCGGCTGCTGTCCCTGCTGGCCTTGCTGACTGCCCTGTTGGCCGCCTTGCTGGCCACCCTGTTGCTGGCCTTGTTGGCCACCTTGTTGACCGGACTGCTGGCCGGATTGTTGGCCGGATTGTTGGCCTTGCTGGCCGGACTGCTGGCCCTGTTGGCCACCTTGCTGTCCCTGCTGGCCCGACTGCTGGCCTTGCTGGCCCTGCTGGCCTTGCGACTGGGACGAGGAGCCCTGCCCCGACATCTGCTGCTGCTGTTGCTGCATCTGCTGCTGGAGCTGGTCGAGCTTCTGCACCATCTGCTGCGCTTCCTGCTTTTCCTGTGCGGCGCCGGCGGCCTGCCGCAGCGCCTGCGCGGCTTGGATCCCCGGCATGCCCGTTTGCGGCGCGCCGGACTGGCCGGACTCCTGCCCGCCGCCGGTCTGGGAGGATCCCTCCTGGCCCGACTGCGAGTCGTTGCCGCTCTGCGCCTGCGGGTTCGACGGCTGCTGCTGGTTCGCCTGGTTCAGCGCTTCCGCCGCCTGCTGCATCGCCTGCTTCATCGGGTCGCCCTGCGGAAGCTGGTCCGCCACGTCCTGCAGCTCGCGGGCGAGTTCCTCCCGCTCCTCCGCGGACTTAGAGTCGAGCTGCTCGAGTTCCTTCGCGAGGTTCTCCAGCTTCTCCGCGGCGCCTTCGAAGTCGCCGTCCTTCATGTCCTGCTGCAGGTCGCGCGTCTGGTTCGCGCGGTTGAGCCCCTGCAGCGCCTTGAACGGTTCCTGCCGGCGCTGGAGTTCGCGCTTCTCGAGCTTCAAGTCGTCGCCCAGGCGGGACATCTCGGCGGCGACGGAGCGCCGGTCCTTGAGCCCCACGGAGAGGTCGCGCGCGAGGCGCTCCAGCTCGGCGGCGCTCTTCGAGAGCGGATCCTCCTCGTTGAGGGCGGCCTCGCGCGTCTCCTTCGCGAGCTTGCGGAGCGACTCCACTTCCTTCTGGAGCTGCTCCGGCGCGACCGCGGCGGGGGGTTCGGGGGGGAGCTTCGGCTCGGGGAACAGGTCCATCGGCGGCATGAACTGCTGCAGGGCGAAGGCCGCGAAGAGCGGCAGGGCGAAGTACTTGCCGCGGGTCGACACGCGCACCGGGAACTGGTCGCGGGGACGGATCGCCTTGGCGTGGCGGAGCGCGTCCTCGGCGACGGCGGCGGCCTCGGGGACGCGGGCGACGGCTTCGCGCACGGCCCAGGCGGTGGAGAGGCGTTCGCGAAGGCCGAGGCGCTCGTCCGCGGCGGCCGCGGCCTGGAACAGCGAGAGCCCCTTCCAGAGCGCGGACAGCACCGCGCCGAGCACCGCCGCGCCGGTCACGGCGGCGGCGAGCGCGACCGCGTCCATGGGCAGCGGGAGCAGCTTGCCGGCGAACACCACGGCGATGCTCGCCACCAGCGCCCAGAAAAGCGCCTCGAAGGACCAATGGATGGCGCGCAGGAAAAGGAGGCGTCGGCGCACTTGCGCCAGTTTGCGTTCTAGTTCGGCCATGGGTGCGCTCTCCGTCCGCGGCGTTGCCGCTTGAGAATCCACGGAATGGACTTCACCGCAAACCGAATTGGTTGGCGTTGGGAAGGGTGTTCGCCGCTAGGCCCGGCGGGAGCTGGACCGCCCGCCGCGGGGCCGGTGCTTGCGGGGGGCGTCGGCTGCCTCGGGCGGCGCGGGGCGGGGTGTGGCGAGCGGGCGCGGGTAGTCGCGCCCGAGCGCGACGCGCCCCTCCGCCAGCTCCTCGCGGCGCGCGGCCCAGGGTTCGTGCAGCGCCGGCGTGCGCAGGCCCGCGAGCTCCGGCACCCACAGCCGCGTGTAGGCCCCGTCCGTGTCGTAGCGCCGCGCCTGCCCGACCACGTTGAAGTAGCGGTCCTCCCGCGGGTCGTTGCCGACGCCGGCGATATAGGCCCAGTTCCCCCAGTTGCTGCACGGGTCGTAGTCCAGCAGCACGCGCTCGAAGTACTCCGCGCCCCGGCGCCAATCGACGCCGAGATCGCACACAAGGTAGCTCGCGGCGTTCTGCCGTCCGCGGTTGGACATGAAGCCGGTGGCGTTCAGCTCGCGCATGTTGGCGTCCACGAAGGGGACTCCGGTGCGCCCCGCCGCCCAGGCGTCGAAATGGCCGGGAACCTCCGGCGCCGTGTGGCCCGGGGACCCCTTGAGGCCGCCGCGCTTGAAGAGCCGAGAGCCGTACTTGAGCGCCACGAACCGGAAGTAGTCCCGCCACAGCAGTTCGAAGACGAGCCAGTAGGTGGAGTCGTTCGCGACGACCTCGCGCTCGTACCGGCGCACCTCGTGGAGGATCTGGCGGGGCGAGAGCGCGCCGACCGCCAGCCACGGCGAGAACTTCGAGGAGTAATCGCCGCCGAGGAGGCCGTTGCGCGTCTCCTTGTAGTTCCGCAGCAGGTCGCGCCCCCAGAGGTAGTCCCAGAGGCGGGCGAGCCCGTCGCCCTCGCCGCCGCGGAAGGGCAGCACGGCGCGCTCGTCGCCGGCGGAGACCACGTCGCCGTCCGCCTCGCGGTGCGCGAGCGGGGAGCCGGACGCGTCGATGCCGCGCAGGCGCTTGGGGGCCTCGATCGGCGCGCGGAAGAGCCCGCGGCGCTCGACCGCCTTGCGGAATTCCGTGAAAGTGTCCGGAAGATCGGCGAGCGATTCGAACGGCAGGTCGTCGCGGTGGACCAGCGTGTGGCCCCAGAAGCGCCGGAACCGCGCGCCGGCGTCGGAGCAGGCCCGCTCCGCGGCGGCCTCCTCCGCGCGCTCTTCGACCGCCGCCTCGGCGTGGCACCAGAGCTCGTCGATTCGGTGCTGCGACAGGAGCCGCGGCAGGATGTCACCCTCGTCGCCGCGGCAAACCAGCAGCGGCGCCCCCGCCGACGCGAGCGACTCGCCCAAGTGGTCCAACGACTGTCGCAGAAAGCGGTGCCGGTGCGTGCCCATGCGGGGCTCGCCGTCGCGGAAGGTCCCCGTTAATCGCTGGCCCCAGATGAAAACCGGGAGGATTTCCACATCCTGCTGAGCCGCGCGCGAGAAGAGCACATGGTCGTGGAGGCGGAGGTCGCTTCTGAGCCAGACGAGGACGCGCATGGGCCACTCCCGGGGGGTGGAGAGTCATCGAGGATCCTACGCGCAAACCTCTCTCCAATTCGGCGGGAAATCGACCGGCTTGCGATTTACTCCGGCTTCGGGTCGGCGAGCGCCTCGGCGAGGGTGTTGGCGTTGTAGCGGAGCAGCTCGGCGAGCGAGGCGCGGCCGGGGCGCGCGCCCTCCGGGTCCAGCTCGTGGACGGGGATCCCCGCGACTTCCGCAAGCACCTGCGCCGGGCGCGCGCTGAGCTGCGGCTCCGTGAAGACCGCCCGCACGCCACGCGCCTTGAGGCCCTCGGCCAGTTCGCGCAGGTGCCCCGGGGTTGGCTCCTGCCCGGCGACCAGCGCCATCACGCCGCCATCCTTCAGCCCGTATCGATGCAGCAGATAGCCGAACGCCGCGTGCTGCGTCACCACCTCGCGCCCCGCGACCGGCGCCAGGATGGCGCTCAGCTCCGCATCCAGCAATTGCAACTGCGCACCGTAGCGCGCCGCGTTCGCGCGGTAGACCGCCGCGCCCTCCGGGTCCAGTTCCGCGAGCCGCTCCGCAAGCGGCGGCAGCAGCGCCTCCACCGCCAGCGGGTCCAGCCACCAATGGCCGTCCCACTCCGAGTCGTGCCCGTGGTCGTGCGCGTGCGCGTGCCCGTGGTCTTGGTCTTGGCCATGCTCGCAGGCGGCCCCCGAGAGCGGCAGCCGGAACGGCTCCGGCAGGAAGCCGAGCAGTTCGATGGAGTGCTTCGCGTTCAGGCGCTCCGCCCAGGGCTCGACGCTGTCCGCCGCGTAGAAGAAGGCGGTGGCGGCGGCGAGGCGCCGGGCGTGGCTGGGGCGCGGATCGAACACATGCGGGGACTGCCCGGGCGCGAGGAGCACCTCGACCCGTCCGCGCCCGGCGACCATTTCGCGCAGCACCGAACCGAGCGGCTCGATGGTCGCGACGTAGAGCGGACCCGCCGGGAGCGCCGCGGGGAGCAAGCAGAGGAGGAGCAGCAGGAGCCTTGATAACCGGTAGGACATTCTCATCTCGCGATCCGTCGTTGCGCGCGGGGGGGGGACTTGCCAAATCTAAACCTCCCGCCGACATTATTGAGACGGCGTTATCACACCCGGTGTCAAGCCCGACCATGGAACGCAACACCGCCCAGCGCGCCGCAGTCCGCCAAGCCTTCGAGGAGTCGGGGCGCCCCATGAGCCCGAAGGAGGTGCTCGACGCGGCGCGCCCGCACGCGCCCTCCATCGGCATCGCCACGGTGTACCGCGCGATCAAGACGCTGCTCGAGGAGCAGTGGATCTCCGCGGTGGAGATTCCCGGCGAGCCGGCGCGCTACGAGGTGGCGGGCAAGCCGCACCACCACCACTTCCTTTGCCGCCACTGCTCGAAGATGTACGAGGTCCAAGGGTGCCTCGCGGGGATCCGCGCGCTGGCCCCCGCTGGTTTCCGCCTCGAGGCCCACCACATCACGCTCTACGGAGTGTGCGAGGACTGCCTTTCTGCGGGCAGGTAGCGGGGCGCCCCGGCCGGGCGCGCCCCCCTTAGGCGGTGCGGTGCTGCGCCGCGACGTCGGCGATGATGTCGTCGAGCGTGCGCTTAGGCGCGTAGCCGATCAGCGCGGCGATCTTCGAGAGGTCCGGACGCCGCCGCGCCATGTCCTCGAAGTCGCCGTCGTAGGCTTCCTCGAACGGGATGAACTCGATCCGCGAGGCGGAGCCGGTGCCCGCGATGACGCGCGCGGCGAGGTCCGCGATGGAGAGCTCCTCGAGCCCGCCCACGTTGAACACGCCGCCGGCCGCCTTCGGGTGGGCAAGCAGCGCGACGAGCCCCTCCACCGTGTCCGCGACGTGGCAGAAGGTGCGCGTTTGCGAGCCGTCGCCGTAGACCGTGAGCGGCTCGCCGGCGAGCGCCTGCGCCACGAAGCGCGGGATCACCATGCCGTAGCGCCCGGTCTGCCGCGGTCCGACCGTGTTGAAGAGGCGGGCCACCACCACTGGCAGGCCGCTTTCGCGGTGGTGCGCCAGCGCGAGGAACTCGTCCATGAGCTTCGAGCACGCGTAGGCCCAGCGCGGACGCCGCGAGGCACCGAGCACCAGGTCGGACTCCTCGTGGAAGGGCAGCTTGTCGGACTTGCCGTAGACCTCGCTGGTGCTGGCGACGAGGACCAGCTTCCGCTTCTTGGTGGCGCACTCGAGGACGTTCGTCGTGCCTTCGAGGTTCGTCTCGATGGTGTGCACGGGGCGCTCGACGATGAGCCGGACGCCGACCGCGGCGGCCATGTGGAAGACGGCGTCGGCGCGGTCCACCGCCTCCGCGAGGTCCGCGATGCGCCGCACGTCGCCGACCGTGAAGCGGAAGAGCGGGTTGCCGCGCAGGTGCTCGATGTTGAGCACGGAGCCGGTGGAGAGGTCGTCGAGGGCCTCGACGGAGACGCCGGCGGCGAGGAGCCGCTCGCAAAGGTGGGAGCCGATGAAGCCCGCGCCGCCGGTCACCAGCGCGCGTTGGAAGGGGAGGGAAGTCGCCATGGCGCGATGGTGGCCCGCCGCGGCGCAGGGTCAAGGCGCGCGCTGCCCCCAACGCTTGCCCCATCCCCCGCCGGCCGGTCGAATCGCGCCACACCCGCCGCGAGGAGCGCCCCATGAAGTTCGCCGACCGACGCCAACTGATCGATTCCTCGGGCATCCGCCGCATCTTCGAGCTCGCCGCCAAGATGGCGGATCCGTGCGACCTGTCCATCGGCATGCCGGACTTCGACGTCCCCGAGCCCGTGCGCCGCGCCGCCATCGACGCCATCGAAGGCGGGCGCAACCGCTACACGCCCACCGACGGCACCCCCGCGCTCCGCGCGAAGATCCTCGAGCACTACCGCGCGCGCGGGCTGGACTTCCCCGCCTCCATCGTCACCAGCGGCACCACCGGCGCCCTCTACCTGCTCTTCCTCGCCCTCCTTAACCCGGGCGACGAGGTCCTCGTGCCGGACCCCTACTTCGTGATGTACAAGCAGCTCCTCAAGTTCCTCGGCGTGAAGCCGGTCTTCGTCGACACCTACCCGGACTTCCAGCTCACCGCCGAGCGCCTCGAGGCGCACCGCACGCCGCGCACCCGCATGGTGATCTGCAACACGCCGAACAACCCGACCGGCGTGAGCTACTCCGAGGCGAACGCCCGCGCCGTGGCCGAGTTCGCCCAGCGCCACGGCCTCGTGCTGCTGTCGGACGAAATCTACGACGCCTTCAACTTCGACGGCCCCTTCGTGTCCCCGGCGCGCTTCAACCCCGACACCATCGTGGTGGGCGGCCTTTCCAAGTCCGTCGCCATCACGGGGTGGCGGATCGGCTGGGTGCTCGGCAACGAGGAACTGGTCCGCGCGCTGAAGGAGATCCAGCAGTACACCTTCGTCTGCGCGCCGTCGCCGGCGCAGGAGGCGAGCGTCGTGGCGCTGGACCTCGATCCGACGGAGGTGAACGACGCGTACCGGCGGAAGCGCGATCTGGTGTGCGAGGGGTTGGCGGCCGCGGGGCTCCGGGCGGCGCGGCCGGGGGGCGCGTTCTACGTGTTCCCCGAGGCCCCCGGCGGCGACGGCGACCGCTTCGTCGAGGAGTTGGTGAAGGAGTCGCTCCTCGTGGTGCCGGGCTCGGTGTTCAGCGAGCGGCGCACGCACTTCCGCATCAGCTTCGCGGCGCCCGAGGCGCGCATCCGCCGCGGCGTGGACATCATCGCCAAGGTGGCGCGGCGCTTCGCCTAGCCCTCGGGCACGGGGCCTTCCACCCAGACCGGGTGGTTCCGGGCGAGGCCGCGCTTCACGCAGGACAGGTCGGCGCGCAGGTAGGCGGCGCCGAGCGCGCGGTGCGCCGGCGTCGGGTACACGCGGGCGAGGCTGATCGAGCTGAAGGCGCAGCGGAGCGCGGGCGACGCGCCGCGCGACGGTTCCGGCGCGCGGGCCGGCGGGGGCGGGCCCGCGGGGGGCTCCAGCCGGAGCACGCCTCCCGGCGCCAGGATCCGCCAGCACTCGTTCAGCGCCCCGGCGAGGTCGCCCAGTTCACGGATCCAGCCGCGGAGCGTGACGAGGCCGGCGGAGCCGGGGGCGCGCCCGGTGCCGGCGGCCTCCTCCGGGGCGAGTTCCAGCGCGTCGAGCCCGTGCCGCGCGCAGAACCCGGCGTAAAGCGCCGGCGCGTGGCGCGCGTAAACGCCGGAGAAGCTATTCGCGATCTCGGCCTGCCGCTCCAGCGACGTGTTCCCGCCCCCGGTCCAGCGGTAGTAGTAGAGGCAGCGGTCGAGGTGCTCCATGCGCATGCCCGCCGCGTAGGTGCGCAGCAGCAGATCGAAGTCGTCCGCCAGGGCCAGCGCGGGGTCGTGGCCGCCCAGCCGGCGGTACGCCTCGGCGGACCACGCGCGGATGTGGTTCGGGTGGTGCGTCCGGTGGCAGAGCCAAGGCAGGTCCGCCGGGTAGGCGAGCGCCTCGCGGTAGGGGTGGCCGTCGGGGCCTTCGTGGTCGCGGTAGCGCCAACCGGAGTCCGCCGGGTACTGGCGCGGGGAGCCGTCGATGTCGTGGAACTCCGCGAAGTTCGAGAACACGAAGTCCGCGCCGCCCCCGACCGCGCGCACCACCTCGGCGAGCGCCTCCGGGTGCAGGAGGTCGTCGTGGTCCAGCTCGACCAGGACGGCGCCGAGCGCCGCGCCGCAGCAGGCGCGCTTGAGCTGGCCGACGGGGAGGCCGCGGCGCTCCGCGAAGCCCCCGAGCACGCGGATGCGCGGGTCGTCCGGCAGCGGCGGCGCCGCCGTGCCGTTGGGCAGGACGATCCACTCCCAATCGCGGTGCGACTGGGCGAGGAGCGACTCGGCGGCGGCGGCGAGCCACTCGGGGTGGTGCGTGGGGGTGAAGACGCTGGCGAGCATGGCGGGGACAACGTTGCCCATGCGGGGGCGCGGGCAAAAAGAAAAGCGCCGGGGGGGGGCCCGGCGCTTGGTTGTTCAGGGGAAGGGGCGAAAGCCTGTCCGCGCCTTGCAGCGCAGCTTCCAATAGCTATGCAGCAAGGGCCGAACCAAAGCGGCGCGGAATCCGATCCGATTTTAAATCTAATAAAATTAGTTGTCTTAACTGATGCAGCGGCAACCCTCCTCCATTGCGGGGGTGATTGGGGTAAACCCCTACACGCCACGCCGTCGCGGGGCTTACCCACCGCGGCGGATGGCCGAGACTCGTTTATCGGCTGTCTTTGACCAAACCGCGGGAGGCGCCGCAGCCTCCTCTCCACAGACGCCGGCGCCAACACAACCGGGGCATCGGATCGCCGGCCCGGAGACCAACATGACCAGACGACCCGCAGCGCCGCGCGCGCTCGCCGCGGCTTTGGCGCTGATCGCGGCGGCAACCGCCCACGCCAAGATCGACCTCGTCACGCTTCCGCAGCGCGACAGCACGCAGCTCACCATCTACAAGGCGGAGGACCTCACGCTCGTCCGCGAGGTCCGCGAACTCACGTTCTCGCAAGGCGCCAACCAGATCCAGTTCTCCTGGGCGAACACGCTCATCGACCCGACCTCGCTCCAGATCCGCGTGGTCGACAACACGCGCGACTTCACCGTCCTCGACGCCTCCTATCCCGCCAACTCCCAGAACACCATCGTCTGGAACATCGAGGCGGCGAAGGGAGGGAAGGCGAAGGTCGAGATCACCTGCTTCGCCTCGGGCCTCACTTGGCGCGCGGACTACACGCTGATCGCGAACGCGGACGAAACGGCGCTGCGCCTGGAACCGGACTTCACCATCACCAATAACTCGGGCGAGGACTTCGCCAACGCCAACACGCGCCTGGTGGTCGGGGAGGTGAACCTGGTCGAGGCGATCGCCGAACTCGCGCGCCGCGGCTTCATCCCGCGCGAAGAGGGCGACATGCTGCGCGCTCGCCGGGACTTCGCCAAGGAGATGCTCGAGATGCCGGCCTCGGCGCCGATGGCCGTCGGCCGCGCCATGAACGCCTTCGACGCCCAGGAAGCGAAGGCGATCATCAAGAAGGCCGTCAGCGAGTACTACCTCTACAGCATCGAAGGCACCGAGGACCTCGAGACGGGGTGGGGCAAGCAACTCCCCAACCCCCGCGTGGACGGCATCAAGTTCGACCTGTCCTACGAGTACCAGCCGGAGAAGTACGGCGAAGGCGTGGTGAAGTTCTACAAGTTCAAGAACACCACGGAGCACAAGCTGGGCGAGACGCCGCTCCCCGAGGGCGCGGTCTACGCCTACGGCGACGACGGGCGCGGCGGCCTCCGCTTCCACGGCAGCACCTCGATCAAGTACTCGCCGGTCGGCGAGGACATCGAACTCAACCTCGGCGCGGACGGCACGATCCTCGTCGAGCCCAAGCTGATGAAGACGGAAACGGTCGAGTTCGAATACAACAACAACGGCGACATCACCGGCTGGGACACGGTCTCGACGTACCAGCTCGAGTTCCGGAACTCGCGGACGCGGCCGGTGCCGATGAAGACGCGGCTCAACTTCGGCCAGGGCGACTGGGAGCTGCGCGACAGCTCGACGGCGTTCAAGCAGATCGACCGCGAGCGCGCGGAGTGGGAGCTGGCGCTGCCGGCGCTCGCGACGACGACGATCGACTACAAGGTGTACGAGCGGCACGGCTCGCGCACCCGCACCACGCCCCCCGCCGCCACCTGGAGGTGACACCCATGAAGATCCTCGCCACCGCGCTTTGCGCCGCCGCCCTGGTCGCCGCCTCCGCCCCCGCGGACGCGCGCACCAAGCTCGTCACGCTGCCGGACCGCGCCAAGCTGCTCGCCAGCCTGGAGCACCCCTACCAGAGCCTCCTCAGCGAGGAGCGCGAACTCACCCTCCAGCAGGGCGCGAACCAGATCGACTTCAGTTGGCAGGGCGTCGCCATCGACCCCTCCTCGATCCGCCTCTTCCTGCTCGACCATCCCGGCGAAGGCCCCGACGCCACCAAGATCATCAGCGTCGCCTTCCCCCCCGGCGAGCAGGCGCTCACCTGGCAGCTCTACTCGCCCGCCGCGCGCACCGAGCGCATCCGCGTGGTGTACCTGCTCAGCGGCATCAGCCGCGCCCACCAGTACGACCTGACGGTGGACGCCGCGGAGACGAAGGGCCTCTTCCGCCAGTACTTCCAGATGACGAACCAGAGCGGCGAGGACCTGGACAACGCCGCCTTCCGCATCGCGCAGAACCCGCAGGACCTCCAGCGCTCCGTCGACAGCGGCGAAACGCGCCGGTTCCTCGCCCTCGAGGCGGCGGACCTGCCGGTCACGAAGCTGTTCATCGCCCGCCCCGACCCCTACTCGCAGCGCGGCGACGACGGCGAGGCGATCTCGATGGTCTACGAGATCGAGAACTCGGCCGCGAAGAAGCTCGGCGGATTCAAGCTCGATCCCGGCAAGGCCCGCATCTTCGCCGAGGACCCGGACGGCAGCACGATCTTCCTCGGCGAAGACAACCTGCCCGAGACGGCGGTGCAGGAGAAGGCGGAGCTGGCGCTCGGCACCGTGCGCGACGTGCTCCTGAAGCGCCGCATCATGCGCGACGAGCAGGAGGTGAAGCGCACGAACAACCAGCGCCGCCCGGTGCTGGCGGACCGCCACGTGCACCTGCGCTACGAGGTGGAGAACTTCAAGGACGCGCCGGCGACGGTCCGCGTCGTCGAACGGATCCCCGCCGGAGCCGAGGTGCGCGAGCACGACACCGACGGCGTCTCGGTGCTGCGCAAGGACGCGACGACGCTCGAAGTGACGATCACGCTCCCGCCCCGCCCCGCGGACCAGAAGGAGAAGGTGCCGGTGAAGGAAGTGAACCTGAAGTACGAGGAAATGAACGTGCGGCAGTAGCGGCGGCGGACTTGACTGTCCGGCGCCGGCCGCCGCAAATCCTGCATTCCCGATCCGGGGCGGCGCGCCATGCCGTGCCGCCCCGATTCACCCCCCCCAAGAGGATTACGGAAATGAAGCAAGCCTTCCGCTGCCTTGCCCTCGCGCTCATGGCGACCTCCTCCGTCGCGGCCCAGGACTCGGCAACCAAGGCGCCGGCTGTGGCGCCGGCGGCCACGACCCCAGCGGCGACGACTCCGGCGGCCACGCCCGAGGCGCGCGACCACGCCCGCGCGCGGTTCTGGAACGTGACGCCGAGCCAGGGGGAACTCGCCCCCGTTTCGCCCGCGATCCGCGACGAGGCGCCCTCCGTCGCACCGGGCGCGCGCAGCACCTACCGCAAGGTCGCGAGCGGCACGCACACGATCGCCTTCGGAGCGGGCGACTCCACGCCCTTCGGCTTCGGAACGGCGGATTATACGGTTTTTTCGCGGCCGATGATCATGGCGGAGCAGCTCGGCGCGCCCGCGACCCGGTACATGCTTGATAGCTTCTTCACGCCGCCCGAGGGGCACATAGCCTACCGCGTCGTGGTGCTGGACGCGGGGCTCCGCCCCCTCGAGTTCCAACCGGCGCCCGGCGCTCCCGCGGTGCGCTTGGAGTCGTTCTCCGCGACCAATTGGAGCGAGGTGCCGCGTTCCCTGTTTTCGCCGCGGATTTCGCACAGCGGCGGATCGGAGACGGTGGATGCCGCTATCGCACAAGCTGGGCGGGGTTACACGCTGGTCATCGAGAACATGGACGGCCTGAAGGTCGAGTGGATCGACGAGGGCCCCGGAGGGAAGCGCCCGCCAAACGTCCGGGTTTCGAGCGATGGGCGCTTCACCGCCAGCGACGAAGCGCTCCCGGTGACAGGGGGTCTCAAGGAACGGGCACCTCGACGCCCGGGAACAGCACCGTGAAGAAAAATCGCCTGAGGAACAATTTTTCCTTGTCGGGCGGAATCGGTTCTGAAATCATGCACTTCATCGTTGGCTAGCGGCCAACGCACCCCCAGTTTCAGGACCTCCTGACTATGAAGCACGCACATCCTCTCGCGCTCCTCGGCGCAGCCGCGGCGCTCTTCGCCGCCCCGGCCCTCTCCTCGGCGCAGGTCTTCGAGGACAACTTTGACAACTTCGTCACCATGGGCGTCGGCGACCTCAGCTCGCCCTCGTCCGTCGGCGGCGACCCGTGGTCCGAGATTTTCGGCGGCGGCGCGACCGATGCATATACGTCAACGGCGGCTTACCGCGGCAATGGCGTCGCCTACAATGGCGTGGAAGACTCCGCGATGGGGTACTTCCCGACCGGGTTCACCAGCAACGGATTCACCTTCGCCTGCTCGGTGAACTGGTCGAACATCGCGGGCGGCGGCGGCTTCGGCACGAATCTGAAGGAGGCTTTCGCCTTCTACCTCGGCAACGCCGCGGGCCCGGTACTCACGCTGGCCCCTGGTAAGAACGTCACCACCGAAGTGTTTGCCTATACCTTTCGCACAACTGCCGGAGCGCTTAATGCCGGCACCATCTCGGGTGTGACGCCGGCCACGACCTTCAGGATCGTCGGGCAGGTGATCCCCCCGACGGCAGCCGCCACCGCCAACGGCACGTTGCGCCTCTGGATCGAACCCGCCTCCGACACCGCGACGCCGTTGGTCAACAATGTTACCTTCTCGGGCGGGGGTTCGGCGTTCCCCGCGGACGCGAATCGCAACCCAACGCTGGTCGCATTCGGCGCTCCCGTCTTCGCCGGTTCCGCCGCGCGTCCTAACATGGTGATCGACGAGATCCAGCTTTTCGACGGTGCCACCTACGACGGTTCCGGTGCCGACACCTACTCCATCGCCTACGACTGGATCGTCAACGGTTTCCCGTCGCGCGTTTCGGATTGGCAGCTCCACGACTAACCGCCTTCCCTCTCCTGCCAGAGAGCCTTTCCCGGGCCCCCGCGCTTCACGGCGCGGGGGCCCGTTCTGTTCCGGCGCCCCCCGGGAACCCTTTGACGCCCACGCGGCCACGCGCCCGATGATGGCCCCGCGCGGCGCGCCGCCGCGCCCCCCACACAGACACCCCGAGAGAGAGGCCGCGCGCCCCCGCGCCCCCCGAACCCCATGGCTGAACAGTTCATCTTCACAATGCTGGGCCTGAACAAGTTCTACGGCCAGAAGCAGGTCCTCAAGAACATCAACCTCTGCTTCTACCCCGGCGCCAAGATCGGCATCGTCGGCGAAAACGGCTCCGGCAAGTCCACCGTCCTCAAGATCATGGCGGGCATGGACGACCGTTTCCAGGGCAAGGCCGAGATCACCCGCGGCTTCCGCGCCGGCATGGTGATGCAGGAGCCGCTCCTCGACGCGGAAACCACGGTGCGCGACGCGGTCGAGTCGGCCTTCGTCGAGATCAAGGCCGCCCTCGCCGAGTACGACGAGGTGACCGCCAAAATGGGCGAGCCGCTCGGCGACGACGAGATGCAGGCCGCCATGGACCGCATGGCGGAGCTGCAGGACAAGCTGGACGCCATCGACGGCTGGAACCTCGACACGCACATCGCGGTCGCGTCGGAAGCGCTCATGCTGCCGGACGACGACCAGAAGATCGGCACGCTTTCCGGCGGCGAGAAGCGCCGCGTCGCGCTCTGCAAGGCGCTCCTCGAGAAGCCCGACCTGCTCCTCCTCGACGAGCCGACGAACCACCTCGACGCGGAGACCATCGACTGGCTGGAGCAGCAGCTTGTCGACTACCCGGGCACGGTGATCATCGTCACCCACGACCGCTACTTCCTCGACAACATCACGAAGTGGATCCTCGAGCTGGAGGGCGGGCAGGGCATCCCCTTCGAGGGGAACTACACCTCGTGGCTGGAGCAGAAGCTGGCGAAGTTCGCTTCGGAGGAGAAGAAGGACTCGCCGCGGCGGAAGATGCTGGAGCGCGAGCTTTCCTGGATCAAGATGGGCGCCAAGGAGCGCGACGACGCCGGGCGCGCGCGCCTGGCGGAGTACGAGAAGCTGGTGGCGAAGGAGGCGGCGGCCTCGAAGGAGGACAACGCCGTGATCGCCATCGCGCCGGGACCGCACCTCGGCGACCAGGTGATCGAGTTCAAGAACGTGACGAAGGGCTACGGCGGCGAGCCGCTGATCAAGGACGCCTCGTTCACGATCCCGCGCGGCGCCATCGTCGGCGTGCTGGGCCCCAACGGCGCCGGCAAGACGACGCTCTTCAAGATGATCACCGGGGCCGAGAAGCCCGACGCGGGCGAGGTGGTGGTCGGCTCGACCGTGAGCCTCGCGCACGTGGACCAGGAGCGCTCGACCCTCGAGGCCGAGAAGGACCTGGTGGAGGTGGTCGGCGAGGGCGCCACGGATGTGATGCTCGGGAAGCTGAAGGTGCCGGTGCGCTCGTACCTCTCGCGCTTCGGCTTCAAGGGCGCGGACCAGCAGAAGCTCGCGAAAGACCTCTCCGGCGGCGAACGGAACCGCCTGAACCTGGCGAGGCTGCTGAAGGTCGGCGCCAACGTGCTGCTGCTCGACGAGCCGACGAACGATCTGGACGTGAACACGCTGCGGATGCTCGAGGAGGCGCTGGCGGGCTACTCCGGCTGCGCGATGATCATCTCCCACGACCGCTTTTTCCTGAACCGCGTCTGCACGCACATGCTGGTGTTCGAAGGGGAAGGGAAGGTGCGCTGGTTCGACGGCAACTACGAGCGGTACGAGGAGTGGCACCGGCGCGAGGTGGGCGGCGACCCGTTCGTGAACCGGCGCGCGCGCTACCGCAAGCTGCGGACGGCGTAGGGCGTTGGGTCCGGCGCCGCGGGTGGACCGGCGGGCGGCGGCGCTGGGGCGCCGCATCGCGCTGGTGCTCGCGGCGCTGGCGCTGCTCCTCGCCGCGCTCTCCCTCGGCGCCCTGGGGGTCACCCGCCAGGCGGTGCGCGAGATCGAGCGCAACCGCGACGAGTCGATGCGCAACACCGGCGAGAAGCTGGCCGCCACCATCTCCGCCCGCGACCTGCTATGGGTCCTCGACCTGGTCGTGGACGCGGAGAGCGGCTCCCCGCGCGCGGAGCAGTTCGAGTTCTACCGCTCGACGCCCGCCTGGGAGCAGCTCGGCGCGGTGCTCCGCGGCCTCGAGGGCGACGGCGTCATCTCCTCCGCGTGGCTGCTGGCGCCGTCCGGCGAGCTGCTGCTGGTGGGGCGGGGCGACGGCCCCACGGCGGAGGAGGCGGCGGAGGAGCGGCTGCGCGACGCCGCCTTCGTGGCCCGCGCCGCGGCGGGCGAGACGGTCTCGACGCGGCCCAAGGACGACCCGGAGCGCAAGGCGGTCTTCACGCCGCTCTACGGCGTCGCGGAGGAGGGGCGCGCCGCGCGCGTGGTCGGCGTGCTGCGCCTCGAATCGGAGCGACGCTACCTCGACGCCGCGCAGCGCCAGGTGGGCCGCGCGCTGGTCGCCTTCGGCCTCGGCGCGGTGCTGGTCGCCACGCTCTGGGTGTGGCTGGTGCGGCTGCTACGGCGCGCGCAGGAGGCGGAGCGCAACGCCGCGCAGGCGGACCGCATGCGCACGCTCGGCACGCTCACCGCCGGCATCGCGCACGAGCTGCGCAACCCGCTCGGGATCCTCCGGCTCCAGATCGAGGACCTCCGCGCCACCGCGGCCTCGGGGGCGCTGCGGCCCGAGGACGTGCGCGCCGTCGCCGACGACCTCGAGGCGGAGGCGAAGCGCCTCGAAGCGCTCACGAACCAGTTCCTCGCCTACGCGAAGCCCCCGGAGCAGGGCGACTCCGCCCCCTGCGACCTCGCCGCCGGCGCGCGCGACACGCTGCGGCTCTACCGCAAGGGCGTCGATCCGGAGCGCCTGCGCCTGGTCGAGGCGATCCCCGCGGAGCCGGTGCCGGTGCGCCTCGGCGAGTCGGCGCTGCGGCAGGTGCTGCTGAACCTGCTGCGCAACGCGGAGGAGGCGCTGGAGGGGCGGGCCTCCGGATGCATCGAGGTCACGGTGTCGAAGCGCCCCGGCGGCGGCGGCCTCCTCGAGGTCGCGGACGACGGCCCCGGGCTCGACGCCGCGGTCGCCGAGCAGGCCTTCGACCCGTTCTTCACCACGAAGGCGAAGGGCACCGGGCTGGGCCTCGCGCTCTGCCGCAAGCTCGCGGAGGAGTCGGGCGGCGCGATCCGCCACACGCCCGCCCCCGGCGGCGGCGCGCGCTTCGCTGTGGAACTCCCGGCGCCGTAAGGGGGGCGCCGGGATGGACTTCCTCACCGCCCGCTGGGAGCACCTGGTCCTGGCCAACTACGCGATGCTGCCCGCGGTGCTCGCGCCGTACCTGCCGCGCGGCGCCGAGCTCGACCTGCGCGGCGGCGAGGCGTTCGCCAGCCTCGTCGCCTTCCACTTCCTCGACACGCGCGTGCTCGGCGTGCCCTGGCCGGGGTTCCGCGACTTCACCGAGGTGAACCTGCGGTTCTACGTCCGCGCCGCCGGCGACCGCGGCGTGGTGTTCGTCAGCGAGCTGGTGCCGCAGGCGTTCGTCGCGGCGATGGCGCGGCTCACGTACAACGAGCCCTACCGCGCGGTGCCGATGGGCGCCCGCCTAGAACGCGCCGGCGGCGCCGTCCGCGTCGCGCACTGGCTCCGCTTCCCCTTCGGCACCCAGCACATCGAGGTCGAAGCGGAGGACGCCCCCTTCGTCCCGGACGCGGACAGCGAAGCGCAGTGGTTCAAGGAGCACCAATGGGGCTTCGGCACCGACCACTTCGGACGCGCGATCCGCTACGAAGTGCGCCACCCGCGCTGGCGCGTCCTCCCCGTGCGGAGCCAACGGATCGAGTTCGACTTCGGCAAAGTGTACGGCGAGCCCTTCGCCTTCATGTCCACAACAGCGCCGCGCAGCGTGTTCCTCGCGGAGGGCTCGGCGGTGGCGGTGCGGGTGGCGGGGGGGATTTAGCGGGGGGTGGCGCGTGGTTGGTGGTTGGTCTAAACTCCCGAGGCGCGTGCTAGCCGAAGCCGCGGCGCTCCTCGCGCCTGTAAAATCTCTACCGGAACCTCGGTGACCTGCGGACGAGGAGAGATGAAGGCGCAGCCAGACGGCTGAAAATGCGAGCATTAGCGGCAACTCGGACAAGCCGGAACAGCAACATCGAATCCTCTTGACGGCAGCAAGGGCACGAGGGTTCAATCTGCGCGATGGTTAAGAATCTAGTGCGCAAAGGCTCCTGTAATGACTGACACCAGCAAGGCCCGAACTGCCATCTACCAGGAATTCGACTCGGAGTTCCAATCCGCATCCGGCCTGAAGGACCGTCGATTGTACAAGATTCAGTACAGCCCCCTGCACCGGTTTCCACTGTTGGCCTTAGGTGACAATCCTGGAGGCATCTCCGGAGCGGATGACCTGCTAGAATCCTCCACCTTTTACGAGGACGGCAGGCACGACATCGTGGAGTTTCGGGAGCATCCCCGCTACCACATCGCCGCAGGTATGTTCGCCCTCTTCGCGGCGATCCTTAAGACCCGAGACCTCGACGCCATCCGCAGAATTCCTTACCTGAATGTGACCTTTCGGCGGTCGCAGAACAAGGCCACCCTAGACCTGAGCCCTGCTGCGGCAGCACTTGAATCAGCCTCAGTCCTGTCGAAGATCATTACGCTAATAGACCCTTCGTACATTCTCATCACCCGCGGGGGATTTGCGCACTTCAAGCAGCTTCACCTTTCGTCGTACCATGTATTGGACAACGATACAATAACCACTCCCAATGGCTCAAACACGGCGACGATCTTCGAAACCTATGAAGGTGTCCTGAAGGCGACGGGCATGACCGTTCCTATCGCCGTGGTGGGACACCCATCCAAGTACGCTCGCCGCGCAGATGTATGGGTCGCCGTAGCTAAGGCAACGGCAGCTTTCTTTGAGAGGCGGGGGCTGCGGGAGATTGTATCGAAATTTGACAAAAAGTAGCATAGCCAAGGCGACATCACTTGCCTGTGTGACTTGACCTCGGCGCACGCGAAACCGAACAAGGCTAGGTGGATTTTTCGGCCCCGGGTGTAGCGCCTGAACAGGAAGTGCTTTTTCGCGAAACGAGCAAAGGTACACTCGACAGACCTGCGGCGGGGGTTAGCGGGATCGTAGCCTGTCTCTTCCCGCCGCTGCTGCTGTTCAGCGTTATTGACGGGATCACCGACGGCTTTACGCCCGCACGGCAGTATGCCCAACTTGCAAGACAAATTACCTCCGCGGCAACAAGTTGTTGAGAACATCAGATAGCTCTATCTTGAACTCCTTTTCGGAAAGTACAGGAGAAATCATGGCGAGCGTTGGCACGGCACCTTCCTTCCTACTCTCACCACTCAAATTACATTGAAGGCAGGAATCCCCCATCGGCCTCCACCGCGAAAGCTTTTGGGCAAGTAGACTTCGCGAGCGCGGCTTCGTGAACACTACAAGGTGCATCGACGAACGTCCCTCCAGTTTGGAGCACCCTGATAGGTTTCCTTTGTATGCGAGGCGATTCCCTATCTTTGTCCAATATCGATCACTGATCGGAGGGTCAACTTCTAGACTTACCAACGGGGCATCGGGATCTCGAAAGCGCCCAAAGATCACCACTCCGTAAGAACCCCAGTGGGGGTAATTGGGGTCATCTATCGGAAACATTTTCCGCCTTATAAATCGGTATCTTCTTCCAGCTAGTGCTCGTATCACGGATCGCATCACCTGAGACTGCTGCTGTGCAACAGATAGACTCCTGAAATTTTTTCGCTCTTGATCCAAGCTAGCCTGCCCCGACAGGCTTCGCTTGATTGGAGCGGAAACAAGCGTCAACCTTCGTTTGAGCCTTGTAGCGAAGGAAGAATCTTTGCTTGAAGACCAGGCCACAATGTTTTTCTTGTCAACATCAAAATGCACTTTCCAGTTCCCCGCCAAATCGTCTTCTCTAGGCTTAAAGTGATCCTTTCGAACTGTGTAAACCACTGGCTTTCCTTTCCCCTCAGCAAAGCCTGCCTCAAAGTATACCGAAGGCCTTGCGAAAGTCAGGTCGGCGATACACAAATCGCACTCCTCTATAAGCTGAAAGATTTTCCGGTCGATGTGATCATTATGCTCAACTTGATCGACCCGAATTGAATCTATGCCTAGCCCACGAAGTGTGGGTCTGACTACTCGGGAGTAAAGAGAGTCGATCTCGTTACTCCCAAATGCGCAGGCCACAAAGCATTTTAGGCGCTTTTTGGTTGTCATCCTCGGCACCACCTCCTTGGCGGAGTTACAACCGGCGACAATGATCCCCAGCAGGAGGGGCCCTCACGTCTATCTATTAGGTGGACTACAAAGTGGCCACCGTCCAATCTAGAGAGGGAGTGACAATCAGTAATCATCGCTTAGCCATCCTTCGAAACGCCAAGGGAAGCATCCACGCCCCCCTACCCCCGCGCGCCCGCGGTCACCACGGCGAATTCGCTTTGCTCCTCCGCGTGGTAGCTGGAGCGCACGAGCGGGCCCGATTCGACGTGTTTGAAGCCCATCTCCATGCCGACGCGCTTCAGGTTGGCGAACTCCTCCGGGTGGACGAAGCGCACCACGGGGTGGTGGTTCGGCGTGGGGCGCAGGTATTGGCCCAGCGTGAGGATGTCGCAGTCGATCGCGCGGAGGTCGCGCATGGTGTCCTCGACCTCGTCGAGGCGTTCGCCGAGGCCGAGCATGAGGCCGCTCTTGGTCACGAGGCCCGCTTCCTTGGCCCACTGGAGCACTTGCAGCGAGCGCCCGTAGGCGGCTTGCGGGCGCACGCGCGAATAGAGGCGCGGCACCGTTTCGATGTTGTGGTTCAGGATCTCCGGCTTGCCGTCGAAGATCGTGTCGAGCGACTCGCGGCGGCCGAGGATGTCGGGGATGAGCAGTTCGATGCGCGTGCCGGGGGACTTCGCGCGGATCATGCGGATCGTTTCGGCGAAGATCGAGGCGCCGCCGTCGACCAGCTCGTCGCGGTTCACGGAGGTGATGACGGCGTGCTTGACGCCCATGGCGGCGATGGACTCGGCGACGCGGCGGGGCTCGTCGAGGTCGAGTTCCGTGGGGCGTCCGGATTTGACGGCGCAGAAGGTGCACGCGCGGGTGCAGACGTCGCCCAGGATCATGAAGGTGGCGGTGCCGCGGCTCCAGCATTCGCCGAGGTTGGGGCAGCGGGCCTCCTCGCAGACCGTGTGGAGGCGCTTGTCGTTCACGAGGGCGCGGACGCTGTGGTAGCCGTCGCCGGAGGGCATCTTGCCCTTGATCCAGTCCGGCAGGCGCCGGCCCTTCGCGGCGAGCGACTCGGGGGTCTCGCTGAGCGGGTGCACCGCGCCGGGATCGGGCGCCGGCATCGGGAGCTGCTCCGCGTGGAGCGTGCGTCGCGGTGAGGGGACAGGGGGCATCGTCGGTGTGCTGCGGCCTTCGGGACTGTGCGGAGGGGGGCTCCCGCCGCCAATGGGCGAGGATGCACGAAGCGGGCCCGGTGGCGAGGTGAAAAGGCCCGGTGGCACGGCCCGGTCCGCCCTCCGGGCTTGCGTGGCGGCGCCGGCCGGGACACCGTTTCCCTCAGCCAAAGGCACAAAGGCCACATCGACCATGGCGCCCCTAGACGCCGACCGGCCGTTCCCCGAGATCCCCGCCGACCTGCCGGACGAGTGTTCGATCACCGCGCCGATCGGCTCGCGCCTGGTCGCGAGCCGCCCCGCCATGACGCCGCTGCCGGGGGAATCGGGGTGGGACGCGTCGAAGGCGCCGCTGCCGCGGTGGCTGCTGACGGCGCTGGCGGAGGGCCCGGCGGGCTCGGTGCCGAGCGAGCTGGTGCCGCCGCACGAGACGTCGTTCTTCCTGCGCCGGGTGGTGGGCGAGGGCGGCTTCGGCGAGATCTGGGAGAGCCACCAGGCGAGCCTCGGGCGGACGGTGGCGATCAAGCGGCTGCACCAGGACCGGCTCTCGCGGGCGTCCGGCGACCCGGCGGAGCTGCGCTCGCTGGAGGAGACGTTCCACCAGGAGGCGCTGGCGACGGCGAACCTGGAGCATCCGAACATCGTGCCGGTGTACGACCTGGGGCGGGACGAGCGGGGCCGTCCGGCGCTGGCGATGAAGCTGGTGCGGGGCGCGCCCTGGGACCGGATCCTCCGGGACGACTTCGGCTCGATGCCGGTGGCCGATTTCCTTTCCAAGCACATCCCGGTGCTGATGGACGTGTCGCAGGCGGTGGCCTTCGCGCACTCCCGCGGCGTGGTGCACCGCGACCTGAAGCCGTCGCAGGTGATGACCGGGGAGTTCGGCGAAGTGCTGCTGATGGACTGGGGCATCGCGATGGTGTACGACGAGATGCTGGCGGCCTCGGAGGCGCCGGCGCTGCGCGAGACGCTGCCGGACCGGAAGCGGGCGCCGAACCCCTCCGGAACGCCGGCCTACATGGCGCCGGAGCAGACCACCCAGTCGGCGGAGCGGATCGGCCCCTGGACCGACGTGTTCCAGCTCGGCGGCATCCTGTACTTCCTGCTCACAGGCACTTCGCCGTACCGCGCGAGGAGCGCGAACGACGCGTTCAAGCTGGCGCGGGCGGCGATGATTGTGCCGCCGCGGGAGCGCATCCCGCAGCGCGAGGTGCCGTCGGACCTCGCCGCGCTGGCGATGCACGCGCTCGAGGGGGACCGGGCGCTGCGCCTGCAGTCGGCGAGCGAGTTCCACGACCGGTTGAAGGACCACCTGACGGGCGCGTCGCGGCGGCGGGAGTCGCACGCGATCCTGAACGAGGTGCGCGCCCGGCTGGAGTCGTCGCTGCCGGACTACCGGGACCACGGCGAGCTGCTGGCGCTGCTCGGGAACGCGCGCACGCTGTGGCCGGAGAACCCGGACCTGCAGCCGCTGCGCGACCGTGCGCTGCTGCGCTACGCGAACGCGGCGCTGGAGCACGGCGACCTGATGCTGGCGCGGGTGCAGGCGGAGCGCCTGTCCGCGGGCGCGGAGCGCGAGCGCCTGCTCGCGGAGCTGACGCGCCTGGAATCGCGCAAGCGGCAGCAGGAGCGCGAGCTGTCCGAGGCGTTCGCGCAGGCGACGAGCGAGCGCGACCGGGCCGAGGACCTGCTGGGCTTCCTGATCCACGAGCTGCACGCGACGCTGGCGCCGCTGCACCGGCTGGACCTGATGGACCAGATCGCGCGCAAGGCGCTGTCGTACTACGAGTCGGCGCCGGCGGAGCAGGACGCCGCCACGCCGGCGCGCGCCGCCAACCGCGCGGTGGCCTTCCGCAACATCGGCGACGTGCTTAAGAACCAGGCGCGGGTGGAGGACGCGCTGAAGGCGTACCGCAGCTTCCACGCGACGGCCCGCGCCGGCCACGCGCGGCACCCGAACGACGAGGAATGGGCCACGCACCTGTCGGACGCGTTCGCCCGCCTGGCCGGCGCGCACTACTTCCAGGGCGAGTACGCCTCCTGCATCGCGGTGAACAACGAGGCGCTCGAGTTCCACACGCGCCGGGCGGCGGGGAGCGCGCGCCCGGCGTTTTGGCGAAACCGGATGGCGGGCAACCTGCACCAGCTCGGCGTCGTCTACTGGCGCCAGGGCTTCCAGGAGAAGGCCGCCTCCGCGCACCTCGCCTCGCTCGCGGTCCGCGAGCAGCTCTGCGAACAGGCGCCGGAGGACGTCGCGCTGCTCTACGACTACGCGTGGGTGCTGATCAGCTACTCGAACGTGCTACGGGCGGCGGGGCGGCTCGGCGAGGCGCTCGCGGTCGCGGAGCGGGGCCACGCGCTCCGCATCGACCTCTGCGCGCGCCAGCCGGACAACCCGGACCACAAGGTGCAGCTCGGCTGGAGCCTCACGACGCGGGCGGCGATCCTGCAGGACATGGGGCGGCGGGACGACGCGCTGGAGCTGTTCCGCGAGGCGCTGCCGCTGGCGGTGCAGCTCGCCGCGGCGGACCCGACGAACGCCTCGAGGGCGCTGGAGCTGGCCTTCACGCACGGCGCCATCGGCCGGGTGCTGCACGAGCTGGAGCGCAACGAGGAGGCGGTCGCCGCCTTCCGCGAAGCGGTCGCCATGAGCCAGCCGCTGGCGGACCAGGACTCGACGCACCTCGCGGTGCTGCT
This sequence comes from Candidatus Sumerlaeia bacterium, assembly GCA_033764015.1. Classification (GTDB taxonomy): domain Bacteria; phylum Sumerlaeota; class Sumerlaeia; order SLMS01; family JANRJK01; genus JANRJK01. The sequence goes on along the minus strand of JANRJK010000031.1, from coordinate 47,736 downwards.
GGAGACCGGCTGGATCCTGAACAGCATGGGGGAGGCGCTCCTCGAGATGGGCCGGCTGGACGAGGCGCGCGACGCGAGCGAGCGCGTGCTGGGCCTGGCGCAGCGGCTAACCACGGAGATCGAGGACAACCCGACGTACTTCGACCTGCTCTCGAAGGCGCTGCTGCTGGCGGGGCGCGTGCTGCACCTCTCCGGCGCCGTGGAGGAGGCGCGCGAGCACTGGGAGCGCGCGGTGGACGTGTTCACCCCGTTCGTGGCGGGGCGCCAGTTCCCCTCGTGGCAGATGGAGACGCGCGCGTCCGCGCTGCTGCACCTCGGCCGGACGGAGGAAGCCGCGCCGCTCACGGCGGAGCTGGCCTCGCGCGGCTGGCGGCGGCACACGTTCCAGCGGCTGCTCGACCGCGGCGGCGCCTGACGCCGCCCGAGTCCGCTTGCTTCCCATGGCGCGGCGCCCTTAGCCCTGCCGTTCCCGCGGCCGCGCGGGAATCCACCGGGGACGGCCCCCTCTTGCCTCTTTGCGCTCCTGCTCCGGCGGGAAGACCCGACCCGATGCGAACGAAGCTCCCGCCCCGACGCCGATGACGACGCTGCCGCTGATGCTCGCGATGCCGTTCCTGGGAGCGGCGGCGGTGCTCCTGCTGCCGCAGGCGGGCGGGGCGAAGGCGCGCTTCGCGACGGCGCTCGCCTTCACGCTGGCGGCGCTGGGCTTTCTGGCGCACGCCACGCTCGGGTGGGACCCGGCGGCGCCGCCGCGCTTCGACTACCCGTGGCACCCGTCGATCCACTTGTCGGTTTCGCTTTGGCTGGACGGCCCCGCCCTGTTCTGGGCGTGGCTGGTGCTCGGCATCGGCGCGTGCGTGGTGTGGTACTCGGGCTTCTACATGGATCCCGGGGATTCGCCGACGCGGTTCTATTCCTCGCTGATGGCGTTCATGGGCGCGATGCTCGGCGTGGTCGTCTCCGAGAACCTCGTCATGATGTTCGTGTTCTGGGAGGCCACCTCGATCACGTCGTTCCTCCTGATCGGCCACTGGAGCCACAAGCCCTCGGCGATCGCGGGGGCGCGGAGGGCGCTGCTGGTCACGGGCACCGGCGGGCTGTGCCTGATGGCGGGGATCGCGGTGCTGCACCTGATCCTGTCGCAGGGCCCCGGCGGCGGCACGATGATGTGGGGCGAGGTGTGGGCGCGGGCGGACGAGATCGCCGCGCACCCGCTCGCCGGGACCGCGCTCCTCCTGATGCTGGTCGGCGCCTTCACCAAGAGCGCCCAGTTCCCCTTCCATTTCTGGCTCCCCGGCGCCATGGAGGCACCGACGCCGGTTTCCGCGTTCCTCCACGCGGCGACGATGGTCAAGGCGGGCATCTACCTGCTGGGGCGCATCTACCCCGTCTTCGGCGGCCACGAGCTGTGGCTTTGGATCGTGGGACCGGTCGGCGTGCTGACGATGCTGATCGGCGGCTGGATGGCGATCACGGCGTACGACATCAAGCAGCTCCTGGCGTTCTCGACGGTGAGCCAGCTCGGCCTCATCGTGGCCTACTACGGCTTCGGCGCGGGGCGGCTCGGCACGGGCGGGCTGCTCACGCTGGACCTGCTGCTGGTCCTGAGCCACGCGCTCTTCAAGGGCGGGCTTTTCATGATGTGCGGCGTGATCGACCACGGCACGCACACGCGCGACTGGCGCCGGCTCGGCGGCCTGTGGCGCAAGATGCCGGCGACCGCCGCGCTGACGATCATCGGCTGCGCCTCCATGGCGGGGCTGCCGCTCACGTTCGGCTTCGTGGCGAAGAAGCTCTTCTTCGACGCCTCGTGGCACTGGGAAGGCGCCCCCGGGGCGTTGCGGCTGGCGCTCTTCGCGGGCGCCGTGCTGGCGAGCTGCTTCACCATGGCCTACTGCCTGCGCGTCGCCATCTCGCCGTTCTTCGGCGAGCCGCGCGAGCAGGGCGTGTTCGACCACGCGCACGAGGCGGGCCCCGGCCTGCTGCTGGCGCCGGCGCTGCTGATCCTGCCGACGCTGGCCGCGGGGCTCTGGGTGCCGATGCTGTCGGAGCCGCTCGGGCGCCTCGCGAACGCGGCGTACTACGCGGTCGACGCGCACTACAAGGTGGGCATGTTCAAGAAGGTCGACTTCATGTTCGCGGTGAGCATGGCGATCTACGCCGCGGGCGCCGGCGTTTTCTTCGGGACCGGCGCGGTGGACCGCCTGCAGGAGCGCGCGGGGCGTCCTGCGCCGACGCTGCGCGGGTACGAGCTGCTGTTCGATTCGTTCTTCCCGTGGGTGGCGTCGAAGGCCGCGGCGTTCGTCGCGCATCCGTCGCTGCGCTTCAACATGGCGGTGCTGGCGGCGTTCTTCGCGCTGGCGGTGGGCTGGCCGCTGCTGGGCTCGCCGATCAACGCGGCCGAGTTCGAGGCGGGGCCCGCGGTGCTGCTCGCCGGGCTGCTGGCGGCGTCGGCGCTGGCGTCGCTGGGGCTGGTGCTGGTGCCGCGGTCCGCCGTGGCGCGGGTGATCGGCATGGGCCTGGTGGGGCTGATCATCAGCGGTTTCTTCATCTTCTACAAGGCGCCGGACCTCGCGCTGACGCAGGTGCTGGTGGAGCTGGTGGTGCTGGTGATGCTGCTGATCCTGCTGAAGCGGATCGGCGCGCCGCCGCGCGAGACGGTGCGCGCGGCGGTCGCGGCGCCGGCGGCGGCCATCGCGGTCGCGGTGGCGCTGGTCGCGGGGCTCGCGACGTACAACGCCGCGTCCAGCCCGGACCGGTTGGCCCCGGTGCTCGCGGGGAACCCGACGCACTCGGCGTACTACCTCGCCAACTCGAAGTACCCCACGGTGGAGGGCGCCCACTCCGGCGGCGGCAACAACGTGGTGAACGTGATCCTGGTGGACTTCCGCGGGCTCGACACGCTGGGCGAGATCACGGTGCTGGTGCTCGCGGCGCTCGGCGTGGCGCTGCTGATGCGGGACGGCGGGCACCGCGAGTTCGACCCTTCGCGCGCGCAGCGCGGCCCCGCGGCGAGCGGCGACGAGTTCAGGCTCCGCCCCTCGAGCTTCCCCTTCATCTACAACACGCTCGGCTACCGGGTGCGGGGCGGGCCCTCGATCGTGACGCGCGAGCTGGCGAACATCATCGCGGTCTTCGTGCTGGGCGTGGCGCTGGTGCTGTTCTTCGCGGGGCACAACGCGCCGGGCGGGGGCTTCATCGCGGGGCTGCTCTCCGCGGTCGCCGTGGTCCCCTTCATCCTATCATCCACGCACGAGCAGTACGAGCGCGCGACGCCGCACCACATCTTCGGACTGATCCCGGCGGGGCTGCTGTTCGCCGGCGGCACGGGACTGGTGGCGATGTTCTTCGGCCTGCCTTTCCTGACGAGCGAGTTCTGGTACGTGCACCTGCCGCTGCTCGGCGAGATCGAGATCGCCAGCGCCATGTTCTTCGACCTCGGCGTGTACCTGGTGGTGGTGGGGATCACGCTGGTGCTCGTGAAGGGCTTCGGGAGGCTGTGACGACATGACACTGGTCGCTTCGCTGCTCGTGGCGGCGCTGGTCGGCGCCGGGGTGTACCAGCTCTTCCGCAAGAGCGCCTTCGAGGTGCTGCTCGGGCTGCTGCTGATCTCGCAGGCGGTGAACCTGGCGATCCTGGCGGCGGGGGGCTGGACCGCGGGGACGCTGCCGCCGGTCACCGCGGAGCCGGTTGTCGACACAGTCGGCGGAACCGCGGCGAAGGTGTCGCGCGTGGACCCGGCGCTGTACGTGGATCCGCTGCCGCACGCTCTGATCCTGACGGCGATCGTGATCGGCTTCGGGGTGTTCAGCTTCCTGATGGTGCTGATCGCGCGGGGGCGCGAGACGTCCTCCACGCTGGCGCTCGGCGAGCCCGGGCCCGGGGAGGGTAAGGGCTGATGCTGTCGGTGCTTCCGGTCCTGCTGCCGTTCCTCGCGGCGGTCGCGCTGCTGTTCCTGCGGCATTCGCGGACGGCGCAGGCCGTCTTGTCCGGCGTGGCGGCGCACGCGGCGCTGGCGCTCGCCGCGCACCTGCTGGCGCGGACCGCGGACGGGACGATCCACGTGATGCGCATGGGCGATTGGCCCGGCACCTTCGGCATCGTGTTCGCGCTCGACCAGCTCTCGGCGCTGTTCATCGCGCTCAACGCGGTGATCCACGCGGCGACGTGGTGGTTCGTCCGGTGCGGCGGCATGCCGGCGCTCGCGCAGCAGCGCTACTTCCACCCGCTGCTGCTGATCCTGGCGGCGGGCGTGAACTGGGCGTTCGCGACCGCGGACCTGTTCAACCTTTTCGTGAGCTTCGAGCTGATCCTGCTGGCGTCCTACGCGCTGATGATCTTCGACAACGAGGCGGGGCAGCTCCGGGCGGGGTTCCGCTTCGTGGCGATGAACGTCCTCGGCGGCACGCTGTTCCTGCTCGGCGCGGGGCTGGTCTACGGCACGTTCGGGACGCTGAACTACGCGGACCTGGCGATCAAAGTGGCGCAGACGGAGCAGCGCGGCGTGGCGGCGGCGCTGGCGTTCTGGCTGCTCTTCGTGTTCGGGCTGAAGGCCGCCGTCTTCCCGCTCTTCTTCTGGCTGCCGGGCGCGTACCCGAAGGCGCCCATCGGCATCCTGCCGTTCTTCGCGGGCATGCTGACCAAGGTGGGCGTGTACTGCTTCTACCGGCTGTACACGGTGTGCTTCGGGAGCCTGGCCGCGGAGTGGACGCAGCCGGCGCTGCTCGCGCTGGCGGCGCTCACGATGGTCGTGGGCGTGTTCGGCGCGCTGGGGCAGTGGTCCATGCGGGGCATCCTGAGCGTCCACATCGTCAGCCAGATCGGCTACATGGTGTTCGGGCTGGCGATGTTCACGACGGCGGGGCTGGCGGCGGGGCTGTTCACCACGCTGCACAACGTGGTCGTGAAGACGACGCTGTTCCTCGTGGCGGGCTTCGTGGTGGTGCACCACCGCGGCGATTCGGTGAAGGGGATCCACGGCCTGCTGCGGAGCTACCCGTGGCTGGGGATCGCGTTCCTGCTGGCGGCGGTGTCGCTGGCGGGGCTGCCGCCGCTTTCGGGCTTCTACGGGAAGTACTTCGCGGTGCTGGAGGGCTTCCGCACGGGGCACTGGTTCGTGGCGGGGGCCGCGCTGTTCACCTCGCTCTTCACGCTGGCGAGCATGGTGAAGATCTGGACGGCGTGCTTCTGGGGCGAGCGCGACCACGAGCCCGTCTCCGCGGAGGCGGCGCGCCCGCTGCTCGTGGTCGCCGGCGGGCTCGCCGCGGTGAGCGTCCTCGTCGCGGTGTTCAGCGCGCCGCTGATGGAGTGGTGCGCGTCCTGCGCGGAGTCGCTGCTCGATCCGCGGGCCTACGTCGAGGCGGTGCTGGGCGCGCCGCTGCCGGAGGGCGTCGTGCTCGGCGTGCCGCAGGCGGCGCCGGCGGAGGTGGCCGCGCCGTGACGAAACGACCCTTCACCTTCACCGAGCTCCTCGTCGCGATGGCGGTGTGCGCGGTCTTCGCCAAGGTGGTCTTCGGCAACTTCACGATCGCCACCTACACGGCGACGCTGCTGTTCGCGTTCACGTTCCGCTTCTTCGACCGGATCAAGAACCTGGTGCATTCGCCCCGCTCGCTGCTGCGTTTCCTATGGGACTTCAGCTACGACATGGTGAAGTCGAACCTGGTGCTCGCGTACGACGTGCTGACGCCGAAGGCGCACTACGACGTGCACTTCGTGGCGGTTCCGATCGGCGACCTGACGCCGGCGGAGATCGCGTTCCTGAGCCACCGCATCACGCTGACGCCGGGGACGCTCACGGTCGACATCGCGGAGGACCGCCAGAAGCTGGTGATCCACACGATGTATCCGGACCTGTCGGCGCTCGAGGCGCAGGGGCTCGCGCTCCGCAAGCCGCTCGACATCCTGAAGGGGAGGGCCTGAGCGGTGGACCGCTACCTGTTCCTCCCCCACGCCGCGGTGCTGGCGGTCATCGGGCTGCTGGCGCTGAGCCTGGTGCTGGTCGTCGTGCGCTTCGTGAAGGGCCCCACGGCGCCGGACCGGCTCGCCGCGTTCGAGGCGTTCACGTTGATCCTGCTGTGCATCATCACGATCTACGGGCTCTTCCTCGGGACCGCCTGGTTCATGGACGTGGTGCTGGTGATTTCGCTGCTCGGCTTCCTGTCGACGATCGCGGTCGCGAAGTACATCGAGCAGGGGAGCATCAACGATGAGTGAACTGCTGGGCGCCGCGCTCATCGTGCTGGGGACGGTCTTCACCGCGATCGCCGCGCTGGGGATGCTGCGGTTCCCGGACGTGTACCTGCGCCTGCAGGCGGCGTCGAAGGGGCTGACGTTCGGTTTCTGCGCGATCGTGCTGGGTGCGGGGCTGCTGGCGGACGATCCGGACGTGCTGGCGAAGGCGTTCGTCGCGGTGCTGTTCCAGTTCATCACGTCGCCGCTGGCGGGGTACCTGGTGGCGCGCGCGGCGGTGCGCAGCGGCGTCAAGCCCGCCACGCCGCTCAAGTTCTCGCCGGTCCCGCCGCATCGCCTCGCCGCGGACCAGTCGGAGGAGGGCACCGCCTCCGCGGAGGACGTCTGACGCGGTCAGCCCGCGTAGCGGTCCATCTCCCGGGCCAGCGCGAAGTCCAGCTCGGTCACGCCGCCGGCGTCGTGCGTCGCCAGGTCCACCACAACGCGGTTGTAGACGTTGAACCACTCGGGGTGGTGGTCGAGCTTCTCGGCGGCCAGCGCGGCGCGCGACATGAAGCCCCAGGCGGCGTTGAAGTCGGCGAACTTGAACTCGCGGCGCAGCTTGCCCTCGCGCAGCTCCCAGCCCGCGTGCGCGGCGAGGCGCTCCCGGATCTCCTGCTCGGTCAGTTTCGTCGGACGTGCCATGGTGCCCGCTCCTCGGTGTGGTGGGCGATCATGGCTCGGGGGGGACGGTGGGCAAGCGCGGCGCCGGGGGGCCGTCGAGCGGCTCGATGTGCGTGACGACGTCGTCCACGCCAAGGTCGGAGTCGAGGAGGGCGCGCTTGACGGCGCCGGCGATGTCGTGCCCCGCGCGGACGGAGAGTTCCGCGTGGACCTGCACGTGGACCTCCATGAGGAGGCCGAGGCCGGCGCGGCGGACGCGGCACTTTTCGATGCGGCCCACGCCGTCGACCGCTCCGGCGACGGCGCGCAGGCGCGCCTCGAGGCCCGCGTCCACGGTCCGGTCCATGGCCTCGTCGAGCCCGCGGCGAAGGATGCCGCTGGCGTTATAGGCGATCAGGAGGCAGGCGGCGAGGGCGGCCCAGTCGTCGGCGCTCTCCCAGCCGGGCCCGCCGAGCAGCGCGACCGAGATGCCCACCATCGCCGCGGCGGAGGTGACGGCGTCGGACCAGTGGTGCCAGGCGTCGGCGCGGAGCGAGGAGCTGCCGAGGGCGGCGCCGACGCGGTCCTGGCGGCGGGCGAAGGACCACTTCACCAGCACCACGCCCCCGAGGACCAGCAGCGTCCACCAGGCGGGCGCCTGGTGCGGATTGCGGATCTCGTGGACCGCCTGCCACGCGATCAGGCCCGCCGCGCCGTAGAGCGACAGCGCCACCAGCAGCGCGGCGAGGTTTTCCGCGCGGCCGTGGCCGAAGGGGTGTTCGTCGTCCGGTGGGATCGCGGAGACGCGGAGCCCCACCACGACGATCACCGAGACGAGCCCGTCGGTGAGCGACTCGATGCCGTCGGCGACCAGCGCGAAGGAATTGCCCGCGAGGCCGCCGGCGACCTTCACGATGGCGAGCGCCACGTTGATCAGCAGGCTCTGCATGGCGCAGCGGACCGCGAAGGCGGTGCGCTCCAGGGCGGTGGCCGGGGGGGTGCGGTCGAGGTCCTGCATCTCAAGGCGAGAGGCTGCCCCCGACGCGGCGCGGGGCAACCGGCGATGCCTTTCGACGTTGACGCCTCCGCGGCCGGGGGGCCTTTTCAAGATGAACGCACACGCCGCGATTTTCCGCCCGCCCGGAGGTTGGAGCCGCATGACCAAGGACACGATCCGCCGCACGTTGACGCCGCTGGCGCTCGGATTCGCGGGGGGCCTGCTCGCGCTCGCCTTCGCTCCCGCGCTGCGCCCGGCCCCGGCCGTGGCCCAGAACGCCTCCGCCGAAGCGGTCCCCACCGTCGAGTACTCGATGCGCGTCTACCCCGCCGGCGCCGACCGCGTCCTCGCCCGCGGCAGCTCCTTCGAGCAGGTTTTGGCGTTCAAGGATTCCCCCGTCTTCCTCACGAAGAACGGCACGCGCCTGACCGTCGTCGTCCCGACGGATCGCGGCCTGAAGATCCTCCGCGAGATCACGCTCACGGACAAGTTCAAGGAGATCGTCCTCCTCGGCGACAGCGCCAGCTTCGCGATCCGGGCGAGCAACGAGGTGGTCGTCTACACCGTCGACGCGAAGTATGAAGTCGTGACGCAGGAGTAGGCCGCCGCGCTTCCGCGGGAAATGGAAACGGCGCGGGGGCCTTGGCTCCCGCGCCGTTCGTTCAAGCACCCGGACGGCCCTTGCCGCCGTCAGGGCATTTGGAAGTCGCTGAGCCGCCAGATGTCCCCGACGGAGATCGTGCCGTTCGTCGGGTCGTAGCGGACGAAGTTGTAGCCGCTCGCGGGATTCTCCCAGATCGATTCGCTGTAGCCGTAGTAGAACTCGATGCCGCCCGCGTTCGGGGCGAGGTCGGGTCCGTCGCTGGCCAGCGCCCAGCGGCTCTCCTGGTCGATCGGCGTGGCGCCGTAGGCGAAGTTGCCGCGGCGGCGGAAGGGGCCGGAGCCCTGGTCCTCGGACTGGAAGACGTCGAGCGGCACCTCGGTGATGTAGGCGACCGGCGTGGTGAGCGGACGCAGGCGCAGGAAGCGCGGCACCAGCGTGCTCGGCGGGTAGCGTCCGTGGTCGACGTGGTACGCCTCGAGGCCCGTGGCGACGGTGCGGAGGTCCGCCTTGGCGCGGCTCACCTTCGAGCGCGTCTGGGCTTCGAGGAAGTTCGGCAGGGCGATGCCGGCCAGGATCGTGATGATGGCCACGACGACCAGGAGCTCGATGAGGGTGAAGGCGGCGCGGCTGGTCATTGGGGCGGACCATCCTCCCCGGGGCGGGGGCCGCGGGGCGATTCGCCGTTCTGCATTCTTGCCTCCATGCGCCCGCGGCGCTCGGACATGCGCTGCTCGAGCTTCTGGCGGAACTTGTCGCGTTCGCCCTCGGGGAGCATCTTGAGCCGCTCCTCCATGCGTCCGCGCATACGGTCGCGCATGAGCTGCTGCGCCTTCTCGCGCTGCTCGGGGGTGAGGACCTCGGCGCTGGCCTCCATGCGCCCGCGCCACGCCTCGCGCGGGTCCTGGCCGGCGAAGCGGGCTTCGATCTCCTCCAGCTTGGCGCGCTGCTCCGGCGTGAGGCCGAGCTGGTCGAGCACCTCGGCGCGCTGCGCCTTGCGCTCTTCCTCGGACATCATGCCCTCGGGGCCGTTCATGCGCCCGCCGGGGCCGCCGCCCATCATCGGCGGCGCGGCGCCCGCCACGCGGGCGTTGTTCACCTCGATACTGTCGGCCCTAAGCGTACTCGGTTGTACGCTAAGGTACTGGATGTAGAAGAAACCGCCCGCGGCGAGGAAGAGGACTGCGGCTCCGGCCAGCTTGAGTTGTTGATTCATTTCGACTTGCTCCGATCCACTGCCCGCGTTGCGGCGGGAGTCGCGAACGTGTGAGAGAATCCCGAGCCAACTTGCCGGGTGGCGGCGCCATCCGCCGGACCGATGTAGGGCGCGGGGCGAAGGAACGCAACCAGCGGCAGGAATCCCCCGGCCGGAAGGAGGAACACCCCCGAGGCGGTCGAGCGCTCGTCCCGCGCGGAGAGCAGGTACTCGCCCGCCATCAGGGCATCGAAGCGGAACGCGCCCGCGGCGTCGGCCGCCACCTCGCGGCGCCACCAGCGCGCGAGCCGGCCGATGCCGGACTGCGGCGCGCTCAGCAGCACCGCCTGCGCGCCGGCCCCCGGGACCGGGTCGCCCTGCGCGCGGTCGAACACAGCGCCCGAGACCGCCGCGGTTCCGGAGTCGACCAGCACCTCCGTCAGCGGGCCGGCGACGTCCACTTCGCGGTGCCAGTAGCGGACGCCCCCGCCGTCGCGCGCCTGCGCCAGCACCAGGTAGCGTCCCTCCGGGATGCCGGCCAGTTCGAAGCCGCCGTCCAGCACCGGTGGATTCGCGCGGGCGGTGAGCTCCGGCGTGCCGTCTTCCGCGAGCGGATACACCTCGACGAAGGCGCCTCCGAGTTCCACGGGCGGTGGCGCGGCGAGGAGCCCGCGCAGCGTCGAGGCGGCGTCGAGGATGATCTCGACCTCGTTCGGGCCGCGCTCGGAGAGCTGGGCGCGGGCGGTGCGGCTGGTCGGGACGGGGCCGAGGCGGGCGGTGGCGGTCACGAGCCAGTCGTCGAGCGGCACGCCGCGGAACTTGAAGCGCCCCGCGCGGTCCGTGTTCGTGGTGCGGCGGTCGTCCCTGCCGTCGCGGCGCAGGCCCACGCGGGCGCCGATCACGGGGCGGCGCTGGTCGTCGAGCACGCGGCCGGTGAGCTCGACGCCGCGCTTCAGGCGGATGGGCCCGACCTGGACGGGCTGGCGCGTGACGACCTGCACGCCGGAGCGCTCCGCCGGCTCGTAGTCGGGATGGGTGACGGAGATGGTGTGGATGCCCGCCTCGAGCGGCGCGATGACGGCCTCGCCGTTGGCCGCCGTGCGGGCGAAGCGCCCCGACTCGACCGCGGTCGCCAGCGCCGCCTGCACCGGTTCGCCGGTGCCGTCGTCCACCACACGGACGCGGACGCGCCCGCCGAGCGTGAGGTAGAGGTCGGGCACGGTGGTGCGCTCCGGGCTGGCGACGTCGAACTCGGCGCTCTTCGTGGGGAGGTGGCCCTCCGCGGTGGCGGTCGCGGTGTATCGCCCCGGGGGCAGGCGGGTGAACTCCCACGCTCCGGCGTCGATCTTCCCCTTAGCCGAATAGTTCGCGCCCCAGGAGGTCTTGCCCGAGAGGGCGATGGATCCCTTGGCGATGGCGTCGAGGCCGCGCTGCGAGAACACGCGGCCCCCCGCGGCTCCGTTGCACGGCACCACGAGGGGCGTCGGCAGCGTGCCGCCGGAGGGCTGGCCCGGGAAGTCGATCACGACGGCGCTGTCGCCGGGCGCGGGCGAGAACCTCGCCTCGACGCGGAGGCGGAACTTGCCGGCGCCGAGCCCGCTGATCGCGAAATCGCCGGCGTTGTCCGTTTCCGAAACGCCCGTACCGCGGGCGGGCGCCTCCGGCGAGGCGCGGACCAGCGCTCCGCCGATCGGGCGCTGCAGGTCGTCGACCACGCGCCCGGCGATCGGGTAGGCGGGCTCGAGGATCACGCGGATCGTCGCGGGGCGGTCCAGGGAGAGCGTCGCGGAGCCGGTGGCGGAGACGAAGCCCTCGCGCGAGACGCGGGCGCCGACGCGTCCCGGGGGCACGCCGGCGGCCTCGAAGGCGCCCGCGGTGTCCGTGCGCCCCCGCCAGCCCGCGGGCGACTCGGTCCCGCGGTACTCCGCGTGGTCCAGTTCGACCTTCGCATCGGCGACGGGGCGCCCCTCGCGGTCCTGCGCGAGGACGGCGACGCGCCCGCCCCCGTCGACGACGATGGCGACGGACGCCTCGGGCTCGACAAGGTTCAACGTGAGGGGATCGGACGCGCCGCGGCGGCCGTCCGCGGCGGTGGCGGCGACGATGAGCGACAGCGCGTTGACCGCGGGCAGGTCCTGAATCGAGAACGCGCCGCCGGAGTCCGCTTCCGCCGCGAACCGCCTGAGCGGCAGCGACCCGGAGGGCGGGTTCTTCGACGCGTCCATCAGTTCGACATGCGCCCCGGGCGCGGGCCCGCCCTCCGGAAGCAGCACCACGCCTTCGATCCTGCCGGCGCGGGCGAGCGTCACCGTCTGGAGCGGCAGCTCCGTCCCGCGGACCAGGCGGATGTCGAGGTCGCGGGTGCTCTGCGCCGAGGCGGTGAAGCCGGGGGCCTCCGCGCCGAGGCGCCACGGACCCGCGGGGACGTTGGCGAGCCGGGCCACTCCCGCCTCGTCCGCGAGGGCGTCGCGGTAGAGGGCGCCGGACTTGCCGTCGGCGGCGATGCGCTTCACGAGCGCCCGCGCTCCGGGGATCGGCTGGCGCGAGCTCTCCTCGAGGACGCGCACCTCGAACGCGAGCCCCTCGTAGACGCGGAGCTTCGCCTCGGGGGCGGGCTTGCCCGCGGCGACCTCGACGCGGACCGGCGGATCGACGACGAGCTTCGGATCGCGCAGCGCGACGTCGTACTTCCCGGCGGGGAGGCCGCGCAGGCGGAAGCGCCCGTCGTCGCGCGTGCGGGTCGTCCAGGACCGGGGCGGGTCGGCTCCTTCGAGCCGCGCCTCCACCGCGAGGCCCGCGGGGGGATCGCCGGTGCGGTCCAGCCATTCGGCCACGCCGTTGATCGCGCCGCCGTAGCCGAGCGTGAGCACGTTCCGCCCGGTGCCGGCGACCGCGGGCACGGGGCCGAGCGGCGCGTAGCCGGGCGCCTCGGCGTGGAGGTCGACCTCGAGGCCGGCGCGGAGGCCGCCGAGCGCGTAGGCGCCGTCCGCGCCGCTCGCCGCCTTCGCCAGCTCCTTCTTCGCGTCGCCGCGGGGCCGGGCGCGGACCGTCGCTCCCTCGATGGTGCCGCCGGCCTCCGCGCGGACCACGCCGGCGAGCGGCGCCACCGGCTCCAGGACGATCGTCTCCGCGAGGCCGGCCGGCGTCGCGGTGCGGGCGCGCGTGTCGGGCGCGAAGCCCTCCGCCACGGTGCGGATCCGGACCGGCTTCGGCGGCAGGTCGCGGAGGGCGAACTTGCCGTCCGCTCCCGTGGAGGCGCGCGCGGAGAGCGGAATCGCGATGTCGTGCGGCGAGCCGCCCTCCGAGTACACCCGCACCAGCCGGTCCACGCTGAGCGAGGCGTCGGCGATCGGCGACTTGGCGATGGTCTGCACGGCGCCGTTGATCGAGGCGGCGGGGGACAGCGTGAGCGTGACGGGGCCGCCGACGCCGCCGAGCGGCACCACGGCGTCGGCGAGCGTGGCGGCGCCGAAGCCCTCCAGCTCCGCCGCGAGCGACCAGTAGCCGACGGGAAGCGCTTCGATCAGGAAGCGGCCGTCCTCGTTCGTCTCCGCGTCCTTCGTTTCGGACGCCTCCGGTTCCAGGCTTTGCGAGGGCTCTTCGCCCGGGGCGCGGAGGAAGGTGGCGCGCACGCGCCCCGCGGAAACGGGGCGCCCGTTCGGCTGGACCACCCAGCCGGAGATGGCGCCGCTGCCGAGGGAGCGCGCCAGCGCCAGGCCGGACGTGGTTTCCGACTCCTCCGTGGATGGGAACAGCTCGCCGTCGTCCGCGGGGTCGGCGGCCGGGGTGCCGTCGCCCTCGGCGGTCGCGGGGTCGCTGCCGGAGCCCTCGCCGGGCGCCGGGTCCGGAGCCGGGTTCGGGGCCGCCGTCGCGGCGGGGGGCGTGTCGCGCCGGGGCGCCGGGACTCCGCCGCGCCCGTCGCGCCCGCGCAGCCAGAACACCAGCAGCACCACGCCGAGCGCGAGCAGCAGCAACACCACCGCGAGGCGGTATTCCTGCTCCGATTCGTGGCGATGCTTGTGCACGGCGCTGCCGCCTTCCGGAATCTCGCGCGGGGAGTGTGCCGCATCCGGCCCGGGGCTCCAGTGCAATCCGACAGCGCGCAGCGCCCGATTGCGCCTCACGCCCGCCGCGCGCAGGGTCCATCCACGACCATGCAGGAAGGAACACCACCCTTGGAAACCGCACCGCCCGCCGCCGCACCCCGCCCCGCCTCGCCCCGCAAGCGCATCATCGCCTTCCACGTCGCGCTCGCGTCGTTCTTCTTCCCCGTCGCCATCATGTTCCTGGTGACCGGCGCGCTCTACACGCTGTCGATCAGGGGCGGCTACCAGACCGAGACGATCCCCGTAGGGCTCGAGGAGCCGCTCACGGCGGATCTGCCGCGGCTGCACGCGATCGCCGAAGGGATCCTGCGGCAGCAGGAGATCGACGAGCCGACCGGCGGCTACGGCGTGAAGAAGGCCGGCACCTCCTTCGAGTTCGAGTGGACCGGCGCGAACGCCGACGTGGTGCTTCGCCCGACCGCGGACCCGCTCGCGGCGGAGCTGCTGGTGAAGAAGACGACGCCGTACCGGCGCCTGGTGCAGCTCCACAAAGCCAAGGGGAGCGACTTCGCCAAGGGCGTCTCGGTGCTCTGGGCGGCTGGACTGCTGGCGCTTTTCGCGAGCGGCGCGGCCCTGTCGTTCGGCCTCCCGGCGTACCGCCCGCTGGCCTTCGGCGCGGGGGCGCTGGGGCTGCTGACGTTCCTGGCTTACGTGCTGGTGGGATAGCTGCGGATTCCGCTAGGCTTTGTCGGAGCGGCGGCGGGACCATCCGTCAAGACTTCCGCAAGGACCACCCGCCACATGCCCGTACCCTTCATCGACCTGCGCCGCTTCGAGCCCGGGTTCATGGACCGCTGGATCGAGATCTGCCGCCGGATCACCGAGAACACGATGTTCGTGAGCGGACCGGAAGGGGCCGCGCTCGAGAAGCGCCTGGCCGAACTCTCCGGCGCCAAGGCGGTCGTGGGCTGCGCGAACGGAACGGACGCGATCCAGCTCGCGCTGCGCGCCGCCGGCGTCGGCGAGGGCGACGTGGTGCTGATCCCGGACGCCACGTTCTGGGCGACCTTCGAGGCGGTGGTGAACGTCGGCGCGCGCCCGGTCACGGTGGACATCTCGCTCGACGACCTGCAGATGGACTTCGACCTTTTCCGCGAGGGCGTCGAGCGCTTCAAGCCGCGCGCCGCGATCCTGGTGCACCTCTATGGGTGGGGCTCGCGGCACATCGACCAGTTCCGCGCCTTCTGCCGCGAGCGCGACCTGCCGCTCATCGAGGACACGGCGCAGGGCCACGGCGTGACGTGGAAGGGCGCCTCCATCTTCCGCGACGCCTACATGGCGTCGTGCTCCTACTACCCGGCCAAGGTGCTCGGTTCCTGCGGCGACGCGGGCTCGGTCTACTGCTCGACCGCGGAGCTGGCGGACACGGTCCGCAAGCTCGGCAACCACGGGCGTACCTCGCACTACGGCCACGGGCTGGTGGGCTGGAACAGCCGCCTCGGCGGCTTCGACGCCGCCTGGCTGAACCTCTGCCTCGACTACGACGAGGCGCGGCTCGCGTCGCGGCGCAAGTCGGCGGAGTGGCTCCGCGCGCAATGCGACGCCCTCGGCGTCCGCACCGTCGCCCCGCCGGAGGGCTACGTCGAGAACGGCTACCTGAACGTGACGATGCACGACCCGGAGGCGCGCCCGCGCATCGAGGCGGTGCTGAAGGAGCGCGGCATCGGGTTCGGGAACGTCTACCCCGGCGCGATGTCGAAGCAGCCCGGCGCCGCGGCGTACCTCGCGGGGACCATCGGCGGGGAGAAGTCGGACTTGCTGTCGCGCTCCGTGCTCAACCTGCCGCTCTTCGCGCACATGCGCGAGGAGGAGCTGGACGAGGTGATGGACGCGATGAAGGCGGCGCTGGCGGCGGTGTGATCCGCCCCTACTCCTCCCGTTCGATCCCGTAGCGCTTGATCATGCGGTAGAGCGTGGCCCTGTCCACGCCGAGGGCTTCCGCGGCGTCCTGGCGGCGCCAGTTCGCGGATTCGAGCGCGGCGAGCACGCGCAGGCGGGTCATCTCCTCGACGAATCCGGCCAGTGGCAGGCGCATCGCATCCGGGTCCGGGAAGGTGGCCGCGGAGGCGGACTGCGGCTGTTGGCTGCCGGAGGTGTTGGCCGGCGGCGGGGCGGGGCGCCGCGTGGCCCACAGGTCCTCGGGCTGGATCTCCTCGAGGGGCGACAGGATCACCGCGCGCTCCATGGTGTTCTCGAGTTCGCGGATGTTCCCCTTCCATTCGGCGGCGGCGAGGGCGGCGAGCGCGGCGTCGGACAGCGTCTTGCGCGGGATGCCGAGGTCGGCGCAGCTCCGCGCGGCGAAGTGGCGCGCGAGCGCGGGGATGTCGCCGCGCCGCTCGCGCAGCGGGGGCAGGTGGATCGGGATCACATTCAGGCGGAAGAAGAGGTCCTCGCGGAAGTGCCCTTCGCGGATGCGCTGCTCGAGGTCGCGGTTGGTGGCGGCCACGACGCGGACGTCGACCTGCACGGGGGCGGTGCCGCCGACGCGCTCGAAGCGGCCCTCCTGGAGCACGCGGAGCAGCTTGGTCTGGAAGCCGTTGCCGGTTTCGCCGATCTCGTCGAGGAAGATGGTGCCGCCGCTGGCCTCCTCGAACTTGCCGCGGTGCTGGCGGAGGGCGCCGGTGAAGGCGCCCTTCTCGTGGCCGAAGAGTTCGCTCTCGAGGAGCGATTCGGCGAGCGCGGCGCAGTTGACGGCGATGAACGGGGCGCCGGCGCGGGGGCTCCGGCGGTGGATCGCGCGGGCCACCAGCTCCTTGCCGGTGCCGCTTTCGCCGGTGACCAGGACCGTGGCGCGCGTGGGGGCGACGCGTTCGATGAACTGGAGCACCTGGGCGAGCGCGGGCGACTCGCCCACGATGCGGTCCGCGTCGCTGCGGATGCCGAGTTCCGCGCGCATGCGGGAGTTGTCGGTGCGGAGCGTGAGCACTTCGCGCGCGCGGGCGAGCGTCATGCGCAGCTCCTCGTTGTCGAAGGGCTTGAGGATGTAGTCGAAGGCGCCCTCGCGCATGGCCTCGACGGCGCCCTTCACGGTGCCGAAGGCGGTCATCAGCACCACGACGGTGCCGGGCGAGGCGGCCTTCACGCGGCGCAGCAGCGTTTCGCCGTCCATGCCGGGCATCTTGATGTCGGAGAGGACGATCTCGGGGGAGAAGTCTGCGAGCTTGGCGAGGGCCTCCTCGCCGTTCGCGGCGGTCTCGACGTTGTAGCCCCAGCGCGTGCAGGCGATGCGCAGGATCTGCGCCATGCGCGGCTCGTCGTCCACCAGCAGCAGCCGGTACGCCGGTTCGTTCGTCATGCCTGTGGGTCTCCCTTGGTGTCGTTTTCCTGTTCCGCGTCCTCGGAGCCGGGCATCCGGCCCGAGTCGCGGAGCGCCTTGTAGCCGCGTACCGTCGCGAGGCCGAAGAGCACGCGCGTGCCCTTGCCGGGCTCGGAGGCGATCTCGAAGGAGCCGCCCATGCGGTCGACCAGCAGCCGGCAGACCGCGAGGCCGAGGCCGGTGCCCTTGGGCTTCGTGGTGTAGAACGGCTCCTGCGCCTGCTGGAGCACGACCGGCGGCATGCCGGGTCCGTCGTCCTGCACGGAAAGCTCGATGCGCAGCGGCGAGGGCTGGCGCGTCGCCACGTGGATGCGCCCGCCCCCCTTTTCGAGGAGCGCGTCGCGCGCGTTCGAGAGCACGTTCAGCACCGCCTGGTAGAGCTGGTCCGGGTCGATCATCACCTCGTCGACGCCGAGCGCGAAGTCGTGCGTCACGCGGACCGCGTTGCGGGCGTACTGGTCCGTGAGCGGCGCCAGCCAGGCGAGCAGCAGGCCGTTGAGCTCCTGCGGCGAGATGCGCGGCTGCTTGCGGCTCGAGTAGTTCAGCAGGTCCGTGATGATGTTGTTCAGGCGGACCGCCTCCTCCTCGATGATGTCGCAGGCGACATCGGCGCTGGATCCCGGCGATACCTCCTCGGCGATGACCTGCGCGGAGCTGCGGATGACGCCGAGGGGGTTGCGGATCTCGTGCGCGAGCGTCGCGGAGAGGCGCCCGATGGAGGCGAGCCGCTGCTGGGAGACGAGCTTCGCCTGCATGGCGTTCAACTTGCGGTTGGTCTCGACCAGTTCGGAGATGCGGGTGCGCTGCAGTTCGCTGAGGGCGACCACCTGGGCGTGCTCGCGCTCGGCGACCTCGTGCTCCATGCGCAGGCGGGCGAAGAGGTAGGCGATGGCGCCGGCGAGGAGCCCCGCCGCGGCCGCGGGCACGATGCCGTGGCCGAACTCGAACCGCAGGCCGAGCGCCTCGACGGCGAACAGGCGCATGCCGGCGGTGCGGCGGCCGCGGAGCCCGAGCCAGTTGCGGGAGGCGGCGAGCACGCGCTCCGCCGCGGCGAGGTCCTCGGGGGGGAGGCGCAGCTCGCGCTCGAGGTCCGCCGCGCTCCAGGACTCGTCGCTGGCGCCGAGGAACGAATCGCGGAGCAGGAGGCGCTCGAGCGACGGGTAGGGCTCGGAGCCCGCCGGGAGGATGCGCAGGTCGAAGAGCGAGAGGAGCGCGGCGGCGGCGAGCGCGAACAGCGCGAAGTAGCGGAGCGGGGGCGCCTGCGGGGGCGCGGAGTGCGGCGCGGCGGGGGGGCTTCCCGAGTCCGGCGCCGGAACGCCGCGCTGCACGGGGGCGGCCTCAGGCGGTCGCGAGCATGTCGGCGGCGACCTTGTCGCCCACCGGGGAGCCGGCGAGCTTGCGGAGCAGCTCGATGCCGAACGCCGTCGCCGTCGCGGGGCCGCGGCTGGTCACCACGTCGCCGTCCGCGACCACCGCCCGGCGGTCCAGCGTGGCGGCGGCGCCGACCACGTCCTCGACGGAGGGGTAGCAGGTGGCGCGCTTGCCGGCGAGGAGGCCCGCCTCGGCGAGCACCGCGGGCGCGGCGCAGATCGCGGCGGTGACCTTTCCCGCCTCCGCGTGGCGGCGGAGTGTAGACAGCACGTCGCCGCTCTTCATCAGCGTCGCGTAGGCCGGCCCGCCGGGGAGCACCACCGCGTCGAAGGTCTCGCCGGCCACGTCGCGGAGCATCGCGTCGGCGCGGAGCACGATGTCGTGCGCGCCGCGCACCTCGTGCGACGCGGCCAGGGAGGCGGTCACCACGCGGACGCCGCCGCGGCGCAGGATGTCGATGATCGAGACGGCTTCGATCTCCTCGAAGCCGTCGGCAAGGGGGACCAGTGCGCGGATCATGGGTGTGCCTCGCGGTGCCCGGCGGGGCCGGGGGTCTGGAGCGCCCCGGAGAGGCGCAGGGAAAGCTCGCGCGCGCCGGGGCAGATGGCAACAGGAGGCGTCCCGGGGAAGGCGCGCTCCGGCATGCCGGGCCAGCGCACCGCGATGAACGGGGCGCCGAGCGCGGCGGCGAGCTCCGCGTCGGGCGCCATGTCGCCGACCACCAGCGCGCGGCCGCAGCCCAGCTCCGCCATCAGGCGCCGCGCGCCCGCCGGGTCGGGCTTGCGCGGGAACTCCGGCGGCGCCTCGCCCTGCACGCGGGCGACGCGCTCCGCGATGCCGAGCCGCGCGCAGACCTCGAGGGTGAGCGCGTGGGGTTTGTTGCTGAGCACCGCGGCGGGCGCGCCCGCGGCACGAAGCTCTTCGAGCACTTGCAGCGCCCCCGGGAAGACCGCGGAGCGCGCGACCGGGTCGGCGGCGTAGCGGGCGCGCACTTCCTCGGTGAAGGACTCCAGCTCCGCGCCCCCGAGCATCGGGGCCGCGCGGCGGCAGAGCACCGCGATGCCGTCTCCCACCATGCCGGTGACCGCCGCCTGCGCATGGGTGGGGAGCCCCCGCGAGGCGAGCGCGCCGTTGACCGCCGCCGCGATGTCGGCGAACGCATCCACCAGCGTGCCGTCCAGATCGAAGACCACCAGGGTGCGCACGGCGCGGGCGATGCCTCCTTGCGTTGCGGCGTTGCGGCGCCTTGAATGCCGGGCGGGGAAGCTGCGGAGCGATGTCGACGTCCACCACCCACCACGAAGCGCACCAGCGCGCGCTCGCCGATCTCTCGGCGCTGCCCTCGCTCACGGGCAAGACCGAGAACCCGTTCTACCGCGCGGAACTGCGCCGCTGGCGCAACCGTCCGCTGACCTACATGGGGATCGGGCTGCTGACGGCGTTCCTGATCGGCGTCGTGGTCAGGCAGCGGCAGCTCGGCCTGGTGGGCATCGGCGCGGCCTTCGGCGCGCAGTCGCAGCTGTTGGTGTTCATCGAGTCGACCATCTTCCTGATGCTGCGCCCCAGCGCGATCATCCCCGCTGTGATGGTGTGGCGCGCGCTGCTGAGCTTCCGCCCCGGGCCGTTCTACGAGCCCTTCCGCACCACGTTCATCACGCCCTCGCAGTTCATCCGAGGCGTGATCGGCGTGCCGGTGCTCGTTTCCGCGGCGATCATGGCGTGCTACGTGCTGTTCATGTTCGCCGAAACCACCTTCGGCAACTGGCAGATGTACCGGCTGCCGCAGGACCAGGAGTGGCTGCGCGAGTGGGCGCCGTGGATGCAGCTCGCGTCGGTGTTCTTCGAGGGCGCCGTGAACGGGTTCATCATGGCCGTCGTGGCGTGCTGGGCGGGGCTGCGGTTCCGGCTCGGCATCGCGAGCATCATGGCGATCGGGCTGTTCTCGTTCGCGATCCAGGGTACGACGCAGTTGCTCTGGATGCTGTTCTCGGACCAGGCGCAGCGGATCGCGTACGACTGGCGCGACGGGGCTCGGCTGCTGTACTTCTCGCTCAACCAGTACTACTGGTGGGCGGCGCCCAAGATTCTCCTGGGCGCGTACCTGTGGTGGCGCTGCGTGCGCTGGCTGCGGTACTGCCGCGAAGAGGACCGCCCGGTCGCCGACGCGCACTGAGCGCGCCCCGCCTGCGCGGGCGGCGGTTTAGTGGTGCGCCGCCGCGCCGACCGTCGCCTTGCCGGGGTGCGCCTCGTTGACGAACTTCCCGCCGTCCATCCAGAAGCGCTTGTTCTTGTAGGGGCACCCCTTCAGGCGGATGTGCTCCTCGAACTCGCCGCGGAACTGGCGGATGGCGGAGCCGACGGGCCACGCCGCGGCGTCGCCGAGCGCGCAGATCGAGCGTCCGCTGATCTGTCCGGTGTTCGGCGTGCCATCGCCGGCGATCTGCGCCAGAAGGTCCATGTCGGACGGGACGCCGCCGCCGTTCTCGATGCGCTGGACGATCTTGAACAGCCACGAGGCGCCCTCGCGGCAGGGGGTGCACTGGCCGCAGCTCTCGTGCTTGTAGAACGCCGAGAGGTTCGCGAGCGCCCACACCGGGCAGACCGTGTGGTCCATCACCATGCAGCCCGCGCTGCCGAGCATCGAGCCGGCCTGCGCCATGCCTTCCATCGACATCGGGTGGTCGATCTGGTTCGGGAGCAGCCAGGGCACCGAGGAGCCGCCGGGGATCACGAACTTGAGGTCGTGGCCGTTCCGGACGCCGCCGCAGTAGTCGTAGATCAGCTCCTTCAGCGTCACCGTCATGGGCAGCTCGTACACGCCGGGGCGCTTCACGTGGCCGCTGATGCAGAACAGGCGCGGGCCCGTCGAGCGCTCGTGGACGAAGCTCTTGTACCAGTCGACGCCCTTGTCGAACAGGATCGGCAGCGTGGCGATGGTCTCGACGTTGTTGATGATGGTGGGCTTGCCGTAGAGGCCGGAGACGGCGGGGAAGGGGGGCTTGAGCTTGGGGTAGCCGCGGTAGCCTTCGAGCGACGTGAGCAGCGCGGTCTCCTCGCCGCAGATGTAGGCGCCGGCGCCGCGGTGGACGACGATGTGCATCTCGCGCCCTTGGACGCCGAGCGCGTTCTTGCCGAGGATGCCCGCCGCGTACAGCTCGTCGACGGCCTTCTGGAGCACCTCGGCGCCCTTGTAGTACTCGCCGCGGATGTAGATGAACGCCTGCTTCGACTCGATCGCGTGGAGGGCGATCATGATCCCTTCGAGGAGCAGGTGCGGGCGCTGCTCCATGATGGGGCGGTCCTTGCAGGTGCCCGGCTCGGACTCGTCGGCGTTGATGCAGAGGTAGCGGGGCTGGGCGCCCTTGGGTAGGAAGCTCCACTTCATGCCGGTGGGGAAGCCGGCGCCGCCGCGCCCGCGGAGGCCCGAGTCCTTGACCAGGTCGATGACTTCCGACGGCTGCTTGGCGAGCGCCGCCTTGGCGAACCGGTAGCCCCCGCCGCCATTGTAGTCGCGGAGCCACTCGGTGCGGCTGGAGTCCTGGGCGGGGAGGAAAACGGGGGTGTATTCGGTTGCGAGGGCCATGGTGGCGCGGGGGCTCCTAGGGTAGCTCAGCTCAGGTGGTCGAGGATCTCGTTGATCCGCGCGGGCGTCAGGTTGCCGTGCAGGACCGGGCCCACGAGCATCGCCGGCGCTTCGCTGCAGGCGCCGATGCACTCGACGTGCTCCATGGAGAAGCGTCCGTCGGGGCTCACGCCGCCCGGGGGGATGTGGTAGCGGGAGGCGATGTAGTCGCTCGCCTCGAAGGCTCCGCAGATCGCGCACGCCAGCGTCTTGCAAAGGCCGATGTGGTACTTGCCCGTGGGCCGCTGCTGGAACATGGTGTAGAAGGAGACGACCTCGTACACTTCCGCGGCGGTGCAGCCGACGACCTCGGCGACCTCTTTCATGGCCGCCTGGCTGATCCAGCCCTCCTGCTGCTGCACCATCCAGAGCACGGGCAGCATGGCGCTGCGGCGGCTCGGGTACTTGGCGCAGATCGCCTCGATCTCGTCGATGCGGGCGTCGAGGATGCCTTGCGGGGCGGCGTGGGTCATGGTGCGCGGGGTCTCCTGCTCGGGTTTCGGACCGGTGTAAATCGGCGCTCCGCGTCCCCCGTGGCAAGGGGAGTGCCTCGCCGCGCGGGCGCGGGCTACTCGACGAAGAGCGAGCCGGTCCGGGCGTCCTGCAGGGTGCGGAGGCTGGCGCGGCGCGACTCGGGGCCGTCGGAGGGGAGCTTGAACTTGAGCGTGCCGCGCACCTCCAGCTCCGTCGGCTGGCTCTCGTTGCGGTCGTCGTCCACGTTGGCGTTCTCCTTCTGGCGGTTCACCACGCCGCCGAAGAGCGCCAGTTCCGCGTCGTGCAGGTCGCGCCGGAACAGCAGGCCGATGCGCCGCCAGCCGCCGGCGAGTTCGGAGTCGAACGCCGTTTGCAGCTCGAGGATGTGCTTCGGGCCCACCTTGCCGCCGAAGATGAAGTCGCCGCGGATCTTGTCGCGGTTTTCGTCGAAGTCCTCGTTCGAGGAGACGAGCGGATCGTCGTCCAGCTTCGTTTCCGCCGTGAGGCGCAGCAGCGTCCACCAGCGGCCGTTCAACGGCACGTACTGCGTCTGGAGCGTGTAGCCGACGGTGCCTTGTTCGAAGTTGTTCGGGTCGCTGCGGTCGCGGAGCTGGCGCGTCTGGTAGCTCACCAGGCTGAGGACGTCGAACTCCTTCGAGTCGTTCCGGTAGTTCGTGCCGAGGTTGGCGTAGTAGAGGCGTTCGTTCGCGGTGATGTCGTCGCCGGACTGGAGGTTGTAGCCGCCGCCGAGGAAGACGTTGATGTTGGGGTAAAGGAGGTAGTAGTCGAGGAGCGCTTCCACCCAGTGCCGGCTGGTCTTGAAGTCGTACACGTCCTCGGCGGCTTCGACGCGGCCGGCGCGCTCGTAGAACTCGCCGAGGCTGTCCTCGGTCCCTTGGCGGAACGTGTAGGTGAGCGAGCCCTCCAGCGTGTCGGTGAAGCGCGCGTTGAGGCGGCTGCGGTAGTCGGCCCAGAGGTACCCGGGCTCGATGTCCGTCGAGGAGAGCGTCTTGGTGCCGTCGCCGAGGAAGATCGTGTCCTCGTCCGCGAAGCGCTGGCCGTCGATCGTCGTGGTGCCGGTGGGGCGGAGGAGCCTGCGGGGGACGAGGCGCTCGTCCTCGCGCTCGTAGACGCCGGCGCCGACGCCGACGGTGTTGGTCCAGGTGACGCGTTCGCCGAGGCGGATCCGGTTCGTCAGCGACCCGTAGAGGTCGGCGCCGTTCACCGTCGTGTCGTCCGCGTCGTCGAGCGAGTTGAAGCCGCTGTCGAGCGCCTGGAAGGCGTTGGTCTCGAGGCGGGCGTAGATCGGGATGTTCCAGAGCTTCACCAGGTTCGAGGCGACGCGGCCGGAGTAGGCCTCGCGGACGACACCGTAGCGGGCGGAGGAGATGCCGCGGTCGTCGCGGTTGCGCGTGACGGGGCGCAGTTCCAGGTCGCGGTCGTCGTCGTACGGTTCCTGGAAGTCTGTGTAGCGGTCGCGGCCGACGCGTTCGCGGCGGTCGAACATGATGCGGGCCAGCCAGTCCTCGCGCAGGTAGGTGCCGGCGAAGCGCACGCGGCGGTCGATCACGCGCCCGCGCTGTTCCTCGAAGTCCTCGAAGCGGTCCAGCACGTCGACGTAGAGGTCCGGGTCCGAGAGCCAGTCCACGTCCGCCTGGAAGATCGTGCGTCCGAGCATGGTGTTGTGGCGGTGCCGGTAGACCCAGCGGTCGCCGCCGTCGTCGCGGTCCTCGCCCTCGCGGAACGTGTCGTCCGCGTCGAACTCGTCGACGGAGAGGTCGCGGACGCGGTCGCGGAGGCCGTAGATGCGCATGTAGCCGAGGTGGCGGTCGTTGGCGAGGCGGTACCGGTAGGTGATGCCGGCGCCCTCGCCCGCGCCGCTGAAGTAGTCGGCGAAGGCGTCCAGCGTGCCGGTCGAGCGCGTGCGGTAGACCGAGGGGTTCTCCCAGTCCGGCGTGCGCAGGCGGTGCACGTAGCGGTAGCCGAGCCGCGCGAAGGCGCCGAGCCGCGTGTTGTAGCCGAACTGGAAGCTCCAGGGCGAGGGCTCGAAGCCGCGCGAGTAGAACGGCAGGTAGAGCACCGGCACGCCGCGCACCCAGAGCGTCATTTCGCGGAAGAACACTTTGTGCTCGGGGACGAGCGTCACTTCCTTCGCGGTGATGTAGTAGTGCGGGACCGGGAAGTCGCAGGTGGTGAACTGGGAGCCGCGGAAAAGCGCTTCGTTCTCGCTGATGCGGCGCATCGAGGGGCCCTTGGCCTCCTCGTCCCAGACGGACTTGAAGTAGAGCGCGTCGTAGCGTCCGTCGACGCCGAAGGCGATGCCCTCGTTGCGGCGGAAGTTGTAGCGGGCCGAGTCCGCGCGCACCTCCTCCTTCTCGCCGACGAACAGGACGTCGCCGTACGCCTGCGCCTCGAGCGTGACGAGGTCCAGGATGATGCGGTCGGCGATGAGGCGGCGGTCGTCGTAGAAGATCGTGGTGCGACCGCGGGCGTAGGCGACGTTCTCTTCGACGAACATGCCTTCGCCGGGAACGATGCGGATGCGCTCCGCGGGGGAGCCGACCTCGACCGGCGTGTCGGCGGGGAAGGGCCCCTGCAGCGGAGTCTGCGCGGGCGCCAGCGCGGCGCACAGGAGCATCGCCGCGAGCGCGAACAGGGTCGCGGCGTGGGCGCTCCAGCGGCGCGGCGGGGCGGCGGGGGGCATCGGCTTCATCGCATACGGCTCAGCGCCAGAAAGCCCCGACCACCCGCCGAGCCGCAAGAAGGAAAGCGGCCCGGCGGCTCATTCCCCTGCGCTTGCGCGCCGCCCGGGGCACGCTTCGCCGCGAGCGGATCGCGTCGGACAGCCCTCGCGGCTCCCCGGATGACGTACTTTCGCGACGCGGTTCACGAGGAGGTCTCCCGATCATGCGGCATCCTCGCGCGCCTCCCCCGGAAGGGGGTCACTCCTCCTCGAAGAAGTCGCTATCGATCCGCGGGATGTACACAGAGCGGAGGGACACCCCGACCGAGTGGTCGATAAACTGGTCGTAAGTTGGAACCGCCATCGCCTACCCCCTGCCGGGCCGGGTGCCGTACTTCTCGTCCTCGTCCTCGAACATGCCGTAGCGGACCATCTTGTTGTGGAGCGACTTGCGCGAGATGCCGAGCAGGTCGGCGGTCTCCTGGCGGTGGCCGTTGGCCTTCTCGAGCGCGGCGCGGATCAGGTGCTTCTCCATCACGTCGGTGATCGCTTGCAGGCGGTCCGCGAGGGGCTGGGCGAAGTCGTCCTTGTCGAGGAGTGCGGCGAGGTCGAGCCCCGCGATCGGCGCGGCGCCGGGGGCGGCGTCCGAGGGGGGCGCGCCGCCGCGGAGCGTCGGCGGGAGGTCCGCGGCGGTGATCGTTTCGCCGCGGGCCATCAGCATCACGCGCTGGATCGTGTTCTCGAGCTCGCGGATGTTGCCGGGCCAGCCGTAGTTGAGGAAGTGCCGCAGCGCGCCGGCGTCGAGGCCGCGGATGTTGCGGTTCAGCCGCGCGTTGTAGACCTGGATGAAGTGGTCGATCAGCAGCGGGATGTCCTCGCGGCGCTTGCGCAGCGGGGGGAGGTGGATCGGGAGGACGTTGATGCGGTAGTAGAGGTCCTCGCGGAACTCGCCCTTTTCGACCTGCTTTGCGAGGTCGCGGTTCGTTGCGCAGACCACGCGGATGTCGACCTTGACGGTCTTTGTGGAGCCGACGCGCTCGATCTCGCGCTCTTGGAGGACGCGGAGGAGCTTCGACTGGAGCGTGAGCGGCATGTCCCCGATCTCGTCGAGGAAGAGCGTTCCGCCGTGGGCCGCCTCGACCTTGCCGATCTTCTGCTGCACGGCGCCGGTGAAGGAGCCGCGCTCGTGGCCGAAGAGCTCGGATTCGAGGAGCGTCTCGGGGATGGCGACGGTGTTGACCTTCACGAGCGGCCCCTTGGCGCGGGGGCCGTTGTTGTGGAGCGCGCCGGCGATCACTTCCTTGCCGGTGCCCGATTCGCCCGTGACGAGCACCGTGACGTCGTTGTCGACCACGCGGTTGATGAGGTCGTAGACCTCGCGCATGGCGGGGCTCTGGCCGACGATGTTGTCGAAGCTGTAGCGCGAGCGGAGGTCCGACTCCATGCGGCGGAGCTGCGCGAGGAGGCGGGCCTTCTCCGCGGCGCGGCGCACGACGACCTTCACCTCGTTGAGGTCGAAGGGCTTCTGGAAGTAGTCGTAGGCGCCGGCCTGGACCGCCTCGAGCGCGGTCTTCTGCGTGCCGTGCGCCGTGATCACCAGCACCACCGTGTCGGGCTTCGCCTCGCGGATCTTCCGGAGCGCGGACATGCCGTCCAGCCTGGGCATCCGCACGTCCATCAGCACCACCGGGAAGTCGCCGTGGAGCACCTTCGCGACGGCGTCCTCGCCGTCGGGGCTTTCCGTGACGGGGAACCCCTCCGCGCCGAGGAGCTCGCGGAGGACGAATCGGATGTTCTGCTCGTCGTCGGCGACGAGGACGGGAACCTTTTCCGGGGGGGGCACGGGCGGGTCTCCTTCTGTAGGGAACCGAGCGTGCGGCGGTCCCGGCGGGAAGGCAAGGGCGCGCGCGGCGGCTGGATCCGGCGCCCGCCCGTCCACGAATCCGGTTGGCCGCGGCGCCGGGAGCGGGCTATGCACACGCATCCCAAGAGTCGAGGTGCCCGCGATGCCCGAGTTTCCGAAGTCGCCCTACGTGGTCGAATGCGAAGCCGGCAAGAAGTGGTACTGCACGTGCGGCCACTCGGCCACGCAGCCCTTCTGCGACGGCGCCCACAAGGGCGCGGGCACGGGCCAGCGCCCGATCCTGGTGGAGCTGGAGGCCGCGAAGAAGGTGGCGTTCTGCGGCTGCCGCCAGACGAAGACCCCGCCCTACTGCGACGGCAGCCACAAGGACTGCTGAGGGGCCGGCAGGACGAAGCCCCGCGGAGCCGCGCCATGTCCGACATCCCGCGCCTCGCCGGCCTGGTCGACGCCTACTTCGAGGAGGCGCTTTCCCTGCGCGACGACGCGCTCGAGGGGGCGTTGCGGCGCAGCGCAGAGGCGGGGCTGCCGCCGATCAACGTGTCCGCCTGCCAGGGAAAGCTGCTCGAGCTGCTGGCGCTTACCGCGGGCGCGCGGTCGGTGCTCGAGGTGGGGACGCTGGGCGGGTTCAGCACGATCTTCCTCGCGCGCGCGGCGCGGGCGGCCGGCGGAAGGGTGCTGTCGCTCGAGCTGAAGGAGGCGCACGCCGCCGTGGCGCGGATGAACCTCGCCGACGCGGGGGTCGCGGAGCTGGTGGAGGTGCGCGTGGGCCCGGCGCTCGAGTCGATGATGGCGCTCGGCCCCGCCGACGGCGCGCCGTTCGACTTCGTGTTCATCGACGCGGACAAGCAGACGACGGCGGAGTACTTCGACCGCGCGCTGGAGCTGTCGCGCCCGGGCACGCTGATCGTCGTGGACAATGTGGGGCGCGAAGGCGCCGTGGCGGACGCGGCGAGCACCGATCCCTCGGTCCTCGGCATCCGCCGCTTCGTCGAGCGCCTGCGCGGCAACCCGCGCGTGGCCGCGACCGCGATCCAGACGATCGGGGCGAAGAGCCACGACGGCTTCGCGCTGGTGCGCGTGCTGTCCTAGGGCGCCGCGGGCGGGCCGGCCCCGATGGCGGTCGGCGGCGCGCCGCCGCCGGGTTCCTTCTTCTGCGGCAGGAAGGCCACCCACACCGCCAGGAAAACCAGGAAGAACGCCGCGAGGTGGTTCCAGCGCGGCGCCTCGCGCAGCCAGAGCAGGGCGAACCCGATGAACACGGTCAGCGTGATCACCTCCTGGATGATCTTCAGCTCGAAGGCGGAGAAGCGGCCGTAGCCGAGCCGGTTCGCCGGCACCATGAGGCAGTATTCGAAGAAGGCGATGCCCCAACTGATCAGCACCACTTTCCACAGCGGGACGTTTTCGAACTTCAGGTGGCCGTACCAGGCGAACGTCATGAAGACGTTGCTTGCGAAGAGGAGTAGGACGGTGGCCAAGGGGGGCGTTGCTCCGGGCGGAGCGTTCGCGCCCCGCGAGGCCCGGATGCCGCGCGCCGCGCCATGGTGTCGAGGGCGATGGCGGGCCGGCGCGCGCGCTCAGCGCCGTTCGAGGATCACGATGCCGAAGCCGGGCCCCGTGTGCGGCGGCTCGCCGAAGAGCGCCACGCCGCGGTAGTTCTCGCGGATCCAGCCGTCGAGCAGGAGCGCGTAGTCGGCGCCGAAGAACCGCGCGCCTTCGTCCGACGTGTCCTTGTGCACGACCGCGACCAGGTCCGGCGGGGCGGCGGCCAGGGCGCGGACGACGTTCTCCTCGCCGATCAGCGCGAGCGCGGTCGGCACCGCCAGCGTCTGGCCCGAAGGATTCCTCCGCCGCGCGAGGTAGTTCAGCATCGCGCCGTCCGGGTAGGCGGCGAGCGTGGCGCCGGGGCGTTCGCGCTCGAGCCAGGCTACCGCCTCGTCGATGGCGGCGGCGGACGCCTGCGCGCGGAAGCGGTCCGCCCCCTCCCCCACCGGCGTCTTCAGGGTGCCGTACCAGAAGCCCGAAACCAGCAGGTGCGCGAGGACCACGGAGGCGGTGACGCCGAGTCCCGCCGCGCGCGCCGCCGCCGTGGGGAGCGGCCAGCGCCGCAGCAGCTCCGGCAGCCAGCGGACCAGGAACGCGCAGAGCGCGAGCGAGCCGGGGAGCGCCAGCGCGAAGCCGTAGTGGCGCAGCTTGGCGTTGAGGGCGACCTTGCCCAGCAGCAACGCGCCCCACGCGAGGAACGCCAGGCGCAGCGCGGCGCGCGGCGCCTCCGCACCGCCCCGGGACGCGCGCAGCGGCCAGAGGCTCCACACGCAGAGCGCCGCGACGGCGAGCGGCAGCGGGCGGAACGCGTCGGGCCAGCGGGCCTGCGACAGCAGCGCGACCGGCGCGATGAATGCCGCCGCGGCGGCGAGGCCCTCGCGCCCGGCGGGGACGCGCACGAGGCGCGCGGCCGCGAGCAGCGCGGCCAGCAGCGCGCACCAGCCGGCGGACGCCACGGCCATCAGGCGAAGGTTCGCGCCGAGTTGGTCCACGCCGAGCACGCCGCGGTAGAAGGGAAGCCCGGAGGCGCCGCCGAGCAGGTGCGGCCAGCTTCCGAGCGCGGCGCGGACCGCCTCGGAAAGCGGCAGCTCGCGCGCGAACCAGGCGACGCAGAGAAGCGGCGCCAACGGCGCGCAGGCGGCGGCCGCGAGCGCGGCGCGGCGCAGCGCGGCGCGCGAGTCCGGCATGGCCCACACCCCGGCCAGCGCGCCCGCGAGGACAGCCCCGAGCGTCGCCGCGAAGAAGTCCGCCTTGCCGAGGAACGCGGTCCCGAGCGCGAGCCCGAGCGCGCCGCCCCAGCGCCAGGAGCCGCGCAGCACGCGGTCGAGGCACAGCAGCGACGCCGCGGCCAGCATGGTCCCGTGCGTCGCGAGGTGCGTGTACGGCGCCGCGAAATTGTAGTTCCCCACGTCGAGCAGCCGGGCGAAGGCGAAGGTGGTGAGCCAGAGCACGCAGCCCGCGAGCGCGGCCCAGCGGTCGGCGATGCGTTCGAGCAGCGCGAAGAGCGCCACCGTGAGCGCCGCGGCCACCAGCAGGTTCGCCGCGACCAGCGTCCGCAGCGACATCCCGGCGAGCGACGCGAGCCCGCCGTTGAGCAGCAGCGACAGCGGCCCGTCGAAGTACGGCAGGTCGCGGTACAGCAGGTCGCCCTCCGCGACGCGCCACGTGAGGTAGAGCTCGCGCCCGAAGTCCACGGTGGCGTCGGGCCAGGCGCCCCGTGACCACCAGGCCATGGCGGCGAACACGGCGGCGAGGACGGCGGCGCAACCCGCACGGGACGTCGGGCCGGCGGGGTCCTCCGGGGACGGATCGGCGGGGGCCTCGTTTGTCGCCATGAGCATTGCTATTGCCAGAGGAAGCCCGGTGTGCCACAAGGTTCATTCGCGTGTCGCATGGCCGGACGCGCTTTTCCGGGGGAAAGGATCCGCTGTTGACGAAGGTGCTGCTTCTGCTGGCCGTGCTGCTCGGCGTTGGCTTGTTGCTGGCCGCGCGGCGCCGGCGCGCGCTGCTCCACCCGGCGGCGTCGGCGGCGCCGCCGCGCTTTCCATCCTGCCCCCCGGACCATCCGGCCGCGCGCCACTTCGCCGCCGAGTACGAGGAATCGGCGCCGCGCGCCCCCGGCGCGTTCGACGAGTTCGGCGGCACCGTCGAGTGCACCGGCTGCGCCACGCAGTTCCCCGCGGGAACGCCGTTCTGCGGGCACTGCGGCGCCCCCACGGCGGACGCGCCCGACTCGCGCGAGGAGGTGCCGACCGGCACCGCCGGCCGCCGGGGCGGCGACGAGGCCGACGAGCTGGTCTGCGTGCACGTCGCGCCGTCGCCCACGCAGGCGGTCGTTCTGAAGGGCTACCTGGAGAGCCACGACATCGCGTGCCTCGCCAGCGGGCAGGTGCCCTCGAGCCTGTACCACTTCACCGTCTCGCCGCTGGCGGAGGTGCGCCTGCTGGTGCGCGCCGGCGACGCGGAGCGCGCGCGGGCGCTCCTCGACGAGTGCCTCTAGCGCCCGCGGGCGCGGAGCCCGCCATCGAGGCCCGCGCCCTCGCCAAGGAGTTCGTCTCCCACCGCACCGGCGCCACCTCGCTGAAGGAGATGATCGTCCGCAACCACTTCGACCGCGGCGAACGCGTCGTGACGCGGGCGCTGGACGGGATCGACTTCGAGGTGCCGCGCGGCTGCAGCTTCGCGGTGGTCGGCAACAACGGCAGCGGCAAGAGCACGCTGCTGCGCCTGATCGCCGGCGTGGGCAGGCCCACCTCCGGCGCGCTCGCGGTGCGCGGGCGCGTGGCCGCGCTGCTCGAACTGGGCGCCGGGTTCCACCCGGAACTCACCGGCATGGAGAACATCTTCCTGCAGGCCGGCATCACGGGGATGCCGCGGGAGGAGGTGCTCGCGCGCCTCGACGCGATCCTCGCCTTCGCCGAGCTCGGCGACTTCATCCACACCCCGATGAAGCGTTACTCGAGCGGCATGCACGTGCGGCTCGGGTTCGCCGTCGCGGCGCACTCGGACGCGGAGATCGTGCTGCTGGACGAGGTGCTGGCGGTGGGCGACGCCTACTTCCAGTCGAAGTGCCTGCGCGCCGTGGAGCGCATGCGCGACGAAGGCCGCACGGTGTTCCTGGTCAGCCACAACCACGCGCAGGTCGAGGCGGTCGCCGACCGCGTGCTGTGGCTGGAGAAGGGGCGCGTGAAGGCGCTCGGCCCGGCGGACGAGGTGCTCGACGACGTCTTCGACATGATGCAGGAGGGCGTGCGCCGCGCGAGCGAGGCGGCGGCGCGCTCGCACGGGGAGCAGGTCTCCGTCCGCGACACCATCGCGCTGTCGAATTTCCGCGCCGAGGGGACGCGCGCGCACATCCGCAAGGTCGAGATCCTCGATCCCGCCGGAGAGCCGACGCGCCGCGTCTTCACCGGCGAGCCGTTCCGCGTCGCGGTCGAGTTCGAGGTGCTGGAGCCGCTGCCGGAGGGGCTGCAGCTCGACCTCGGCATCAACTCCGTGGCGGGCCTCGTCTCCGCCTACGTCGAAGAGCGCGAGTCGCTCCGCGCCGCGGCGCGCCAGCCGGGCCGCTACCGCGTCGTGATCGAGGCGCCCGACTTCCACCAGCCGCCGACGCGCTACGTGATGACCGTGGTGCTGATTCCGGAGGGCCGGCCGAACGATTGGTACGATCTGCACTTGCGGCTGTATCCCTTCACGGTGCGGGAACGTGGGAAGCGCCTGAGCCACCTGGTCGAAACCCTCGCGCTCCCCGCCGGATCGTTCCATCCGGCGCCCACGGCCCCATGGATATCGGACTCAACCACCGCGACGCCCACCTGAGCGGCAACCCGAGCGCGACGCCCCCCCGCGGCGTCGGCGGCCTCGCGCTGCCGGACGGCGTGCTGATCCGCTCGCGGACGGGCTACTCGACCGCGCGGCGCCGGGCGGACGGCGCGATCGCCGTCGAGCAGGTGCCCTTCGCGGGCTTCGCCGAATCGTCGCGCTGGGCGCGGCTGCCGGTCGCGCGCGGCGTGGCGGGCTTCGCCGAATCGCTGCTGCTGAGCTGCGCGCTGGTGCGCGCGGGATCGCCGCCGCCCCCCGCGTCGCCGGCGGAGGCGTGGGCCGATCCCGCCGCGCGCCGCTCGCTGCGCGGCGCCTCGGCGGCGCTGCTCCTCGGGCTTCTGGCGCCGCTGCCCGCCGCGTGGTGGCTGCTCGCCGGCGTGCTGGCCGCGATGGGCGGCAGCGCGGCGCTGATGAACGAAAGCGACGCGCCGGCGGCCGCCGCGGCGCTCCTGTTCTCGCTGCGCGCCGCGCTGCTGGGGGCGGCCGCCGCCTGGTCCGGGCGCTCCGGCGAGCTGCACCGCTACCACGGCGCCGAGCACCGCGCGCTGCACTGCTTCGAGGAGGGCCGCGGCCCCACCGTGGGGCGCGCGCTCCGCCAGCCCGCCCTCCACGGGCGCTGCGGCTTCATGCTCTACGCGGACGCGCTCCTCCTGCAGGGGGCCTTGGGCGCCGGCGCGCTGTGGCTCCTGGCGAACACCGTCACGGGGTTCCCCGCGTGGCCCGCGCCGGCGCGGCTCGCGCTCTGGTCGGCGGCGGAGCTCGCGCTGCTGCCGCTCGCGGTGGGGCTCGCGGGCGAGGCCGCCGCGCTGCGCGGACGCCTGCGCCCGCGCTGGCTCGCGCTCGCGCTGGAGGCCCCGGGCCGCGCGCTCCAGCGCCTCACGCTCCGCTCCCCTTCCGCCGCGCACGTCGAATGCGCCATCGTCGCGCTGCTCGGCGCGGTCTCGATCCCCGACGCGCGCGGAGCCCGGGCCTCGTACCTTGTGCCGGGGCTGGTGGACGACGAGTCCGCGCCTGGCTACCGGGCGCCGGCGCTCGCGCGGCCCGCGGCGAAAGCTGCGGTTGAGCCCCCCCGAGCAGCCGAGCCAACATTGGCCTAAGAACGGAGGCTCCCCCCATGTCCCTGCGCATCACCAGCGTCTACACCAAGACCGGCGACGACGGCGGCACCGCCCTCGTCGGCGGCCAGCGCGTCCGCAAGCACCACCCGCGCATCGAAAGCTACGGCACCGTGGACGAGCTGATGGCGGTGCTGGGCGTCGCCCGCGTCGAGTTCGACACGGAGCACAAGCGCATCAACAACGCCTCCCGCTCCGCGGACTTCGCTTCGCTCCTCGAGTACCTCCAGAACCGCCTCTTCACCCTCGGCGGCCAGCTCGCCACGCGCGAGGAGGACATGCACCCCAAGATGCCCCGCATCGTCGAGGACGACATCGCCTTCCTCGAGCGCGTCTGCGACGCGTACAACGCGGGCCTCGAGCCGCTGAAGGACTTCGTGCTCCCCGGCGGCGCGCGCACCGCCGCCGCGCTGCACGTCGCCCGCACCGTCGCCCGCCGCGCCGAACGCCACCTCGTCGCGCTCGCCGAGCAGGAAACCGTCGATCCCCTCTGCGCCAAGTTCCTCAACCGCCTGTCGGACGCGTTGTTCATCGTGTCGCGCTGGGTGAACAAGGAAATGGGCTGCTACGAAGTGATCTGGCGCCAGCAACTCGCCGCGCCGCCGCTCCCCGAGCTTGACGAGGAGTAGCCGCCGCGCACACTGACGCGGTCCCGCCGCGCGCCCGTAGCTCAGGGGATAGAGCAGCAGCCTTCTAAGCTGTCGGTCGCAGGTTCGATTCCTGCCGGGCGCGCCATTTTGATTACTCCTGCGATTGGTTGGCCGGGTGGCGGTTCGCCGCCCGGGGTCGGGACGGTGTGCGGAGGCGTTCGGGGCGAGCGGGAGGGAGGCGGCACTCGTTCCAGCTTGCCAAAGGCGCCGCGCCGGGGGAGTCTCCCGCCATTAGGGAGAATCCGGGGAGATGATCGACCGTTCCACACTGGCATCCAGCCCCCGCCCGCCGAACGCGGGCCACCTTACCGCCGCTCTGGGCATCGCCGCGTTTCTTGGAGCCGTTGGCTGGACCAGCGCAGACGCCCGGCAGCCGGGGTTCGTCCCCATCTCCCCGCCCTGCACCTCGACGATCCCGACGCCGACGCCAGTCGCACCGAATCTCGGATGCTATATCCCGTCTGTGGCTCCGTGCTATGGGGTCAATCCTCCGCCCGGTTCGGTTTACTACGTCGGACAATGCATGACTGCAACGGTTCAAACAGAAGGAGGAGCAGCGCGCCCCTATCAGTTTGTGCTGAGTCCTAACTCAGGCCAATCAGGACAGATTAGCACTAGCTACTCAACGATGAATACGTCCGCCAGCTTTGTGATTACGGACAACATCGCAACAACTACAGCAGTATTCACTAGTACTTCATTGATAGGTCAGCTCTGCCCCTGTCCCACTGGCTTCTTTATCGAGATTGACCCCGCCGCTACTCCAACCCCAACTCCAACGCCGACACCTGCCCCCGACTCACCGGCGCCGCAGATTCAGATCACGAACTTTGCAGGGGAAAACGTTTTTACAGTTACGACTCCAAGCAAATACAGCCTGGATGACATGGACAATTGGACTTACCCTATTTGGGTTGAAAACGTCGGGGATGAGCCTTTGCACATCTTTCGGATTTACGCAAGAAATTACCCCAAGCCCTATCAGGTGTTGGCACAAGGTCTTGAGGCGGGCGATGTGCTCTGTCCGGGAGAAGGACGCTGGGTATCCTTCTTGCTCGATGTTGATCAGAAAGCTATGGCATTGGACATTCAAGGCGTGCCTACTGGGCAGGGAATTTATACCGCAGTCGTTGTAGGAATAGAGTCGAATGACCCGAGGCGGTCATTTGATGGCGAAGCCACTGGCATGTTAGCCAGCATCCGATTAAGCATCTACTTAACTCCGACTGCATCAGATACAAAGGGTATTCCCATGCCTGCCCCCACCCCAGCCCCAACTAACATTTGCTCGTTTGGCTGTACCGTAAGTGCTATCGATTCGAACTGCGATTCCGTGTTGGACAGCGCGGATGCTTTGCTTATGCAGGAGAACCGCGCCTTACTCTTGGGGATTACGCCGTAGGAGATCCCACATCTTCCCGGAGGAACGCCGGCCGCCTGAACGCTACTTGCCGTCCACCTCGAACACTAGGATCCGGAGCGGCGCGTCCGTGTCGTTCGCGAGGCCGTGGCTCCAGCCCGGCTTGTTGAGCAGGACGTCGCCCGCGCGGACGCGGCGCGCCTCGCCGTTCACCGTCATCACGCCGCCGCCTTCGAGGATCACGTAAACCTCTTCGTTGTTGCCGTGCGTGTGGTAGCCGATGGAGGCGCCCGGCGGGATCTCCGTATGGATCACGAAGCGCAGCGCCGTGGCGAAGTCCTCCGCGCCGTAGAGGAACGCGCTGCGCATGGAGCCCGCGCCGCCGTGCGCGGGGCCCTCCACGACGGGGTGGTCGAGGAAGTTGCGCACGATCATGGGAGGGGCTCCACGGCGACCGCGGCGCCGCCCGATTCCGCGGACAGCACGGCGCAATGCACGAGCTGCTGCGAGCGCAGGTAGTCGGCGCCCATCGTCTCCGGCTCGGGGCCGCCGCTGAGGTGCGCGAGGAACTCGTCGAGGCAGCCCGGCGAATGCGCGCCGGCGAGGTCCTCGGCGCCGCCGCCCTCCGGCGTCGCGAGGCGCAGCCGCGAGCCCTCGACGAGGATCGCGCCGCGCGCGCCTTCCAGGCGCCACTGGCCCATCCAGTCGGTGTGCGCGGCGACCGTCGCGACGCCGCCGGAGAAGGTGAACGCCGCGCCGCCGCGGAAGCGCGCCTGCACCGAGCACGCCGCATTGACCGGATGCCAGCTTCCCGCCGGGTTGAAGCTGAGCGCGGAGAGCGATTCCGCCTCGGCGCCCGCGAAGCAGCGCGCCATATCGAGCACATGCACCGCGACGTCCTCGAGGAACGCGTGGCGCATCGCCGCCCAGTAGGGCTTGTCGGTGCGGAGTTCCTGGAAGAGCTGGGCGTGCATGGAGCCGAGCGGTCCGATGGCGCCCGCGCGGAGCAGTTCGGCGGCTCGGCGCATCGCCGGCGCGCGGCGGAAGTTCTCCGCCACCATGAACGGCACGCCCGCCGCCCGCGCCGCCTCGACGCAGCGGCGGCTCTCGTCGAAGGTCGCCGCGATGGGCTTTTCGCAGAGCACGGGCACGCCGCGCGCGAACGCCAGCAGGTTCAGCTCCGCATGCGCGTGCGGCGGCGTCGCGTTCACCAGGAAGCGCGGAGGGGGGCCCTCCGCGAGCGCCTCCGCCAGCGACGCGTGCCACGCGTCGCCCGCGCGGATCCGGTCGCGCGTGGCGGGGCTCGGCGCCACGACGGCGACCTGGCCCTCCGCATAGCGCCCGCACAGCGCGTGGTACCAACCCGCGCCCCAGGACCCCAATCCCGCGAGGACAACGCGCTCCGCCGCCATCAGAAGTCCTGCCCCATCGGGTGCACGGTGACCTCGTCCACCAACATGTTGGGGGGCAGCGCGGCGAGGTGCGCCACGAGACGCGCCAGCTCCGCCGGGTCGAGCTGCCAGCCCTCCGCCTCGGCGCGGGGCTGCCCGCCGCCGAAGTGCGTGTTGATGATGCCGGGGTTCACCAGGACCACCTTCACGCCGAACTCCTTCAGCTCGCGCGCGAGCGATGTCGAGAAGCCCGCCACGGCGTGCTTGGTGCCGGTGTAAACCGCCATCTTCGCCAGCGGCTTGCGCGCGAGGTCCGACGCGATGTTGACGACCATCCCCGAGCGCCGCGCGGCCATCTCGCCGGCGACCGCGTGGGTGAACTGGACGAGGCCGCCGACGTTGACGGCGACCTGCGCGGCGAGCTCCTCCGCCGTGCACTCGAGGAACGGCTTGTAGGCGCCGATGCCCGCGTTGTTCACGAGCACATCCACCGGCCCGTGCGCGGCGCGGAAGCGCGCGAGCGCCGCGTCGATCTCCGCGCGGCTGGCGATGTCGCCCGCGTGGACGCAGACGCGCGCGCCAAGCTCCCCGGCGAGCGCGTCCAGCTCCGCCCGCGAGCGCGCGAAGAGCGACACGCGGCAGCCCTCCGCGTGGAACACTTCGGCGAGCGCGCGGCCCAAGCCGCGGGATGCTCCGGTGATGACGACGTGGTGGTGCATGGGTGGGCTCCTATCGGTCCCCCGCAACGCGCAAGCGCTCCGAAGTCGGCGCGACCGCGTCGTGGCGGGTGTCCAATGTGGCGGAAATGATCATCGGCATGGAGAAATGGTGCCACGGCGCGGAGCGGCGGGCAAGGGCCCGGGCCAACGTGTCGGGATGCCGCATCGCGAACGCGCCTGCCTGCCGCGTTGATTCGCTTGACCGCAGGCGTCTCGGAGAAAGAACGTCCTCCGTGCGAAAGCAGTTAACCAACCCAAGTCGGAGTTTTTCCGATGAAACTCACCCGAGAGGTGCTCTCCGCTGCGGTGATCGCCGCATTTGCCTCTGCGGCCTACTCGCAGGCGCCCGATGTGCTGATTGTTTTCGCCACCCCCTACTCGTCGTACGAAGCAGATGTGCGCTCGAAGCTCCTGGATGAAGGTGTGTTCAGTGCTGTGGATACCTTCGACGCATCAAATGGCTCAGGTGCAGTCCCCTCTCCCACGCTGCTCGGCAGCTACGATGCCGTGCTGGTCTTTTCCGACTCTACTTGGTCTTCTCGCAGCGACTTGGGGGATGCGATGGCGGACTATTTCGATGCGGGGGGCGGTGTTGTGACCGCTGTCTTCGAAATCGGAGACTGCTGCGGGAACGCCACTATGACCGGGGGTTGGGCAAGCGGTGGTTCGGTGCGCGGCTACCAAGCATTCGTCCGCGGCGGTGGACAGGTCAACTCCTCCGCCTCTCTCGGAACGATTCACGTTCCCGGACACCCGATTCTCGACGGGGTCGCCGCCTTCGCTGCTTCGAATGCGTTCCGCACGACCCTCGGCCTGAACGCCGAGGCGACCTCCATCGCTGAGTGGAACGACGGCAACCCTCTTGTGGCACTCATCGAACCCAACGGCGACGGTCGCCTTGTCGTCGATCTCAACATGTATCCGCCTTCGAGTGATGTGGACTCCAGATTTTGGGACTCCTCCACAGACGGCGGACGACTGATGGCCAACGCGCTGCTCTTCGCGGCGAACCAGTCGCCCACCGGCGGCGGGGCCGACGACGGCGGCTCGGTCTTCATCGATTCGCAGTTCTCGCAGGATGCGATCTTGTACGAGGGCGCGACGCCGGGCGTCGGTTCCACAGTCCTGATCGCCGGGCGCCGCACGCAGGTCGGTGACAATGTCAACAATCGCGCGGAGCGCGGCCTGCTCGGCTTCACGACCGCGATCCCCGGCGCGGAAGCGCGCAGCGCAGCGCTCCGCCTGACCGTCGACGGCAAGACCGGCAATGTCTCCGGCCTCGGCGACCTCGAGATCTACTACGCGGATCCGTTCTACGGCACGACGGCGGGTTGGCAGGCGTCCGACTTCCAAGCCGCGCCGACCAGCGGCACGCCCGTCGCCACCATTCCGAACGCGGCTCTTGTAGCAGCCGGCGTTGGCGACGCGCTCTGGGTGTCGATCGACCCGACGCTGGTGCCGCTCAGCGGCAACGTGCAGTTCCGCCTGCAGTTCGCGAACGGCACCGACGGCGACAACGGGAACGACAACATCCGCTTCGGCGCCGGCGGCCAGTCCTCGTCGAACCGGCACGAGCGCTCCGACCTCGTCGTCGAGTTCGACCTCGCGACCACAAACGGCTGCGGCACGAACCCGTCGACGGGCGGCGATCCGCTGGTGCTCGATCCGCTCTACTCGCTTCCGAACCCGGATGGCACCGTGATCGAGTACACCGCCAACGCCGGCGTCGGCCTGCTGACCGACAACGCCAACGCCATCGGGGAGTTCGGCGACCTGCCGACGAACCAGCAGGTGAAGGCGCTGCTCGCGTTCGACACCTCGGTGTTCGACAGCTACGGCACCCCGGAAGTCACCAGCGCGTCGCTCTGCATCACGCGCGAATCGTTCGCGGGCGATCCGTCGACGCTCGGCCGTGTGTACGTCGAGATGCTCTGCCCGAACCAGGCGGCGTTTTTCGGCCCGAGCGCTGGCCTTGATCGCGAGGACTTCGAGTCCTACGCGTGGATCACGGATGCGACGGCGGAGCAGCCCGTGCTGCCGAGGGCGAACGGCGACACGATCTGCTGGCCGCTTTCGGCGGAAGCGCTCGCCGCGCTGAACCGCCTCGGGCCGACGCAGTTCCGCCTCCGCTTCGAGAACGCGGATTCCGACAACGCGACGAAGGACACGTTCCGCTTCTACACCGGCAACGCGTCCGGGACGAACCGCGCGCGCCTCGACATCGAGATCGCGCAGTAGGCGGCAGAACCCTCCGCAGCAAATCAGACCGCGCCGGGAGCTCTTGGGCTCCCGGCGCGGTTTCGTCCCCGGGGCCCCCGGGATGCAGAAACGCCCTTGCCGCGTGCCGCGCCCCCCGCTTTGCTTGACGGCTCAGGCGTCTGCGCGGTTTTCTTTCTCCCGACCCGGGGGTATCCGGGCCGCCAAGTCCCCAACGCGAGGGCCACCGTGAAAATCCCCGACAGCGGGAAGATCGTGATCGGAGTGATCGGCGCCGCGCTGCTTATCGCGGGCCTCCACCTCGGCCTGTACAAGAAGCGCGCGGACGAGTATTCGCAATCGCGAACCCGCCACAGCGCGGTGATGGGCCAGTACGCGCAGCTCGGCGGCGCCCGCCCCCTCAACGAAATCAACGCGTTCCGCTACGCCAACATGTCCTACGCGGAGGAGTACTGGAAGCTGATCCGCGACCTTGGCGTGGTGATCCCCGACCGGTACTTCCCGCTGACCAAGGACGAGCGCGCGCAGCGCCAGGACTTCTGGGACCTGCTCGCATACCTCGAGAAGCACCGCAACGACGGGTTGAAGCCGAACCCGTTCTTCCTCGGCGCGCAGGGCTGGGACCTCGCGACGACGCTGCCGCAGGAGTTCCTGCGGAGCGGCGTGAACATCGTCGACGCGGTGGAGAAGCTCCGGAACGACAACGAAGTGCTGAAGGTGCTCGACGCGTCGTCGGCGCTCTACACGCAGACCGAGCAGAACTACTCGGCGGCGCTCGCGGTCCTCGGCATGAACCTGGACCGCATCGACCAGATCCGGGCGCAGTACGGCGACCTGGCGGCGACGGTGCATTCCCTCAACCGGCTGCGGATCATCCGCGAGGCGCTCCCCGCGAACTATTTCGGGTCGCTTTCCGAGGAGCAGGTCGAGCAGCAGCTTTACGAGTTGTTCCGGATCGAGTTCCCCATCGATCCGGACCCGGTGATCGCGATGTTCCCGTACTACCGGCAGGCGACGAACCTGCGGCAGTTGATCGACCTCGCGCGCGAGGCGGAGGTGGAGTACATCACGTACGTGCGCATGTGGGATCCGCGGGATTCGTTCTTCACGGAGCCCCCCACGGTGGCGGCGGCGACGGCGACGGCGGCGCCCGCGGGGCGCGGCAACCAAGGCGGCGTCGATCCGCGGTTCCAGCAGGACTGGGACGAGGAGCCCGACTTCGGCGAGCCGGGTTCGCGCGGCGGCGGCAACCAGTCCAGCGCGGCGGCCGCGGACGCCAAGGGCGCGCCGATGCAGGTCACCTACTACGCAACGAACGCTTCGAGCATGGAGTTCCTCGACCAGGTGGCCCGCTCGCGCGTGCCGATGGAGCTCGACAAGCTCGCCATCTCCGAAGTGCGGGATCCGGGCGCCGAGAACTTCCAGAAGGTCGACATGGTGGTGAACGGCCTGGTGCTGGTTCCCGGCTTGTTCTTCCTGCCGGACAATGTGGACCGCGAGATCGTGAAGGCGATCCGCGAGCGCTACGAGCTCGGTGTGAAGGCCGGCGGCCGCGACCTCGCCGTCAAGGACGGCATCATGGACGGCAACGGCACGATCCTCGTCCCGAGCCCGACCCCCTTCCCGGAATCCTGATCCCCGCCGGCCACCGGCGGACAACCCGACGAAACGACACCGGCGCGGCGAACGCCGCCCGACAGACAACCCGAGGTCCCAGGCGAAACGATGAACATCCGCATCTTCCAATCGCGAGGCAACATGCTGGTGCAGCTCGGCGGACGATTCGTCCTCGACGAGTGCGAGCGCATCAAGTCCGCCATCATCCCGCGCATCACCCGGGAAGTCTCGCAGATCAACCTCGACCTGGCGCAGGTCGAGTTCATCGACAGCGCGGGCCTCGGCGTCCTGGTGCAGCTCAAGACCACCGGCAACAAGAACCGCTCGCGCCTCGCGCTCGTCGGCCCCAGCAAGGGCGTCAGCGACATCCTGATGGTCTCGAAGCTCGATTCGATCTTCGACATCATCACAGGCGCGGAGGCGAGTTCGCTCGTGTCGGCCCTGGCGCGCCCCGAATACCAGGTCGAGGAGGGGGGCGGCGGCGACGCCTTCTCCACGTCCGCCGTGCCGCGCACCCCCGCGATGCCGGTCGCTCCGGCGCCGCGCTCCGCGTCCGAGTCCTCCGAGAACCTGTCGCCGAAGGACCAGGTGGACCAGCTCTGCAAGCTCGCCGTGGACCACATGCGGCAGGGCGACTACGACTCCGCCTCGGAGGCGTACATCAAGGCGCTCGAGATCGATCCCGAGTACCTGCCCGCGCACAACAACCTGGCGATCGTGTACGAGAAGAAGCCGGCTTGGCAGGAGCGCGCGATCAAGCAGTGGGAGCGCGTGCTGGAGCTGAGCGAGTCGCGCGGCGACGCCAAGCACATCGAGCGCGCCAAGAAGCACCTGCAGAACCTCTCGCGCCTTTCCTCCTAAGCCGCGGGCGTCGACCCGCGGCGGTATTCCGGCGCCGGGGGCCAAGGCCTCCGGCGCCGTCATTCCAGCAAGGGACACCTCCCATGCCCAGACGCCCCGCCGGCACGCTCCAGTGGATGGACCTCACCTCCCCGCACGCGGAGGAGCTGCGCGCGTTCTACGCGGCGGTGGTGGGTTGGAAGAGCACGCCGCTGGACATGGGCGGGTACGAGGACCACTGCATGGCGCCCCCCGGGGGCGGCGATCCGCAGGCGGGCATCTGCCACGCGCGCGGCTCGAACGCGGGCCAGCCCGGCGGATGGATCCCCTATGTGATGGTCGACGACCTGGACGCCTCCATCGCGGAGGCGGAGCGGCTCGGCGGCGAGGCGGCCACGGCGGTGCGCGGCGACGCGGCGACGGGGCGCTTCGCCGTGATCCGCGACCCGCACGGCAACACGCTGGCGCTGTACGAGGATCCCGGCCCGGTCGAGCTGGCGAAGGAAGAGGGCGAGCGCACCGGGTGAGCGGACGCGGCGCCGGCTCCGCCGCCGGCCGGGCGGCGTTCCACGCGGCGCGGGCGCTGATCGCGCTGCTGGCGCTGCTCCCGGCGCGCCCGTCGGTCGCGGTCGCGGGTTGGTTCGGCGGGCTCGCGGCGCGGCTGGGGCTGCTGCGCGGCCGCGTCGTGCGCGAGAACCTGGACATCGCGTTCGGCGACTCGATGGCGCCTGAGGAGAAGCGCCGCGTCGAGATCGCCGCCGGCAAGCACCTCTTCATGGTCGCCGCGGAGGTGGTGTTCCTCGCGCGCCGCCCGGTCGAGTGGGTCGATTCGATCGTCGTCGAGGTGAACGAGCCGGAGGCGCTGGCGGAGCGCGCGACGCGCCGCCGGGGCATGGTGACGTTCTGCGGGCATTTCGGCAACTGGGAGGTGGGCGGGGCCTACATCTCGCGCCGCTTCGAGCTGCACTCCTTCGCCAAGCGGCTGCACGATCCGCAGTGGCAGGACTTCGTGGAGGGCACGCGCACCCGCTACGGCCACCGGATCCTCTACCCGGGCACGTCGGCGCTCCGCACCGCGATCCAGATCCTGCGCGAGAACGGCACGGTGAACATGATGATCGACCAGGACATGGGGCGGGCGGGGGTCTTTGTGCCGTTCCTCGGGCGCGAGGCGAGCACCACGCCGTTCCCCGCGCTGCTGGCGATCCGCGCCGGCGTGCCGATCCGCGGCGCGCTGCCGATCCGGCTGGGGCCGTGCCGCTACCGCATCGAGGTGCTGCCGGCGGTGGACCCGGCGGACTTCGAGGGGGACGAGGACGCGCGCGCGGCTGCGGTGATGGCGGCGCTGAACGAGCAGCTCTCGGCCCGGATCCGGCTGCACCCGGGGCAGTACTTCTGGGTGCACCGGCGCTGGAAGACGACGCGGGACGAAGTGGACCGCAAGCGGGCGAAGGCGGAGGAGCGGCGCGCCGCGCGCCGCGCCGCCATCTCCGGTTGATCCACCGCCCGCGCGCCGCGAAAAGGCTCGGGCGGAGAACCCCCACGCGCGGGAGCGGCAACCGGTGAACGCACTGCTGGCGAATATCGTCGACAACCCGATCCTCACCCGCGAGCTCCGCCGCCGCATGCGGAAGAAGGAGCTCATCTACAGCGTCGTGGGCTACATCATCGCCCTCACGGTCGCGACGCTCCTCGTCCTGTTCGCCTTCAGCCCGGGGCTTTTCCAGAGCGTCAACACGCGGATGCTCGAGCAGCTCGCCAACACCGGCACGCAGCTCTTCCGCTGGATCACCGTCATCCAGGTGCTGCTGGTGCTGATCATCGCCCCGACGATCACCGCGGGCATGACGACCGGCGAGAAGGAGCGCAAGACCTTCGACTTCCTGCGGGTCACCACGATCACGCCGTGGATGTACGTGACGGGCTGCTTCCTTTCGACGGTTTTCTACGTGGCGCTGGCGCTCACCTGCGCCTTCCCGCTGCTGAGCCTGGTGTTCGTGTACGGCGGCGTCGCGAGCTCCGCGGTCTTCGGCACCTTCGGGCTGCTGCTGGGGGGCTCGCTGGTGCTGTCGAGCTTCGGCCTCTATGTCAGCTCGATCCGCGACCGCACGCGCACGGCGCAGGGCATCATCGTGTTCGCGATCTTCGCCGCGGGCTTCGGCGGCATCTACCTGTACAACCAGTTGCAGGTGGTGTTCGGCGCCGGGGCGGCCGGGGGCGGGCAGGCGGCCTCGACCGCGCTCGGGAACCTCGGGCTGCCGCTGTGGGCGGTCGCGGCGTTCCTGATCCTGCTGGTCACCGCGGTGTTCCTGCTGCTCGCCGCGCGCAAGCTGTTCGAGCCGGAGAGCACGCGCGCCTTCACCACGTGGCAGTTCCTCGCGTTCTCCTCCGTCGTGATGGTGCCGATGACGTCCGTCACGCTGGGCGCGCAGGTCAGCGAGCCGCTCGCGCTGGCGTTCCTCGCGACGGGCA
The DNA here is from genome assembly GCA_033764015.1 of Candidatus Sumerlaeia bacterium. Taxonomy (GTDB): domain Bacteria; phylum Sumerlaeota; class Sumerlaeia; order SLMS01; family JANRJK01; genus JANRJK01. The sequence continues at coordinate 2,924 of JANRJK010000031.1, read as the reverse complement.
CCCTGCTCCTGACCGTCGCCATCTACTGCTTCGCGGTGGGGCGCATGGAGGTGGGCGACGAGACGTGGCACCTGAAGCGGCTGGTGCCGGCGCTGCGCCCCTTCGACGGCACGCTGCTGTTCCTGGTGCTGGTCGGGGTCATCTGGTGGTACACCCTCGAGCTGTTCCTCGGCGGCGCGGTGCTGGCGCAATCGCCCAAGGGGCTGCTCGACGCGTTCGGCCCGGTGAGCCTCGCCTCCTTCTTCGCGCTGTGCGCGGTGGGGCGCTGGGCGACCGCGGTGGCGGTCGGGCGCAGCGGCGCGGGGCGCATGGTCGGCGGCGTGATGGCGGGGCTCTGGCTCGGGCTGCCGGTCGTCGGCGCGAGCGCCCGCGCGTTCCTGGAAGGCTCGTCGCCGGTCACCGAGTTCCTGATCCACCTCTCGCCGTTCTACCTGCTCTTCGACTCGCTCGGCGAGCCCGAGCTGTACGCCTCCGCGTCGGTCGCGGTGCCCGCGGTCGCGGGCTTCTACACCGTCGCGGGCTTGGCGGTGCTCGCCGTGGGCGAGTACCTCCGCCACCGCCGCTGGAAGGGGTTCGACTACCACTACGACATGCCGGCGAGGTAGGGGAGGAAGACCATGAAGGACTTGAGCGAGCGCATCGCCGCCGAAGAGGCCGAGTTCGCCCGCGAGGCGGAGGGCTTTCCGGACCTGTCCAAGGACCCGGGATTCGTGTTCGAGGGGCTCCGGCTCGACGCCGTCCTCGAGGTGAGGAAGGCGATGGAGGCCTCCGGAATCTCGCAGGCCGAACTCGCCCGCAGGCTCGGATGCAGCGCGCAGAACGTGAGCCGGATGCTTCGGGACGAGGCGAACTTCACGCTGGCGATGCTAGCCAAGCTCGCGGTGGCGCTCGACCGCGATTTCGGCATGCGCCTCTTCGGCAAGGATGAAGAGGTCGTCGTGCGCAAGGCGCGCGTGCGCATCCGCCGCTCGGCGAAGACCGCCCCGAAACCGCGCACCGAGGCGCGCAAGCGCTCCTGACCCGCCGCGCGACCGGCGACGGCTTGACCCCGCGGTGGGGCTTCGCGTCGAATCGGAACACCCTGCAAGAGTCCTCCGCAGCCGGACGCGCCCGCGGGCGGGCCCGGCGCGCATCCCAAGGAGCCGCACCATGGGCGACCGATTGCTCACCCCGAGCGGGCGCTACGACCCGCACCGGCAGTTCGCTGTATCGCTCTTCGCCGCCTTCCTCGACGACCAGACCGAGCTGCTCCGCGGGCAGGTGAAGGACTGGGAGCCGCGCCACTTCGAGTGGCAGGAGCGCCCGGGCCGCAACACCGCCGGGATGCTGATCGCGCATTGCGCCATGGCGGAGGTGTGGTGGCTCGCGATCGCCTGGCGCGGCATCCCCTACAAGGGCGCCGGCGAGGGCATGTTCGCCGAGATCCTGGGCATCGGCCCGGAGGACGACGGCCTGCCGCTCGCCCCGGACGGCGCGCACCCGGAGGCGCTCGCGGGGAAGACCTTCGAGGACTACTTCGAGATCCTCGGGCGCGCCCGCGAAGCCACGCACGCGGCGCTCCACGGCTGGACCGACGAGGACCTGGCGCACACCTACGAGGCGAACAACCGCACCTACACGCGCCGGTGGACGCTCTACCACGCGGCGGAGCACTTCGCGCAGCACGCGGGCCAGATCGGCCTGCTGGCCCACGCGATGCGCGACGCGGGGCTGCTCAAGGGGAAGGGCGGGGACTGATCGCCCCGTTCCCGCCGCCGCCGCGCGGCGCCGGGGGGCTCGACGGCTGCCGCGCCGGCTGGGTGGGCGCGCGCCTGGCGCCCGGCTCCGCCGCGCCGGAGACCGCATTGCTCGACTCGATCAACGAAGCGCTCGCCTGGTTCGCGCCGGACGCGCGGGTGGGCGTGGACATGCCGCTGGGCCTGCCGGATTCGGCGGAGCCCGGCGGACGCGCGTGCGACCGCATGGCGCGGGCGCTGCTCGGGCGCCGCGGCGCGAGCGTCTTTCCGCCTCCCGTCCGCGGGGCGCTCGCGGCGTCCGGCTACGCCGCCGCGCTGGCGGCGAACCGCGCATCGTCGCCGCACGGCATCGGCTTGTCGAAGCAGTCCCACAACTTGTTCCCGAAGATCCGCGAGCTGGACGCCGCCGTCGGCGCGGCACTGCAGGAGCGCGTCTTCGAGGTTCATCCGGAGGTGGCGTTCGCGGCGCTGAACGGCGGGGCGGCGGTCGCGGAGCCGAAGAAGTCGGCCGCGGGCCTGGCCACGCGGATGGCGCTGCTGCGGCGCCTGCCGTGGGAGCCGCCCGATCCGCGCGCGGAGGCGCGGCGGCTGGGGGGCTGCGCGCCGGACGATGTGGCGGACGCGCTGGCGGTCTGCGCGACGGCGTGGTTCGCGGCGCTGGGCCGCGTGCGGCGGCTCCCGCCCGATCCGCCGCGCGACGCGCGCGGGCTGCGAATGGAAATCGTGGCGCCGGATTCGCTGGACCTCGCGGGGCCGCGCCCACTCGCATAGGCGCGGCGGTCCAAGGAGCGCAGCGATGGATATCGAACGGATGATCGGCAAGATGATCGGCTCCGCCGTCATGGGCGGTGGACTGTCCGGCGGGGGACGCAAGTGGAAGAAGAAGCACGGCCACGCGCCGTCGAACCCGGCGGCGGCGCTGTTCGGGGGCGGCTCGGCGACGAAGCTGCTGCTGGGCGTGGGCCTCGGCGCCGCCGCGGTCGCCGCCTACAACCACTATCAGAGCAAGCAGCAGTCCGCCGGACCCGCGGCCGGCGGGCAGGCGGGCGGCTGGACGCCGCCGCCGGCGCCGACGATGTCCTCGCACGCCGGCGCCGGCTCCGCGGTGGCGGGCTTCGCCGCGCCCGCCACTCCGCCGGCCGGGCGCGCCGCTCCGCCGCCGCTGCCTCCGGTGCCGGGCATGCCGAA
>JANRJK010000030.1:0-68410 GCA_033764015.1 Candidatus Sumerlaeia bacterium | reverse complement strand
CCCGCTCACGCGGGGCGTGGATTGAAACCTCAACCGCGACTAGCAGGGCGTTGGTGGCCTCCACGTCGCCCCGCTCACGCGGGGCGTGGATTGAAACACCCGCCGTCGCAGGAGCTGGAGCGGCGGGTGGGTCGCCCCGCTCACGCGGGGCGTGGATTGAAACGGCGGTCCCTGCCCGTGGCCGTCGCGAGCGTCTGTCGCCCCGATCACGCGGGGCGTGGACTGAGGCTGTCCACCCCCATTCGTGACGCCCCGCCGTTTCCGTCCGCTGCGTCCGGATTCCCCTCCCGCCCTGTGCCACCACCACTCCCGGCGGCCATCGGAGCCGCCGCGAGTCCCGTCCGCGAAAGGACGACAACCATGGCGACCGGCCAGCTCTCCGGCATCCTCCGCTCCATCAGCGGCACCATCGGCAACTTCAACTTCCGCACCACCAAGAACGGCATCGTCATCGCCGACCGACCCGCCAAGCGCACCTCGCCCCCCACCGCCGAACAGCTCTTCGCGCAGTCCTACTTCTCCACCGCCTCCAAGCAGTGGAAGGCGCTCTCCAAGACCCAGCGCGAAGCGTGGGACAAGTACGCCAACGACTTCTTCCCCTTCGACGAGGACGGCGATGGCGCCGGGCCCTCCGGGCAGGTCGTCTACCTCAAAGCCGCCTTCTACCAGCAGGCCGCCGGACTCCCCCTCCCCGCCAACGCGCCCACCGCCGCGCCCCCGGGAGCCCCCACCGCGCTCACCATCCAGACCGCCCCCGACGACACCACCGTCATCGTCCGCGCCAGCCACGCCGTCGCCCCCGTCACCGGCCACCGCCTCCTCGTCGAGATCACGCCCCCCATCCTCAGCGCCGCGCGCCAGGCCCAGCCGAGCGACTTCCGCGCGGTCAAGGGCCTCAACGCCGCGAGCCTCCCCGCCCTCGCCGCCTCCGCCACCAACTACACCTTCGCCGACATCCGATTCCAGATCCCCGACACCACCCGCTTCGGCTGCCGCGCCACCATCATCAACCCGCAAGGCATCCCCGGACGCGCCTTCCAAGCCACCCTCGTCCAAGCCGTCACCGCGGGACCGATCTCCCCCGTCGAAGAGCGCTAGCGCAGGTTGCCGAATCCTGCGGCCGCCACCCGAACAGAGCGAGGCGGCCGCAGGAGCTCGACGTTTCCCGATGATGCCTCGGAAATCGGGCGACCCCCCGTGAACCGCGCGAAGTCGCCGCATCGAGCACACACCCTCTTTGTCTCTTCTTCGCGCCTTCGCGTCCTCGCATGAGACCAACCGGCCGCACCTCGCGAAGAGCACAAAGGCGAGTCGCACGCAAAGCCACCCCAACACCTCGACCACGGAAGGAACCCTCCCTTGCCCGCCCACCTCGAACTGCTGCTCGCCGTCGGCATCGCCGCCGCCGCATGGTTCGTCATCCGGGACTCCCGCCGCACCGCCGCCTGATTGCGCCTTGCACTGATCCGCCCCCCGGCTGACTCTCGGATCGACCGAACGACAGGCGGTGCCGCGATGCACGACGACGCGCAATTGGTTAGGAAACTCCAGAGGGTGAAGCTGATCGCCCTCGATGTGGACGGGGTGTTGGCGGAGCGCGGCATCATCATCGGCGCCGACAGCGAGATGAAGCGGTTCGACATCCAGGACGGCCAAGGGATCGTGGTGGCGCAGAAGGCGCAGCTCGTCTTCGCCATCATCAGCGGGCGCGACTCCGCCGCGACCACGCGCCGCGCCAAGGAGCTCGGCATCGCCGAGGTGTTCCAGGGCGTCCGCGCCAAGACCGGCGTCCTGAAGCAGATCGCCGCGCGGCACAACCTCCACCACGAAGCGGTCCTTTACATGGGCGACGATATCCAGGACCTCGGCCCCATGGCCTGGGCCGGCGTCTCCGCGGCGCCGGCGAACGCCAACGGCGAGGTGCTCGGCCGCGTCGATATCGTGACGCGCGCGGAGGGCGGCCGCGGCGCGGTGCGCGAAGTGGTCGAGCTGGTCCTCAAGGCGCAGAACCTCTGGTCCGCCGTCGTCGAGGCCTACCTGCGCGACGCATGAACGCGGTCGTCATCGCCACCTACAACGAACGCGAGAACCTCGTCGTGCTGCTCCCCGCGCTCTTCGCGGCGGTGCCCGGAGCCCGCGTCTTCATCGTCGACGACAACTCGCCCGACGGGACCGCGAAGGTCCCCGCGGAACTCGGCCTCGCGGATGCGCAGGCGATCGTCCGAACGCGCCAGCGCGGCTACGGCACCGCCGTCCGGGACGGGCTCCTCGCCGCCGTCGAGGCCGGCGCGGAGCGCGTCGTCACGATGGACGCGGACCTCTCGCACGATCCCGCCGACGTGCCCCGCATGTTCGCGGCCCTCGAAAATGCGGACCTCGCGATCGGATCGCGCTACGCCGGCGGCGTGCGGGTGCTCAACTGGGGCGTCCGCCGACTGCTCCTCAGCCTCTTCGCCAACTACTACGTCAGGAGCATCCTCGGGTTCTCCAGTTACGACAACACGTCGGGCTTCCGCGCGTTCCGGGGGACGCTCCTGCGCCGGATGCCGCTGCGACGCCTCAAGAGCAACGGATACTCGTTCATCGTCGAAGTGCTCGAGCTGGCACGGCGCGCGCGTGCGAAGGTGGTCGAAGTGCCGATCATCTACTCCGAGCGGCGCGAAGGACAGTCGAAGATGAGCAACGCGGTGATCGCCGAATCGGTGGCGATGCCGTGGAGGCTGCGGCTGTCGCGCCTCGCCGCGCGGCGCCGCTGACCGGAAGACTCCCCACAGCGAGGCGCGACCGCACATGATGGCCCCCGAGGAGCACGCCGCGAAGTACCCGCAACCGGGGCCCAGGCCCGGAGCGCGGGCCCGGACGCGCGAATCGTTCCTCCACCAGGTCGCCGAGGACTTCCGCATGGCGCTCGCGAACGACCCCGCCGCGCGCGGTCCCTTCGCGGCCATCGAGATCGCCCTCACCTACCCCGGCTTCCACGCGATCCTCCTCCACCGCGTCACGCACCGCGTGTGGCGCCTCGGCGTGCCGCTCCTCCCACGGGCCCTCTCGATCCTCAACCGCTTCCTCACGGGCATCGAAATCCACCAGGCCGCCAAGATCAAAGGCGGCCTCTTCATCGACCACGGCAACGGCGTCGTCATCGGCGAAACCGCCGAGGTCGGCCGCCACTGCGTCCTCTTCCACCAGGTCACCCTCGGCGGCACCGGCAAGGAGCGCGGCAAGCGCCACCCCACCCTCGGCGACAACGTCGTGGTCGGCACCGGCGCGAAAGTCCTCGGCAACATCACCATCGGCAACAACGTCTACGTCGGCGCCAACTCCGTGGTGCTCGACGACGTGCCGGACAACTGCACCGTGGTGGGTGTGCCCGGCCGCATCGTGATCCGCGACGGCCGCAAGGTCGCCAGCCCCAGCAAGACGCTCGACCACCGGCACCTGCCCGACCCCGTGCGCGATCGGCTTGCCCGGCTCGAGGAGCAGTTGGTGCGCTTGTCGCACAAGCTTTCCGAGCCGATGGCGCCGCCGCCGGCCGGCGAGGATGTGACTTGGGGCGAGCATATCTGATTTAGCGGATTTTCCTTGTCCCCATTTGGACGGTCCCACAGCTTGGCCGCCGCAATCAACTCCATGGAGCAGCACCTCCGATGAACAGCACGCCCCGCAAGATCGGCATCCTCGGCGCCGGCGGCCTCGGCCGCAACGCGGTGTCCGTCCTCGCCAAGAAGACCGAGTTCCTCCCCGTCGCCCTCGTGGACAGCAAGGGCGTCGCCTACCGCGCGGAGGGCATCCGCCCCGCCGACATCGAAGGGCTGCCTATCGGCGAAACCGTCGCCATGCTGGCGGAGATCGGCCGCGAGACGTCGGACCCGGTTGGCGAAATCCTCAAGCTGAACAAGGCGGGCGCCCTCGAGGCGGTCTTCATCGGCATCCCGAACCTTCCGAACGACAACCTCCCCCGCGTGATCGAACGCCTCTGCGACGGCGGCTTCAGGGGCGTCGCGGTGGACGCGCTCAAGCGCACCACGGCGGTCGAGGCGGTCGTCGCGCTCGCGCCGAAGATCGAAGCCTCGGGCATGGTGTACGTCACCGGCGCCGGAGCCACGCCCGGCCTGCTCACCGCCGCCGCGAACCTCGCCGCGCAGAGCTTCTCCGAGGTCGAAAGCGTCGACATCCGCTTCGGCGTCGGCATCCCGAGCTGGGAAAGCTACAAGGCCACGGTCCGCGAGGACATCGCCCACATGCCGGGCTACAACGTCGAGGCGGTCCGCGCCATGACGGACGCCGACGTCGAATCCCTCCTCGACGAGCTCGACGGCATCCTCCGCCTCGAAGGCATGGAGCACGCCGACGACATCCTCCTCGAGCGCGCCGGCGTGGTCCAGGCCGCGAAGGTCACCGTGGGCGGCATCGTCGACACGCGCCGCGCAAGGAAGCCGATCTCGACGCACATGACGCTCACCGGCGTGACGTTCGAAGGGAAGCGCTCGAGCCACACCTTCACGCTCGGCGACGACACGTCGATGGCGGCAAACGTCCTCGGCCCCGCGTTCGGCTGGATGAAGGCGGGCATGGAACTCCGCGCCCGCGGCATCAAGGGCCTCTTCAGCAGCGCCGACCTGATGCCCAAGTTCGTCCGCTAAGGGCCCCCTGATCCCGGAAACACTCCGGCCCCCCGCGCCAAGGCGCGGGGGGCCGGTTCGTTTCCGCGCGGAAGCAACCGCTCAGAAGCGCACGCCGCTGCTCGCCTTCAGCAGCTTGCGGCGCTGCTCCTCGGCGGCCGCCCAGTCGTCCCACCCGAGCTTGCGCCAGAGTTCCGCGCGCCGCGCGAGGAGCTTCTTGTCGTAGGGCGCGTCGGCCAGTTTCTTGGCGACGCGGTCGAGGACCGTGGCGTACTTCCCCTCCGCTTCGAGGAGGCGCTCCTCCTGCGCCTTGTGCGCGTCGGAGGGCGCGGTGCGGTCCGCCTCCCAGCGCAGCGCTTCCAGGAGGGCCTTGCGGGCCTCGTCGTTGCGCTTCGCGGTGAGCAGGATCTCGGCGCGGAGCAGGTGCGCGTCGCGGATCGTGTCGCGCTGGCGCCGCAGCTCCTTCTCCTCCTCGCCGATCTCCGCTTCCGCGTCCTTGTCTCCCGGGGCCGCGACCGGCTTGGCGCCGAAGAACTCCGCGACGCGCGAGGGCTCGTTGCGCTCCACCACGCGGTCGAGCAGCGCGAACACCGCGTCGATGCGCGACGTGTCGGGCGCCTTCTCCTCGGCGGCGGGCTGCTCCTCCTCGTCCTTGTCCTTGGCGTCCTCCTCGCCCTCCGCCCCTGCGGCGCCGTCGGCGGCGTCCTCGGCGGACTCGTCGCCGTCGCCCTCCTTGCTTCCCTCCCCGTCCTTCGCGTCCTCCTTCTTCTCGTCCTTCGCCTTCTCGGCGGAGGTCTTCAGCAGGCCCGCGTCGAAGGCGACGCGGTAGGCTTCCTCGAAGTCGAGGCGCGGGTCCTCGGGCTTCTCGGCGCGGAGCTCGGCAAGCACGATCGAGTGCGTCGTGGCGGCGTCGTCCTTCTTGGTGCGGAGCAGGCGCAGCGTGGCGAGGCGCTCGTCGTAGAGCTTCTCGCGGAGCTTCTCCAGCTCGTCCTTCTTCTTCGTCTTCGGCTTTGCGTCGGGCTCGGGGCGCTTGCGCGGCTTCTCGACGCCCGGCGCGTAGAGCAGCGGGATCTCGAGGTACGTGGTGTCGCCGGACTTCACCGTGACGGATCCGGTGTAGTAGGCGGCCTCGCCGCGGGCCTCCGCGCGCTTCTCCGGGGGCGCCAGGTAGATGTCGGCGTCGCGGCCGGGAACGAGTCGTACGCTCGAGCCGGCGCGCCCGCCGGCGGCCGCCTTGCCGTCCGGGTACACGCGCATCGCGGCGCCGGTCTTCGCGGCGGAGCGCAGCAGCAGCGGCTCCTCCTCCAGGCGCTTCAGCGCGGCCTCGTCCATGGTCCGCAGTTCGCGGTGGATCGTGGTCTTGCCCTTCGGCAGCTCCATGCTCGCGCGGCTCGACAGACCGCCGCGCCAGACGAGGTTGCCGCTTTCGTGGATGGCGAAGGCGAGGCCACCGCCGAGGTTCTCCGTCACGCCGTCGGCGTCGGGCACCGAGTGGCCGCGGAGCGTCATCTTCTCCGGCGCGTTGAACTCGAACGTCTGGCGCAGGGTGAAGACGCGTGTGGGCTGCTCGCCCTCGCGCACCGCCGGGAACACGTCGCGGTCGCCGCCGGGCACCATCTCGGACTTCTTCGGATAGAGCACGTACACGGCATCATCCACCTTCGCGGAGACCTCGACGGTTTGCGCCCGGTGCGGCGCCCGGAGCCGGAGCACCGCGTGCGGGTCGTTGGCGCCGAGCGCCACCGCCCCATGGTCCGCCTCGACGCCGGAGAAGTGGGTCGTGAGCTCGAGCTTCGTAGGGCCGGCGCTCCCGAAGGATTGCGAGATGGCGAGTTCCGCCGTGCGCCCGGGGAGCACCGGCAGCACCAGCTCCTCGACGCCGCCCGAGGCGATGCGCACCGTGCGCTCGCTGTTCAGCGAACTGAAGGAGCGGTCGCTCGCGAGCGACTGCGCGACCACTTCGAGCGTGCGCTCGCGCGTGTCGGCCTGGTCGCGGGTGAGGCGCACGTGGATGCGGTTCGCGCCTTCGGGGACGTGGTAGAAGCGCCGGAGCGTCCGGCCCGGCGTCACCTCGAGGGCGGCGGGCGCCTCGCGGTCGCGCTCGCCCGGGAGCACCTCGATCGGATCGACGATGGTGATGGGGAAGCGGAAGAGCGGACCGGCCTCCGGCGCGGAAGCCAGCTTGCCATGGATTTCCGCGTAGTGCACGGAGCCGTCGCGGTTGCGCGGCGGGTCGATCTCGAAGCGCACCGACCGCGAGCCGCCGGTCACGTTCAGGTACTTGGGCACGCGGACCCAGGGCGCGGTCGCCTCGAGGACGATGTCCTCGTTGAACTGGCGCTGGACCTCGTTGGACGTGTTGGTGAGGAAGTTCGCGTTCACGGAGAACGACGCTTCGAAGGGCCCCGGCGGGAGCGGCTCGCGGCGGTAGAGGCCCGGCCCCGCGATCAGCTCGTTCTCGTTCGACGAGAGGTCGTAGAACTTGTCGAGCGCGATGTTGTCCTTCACGGACTTCAGGTAGTCGAACGCCTCGGGGACCTGGACCAGGCCGGCGCCCTGCGCCCACACCTCGACGGCCTCGACGAACTTGGCGGAGTTCATCAGCGCCTTGCGCAGGCGGTCCGGCGTGACGGCGATCCCCTCCTGCTTCGCCGCGCTCAGGAGCAGCGCGCCCGCGCCCGCCGCCGACGGCGACGACATCGATGTGCCGTTCATCAGCGTGACGGGCTGCACCGTGGTGAGCGACACCGGGGCGATGGCGCCGCCCGGCGCCATGATGTCCACGCCGAGGTCGCCGGACTTCGCCGGCCCGCGCGAGGAGAAGTTGAACGGCGTGTCGCCGGTCTCCTCGAGCTGCGAGTAGAGCGCCTTGGTCATCTCCGGCGACACGTAGGCGCCGACGCCGATCACCGAGGGGCACTCGCCGCCCGGGCTGCCCAGCGTCGAGAGCGCGGGACCGTTGTTGCCCGCGGAGACGAACGCCGCCACGCCGTAGTCGCGCACCAGCTTGGTGTACACCTCGCAGCCGAGGTCGCTGCCGTCCTGGTAGGTCGAGGAGCCGCCCCAGCTCGCGTTCATGATGTCCACGCCGTACTGGGCGGACACGGCCACGCCGCGCATCTCTCCGGTGAGGTTCGAGCTGCCGCCGCCGAGGCGGATGTCGCCGATGCGCACCGAGACGATCTGCGCGCCCGGCGCGACGCCGTTGCGCTTCGGGTCCTCCGGGTCGTGGGCGGCGATGATGCCGGCGACATGCGTCCCGTGCGAACCGCTGACCGTGACGATGGAGAGCGTGTCGCCGCCGTCGTATACTTGGATGGCGAAGGTGGCGGAGGACGTGTCGCCGAAGTCGGCGTACTCGCCGGCGACGCCGAAGGGGCGGAGCACCTTCTCGTCCGCTAGGTCGCCGTCCTCGTCCGTGTCGACCAGCGCGCGCCAGTGCTCGCCGTCGTTCCAAAGCACGCAGTCGAAGATCGGCCCGGTGTCGCTGGCGAACCATTCGTCCTCGAGCTTCGCGAGGTGCCGGTCGCGGAGCCGCTCCTCGAGCTGCTCCGGAGTCAGCTTGTCGTCCGGCGTGTCGTCGTCGGGGCGCTTGCGGTCCGCGCGGGCCGCTTCGAGGCGCTTGAAGCGCTCCGTGCGCAGCTCGTTGTGGCGCTGCTCCCAAAGGCGCTTGCGCTCGGCGTTGAGCCGCCCGCGGACGGACCAGTCGAAGAGGTCCTCGCCGCGCTTGATGCCGACGCGGAAGCCGCCCTTCGGCTCGGCGATGCCGGGGGGCATCGCCAGCTCGCGCCCCGTGAGGCCCCTCAGCTTGCCGTTTTCGAGCGTCGCCGTGGTCGTCATATCCACATCGCCGGCCCCCGAGGCGTCGATCACGTCGAGGATCTTGCGCTCGTCGGTCGTCGTCGTTTGCAGGTGGGGGGCGCCCGGATCCACGCCGGTGTCGAACACCGCGACGACAACGCCCCGGCCGTCGTACTCGGGGAATCGCGACAGGAACCGGTCGGCGCCGATTTCGCGCTTCGGGATCAGCGTCTCGCGCTCGAGGGAGACATCATAGGCGGCGGTGCCGTTCTGGGCGCTGGGGAGCGCGGGAATGGCGGCAAGCAGCAGGGCCGCGGCGGCGCGGAAAGGGCGCATCGGGGACTCCGGGAATTGGATAGGCGGCGGGGCGCAGGCGCCCGCGCGGTCAATTGCGACACGGCGGAGCCGAGTAGCGAGGGATAGTCCAAGGCGCGACTCGCCAAGGCAAGGCGCGAAGACCGGCGGAAAGAAGATGGGGGCACGCCGTGGCCGGGGCCGGCGTGGGGGGGGTCTCCCCTACGGCGACTTCGTGAAGAAGAGGCGCAGAAGATCCGCCTCGGAGTGGATCAGGACGCGGTACTCCACGGCGTCGAGGGAGACATCGAGCGAGGACTCGATGGGCTTGCCGCTCCATGCGGGGAGGCGCGCCCTCACGAGGAAGTGGTGGGCCATCTTGGCCGTGCGTGTGCGGTCGAGGAGGCGGCGGGCGGCGAGGCGGCCGGCGGCGTTGAAGATCCGGGCCACGCCGGCGCGCTGGTCGCGCGTGTCGAGTTCCAGCGCGATCCCCTCGTGCTCGATCACCTCCTGGATCAGGCCGTGGAGTTCGCGCACCAGCGGGATCCCCTCGTGGTCGCCGAGGTGGAGCGCGGGAGCGGGGGCCCCGCGCCGGTAGGGAGCCGGGTCGGCGGGATGCTGGATGCGGGTTGCCAGCTCCTCGGCGGTGGCGGGCAGGTGCGGCTCCGCCTCGGCGGTGTGGCGGTGCGGGGGCATGTCGTGGAAGTGCTCGCGGCCGAGGCCGGAGCCTGGCTCGATGGGACCGTCGATGGGCTCCGGGCGCCATTCGGCGGCGTCGCGGGCGTCCTGTTCCGCGGCGGCTTCGGCGGCGGCGCGGTGGAAGTGGAGCGGTTCGACCAGCGGCGTGGACTGGAGCGCCTCGACGAGGGACGTGCCGCGCGCCATGGCGGCCTTCACGCGGCGCGCCTGCGCGGCGGTGAGGTGCCCGGCCGCGAGGAGGCGTTCGAGCGTCGCGGCGTCCCCCATCAGCCGGTGTAGCCGATCGCCTCGAGGAAGGCGGCTTCGAATGCGGGGGCCTCCGTGGCGAGGCGCGCGGCGGCAGCCTCCGCGCCTTCGCGCGACATGCCTGCGGCCGCCTCCTCCGCGAGGAAGAAGTAGAACTTGATCTTGGGCTCGGTGCCGCTGGGCCGCGCGATCGCCTTCGATCCGTCCGCGAAGTCGAAGATGAAGACCGGCGAGGAAGGGAGCGGGAGCCTCCCGATCCGGGCGCCGCTCTGGCCGTCGAGGATGTCCCCGGTGTCGACGCGCGTGTAGCGCAGCACCGGCTTGCCGCCGACGGACTTGGGCGGGCTCGTGCGGATGGCGTCCAGGATGCCGGCGATCTTGGCGGCGCCCTCCTTGCCGGGGAAGGTCATGTTGCGCTGCCACTCGTGGCGCACGCCGTGGCGGGCGTAGAGGTCGTGGAGCTTGTCGAAGAGGCTGAGCCCCTCCGCCGCGGCCGCCGCGGCCATCTCCGCCACCACGCAGGAGGCGACGATGCCGTCCTTGTCGCGGCAGTGCGAACCGATCATATAGCCGTAGGATTCCTCCGAGCCGTAGACGAAGCGCGGGCCGTCCTCCGCGTCCCAGTCGCGGATCTGCTGGGCGATCCACTTGAAGCCGGTGAGCACCTCGGCGAAGCCCGCGCCGCGCGCCTTGGCGATCAGGCCGAAAAGCGGCGAGGTGACGATGGTGGTGACCACGCCGGGGCGGTCCGGGAGCTTCCCGGTGCGGGCGCCCTCGCCGAGCACCCAGTCGCACATGAGCGCGGCGAGCTGGTTGCCCGTCATCAGGCGGAAGGCGCCGCCGTGCCGCACGGCGATCCCGAGCCGGTCGGCGTCCGGGTCGGTCGCCAGCACCAGATCGGCTTCGAGGCGCTCCGCGAGCGCGATGCCCCGCCCGAGCGCGGCGCCCTCCTCGGGGTTCGGCGAGGCGGCGGTCGGGAAGTCGCCGTCGACGACCATCTGCTCCTCGACCGGGAAGACCTCGGAGAAGCCCCAGTGGCGGAGCGCCTTGACGGCGATGGTGCCGCCCGCCCCGTGGAGCGGCGTGTACACGATGCGCTGCTTCGACGCGCGGCAGCGCGCCTCGTCGAACCGCTGGAGGGTGATCGCGTTGATGAAGTCGCGGTCCATCTCGGGCCCGAGGATGCGGATGCGCCCCTGCGCGACGGCGGCGTCGTAATCCAACGCCTTCACCTGCGCGTTCGAGTTGATCGCGTCGACCTCCGCGATGATGCCCGCGTCGTGCGGGGGGACGACCTGCGAGCCATCGTCCCAGTACACCTTGTAGCCGTTGTACTCCTTGGGATTGTGGCTCGCGGTCACGACGATACCGGTGTGGCAGACGAGCTGGCGGACGGCGTAGGAGAGCCAGGGGGTCGGGCGCAGCTCCGGCGAGAGGTAGACGGTGAAGCCGTTGGCGGCGAGGATCGACGCGGCGCGGCGGGCGTACTGGGGCGAGCCGTGGCGGCAGTCGTAGGCGATCGCCGCCTTCAGGGGCGCCGGGCGCTCCGCGTGCGCGGCGACGTAGTTGGCGAGCCCCTGCGTTGCCCAGCCGACGACGGTCTCGTTCATGCGGTTGGTGCCGGCGCCGCGCTTGCCGCGCAGGCCGCCGGTGCCGAACTCGAGCTTCCGGTAGAAGCGGTCCTCCAGCTCCTTCGCGTCGCCTGCCTCCTCGAGCGCCCGCACCTCGGCGCGGGTGCCCTCGTCGAAGGCGGGCGACTGCCACTCCGCGATGCGGGCGGAAATCTGGGGGTCGGAGAAGGCGGGGAGCGTCATGGCGGGGGCCTCGTTGGGTTGGCATTGGGATCGAACCGCCCTCCCGCCCGGGGGGTAACGGGAAAAGTCCGCTTCACGGGAGCCGCGGAATCTGGTTGAGACCCGGGGCCGCGGGCCTCTTGCTAGGAGCAACCCCGAGATGCCCCGGCCCGGACGGCCCATCCGCCACTAGTTGACGGCGGTCGGACCAGCGGGTCAGACTCCAAGCAGTGATTATGGCCCCCCGCTTCCCGAAACCGGCTGTCAGCGACCCTACATGAACATCAAGCTGAGCTACGGCACCGATACCTTGCCGGTTGACGTGCCGGACAACTGGATCAACGGACGACTTTACCGCCCCAAGGGGCTGGAGCCCTGCGCCGACGTGCGCGGGGAGTTGATGGCCGCGCTCGAGTCGATGACCGGCGTCCCCTCCATCGAGAAGATGGCCGAAGGGAAACAGCACTGCGTCATCGCGGTCGACCCGTTCGAGCCGGTCGTGACGCGCGAGGTGCTCCCCGAGTTCATCGAGGTCCTCGAGGACCACACGGAGCTGTCGGCCTCGGACATCACGATCCTTCTGGCGAACCGGCTTTGGAAGCCCCTGCTTCCCGCCCAGGTGCCCGAGGTGCTCGACGCGTCGACGCTCGAGCACTACCGCGTCGTCCTGCACAGCCCCTTCGACGCCGACTCCGTGGAGGTCCTGACGGACAGTTCACGCAACGTTCCGATCACGATCAGCAAGGAGTACCTCCGCGCGGACCTGAAGATCGTGCTGGGGCACGTCTCGCCGGACCTGATCTTCGGTTTCACGGGCGGGCGGGCGGTGCTGTCGCCGGGCCTTTCCAGCGAGGCCACCTACCACGCGCTCTACGATCCGCAGAACGTGGACCACGCGGGCGTGCGCTACGGCAACTTCCGCGACAACCCCTTCCACGTGCACGGCATGGAGACGGCCCAGCACGCGGGCTGCGACGCGGCGGTCTCGGTGCTCTTGACGCCCTCCGGCCACGTTTCCCGGGTCATGGCCGGACACTTCGGCCAGAGCCACTTCCAGGCGATGCTCGCCATGCGCGAGGCGCTGCAGGCGAGCGCCAAGGAGCCGATGGATGTCGTCGTCACCAGCGGCGGCGGAGCCCCCTTCGACCACGACATGCTTTCGCTCCTCAAGTCCATCGCGGCGGTCGAAGGTGTGTTGCAGGCGGAGGGCACCATCGTCGTCGTCGGCGAACTGAAGGGCGGCCTCGGGCCGAAGGACTTCCAGCGGCTGCTCCGCCTTGGGCGGAACCACGACGAGTTCATCGAGGCCCTTGGCAAGAAGGAAGCCTTCATCCCCGGACAGTGGGCGGCGCAGGTGCTCTTCCGGATCCTCCGCGACCACGAGGTGATCGTGTACACCACGGGCATTCCGGAGGAGGAACTCTGGGCGCTCGGCTTCACCCCGGCCAAGGACATGAACGAGGCGATCCTCGGCGCGATGGAGTCGCACGGCCAGCGCTGCAAGATCGTTGCGCTTCCGGATGGCCCGTTCTGCCTCGGCGCGTTCCCGGCGGTGCCGTCCGCCGCACCGGCGAAGCGGTAAGGAACCTACTTCTCCGACCAGGGCGCCGTGTCGCCGGGCCGGGCCCGCCGGACCGTGCGGAGCAGCGCGCCTTCGTCCCGCCCGTCGAAAGACGCGCTGTACTCGGCCCCGCCCCGCAGCACCTGCGCGGGGAAGCGCTCGTTGTAGCGGCGCGGGCGGTCCCCCTCCTCGAAGATCTGCCGCCAGACCATGTAGCTGCCCGCCGGTAGCGAGACCGTCTCCTCCATGCCGGGTCCGTGGGGCAGGTCGAGCGCGACGGCGCCGGTGGCCTCGTCGATGAACAGGTAGCGCATGGACAACTCCGCGGTGGCGGTGGAGATGCGGAGGAGCGCGCGGCCGCGGAGGTCGGCGCGGTCGCGGTCGACGGCGGCGCCCTCGATGAGCAGCGGGGCCTGGGCGGTGCGCCTGCTCGCCTCGCCGCGCGGCTCGATCGCGCGGGAGGCGAGCCTCGGCAGCGGCAGCAGCCCCCACTCGGGGACGGGCTCGGTCGCGCCGCGCTCCCAGAGCTCGAGGTCGGGCGCGGGAATCAGGAGCGAGTCGAAGCGCGCCTTGCGCTCGGCGGTGCGCGCAGGGGCGTTGAGCACGTCCTCCAGGCGGAGCGTGTCGGTGGTGTCCGCCGCCGCGGCCGCGGCGGCGAGAAGCAGGGAGGCGGCGGCGATTCGCATCTGTCCGCTTGCGCATCGCGCGCCGCGGGCCAACATTGCGGGACGACACCACTGCGGGGCGGCGCTGGCCGCCCGATCAGCGAGCAGGCACATGGACCTCAAGGCACTCCTGAGGGAGATGGTCGAGCGCGACGGCTCCGACCTGTATTTGGCCACCGGCGCCGTGCCGGCGATCAACAAGGATGGCAAGCTGCAGGCGCTGGACGCGGCGAAGGGCCGCAAGGTGAAGCCCGAGGACTCCGAGGACTTCACCAGCGTCATCATGTCGGAGAAGCAGCGCCGCGAGTTCGAGGACTCGCGCGAGTGCAACCTCGCGTACATGGACTCCGAGATCGGGCGCTTCCGCGTGAACGTGTTCTGGCAGCGCGGCTCCGTGGCGATGGTGTTCCGCCGCGTGAAGATGGAGATCCCCACCATGCGCATGCTGGGCCTCCCGCCCAAGCTGCGCGAGATCTCCCTGATGGACCGCGGCATCGTGCTGGTCACCGGCGCGACGGGGTCCGGCAAGTCGACCACCATGGCCTCGATGATCGACTACCGCAACCATTCGCGCACCGGACACATCGTCACCATCGAGGACCCGATCGAGTTCCTCTACCGGCACCGCCGCTCCATCGTCACGCAGCGCGAGGTGGGCATCGACACCTTCAGCTTCCACGAAGCGCTGAAGAACACGCTCCGCCAGGCGCCGCAGGTGATCTGCATCGGCGAGCTCCGCGACGCGGAGACCGTGCAGTTCGCGCTCCACGCCTCGGAGACGGGCCACCTGGTGTTCGCGACGCTGCACTCGACCGACACGGTGATCACGATCGAGCGCATCCTGAACTTCTACCCGGGCGAGCAGCGCGAGCAGGTGCTCCACCACATCGCGCACAACCTGAAGGCGATCGTCTCGCAGCGCCTCGTGCCGCGCATCGGCGGGGGCCGCGCGCTCGCCGCGGAGATCCTCGTCAACACGCCGCGCATCCAGGACCTGATCATGAAGGGGCTCCTCGGCACGATCAAGGAGACGCTTTCCATCGACAACCAGGAGGGCATCGTCTCCATGGACAAGTCGGTGTTCAAGCTCCTGAAGCGCGGAATCATCTCGACGGAGGAGGCGCTCGGAGCCGCCGACTCGGGGAACGACCTCCAGCTCAAGATCCGCGGCATCGGCATCACGCCGGGCTCGGACTGGGAGGACACCGAGGACCCGTGGGTGTTCATCGGCGGCGACTACGACCTGCCCGGCAGCGAGTCGCGCGCGGGCGGGCGCTTCGCCATCGACGCGGAAAGCGACTACAACAACATGCGGGGGGACGATAACAGCACCAACTTCGGACGCACGTCGAGTCCCGCGGTGCGCAGGCCGCAGGCGCAGGCGCCGCCCCCGCCGCAGCCGCTCCCGCGACCGGCCGCACCGCCACCGCCTCCCCCGCCGCCGCAGCACGAACCATCGCTGGGGGAGGCGCCCACCTCGCGCGCGATCCCCGAAGTGCCGCGCGCCCCGGTGCCGATGCCGGTGACGGAGCCCGATCCGGCGCAGTCGATGCCCCACGCCGCACCGCCGCCGCCTCCGCACGGCTTCCCATCGTCGCTGCCGCCCATGCCTCCGCCGATGCGCCCGCCGATGCCGCCGCCCCCGCAGGCCCCGCCGCCGCCGCAATCCATGCCCCAATGGCCCGCCGCTCCCCCGCCGCGCCCGCTTTCCAGCGTGCCGAACCCTGCGGGACCGCGGCCGCTGCCCCCGCCACCGGGGGGCCTCCGGCGGCCGAAGATCCCACCAGTGGAACCGGGGGGCTGAGGGGGCGGGCCCCCGCCGGCCGCCACCGCGACGGAGCTTCGTTCCCGGCCCGGCGCCCCCGCTGGCGCCGCCGGGCTTCCCTGTTGACCGCGCCCGCGGGGGCTTCATCCTCGCCGGCGATCCCCCGGCTTTACGCCCAAGGTTGCCCGATCTTTGGCCTCGATGGACACGCTAGCCCCCGGTAGCATCATCCTCGGCAAATACGAGATCGTGAAGACGCTCGGAGCCGGCGGCATGGGCGCGGTCTACCGCGCCCGGCAGCTCGATCTGGGTCGCGACGTGGCGATCAAGGTGCCGCACCCGGCGGCGCTCGAGGTGCCCGGCTTCCTCGCCCGCTTCGTGCGCGAAGCGAAGACCGTTGCGCGCCTCACGCACGAGAACATCGTCCAGATCTACGAATTCCACGACGGCCCCGAGGGCATCTACATCGTCATGGAGTACGTGGAGGGCCGCGACCTGCAGGGAGTGATCCAGAAGCCGCCGCCGGGGCTGAGGGTGCGCGACCTCGGGCGCGTGCTCAGCCTCGCCTGCGAGGGCATCTCGCGGGCGCACGAAATGGGCATCGTGCACCGCGACATCAAGCCCCACAACATGATGGTGGCGGACCTCGGCAAGGGCCGCTGGCGCGTGAAGGTGATGGACTTCGGCATCGCGCACATCGACTCGAACAGCCAGATGACCTCCGGCGGCGACAACCTGACGGTCACCGGCCAGGCGATCGGCACGCCCACCTACATGTCCCCGGAGCAGGTCCGCGGCGCGTCCGACATCAACCACCTGTCGGACCTCTATTCATTCGGCTGCGTGATGTTCTACTGCTTCAGCCGCAAGACCGTGTTCGAGGGCACCCCGTACACGGTGGCGGCGAAGCACCTCAGCGAGCGCCCGCCCTCCGTGCGCGCGATCCTTCCCGACGTGCCCGCGGAGTTCGACGCGCTCGTCGCGCAGTGCCTCGAGAAGGATCCGCGGCACCGCCCGCAGGACGCGCACGAGCTGGGCGAGCGAATCATGGCGACGCTCGGGTCGATCCTCGACCGCAAGATGACCGAGGTCTGGGGCTCGATGACGCAGTTCGGCGCGCAGCCGATCGTCGCCGGCGCCACCCTGCCGTCCACGCCCGCGCTCGCGACGGACGACACGATGCCCTCGCGCGCGACCGACCTGACGGAGCCGAGCGGCGCGGCGTTCGCCGGCAAGACGAAGCCGATCTCGCAGGACACCTACGTCGAGACCGTCGACGACATCCAGCGGACGACGGCGACTGACGATTTGGCTGGAGCGCGGTTGGCGGAAGCCAAGAAGCGCGTGGCGGAGGAGGCGACCTGGGCGATGGCCGCCCCGTCGGAGGCGCCCGCGCCACTGGTGTCAGGCGGAGAAGCCGGCGCGACGATGGTCTCGGCGACGAAAGTGGGGACGGCCCCGGCCCCCGCCGCGCCACCCGCTCCGGTAGTGCAGGCGGAGCCCGCCGCCGCGCCCGGTTCCAGCAAGAAGATGATCTTCGGCGGGCTCGCCGGCCTCACGGTGATCGCAGCGGTGGTCCTCGCCGCCATGCTCACAGGTGGCGGCGGCGAGCCCGACAACTCCGCGGCGATCCCGGGGCCAACTCCATCCCCGACCGCCACACCAGCCCCCGTGCCGACCGGGGCCGCCGCGGTGCCGGTCCCAACGCCGGAGCCGACGACCGCCCCGGTCCCCACAGCCGAAGCAACCGTGGCCCCGGGCGCGACGACAGCACCGCCGCCCCGCTCGACACCCCGCCCGACGGCTTCACCGGAAGGAACCGCGACCCCGACGCGCGCGGATCAGAAGCTCGCGGACCTGCGGCGGGACTTCGAGGCGTCCGAAGGCTTCGCCGGTTGGTTCCGTGTATGGGACGAAGCGATGGAGTCGCAGCGGCAAATGCGCGACGAGCGCTTCCTGGCGCTGGCGGACGAAGTCGCGCTGACGATCGCCAAGAACCCGGTGCTGGCGGAGGTGCCCGCTGGGGCCTTCACCCGCGGACGGGTCAGCGACGGCGCCAGCCCCGACGAGGGTCCGGTGGCTTCGATCACGCTTTCCGCCTACTCGATCGGACGGCACGAGGTGACCGCGCTCGAGTTCGCGACGTTCCTCAACCGGGTCGGCGCGCAAGCCGGCGCGCTCTACACCCCGGAGAAAGAGTTCAACATCGTCCGCGACGAGAAGACGGGCCGCTACGCCCCGCTGACGCGGCGCGAGCTGCACCCTGCCAACGGCGTCACGTGGCACGCGGCGGTGGCGTACACCGAGTGGCTCTCGCGCGAGGCCGGAGCGAAGTTCCGCCTTCCGACGGAAGCGGAGTGGGAGCGAGCCGCCCGTGGGCGCGGCAACGCGACCTACCCGTGGGGGACCACGGAGCCCGACGGCACCCGGGCGAACTTCGGCCAGACGGCGGTGAAGACGGTGCCTGTCAACGCCGCCGACGCCGGCGCCGCGCAGGAGACGGGGGCGCTCAACATGGCTGGCAACGTCGCCGAGTGGTGCCTCGATTACTTCGGCGAATCATTCTACACCAACACGACGGTCCGCGAAAACCCGCGCAACGACAGCAAGCCCGCCGCCGGTGTTCCACGGCGGGTGCTCCGCGGCGGCAGCTTCTTCTCGAACGTGCGCAACCTCGGCGTCACGGTCCGCGGCCGGCAGGCGCCCGACGACGCGCTTCCCGAGGTCGGCTTCCGCATCGTCCGCGAGGGGTGAGGCGGAGCGGGCGCCTTTCCGGGGAGACACTTCGATCCAATCATCCGCGAAGGCAAGGCGTGGGCGGATACCGCTTGCGCCGCCCTAACACGATATTGATTGTCCGCTTCGGGACGACTTCAATGCTTGGGGCTGTGAAAATGCTACTTCCGTTCGAGTATCGGGCGATCCGCCAACACCTGTCACCCTTGCTGGCTGCGGTTCCGTTGCTGCAGGCATCGGCAGCGGCATGGGCTGACCCGTCGTGGAAGGGGTTTCCCTTCCCGACGATCGAGGCGGCCGTCAGGCCACTGGACATTGTCACAGCAGACTTCAATGGAGATGGCATTCTTGATCTGGCGGTTGGCAATTCTACGAGCTCGGCGGTTTCCGTGCACTTGGGAAATGGCACCGGGGGGGTCGGCGATGGCACCTTCGCGCCGAAGTTTCTCTACCCGGCGGCGGGCTCTCCGAGCGCGATCCTTTCCGAGGACTTCAACAGCGACGGAATCCTCGACTTGGCGGTTGCGAATTCCCGTGTGGATTCAGTGTCGGTCTTCCTGGGCAACGGGACCAGTGGCGTGGGAGATGGCACCTTTGCCGCTCAGACGGCCTACGGAACCGCCAGACTGCCCACTGCGTTGACCACCGGCGACTTCAACGGGGATGGAATCCTTGACATTGCAACCGCCAACACCCGGGCCGATAGTGTGTCGATTTTGCTTGGTCTTGCCGGACCCGGAGGCACCGGGAGTGGCACCTTCGCGGTTGCGCAGAACTTTTCGGCTGGGAACAATCCGGGGGCGATTATCACTGCGGACTTCAACGGGGACTCTATTTTTGATTTGGTCACTGCGAATTCGGAGTCCGATGATGTCTCGCTGCTCTTGGGAAGTGGTAATGGAACCTTTGCTTCCCCGGTTCACTACCCTGCTGGTTCCGCTCCACAGGACGTGTTGACAGTTGACCTGAATGGCGACTCAATTCTAGATTTGATCGTGGCCAATCAGGACTCACAGGACGTTTCCATCCTCTTCGGCAATGGCAGCAATGGCGGCGCCGATGGCTCCTTTGCGGAGCAGGTCCGATACAATGTGGGGGGACTCGCAATGGCCTTGGCCCTCGGGGACTTGAACGAAGACGGAGTTACCGACATTACCTGTTGTACGTGGGGCCTCGACAGGGACTCTGTCGCTATTCTCCTCGGTAATGGCGTTGGAGGAGTGGGGGACGGCACCTTTGGGTTTCCCAGTGCATTCTTTGTGAGTGATGATCCATCGGGAATCGCCGTCGGCGACTTCAACCAGGATGGGATTACGGACCTCGCGACTGCCGACTCCTCATCGAACAAGGTGACACTTCTTGTTGGTTTGGGTGAGAATGGCGTCGGCCACGGCACGTTTTTCGACCAAGAGTTCATCACGTTCAGCGAGCCGGTAAGCGATGTTGCCGCAGCAGACCTCAATGGCGACTCGGTGCTGGATTTGGCGGTCGCAAGTCCGAATGGCCTAATGGTTTCCGTTTTGCTCGGTGGCAGCAAGAGTGGGATTGGTGACGGCACCTTTTCCAAGTTCGCAGACAATCCGGTGCCGGGTGGGCCCCGCTCGGTGATGCCGGGAGACTTCGACGATGATGGCGCGGTGGACTTGATTACTGGAAACGACTTTGCCGACAAAGCGACGGTGATTCTAGGTGGTGGCGATGGGACGTTCGCCATCGCGGCTGAATATGCCGCTGGGGATTCACCAAACCATGGCGTGGTCGGCGACTTCAATGGCGACGGGATCAGTGATTTCGCCATCGCCAATCTCTTCGCAGGCACCATTTCGGTTTTCCTTGGAAACGGGAGCGCGGGAAGTGGCGATGGGACCTTTGCTCCGGCAGTGAACTATGCGGTGGGAGAGGGCCCGAGATTCATCGCGGCTGGCGACTTCAATTCCGATGGGGTTACCGATCTCGCGGCAGCCAACATCTTTCCCGATACCGTCTCGATCCTGTTCGGCAATAGCAATGGTTCGGGACCGGATGGAACCTTTGCACCCCAGGTGACACTTCCCACAGGAGATGCGCCTTACGGGATAGTTGCAGCGGACTTAAATTCGGATGGCATTATGGATATCGCCACGGCCAACCTGGGAAGCGACAGCGTCTCCGTTCTGCTAGGCAATGGCACAGGGGGGATGGGAAATGGTACCTTCGCCAATGCAGTGGAGTATCCCGTCGGCGATGGTCCGTATGGAATCGTGGCAGCGGATTTGAGCGGCGATGGAATCCTGGACATTGCAACGGCAAATCAGTTTTCGGACAACGTGACAGTGTTGCCCGGGAACGGCAGTGGTGGTGGCGGTGACGGCACATTCGGCCCTTACCTTGGATTCGATGCCGGTTATTCGATCGTGAATCTGGAGGCTGCGGACTTCAATGGGGACGGATTTCTCGATTTGGTCACGGCGAATGGTTCCTCGGACATATCTGTGCTGCTCAACCTCGGCCGCAGGGCGGAGGCGATGACCGCAACGGGACTTCTAGTACGGTGACGGTTCGGGGAGGCTAGGTCCGGCACACCGCGCCAAGCGCCGACGGCTGCGGTTGACGCTCCGGGATTGGTGCGGGTCTTTGGCGGCGCGGAGTCTTCCGCGGCGGGGTGATCCGGTGGCGGCGATGGCGCGGATGCAGGGGACGTTTCTCGGGACCGGCACCAGCGCCGGAATCCCGGTGCTGCTGTGCGACTGCCCGGTCTGCACCTCTGCCGACCCGCTCAACCGGCGCCTGCGCACCAGCTTCTGGCTGCGCGGCGAGGGGCGTTCGGTGTTGATCGACTGCGGGCCGGACTTCCGCGAGCAGGCGCTCGCCGCGCGCATCCCGCGCATCGACACGCTGCTGCTGACGCACTCGCATTCGGACCACACGGTCGGCATCGACGACCTCCGCCTTTACAACTTCGCGCAGGGCGGCGCGATCCCGGTGCATGGCTCGGGGGAGACGCTCGAGGACGTGCGGCGGCGGTTCGACTACTGCTTCAAGTCCGGCGTGCAGCAGGGCGGCGGGATCCCGCAGCTCGACCTCGTGCCCGTGGAGGGCCCGTTCCGCGCGGCGCGGCTCGCGGTGGTCCCGGTTCCGCTCTTCCACGGGCGGCTCCCGATCCTGGGCTTCCGCTTCGGGAAGTTTGCCTACCTGACGGATGTGTCGCGGATTCCGGACGAGTCCTGGGCGCTGCTGGAGGGTGTCGAGACGCTGGTGCTGAACGCGCTGCGGCACCGTCCGCATCCGACGCATTTCACGGTTGATGAGGCGGTGGCGGCGGCGGAGCGTATCGGCGCGGCGCGCACTTGGTTCGTCCACATGACCCATGATCTGGACCACGCGGAGACGAACGCAAAGCTTCCGCCGGACAAGCAACTGGCCCGGGACGGGCTCACCATCGACGTCGACGTGGAGTTGGCGCCATGAGCGGACATCACGCTGTTTCCCTGCTGCTTGCGGGCCTGCCCGGGGCGATGTGCCGCGAGGTGCTCGCGGCGGCGTGCGAGTGCCCGGCACCGGGAGCGTTCCGGTTCCTGCCGGTGACGCTGACCTCGGAGGGGCGCCGCGGGACGTCGATTTCGATCCACGGGCATCGGTTCGTCGCGCTGACGCCGTCGATGCGCGACGGATTCGCGCTGGAGTCCTTCGGGGGCGCGGCGGTGGCGGTCGACTTTTCGACTCCGCACACGGCGGTGGACAACGCGCGCTGGTACTGCGCGCGGGGGATCCCCTTCGTCATGGGGACCACGGGCTTCGACCGCCGCGAGGTGGAGCGCCTGGTGTCCGCCTCGACGACGTGCGCGGTGGTGGCGGCGAACATGGCGGCGCCGCTCGTTGCGCTGCAGGCGGCGCTCGAGTGGGCCGCGGGCGAGTTCCCGGGCGCGCTCGCGGGACTGCGCGCCTCGATCACGGAGTCGCACCAGGCGGCGAAACGCGACAAGAGCGGGACCGCGAGGGCATGGATGCGCGAGCTGGCGCGGCTCGGCGCCGAGGAGGCGGGCGAGGCCGGCATCTCGTCGGTGCGCGACCCCGCGCGGCAGCGCGCGCTCGGCGTGCCGGAGGCGCACCTCGGCGGCCACGCGCTGCACGACGTGGCGCTGGAAAGCGCGGCGGGGGACTTGGCGCTGGGCTGGCGGACGCGGGTGCTCGGGCGGCGGGTCTACGCGGAGGGGGCGCTGCGGGCGGCGGTGTTCCTCGCGGCCCGCGCGGACGCGTCGGCGGCGGGTCGCGTGTTCACGATGGCCGACGTGCTGCGGGGTTGAATGCGGAGCGCCCCGGCGGAGTATGGTCCGCCGGGGCGCTCTGTTCCGTTGGCGGCGCACGGGGCGCGGCCTGCTACTTGCGGAGGTTGAGGCGGCCGATGAGCTCGCGGTAGCGGGCGATGTCGGTGCGGCGGATGTAGTCGAGCAGGCGGCGGCGCTTGCCGACCATCATCAGCAGCCCGCGGCGGCTGTGGTGGTCCTTCTTGTTGAGCTTGAAGTGGTCGGTGAGGTTGTTGATCCGCTCGGTGAGGATCGCGATCTGGACGTCGGCGGAGCCGGTGTCCTTCTCATTGAGGCGGTACTCGCCGATTACCGCCGTCTTGCGCTCTGGCGCGATGGACATGCTGCACTCCTTCTAGTGCGGTGGTGATACCCAGGACCGAGTGCGCCGCTGGAGTTCGGCGTACGCCCCAGTCAAAGGAACCCGGAAGGAACACCCCGCCACCCCGCCCATGTCAAGCCCCGACGACCGCTCAGAACTGGACCCATCCGCGAAGGATGCGCGGCTCCCGATCCCCTGGGAGCCGGAAGGGGCCGCGCTCGCCCCCGCCGACGGCGCGCCGAGGCACCCGGCGGAGGGTGCGCGCACCGCTTGGCTGAAGGCGCTGCTGCCGTTCGCGGTGCTCGCGGTGTACGCAGCGACCGCGACCCTCCGGGACGCCGGCGGGCCGCCGCGGGTGGACCGCGACCCCGGATCGCTGACCGGCGTCTCCGCGGAGAACAACCTGCCGCGCCTGACGCGCGCGCAGCGGGACGCCCTCGCGAAGCTGGAACCGCTCGCCGCGCAGGGGCGCTGGCGCGATGTGCGGGACACCTTGCTCGAGGTGCCCGGGGCGGACCTCGCCCATCCGGCGCTGGACGCGTTCGAAGCGCTCGCGCTCCACCATCTGGGCATCCGCACGGAACGCCAGAAGCAGCGGCTGGCGGACGCCTCTTCGCGCCTCGCCGGCGCGCGCGACTTCCGCCCGCTGCGGGAGCGGATCGATCTGGCGCAGGTGGCGACGCTGGTGGAGGACGCCAAGGACGGGGTCGCGTTGACCGCGGCTTCGGAGCGCGTCCGCCGGCTGCTGGAGGGGATGCCGAACCAGTCGGACGTGATCGCGACGCGGCTGCTGGTGGCGGAGCGCTTCGAGCGGGAGGGGGACGTAGCGCTCGCCCGCGATTCGAGCGTGATGGGCTACGAGCCGGCGTCCGCGCGCGAGGCCCGCGCATGGTATCAGAGCGGCCTCCGGTTCGTGATTCCCCCGGAGCGCTGGATCGAAGCGACGCCGTACTCGCCGACGCTCGCGCCGGCGGCGGAGCGGATCCTGGGGAAGCTGCGGCGGGCGAACCGGGCGGTGAATTCGTTGATGGACGGAGTGCCCTTCACGGGGCGCGACCGCGACTCTTGGACGGGGGAGGCTGGTGCGCCGCTGCACGACGCGCCGCCGCCGTCGCGGTGACCGCGCGTCCCTACCGCATCCCGCACTGGGGCGCGGGGCCGGCGCCGCGCGCGGTGGCTGAGTCGATGCACCGCGCGGGGCTGCTGCTGGGGGCGGCGGTGTTCCTCGCCGCCGGGAAGGGCGAGGAGCTGTCGGGGCTCGCGGTGGGGCTCGGCGCACTGTTCGCCCTGCTGCTGCTGCTCTCGCTCGCTGGCGCATGGCGGGTGCTCGGCGACACTAGGAAGGGCGGCGCGGGCTTCTGGCTGATCTGCCTGTGGCTCGTGCTCTCCGCAGTGTTCGCGCGGAGCATCGACCCGCCACCCGCCGCGCCGGCGGAGGGGCCGCCGACGCTGCTGCGGCTGGGCGGAGTGGTCGCCTCGCACGCGCTGAGCGCGTTGCTGGTTGCGGCGCTGGCGCTGGCGGTGGCGCGCGCGACGCGGCCGGGGCGGCCGGTGGCGCTGGGGTGGGCGGTTGTGCTGGGGGTGGGGCCGTCGCTGTGGCGCGCGCCGGAACCGGAGTGGCTCGCCGGTGTGGCCTTCGCGGCGCTGTTCGCGTGGGACCTGCACCGCCCCGCGCTGCTGCTGCCGGAGAACGTGGAGGCGGCGCTGGACGAAGCCCAGCGGCGGTTCCTGCTGCGGCTGCGCGAAGCGGGCGGGCTGTCGCTCGGCGAGTCGCGGCTGCTGCTCGCGGGCGACGGCGCGCGCCTGCTCGAGCTCGTGGATTTCGAACTGGCAGTGGTGGACCGGGAGCGGCGCCGCGCGCTGCCGGGACCGATGCTGGAGGCGCGCGGCGACACGGCGCCGGAGCGGGCGCTCGCGGTGGCGCGGGCCATGGGCTGGGGGGCGCTTGCGCTGGCGTATGTGGTGATGCCGGACCTGGTGCCGGGGCCGTTGGACGACGCGCTGGTTGCGTTGGTGGCCGCGTACGGGGGGGCGTTGGCGGGGTGGATGGGGAAGCGCGCTGCCCATAGCGAAGCACAACGCTAAAAATTTCAACCGCCCGGCTTCCGCTTGAACCCCCGGCGGGCCAGCGCCTAACCAACACGTAGCGTCCGTACGAATTTCTCCGCCCCCGGAACGCGCCGTAGCGTCCGGGCGAGCGCCTCCACGCGAAAGGCCACAAACGCGAAATGGCTCCCAAGCGCAAGGAATCCCCCGCCGCGAAGGCTTCCCTCGGCAAGGCAACGATCCTTTCCGACTTCGACCTGCACCTCTTCGGCGAAGGCACGCACTACCGCACCTGGGAGAAGTTCGGCTGCCACCTCGTGCACCGCGACGGCGCCGACGGCGCCACCTTCGCGGTCTGGGCGCCGAACGCCGAGTACGTCTCGGTCATCGGCTCCTTCAACGGCTGGGACCGGGGGGCGCACCCGATGTCGGTGCATCCCGGCGCCGGGGTCTGGGAGATCTTCATCCCGGGCGTGAAGCAGGGCGACACCTACAAGTTCCACATCGCCTCGCGCTTCCACATGTACCAGGCGGACAAGGCGGACCCCTTCGGCTTCGCCGCCGAAGTGCGCCCCGCGACCGCGTCGAAGGTGTACGAGCTGGAGGGCTACTCTTGGAACGACCAGGACTGGATGGCGTCCCGCGGAAGCCGCCAGAACCTGAAGGCGCCGATCTCGGTCTACGAGCTGCATCTCGGATCGTGGCGCCGCGACCAGGACGGCAACTGGCTCTCGTACCGCGAGATCGGGAGGCAGCTCTCCGAGTACTGCGTCCGCATGGGGTATACCCATGTCGAGCTGCTGCCGATCACCGAGTACCCGTACGACGGGTCCTGGGGCTACCAGACGGTCGGCTACTTCTGCCCGACGAGCCGCTTCGGCGAGCCGCACGACCTGATGGCGATGATCGACGCGCTGCACCAGGCGGGCATCGGCGTGCTGCTGGACTGGGTGCCGGCGCACTTCCCGAAGGACGGCCACGGGCTCGGGTTCTTCGACGGCACGCACCTCTACGAGCATGCGGACCCGCGGCAGGGGCAGCACCAGGACTGGGGCACGTTCGTCTTCAACTACGGGCGCACGGAGGTGCGGAACTTCCTGCTCTGCTCCGCGCTGTTCTGGCTCGAGAAGTACCACATCGACGGCCTGCGCGTGGACGCGGTGGCCTCGATGCTCTACCTCGACTATTCGCGCAAGGAAGGCGAGTGGGTGCCGAACAAGTACGGCGGCCGCGAGAACCTCGATGCGATCGGCTTCCTGCGCCAGCTCAACGCGGAGGTCTACGGCCAGTTCCCCGACACGATGATGATCGCCGAGGAGTCGACCGCTTGGCCGATGGTCTCGAAGCCGCTCTACGTGGGCGGGCTCGGCTTCGGATTCAAGTGGAACATGGGCTGGATGCACGACGTGCTGGTCTACATCTCGAAGGACCCGATCCACCGCCCGTACCACCACAACAAGATGACCTTCTCGATGCTGTACGCGTTCACCGAGAACTTCATGCTGCCGTTCTCGCACGACGAGGTGGTGCACGGGAAAGGCTCGATGCTCGGCCGCATGCCCGGCGACGAGTGGCAGCGCTTCGCCAACCTGCGCCTGCTGTACGGCTACATGTGGGGCCATCCCGGCAAGAAGCTGCTCTTCATGGGGCAGGACTTCGGCCAGGTGCCCGAGTGGAACTACCAGTGGCAGCTCGAGGAGTGGGTGCTCCAGTTCCCCAACCACGCCGGCGTCCAGCGCTGGGTGGCGGACCTGAACCACCTCTACAAACGCGAGCCCGCGCTCTACGAGATCGACTCCGACCCGCACGGCTTCGAGTGGGTGGACTGCGACGACGCGATGGCGAGCGTGTTCACGTTCCTGCGCAAGAACGAGGCGCAGGACGAGGTGCTTCTCTTCGTGTGCAACTTCACGCCGATCGTGCGGCACAACTACCGCGTCGGCGTGCCTTGGGGCGGGCACTGGCAGGAGGTGCTGAACAGCGACGCGCCGCAGTACTGGGGCAGCGGGGTCGGCAACTTCGGCGGAGTCGAGGCGACCCCGGTGCCGTGGCACGGACGCTCGAACTCGGTGAACCTGGTGCTGCCGCCGCTGTCCTGCGCGGTCTTCAAGAGCAAGCGGCCTTTGTGACGGAAAGCCCTCCTTGCGATTGACAGCGTGGCACCGCAGCATGGGTTAGCAGGGAAGGTTGGAGTATCCGCCATGCCGATCAAGCACTGGCGCCGCTGGTTTCCGCGGCGGCAGCCCAAGGACCCGCCGGAGGATTTCGGCGATGCGACGCTGCGCAACGCGCGGCGGGTTGTGGTGTTCGTGGTGGGAACCACGGTGCTCCTGCTAGGGGTCGCCATGATCCCGATGCCGGGGCCCGGTTTAGTTGTGCTTGGGGCGGGGGTCACCATCCTCGCACTGGAGTTCGCCTTCGCGCGGGTTTGGCTCCGCTATATCGAACACGGCACCCGGACCGCGGTCGAGAGCGCGAAGCACCACCGGCTGCGCCAGCGGCTGCGCGTCGCGCTGCGGACTGCGCGGCGCGCCGCGGGGTCCGCTGTGGGACGCATCGGGCAGGTGTTCCGGGGGGCTCGCCTGCGGAAGCCGCTGGGCGGGCGGCTCACGGTCGCCTGGGGTTTCGCGCACGGGGCTTTCTCACGCCTTGCGCACGCGCTGCGGGTCGTGTGGCGCGCCGTGGCGACCGCGTTGGGCCGCCTACGGCGCCTGCTCGCCCGCCACGCCAGGCGCGTCAGTGCGTAGCGGCCGCTCCGTCGCGTGCGGCGAGGTGCTCGGCGAGCGCGCGTTCAAGGCTCGCGAACACCTCGACCGGCGGGCCTTCCGCGGGCACCTCGACGGCGAGTCCCGCCGCGGAGTAGTGCGCGAATAGCATCGCCTCGGTCTCGCGCCAGATCTCGAGGCGCCGGGTAACGGCCTCGAGGCGGTCGTCGCCGCGCTGCACCAGCGCGCCGCCGCAGGCATCGCATTGGTCGCCCGCCTTCGACGGATTGAAGATCGTGTGGTAGATCGCGCCGCACGCGGGGCAGGAGCGGCGCCCGGTGAGGCGGTCGATCAGGAGTCGGTCGTCCACGCGGAGGAAGAGCGCCGCGTCGATGCGCGCGCCGAGTTCGTGAAGGAAGCCGTCCAGCGCCTGCGCCTGCGACTGGGTGCGCGGGTAGCCGTCGAGCAGGAAGCCGTGGGCGCACATCATGCACTGGCTGCGGTCGCGCACGATGTCGGTCACTGTCTCGTCCGTGACGAGGTCCCCGCGCTGCATCGCTTCGAGCGCCTCGCGCATGACGGGGCTGTTGGCGCCGGCGCGCTTGGCGAAGCGGAACACGTCCCCGGTGGAGAGGTGGCACGTGCCGAGCCGGTGGGTGATCATCTCGGCCTGCGTGCCCTTGCCGCTTCCCGGCGGCCCTAGGAGGAGAAGGCGGTAGGGGCGCTCCGGGAGCGTGCCGTGGTCGACGCAGTGGGAGTCGCCACCCTTCAGCCATGCGGTGCGGTCGCGGGGAGGAGCCATCGAAGTCTCACAATGAGGATAATGTCGAACCTGTTTGGGAGCGTATGCCGGCGGGCGCCCCTGTGTCAAGGCCCCACGGAATCGGCGACGCGCGGAAGGAACTGGCCCGAAACTTGGTCTTATCGGGTCTGGAGACACTGCTCCCAAGGATGGCCCCCAACATGTACCGGAAAAGCTTGGCTACCGCTACGGATGCTGCTTACCTCGACGTTCCTGCCAAGGGCCGGAAGGCGCCGGGCAAGGCATCCGCCCACGTGGAGGACGTGATGCGCAACTACTCGGGTGACGACTTCCCCGCCGTCGCCGACGAGGTCTCGGGCGATTCGCTGGGGCTCGAAGACAATGTCCGCGACATGCTCGCGAAGATTGGCGAGGACCCGGATCGCGAAGGGCTCCTCCGCACGCCGCACCGCGTCGACAAGTCGATGGCGTTCCTGACGCGCGGCTACCGGATGGATCTGCAGGAGCTGCTGAACGAGGCGATCTTCACCGAGAACTACTCGGGCGTGGTGCTGGTCCGCGACGTCGAGTTCTACTCGATGTGTGAGCATCACATGCTGCCGTTCTTCGGCACGGCGCACGTCGCGTACATCCCGAACGGCAAGGTGATCGGGCTGTCGAAGATCCCGCGGATCGTGGAGCTCTTCTCGCGCCGCCTGCAGGTGCAGGAGCGCATGACCGGCCAGATCGCGGATTGCCTGATGGAGGTGCTCAAGCCCGCCGGCGTCGCGGTCGTGACCGAGGCGCGCCACCTCTGCATGATGATGCGCGGGGTCGAGAAGCAGAACAGCTCGACGCTCGCCTCGGCGATGCGGGGCGAGTTCCTGACCAATCCGCAGACGCGCAACGAGTTCCTGACGCTTATCCGCGATCGCCGCTGAGCGATCCGGCGATGCTGTTGGCGGTGAGAGCCTCCGCCACCTTGGCCGCGCTGATCCACAGCGCGGCCATTACTACCTCTGTCAGGATGAACAGCGCCATGTAGGCGTTCGGAGCGCCGGGCAGGAGCAGCGTGGTGATGGACGCCGACGTCAGCAGCTTGAAGCGCAGGACGAAGAGCACCATGGTGCCGAAGACGAGGAACACCGTCCCGAACACGGGCGCGGCGCCGTGGGGCCGGATGGCGGCGTTCAGCATCGCGCGGGCGTGGGCGCTCGCGGTGAACGCGACGACCATGCAAGCGAGCAGCGCGTAGAGCAGCCGCCCGTCCCAGTCCGGCTGGCGCGTGCCGAGTCCGACCCGGAGCGGCGGGACGAAATCGATCAGCAGTCCGAGCTCGGACGACCGGATCGAGCCGAAGTGCCCCGGGTTGGCGCAGTGCAGGTGCCACCCGATTCCCAACGCCGCGGCGGCCGCGACCAGGAACGCGATCAGCGTCGAGACCAGGACCCGCGCGCGGACCGCCTCGGCGTAGTCGACCGCGCGCAGCGGCGTCAGCGCGGAGTGGTGGAAGAGCGCGGTGCGGTCGATCATGTAGCGGGCGCCGACACCCGCGGCCGGCGCCACGAAGGCCGCCATCAGCAAGGCGTAGGCGGTGAGCGTCCCGAGGTGGACCAGGAACGCCCCGCCCCCCGTGGCGCCGATCCAGCCCTCGGCGACGGCGGCGCCCGCCACCCAGAGCAGCAGGAAGGGGGGCACGGCGAACAGGAGGAGCCAGAGCGGCACCGCGCGCCGGATCGAGCGGACCGCCAAGGGCAGGCCCACGCAGCGGCGCACCCAGGGATTTCCCCAGTCCGGGGGCCGGAACGGATTGCGCGGCGCTTGCGCCCCGGGGGCGGCCTCGACGCCTACTTTGCCCTCAACCCGATCCATGGAGCCGCCGCTTGGACGAAATCGCACCGCTTCTGGGAACGCTTGCGGGGACTTGCACCACCGTCGCGTTCATCCCGCAGGTGATGAAGACTTGGAAGACGCGGGACGTCGAAGGGATTCATCCGGGAATGTTCCTGATCTTCGCCCTCGGCGTTGCGAGCTGGCTCGCCTACGGGATCGCGCTTCAGTTGCGGCCGGTGATCCTGTTCAACGCCGCCACGCTCGCGCTGGTCCTCGCGCAGCTTTGGATGATGATGAAGTTCCGCAAGAAGGACGCCTGAACCCGAAAAGCCACGGCGCCCGGAGCGTTCGCTCCGGGCGCCGTGTCGTATCCCGCCGGGGTGGGCGCGGCCTAGATGTTGTGCGCCGACTCGGCCGGGTGGATGACGAGGAGGGACTCGCGCACCAGCGCGATCGCCTCCTCGACCACATCCTCCGTCACGTTCAGGTGCGGACGGAAGCGGACCGACTTGGTGCCGGACGGAAGGCAGAGGAGCCCGCGCCGTTCGAGGTCCGCCAGCAGCTCGTTGCGCTGGTCGGGCACCACCAGATCGAACGCGATGAAGAGCCCGCGTCCGCGTACGTTATGGATCTGCTCGGTTTCCTGCGCGACCGTTTGGAGCATCTCGATGATCTGCTCGCTGCGGGCGCGGACGTTGTCGATGAGGTTGCTCTCCTCGTAGAACTCGAGGAAGCGGCGGCAGCGGACCATGTCGGCGAGGCTGCTGCCCCAGGTGGAGGAGATGCGGCTGGGGACGGTGAAGACGTTGTGCGGCTCTTCGAGGATGCGGTCGGTGGCCATGAAGCCGCCGGTCTGCGCCTTCTTCGCGAAGCACACGATGTCCGGCTTCACGCCGAGGCCCTGCCAAGCCCAGGTGTGGCCCGTCATGCCGAGGCCGGTCTGGACCTCGTCGAAGATGAGCAGGACGTCGTGCCGGTCGCAGCGCTCGCGGAGGGCGCGGAGGAACTCGGGGCGGAAGTGGTTGTCGCCGCCCTCGCCCTGGATCGGCTCGAGGAGGATCGCGGCGATGTCGTCGGCGCGCTCCGCGAGGACCTGGTCGATCTCCGCCAGCGACGCGTGCTCGCCCTGGATCGTGTGGTCGAGGTTGTCGCCCTTGAGGGGGAAGTAGCACTTGGGGTTGGTGACGCGCGGCCACTTGAACTTCGGGAAGAACTTCGTCTTGTTCGGGTCGGCGGTGTTGGTGACGGAGAGCGTGTAGCCGCTGCGCCCGTGGAAGGCTTCGCGGAAGTGGATGATCTCGGTGCCGCGTTCGCCTTTGCCGAGGCGGAGGTTGCGATGGACCTTCCAGTCGAAGGCGGTCTTCAAGGCGTTTTCCACAGCGAGGGCGCCGCCGTCGATGAAGAAGAAGCGGCTGAAGCCCGGGCCGGCGACGCGGCGGAACACGTCGAGGAAGCGCGCGTAGGGCTCGCACAGCACGTCGAGGTTGGCGATCTTCGTGCGGTTCGTCTCGAGTAGTTCGCGTTCGAACTCGGGCTCGTGGAAGATCGGATGGTTGTACCCGAGCGGGATCGACGAGTAGCTGCTGGCGAAGTCGATCTTGAAGCTGTCGGTGTTGCAGTCCCAGAGCCGCGAGCCCTGGCTGCGGGCGAAGTCGATCACAAGCGGGTACTGGTCGATGAGGGTGACGTGGGGGCGTATCGCCTGGACGACCGGGTTGGTGTCGATGTGCTGCTGCATGGGTTCTTGGTTCCTCGGGCCTGTCTGCAAACGCTCGACGGCAGGTGTTCCGCGCCGTGCACGCCGCCGAAGGGGCAGGGGGAGCATTCGTCTCAAGCGCTTGATGTTGGGCGCGGCGAGGGTGCCGCGCAAGGGCGAACGGGGTGGCGGCGGCGGCGTGCGATCTTCGTTGCGGGACCGCGGCGCGCGCGCTGCCATGGGCGCGCCGCGCGAATCCCTCTACGGAGCTCCCTCAACCGTGTGCTTCCGCCCTCCCCGCCGACAGTTCCTGCGCTTGCTCGCCGCGGCGGTCGCATTCGGCCCGACGTTCCGCGCACCGGCTGGCGGGGCGCGGGGGCGGCGCGTGCTTGTCGTCGGCGCCGGATTGGCGGGATTGGCCGCGGCGCGGAGCCTGCGCGCGAGCGAGGCTGAAGTCCTGGTGCTGGAGGCCCGCGCGCGTATCGGCGGGCGCGTTTGGACCGACCGTTCCCTCGGGGCGGCGGTCGATCTGGGCGCGGCGTGGATTCACGGGCCCAAGGGCAACCCGATCGCCCGGCTCGCGAAAGACGCCGGCGCTGCGACTGTCAAGACCGACTGGGACTCGATGCGCCTCTTCGCGCCCGATGGCCGGCCGCTTGGGGACGACGCGCTCGAACGCGCTTGGCACCATGCGGAACGGGCGTTTGCCGCCTTGGAGAAGGCGCGGCGCGGCGCCTCGCCCGAGCTGTCCGTGGCCGACGCGCTGGAGCGCTATCTGAGGTCCGCGGACCTCGATGCGGAGGCGCGGCAGGACGTTCGCTGGGTGCTGGGCTCCGAGATCGAACTCAGCTACGCGACGGACCTTGCGGACCTCTCGCTCGCGAGCCTCAACGAGGACGACGGCTTCGACGGCGGCGATTGGATTTTCCCGGACGGCGCCGGGCGACTGGCTTCGCACCTCGCGGATGGCGTGGACGTCCGGTTGTCGCACCGGGTCGCCGCAGTGCGGCAAGGCGGCGACCGGGTGCAGGTGGAGACCGACAGGGGGACGTTCGAAGGCGACCGCTGCCTGGTGACGCTGCCGCTCGGCGTGCTGGCGGCGGGGTCCGTCGCGTTCGATCCGCCGCTGCCGGAGGGCATGCTGGCGTCGCTGCGCCGCCTGCGCATGGGCGTCCTGAACAAGGTCGCGATGCGGTTCGCCAAGCCGTTCTGGGACCCGACCCTGCACACGTTCGGGCGGATGCCGGGCGCGGCGGACGAGCCGCAAACCGGGTTCCTGCCGCTCACGCCGGCGAACGGGTCCCGCGTGCTGGTGGCGCTGCGGGCTGGCTCGGCGGCGCGGAGCATGGAGCGCCTCACCGACGGGCAACTCGCCGACGAGGTGCTCGCCGAGCTGCGCAAGTGCCATGGCGCGACGGTCCCGGAGCCCGAGGCGATGGTTGCGACGCGCTGGGCTGGCGACGAGTTCGCGCTGGGGTCCTACTCCGTGATTCCGCCGGGGGCGGCGGCGGAGGACCGCGACGCGCTTGCGGCCCCGCACGGGCGGGTCCACTTCGCGGGCGAAGCCACGCACCGCGGGTATCCTTCAACGATGCACGGGGCGTACCTGTCGGGGCTGCGCGAGGCGGACCGGATCGCCGCGCTGCTTCCGGGAGGCTGACCCCCGACTTAGCGCGGCCTCGCTTCGCCGTGCCGCCCGCTGGGCTTGTAGTCCGCGCTGGCGCCGCGGGCGATGCTGAGCGTTTCCCACGCGGGGCCGCGGCGCCAGCGCGCGAGCAGCACGAGCTGCCCCGTGTGGTAGCCGTAGTGGTGCGTCTGGCGAAGGAGCGCTTCGAGGACCGTGTGCTCCTGCCCGCGGATCGTGATGGTCCGGGAGAGGTCCTCCGGTGCCAGCGAGTCGAGGGTGGCGAGGAACACGCCCCAGCCCTCCTCCCACCAGCGCAGGAGTTCGTCTCGCGATGTCTCCGGCGGAGGCTGCTCGAACTCCGTGTCGCGTTGGCGCCACGGCTTCTCGCCGTCGGTCGTGAGGAAGTCGGTCCAGCGCGAGAGCATGTTGCCGCGCAGGTGGCGGATGATGACGGCGATGCTGTTGCCGCCCTCGTGGGGGATCGCGAGCAGGTCCCCGGCGGCGAGCTGCGCGAGCGCACCGTCGGCGGTGGCCTTCTGCGAGCGGAAGATGTGGCGGATCGCGTCGAGCGCCTCCGCGGCCTGGCCGGGGGCGTTCATGGGGATTCGAGCACCAGCGTTCCCGTGGTGGCGCCGTCCGCGGGGCCGCGGACCAGGTCGACGACGATACCGTGGCTGAGGCGCGTGAGGGCGAAAGTCGCGCGTTCCAGTTCGGTGAACGCGGTGTCCAGGCGGCCGGCGAGTTGCTCGCGGTCCACCGTCTGGAGTTCCCGTTCGAGGGTGGCGGCGGCGCGTTCAAGGATCTCGCCGGCGGCCTCGGCGTTCGAGCCGGACGCCTGCGCGGCGTCCTCGAGCAGCTTCGCGACGCTGTCGAGCATCGCCTTGTAGTGCTGGCCGTCCTCCGACTTGGCGATGTGGTCGAGACGCTCCTGGACCGACTCGATGCCGTTTCGGAGCTCGTCCCGGGCCGCCTCGGCGGTTTGGCCGATCGCCTCCGCTTGCTCGCCGACAGCGCGCGGCGAGTCGGCTGCCGCGGGAAGCAGGTCCTTCACCTGCGCGGCGACGGCGCCGCCCGCGCGCTTCACGGCGGCGGAGGCTTCGCGCACGGCGGTGACGGCCTCGTTCGATTCCGTGCGCAGGGTGGCGCCTTCGGCGATCGGCGCCGCGCCGGCGTTGACGATCTCGAGGTACTTCGAACCGAAGAACCCCTGCTCGCGGCGGATCACCGCGTACGTGTCCGGCGGCGAGAAGATGCGGTCCACATATTGGCGGCGCAGGACGAGGGCGGCCTCGGCCCCCCGCCCGTCGCGCGAGATGTCCACGCCCTTGACCTCGCCGACGACGAAGCCGGACACGCGGACATCGGCGCCTTCGGAGATCGCGCCGGCGTCGGGCATGGTGGCGTAGACGATGAACTCGGGCTCGCGGAGCACGCGCCCGAGCACCCAGGCGCCAACGAACAAGGCGAGGACGCCAAGCACCACGCGCTTGACGGGAATCGGCTGCTTGCTTTCCATCCGCATCCTCCTTCGGCGCCACCGCGGGCGGGATGCGATTCCTACCCCCGGGGCGCTCGCGTATTCCAGTGGAATGCGGCGGTCGGGGCGGGGGCGATTCCGCTTGCCGGAGGGACGGAATCCAGACAACTTGACGCCACGATAGCCCATTCGGGAGCGCCCGCCACCAATGCGCACACTTCAGTTTGCCGCCCTCATCCTGCTGGGGATTCTCGCCCTTTCGGTCGCGCCCGCGGCCGATCCAACCGCAGCGCCGCCCGCGCCGCAACAAATGGGCATCACACCCGGGGCGGATACGGAGCCCTCGCCGCGCCGGTTCCTGATCCATTGGCGGGACCTGGACCGGTTTCTGACGGCGAAGGCCGACGTCAAGATGCAGGTCGGCGTGGAGGTGATCACGAACGCGCTGGGCGCGGAGAAGGGGCGCTACATCGGCGGCGACCCGTCCCGGGCGTTGGAGTTGCTGCTCGACGTGGCGCTGGAGGAGGAGCCCTCCGCCTGTGCGATGGTCGCGATGGCGACCGCGTGCGGCTGCGGTTTCCGAGTGGAGGATCCGTCGATCCCGCAAGAGTACTGGGAGATCGCCCTCGAGGCCGAGGAACCGTTCGCGATGACGATCGAGGGCACGAGGCGGATGCGCTTCGCGCCGCTGCGCCTACCCACCTACGAGCGCGAAGCGATTTCGATGATCGAGAAGGGCTACGCAGCGGGGTACCCGAAGGCGACGTATGAGTTGTTCCACGTGTACTACTGGGATTCGGAGCGGTTCAGGGATCGCGAGAAGGGATTGAAGCTGCTGGAGGAGGCCATCGAGCAGGAGTTTCCCGAGGCGTTTCGGTCGATGGGATACCTCTATACGGAGGGTCTGATCGAAAAAAAGGACGCAGTCACCGCATTCAAGTACTATCTGCGCGCAGCCGAGCTCGGGGATCCGATGTCGATGTTCAACGTCGGATTGAACTACAGGTACGGAAGGGGAGTTTCGCAGGAGATCCAGAAGGCAATGGAGTTCTTTGAAATGGGCATCGCCGCCGGGAGCGGAGATGCGATGGGGGAGGCCGGAGATTTGCTTTGGGAAACATCCAAGTCGCTCGAAGATAGGAGCCGCGCAGTGCACTATCTAGTCGAGGCGGCTGCGGACGGCAACTCCAACGCCTGCAAGAGATTATGCTGGATTTTTGGATTCGAAGAAGGCTGGAGGGATGAAGAAGCGTTCGCGTACTATGCGAATCGTGGAGCGCTCCGAGAGGTGGATGCCTGCCGCTGGTATCTTGCACTTGCATACTTCGCTGGCTGGGGGGTTGAGACGAACTACGAGGCCGCCCGCTTCTGGCTCGACCGCATGTCACAGGATTCGTTGCACATGTCTAGATCCGCGCTTCACATGCTGATGGATTCGTATGAGTCCGATACCGGATTGATCGGAACGGTCTCCGGAAAGTATGACCTCTTCAACTTGAACCATAACTCGACGCAAATCGGCGAGGACTTGATGCCGAGCGGGTACAAGACTGCGCTTGAGTACAACGCTTTTGTGATCGCGTATCTATCGGCCCTCGACTCTCAGATGATTTCCAATTATGATAGATTCGAGTATCGCAAGCCAGTGGTGAATCTGCTGAAGTCGCGTCCAGCCTACCTTGAGTTTTGGTTCCCCGCCGCGGCGATTTATTGGTAAGAGGGCCGACGGAGCGACAGACGCGATTGGCACGCAGCTTCGGTTCGAGGCCGAGCGCTGCCCCAGGCGGGCATTTCCTCCTTGCCGCGCCGATAAAGCGCTTCCTAAGCTCCCCACAACACCGCGCGCGGAGCGTACCCGACATGGCGACAAACGGCAAGAACCTTCAACCCCGCACGACGAATCCAGCGCCGGAGGCCGACGTGGCCCACACGACCGAGGGTTTCAACCGCGAGCAGCTCGTCGCGTTTTTCGAGACGATGCTCACCGCACGGGCGATCGACGACGAGGAGATCCGCCTCAAGAAGCGGAACGAGATCTATTTCCAGATTTCCGGCGCCGGGCACGAAGCTATCGGCGTCGCTGCGGGCGTCGCGCTGCGCGCGGGCCACGACTGGTTCTTCCCGTACTACCGCGACCGCGCACTGATGCTCCAGCTCGGCATGACGCCGAAGGAGATGCTGATGTCGGCGGTCGGCGCGAAGGACGATCCGAACTCGCGCGCGCGGCAGATGCCGAGCCACTGGGGCCTGGTTCGCGCCAACGTGCCGTCGCAATCGAGCCCGACCGGGACGCAGTTCCTGCAGGCGGTTGGGTGCGCGGAGGCGGCGCGCTACATCCGGGAGCAGAGGCTGGACCTGCCGGCGCACGACGACGAGGTGTCGCTGGCGACGTCGGGCGAGGGCGCGACCTGCGAGGGCGAGTTCTTCGAGGCGGTGAACTACGCGGCGCTGAAGAAGCTGCCGGTCATCTTCTTGGTCGAGGACAACGAGTACGCGATCTCGGTCCCCGCGGAGGAGTCGATCGCGGGGAAGAATGTGGCGGCGGTGGTGTCGGGCTTTCCCGGCCTGCTGGTGATCGAATGCGACGGCACCGATGTGCTGGCGTCGGTCGAGGCGATGCGCCGCGCGGCGGCGTATTGCCGCGCCGGGAGCGGCCCGGCGCTGGTGCGGGCGATGGTGACGCGGCCGTATTCGCATTCGCTTTCGGACGACCACGTGCTGTACCGGACGAAGGAGGAGCTGGCGGAGGAGGCGGGGCGCGACTGCCTGAAGCGCTTCGAGGAGTTCCTGGTGGCGGACGGCCTCCTCGCGCCGGACGAGGTCGCGGCGCTGAAGAAGTCGGTGCGCGAGAACGTCGCGAAGGCGTCGGCGGAGGCGCTCGCGATGCCGAAGCCGGAGAAGTCGGAGGCGATGGACCACCTGTACTCGGGCTATTCGCCGTGCTCGGAGGAGTCGACGCCGGAGCCGGGGGGCGAGGCGGTGGCCTTCGGCCAGGCGGTGAACCGCACGCTGGCCACGGAGATGTCGCGCGACAAGCGCATCCTGGTGTTCGGCGAGGACGTGGCGGACGCGAGCCGCGAGGAGAACCTGAAGGAGTGCAAGGGCAAGGGCGGCGTGTTCAAGATCACGCACGGCCTGCAGTCGAAGTTCGGCAAGGGGCGCGTGTTCAACGCGCCGCTGGCGGAGGCGGGGATCGTGGGCCGGGCGGTGGGCCACGCGCTGCGCGGCTTGAAGCCGTGCGCGGAGATCCAGTTCTTCGACTACATCTGGCCGGCGATGATGCAGATCCGGAACGAGCTGGCGACGATGCGGTACCGCTCCGGCGGGTTGTCGACCGCTCCCGCGGTGGTGCGCGTGCCGATCGGGGGGTACCTCCGCGGCGGGGCGCCGTACCACAGCCAGACCGGCGAGGCGATCTTCGCCAAGTGCCCGGGGCTGCACATCGCGTATCCGAGCAACGCGCTCGACGCGATCGGGCTGCTGCGCACGGCGCTGCGCGGCGACGACCCGGTGCTGTTCCTGGAGCACAAGCACCTCTACTACCAAGGGTACAACCGGGCCGCCTATCCGGGCGACGACTTCATGATCCCGTTCGGCAAGGCGCGCGTGGTGCGCGAGGGCACGGACGCCACGATCGTCACCTGGGGCGCGCTGGTGCACCGCTGCGAGGACGCGGCGGAGCGGCTGCGCAAAGAGCGGGGCCTCTCGACGGAAATCATCGACCTGCGCACCATCGTCCCGTTCGACGCGGAGACCGTGGCGGCGTCGGTGCGCAAGACGCACCGGTGCCTGGTGGTGAGCGAGGAGGGGACCTTCGCGGGCTTCTGCAACGAGGTCGTGGCGTCGGTGACGGACCACTGCTTCGAGTGGCTGGACGCGCCGGTGCGGCGGCTCGGCTCGCTCGACACGTGGGTGGCCTACTCGCCCGTGCTGGAGGAGGCGATCCTGCCCCAGATCGACGACGTGGCGCAGGCGCTCGACGCGCTGGCCCGCTACTAAGAACCGCACCACCCGCGCACGGAGACGCAACGCAATGGCCAACGGCACGAACGTCATCATGCCCCAGATGGGCGAAAGCATCACCGAAGCGACCATCACCGGCTGGCGCAAGAAGGTCGGCGAGGCGGTGGAGGAGGGCGAGGCGCTGCTCGATATCTCGACTGCGAAGGTCGAGGTGGAGATCCCCGCGCCGGCGTCCGGCGTGGTGGCGGAGCTGCTGTTCGCGGAGGGCGCGACGGTGCCGATCGACACGTTGATTGCGCGGATCGCGCCGGCGGGCGCCGTGGTCGCCGCGAAGCCCGCGGCGGCGGCGCAGGCGGCGGGATCGGCGGCCGCCTCCCCCGCTGCCCCCGCGTCGGCGGCCGAGGCAGCCAAGCCCGCGTGTCCGTTGACACAGTCAAGCAATGGGCGGGGGAACGGGAAGGCGCCTTCGACGCCGGTCGAGGAGCTTTCCGGCGACGTCGAGGAGCAGCGCGCGCGGCTGATGCGCCAGCGCAGCACGCCGCTGGTGCGCAACATGGCGAAGGAGCTCGGCGTCGACATCGCCGAGGTGCCGGGTAGCGGCCAGCACGGGCGCGTGACGCGCCGGGACCTGGAGTCGTACCTCGCGGAGCGACGCGACGCCCCCGCGCGTCCGCGCCCGGAGCCGGCGCCCGCCGCGGCGAAGGCCCCCGCGCCGGCGAAGGAAGCCCCCATGGGAACCATGCGCCGGATGATCGCGGAGCACATGCTGCGCAGCCAGCGCACCAGCGCCCACGTCTACACGGTGCACGAGATCGACTTCACGCGGCTCGAGAAGCTCCGCCTGCGGCACCGGGCGGACTTCGAGGCGGCGCACGGCGTGAAACTCACGCCGCTCGCCTTCGTCCTCAAGGCGCTCTCGCAGCTCCTCCAGAAGCACAGCGAGTTCAACGCGTCGATCCGCAACGACACGACGGTCGTGTACCACGGCTCGGTGAACTTGGGCGTCGCGGTGGCGCTCCCGGCGGGGGGCTTGATCGTGCCGGTGATCCGAGAGACGGAGAACCTTTCGCTGGCGGGCCTGGCGAAGAAACTGGGCGAATCGGCCGGGCGGGCGCGCAACGGGCAGCTCTCCCCCGCCGACGTCGAGGGCGGCACGTTCACCGTGACGAGCCCGGGGCAGCTCGGCGCGCTGATGGGCACGCCGGTCATCAACCAGCCGCAGTCGGCGATCCTGCACGTGGGCGCGATCTCGAAGACCCCTGCGGTGGTCGAGTGCCCGGACGGCGAGGACGTGATCGCGGTGCGGCTGCGGGCGTGCCTCACGCTGGGGTTCGACCACCGGCTGATCGACGGCTGGGAGGCGGATAACTTCATGGCCGCGCTGCGCGAACGGATCGAGACGGCGGAGTTTGGCCTCGGCGACTGAGCGACGCCGGCCTAGCCTCCCGGCACGACGCGAAGGACCTCCGCCCAGCCCGTGAC
The DNA here is from genome assembly GCA_033764015.1 of Candidatus Sumerlaeia bacterium. GTDB lineage: Bacteria > Sumerlaeota > Sumerlaeia > SLMS01 > JANRJK01 > JANRJK01. Next base: position 28,052 of record JANRJK010000030.1, on the reverse strand, counting down.
CGGATCCGACACCCAAGCCATCGAGCCCTCCCGCGCGCTTTGCGCGGGCGTGCTGGTGGTCGCGGCGCTGCTGCCGCTGGCGGCGCTCTTCGCCAACCCGACCGCGTACCCGCTCTTCTATCCCAAAGGCGACCTGGGCCAGACGTTCTGGAACCACTGGTGGTTCGACCAGGCGCTGCGCCGCGGAGTTAATCCCTACACGACCGACATGCTCTTCGCGCCGTTCGGCGCGAAGCTGTACCTTCACACCTTCGAGATGCTCGATGCGATCCTGGCGACGCCGGTGCGGCGTCTGGCCGGGATGGAAGTCGCTTGGAAGTCCGCGCTGTTCGGCCACGCGCTGTGGACCGGCGCGGCGGCGTTCCTGCTGGGGCGGCGGCTCGGGCTGGACCGGTTGGCGGCATTGATCGCCGCGCTGCTGGCCATGCAGTGCGGCTACCGCCACATCAACGCGCAGGCGATCAGCCTGCAGGCGACGGGCCACCTGCTCTTCCTGGCCTGGTCGCTGGTGGCGTGCGCGCAGGAGCCCCCACGGATCCGCTACGGGGCGGCCGCGGGCGCGGCGGTGTCGATGCTGCTGCTCAGCAACTGGTACTATCTCGCGCAGGGCGGACTGGTGCTCGGCGTGGTGGCGGTCGCGCTGGCGGTGCGCCTTCGTCCCGCGAGGGCGTCGTGGCTGGGGTGGCTGCGGCAGGGGGCGCTGGCGCTGGCGATCGCGTCGCCGCTGCTGCTGATCTTCGCCGCGGGCGTGCGCGAGTCGCTCGGGCACCTCGGCACCACTTCCTCCTTCGCGGAGTGGGTCGTTGTGCGGGGGTCGGCGGATCTGGGGCAGTTCCTCGCGCCGTCGTGGCTGCGCTGCCTTGTGACCGGCCAGGAGCGCGTTCCGCAGGCGTATCTGGATCTGCTCGCCCCGATGCGGAGCATCTCCTTCGCGCCGCCGTTGTGTGTGCTTGCGCTGGCCGTCTGGGGCTGGCGGCGCGGGGCGCGGCCTCGGCTGGGGCGCGCCGTGTCGCTGGGGCTCGCGGTGGCGATGGCCTGCGCGCTCTTCCTGGCGTTGGGTCCGAGGGTGAAGCTCGCGACCCTTGAGGATCCGGCGGACGCGGCGCGGCGCCTCGACTTCACGGGCCCAGTGCCGGTGGAGTGGCGTGGCATCTCGGTTCCGTCGCCCTACGGACTGCTCTCGGGTTTGCCGGTGTTCGAACAGATGCGGGTGCCGATGCGGGCGGGCTATCTGTTCCAGGTCGGCGCGCTGCTCTGGCTGGCGCCGTTGGCCGCCGCGGGGATGCGCTTGGGTACGGAGCATCTCGGGATGCGGGGCGCGCGTGCCGGCGCGGCGGGCGCGGCGCTGCTCGCCGTCGCGCTGTGGGAGCAGGGGATAACGTTTTACCCAAACGAAGGGCGCTTCCCCCGCGAAGGACTACTGCGGGTGGCTGAGGCGCCGGGCCCCGGCGGCGTCCATGAAGCGCCCGCGTTCGGTTACTGGGTGAACGGCATGGCAATGTACCACCAGACCATCCATGGGCGCCCGATCCTGCAGGGGTACCTTTCGAGGACACCGGAGGGTTACGACCGCTGGCTCGAGACGCGGCTGTGGTACCGGATCACCGCAGGTGAGTTCGGCACGCGCGCGCGAAGGCTAGACGCGGAGCAGCTCGCGCGGTTCCGCGCGGAGGCGTCGGCGGACGGGTTGCGGTTCCTTGCGCTGAACCCGGACAGCATGGACCCGGAGAGGCTGCAGGCGCTCTCGACGACGCTCACGGGGAACGGGCTGGCGCGCCTCTTCCACCAGGAGCTTGGCATGACTATTCTCGAACTCTTGCCGGAGCCGCCGCCGGCGCCCTGAATCCGCTAGTGGGCGGCGGCGCCCTCGCGGATCGGCGCGTACTGGCGGAAGCGGTCCTTGTCGACGGCCTTCATGTACGCCTCGTGGCCCTCGATCTTGTCCGCCTGCAGGAACCCTTCGATGCAGTCGTCCATGAGCTGCATCCCGAGCGCCTTGCCGGAGAGGATCTGGGAGACGAGCTGGATGGTCTTCGCCTCGCGGATGCAGTTCGCGACGCCTCGGCTCTGGATCATGATCTCGTTGGCGGCGAGGCGGCCTCCGCCCTTCTTCTTCAGGAGGAGCTGCGCGCAGACCGCCTTGAGCGAGACGGCGAGCATCTGGCGGATCTGGTTCTGCTGGTCCGAGGGGAACACGTCGATGATGCGGTCGACGGTCTTGGTGGCGCTGTTGGTGTGGAGCGTGCCGAAGACGAGGACGCCGGTTTCCGCGGCGGTCACCGCGAGCGAGATCGTTTCCAGGTCGCGCATTTCGCCCACCAGGATCACGTCCACATCCTGCCGGCTCGCTGAGGTGAGCGCGTCGGCGAAGCTGTGGGCGTCGATGCCGACCTCGCGCTGCGCGAGGTTCGACAGGTAGGGCGGATGGACGAACTCGATGGGCTCCTCGATGGTGAGGATGTGCCGGGCGATGTTCGCGTTGATCTCGTTGATGACGGCGGCGAGCGTGGTCGACTTGCCGGAGCCGGTCGGCCCGGTGACGAGCACCAGCCCCGCGCGGTAGTACGCGAAGGAGCGGAGGACCGTGGGCACGCCGAGTTCCTCGAGCGTCTTGATGCGGGAGGGGATGGTGCGGAAGACCGCTCCGTAGCCGCCGTACTGCTTGTTGAAGTTGCAGCGGAAGCGAGCCTTGGTGCCGAGCGCGTAGGCCAGGTCCGTGTCGCCGGTGCGCTCGTAGATGTCCCAGCGCTCCGGCGGGAAGCAGATCTCCTGGAGCATCGAGCGGATCATTTCCTTGTCGAGCGGTCCCCAGCCGGGGATGTCCTCGACGGATCCGTGGAGGCGCACGCGGGGGGAGTTGCCCTCCGCGAGGTGCAGGTCGGAGGCGCCGGACTCGAGCATGTACTCGAAGAGCGGGTCGATGAGGGCCATGGCGCGGCGCTCCTGCGGAGGATTGCGGTTAGCGGTCCACTTCGCCCATGACCGGGTCGAGGCTGGCGATGATCGCGACGATGTCCGGCAGCATGTGCCCGCGGCTGATGTGGTCGAGGCACTGGAGGTTGATGAACGACGGGCTCCGCACACCGAGGCGGTAGGCGCGCGGGCCGCCGTCGGAGACGAGGTAGAAGCCGAGCTCGCCCTTCGGTCCCTCGACCGCGTGGTACACCTCCGCGGGGGGGACCTTGAAGCCCTCGCTGGCGAGGAGGAAGTGGTGGATCAGGTCCTCCATGGACTTCTTCACGTTTTCCTTGGAGGGGAACATGATCTTGGGGTTGTCGATGTTGACGGGCTCGTTGCGCGCGGCGCACTCCTCGAGGCGTTCGAGCGCCTGCTTGGCGATGCGCCAGGACTGGCGCATTTCACCCATGCGGACGAGGTAGCGGGCGAAGCAGTCGCCGGCGGTCTCCGTGACGATGTCCCAGTCGAACTCCGCGTAGGCGAGGTAGGGCTCGTCCTTGCGGATGTCGCGGGGGACGCCGGAGGCGCGGAGCGCCGGACCGGTGAGGCCGAACTGCACCGCCTCGGTGGAGTTGATCGCGCCGACGCCCTGGAGGCGCTGGATGAAGATCTCGTTCTCGTTCAGCATTCCCTCGAACTCGTCCTGCGCCTCGATGTACTGGTCGAGGAACTCGCGGACCATGGAGCGCCAGTGCGGGTAGTCGGCGCGGGCGACGCCGCCGACGCGCATGTAGGAGACGGTGAAGCGCGCGCCGGCGATCCACTCGAAGATGTCGTAGATTTTCTCGCGCTGGGTGAACGCCCAGAGGAAGGGCGTCATGGCGCCGAGCTCGAGGGAGTTGGTGCCGAACCAGAGGAGGTGGCCGGAGATGCGGGCGAGCTCGCAGAGTAGGGTGCGGAGGTACTTGCAGCGCGGCGTGATCTCGAGGCCGAGCGCCTTTTCCACGGTCATCGCGAAGCCGGTGTTGTTCGACATCGGCGCGAGGTAGTCCATCCGGTCCGTGTAGGGGATGAACTGGTGGTAGGTCTTGTGCTCGGCGTGCTTCTCCTTCGCGCGGTGCAGGTAGCCGAGGTGGCAGGTGGCCCTGTTGATCGTCTCGCCGTCGAGGTCGAGGACGACGCGGAGCACGCCGTGCGTGGACGGGTGCTGCGGCCCCATGTTGAGCTGCATCGATTCGAGGTTTTCGTAGAAGTGCTCGACGGTGCGGAGGGTGGACACGCGGTGCTCCTCGGTTCTGATCTGGGGTTGATGCTAGGAAGCGCGCCGGTGGGCGCGCAAGGGTCGGATTGGCCGACGCGGCGAGGGAGCGCGCCGCGTGCCGGGGCTACTTGGGCTGGGGCATCTGGGCCAGCTCGAGCTCCTGGCCGGCGGGGAAGGGCAGCCCCGGGCCGGATCCGGTCCCCGCCTGCCGGTCCATCATGCGTCCGAAGGCGTCGACGAGGCGCGGGTCGAAGTGCTTGCCGGAGGTGGCGCGGATGCGTTCGAGCGCCTGCGCCCAGGTGAGCGGCTTGTTGTAGGAGCGCTGCGAGGTCATCGCGTCGAAGGCGTCGGCCATGGCGATGATGCGCCCTTCGAGGGTGCACTGCTCGCCCTTGAGGCCGTCGGGGTATCCGGTGCCGTCCCATTTCTCGTGGTGGCCGCGGATGTGGGGGAGCAGGTCCGCGAGGAAGGTGATCGGCTTCAGGATGCGCTCGCCCATCTCGACGTGGAGCTTGATGTCCTCGTACTCCTCGTCGGTGAGTTTGCCCGCCTTGTTGATGATGCCTTCCTTGACGCCGATTTTGCCGATGTCGTGGAGCTCGGCGGCCATGCGGAGGCGCTCGAGGCGCTCCTTGTTGAGGCCGAGTTCGCGCCCGAGTGCGGTGGAGAGCTTCGCCACGCGCGCGGTGTGCCCCATGGTGTAGGGGTCCTTGGCCTCGATGGCGTTCACGAGGGCCTGGAGGGTCTGGTGGTAGCTGCTCTGGAGGTCGTCGCAGAGGCGGGCGTTGTCGATGGCGACGGCGGCCTGGTTGGCGAAGGCGGTCACCAGCTCCATGTCCATCTCGTCGTAGCGGACGCTGACCTGGCGGTTGTCGATGTACATGGCGCCGATCACGCGCTCGCCGACGATGAGTGGCGCGCACATGACCGACTTCACGTTGAGGCCCACGATCGAGTCGCTGGCGGAGAGGCGGTCGTCGGCGGTGGCGTCGTTCGCGATGAGGGTGGACTTCTCGCGCACCGCCTGGTCGAGGACGGTCTGGCTGATCGCCATGGTGTGGACCTCTCCCCCTTCGCGCTCGGAGGCGTGCACCGGGCGCATGGCGCCGGTCGCCTCGTCGCGCAGGAGGATCACGAGGTTCTCGCCCGCGGGGAACACCTCGAAGAGGTGCTGGGCCACCTGCGCCAGCAGCTCCTTGAGCGGGATGAGCTGCGAGATCGTCTGGCTGACCGTGAAGAGGGTCTTCAGCGAGTTGAGCATCCGCTGCATGCGGACGATGTCGAGGTTCTCCCACTGGCCGGACTCGGGGGCCTTGTCCTTGTAGTAGTCGAAGATTTCGGAGAACTTGTCAGCGAGCGCGTCGACTCGGAACACGCCGGTCTGCACGGAATTCGTGACGATGGAGTTCGAGGCGACGAAGTGGATCGTTTGGAAATCGGCGGGTTCGAGGACGACAAACTCGCAGGCGCCTAGTTGGAACGTGTCGCCGAGGACGATTGGCCCCTCGAAGAAGCGCTCGCCGTTCAGGAAGGTGCCGTTGGTGGACTTGTTGTCGGTGAAGTAGAACTCGCCGTCGCGTGTCTCAAGCCAGCCGTGCAGGCGCGAAACCTTGGGGTCGTCGATGCGCAGGTCGCAGCTCGGGTCGCGCCCCACGGAGAGGCGTCTTGTGGGGGCGTCGAGGACCTGCCCGCGCAGGATTCCTGTTTGGCAAGACAGCTTGAGCATCAGCGTCCGGCGCCGGGCGGGTGGCCCGCCCGAATCGAGAGTCCGTCCAGTTCGGGTCCCACGGCGCACCTTGTCAAGACTAGCGCCCGGCGGCCTCGATCAATTGGGTCAGGATTTCCCTGCCTTGCGCGTCGCGCTCCACCTCGAGCTGGCGTCGGTAGAAGTCCTGCGCTTCCGCCCCGGACAGGCCAAAGGAGACGGAATAGTAGGTGTCGAGCCGGACGTCGAGCGGGGTGGCGGCTGCGCGCTCGGGGGTCAGTGCTTCGGCGATCCTGCGCGCCGCCGCGGCACGGGCGGCCTCGTCGAAACTTCCTTCCCGGATGCCGGACTTGAGTTCCTGCGCCAGCGCGGCGAGGTGGAGCGGCGAGTCCGCCGGATGGGCGGCGGCGAGCTGGCGGGCGTACTCGACGCCGTACTCGTCGCTCGCCATGGCGCCGATTCGGAGCCGCGCGAGGATTTCCTCCTGCGAGGTCGCGAGCGGCGCCGTCCGCTTGAGCAGTTCGACCAGTTCCTTGTCCTTCGTGAAGTTCCCGTCCGCGTCGAAGGGTTGGTTGAGATTCGTCGGCTGCACTTGGACGAGGATGTGGCCGCGCTTGGTGGAATCCGGTTCGGCGTCGAGCAGTTCGGCGACGACGGCCCGCAGGCGGTTCTCGGCCCAAAGGCCCGCGACGAACTGCTCCCGCCGCTCCGGCGAAAGCGCGCGGTAGAGCGCGCCGGCGGAGCCGTACTGTTCGAGGAGCGCGTCGATGTCGGCGATCATGTAGAGGTCGGCGTTCTCGAGCGAGACCTTCTCGCCTTCCTTCCGCGGTAGCATGTAGGCGGGCAGCTGGTCGGATTGCTGCGGGGCGAGCGTGGGCTCCGGCGCGGGAGTCGCCTTGGCGGGGGTGGGTTCGGGCGTGGGCTCGGGGGCCCGGGTCCGCGCGGGAGCGGCGGCGGCGCGGGCGTCGGTCGGCGCGGGGGCCGCGTCCCGGTCGCCGGAGCGCACAGTCCAGATCGCCGCTCCGGCGATCACTACCGCGGCGGAGACGCCCGCCACAAGCATTGGGAGCTTCTGGTCTCGCGACATTAGCGCGCACTCCTTGCGGCGCGGCGGCGGGGGGCGGTGGCGCCGTCGGCGAAGACGCGGCGGTAGAGGTCGGTGGAGAGGATGCCTTCCGGGTCGCACTCGGCGCGGAGGCGTTCGAAGGCGGCGAGGTTCTGCGCGGGGAGGTAGCGGCGCGGCGCGCCGGGGCGCATGGCGCTGTCCTTGGCGAAGTAGAGGCGCCCGCCCGCTTCGATGGCGAGATCCTCGAGCTCGTGCAGGAAGCGCCGCAGCGCCGCCCGGTTCCCGTCGTTCACCGGGAAGTCGAGGGCAAGCGAATAGCCGTCGAGCCCGTGCGTGAGGAGGAACGGGTCGGGACGGTGCTTCTTGAAGACGCCGAGGTAGGAGTAGATGCCGCGCTTGCGCATGAGGCGGAGCTGCGCCTCGAAGACCTCTGCGGCGCGATCGCGCGGGACGAAGCTCTGGAACTGCACGAGGCCTCCAGGCTTGTAGCCCCACTTCCAGTTGGGAACGTAGTCGAGGAGGAAGGCGAAAGCGGCGTGGCTCTGCTGGTAGCGCGGTTTCGCGACCACCGGCAGGCGCCCGGCCCACACCTTGGCCGTGTTGACCATCCGCATGCCCCAATCGTTGGTGAACGGATAGAGTCCCATCCAGATCATGCTCTTGGGGATGAAGCCGAAGAGCGTGTCGGGGAGCTGCTGGCGCTCGACGCGCAGGGACTGCGCCGGCGCGGGGTCGTCGCCGGGCTTGAGGTAGCGCGCGAGGTGGATCGCGTTGCGCCCGAGCGACTTGCCCCCGGCGAAGCAATCAACCCAGCCCACCATGTAGTCGCTCGTGGCCGCGTTCTCCTCGAACACATCGATCATGGCGCGGAGCGAGCCGGTCTGGAAGGAGTCCACCTCGAGCAGGCCCGAGTGGACGCGCTTGAGCCGCAGCGTGAGGCTGGTGAACACGCCGAGCATGCCGGCGCCGCCGATGATCCCGTGGAAGAGCCCGGGGTCGCGCTCCCGGCTGACGATGCGCGATTCGCCGCTGGGGAGCAGGACGCTGGCCTGTTCGATCTGGTCGCCGATGGGGCCGACCTTGTAGGCGTTCTTGCCGTGGACGTTCATCGCAGCCATTCCCGCGAGCGTGGGGAACATGGTGCCGGGAACCACGGCGGGCCACCAGCCGTCGTCGATGGCGTACTCCCAGAGCTGGCGCACGGTGACGCCGGGCTCGACGGTCGCCAACCCCTCCTCCGGGTCCCAATCGAGGATGCGGTTCATGCGCGTGAGGTCGAGGCAGATGCCCTCGGTGTTGAGGGACGCGTCGCCGTAGCTGCGCCCCGCGCCGCGCAGGCCGACGGAGCGGCCGCTGCGCCGGGCGGCCTCGAGCACGGAGGCGACTCCCTCGACGGTGCTCGGGCGGTACACCCAGGAGAGCGCGCGCTGGTCCATGCCCCAGGACTCGACCCATTCCATACGGTCGTTGGGAAGAAGCGTGGAGGATGCGCGGGACAACGGTTCGCTCCTGCGGGACGGGCTTGGCGCGGCTGCGTAAGGGACGATTGGCGGGCAGGCGCCGCGCCGATGCAACGGCGGATCGCGCGATTTCGATTCCGCCGGTGGATGCCGGCGGGTCCAATCCGGGGCGATTCCCTGCCGGAGGTCTTGGCGATGGAAGGTCTCTATGCCCGTCTTGCCCGTGGCGCCGCTTTGGCGCTCGCCGCAGCGCTCCTCGTGAACGCGCCGCTTCACGCCCAGCCCGACGCGACGCCGCGCGTGGTTTCGGGCATCGACGCCGTGGTGCTCCAACCGGCGCCGCTTCCGCTCGATAGTCCGGTGCGCAAGCAGGGGATCCGGCGCGTCCTTCTTGAGCTCTTCTTCGACCCGCCGTTCGCCGGCGATGTGTACCTGACCGGAACGACGGAGCAGTTCGGCCCTTGGAATCCGTCGCTGTTCAAGCTGGAGGGCGGGACGCCCTACCTCCGCCGGGTCGCGGTCGAGGTGCCCGCCAGCGAAGAGTTCCGCTTTAAACTGACGCTGGGCGACTGGACGCGGCAGCAGATCGACGAGCGCGGCGTCCAGCACCAGGACCACCAAGTGCCGGTCGGGACGAACACCTACACGACCACGGTGAAGGGGTTCCAGGGGGGCCTCGACGGCGCGCTCGAGTCGCTCGCGGAGGGCGGCGTCCAAGGGCGCCTCGAGCTGCTCCGCGACGTGCGCTCGCGCTCGACGATCAACCCGCGGCATGTGCTGGTGTGGCTGCCGACCGCCTACGACGCGGCTCCGGCGCGCCGGTTCCCGGTGCTCTACATGCACGACGGCCAGAACCTATTCGATCCGCGGATGATCCCCTCGGGGGTGGACTGGGGCGTCGACGAGGCGGTCGAGCGCCTCGTTTCGCAGGGGCGCATGGAGCCGGTGATCGTGGTGGGGGCGTTCAACTCGCCGGACCGCCGGCCGGAGTACTCCCCGCACCACAAGGCCCCGGAGTACGCCGACTTCCTGATGGAGGAGCTGAAGCCGCTGATCGACACGCGGTACCGGACGCTTCCCGGGCGCGAGCACACGGCGGTCATGGGATCCTCCATGGGCGGCCTAGTGTCCCTCTACACCGGGATGCGGCATCCCGACAAGGTATCGCGGCTCGGGTGCGTTTCGACGCACTGGGTGTGGGAGGGCGGGAAGATGGTCGAGTCGCTGGAGCGGGGCGCGCCGATCCCGCGCAACCTGCGCATCTACTTCGACTTCGGCACGGTCGGGGTCGACGCACCCTACGCGGCGCTGCAAGGGCGCGTGGATGCGGCGATGGCGGCGCAGGGCTGGAGCGCCGGGCGCGAGGTCATCACCCGACGTTTCGAGGGCGCCGACCACAACGAGGCCGCATGGCGCGGGCGCCTCGACGCGATCCTCGTCGACCTCTACGGCATGCCGCTGGAATGAGCGCCGCGCCGCACCGTCCCACCGCCTGCGTCGCGAGCAGCGGCAGCGAGATCCTCCAGGGGCTTTACGCGGACACGAACGCGCAGCGCCTCTCGCAGCTCCTGCTCGCGGACGGCTTCCTCGTGCAGGGGCACCGCGCCATGCCGGACGACCGGGCGGTGCTGGTGGCCGGGCTGGGAGAGGCGCTGCGGACGCACGACCTGGTGGTGCTCACCGGCGGGCTGGGGCCCACGGAGGACGACCTGACGCGGTTCGCGGCGGAGGAGTTGTACGCGGCGCCGCTCGTGTTCCACGAGGACGCGGCGGAGGCGATCGCCCGCCGGTTCCGCGAGCGCGGCGTGCCGATGCCGGAGTCGAACCTGGTGCAGGCGCGCCTGCCGGAAGGCGCGCGCGTGGTGCCCAACGCGAACGGCACGGCGCCGGGGTTCTTCATGCCGCCGCGCGCGGGGCTCGGCGCGATGCTGGCCCTGCCCGGCCCGCCCCGGGAGTGGCCGCCGATGTACGCGGACGCGCGGACCATTGACTTTGTCAACCATTTCCCGGGTCGCCCGCGGACGCACACGCACACGATCCACATCGCTTTCGTGCCCGAGTCGCGTGTGAACCAGCTCGGCGCGGACTTGTTCGCCGCCCGCCCGGACGTGGACGTGACGATCCTGGCGGCCCTCGGCCAGATCCGGCTGCGACTCACGGGATGGGCGGAGTCGGAAGCCGCCGCGGAGGAGGCCGCGCTGGCGCACGCCGCGGCGTTCCGCGGGCGGCTCGAACCCGACACCATCTTCGGGGAGGGTCCCCCGGAGTGGACGCTCGGCGAAGCGGTGGTCCGCATCGCGAAGGAGCGGGGCTGGAAGGTCGCCACCGCCGAATCGGTCACCGGCGGACTTGTGGCCGCCCGCCTCACGGACCACGGAGGAGCGTCCGCGGCGTTCGCCGGCGCCGTTGTGGCGTACAGCTTCGACGTGAAGTCTCGCCAGCTCGGTGTGGACGCCGCGGAGCTGGCGGCGCACGGCGCGGCGAACGCCGAGACCGCCGCCGCCATGGCGCGCGGGGCGCGAGAGCGGCTTGGCGCGGACTGGGCGGTTTCGACCACCGGGGTCGCCGGCCCCGACGCCGACACGCACGGCGCCCCGGTCGGCACGGTCTGGTTCGGCCTGGCGGGTCCCTCCGGAGACCACGCCCCGGTCCGGCGGAGGCAGCTTGGCGGACGCGGGCTGGTCCGGGAGTGGGCCGCCAACCAAGCGCTGGAGATCCTTCGCCGCGCGATGCTCGGGCTGCCGGGCTGAGCCGCCGCGCCGCGTTGCGTGGCGGCGATGCCGCGCTTGACAGATCGCACGGGCGGTGTTCACTGTTTCCCTACGCCTTGCCCCCTACGAGACCAGAATCGGACGAAGACGACTCCCGCGCCATGGACTCCACCATCAGCGACACCTTCGCCGAGGTCTGCGTGACGATCACGAACAAGCAGGGGATGCACGGGCGCCCCGCCAGCCAGTTCGTCCGCGTCGCGGGCCAGTTCCCCGCCGCCGAGATCAGCGTCCGCAAGGACGGCTTCGAGGTGAGCGGCAAGAGCATCTTCGGCCTGATGATGCTCGCGGCGGGCCCCGGAACGAAGCTGACGATCTGCGCGCGCGGGCAGGGCGCCGCGGACGCGGCGGGGAAACTCCGCGACCTGATCGCCTCGGGATTCGGCGAAGAGCTCGCATAGTCCCCCGCTTGCGCGATCCTATGCACAGAAACTGTACCTTGAACAGCACTCAGGAGGTCCGCGGCCCGTTCCAAACGGTGCGGTGACGGATGGCCGATCCCCACCGACGCGGGCGCGATCCGATCGTGGATTACTGTTACTGAAGGGGTTCGGCGATTCCGGAAGGCTCCGCCGGCACTCCCGGCGAAGTCGGCACCGGGATTGCGGAAGCGCCAGCTACGATATCCGCAGCACCCCTGGAAACATCGATGGCTTGGCTCGACCCTTACGCTGGAGCTTGGGGGGAGGAGGAGGCGGCGCATCTCGCGCGCCGTGCGGGCTTCGGAGCCCGTGTCGCGGAACTTGCGGCGCTCGCCGCGACGGACCGCGCGACCGCCGTGGACTCCTTCGTCGACTTCCCTCCCGTTGACCAGGCGCTCGAGGACGCGATCCTCGCGCTCCCCGACACCACGGATGGACTCCGCATCAAGGACCCGGTCCGCCAGAACGATCTGGTGGGCTGGTGGCTCTTCCGCTTCGCGAAGACCAACCAGCCGCTGCAGGAGCAGTTCGCGCTCTTCCTGCACGACACGCTGGTCTCCGACTTCCCGAAAGTCGCGACGAGCATCACCACCTCCGTGAACGACGGCAACGACGGCTCGCTTGCGGGCCAGCGCTGCACGACTGGCACCCTGGCGCCGGACCCCAACCGGAAGAACCGCATCCTGAACCGCATGCTGCGCGACCAGACGAACCTGTTCCGCGTGGACGGGTTCGGCTCCTACGTCGAGCTGCTGAAAAAGGTCACTCGCGACCCCGCGATGCTGTTCTACCTGGACAACGCGACGAACGTCGTCGGGAAGCCGCAGGAGAACTACGGCCGCGAGATCATGGAGCTGTTCTCCATGGGCGTCGGCAACTACACGGAGGCCGACGTGAAGGCCGTCTCGCGCGCCTTCACCGGCGAGACGGTGAACAACCTCTGCCAGGCCGACTACCCCTTCACGCACCTCTACGACGCCACGAAGCACGACACGAATCCGAAGATCGTCTTCGGCGATTCGTTCAACCTCCCCGGACCCGGCGAGGACACCGACTACGTGGTCGAGTTGATCGCGAACTGGGTGAGCGGGGCCGACATCACGCCGTTCCACGCCACGCTGCCCGCGACCGCGATCTACATGGCGTGGAAGTTCATCAAGTGGTTCGTCCACGAGGACGTGCCGATGGACCACGCGGCGGTGGGCGAGCTGGCCACCTTCTTCCGCGACAGCGGCTTCAACGTGCGCGAGACGCTTCGGACGCTCTTCAACTCCGCGTTCTTCTACGACGCGGCGTACCGCTACGCGATGTACAAGCATCCGATCGACTACTGCACGATGGCGCTGCGGACGCTCGGCCTCGAGGAGAACGGCTACGCGGGCACGTACGCGTCGAACATCCTCACGATGGGGATGGGCCCCTTCAACGCGCCGAATGTGGCGGGGTGGAACCACGGCAAGGCGTGGATCAACTCGGGCACGCTGATCACGCGGTTCAACTACGCGAACCGCCTCTCGGGCACCGGCATCGCGACGGACGCGTGGGTCGACGCGATCCTGGCGTCGGGCGAGGTGGCCAACGAGTCGGACCACGCGGGGCTGGTGGAGTACTTCCGGCGCCGCATGATCCAGACGGCGCTGCGCCCGGAAGAGGAGGCCGCGCTGGCGGCGTTCCTCGACGGCATCCAGTCGGGCACCGGAAGCACCACGACGAAGTACCGCCGCAAGGTGCGCGGACTGGTCCACATCTTCATGACCCTCCCCCGATACCAGCTCAAGTGAGCGCGAGGACACACATCCCATGAGCCTTTCCCGCCGCCGCTTCATGCAGTTGGGGCTCTCGAGCCTCGCGTACTTCTCCACGGCCGCGACGACGCCGAACTGGATCGTCCGCACCGCCCACGCCATGCAGGCCGACTGCTTCTCCTCCGACAAGATCCTCGTGATCCTCCAGCAGTCGGGAGGGAACGACGGGCTGAACACGGTGATCCCGCGGAGCGACGCGATCTACTACGACGCGGCGACGCGCCCGACGATCCGCGTGCCGCAGGGCTCCGAGATCGCCCTCGACGGGCTGAACGGCCTGCACCCGCGGCTGGCGAACCTCGCCAACTGGTACCAGCAGGGCCGCCTCGCGGTGGTGCACAACGTCGGCTACCTGAACCCGAACTTCTCGCACTTCGTCGCGACGGACTACTACGAGTACGGCTACACGCCGGACCTCGTGAAGCCCACCAGCGGCTGGATGGCGCGGTTCTACGACAACCACTGCCAAGGCGCCCCGGACCCGGACGCGCTGCTGATGTGCGGCTGCGGCATCTCGAACGTGCCGGACTCGATGAACGGCTCGACGCGGTACACGCCGCCCGCGGTGCGGAGCGCCTCGAGCTACTCCTTCGCCACCGCGTCGGACCGCGACCTGCGCCTCGCGGCGATCAACGCGCTCAACGCCCCGGGCACCGTCGACCCGAACCTCGAGTTCATCCAGCGCAGCGTCAACGTGGCGGAGGCGTCCACCGCGGACATCGCGAACGCGGCGTCGCTGCCCGCGCTGGTGCCGGACGGATCGTACCCGGCGGGCTCGCTCGGCGACGGGCTGAAGCTCGTGTCGCAGATCATCCGCGGCGGCTTCGGCACGCGCGTGTTCTACGTTTCGCAAGGCGGCTACGACACGCACGCGAACCAGATCCAGACCGGCGATCCGCTGGTCTTCGGCGACCATCCGGAGCTGCTCCGCGATCTGGACGCGGGGCTGCACGCCTTCCTGACGGAGATGGAGCTGAGCGGGAACCTGGACCGCGTGGTGGTGATGACGTTCTCGGAGTTCGGACGGCGGGTGAAGGAGAACGGCAGCCGCGGCACGGACCACGGGGCGGCGAACTGCATGTTCGTCCTGGGCGGAGGCGTCCAGGGCGGAGTCTACGGCGGGCAGCCGAACCTCGACCCGTCGTCGCTGGTGAACGGCAGCCTTGCGCACGCGATCGACTTCCGGTCGGTCTATGCCAAGTTCATGCAGGACTGGTTCAACGGCGACCCGGTCGGCGCCTTCGGCCAGCAGGTGTACGACAGCGTGATCGCCGGAGAGCTGCCGCAGCTTGGCTTCCTCCGATCCACCGCCGCGGGCGCAAGGAGTTGGCAATCCTACCAGTGATTCGATCCGTAGCGTTGATTCCAATGATCGGTTTGCTGTCGGCGGCGGGGCCCTCCCCCGCCGCCGCGGCGCCGCTTGTGCTCCGCGAGGGGCTCGACGGCTATGCCGGAACCGCCGACGCCTCTGTCTTCGAAGGGGCGGCGTACGAGAACAACAGCGCGGGCGCCCTGATCTACCTGATCGTCGGCCGCACGAACCAGAACTTCACCCGCCGCGGGCTGGTGCGGTTCGATCTTTCGGCGCTGCCGTCGGACGCGGTTGTCACGGACGCGACGCTGCGACTGGTGGTGGACCGCTCGGGCATGTCGGAAGCGCAGGACTTCACGCTCCACCGCGCGACCCGCGCGTGGGGCGAGGGGAGCGTGAACCCCGTTTCTGATCCCGGGCAGGGAGCGCCCGCCGCGGCCGGCGACGCGACCTGGCTTTCCGCGGCGCACCAGCAGCAGGCTTGGACGACGCCGGGCGGCGACTACGTGGCGACGGCGTCCGCCACCGCCAACGGCGCCGGGCCGGGCACCGAGACGGTGTTCTCCGGCGCGGGGCTCCTGGCCGACATCGAGGCCTGGCGCGCGGATCCCGCCGCGAACCATGGGTGGGTGGTCCGCGGCGACGAGGCGCAACGCCGTAGCGCCAAGCGCTTCTACACGAGCGAGGCCGCCTCCGACGCGACGGACCGGCCGACGCTGACGCTGCAGCTCGCGGAGCCCGCGCCGAGCGGCTGGACGCTGTACTAGGGGACGTCAGGGCCTCGGTTTCCGCCGGACCACTCGGATTTCTTTGTGCGCCGCTGTCACCCTTTCCTCCGGGTGGCATCCTTGTGATCGAATCCACCCCTTCACAGGAGCCGCCACGATGCGCCTCGCCGTGTTCCTCGCCGCCTTGATCTCCACCTCTTCCGCGTTCGCGGAGGAGCCCCCCCTGTTCGCCGTCGAGGTCTCCGGCGAAGGCCCGCCGGTGCTGCTGATCCCCGGGCTGATGTCGTCCGGCGATGTGTGGGACGAAACGGTGGCGCGCCTGAAGGACCGCTACGAATGCCATGTGGTGACGCTGGCGGGGTTCGCGGGGCAGCCGCCGGTCGCGGAGCGCCCGTTCCTCGGCGCGGTCCGGCGCGAGCTGCTCGCCTACATCGACAAGGAGGCGCTCGCGCGGCCGGTCGTGATCGGGCATAGCCTCGGCGCGACGACGGCGCTGGCGCTCGCCGCGACGGCGCCGGGCAAGATCGGCCCCGTGGTCGCCGTGGACGGCGTTCCGTTCCTGTCGGGGCTGTACGACCCCGCGGCGACGGAGGAGACCTCGACCACGAACGCGGGCTTCATGGCGGGGATGATGCGCAACGCAGCGGACGACGCCTTCGAGGCGCAAAGCCGGATGAGCATGCGCTTCCTGATGAAGAGCGATTCGCACTTCGAGGAGGCGGTGGGCTGGGCGATGGCCTCCGACCGGGCCACCGTGGGCGATGCGATGTACGAACTGATGACGACGGACTGGCGCGACGAGGTCGCCGCGATCGAGTCCCCCGTGCTGCTCATGATGGCGACGCACCAGGCGGAGGGCACGCCGATGTACGAGCCCATCAAAGCGGCCTTCGCCGCGCAGGCGGCCCCGATCCGCAACGCGAGGCTGGCGGAGGCGAAGGACGCGCGCCACTTCATCATGTACGACGACCCGGCATGGTTCTTCGCCGAACTGGAAGGGTTCCTCGCGCAGAACCGCGCGGAGCCGGCGAAGTGACGGGGTCGGCGCTCGCAACCGTCCGCGAGGCTGACGTGCTGGCGGCGGCGCGCGGCGACGAGGCTGCCTTCGAGCGGCTGGTCGCCGCCACGCAGCGGCTCGTCTGCAGCATCGCGCTCGCCGCCACCCGCGACCACGACGCCAGCGAGGACGTGGCCCAGGAGGTGTACGTCGCGGCGTGGCGCAACCTGCCGAAGCTGCGGAACGCCGCGAGCTTCCTCCCTTGGCTGAGGCAGCTCGCCCGCCAGCGCGCGGCGGCGTTCCTGCGCGGCGCGGGGCGGCTCCGCGCCCGCCACGAAGCGGCCGCCGCCCTCGCCGGGGAAGCGCACGACCCGCGCCCGGGAATCCAGGCCGCCCTCGATGCCGACCGCGAAGCCGACGCCCTTGCGCGGGCGCTCGACGAACTCCCCGACGACGCGCGCGAAGTCCTCATCCTCTACTACCGCGAGGGGCGCTCCGTGGCGCAGGTGGCGGAGCTGCTCGAGCTGTCGGAGGACGCGGTGAAGCAGCGCCTCTCCCGCGCTCGAAGGAAGTTGCGCGATGCGGCGCTGGAGCGGCTCGGGGAATCGCTGTCGCGGACCGCGCCCGGTGCAGCGTTCACGGGCGCCGTGATGGCCGCGCTTGTCGGGGCGACGCCGGCGACCGCGGCGGCGGCGACGGCGACCGCGGCGGGTGTCCTTCAAGCGGGCGGGCTCGGCGCATTGGGCAAGGTGCTGGCGCCGTTCGCGGGCGCGCTGGCGGGCCTGGCGGGCGGGCTGCTCGGCGCCCACTACGGCACGCGCCAGCTTGTCGCGGAGGCGGCTCCCGGCGCCGAGCGCGCGGGATTCGTGGCCTTCCGCCGCGCGCTGTTCGCGCTCATCGTCGCGGGTTGCGCGGGGTTCGTGGCCACGGGTCTGGCGCCGGAGGGCTGGCGCTGGGCGCTCTACGTTTCGAGCGGCCTGCTCTTCTTCGGCGGCATGAACGCGATGTACTTCCTGTGGTACCCGGGGATCCTGCGCCTGCGCCACGCGCGGGAGCTCGCGGAGGATCCCGCGGGCGCCCCGGCCCGCCACCGGCGCGAGGCGCGAGCCGCCGCCTGGGGGTACTGGGGGGGCCAGCTCTCGGGCTTCGCCGGATACCTCGCCGGCGGATGGGTGCTGTTGTAGCCCTTGGAACAAGAACGGCCCCGGAGGCGTGCGCCTCCGGGGCCGGGTGGAGGATCCGGGAAGCCGGCGCCTTAGCGCACGATCCAGCCTTCCAGGGTTTCGGCGGTGACGGGCTCGCACTCCGCCGGCGAGTTGAAGACGACCGAGTCGATGAACCAGCCCGAGTCGGAGGCCACGCTTGAATCCGTCGTCCAGCGGAACGCCACGTGGATCGTCTGGGCGCTGTAGGTCGAAAGGTCCACCACCACCTCGGACATCGCGCCAACGGTACCGCCCGACCAGCACTGGCGTCCGGAGATGGGGCTCGAGTACTGCGTGCTCATCGTCAGGTTGTAGCCACCCGAAGTGATCAGCGGTCCGAGGTCGGTCCACGGACCGTTCGGCCCGGCGGTCGAGACCTCGATCACAGCGCCGTCGTAGGCGGTGCCGCCGGCGCTGGAGCTCGCCTCCATGTCGAAGGTGTGGCGGAACGCGAGCCGGTCCACCCCGGTCAGGGCCGGAGAGACGAGGCGCTTGTCGCTGACCGCGGTCGCGGGGGGCTGGGCAGTCGCCACGCGGGTGCCTTCATAAGCGTTTGCGTTCGCGGCGGATTGCCACGTGCCGCTCCCGGTGCCCGCGGGCGCGGTCCAACCGGCGGGGAGCGAGGGGGCCTCGAAGCCCTGCGGCGGGCCCGCGTCGGTCGGGTGGGTGATGGTCGCCGCGGCCATGAAGTCGCCCTGCGCCGTCTCCATCAACACGTCGAACGGGATCGGCTGCCCGCACGGGTGCGACTCGCTCAGGGCGATCAGGAACGGCGTTAGGTTCTCCGCGTCGGAGCCGGAGGGCATATCGGGATACGCCGCCGTGCCGGTGACGATCGATACGGTCGGCGACGACATGAGGAGCGTGGCGCTCGCGCCGGTCGCCGCGCCTTCCGTGTTCTCCATCTCCACCCACAGGCTCACGGTCTCGCCCGGTTCGGCGACGCCATTGCCGTTTCCGAGGCCGTCGGTCACTCGCCAGGACCTGGCGGCGAGGTTCGGGATCACATTGCAGGTGGGGCCGGTCGGGATCGTGTACGCGACGATCACGGGCGCGGCCTCCTCCGTGGCGGTGGCGGTCAGCGTCAGGCTGACCGGCGCGCCGCAGGGATGGTCCTCGCCGACGCTGATCACGAACGGCGTCGCGTTCGACCCGGTCTGCGACGCGGCGAGGTTCGCGTAGGCCGACGCGCCCTGGTCAACGGCGACGCCGGGGGAGTTCGACGTGAGCACGGCGGCGATGTTCGTGACACCGGACGTGCCGCCGTTGCGGAGCGGCAGCGTGAGCACAATGCCCGTTTCGCCGCGCTCGACGGAGCCGTCGCCGTCGCCTGCGCTGTCG
The DNA here is from genome assembly GCA_033764015.1 of Candidatus Sumerlaeia bacterium. GTDB lineage: Bacteria > Sumerlaeota > Sumerlaeia > SLMS01 > JANRJK01 > JANRJK01. Next base: position 9,081 of record JANRJK010000030.1, on the reverse strand, counting down.
TCGATGGTGGGCGCGCCGCCGGAACCGAGGGCGCTGACGCCGCGGCCGTCGAGGAACGTCACGCCGGAACCGATCGGATCCAGCCAGTTGCTAAGCCGCGTCGCGTTCGTGCCGCCACCGGTCCAAGAGCGGAACACGCGCCCGTACCAGTCGTCATCGTTGTTGCCGCACGCCGCGAAGCCGCCGTGGAGCTGCCCCACGATCCTCTTGGTCGCCGCGTCGAAGAGCGGCGAGCCGGAGGAACCGCCCTCTGTCGTCCCGAGGTCCCAGTCGGCCACCCGGATATGCGTGGATGTCGGGTCGACGGCGTCTTGGAGATACGCCGTGATGGTGGTCGGTTGGTTCTCGAAGCTGATGCGCTTCTCCTCCACGCCGGGGTGGTGGATCGCGACGACGGCGGATTGCGTCTGGTCGCGCGCGTCCCAGCCGGAGAAGTACACTTCCGCGTTGGCGTTGAGCGGCTGGGAGGTCTCGACGAGGCAGAAGTCGGAGGTGGAGTTGGTGGCGCGGAAGACCGCGCCGGAGTTGGTCACGGCGCCGGGGCTGCCCGGCCCGAGGCCGTTGCCCGCGCCGCCGGAGGCGCCGCTGCCCACCGCGCGGCACGTCGAGTTCTCGTAGTTCCAGTAGATCACCATCGACGCCGCGTTGCCCGTCGTGATGCCGCAATGGTTCGCGGTGAGGAAGTACGGCTTCAGGTCCTGCGCCGTGTTGTTCACCAGCGCTCCGGAGCAGGTGTCGACGCCACCGAGCGTGTAAGCGCCGACCGAGTCGATCTCGTCGCGCCAGCCGTCGCCTTCGGAGCAGATCACGTCGACGTTGCACGAGCCGGAGCGCGAGGTGCCCGGGCGGAATCCGCGGAAGCCGTGGTTGACCGAGTGCAGCCGCAACTCCAGCTCGTTCCAGCGCTCCAGCGGCACGATGACTTCGACGATGAGGTCCTCGGACAGGAGCACCGGCGTCCAGAATTCGCCGTGGTCGGCGTTCTGCGTCTGCGTCCACGGGCCGATCGCGTTCTTCGGATCAAAGGTGTCGTAAAGGAGGATCGTGCCACCGTCGGGCATGTGGAAGCGGTCGAAGCCGAGGTTGAGCGACTCGGCCTGCTTCGACACGACGCGGAGGCGCCAGCGCATGCGCCCATCGGGGAGCTGGTCCCAGAGGCCCGCTTCCTCCGGTGTGAGCGCTGTGTAGTGGGGCTCCGCGAAGCGGAAGATGCCGGTCTGCTCCTGCCGCCCGAGCGCCGCCGCGACAAGCGATACTTTGTCGTAGGTGGGCAGGACCAGGGGATCGAGCTGGGCGTCGGGAGTTTGCAGTGCGGAGAGCGGTGCTGCGGCTAGGAGGAGCGCAGCGAGGTGGAACAGGTTTCGGAGCTTCAACGGATCGGGACCCCTTGTCGGAATTGAACGAAGGAAATTGTCGGCGGCCCCCCGCGAAGTCGACCCGATTCCACTTCCCGCTTGCGGGAAACCGTTTCCGCGAGGCCTTTTCCGTGCGGCGAGGCAGCACCCGATGTCCGACACCGAAGAGCGCGTTTGCGACCAGTGCGGCTCCTATGTGGAGTCGAACCAGACGCTCTACCGCCTCCGCGTGGAGCTTGTCGCCGAGCCCCATCCGGGACCGATCGGCGACAGCGCGGGCGGGAGTGTGCTCGAGGACCTGGAGGCGCTGGTAAGGCGCCTCGAAGCGATGTCCGACGAGGAGGTGGCCGAGGCCACTGCGCAGGTGCACGAGCGCTTCGATTCCTTCCTGTGCGCCGCGTGCCGCAAACGGGTGCGGGCCGCCCTGCTGGCCCGCCAGCGGATCATCAATCTGCACACCGATTGAGGAGGCGTTGCGATGCTAAGGCGGTTTGTGCGCGCGAACCCGTGGTGGGCGCTGCTTGCCGGCGTCGCAATCTTCGTGGCGGGGCTGGTGATGGCGATCCGCGGCGGCAGCCGCTTGGGCTGGCTGGTCGCGGCGGCGGGAGGATTCGTCGCCTTCCTGGCGCTCAAGGTGGCGGGGATGCTGTAGGCGGCGCCAGCCCCCAGCGGCGGGCGGGAAAGTCGAACACCCAGCGCGCCTTCGACAGCGTGGGCCAGCCGAGGATCATGTCGGTCCGGCGGTCCGTGCCTTGGTTGAGCACTGTCAGGTCCACAGACACCACACGGTGCGGCGGGAAATCGAGGCCGCCGATCCGCGACGCCGCCATGAGGCAGACGGGCGTCTCCAGACGCGCGCCGGTCGAGTCGGTGCCCGTCGAAGCGCCGACCGACTGGAACGACTCCGGGTGTTCCGCGATGAAGCGCGCATCAACCACCGTGACACCCGCTCCGGTGTCCCAAACCGCGGAGGCGTTGGCGCCCTCGAAAGCAATGTCCACGTAAGGATGCCCCGCGCTGCCGACGACTAGGTCGAGGGCGGCCTCGATGCCCTGCCAAGGCAGCGGCTGATCCACCTCGCAGCGCGCCGCCGCGAAGTCGAACGCGAGCCGGTGCCGTCCGAGCACATCCATCCCGAGCAGGCTGCGTGTTCCGGGTCGGCGGGATCGAGCCACCTCGATGCCGTAGCGTTCGATGGGGCCGATGCAGAGCCGCCCCAACGCGACGCGGTCGTCCTCGATCCGCTGGAAGACGCCGCCGGAACTCCGCATTCGCACCACCGGAAGCGACTCGGTGAAGGGATCGAGCGCCAGCGTGGTTCCCCCCGCGCCGGTATCGAGCACGAACTCGCGCATGGTGCCATCTAGCCTCACCTCGACGAAGACCCCGGCGGAATCGGCATCGTCCTCCTCGGGGCGGATGATCAAGGCGATCACGGACTCGGCCATGGTGGTGCTCCGCTACGGTGTGGGAGCGGCAACTGGCGGCGGCGGCGCGAGGAACTCGTCCACCTTCGGCGAGCCTTCCCCCCAGAAAAGCTCGAGCGTCTCGCGCGCGCGGGCCAGCTCCTCCGCCGACGCCTCCGCCTCGCCGACCGCGGCGAGCGCGTGTCCCAGCCCGGCCCGGATGCGCCCTGCCTCCTGGCTGCCGGAGAGGCCGGCCGCTTCGAGGTTCTCCAGCGACCGCCGCCAGGCCAGCACCGCGCCCGCGTGGTCGCCTTGACGCGACAAACGCTCCGCGATGAAGCGCGCCTCGTCGTACCGCAACAGCCGCAACGTGTAGCCGTAGTGCGTCTGGTTCAGGAAGATGCCGACCGCAACCACCGAGATGGTGCTGTACGCAATGAGCGCCACGACCAAGGCCCACACCGGGCGTCGCCGCGCCTCGTGCGCCTGCGAGATCGCGAGGAACACGTTGAGCATCGCCGCCACGGCGCCCATGACGAAGAGCCACCGCAGCGAGAACTCGACCAGCAGGCGCGCCAGCAGCGGGTATCCGGAGTCGATCGCCGCAAGGGGCTCGGAGACGGAGAGCGCCGAGAGCGCCGCGATGCTCGAGAGGGCGAAGAAGACCGACCAACGCAGCCGCACCCCGAAACTTGGGCCCGGATCGCCGCCCCGGGCCGCGCGGCGCTCCGCCAGCGGGCGCGCGAGAAAGTAGGCGAGGAGGCCCAGGACCGGGAACACCGCGACCACGCACGCCCAGCCCGCCGCCGCCGGAAGCGCGTGCTCGGACACCTGCTGGTCCGGGCGGCCCGCCTGCTTCAGCCGCGCGCCGATCACCGTGTGCGCGTCGCCGAACACCGGAAAGGCCGGGATCGCGAGGTTGATGTGCAGGAACACCATCACCCGGCCCCAATCCCAGGCGCCGCGCGACGCCTGCCAACGCCCGGCGGTGAACCACCACAGGAAGAACGCGTTCGCGGCGAGCGTCACGAGGACGCCCACCAGCGTCTTGCGCTTCCGCCGCGCGATATCGCGCTCCTCCGCCGCGAGAAGCCCGCGCCAGCCCCTCAGCGCCTGCGCCAGCCACGCCGCGCCCTCCGGGCGGTTCGCGGGCTCGCCGTCCACGCAGCGCGCCACGTAGCTCCGCAGATGGTGGTCGCGCACGTCGCGCTCCCACCCCGGCGCGAGCGAGCGCGTGAAGTCCCCCGCCAGCGCCTGGTACAGCAGCACGCCCAGGGCGTAGACGTCGGAGCGCACGGTGGCGGGGCGCCCTTCCACCACCTCCGGCGCCATGTACTGCACGGTGCCGCTGCTCGAGCCGGCCGTGCGCGAGAGCGTCTTCACGGTCGCGGCGGCGGTCAGCCCCGGGATCGCCTGCGCGTTCTCGTCGGCGAGCTGGCCGATGCCGAAGTCCGTGAGGCGGATCCGCGGCGCGCCGGCGCGGTCCGCGTACACCAGCAGGTTCGCGGGCTTCAGGTCCTTGTGGAGGATCCCCGCCTGGTGCGCGGCCGCGAGCGCGTCCGCCGCCTGCGCCACCAACTCGAGGCGCGTATCGAGCGGCACCGAGCCCGCGCCGCCCTGCGCGGCGCACCACTCCGACAGGTTGCCGCCCTCCGTGTACTCCGATTCGAGGAAGTACGGCGCCTCGGCGAAGGACCAGTCGAGCACCCGCGTGATGTCGTCGCGGGAGCCGAGCTTCTCGCGCAGGACGCCGAAGAGCGCCGCCTCGCGCTTCAGCCCGCGGAGCCGCTCCGCGTCGAAGCAGAACTTGAAGACGCGCGGCTCGCGGGTGCCCTCGTGGCGCGCGAGCCACACCTCGCCGAAGCCGCCTTCGCCGAGGCGCTGCTCGAGGCGCCAGTTGGCGCGGCGCGGAATCTTCGCGCCCACCGCGGGTCGCCAGCCGAAGACCGCCTCGTCCGCAGCGGACACCGCGCGCCACGCCTTCGCGCTGTTGGGCGGCGGCGACAGCGGCGCCACGCCCTCCTTGCCGATCTCCGCCACCTCGAACGGCTCGTCGATGCCCTTGAAGAGGTACGGTCCGTGGAGCAGGAACCGCAGCGCGTCCGCCGTCGCGGTGCCCATGGCGGAGCGCCGCGCGAGGTCGAAGGCCGAACGGCCAAGGAGCGTCTGGCGCGGCTGCGCGAGCGCCATCACGCGCGCCGCGGCGGCCTTCGCCAACCCCTCCACTTCGAGCCGCTTCGCGCCCCGCGCGATGTCCTCCGCGCTGTTCTCGCGCAGGAACACCTCGCCGAAGTGGATTCCCGCGCGCGCGGACAAGCGGATGCCCTCCTCCGACGAGATGGCGCCGAGCCCCTCGTGGTACTCAAGCGCGCAGCGCAGCGCGTCGAAGGGCTTCTCGAACAGCACCAGGAAGCCGTCGCTCTTGTCGATCTCGGTGCCGCCGAAGCGCGCGGCCAGGTCGCGCATCAACCGGTCGTGCCGGCGCAGCACCGCCGCGCCCGCGGCGTCGCCAAGCGACTCGACCAGCTTGGTGCTGTCCACCAGGTCGGTGAACAGCAGGGTCCTCAACTCGGAGCGTTCCATCGTCGCGTCGGCCATATTGGCGGAAACTGGCGCCGTTGGCGCCAAGGACGCAACTGCCGTCGGCGTCAGCGCCGCCAGAGCCGCCGCACGGTCGCCGGAAGCCGCACCGCGAGCCGCAGCCCCTCGGGCCGCGGGCGCCGCTCGACGTGCACCGTTACGCCGCGCAGCACGAGCCACTCGCGCGGGACCGCGAGCGCCGCGCCGAGGCCCCACGCGCGCGCGCGCTGCTCCCACTCGGGCTCGATCCAATCGACCCAACCCCGCACGCGCCACGGCCCGCCGAACGCCGCGCGCAGCGCCGCCGGCGACAGGTAGTTCAGCTCGCGCAGCAGGATCGCGCGCAGGTGCTCGGCGGCGAGCGGCACGCCGGGCTCCCACTCGCGCCCCGGACCCGCCTCCGACAGCGCCAGCTCGACCAGCTCCTCTGCCTCCCAGAGCAAGTGCCCCCACGGCAGCGGGAACACATCGCCGAGATGGTGCCCGAACGGCGCGTAGTAGAGCGGCTCCGACGTCGCGAAGAAGCGCCCGCCGATGCGCAGCGCCCGCGCCGCCTCGCCCATGGACGCCGCGAGCGGCACGATGTGCTCGAGGCAGTTCACCGAATAGACGAGGTCCGCGCAGCCGTCCCGCACCGGCAACCGGTCGGCGGCGCCGTGCGCGAGCTGCAGCCCCCGCGGCAGGCCGACCATCTCGGGGTTCGGGTCGGAGAGGTCGAGCGCCGACGCGAGCGCGGGGTCGCGTTCCGCGAGGCGCCGCAGCGCGGTGGCGTTGTGCGGGCCGAGCGGCGTCTTCGCCCCCCAGTGCGGCTCCGTCGCGACCACGCGCCCCGCGCCGTGCGCCAGCAGCATGGCCGCGTGCCAGGCCATGCCCGCGCCCATCTCGACCGCGGTGAAGCCGCGCGGCAGCGCGCGCAGGATCGGCGGGAACAGGCTGTGGAAGAAGTCCACGTGGCCATAGCCGAGGTGGACGTGCTCCATCACTTGGCGGGGCGTGGCGGCGCGGCGGTCGCGCTCGCGGCGGGCCCAGTCGAGCGCCGCGCGGCGGACCGGTTCTACCGCCGCGCGCGAGCGCCACAGCCGCGTCGGATCGGGGTACCGGCCCAGCGGCGGGGGCCGCATGTCAGCGGCGCCGGCGCCGGCCCCGGCGCATCTGCGCCAGCAGCGCCTTGCGCGGGTCCTCCGGTTCGCCGGCGGGGGGCTTCGCCGCAGCGCTCCGCACCGCGCCCGGCGCCAGCCGGAACGCCGCGCACAGCGCGATCGCCAGCGCGTCCGACTCGTGGTCGCTCTTCGGCGGCTCCGCAAGCCGCAGCAGCAGCGCGGCGATCTGCTTCACCTGCTCCTTCGACGCGCCGCCGCGCCCCGTGACCGCCAGCTTCACCTCGCGCGGGGCGAACTCGAGCACCGGGATGCCGGTGCGCCGCGCCGCGAGGATCGCCGCGGCGCGCCCGTGCGCCAGCGCCACCGCGCTCTTAACGTTCTTCGCGAAGAACACGTCCTCGATCCCCATCGCCTCGGGGCGGAACTCGCGCAGTGCGCCCTCGACCAGATCGTGGATCGCGGCGAGCCGGTCCGGCAGCGGCGTGCGCGGCGAGGTCGTCGCCTGGCGCCAGCCCAGCGCCCGCGCCCGTCCGGCGCCGTCCACCGCGATCGCGCCGACGCCTGCGCTCGCCAGCCCCGGATCGACGCCGAGGATCACCCGCTCAGGCATCGCCGGAGACGTCGATGCGGCGCTCGAGCACCAGCCGCCCGGTTCGGTTGAACTCCTCGATCTCGCCGCCCGCATCCTGCCACGGTAGCAGCCGGCTTTCCTGGAACGTGTTCGAGTTCGCCACGTAGATGCTCGTCGCGTCGCTGCCGACGGAAAGCCGCTTCAACCGCAGCGACGGGTCCTTGCGCTCCAGCTCGTCGGTGACGGTGACCTCGAGCGTGCCCAGCTCGACCGTGCGGCGGAACCGCAGCGGCAGGCGGCGCTTGCCGACGATCAGCTTCCGCTGCAGCAGGCTCCGCACGAGGTTCGCGTTGAAGCGCCCCACGGTGAGCAGCAGCGCGCGGAACACCATCATCGTCAGCGGCGTCGGCAGCGTCACCTTGCGGTGCTGGCAGACGCCCTCGACCACGATCTTGTGGACGGCGCCCTCGCCCTCGTGCGCGGCGGTGGACTGGTCCCGGTCCACGATGTGCGTGACGAACACGCGCCCGTCCGCCAGCTCGCCGATGGGGCCCGTGTCGCTCGCGATGGCGCCCTTCGGCGTGACGACCTTGAAGACGCCCCCCTTCGAGCCGTTCAGCACGAAGTGGTAGCGCCGGTGCCGCACCGCGAGGATGCGCGCGTCGGGGAACCAGCGCGCCTCCGGCTCCGCGGGGAGCGCCGCCGGGCCGGTGCGCTCCGGCGCGTAGTCCTCCCACGCGTGCAGCCAGTCGTACACGTAGTGCGCCGCCATGCGGTCGTCGTCGTTGAAGTACCGCGTGCGGTCCGGCAGCGCGCGGTGCAGGAAGCCGTCGGCAATCTCGCCCGCCTTCCGGTTCCCGAGCCCCGCCAGCACCTCGAACCCGTGCGGGTAGAAGTGGTACGTGTTCCGGCTGCCGTACTCGCCCGCGTAGGAGCCGTCCGGGTGCATGAACCACCACGCGAAGTCCGCCGCCTCGTGCAGCGGCTTCAGCAGCGATTCGTCGCGCGACTTCTTCCACAGCTTCGCCAGGAACGCGATCAGGCAGCTATGGTAGCCCGGGTCCGCGCCCTCGTACTCCTGGAACCAACCCTCGTCGTGGCGCCAGGAAAGCGTCAGGTCGCGGAACTGGTCCGAGCCGCGGCGGAACTCCTCGTCGCGCGTGCAAAGGAACACGTTGTAGAGCGCCAGCGCGGCGAACGCCTGGTGGTTCGCCAGCTTCCCCGTCTCGTTGTGCGAAATCAGCCAGCGCCCGCGCTTCGCGAAGAACTCCAACCGCCGCGGGTCGCGGTCGCCCAGCGCCAGGCACGACTCCGTCATGGCGTAGAGCGAAAACACCAGCGCGCCCAGCGCGCGCTCGTAGGGGAAGTAGTCGTCGCAGGTGCCGTCCGCGTGCGACGACTTCTCCGCGTAGTCCACCGCCGCCAGCGCCAGCTCGCGCAGCCGCTCCTTCCCCCGGTACCGGTTGCCCGGGTACTCGTTCGCATACGCCAGCGCCAGCGGCAGGCAGAACTCCTGGTTCATCCCGCACGGGAAATCCATCGTGCGGTAATGCCAGAACGAGCGGTCGAAGCACCCGTAGGTGGGGCTATAGGGGTTGTGGTCCACCATGAGGACGAGTCGCGGAAGCGACCGGAGCGCCTCGTGCGCGTACCAATCGCGGTGCCCCGGCGGGGGCGTGGGGCCGAATCGTCCGGCGGCGTTCTCGAGCGGCGTCATCGCGTCCTCTGCGGCAAAGCTGCCGAGAACTCTTCCGACCCCGCCGCACCGCCGCGAGCGCAAAGCGCGGCCAACACCACATCTCTGGGGATACCCGGCCCAACCGCCCCCGAACCCTCACCGGCCCACCACCGGTTGAGCCGGGGATGATACGCGGATGATCTCCGGGGCGGGAAAGGGCGCAGCCGAGGGGGCTGGAATTCGGGGTTTTCCCTAGCAGCCTGTCGGACTTTGGCCCCTCGTTCGCTCGCCCGAGGGTAGCTCCCGAGGCGCGAGGCATTGGCGATGAAGAACTGGGCTCCCATGGACCGCGAGCAGCTGCTCGTGCTGCCGCCGTCGGTCGACGATTTGC
>JANRJK010000029.1:0-2704 GCA_033764015.1 Candidatus Sumerlaeia bacterium | reverse complement strand
ACAGCGGAGCCGCGACCGTCAGAGGTCGTCGCGGGACTAATGCGCAGGGCGCAAACCCGCTTCGATCGTCAGGCGCGGCGTCCAGGGGCGCCATGCGCCTCGTGTGACGCGGAGGGCGATTAGGAGCGCTCTGAGCGCCGTGGAACGCGTGAAGAGGCCCCAGAGAGCCTCGGTTCGCGCCAACGCGCGCCCCCAGCGCGTGCTGGCGGCCGCCCGATGGGTGAGCGCCCGCTTGACGTTGAACGCCATCGAATAGAGGCCCGTCTCGGCCCTCACCCCGCTCAACCCCCGGCGCCGGAACCGGCGGAAGCCGAAGTGCTCGCGGAACACGGCGAAGACTGGCTCCACGATACACATCCGCTTCCGGTACATCCTGCGCGCTCGCGGATTCGCCAGCACCTGCCGCATCCCCTCCTTGTACTCCTCCCCCTCGTAGCGCTTGATCCGCCGACCGTGTTTGCTCCGCGTGCACTGGCTCCGCAGAGCACAGCCCGCACACCGCACGGTGCCGTACTGCCGGTACTCCAAGTTGCGATCTCGACCCTTGCCCACGCGATCCAAGATCTCCCCGGCTGGACAGCGGTAGACATTCCGCTCCTCGTCGTACTCGAAGGCCGTCTTCGGGAAGAGCTCGTGCCCTGGCTTCTTCTCCCACGCGCCCGAACACTCGAACGTCTGGCCCGCCGGGCAGAGGAAGTCGATCCCCTGCTCGGTCGTTTCGCGAAGCGTCGATACACAGAAGTAGGCCGTATCGCCCAGCATCGTCGGCGGCACCTCGCCATCGAAGATCGTCCGGTGTTGATCGATCAGCGCAGGCACCGCCGCCGTCTCGCTGCTCGGGTCGCAATGCTGGCCCACCACGAACCCCTCCTCGTGAGCCATCGCCGACACCTTGTACCCCGGCCGCTGCGCCCCGTCCTTGCGCGGCTGCACCACCGCCTCGGGCTCCGTCGCCACCACCGACACCGTGCTCGCGTCCTTGCGCTGCGACTCCCGCTGGGCCTGCCGCTCCTCCAACACCTTCTCCCGAGCCGCTGCCTCCGCGGCTTTCCTCTGCGCCTCTGCGTCCCCCGGCTCCGCCGCCGCCCGCTCCTTCGCCTCTGCCGCCAGCGCCGACACCGCTTCCGCTCGAAGCGCCGAGAACCGGCTGCTCGCAGCCTCCATCACCGTGCCATCGATCCCCGTCACCCCCGACTTGATCCCCAGCTCCTTCAGGATCCGCGCCGTCAGCGCCACGAAGAACTCGTCGCTCAACGCCTCCTGGTGCAGCACGATGAACTTACCGATCGTACTGTGATCGATCTCGTTCCCTCCGCACAGCCACCACGCCCCCACGTGCACCGCGCTCAACTCCTCCAGGTCCCGCAGGCTGAAGTGACGCGTCAGGGCGCCGAACAGGATCAGGCTCAACACCGTCCGCGGGTGATACGGCTTGCGCCCCAAGCGAGAGTACCGGCACGTCAAAAGACTGTAGTCCAGGCTCTCCATCAGGGACCGCATCCGGAGAACCCAACCGAATCCCTTCTCCTCCAGCACCCGGTCCAGACGCTTCCCGCCGATGAAGATCGTCCGCGGGTCGTCATCCACGAAGTCGCTCCGACCCCGTGGACGCTCCACCTCCGACTCCGCCACCCCCAACCCCAGGCTTCCCTGACCCAGGTTCGACAGCCGACCGCTTCCTACACGCCTCCCTCGCCGCATTCTCCCTCCTCAATCCCGCCGAACCCACTAACCACCGCCCCATCCTCTGTCACGATAGAACGTTGGACTTTTTCGACGGCCTCTGACGGTCGCGGCTCCGATGTCCTGCCGAATCGGGGCGTGGAATCAGTGGAGCGACGGCCTCTCACGGTCGCGGTTCCGATGGACGTGCCAGAGTCACGCGACGGCGCGATGGAACGCGACCGGGCCGAAGAAGGTCGAGCGCTCGCCGGTCTCCGCCGCCTCGGCGAAGCCGGCGGCGCGCAGGCGGTCGAGGACGGTGGTGCCGTGCGCCACCTGGTGGTCGGAGTGCAGCAGGCGGGCGAGGAAGCCACGCGGGCGCTCGGCGCCGGCGAAGTCGAGCAGGTGGAGAGCGCCGCCGGGGCGCAGCACGCGCCTGACCTCGGCGAGCGCGGCGGCCTGTTGCGGCTCCTCGAGGTGGTGCAGCATGAGCGACGAGAAGACGGCGTCGAACGAGCCGGCCTCGAACGGGAGCTCGTCGGCGTAGCCCTGCTCGAAGCGGATCGACACGCCGGCGCGCTCGGCCTTGCGGCGGGCGCGCGCCAGCGCGCGCGGGTCGGGATCGAGGCCGGCGACCTCCACCTCGGGGTTGTCCCGCGTGAGGCGCACCACCAGCGAGCCGGTGCCGCAGCCGATCTCGAGGACGCGCTGTCCGGGGCGGAGCGAGGCCTGCGCGATCAACTGCGCGCGCGCCGCGTCGGCGCCGAGAAGGCGGGTGAGCGGGTCGTAGAGCGGGAGAAACAGGTCGTGGCCGGCGGCGGGGAGAAAGTGACGGTGCTGAACCTGTGACATGCGTATCCTCCTGGATCCGGAGCGGCGGCGACCGCCGCGCTCTCGGATCAGATGCCCATCATCTTGGCGACCACCTGCTTCATCACCTCGTCGGCGCCGCCGCCGATGGCGGCCAGGCGGGAGTCGACGAAGGCGCGGCCGGCGGGGTTCTCGTACATGTAGCCGGCCCCGCCCCAGAGCTGCATGCAGG
>JANRJK010000028.1:0-67027 GCA_033764015.1 Candidatus Sumerlaeia bacterium | reverse complement strand
CGGTGGCCCCGGTCGGGCCGGTGGCACCGGTGGCACCCGTCGGGCCGATCGGACCCGTCGGGCCGGTTGCGCCGGTCGCGCCGGTAGCACCAGTCGCGCCCGTGGCTCCCTGCGGGCCGGTGGCGCCGGTGGCACCAGTCGGACCGATCGGACCGGTCGGGCCGGTTTCACCCTGCACGCCCTGCTCGCCGGTGGCACCCTGCGGGCCGGTCGGGCCCTGCTCGCCCTGAACGCCCTGCGGGCCGGTGGCGCCGGTGGCACCAGTCGGACCGGTCGGACCCGTCGGGCCCTGCTCGCCCTGCTCGCCAGTGGCGCCGGTGGCACCCTGCGGGCCGGTCGGGCCCTGCTCGCCCTGGACGCCCTGCGGGCCGGTCGCGCCGGTGGCACCAGTCGGACCGGTCGGACCCGTCGGGCCCTGCTCGCCCTGCTCGCCAGTGGCGCCGGTGGCACCCTGCGGACCCGTCGGGCCCTGCTCGCCCTGGACGCCCTGCGGGCCGGTCGCGCCGGTGGCACCGGTCGGACCAGTCGGGCCGGTCGGGCCGGTTTCACCCTGCACGCCCTGCTCGCCTTCCGGACCCTGCGGGCCGGTTGCGCCAGTCGCGCCGGTCGGGCCGGTCGGACCCGTCGGGCCCTGCTCGCCCTGAACGCCCTGCGGGCCGGTCGCGCCGGTGGCACCGGTCGGACCAGTCGGGCCGGTCGGGCCGGTTTCGCCCTGCACGCCCTGCGGGCCGGTGGCGCCGGTGGCACCAGTCGGGCCGGTGGGGCCGGTCGGGCCCTGCTCGCCTTGGATGCCCTGCTCACCGGTGGCGCCGGTGGCGCCCTGCGGGCCGGTCGGGCCGGTCGGGCCCTGCTCGCCTTGCGGACCCGTGATACCCTGCGGACCCTGAAGACCGGTCACACCTTGGATACCCTGAGGACCGGTCGGGCCGGCCGGGCCGGTCGGACCGGGGACGCCCTGAATGCCTTCGGGACCCTCGGGGCCCTCCTGGCCGGGTTCACCCTGCGGGCCCTGAACGCCCTGGAGACCCTGGACGCCCTGCGGGCCGGTCGGACCCAAGGGACCCTGCGGTCCCTGGAAGCCCTGCGGGCCGCGGGGACCCTGGGCGCCTTGCATGCCCATCGGGCCGGTGGGGCCGGTCGGGCCGGGGATGCCCTGCGGGCCGGTCGGGCCCTGCGGTCCCTGGGTGTCGGTGACTGCCTGGAAATTGAAGCCGGACGGCGAGATCGTGAGGACCGATCCCTCTTCCGACGCGACATCGAGCGTGTAGTCGACGAGGGCCGAGCCGTCGATGTTGGCGGCCTCCGACGAAATGCCCGTGATTTGGCTGTTGTTGATGCGGACGCGCGGCCCGAAAACCTCTTCCTTCGAGATGACGCCGTCGTTGTTCAGATCCGCGGCGACTTCAAGGAAGATCGAGGGGAGGCGCAGCTGCTCGGCGGTGAGGGGGGTCGCCTCGCCGAGGTTCGTGGTGAAGTAGCCGTTCTCGACGAGGACGGCGTTGGCGGTCTTGCGGACTTCGGACCAGATCGAGGAACCGCCCTGGGCGCGCGTGTACAGACGGAATTCCATCTGGTACTGGCCCGTGGCGGCCGGACGGCCCTTGGCGTCGGTGAGACCACCGTCGACCTTGAGGGAGAGCTGGGCGGCGTGCGCGGCGGTACCCGGGGCGGCAAAACCAGCCACAAGGGCGGCCAATGCCGTCGCGGACAACACTCGGCGACGCAACCGGTTGAAAGAGCTCATGGACAATCGCTCCTTTGCGCTCTGTGGCGCAGATTCGCCCGCACGCCGGGTTGGGGGGTACGGGACTTTGACCATCCAGGACGGTGGGGCCGCCAAGGTATGGGTTACTACAGAATAGCACCAGCCCTCACCCCGAGATCAAAACACGGCAACCGAAATCACGTGAGGCCGCGTTGGGATCGGGGGCGATAAACCATTTAATCCATTTTGCGACAGTAAGTGTCTTTGTTTCAATGCCCCGCAAACCAGCAAACCGCGGGCACCGCGGCGAATTGGACTGTGCGCCGGGCCCGCGCCGGAGGCCCTATCCGAAGTGGGCGAACAAGCGCTTAACCAGCGTGGCCGCGCGCCCCGACACTTCGCGCGGCGCCTCCCCGTCCGAGTTCGCCGGCTCGTCCAGGCGCCACCGCTCGCGGCCTAGCAATTCGTTCAGCGACACTTCGAGCTGCGGGCAGAGGAGCACCCGCTGCTGCTCGATGCGGCGCAGTGCGCGCGGCGGTTCGAGGGGGCGCGTGAGGAGCCGCACCGGCGTCTCGCCGCCGAATGCTCCGAGGAGCCCGAGCAGTTCCGAGAGCTGCTCCGCGTCGAGCGGGGAGGTATCGAGGTAAAGAGTCCGCGCACGCTCGGCGCGGACGCGGAACGCGTCCACGGACCCGAAGCTCTCGGCGTCGAGGTGCCAGCCGCCGATATCGCTTTGCGCCGAGCCAACGACCAAGCACTCGCGTCCGACGAAGGAGCCGGAGGACGCGCGCCGGGCCATGGAGCCGCGCAGGCGCACCGCGACGCCGGCGAGCCAGACCTGGACGGCGCCCGGGTCCGCTCCAGTGAGCGGTTCGATCGCATCTACGCGACCCTGCAGCGTGACGCGCTTGCCGGCGAGGCGCGGCTTCAGCTCGGACGGGCGCAGGGCGCGGGCGCGCTCTAGGAAGCGCTCCGCCTCCGGGTCGCGGGGGCGCGGGCGCAGTTCGACGCCGCTGTTGGCCTCCCGCTCCTCCCGGCGCTCGTCGCCGGCGGGCGGGGGCGGGGCGTCGGGGTCCGCCGGCGCCTCGGGCTCGAGCCACCAGGCGGGGTCGTCGCTGAAGAAGGAGAGGACGCCTTCGTCGGCGGAGCGGTCGCGGCGGCGGGGGCGGAGCAGGGGCGATAGGCGCTCGAACTGGGCGCGGAGCTGCGCGCGCCCCGGGCCGAATCCGTCGAGCGCGCCCGCGCGGAGGAGCGTGAGGAGGTGCGCGTCCTTCACCCGCGCCGGGTCCGTGCGGAGGAGGTCCGCCAAGTCGTCGAAGGCCAGCTCGCGGCGGAGGCGGAGCAGTTCGTCGGCGGCGGCGCGGGGCAGGTCGCGGATGACGCAGAGGCCGGGGCGCACCGCCTTCGCCTCCGGCGCCCAGTGCCAGTCGCTGCAGTTGAGGTCGAGCGGCTGCAGCGGGATGCGCCGCGCCTCGAGCTCGTCCAGCAGCGCGGCGAGGCGCCGTGTGTCGGCGCCGGCGTGCGACAGCGCGGCCGCGTAGAACGCCTGCGGGTGCGTGGCCTTCATTTCCGCGGCGGAGTAGCAGAGTAGCGCGAGGGGCAGGTCGCCGCCGAAGGTGCGGGGGGCGGCCTCCGCGAGGGCCGCTGTGTACTCGCGGAGCGTGCGCGGCTTGCGCGCTTTCAACGCGCGCCGCACCGACGGCGCTTCGAGCGGCTGGATGCCCGTCGTCGCGCCGTCGCCGAGCAGATCGAAGGCGAGTTCCGGCGGCGCGGCGCCGGCCTTCGGACGCAGCGACGGATCCCCCGCGTGCACCCGGGACAGCGCCACCGCCTCGCCGACGAGGTCGAGCACCGCGTGCGTGCGCAGGAAGGCGGTGCCGAAGCGCAGCTCGACCAGTTCCTCCTCGCTCCATTCGCACGCGCGGGCGCCGTCGCGGTCCTGCCGGAGCGGCAGCGTCGTGCCGAGCGGCTCGACGGAAAAGGTGAACTTGCCCGGTACCGCCGCGAGCTCGCGCGGCCGTCCTTCGAGGCGCCGGAGCGCCCAGGCGAGGAACTCCGGCGAGCGGAGCTGCCACTCCCGCGCGGGGAGCTGCGTGGCCGGACGCTCCGCCTCGGCCGCGCGCGCGGCGTCGAGGCGCCCCGGCGCGAAGACCTCGGCCCGCTCCTTGCCGCCAAGGCGCAGCACCGCGGCGAGGGCCTCCTGCGCCTGGCCCGCGCGGGCGCGCTGCCACTTGCCCACCGCGGCGAGCTGGCCGCCGAAGAGACCGCCGAGCGTCTCCCGCGCCGCCTCCTCCTCGGAGCACGGCACGTATACCTCCAGTGGGGGGAACTGCGTCGCGATGTTCTCCGGGAAGCGCATCGGCACGCCGAACTCGACCGGGTCGAAGCGCGTGGCGCCGAGCAGCGAGGCGATGAGCGAGCCGCTGAAGACGCCCGCGCCGGGGCCGCAGCGGATGCCGCGGGACTCGAACTCCTCGTGGAGCCGCACGAGGGTGACCAGCGCGTTCGCGAGCCCGGCGTCGAGGATCATGCGGAACTCGCTGTTGAGGCGCTCCTTCACCTCGCGGGGCAGTGTGCCGTGCCGCGCCGTGGCGCGCTCGAAGGCGGCGTTCCACAGGTAGCTTTCCGCGTCGATGCCGCGCGTGAAGTCGTGGACCGGGAAGCGGCGCTCCGCCTGGGGGGGCGCGAAGCCGGAGCACGCCGCCGCGACGTCCGCGGAGGCCGCGAGCGCGTCGGGGAAATCGGCGTAGAGCGCGGCGACGGCGGCGCGCTCCAGCAGGTGCTCGCGCGCGCCTTCCTCGCGGAGCAGCCCGCCCGCCTCCGCCGTCAGCGCAAGCCGGGCCGGCGAGCCGGGCTGGGCCCGGTTGCGGCGGAGGAGGTGCCAGAGCGCGTCGTCCGCGGCGTGCGCGCCGTGCACCTCGGGCACGGCGACGGCGCGGAGGCCGAAGTGCTTCGCCGCCGCGGCGAGGAGCCGGGCGCGGCGCAGGCCGTCGTCGCCGCAGGGGGCGGGAAGCGCCACCAGCACCCGCTCCGCGGGCCAGGACTGGAGGAGGAAGTCGAGGTGCTCCTCGGCGCGTTCGAGGTTGTCCTTCAGCAGCGCGTCGGTCAGTTCGCCGTGCTCTCCGCCGACCAGCAGGTGCAGGCCCCGCGCGTCGTCGCGGACGGCGGAGAGGGGGACGTGCGGAGGCGCGGGGCGGGCGGCGGGGCCTCGGCGCTCCGCGGTGCGCGCGGCGTTCGCCAGCCGCAGCAGCCGCTTCCATCCCAGCGCGGAGTCCGCCAGCATGCGCACGCGGAAGAGGGTGTCGTGGAAGCGCTCCGAGCCATGCGGCAGGGTGTTCAGTTCGAGGCCCAGCACGGGGCGCAGGCCGTTCCGCAGGGCGGCCCGGTGGAAGGCGGGCGCCGCCGCGAGCGAGCAGAGGTCGGCCAGTCCGAGGGATTCCTGCCCGTCCCGGGCCGCCGCGCGGCAGAGCTCCTCGACGGGCGAGAGCGACTCGCCGAGGCTGAACTCGCTGCGGGCGCCGAGATGGGCGAAACGGGGCAGTGTCATGCGCGCGCCGGGGCTCCGGTGATGGAATCACCCGATCCCGTTGAGCGGCGGGAACACTGTCAAGGCGTGAGCGCTCCGCCGCCCGGAACCGCCACCGGACTACCCCCGCTCCTCCGGGACGAAGGCGCGGAGGGCGCCGAGGACGCTGCCGCTGACGGTGCCGCCGAGGTGTTCGGCGCTGCGCCGCGCGTCGGTGTAGGCGCGCGGCGGGCGGAGGTCGAAGCGAAGCGGGTCGGCGGGGGCTGGCGGGGATGGCGGTGCGGGGGTGGCGCTCGCGACGACATCCGGGGGGCCGGGAGCGGGCGCTTCGCCGGAACCGTCCAGGAGCGCGAAGGCGGCGATCGCCGCCGCGGCGAGGCCGACTCCGGCGAGCCAGCGCGGCGCGGCGCGGCGCGGCGCCGGGAGCGGCTCGCGGGCGACCGCCTCGAGGATGCGCCGACGCAGCGCGGGGCTTGGCGGCGGCGGCGCGCCGGCGCGGAGCAACTCCTCCACGCGGGGATCGTGTTCGTCGGGAGGGGTCATGGCTTCGGATCCTTGCGTTCGATGATGGCGCGGAGCTTCGCGCGCGTCCGCTGGAGGAGCATCGCGACGGCGGCGGGGGTTCGTCCGAGGACGCCGCCGATGGCCTCGTGCGTCATTTCCTCGCGGTAGAAGAGCTCGACGGCGGCGGCGGCGTCCGGTCCGAGTTCCGCGACCGCTTCCGCGAGCATCTCCTCGCGCTCGCGGCGTTGGAGGTGGTCGCGGGCCTTCTCGGCGACGGCGAGCGACTCTTCGCGGACGTCCGCGATATCGATGGTGCGGGCGCGCCGCCCCCGCCGGCGCGCGGCGTCGCGCGCGGTGTTCGCCGCGATCCGCAGCAGCCACGGCTTCCAGGGCCGAGCCGCGTCGAAGGAGCCGAGCGCGCGCCACGCCTTCACGAACGCTTCCTGCGCCGCGTCCTCCGCCTCCTCCGCGCTGCCGAGCATCCGGTGGCAAAGGCCGTGCACGGGGCGTTCGTAGCGCGCCACCAGTTCCGCGAAGGCGTCGCGGTTGCCGCCCGCCGCGGCCGCGGCGAGCGCCTCGTCGGAGGCGGCGGCCTCCGGCCCCCGTGGGAGCGCGTCGAAGGCGGCGGCGGGGGCGGCGGGTGGCGTCATCGGTCGGCTTCCTTGGCGTGCTCCTAGCGCGCCTTCTCCGCCAGCTCCAAGAGGTCGGCCTCGGACAGCCGGAGCGTCGCGCGCACCTCGCGCCCCTCGCGCGGCGCCAGCGTGGTGCGCTTGGCGAGTTCGCGCGGGATCTCCTCGGCTCGCTGCAGGTTGAAGAAGGAGTGCGCACCCTTCGCGACGTCGTGCCACTGCGCGGCGGTCGGCTCGTCCTCGGAAATCGTCGCGACTGTCAGGTCCACGTGGGCGTCGGCGACGTTCATCACCATGTTCGCCGCGGTGATGGCGAGGGCGCGTCCCGCGTCGGCGGCGTCGGACTCCCGGTCCGGGCGGACGATGAAGCCCCAGGCGGCGGCGGTCCCGGCTCCGGCGGGGACGGGCAGGACGCCTGGGTTCGCGGCGAGGCTGCCGGCGCCCGTGCGCGTCTGCTCGATCATCCGGGCCATGCGGTCGGAGCTGTTCGTGATCACGAGCAGGTCCGCCTCGATGAAGGAGGCGAACTTCGTGCGGCCCTCGTTCTCGTCGTACCATTGGTGCACCGTGGCGCCGCTGGTGGTCTTGGCGGCGTACTGCTTGTTGAGGCGCACCAGGGCGACCAGGCGGTCCTGCTCGAAGGCGCCCTCGACCGTCACCACGGCGGATTCGTCGTCGTCGACGCGGGCGAAGACTCCGAGCCGCTCGAGGTCCTCGAGCGGGGACACGCCGGTGAGGTTTTTGACGACGTCGATGCCGGCGCGAAGCTGGTCGCCGCCGAGCTTCTCCATCAGGCGTACCGCCAGCGGCGTGTTTGCCACATCGTTGATGTTGGCGACGATGACGACTTCGGTGTCGTCCGGGGCGAGGGAGAGCGGCTCGCGGGCGTTTGCCGATGCCGCAAGGATGGCGAGCGCGGCGGCGAGTGCGGATGCGGTGCGGATCATGGCGTCGAAGGCTCCGTGCGGGGGGCGGTCCACCGGGGTCGGTGTTGCCCAGTCCTACGCCGTGGCCGGGCGGGGATAACGCCCGCCCCGCCGGAAATCAAATGGTGTAGTGCCCGCCGTCCCCGTTGGCCACCCGCCCGCGCCGCCGGCGCCGGAGCGAAACGGTCCGCCCCCCGTTCGAGAACGTGAGCTGGTCCACTTGCAGGCGGGCCACCAGCAGCCCGCGTCCCGACGGCACGAGCAGGTGCTCCGGCGAGGAGGGATCCGGCAGCAGCTCGTACTCGAAGCCGGGGCCCTCGTCGGTGATCGTGGCTTCAATGCCTTCCAGGGAGGAGGCGCGGAAGTCCACCCGGACGCGGCGCGCTGCGAGGGAGGGATCGTCGAGGCGCTCGGCGAGGAGGTGCTCGTAGCGTCCGGCGGCGACCGCCGCGGCCTTGTCCTCGCCGGTGACTTCGAGGCAGCCGTGCTCGATGGAATTGCGGAGCACCTCGCTGAGGGCGACCTGCACGGAATAGGCGTCCGCGTCGTCGAGGATCGCGGCGGCGTGTCGCGAAAGCATGGCCGCGGCCGCGCCGGCCTGGTGCAGGTCCGGCGGCAGCGTGAGGTGGAGGCGCAGCTCGTCCACGGCGCGCATGACGGCCTCCTCGCGGCGCGCCGCGTGGATCGACTCCGCGACGCGCTCGAGGACGCGGACCAGTTCGGGCATCTTGAAGGGCTTGATGAGGAAGTTCGCCGCGCCGTTGCGGAGCGCGTCGAGCATGGAACCGGAGTCGGCGTAGGCGGAGACCACCACCACCGGCGTCCGGGGGCGGTAGGAGCGGCAGGTCCGGAGCACCTGGAGCCCGCCGCCGTCGGCCATGATGAGATCGGTCCAAACCGCGTCGAACTGCTGTTCGGAGCGGATCACATCGCAGGCGTCGTTACCGCAGGCGCAGACGATCGCCTCATGGCCAAGCACGGCCAGCTGGCGCGCGTAGACGTCGCGGAGTAGCTCTTCGTCCTCTGCTAGCAGTACCCTCATGCTGCGCCGCCTCGGGGTTGGTGGGGCCGTGAGTGGGGGGACCGAGCCGTCGCGGCCCGGCACTACTCGGATTCCGCTCCGTTGTGGAGCCGGTTGAGGCTCTTCTTCATGGCTCGGACGTTCTGGCGGACCTTGCCGCCGCCGAAGACCGCGGTACCGGCGACCAGCACGTCGGCGCCGGCGGCGACCGCCAGTGGGGCGGTCTCCTCGTTGATGCCGCCATCCACTTGGATCAGGAACGACAGGCCCTGTTCCTCGCGCAAGCGCACGAGATCGCGGACCTTGTTGAGGGTGCTCGAGATCAGCTTCTGGCCGCCGAAGCCGGGCTCGACGGTCATCACCAGCGCCACGTCGACATGCGGCAGCAGCGCCTCGATGTCTCCCACGGGAGTCTTGGGTTTGATCGAGATACCCGCCTCGGCGCCGAGGCGGCGGACGCTCTTCAGCAGCGCGCGGGAGGTGTCCTCCGCGGCCTCCACGTGGAAGGTGATGAGGTTGGCGCCCGCATCCGCGAAGGGCTTCACGAACATCTTCGGGGTGTCCACCATGAGGTGCACGTCGTAGAAGTAGTCGCGGCTATAGTCGGCGAGCGACTTGAGGAGCGACGGCCCGAAGGTAAGGTTGGGGACGAAATGGCCGTCCATGATGTCGAGGTGCATCCAGCGGCATCCCGCCGCCTTCGCCTTCTGCAGCGAATCGCGGAGGTGGGAGAAGTCCGCAGCAAGGAGGCTCGGCGCGATGTGGACGCCGGCTCCGCGCCGGAGCTTGATGGGAGCGAGGGGTTCCGAATCGGGGACTTCGGGTGGTTGGTCCATAGTCTGGCTTGGAGGGGAAATCTCGCGTCTTGGTTCCGGGCGGCGCTGCGGGAGACCGGCGCCGCCGTGGTGGGGCGGGTCGGTCCGGTGCTGGCTGGATTCTCTGCCTGCCGCATCCGGGGGGCGTGCGGGGCGTTGGCACCCGGTAACGTGCGAGGCTGCGGGAGCGTTCCGTTTCGGGCAAGGCGGAATCCGCCGAGGCGCCCTTCGCGTAACTCTTGAGCGCTCTGGAATCCGCGAGTTCCACCGTTCTCGCCGCGGGTGAACCGTTGCGCTCCCGGCCCGGATCGCGCTGGCTTCCGGACATGGACGCGATCGGCCGCGCATTCCGAGCCCTCTTTCCGCCCCTGCTGCTCTTCGCGGCGGTGGTCGCGGTGTGGCACATCGAGGTGCAGCGCCGCGGCATCGGCGCCTTCCTGGTGCCGGGGCCGCTGCTGGTGGCGGAAACGCTGTGGGAGAAGCGGGAAGCGCTGCTGAAGGCCACCGCGCTTACGGGGGCGGCGGCGCTCGCGGGCTTCGCCGCCAGCTTGGTGACCGGGGTTCTGGTGGCGCTGCTCTTTTCGCAGTCGAGAGCCGTGCGGCGCGCCGGTTATCCCTACGCGATCTTCCTGCAGACGGTGCCGATCGTGGCGGTGGCGCCGCTCATCGTGCTCTGGTTCGGCGCGGAGTTCCAGAGCGTCGTCATCATCTCCTTCATCATCAGCCTTTTCCCGATCGTGACGAACGCGACGGAGGGGCTGATGAACGTTGACGAGTCGCTGGTGGAGCTGTTCGAGCTGCACAGCGCGACGAGGGCGCAGGTGCTGCTGCGCCTGCGACTGCCGCACGCGGTGCCGGACATCGTGACCGGCGCGCGCGTCAGCAGCGGCCTTTCGGTGATCGGCGCGATCGTCGGCGAGTTCTCCGCGGGCTACGGGAACCAGAACTTCGGGCTCGGCTACCTGATCGTGCAAACGAGCGGGCTGCTGCAAACCCCCTACCTGTTCGCCGCGGTCTTCATGTCGACACTGCTTGGCCTCACGATCTTCGGCATCGTGGGATCGGCGGGCGATTGGTCCACAAGGCGCTGGCGCGGCACGCGCTGAGCCGGAACATCCCGCAAGGAGCCACCTTCCCATGCGTCGTATCGTCGCCACGTTGCTGCTCGCCCTGCTGCCGCTGCTCGCCGCAGCGCAGGAAGGAGCAGCCAAGGACCGCGTGTCCATCGTGCTGAACTGGTTTCCCGAAGCGGAGCATGGCGGCTACTACGCGGCCCTGGTGCATGGATACTACGCGGAGGCGGGACTCGACGTCGAGATCCTTCCGGGCGGCGTCGACGTTCCCGTGCTTCCGATGGTGGCGACGGGGCGCGTCCAGTTCGGCGTGGACAACGCGGACCAGCTCCTGCTCGCGCGCACCCAGCAGGCGCCGGTGGTGGCGGTGATGGCCCCGATGCAGGTGAGCCCCCGGTGCATCCTGGTGCACGAGTCCTCCGGCATCCAGAGCTTCGAGCAGCTTGAGAACATGACGCTCGGCATGTCGGCGAAGGCCGCGTTCAGCGAGTGGCTGCTGAAGCGCTATCCGCTGGCGAAGGTGAAGATCGTCCCCTATCCGGGAAACGTGTCCCAGTTCCTCGTGGACAAGAACTACGGGTGCCAGGGCTACAACATCAGCGAGCCGATCGTCGCGCGGCGCCAAGGCGCGACCCCGCGCGTCCTGATGGTCAGCGACACGGGCTACAATCCCTACACCTCGCTCCTCATCACCAGCGAGAAGCTCGCGGCGGAGAAGCCGGACGTGGTGCGGCGTATGACCGAGGCGTCGATCAAGGGCTGGCGGAAGTACATCGAAGACCCCGCCCGGACGAACGCGTTCATCAATAAACTCAACCCCCAGATGGAAATGTACATCCTCGACGAGGGGGCGAAGCTGCTGGTCGACATGGTGCTCGACGAGGCCGCGAAGCGCGACGGGCTCGGGAGCATGACGGCGGAACGCTGGAGCACCCTGGTTTCGCAGCTGGAGGAGATCGGGCTGCTGAAGCCGGGCTCGGTCCCCGCGGAGAGCGCCTACACGACGGAGTTCCTTCCGGCGGCCAAGTAGCCCCGGCGCGGAATTCGGGGCCGGGCGCGTCGGGTCACGGTTGACCGCCCCGGCGCGGGGGCGACTCTGGAGCGGGCGCGGGCCGCAACGGCGGCGCGCGCCCGCTCCCCCATCCAACGCACCGGGCTCCGACGTCCTCGATGAGAACCACCCTCGCAATCCTGCTGCTCACCGCACTCCTCGCCGTCACCGGCTGCCAGAAGAAGACCCCCGCCGAGCGGCTCACGGAAGCGCAGCAGCTGCTACAGGAGCGCCAGACCGCGCTCGCGGTGATCAAGATGCAGCAGCTCGTGGAGGACGCGCCGGACGACCCGGCGTCGCTGGACGCGAGGCTCCTCCTCGGGCAGTACTTCCTGCAGCAGACCCGCGACCCGGCGAAAGCGCGCCCGCTCTTCGAGGAGGTCCTCAAGCGCGAGGGCATCGCCTCCGAACGCGGCGGCGGCGCCTTCATGGGCAACCTGGCCTCGACGGTCGCCCTCAGCGGCGTCGACGAGGGCATGAAGATGATCGACGCCGCGCAGGCGGACTCGGCCACCCCCGCCGAAATCGCCGACCAGATCGAGATGACGCGCGCCGAGATGCTCTTCGTCTCGCGCGAGGAGGCCCGCATCCCCGCGGCCCTCGCCGCGCTCGAGAAGGTGATGCTCGGGGCCGCCGACCCGGCGCTCCGCGGCCAAGCGCGCGAGCAGCTTGCCCAGTTCCACCGCGTGAACCGCGACTACACCGCCTCGAACGCCGTCTACGAACGTTTCCTGGAGAAGCACCCCGACGACCCGACGAAACCGCAGCTCATCCTCGCGCAGGCGATCAACCTGCGCACCGCCGGGGACGAGGCCGCCGCCCAGCCGGTCTTCGACCGCGGCATCGCGATGCTCGAGCAGCAGATCGCCGACGAGCTCGACAAGGCGGAGCGCGGGCGCCTGCAGCTCGCGAAGGCGCAGTACTACGACCTGTTCGGCAACCTCGACGTCGCGGAGAAGCTGATGCTCGCCGTGATGGCGGAGAACCAGGGCTCGCTGCTCGCCATCCAGACCCAGTTCGCGGTCGGCGACATGTGGCGCCGGCACGGCCACTTCGACCGCGCACTGGAGGTGTACGAGCGCATCAAGACCGACAACCCCGGGACCAACGTGGAAGCCGCGGCGCAGGGGGAGATCGAGCGCACCGGCCAGATGCGCGAAGCCCGCACGCAGGCCGAAGCGGCCGCCGCGGAGGCCTCCGCAAATCCGCCGGCCGCGCCCGCCGAGGGCGGGGCCGCTCCCGCCAACCCGGAGACGGAAGGCGTCCAGCCGGACGGCGCGCCGGGAGAGCCGTAAGCGATGCCGCCGCTGCGCGTCGCCCGCGTCGCCTCGCCCGGCGGGCTTGAGACCTTCGTCGAGCTCGGGTACCGCCTGCGCGGGAACGAGCACTTCTGGGTGCCTCCGCCGAGGCGCGAGCTGTACGCGATCCTCGACCGCCGCAAGGACCACCCGTTCCACGAGCACGCTGCGATGGAGCTCTTCGTCGCGTTCCGCGGCCAAGAGCCCGTGGGGCGCATCGCCGCCATCGAGAACCACGCGCACAACATCCACCACCGCGAGAAGTGCGGCCACTTCGGCTTCTTCGAGGCGGCGAACGACCCCGCGGTGTTCCGCGCGCTGTACGCCGCCGCGGAGAAGTGGTGCGCCGCGCGCGGGCTAGATACGCTGCGGGGGCCGTGCAACCCCAGCACCAACGAGGAAGTGGGCTTCCTCGCGCAGGGCTTCGATAGCGACCCCGCCTTCCTGACCCCCTACACGCCGCCGTACTACCTGGCGCACACCGAGGCCGCCGGGTTCGCCAAGGCGATGGACCTCTTCAGCTTCTACAACAACAAAGAGGCGTTCTCGGACCGCATCCCGGCGATGGCCCGGCGCATCCGCGAGAAGCTCGAATCGCGCGGGGTGCGGGTGAACGTGCGCCCCATCGACATGAAGCGCTTCGACCGCGAGGTGGAGCACATCCTCGCGGTCTACAACGAGGCCTGGTCCGAGAACTGGGGCTTCGTCCCCATGACGCCGCGCGAAGTCCACCGCATGGCGACCGACCTGAAGCCGATCGCGATTCCCGACATGATCCTCTTCGCCGAGGTGGACGCGAAGGTGGTCGGTGTCCTGATCGGGCTGCCGGACTACAACGTGGTCCTCAAGCACCTGGGCGGACGGCTCGGCCCGCGCGAGGTCCTCCTGTTCTTCCTGTTGCGGCGCAACATCCACCGCATCCGCTTGATGGGCATGGGCGTGGTGAAGGAGTACCGCGTGCGCGGGATCGAGACGATCCTGATCGCGGAGTTCGCCGCCAACTGCATCCGCCTAGGCTATCCGGAGGGCGAATTCGGCTGGGTGCTCGAGACGAACAAGCTGATGAACCGCGGGATCCTGGCGAACGGCGCCCACTTGACGAAGATCCACCGCATCTACGAGAAACCCCTCGCTCGAGGTTAGCCATGCCGAAGCCGCCGCCCCCGCCGCCGACGCCCGAGGAAACCTCGCGCGCCGCGCTGCGCCAGATCCGCAACGACGTCTCGAACATCCTCTGCGCCTGGGATCCCCTCGGCATGAAGGGGCTCCGCGACTGGCGCAAGGAGTACGACCCCTACGTGGGGCCGCTCGCGGTGATGGTGAAGAAGCGCGTGCCGGAGTTCGACCTGCTGACGCACCTCGCGGACCTCTACGTGCGCGAGTGGCGCTTCGCCCCCAACCAGACGGTCTGCCGCGAGATGGCGGGGAAGCTGTGGCGCGCAGGAGCCTTCCTCGACAACCAGCGGGCAAACCCGCCCGCCGTCCCCGAGTCCTGATTTCAAACCAAGGAGAATCCCCATGCTGAAGCACACCGCCGTGATCCTCGCCGCCGCGCTCCCGCTTGCCGCGCTGGCGCAGCCGTCCTCGCCGCCCCGCCGCCTTGCCCCCACCCCGGTTCCCGCCGAGGCCGCCACCGAAGCTCCCGCGGAGGCGCAGGCGAAGACCGGCCGCCCCGCCCCCGGCGAAATGGCCCAGAAGGCCAATATGGCGCGCGTCCGCGTCTGGGACCTCGACGGGAAGCGCGACCGGGCGCGGCTCCGCTTCGGCTTCGACGACATGAAGCCCGGCGAGCAGGAGTACGCCGGCGACGGACGCACCGAATACCGCCTTATGCCCCGCGGCACCCGGCGCTTCATGGTCTCGCGCGGCGACAAGCCCGCCTCCTCCGCCGACTACCAGCTCGGCGTCGCCCACTACTCGGTCCTCAGCGAGCCTCTCCAGAACGTCGACCAGCCGACCGAGTTCCCCAGCCGCCTGCTCCTCGACACCTTCCGCAACCCGGCGGAGGGAAGCGCCGCGGTCCGCCTGCTGCTCGTTGAAAGCGCGGTCCCGGTCTGCCTCGAAGCTGGCACGCGCACGCTGGCGAAGGACCTGGCGCCGAAGTCGCACACCGGATTCCTCACCTTCGACCCGGCGGTGGAGCCGCTCGCGCTCCGCATCGGCAGCGACGTGGTGGTGCTAGATGGCACGACGACGAAGCCCGAAGCCGGCAAGGGCTACACGGTGCTGGTCCGCTCCGTCGCGGGCGAACCGGGCGCGCCGATGAAGATCGACTGGCTGCTGCTCCCCGAATCCTCGGGCGTCGCCGATCCCGACAACCCGTTCGCCGACCCGGCGAATCCGGCGGACAACCTGACGGGGAAGGACATCCGCGACCTGCGCGAAAAGCGCCGCGAACTCATCAAGTCCGGCGGCATGATCGACCGCAAGGACCGCGAGCGCATCAAGCAGAAGGAAGCCTACCACGGCGGCAAGACCGGCGAGACCGACCCGGACTCGCAGAAGCAGAAGGAGAAGGAAAAGGAAGGCTCCGCCGGCAAGCCGTGACGGAAAGGGGGGCGCCGCGCTGGCGCCCCTCTCCCCCGCCGACAGCGGCGAGAGTGTGTAAGGGACCGTTTTGACTACGTTTTTTCGCGCGTTTCCAGCTTCGGGCCGCTGTGAGGCAACCTACCTAAAGCAGCCGCCCCCTCCGCCCCACCAGATAGCGATCATGCCCCGCAAGGTCCTGCTCGACGCGGACGTCTCCCCAGGCGCCGGAGGCGTTGAAGATGGCGGCGGCGTCGAGGCCTTGTTCTTCACCGAATTCGAGGGCGACGAAGCCGCCGGGGAGGACGAGGCGGGCGCCTTCCTCGGCGAGGCGGCGGACGATGTCGAGGCCGTCGGGGCCGCCGTCGAGCGCGAGCGAGGGGTCGAACTTGCCGACTTCCGGCGGGAGGCCCTTGAGCTGCCCCTTCGCGATGTAGGGCGGGTTCGACACCAGCACCCAGAGCGGCCCGTCGTAGCCCGCGAAGAGGTCGCCTTCGCGGAACACCAGCCGCTGGTCGACGCGGTGGCGGTGCGCGTTGCGGCGCGCGAGCGCGAGCGCGTGCGGCGAGCGGTCCGACGCGACGCCCTCGGCGTTCGGCTCCTCGGCGAGGATGCTGGTGATGATGCAGCCGCTGCCGGTGCCGACGTCGAACACCGTGGGACGGCGGCCGTCCGGCGGCGGGTTCAGCTTGAGGAAGGCGGTGGCGCGCTCGACCAGGCCCTCGGTCTCGGGGCGCGGGGCGAAGACGTTCGGCACCACGTCGAAGTCGCGCCCGTAGAACTCGCGGCGCCCGAGGATGCGCACCACCGGTTCGCGGTCCGCGCCGCGGCGGCGGATCGCCTCCCGGTAGGCGGACAGTTCGATCTCAAGCAGCGGCTTGTCCCATTCCATGTAGAGCTTGAGACGGTCCGTTCCGAGGACGTGGGCGAGGAGCAGTTCGGCGTCGAGGCGCGGCGATTCGACGCCCTTGGCGCGCAGGTAGTCGGCGCTCTTGAGGACGACTTCGCCGACGCGGAGGTTCATGCGCGTCCGGTGGCGCGGGCCCAGGCGGCGATGCTCTGGATGCCGGCGGGGGTGACGCGGGCGGCGGGCTCTTCGGCGAAGGGCGCCTCGTCGGCGAGGACCGCATCGAGGCGCGCCCAGCGCACCGCGGTCACTTCCGCCTCGTTCGGGTGGAAGGGGCCCTCGTGGGGGCATTCGTACACGTGCTGGAACTCCCAGCCGGTGACGGGGTTCGCTTCGACGATGGCGACGCGGCGGGCGGGCGCGGCGATGCCGAGTTCCTCGCGCAGTTCGCGGACCACCGCCTCGTCGTAGCCTTCCCCCGCGTCCACATGCCCCCCCACGCTGATGTCCCACCAGCCGGGGAAAAGGTCCTTCGCCATGCTGCGGCGCTGGAGCAGGATCATCCCGTCGTCGCGCACGATGACGATGTGGACCGCGCGGTGGCGGAGCCCCTTGGCGTGCGCCTCGCGGCGCGTCGCGGTGCCGATCACGTTGTCGTGCTCGTCCACAACGGGGAGCAGCTCGTGGTCCGTGTCGGCGGGGAGGTAGGTGTTCTCGGTCATGTCGGGGGCGTGTTCCGGTGGAAGGGATGGAGCCCGGTCCGGGCGCGGGCCAAGGGCCATCCGAGTCGATTCCGTGCCAGCGCGGCGGTCACTCCCGCGCGGGGCGCAGGGCGGCCCCGGCGAGCACGGCCCAGCCCGCCAGGAACGCGACGCCGCCGAAGGGCGTCACGGCGCCGAGCGGGCGGATGCCGCTGAGCGCGAGCGCGTAAAGGCTGCCGGAGAAGAGCACGATGCCTGCGAGGAAGAGGACGCTCGAGCGCGCGGCGGCGCGCGGGCCGACGCGCTCCCAGAGGGCGCCAACCAGCAGCAGCGCCAGCGCGTGGTACATCTGGTAGCGGGCGCCGGTCTCGAAGATGGCGAGCAGGTCGGGTTCGAGGCGCGCCTTCAGCCCGTGGGCGGCGAACGCGCCGAGCGCGACGGAAAGCAGCGCGCCGAGGGCGCCGGCGGCGATGGGGAAACGCGGGGTCATGCGAGGCTCCGGAGCCGCCCGCGCGGGACGGCTCCGGAGAGCGTGCTCAAAGGCCCGTCAGCAGTTCCACCGGTTTCGGGGCGGTGCCGTTCGGAATCCACGTTTCGTGGTAGTCGCCGATCTCGATGGAGGCGCCGTAGCGCGTGAGTCGGAGCGGCTTGAACGTGTCCATCATCACGGCCAGCTCGTGCGTCTCCGTGCTGCCGATGCTCGCCTCGTAGGCGCCCGGGTGGGGGCCGTGCGGAAGGCCCGTCGGGTGCAGGCTGATCGAGCCCGGGTGGATGCCTTTGCGGCTGGTGAAGTTGCCGCGCACGTAGAAGAGGATTTCGTCGCAGTCCGGCGAGCTGTGATTGTAGGGGCAGGGGATCGAGCGCTCGTGGTAGTCCACCTTGCGCGGCACGAAGGAGCAGATCACGTAGCGGCAATGCTCGCCGTGGATGCCGCAGGCGGAGCTGAACGTCGTGTGCGAGGTGGGCGGCAGGTGGATCTGCCCGGTCTTCGGCTGGTAGTCCATGATGTTGAAGGCGATCGGATAGACCCAGCCGTCCCAGCCGACGACATCGAGCGGGTAGTGCTTCATGACGTGGTCGGAGAGGCGGCCGACGCGCTTGATCACGAGTCTGAAGCCGTGGCCCTCGGGCGCCGTGGGTAGCGGGGTCGCCGGATCCCAGCAGAGGCGCTCGGGGCGCTTGAAGTCGCGGTGGCAGTAGGGCGCGTCGAGCTTGAGCTGGCCGAATTCGTTGCGGAAGTACGGCGGCACCTGGATGTCCTCGAGGCCCTCGAAGACCATCGCGTACACGGGTGACTTGGCGAAGTCGAAAACGAAGCGGTGGACCGTCGCGCGGGGGATCAGGACGTAGTCGCCCTGCTGGAAGTCGACGACGCCGAAGACCGACTCGAGGCGGCCGGAGCCCTCCTGGAAGAAGACCAGTTCGTCGGCGTCGCCGTTGCTGAAGAACTCGGGCGAATTCTCGACGGGGCGGGCGATGCTGACGACGATGTCGTCGTTGTACATCATCGCCTTGCGGTTGCCGAGCCAGGTTTCGCCGGGCTTGTGGAGGCAGGTGTCCACATGGCGCCGGCGGCGGGGGAAGTCGAGCTCGCCGTTCGGGAGCGCCTGCGGGACGAAGTCGGTGCCGTCGAGCGGGCTGGCGGCGGTGGCGAGTTCGACCGTGGGGGGGTGGTGGTGGTAGAGGATCGAGTAGGCCTTCTCGAAGCCCGCGCGGGTGAGGCAGTGCTCCTGGTAGAGGTGGCCCTGCTCGTTGCGCATCCAGATGTGGTTCTTCTTCGGCATGATGCCGAGGCGGTGGTAGTCGATCACAGGCGTGTGCTCCGGATTGGGAAACGGGAAGGGGCGCCGTTGGCGGCGCCCCTTGGTGGTGTGGTTGCGTTGCCTGCTCAGTCGGACATGGGCGGGTCGCCGGCGGCGCCGCTCATGCGCGCCTCCTGGCCCGCTTCGATGGACTCGAAGAGTGCGCGGAAGTTGCCTTCGCCGAAGCCGTTGGCGCCGGCGCGCTGGATCAGCTCGTAGAAGAAGGGGCCCGCCTTGGCCTCCTCGTACATCGTCTGCGAGTCCTTCATGAAGATCTGCAGCAGGTAGTGGTCGTCCTCGCCGTCGAGTAGGATGCCGAGGTCGCGGAGGCGGTCGATCGGCTTGTCCATGTTGAAGATCTTGCGCAGGCGCATGCGCTCCGGGAGGTTGTCGTAGTACGCCTCCGGCGCGTCGAGGAAGAGGATCTTGCGGCGGTGCAGCTCGTCCACCGCCTCGAGGATGTCGGGCACCGCGAAGGCGACGTGCTGGACGCCGGAGCCGAAGTTCTCGTTGCAGAAGATGTTGATCTGCGAGTTGCGGAACTTGGGCATAAGCGGCTCGTTGGTGGCGAACTTGATGCCGGAGTCCGGGTCCCAGACGACCTCCGACCGAAGCCCGGAGCCCTTGTGCCAGTCGGGGTTCACGTCGGAGGTGTGGAACTGGATGTTCCAGTAGGTCTCCATGCCCATGATGTGCTTGTAGAACCAGACGGCGGGCGCCATGGTGAGCGTGTTGCTCGTGATGTGGTCCACGAAGCGGAAGCCGAATTCGTTGCGCGGGTAAAGATCGCCGACGCGCTCGAAGCCGGGCGCGAAGTTGTCGTAGTTCGAGGGCCGCTCGATGAAGCTGTAGATCACGTCGCTGAGCGGCGAGATGATCGAGACCTTCTTGTACGTGCCGCCGTCGCGGTCGACCACCATGGGGTCGTCGACGAAGTTGGCGCCGCGGGCCTTCATGAAGCGGACCGCGTGCTCGAGGTCGCGGACGCGGAAGGTGATGTGCGAGACGCCGTCCGGGTGCAGGTCGAGGAACTTCTTGGCCCAGGTGCGCTCGCCGTTGGGCGAGGCGACCTCGACGCGGATGTTCTGGGCGCCGTAGACGACGGTCTTGGCGCCTTCTAGCCTTTCGATCTCCGGCGTCGAGCGGGCGACCTCGCGGAAGCCGAGGTTGTCGAGGTAGAAGCGCTTGCTGCGTTCAGGATCGTGGACGATGTAGCGGAAGCTATCGACGCCCATAAGCCCAAGGCGTTCAGGCTTCTTGAGGGTGGCTTCTTCGCGTGCCAGGTTGGGTTTGGGGTTGGCCATGGGAGCGGCTCCTTCGCGCATTTAGCGCTTTATCGCCAACCGGGTCCGGGGGATTCAACGGCAATCTTGGACAAGGGGCCACAGGCGCGTGCGGTAGGGAAAAGCTGGGGTGGCTGCCGGGCTGACGTATTGATGCCCAATCCTTCCTGTGGAGCCCCCCCAGCAGAGGCCCCGGTCTTCGCGACGGGGTGTCGCGCGGTTTCAAGGCGCACACGAGCCTCGGCACCCTGTCTACCCGATCAAGTGTTCGGCCGTCCGCGCTTCGTCAATCTGCGCCGGGCGTGGGCGGTCCGTTCAGGCGACTTGCTGCGACCTGCCGCGAGGGCGTGGCACCGCGCAAGATCCATCTCCGTGCGGGGCGGACTCCTTCAAGTTGCCGCAGCGCGCGCGCGCCACCATTTCTCGAGGGAAATCACAGGGAGGATCACCGCGCCGGCGAGCGCCGCCTTCAGCCACGCCTCGATCGGGAGCGGCGCCGATCCGAAGAGCATGTTCATGAACGGCAGGTAGACGAACCCCAGTTGCAGCAGCAGCAGCGCGCCGATGCCGAGGTAGACCGTGTTGTTCGAGAACAGCCCGATCTTCAAGACAGAGTCCTTCAGCGAGCGGCAGTTGAGCAGGTAGAAGATCTGGAACAGGACGACCGTGGTGACGGTCATGGTTTGGGCCTCCTTCAAGGCCGCCTCAGGGTCGCCGCCGGCTGCCTGAGCCACGGTCCACTCGTACCAAAAGAGCGCAAGGGCGCCGACCGTCATCAGAAGGGAGACGATCACGGTGCGCGCCACCACGAAAGGACCTAGCACCGGTTCGTCGAGGCGTCTTGGCGGCCGCGACATGATTTTCGGCTCCATGGCTTCGAATGCGAGAGGCAATGCCAGCGCGACCGTGGCGACGAGGTTAATCCAAAGGATTTGGACGGGCTCGATCGGCATTAACGGCGCGCCGTTGGCCATTAGCGGGAACGCCGCCACGGCCACGAGAATGATGAACGCTTCCCCGAGGTTGGTCGGGAGGACGAACGCGAGCGACTTGATCAGGTTGTCGTAAACCCGCCGCCCTTCCTCCACCGCAGCCGCAATCGACGCGAAGTTGTCGTCCGTGAGGACGATGTCCGCCGCTTCCTTCGAGACGGCGGTGCCTGTGATGCCCATCGCCACGCCGATATCCGATTGCTTGAGCGCAGGGGCGTCGTTCACGCCGTCTCCAGTCATGGCGACTACGTTTCCCCGGGCTTGGAGGGCGCGCACAAGCCGCAGCTTGTGCTCTGGAGCGACGCGTGCGAAGATGTTGTTATCGCGCGCGACATCCGCGAGGTCCTCGTCCGAGGTCTCCGACAACCTCGCGCCGGTGATCGCGGGCTGTCCCGTCGAAATGCCGAGTTCCCTCCCGATCGCTTGGGCGGTGAGCTTGTGGTCCCCCGTGATCATTTTTACGGTGATGCCCGCTTCGTGGCAGCGCCGGATGGCGGCGACAGCCTCAGGACGCGGCGGGTCGATCATCGCCTGAAGTCCAAGAAACACCATCCCTTCGGGGTGCTCCTTCTCGTCGAGCACGACAGGCGCGGTGGGGAACTTCTTGCATGCGAACGCGAGGACACGCATGCCCCCGGAGGCGAAACGCTCCACCTTCGCGAGAACCGTCTCGCGAGCCTGCCCCGAGAGCTCGCAGCGGGCCAGAACCACCTCTGGCGCCCCTTTCAAGTAGAGTGTGGAGATGCCGGCGCCATCCCGGTTCAGGGTCGCCATGAACTGACGTTCGCTCTCGAAGGGGATCGAGTCCACACGGGGGTTCCCGCTCCGCGTCGACTTGATGGGAACGCCGAGTTTCTCCCCGGCGACAAGGAGGGCGCCTTCCGTCGGATCGCCGGTCAGCTTGTACGAGCCGTCCTCGGATACGAGGGCGGCATCATTGCACAAGACGCCGGCTTCGAGGAGCGCGCGCACTTCGGCCCCGACCGGGGTTGTCTCGCCGTTCTGGCGAAGCTCTCCCCGAGGTTCATAGCCCACCCCGGTAACCTCGAAAGAACCTGAGGGAGTGGCGAGGGCCTGGACCGTCATCTCGTTTCGGGTGAGGGTGCCCGTCTTGTCGGAGCAGATGACAGTAGTGCTGCCAAGGGTTTCCACGGCTGGAAGCTTCCGGATGATGGCGCGCCGAGCGGCCATTCGCTGGACACCGATCGCAAGGGCGATGGTGAAGATCGCCGGCAATCCTTCAGGAATCGCGGCGACTGCCAGCGTGATCGACGCCAAGATCGCGTCCGCCAATTGGTATCCTCTCAGCAGCGCGACGCCAACCAGGACCGCCGCAACCAGCACGATGCCGCCGGTAAGGGCCTTGGCGACCTTTCCAATCGAACGAGTCAGCGGGGTTTCCAGCTCGGCCGACTCCTTCAGCAGCGCGCTGATTCTCCCAAGCTCAGTGTCCGCTCCAGTCCCCACAACCACCGCAGTAGCTGTGCCATAGGTTACCAACGTGCCGCCATAGCACATGTTGCGGCGGTCAGCGAGCACCGTCTCCGGCGAAAGGGGCTGGAGGGCCTTCTCCACAGGCACGCTCTCCCCGGTGAGGGAGGCCTCGTTCACTTGTAGGTTGCGCACGGCCGTGATGCGGAGGTCCGCCGGGACCTTGTCGCCGCTCGCGAGCGCGACCAAGTCCCCGGGCACGAGTTCCGCCGCGTTGATGGTCGCCCGCTGGCCGTCTCGAATGACCGTCGTGTTCTCGGGCACCATCGCGGCGAGTGCTTCGATGGCTTTGCCAGCGCGGAACTCCTGGACAAAGCCGATCACCGCATTCAGGAAAACGACCCCGAGAACCACCATCCCGTCAAGCAGCTTACCCATCGCGACCGCCAGAACTCCTGCGCCGAGCAAAACGAAGATCAGCGGATTGTTCAGTTGGCGCCAAAACAGCTCCAACGGCGTTTCCCGCCTTCCTTTGGCGATCACATTTCGGCCGTGGGTGTCCAAGCGCCGCCTCGCGTCCGCGGAGTCGAGGCCCGCCTGGGTGCATCCAAGCAGCGCGAGGGCTTCGTCAGGGGGGATAGCGTGCCACAAGGGCTCGCCCGGCGCATCGGACCTAACTTTGGCGCGGGCGCTCGATGGATTTCCCGCACCGGTGGTATTGGTCGCCATATTGCCTTTCGTCTCCTTGGTCGGCCCCATTTCGAAGTTAGGTCGCCGATGGGGGGCCGCACCCGGCGCAACACTCTGAGCCCACCTGGCCGCCCCTGCGACAAGCGAAACCGGACACGATCCCGCAACTCCTTGTCGCATTTCCGCACCGCCGCCTCGGTGCGGTAGAACGTCCCCGGCGCAGGCCGCCCCGCTTCGCGAGGCAAGCGACCTGGAAATCGCGGGGTGCGCCCGCCGACAACAGCCAGCCCCGTTCTTGCTTGCCCGCTCCCGCGGCTGTTTCCAGCCTCGCGCTGGTCGTTGGAACACCCCCCCGAACGGATCCTCCGCTCCCATGAAGGAACGCACTGGACTGCATGCATTCAAGGGCTCGCCGCTGACGCTCGTCGGCGACGGCGACGTCAAGGCCGGCGACCACGCCCCGGATTTCACCGCCTACAAGTCGCTCACGGACGCCGTGAAGCTTTCCGACTACCGCGGCAAGACGGTCGTCATCAGCGCGATCCCCTCGATCGACACGCCGGTCTGCGAACGGCAGACGGCGCGGTTCAACGACGAGGCGTCGAAGCTCGGCGACAACGTTGTGGTGCTGACCGTTTCCATGGACCTTCCGCCGGCGCAGGCGCGCTGGTGCGCCGCGAAGGACGCGAAGAACGTCGTGATGCTGTCGGACTACCGCGGACACGACTTCGGCAACAAGTTCGGCCTCGTCGTCAAGGAGCTGGGCCTGCTGGCCCGCGCCGTCTACGTCGTCGGGCCCGACGGCGTCGTCAAGTTCGCGCACATCGTCCCCGAGCTTTCGGCGGAGCCGGACTACGCGCCGGTCCTCGCCGCGATCAAGTAACTCCAACTCCGACCAACCACGCAGGAGCCTTCCGCCACGCCATGAGCGCAGCCAGCACCGCCCCCTCGGCAACCGCATCCCCCGTCGTCGAACCGAACGGCCGCCTAGCCGGGAAGGTGGCCGTCGTCACCGGCGGCACGCGAGGCCTCGGCCTCGCGATCGCCAAGGCCTACGCCCGCGAAGGGGCGAAGATCCTCATCGCGGCGCGCACCGACGCGGACCTTAAGAACGCGGCGGCGGAGATCAGCGCCCTCGGCGCGGAGGTGGTGAGCGCCCGCGTGGACCTCGCGGACGCCGGGCAGGCGTCGAGGCTCTTCATCGCCGCCACGCGCGGCCTCGGCAAGGTCGACATCCTGGTCAACAACGCGAGCCTGCTCGGTCCCCGCGACGACATCGAGCACTACTCGATCGAGGACTGGAACGCCGTCTTCGCCGCGAATGTCACTTCGACGTTCGCGGTCACCAAGGGAATGCTCGGCGTGATGATCCCCAACAACACAGGCTCGATCATCAACGTCACGAGCGGCGTCGCACACAGCGGACGCGCGCGCTGGGGCGCCTACGCGGCCAGCAAGGCGGCGGTGAAGAACCTCTCCGAAACGCTTGCGGAAGAGGTGGCGCCGTACAACATCCGCGTGAACACCGTGAACCCGGGCGCGATCCGCACCGCGATGCGCGCGGCGGCCTTCCCGAAAGAGGACCCGGCGACGCTCCCCCGCCCGGAGGATGTGGTGAACGCCTTCATCTACCTGGCGTGCGACCTCAGCCGCGGCTACACGGGCCAGCACGTCGAGGCGAAGGACTGGATCGGCCGGCAGTTCTGAACCCCGACCGCTCGATAGGCAAACGCGAAGCCCCCGGAGGACCAGTCCTCCGGGGGCTTCGCTTTCGGACGTCGTTCCCGCGGTCCGAATGCCTTGCGAAACGAATCTCCTACGGGGTGAGGCGGAAGACGAAGAACTCGACGCGCCGGTTGCGGGCCATGTCCTCGTCCGACTCGCCGGGAGCGAGCGGGATGTCCTCGCCGAAGGACAAGGTCTCGACCCGGTCCGCGGCGACGCCCGCTTCCAAGAGCGCGGCGCGCACCGCTTGGGAGCGGCGCTCGCCCAGTGCGATGTTGTATTCGGGGGACCCGCGCTGGTCCGTGTGTCCGCGCAGAACCACGCGCAGCGACGGATCCTTCTTGAGGTAGGTTGCGGCTCGGTCGATGATCGCCCGCGCCTCGTTCGAGAGTTCCACGCTGTCGAAGCCGAACGGCACCGGCGGCAGCTCGGCGATGCGGGCGCCGAGGGGGATGTCGTCGCCCGATTCCCACTGCTTCTTGGTCATCGGGGGGATGTCCGTCCGCGCCGCCGCGGGGGTCGCGACGGGGGTGGGAGCAGGAGTGGGCGCCGGAGCGTTGGGGTCCGCGACGGCGATGGTCTTGGCTCGCGCCGCGTCGCCGGTGTCGACCGGGAGATTCGCCGGGGCGGGCGTGGCTTCGGGGTTGGGGTAGACGGAGCGGATGGGCTGGGGCTGCTTGGCCCCTCGGCAACCGCCGAGGACCAGCAGCCCCGCCAGAAGCACCGCCGCCGGTGCGCCGCGTAGCGCCCACCGGGTTGCGCGCATGGTCCGCCTCCGTCCGTGTCCGTCGATTAGTTGCTGGCGACCGAGTTGCCGGTCGGCTGGAAGACCAGGAACATGGCGCGGCGGTTGATGGCGTGCGAGTCCTCGGTGGTGTCGAAGTTCAGCGGGCGCATCTTGCCGTAGCTGATCGTCGAGAGGCGGGCGCCATCGACGCCCTTGGAGATGAGGAACTCGCGGACGGCGTCGGCGCGCTTCTGGCCGAGCGAGATGTTGTACTCCTCGGTACCGCGCTCGTCGCAATGTCCCTCGATCTGGATGTCGAGGCCGGGGTTGGAGGTGATCCACTGGGCGTGCGCTTCGAGGATCGCCTGCCAATCCGGGGTGATTTCATAGCTGTCGTAGGCGAAGTGGACCATGTCGAGCTCGCCGGCGATGGTGGCGAGTTCGACACCGCCGGCGGCGGGGTTGTTGGGGGTCGAGCCGCTGGCGTCGAGGCCCGAGGCGCCATCGAGGCCGACACCGTTGCCGCCGCCCGGGACGCGGCCGACGCCGGTGCCGGAGCCGAAGCCGTCGACGCCGGGGGCGCCGTTGCCGGCGGCCCACTGGCCGCCAGTGCGGGAGGAGTCTTCGCCGACGGCGCTGGTGGCGACACCGGGGAGGCGCTTTTCGCCCTTGGCGGATCGGGAGCAGCCGGTGGTGAGGGTGAGCGCCGCGGCGGCGGCGGCGAACAGCAGGAGGGCGGAGCGGGAGCGGAGGAGCATCGGGAGGTGGGCCTCTTGTGCGCGGAGTGTTCGGCGGTGGTGTTGTCGGAACGCTACCAGTGGCGCCGGTTCCCACAAGGGCTAGGGAGCGCCGAATCACACCAGCAAGAACTTTTTGATTGCGTGGCGGATTGATTGCCCGGAGCGGTCCCGCTTGCCCGGCCGGCGGCGCGGCGGCATGCTTCCTCCGATTGTTCCGGCCACCCCGCGAAAGGCGTCCGCAATGCTCGACCACTACGCGGCGTTCCACTTGGCGTGCCTGTCTCCCGCGGTCCGCGGGTGGCTGGGCGACGCCGCGCTCTTCGCGTCGGCGCGCGCCCGCCTGCTGGAGGAGGTCGCCGAGCGCGGCAGCCTCACCGATTCGATCCGAACCTACGCCGACGCCTGCTCGATCCCGGGCACGGAGCCGGCGGACTACGCGATGCGCGAGGTGGTCCTCGGCTGCGGCGCGGGAGTGCTGGCGCAGATCCAGTTCTACGGCCTCAAGCGGGAGCGCCCCTACATCAGCATCCGCGCGCAAACACGAGCGTTCTTCGACGACGAACTTTTCGACGCCTGCGCGGAACTCACCGACGAGTTCGCCGAGTTCGGGCCGAAATGCATCCGGCTCCGCTCGCCGCAGGGGGACTGCGACTTCGACCTGCTCCCCGGGGTGCAGGCGGACCTGCGCATCTACGCGGGCCCGCTGCACGAACTCCGCGTGCGCCCGCTACCCAACCACTTCGACCGCATCCGGCTCGTGCCGCAGGAGCCTGGGGATTACTACGACGAGTACTGCGAAACCTACGACGAATTCGCCCGCGCCACGCCGGAGCTGAACGAGCGCGTGGCGCGCGAGAGCCTCGCCTCGCTGCGCGGCTGCCACCAGTGGGGCGCCTGCTTCCGCGTCGCGGTGGACGGCGAGGCGGCGGGGGTGATCGCCGCGCGCCCGGAGCACACGGACGGGCTGGAGGGGTGGGTGGTGATCGAAGAGATCCTCGCCGCCGGGTTCCGCGGCCGCGGATTCGGCGCCGCGCTGCAGCGCCACCTGATCGAAGAGCTGGAGGACGAACGCTTCCCTCTCCTCATCGGCACCATCGACGCGCTCAACGAGCCCTCGCTGCGCACCGCGCGGCGCGTGGGGCGCGAGGACGTCGGCGGTTGGTCCTTCGTGCCGACACGGTTCGCCTAGCCGCCTTCTCCCGCGAGCGCCTTCGCCACGCGGTGCTGCGTGCTGCTCGAGGGCAACGCCAGCCACTCCCCCGCCGTCGCCCAGCGGAACTCGTCGTGCCCCGGCGCCGCGGGTTCGCCGTCCGCCTCCGCCGCGCAGACGCGCAGCTCGATCCGCGAGTTCATCACCGTGTGGCGAATCGTGAGGATCGCATCGCCGATCGAGCGCGCCTCTAGCCCAGCGACTTCGCGAAGCACGCGCGCGGCTTCGCGCGCGTGGTGCAGCGCGGGATCGACGGCGGCGCGGGGGAGTTCCCACATGCCGCCGAAGTGCCGCGCCTCCGCGGGGCGGCGCAGGATGAGTACGCGGTCGCCCCGGCGTACCGCGACGGCGAGGTCGGTGCGCGAGTCCTTGGCGGGCTTGGCGGATGGGGCGGGGAAGCGCTCCGGCGCGCCGGTGGCGAGGCCCTTGCACCACGGCGCCACTGGGCAGCGGGGGCACTGCGGCGCGCGGGGCGAGCACACGGTTGCGCCGAGTTCCATGACCGCCTGGTTCCAGTCGCCGGGGCGGGCGCCATCGAGGAGGCGCCGGGCGGCGGCAGCGAGTTCCTTGGCCGCGCGGGTGCCTTCGACCGGCTCTTCGCGGGCGGCGAGGCGCGCGAGGACGCGCTTCACGTTCGCATCCACGACGGCGGAGGGGTCGTCGAAGGCGATGCTTGCAACCGCCGCCGCGGCGTAGGGCCCGACGCCGGGGAGCGCGCGCCAGCCGTCGGCGGTGCGGGGGAAGGCGCCCGCCTTGGCGACGGCCTGCGCGGCGGCGTGCAGGTTGCGCGCGCGCTGGTAGTAGCCGAGCCCGCGCCACTGCGCGAGCACGTCGTCGAGCGGCGCATCGGCGAGCGCACGCACCGTGGGGAATCGCTCGATGAACGCGCGCCAGCGCGATTGCACCGTGGCGACGGTGGTTTGCTGGAGCATCGCCTCGCTGACCCAGATGGCGTAGGGGTCCTTCGTCGCGCGCCACGGGAGGTCGCGCCGCCCGCGGTCGAACCAGTCGAGGAGCGCGGCGCGGAAGGCGGGGAGCTGGTCGTCGGGAGGG
Source organism: Candidatus Sumerlaeia bacterium (assembly GCA_033764015.1). Taxonomy (GTDB): domain Bacteria; phylum Sumerlaeota; class Sumerlaeia; order SLMS01; family JANRJK01; genus JANRJK01. The sequence goes on along the minus strand of JANRJK010000028.1, from coordinate 38,752 downwards.
AGCCGCAGGTTCGTGGCCTCAGCGGCCGGCGTACATGCGCTCGTAGTAGCTGAGGAACTCGCCGCTGCGGATGCGCTCCATCCAGCCCGCGTTCTCAAGGTACCAGTGGGCGGTCTCGCGGAGGCCGCGCTCGAAGGGGACGCGGGGCTGCCAACCGAGCTCGCGGTGCGCCTTGGCGGCGTCGATCGCGTAGCGGCGGTCGTGGCCCGGGCGGTCCTTGACGTACTTGATGAGCGACTCGGGGCGGTCGAGGATCTTGAGGAGTGTCTTCACCACGTCGATGTTGGGGCGCTCGTTGTCGGAGCCGATGTTGTAGGCGTGGCCGGAAAGGCCATGCTCGGCGGCGGCGCGGAGCGCGCGGCAGTGGTCCGACACGTGGATCCAGTCCCGCACGTTGAGCCCGTCGCCGTAAACGGGGAGCGGCTCGCCCGCGACGGCGTTCATGATCATCAGCGGGATCAGCTTCTCGGGGAACTGGTACGGCCCGTAGTTGTTCGAGCAGCGCGTGATGACCACGTCCTGGCCGTGCGTGTGGTGCGCGGCGAGCGCGAGCAGGTCCGAGGCGGCCTTGCTGGCGGCGTAGGGGGAGCTGGGTGTGAGCGGCAGGCCCTCGTGGAAGCGCTCCTGCGAGTCGAGCGCGAGGCTTCCGTACACTTCGTCCGTGGAGACGAGCAGGAAGCGGGGAACGCCCGCGCGGCGCGCCGCGTCGAGGAGGACCTGCGTGCCGAGGACGTTGGTGCGGATGAAGGGGGCGGGGTCCTCGATGCTGCGGTCGACGTGCGACTCGGCGGCGAGGTGGAAGATCGTGGCGGGTTTCTCCTGCGCGAGGATCGCGCGGATCGCGGAGGCATCGGTCACGTCGACGCGGTGGAACGCGAGGCGGTCGTCCTTGCCGAGGTGGCGTTCGAGGTTTTCGAGGTTCCCCGCGTAGGTGAGCAGGTCCACGGCGACCACGCGGTTGCACCAGTTCTCGTCGAGCGCGAGGTGGACGAAGTTGCTGCCGATGAATCCGGCGGCTCCGGTGACGAGCCAGGTGCGGCTGCTCATGCGGGTGGTACTCCGGTCTGGAGGCTTTGGCGGAGCGCGTCGCAGACGCGTTCCACCTGGGCGTTCGTCATGTGGGGGAACATCGGGAGCGAGAGGATTTCGGCGGCGGCGGCCTCTGTTTCCGGGAGCGAGCCGTGGCCGTAGCCGAGGTGCTCGAGGGCGGGCTGCAGATGGCACGGCACCGGGTAGTGGAGGCCGGTCTCGACGCCGCGCTTCAGCATCTCTTCGCGGACGTGGTCGCGGTCCCGGACGCGGACCACGAAGAGGTGGTAGGCGTGCTCGGCCTCGGCGGGCACTTCCTGCAGGCGGACGGGGACCGAGCGGAAGGGCTCCTGGGAAAGGATCGCGCGGTAGTGCGCGGCGAGTTCGCGGCGGCGCGCGTTCCAGGCGTCGAGGCGGCGGAGCTTCACCGACAGCAGCGCGGCCTGCAACGTGTCGAGCCGGTAGTTGGTGCCGATCTCGGAGTGGGTGAACTTCGTGTCGCGCCCGTGGTCGACGTAGCGGCGGACGCGCTCGTGGAGCGCAGGGTCGCGCATCGTGACGCCGCCGGCGTCGCCGAGGGCCCCGAGGTTCTTGCCGGGGAAGAAGCTCCACGCGGCGGCTGCGCCCAGCCCGCCGGTGCGGCGTCCCCGCCAGCGCGCGCCGTGGGCCTGCGCGGCGTCCTCGACGAAGAGCAGCTCCTCCGTGGCGCAGAGCGAGCCGAGGCGGTCCGCGTCGACAGGAAGGCCGTAAAGGTGCACGCCGACGATGGCGGCGGTGTGCTCGGTGATGGCGGCGGCGGCGGCGCCCGCATCGAGGAGCATCGTGTCGCGCCGGATGTCCGCGAAGACCGGGCGCGCGCCGGCGAGGAGCACCGATTCGACCGTCGCGATGAAGGTGTGCGAGGGGACGATCACCTCGTCGCAGGGCCCGACGCCGAGGCAGTGCAGCGCCGCGTGGAGCGCCGACGTGCCGTTGGAGGCGCCCACGCAGTAGGGCACGCCGCAGTACTGCGAAAAGGCGCACTCGAACTCGCCGACCTCGGGGCCCTTGATGTAGCGGCCATGCTCGAGGACGGCGGCGAGCGCGGCGTTGAGCTCCGCGCGCACCTCGTCCGTCTGCGCGGCGAGGTCGAGGAAGGGGATCGGGTCGCGGGGCGTCACGGCGCCTCCGGGGTGCGCGGCTCGCCGCCGGACTTGAGCGACCGGTCGAGCGCTTCGAGGACGCTGGTGACGCGCAGGAGCTCGTTGCCGGAGCCGAAGGGCTCGTCGCGCGATTCGACGCACGCGCGGAAGTGCGCGACGGCGAGCGCGAGCGGCTCGGCGGCGTCTACCTGCAGCCTCTCCTCGCCGCCCTGGCGGATCGCGAGGTGGAAGCCGTCGACGGTGCCGTCGGGGCGGGTGCTCGGCACCTCCTCGGCGCCGCGGTGGTAGAGCGTGAGCGGCGCGGACTTCGACACGTCGTCGTAGCGCACCATGCGCTCGGAGCCGACGACGACCATGTCGCGCACCTTCGTGGGGGCGAGCCAGGAGACGTTCACGCTGGCGAGGACGTTGCCGGGGAATTCGAGCTGGGCGAAGACGACATCCTCCTGCCGGCGGCCGTCGAAGGTGACCAGGCCTTGCGCGGTGACGCGCTTCGGCATCGCGCCGAACCAGTAGAGCAGGATCGAGATGTCGTGCGGCGCGAGGTTCCAGAGGGCGTTAACGTCGTCGCGGATGCGCCCAAGGGAGAGGCGCTGGCAGATGGCGTACTTCACCTTGCCGAGGAGCCCCTCGTGGATCGCCTGCTTCACGCGGCGGACGGCGGGGTTGAAGAGGAACGTGTGGCCCGCCATGAGGATGCGCCCCTGGCGCGTCGCGAGCGCGGTCAGCCGCCGCGCGTCCGCGAGGCTGGTCGCGACGGGCTTCTCGACGAAGACGTCCTTGCCGAGCTTGAGGCAGTGCTCGACCTGGTCGACGTGAAGGTTCGCCGGTGTGGCGATGACGACGGCGGCGACATCGGCGGCGAGCGCCTCGCTCAGCTCGGTGGTCCGGAGCGCGCGGGGGTGCAGCTCCGCGAAGGCGTCGAGCCGCGCCTGGTCGATGTCGCAGAGCGCGGCGACCTCGAAGTCGCGGCTCTCGCGCAGGACGCGGAGCAGGTTCGGGCCCCACTGTCCGAGGCCGACCATGGCGACGCGGACCGGTTCGCTGGAGACATCGTAAACCTTCATGCGGGGTCGTGGCCTTCCGGCGGTGCGCTGGCTGGATACTTGAGCGGCGGGTCGGCCTCGAGGGGTTCGAGCCGCTCCGCGCCGACAAGCCGATACCGCCCGCCGGACACCGGACAACGGAGAACCGCGGGATCGGCGGTGTCGGGTTCCAGGCGGTGGCCCTCGCGGGACACCCAGCCGGCGCGGCGCGCGGGGACTCCGAGCATCAGCGCGAAATCGGGCACGTCGCCGGTCACCACGGCGCCGGCGCCGACCATCGCCCAGCGCCCGATGGTGTGTCCGCAAAGGATCGTCGCGTTGGCGCCGATCGTCGCGCCGCGCCGCACCAGCGTCGGGCGGAACTCGTCCTTGCGCTCGATCGCCGCGCGCGGGTTGACGACGTTGGTGAAGACGCAGGAGGGCCCGCAGAACACCTCCTCCTCGAGTTCGACCGCTTCGTAGAGGCTGACGTTGTTCTGCACCTTGGAGCCGGCGCCGACGCGGACGCCCTTGCCGACGTAGACGTTCTGGCCCAGTCGCACGGCGGCGCCGAGCGACGCGCCCTCGCGCACGTGGGTGAAGTGCCACACCTCCACGCCCGGCGCGAGCGCGCAGGGCTGGTCGACGACGGCGGTGGGATGGACGTAGGGCGGCTTCATTCCTCGATCATCGGCAGCTCGACGCGGAATTCGGTGCCGATGTTCACTTCGGAGGTGAAGTCGATGCGCCCGCCGAGCTCCTCGATGATCTTCTTGGTCACGCAGAGGCCGATGCCGGTGCCGGCGCGCCCTTTGGTGGTGAAGAAGAGCTGGTAGAGGCGCCCGCGGGCCTCCTCCGGGATGCCGACGCCGTTGTCGCGCACCGCGATGGTGACGGTGCCGCGGTCCCGGTCGTAGCGCGTGGCGACCAGCACCTCGCCGTCCACGCGTCCCTCCTCGATCGCGTCGAGCGCGTTGGTCACGAGGTTCATGATCGCGTCGTGGAAGGCGGTCGGATCGAGCAGCACGCGGGGCAGCAACTTCTCCCGGACGAAGTCGAGGCGGATGCCGCGCAGCTCGGCGGTGTCGCGGACCTCCTCGACGATCATCGAGACCACCGAGTTCACCTCGGCGGGCATGCGCGTGAGGTCGCGGCTGCTCGAGAAGGAGAGCATGTTGGCGACGAGGCGCTGGATGCGGACCTGGTTGCGCTTGAGGATTTCCCAGCCCCGGCGGACGCGGGCGAGGTCGCCGGCGTCGATCCCCTGCTCGACGATGTACTCGCCGCCGGACATGCCGTGGAGCATGTTCTTGATGCTGTGGGCCGTCTCGGAGAGCGAGATGGCGACCGCGGCCAGCTTTTCCGCGTCGATCTTGTCCTGGTAGAGGCGCGCCTTCTCGATCACGATCGCGACCTGCTTGGCGACGATCTCGGCGATCACCGCGTCGTCCTCGGTCCAGTCGGTGGGTTCGCGGCGGCGGACCGACATGACGCCGATGATTTCGTTCTGCACGCGCAGGGGGACGCACAGGTAGGCGACGAAGTCCTCGTCGTCCGCGTCGTCGAGCTGGGCGTAGCGCGGGTCCTGGCGGGCGTCGCGGACGGCGGTGGTCTTGTTGCGCTCGGCGGCCCAGCCCGGGATGCCCTGGCCGAAGTCGAAGGCGCCGCGGTCGATCAGCTCCTGGCGAAGGCCGAAGGTGGCGCGGCAGACGAGCCGCCGCGTGCCCGGCTGGTCGCGGTCGACGGCGTCTTCGCGGAGGTAGAGCGTGCAGGTGTCGGTCTGGAGGGCCTTCGCGCTGATGCGGCAGATCCACGCGAGGATCTGCTGCAGGGGCATGACGCTGCCGACAAGATTGCTGATATCGAGGAGGGCGTCGTGGAGGTCCTGGCGGGCGACGGCGTCGGGCACTCGGATGCGGTTTGCGGAGTTCATCGTTCCAGCTCGGGGCGGCGGGGGCGCTGCTTGCGACAGTGACGCACGGAACGGGTCGCGGGAACGAGAGGAAAACGCGCGGGGGCGCCGGCGAGCGCGGGCCGCTTTCGCTTGCCGCTAGCCGCGGGGCCCTTGAATAACTCGTGGTGTTCTAGGTAACTGACTCGGAATCCCACCGAGGAGCGGCCCGCGGGCTCATGAACTGGCTCATCTACGCAGTGATTGGCGCGTCCGGAATGCTGTTCCTGCTGCTGTCGCTCATGCTGGGCGGAGACGCGGGACACGGCGACGCGGGCGACGTCGGAGGTCTCCACACCGACGGGGTTTCGGTGGCCGGCGGCGGTGTGGGCCATGATGTGGGCGACCTCGGGAGCTGGTTCTCCCTGAAGGTCCTATCCGGCTTCGCGGTCGGATTCGGCTCGGGCGGCTTCATCGCAAGCGTGCTCGACGCGGGAACGATCGGGTCGCTGGCGTCGGCGTCGGTCTGCGGCGCGGCGATCGCGGCCGCGGCGCGCGCGATCATCGGCATGTTCCACAAGAACGAAAGCACCTCGCACACCACCGAGCAGGCGCTGCTCGGCAGGGAAGGCGTCGTCTCGCAGACGATCCTTTCGGGGCGCACCGGCGAGGTCGAGGTGGACGGCGTGTACCGGGCCGCCCGCTCGACCGGCGAAACGGAGTTGAAGGTCGGCGCGGCGGTGCGGGTGGTCGCGCTGGGCGGCACGCTGACCGTCGAGCCGGCGGGCAAGGGGTAGCGGAATCCAACTGCAAGGAGCGGGGAAATGCTGGAACAGCTACAAAACCTCGGATTGGTGATCCTGATCCCGGTCGCCGTGCTGGCGATGGCGGTGGCGCTGTTCGTCGTGGCGCGCCTGATGGGGCGCTTCTACGTGAAGGTGGCGCCGAACGAGGTGCTGGTGAAGTTCGGCCGCACCTACATGTGGGCGGACGGCCAGAAGTACGGCTACAAGCTGATAACGGGCGGCGCGGCGCTGGTGATTCCGTTCCTCGAGAGCGCGCGCACGCTGCCGCTCTCCGCGTTCCAGCTCAAGCTGCACGTCACCAACGTGCCCTCGCACGAAGGCGTCCGCGTCACCGTCGGCGCCGTCGCCATCGTGAAGGTCGGCACGGAGGAGCGGATGCTGCAGTACGCCGTGAACCGCTTCCTCGACTCGAGCCTCGAGCAGATCGGCGCCTTCGCGAAGGAGGCGCTCGAGGGTTCGCTCCGCGGCGTGGTTGCGCGGCTCACGGTCGAAGAGCTGGTCCGCGACCGCACGAAGTTCTCCGCGGAAGTGCAGGAGCAGGTGACGCCGGACCTCCGGCGCCTGGGCCTGGTGCTGGACAACTTCCTGATCCAGGACATCAGCGACGAGGAGGGCTACATCGACGCCCTCGGCGCCCGGCGCACCGCGGAAGTGAAGCGCGACGCCGCAATCGCCGAGGCGGAAGCCCGCCGCGACGAGGAAATCCGGGTCGCGGACGCGAACCGCGAAGCCAAGATCAAGTCCTCCGAGGCGCAGCGCGCCGGCGACGTGGCCCAAGCCCGCGCGATGGAGGAGATCTCGAACGCCGTGCGCCAGAAGGAAGTGGTCGAGGCGCAGAACGCCGCGCAGATCTCCTCCGAGCGCGCCCGCGTCGAGATCGTCGCCAGCCAGGCCGCGGCGCAGGAAGACCGCAAGCTCCGCGTGTTCAAGGTCGAAGCGGTGCAGGCCGAAACCGAGGCGAGCATCAACCTGCAGGAAAAGGAGAAGATCCTGAACGAGCGCCGCTTCGAGGCCACGACCATCGTCGAGGCGGAGAAGAAGGCGCAGGCGAACGTGATCCAGGCCGACGGCCAGAAGAAGGCGACGCTGATCACCGCGGACGCGACCCGCGAGGCCGACATCATCAAGGCCGGCGGCGAGCGCCTCGCAGCCACGGAGCGCGCGCAGGCCAACTACATCATGGCCGAGAAGCAGGCGCAGGCGGACCGGCTCCGGCAGGAGCAGGAGGGTCTCGGCGCCAAGCAGCGCCAGCTCGCCGAATCCGAGGGCCTCAAGGCCATGGCGGAGGCGAAGCAGCGCGAACTGGAGGCGGAAGCCGCCGGTCTTCGCGCGAAGAAGCTGGCGGAGGCGGACGGCGAGAAGGCCGCGCGCCTCGCGGTCGCCGAGGGCGAGCGCGCCCGCCTCTCCGCGGAAGCGGAAGGCGTGCGCCTGCGCGGCCTCGCGGAAGCGGAAGCGGTGCTGCGCAAGGCCGAGGCGTTCAGCCAGCTCGGTCCGGCAGGACAGCTTCTCGAGATCATCGACCGCTCGCCGGAGGTCATCGACGCGCTGGGCCGGGCGGGTCGCGAGATCGTCTCGCCGCTCGCGGAAGCGATCGGCAACGGCATGGCCAACGTCGGCGAGGTGCGCATCGTGGACCTCGGCGGCGGCAACGGGAACGGCGGCGGCACCGCGCTGGACCGCTTCATCCAAGGGGTCCCGCGCTCGGTCTTCGCAACGCTCGAATCGGCGAAGGCGCTTGGCCTCGGGCCGCTCGTCGAAGAGGTCGCGAAGAAGCTGAACATCTCGCCGGAGTCGGTGATCGACTTCCTGCACGAGAAGAAGAAAGAGGCGGCGACGGAGCCGGCGGCGATCGCGAAGGCGCCCCCCGCGAAGCCTGCCAAGGACGAGGCGGGAGAGGGCTGAGCCGCTCCCCTCTCAGCGACTGAAGATCGGCCCCCGGCGACGAGCCGGGGGCCGTTTTGCTTACTCGGCGAAACGCCCTACAACCGGAATAGCGATGGGTTCGGCGCCCCCGGCCGCGAGCGCGGCGGAGGTGTCCTCGATCCAAGCCCGCAGCGCGCGGCGCGCGGGAGTCCCGGCGTCGGCGAAGACCGCCCTGCGGCCCTCCGCGAGGGCGGAGGCGAACTCGCGCGCGTCCGCGTCTCCGGGAGGCATCGCCTTGACCGCGAGGAGGTGGCCGAGGAGCGCTGCGCGTGCGGAGGTCCACGGCCAATCGCCCGGCGACGCGGCCTGCCCGCGGAGCGCCGCCAGCTCCTCGCCGGCGCACTTTGCCGAAGTCAGCGTGGCGGCGAGGAAGTCCGCCTCGGCGCGCGACATGCCCGCGTCCCAACCGGCGAACTCGTAACCCCGCCCCGTGCATGCCCGCCAATAGGTCGCGAACGCCTCGCCCGCTTCCTCATCGGGGAAGCCGGGCGTACCGATCGGACTCGGCCCGCTTTGGCTGAATCCGAAGGCCGAGGGGTACTGGTACAATGAGTAGGACTCCACAACGAGTTCGCCGTCCGCTTCCGCCAGCTGTGCGTAGAGCATTGTGGGCTGGCGCAGCGGCCCGCGGCCCGCGGAGCCGAACGTGTAGCTGGCGACGTCGAACCTTTGGGAGAATGCCCACCGTTCGACCAGGACCGCAGGGCGCCCGTCGCGGGCTTCGAAGCTCCAGCATTCCGCGCCGACGCCGTAGGTGCCGGGTTGCGGTTCGCGCCCTAGCCAGTAGTCCGGGAGCTGGCGCAGTGGGAGCAGCGCGCCTTCTTCCCGCGGCGCGCTGAAGGAGTTGAGGATCAGGTGGTCGGCGAGGAGCGACGGGGAGGGCACGGCGGGGTCAGTGAAGTGCGGTCCGGCGATTCGCAGCTTTCCCGCAAGGAACCGGTCGTAGTCCCCCCGCATCGCCTCGGCTTCCTCGATTTCGTCTTTGTCGATCTCAGGTTCCGCTTCCATGAGTACGGCGGAATCCCGCTTGGCGCAGCCGCCGAAGAGGGCGATCGCCGCGGCTGCCGCGAGGAAGGGTGCGATGCGCATGTGAAGCCTCCGTTGTGTGTGCTTGGTGTGCGATCATGGACCAATGTCAAAGAGCGCGGGTTAGTCCGCCGTCGACCATCCAGTTCTGGCCGGTTAGGTAGTCGGCGTGCGGGGAGGCGAGGAAGGCGGCGAGCTTGCCGAACTCCGCCGGGTCGCCGAGGCGTCCGGCGGGGATGGACGACTCGACCGCGGCGCGGATTTCGGCGGCGGGTTTGCCGGACTTCTCCGACTGCACCTTGAAGAGGTGGGCCAATCGGTCGGTGTCGAAGCGCCCCGGCGCGAGCGAGTGGCAGCGCACGCGGTCCGCGGCCAGTTCATCGGAGAGCGCCTTCACCAGCCCGTGGACGCCGGGGCGGTAGGTGTTCGAAAGCGCGAGGCCCGGCACGGGCTGGCGCGTGGAACTGCTGGTGACGACGAAGAAGCGGGGCGCGGGGCTGCGACGGAGGAGCGGGAGCGCCTCGCGCAGGAGGCGCACGGGGCCGAGGACGAGCAGCTCGGCGGCGGCGAGCCACTGCTGGTCCGTGAGGTCGAGGACCGCGCCCGCGGGGGGGCCGCCGCTGTTGCAGACGAGGATGTCGAGGCGCCCGAAGGCGGCCTGGGCGGCTTCGACCGCGCGGCTGGCGGCTTCGGGGGAAGCGCTGTCCAGCGCGAGGGGGACGGCGCGGCGGCCGGTGGCTTCCTCGATGCTCCGAGCCGCGGCCTCCAGCGCCGGGAGGTTGCGCGCGGTGAGCACCAGGTCGACGCCCTCCTCCGCGAGGGCGCGGGCGATGCCGAGACCGAGGCCGCGCGAGGCCCCCTGCACGACGGCGGTGTGGTTCGCGAGTTTAAGATCCATGGAGCGGGTGCCTCCGGGGGATGGTCAGGCTTCTTCGGACGTCATGGGGAGGCGCCCCGGCGCGATGGCTCAAGGGCGTTCGGTTCCGTGGGCGCGGAAGGTGAATGGCTTGACAGACTCCGGGGGTGGGTGGTGCGCTTCTCGCTTCTTGAGGGCGGCAACTCCCTCCACCACCTCGCAATCGGGTCCCCATGACGCTCCTAGGAATCATCGTCGTCGTCGCCACTGTGGCGTTCCTGCTGCTTTGCGGCTTCCTCATCATGATCGTGCTGGTGCAGCCCGGCAAGGCCGGCGGGCTCGCAAGCCTCACGAGCCAGCAGATCGAAGCGCCGACCGCGATGGCGGAGACGCTCGGCATCGGCCAATCGGACAAGCTGCTCTTCAACTGGACGATGGGCGGAGCGATCCTCTTCTTCGTGCTGACGTTCGTGCTGACGTTCCTCGGGAACCAGCGCGACCGGGCGGCGGGGCAGATCGACCTGCCGGAGACGCCCGCGGCCGCGACGGTGCCGGCGGGGGGTACGAACACCATCACGATCCCGGTGGGCGACGGCGCGGAGGTTCCCGCGGCGCCCGCGGAAGAAGCACCCGCGACACCCTGACAAATCAACGAACGGCGCGCCCGCGCGGGAAGCCCCCGGGAGCGTGCCTTGACATGGTGGCCCGGGCGCCGGAACGCTCCCGGGCCGTCGGCCGGTCATGTCCGCGACCGGCGCCACCGAAAGGAATCCAGCTCCCATGGCCGAAGTGAAACCGTTCGCCGGCACGCGCTACCAGTTCAAGGACGAGGCGGGCGACGCAGGCCCCCTCCTGTGTCCGCCCCCCGACCTGGTCTCGGAGTCGCTGCGCGCGGAACTCCACGCGCAGCACGAGCACAACCTGGTCCGCCTGGTCTCCGGCGAGGAGGCCGCCAGCGACGACGATTCCTCGAACCGCTTCTCGCGCGCCGCGGAGCTCTACCGGGACTGGAAGCACCGCGGCATCCTCGCGGACGACCAGCGCAAGTGCCTCTACGTCTACGAGATGGAGTACAAGCTGCCGGGCGCGCGCAAAGCCGTCAAGCGCCGCGGCTTCATCGCCCTCGTCAAGCTCCAGGACTACCGCAGCGGCAAGATCCGCTCGCACGAGGAGACGCTCCCTTCCCGCAAGGAGGAGCAGCTCCGCCTCCTGAAGGCGTGCGAAGTAAACCTGATCCCCCCGTTCATGCTCTACCGGGACGAGGAGGACGCCGTCGGCAAGATCCTCGACGACGCGATGGTGAACGAGAAGACGAAGGAGCCGCTGGCGCCGACGCTCGAGGCGAAGGACCACTTCGGCCACACGCACCGCCTGTGGGCGGTCCACAAGAAGGACGCGATCCTCGCGGTGCACGAGGCGCTCAAGATGAAGCGCCTCTACATCCTCGACGGCCACGACGTGTACGACGCGGCGCTGATGTACCGCGACCAGCGGCGCGAGGCGAGCGGCCGCCGCGACGGGCAGCAGCCCTCCGACTGGATGATGATGTTCCTCTACAACGCGGACCGGGAGCACCTGAACATCTCGTCCTTCCACCGCGTCCTGGCCCGCGAGCTCGGCTCCGACGTGGACATCAACGAGGTGCTGGAGGACCTGCGCGAGTTCTACACGGTCTCGCCGTTCAAGTACGACACGGACGACCCCAAGAAGGGCGTGAAGGCGGTGCAGGAGAAGTTCGAGACCGCCGCGGCGGACCGCACGCACTTCGTGATGGCGCTGCCGAACGGGCGCGCCTACCTGCTCACGCTGCGCAAGGACGTCAACCTCACCGACATGATCGAGGAGGAGACGATGAGCGACATGCTGAAGAACATCGACGTGACGATGCTGCACTACTACGTCATCACGCGCGGCTGGATCGGCAACCCGGAGGTCGAACTGGGCGAGGACGACGTGCACTACACCACGGACACGGCGGAGGCGCTCGGGCTGTTGAAGCGGCGCAAGGGCTCGGTTGCGTTCCTGGTGCGGCCGCTCTCCGTGGAGCAGATCCTCGCGGTCGCGGAGAACGGCGAACTGCTCCCGGCGCGCTCGACGTTCCTGCTGCCGAAGCTCGCCTGCGGCATGGTGCTGCGGGACCAGAACGTGGGCTTCTCCTAAGCCCGGGCGCATTGACGCTTGCCCTTGTGGGGGCGCGGTTGCTGGGAAGTTGTTTGCATTGAACGTTTCCGCCGCGGGCCTGCGGGCCCGCGGCGCAACCCACCTCACGAAGAGGCCAACGCCATGAAGGCTGTGACCCTGATGGGTGCCGTCGCGGCACTCGCGATTCTGTCGGGCTGCTACCGCGCGCCCGTGATGCCGCCGCTCGGCTACATCTTCTCCGACGTCTCCGCGCAGATCGACACCGACGCCGAGCAGACGCCGGTGACCACGGGTTCGGGCGAGGCCGAGTCGGCCTCGGTCCTCGGCCTGGTCGCCTGGGGCGACGCGAGCACCACGACGGCGGCCAGCAACGGCGGCCTGAGCACGGTCGAGCACGTCGACTACAAGTACTTCAACGTCCTCGGCATCTACCAGACGTTCACCACCGTCGCGTACGGGAACTAATCCATGACGAACGCCCCGCACACAACGCTGCTGCGGCGGGCGGCCCGGATGGCTCCGGTTCTCGCGCTCTCCGCGTTGGCCAGCGGCTGCGCCTTCTACAGCGCCCCGGTGGTTCCCCCGCCGGGGGCCTGCTGTTCACTTCGGTGAAGGCGCCCCTGACCACGAACTACAACGCCACCCCGGTGGGAGACGCCGCGCCCAAGCACGCGTCGCTCGAAACCGGCTACTTCCGCGATCCGCTCCTCACCGGCCTTTCGTTCGCATGGGACGATGTGGCCATCCAGAAGATCGCGAAGGAAGGTGGCATCGACGAGGTGGCCTACGCCGACTACGAGGGTTTCCTGATCCTCGGCGTCTTCGGCAAGTTCACCATCCACGTGTACGGCAACTGACCGGGCCCAGGAGACCAGCCATGAACGCAATCCTCCGCCGGTCCGCCGGACTTGTCGCGATCCTCGCCGCCGGGATCCTCTCCGGCTGTGCCATCTTCCCGCAGGGGCCCGTGCTGCCCTACGCGGGCACCGGCTACAACAACACCAGCTTTCCCGTGGACATCGACTTCGTTGACGGCGGCTCCATCGGCGCCACCAGCGGAACCACCAAGTCGGAGTCCGTCGTCTTCGGCCTCATCGCCTGGGGCGACGCCACCACGCACACGGCGGCCGCCAATGGCGGGCTTTCCACCGTGGACCACGTGGATGCGACCTATTTCAACGTCCTCGGCCTCTACACCAAGTACGAGACGGTCGCCTACGGCTCGCGCTGAGTTCCAAGAAGCGGTTCAACACGAAAGCCCCCCGCGGAGCGCGCTCCGCGGGGGGCTTTCCATTTGCGGGGTCCTCGGCGCTTACGGCGCGCTGGAGGATGCGGGGACTCCAGAGGCGGCCGCCTGCCGCTTCTCCGCGAGGCCCTCGAGCGCAGGGTCCAGCGCGTGGGCGCGGTCGTAGCTCCGCTGCGCCTGCTCGAAGAGGCCCTGCGCGGAGTAGAGGTCGCCGAGGTTCGAATGCACCTCCGGGTCGCGGGGCGACATGCGGGCGGCGCGCTCCATGAGGCGGCGCGCCTCGTCGAAGTCGCCGCGCAGATATCGGATGTAGCCGACCGTGTCCATGATGAACGCGGCGTCCGGGTTGAGCTGGAGCGCTTCGCGGGCGAGCGTCTCCGCCTCCTCGAGGTTCCTGCGCTCCTTGGCAAACAGGTAGGCGAGGTTGTTGCGCGCGAGGGCCGCGTAGCGGTCCTCCTCGGAGTCCGGTCCCGAAAGGCGGATCAGCGCGCGGTAGTGCTCCTCCGCGAGATCCGACCGCTTCGCCTTTCCGCTCGCGAACGCGAGCTGGAAGCGGACCTCCGGGCTGCCGGGGTGCTCGGCGAGCGCGTTGGTGAGGATCTCCAGCGCTTGCTCCGTGCGCTCGCGGGCCATCTCGAACTCGACGCGGGTGAGGACCGCCTCCACCGGTTCGCCGCGCTCCGCGGCGGGGAGGTACTCGCGGAGCGCGCGCTCCGCCTCTCGGGCGCGCCCCGCCTCGACGAGCGCGCCGATGAGCGACCGCGTGGCGAAGTGGTCGCCGGGCGCCAGTTCCGCGAGTTCCTCGAGCGCTGCGATGCGCTTCTCCGTGTCGCCGGTCATGGAGTAGAGGTCGGCGAGGTAGGATAGGTACTCGGGGCGTCCCGCCTCCTTGGCGCCGGGCCAGCGCGCCCCCTCTTCGAGCACCTCGCGCGCGAGGTCCGGGCGGTCGAGGTTCACGAGGGTGGTGGCTAGGTAGTAGCGGGCCGGGATGAGGCCGGGAACCTTCTCGACCACGCGTTCGAGGGCGTGGCGCGCGCGCTCGAAGTCGCCGAAGCGCTGGGCGGTGATGCCGAGGCGCATCTGGAAGTCCACCGCGTCCTGCGCGGTGTCGGCGAGGAAGGGGCGCGCGAGGCGGTCGATGCCGTCCGTCTGGTCCAGCCGGTAGTTGAGGAGGATGAGCGACAGGGCGACTTGCCGGTTGGAGGGGTCGGCGGCGAGGGCCTGCTGGTAGAGCTCGCTCGCCTCGCGCAGGCGGGAGCGGCGCTCGAAGAAGCCGCCGAGGCCTTCGAGGTAGCGGGCCGTCGCGGGCGAGTTGTCGATGGCGGCGCGCAGGTGCTCCTCGGCGAGGTCGTACAGCTTGCGGTCCTCGTAGAGGCCCCCGAGCAGGAAGTGGCCTTCCGGGTCCCGCGGGTTCACGGCGACGGCGCGCTCGAGGAGCGCGCGGGCGCGCTCCGGATAGCCGAGGTCGAGGAAGTCCTGCCCGAGGAGGCGGTAGGTCTCGGGGTCGTCGTTGCCGATCTGCAGGGCGAGCTCGACTCGGCGCTCGGCGCTTTCGAGCAGGCCCTCCTTGAGGTCGAGGCGCGCAAGGTCGACGAGCGCGCGGACGTATCCGGGATCGCTCGCCAGCATGCGCTCGCGGAGCGCGCGCACCTCGACGAGCTTGTCGGTGCGCCAGAAGTACTCGGCTTGGAGCTCGAGCACCGGCAGGTTGTCCGCGTTTTCGCGGGCGAGCTTCTCGTAGGCGGCGTCGAGCCCCTCGGCGCCGTCCTTCTGCTGGACGATCGCCTCCCACATTTGGCGGAGCGGCCCCGCGGTGGGCGCCATCGCGATGCCGCGCTCGAGAAGGCGGATGCAGTCGTCCACACGCTCCTGGATGAGGAGGCGGCGGCTCAGGTCGGCGATCTGCATGACGAGGCTGGGCCGGTAGCCGATGAGGCGCTCGTACAGGTCCGCCGCCTGCTCCACGTTGCCCATGAGCGCATGCGACTGGGCGTTCCACACCATGGCCTGCAGGTTGAACGGCGAGGCGACGAGGATGCGCCCGGTCAGCTCCGCGGTCTCTTCGTAGTCGCGGTCCACCTCGAAGGCGATCTGGGCGAGCCGGATCAGGGCCTCTGTGTTGGCGGGTTCCAGCGCCACGATATCCGAGTACCAGCGCTGGGCGTCCTTGTACCGCTCGCGGGTCATGGCGATGGAGCCCATGCGAAGCATAGCGCGGGTGTTCGCGGGGTCGTGCTTGAGCATCTCCTCGGCGGCGGTGCGGCTGTAGTCGAGGTTGCCGAGGTTGAGCGCGGCGTCGATGGCGCGGAGCACGAGCCACTCGCTCTCGGGGTCGGTCTCGGCGGCCTTCTTGAACTCCTCGAAGGCGCGCACCGGGTTGCCCGAGTTGGCCGCGAGGGAGCCCCGGACGTAGGAGCGGCGCGCGATCGCCGTGACGGGATCCTCGACGATGGGCTCGCCTCCGGGGAACGCGCTCTCGGGGGCGAGCTGGAAGCCCGCGGGCGCATGGACGCGCTGTTCCGCTCCGGGCGCGAGCCATTCTGGCGCGGGCGCATCCGGCCCCGCTTCGGTCGCCGGCTCCGCGGAAAGCGGTCCCGCGAGCAGCAACGCGGCGATCAGGCTGTGGCGGAGGCGGTTTGTTCTCATTCGCGGGGGAACTCCGGGGCTGGTACCGGGCGCGGGGGTGCAACAACGGCGCCAATCCGAAGGCGCGCCCTCCACGCCACGCCGGCCAGACTCGCGGCCAGCGCTCGTTCCGTCAATGCGGGTTTCGCCGGGACGCGATCAGGTGTTGAGCCTGCGCGGCCCGCTGGGCGACGGTGCGCGGCACTGGAGCCCCCCGCCCGATGACCTACTTCCTCAAGCGCATCCCCTCCGCCCTCTTCACCATCTGGCTGGTGGCCACCTCGGTGTTCTTCCTGGTCAAGCTGGCGGGCGGCGAGGAGATCCTCGGCGAGGGGCGCGTGGACCCGATGGTGATCGAGGAGATCAGCCGGGAGTGGAAGCTGGACCGGCCGCTCCACGAACAGTACTGGTACCACATGAGTAAACTGCTGGTGCTCGATTCCGTCGAGTCGCGCAAGCAGCGGTTCATGACGCTGCGGGACGTCCTCGGGGCGTACCTGCCGGCGTCGCTGCGGCTGGCTTGGCGGGCGTTGGCGATCGCGCTGGCCATCGGGATGCCGATCGGCGTGCTGTCCGCGCTCCACCACAACCGGTTCATCGATAACGCCGGGCGCTTCCTATCGCTGCTCGGGGTCAGTGTGCCCAGCTTCATCCTCGCGTCGCTGGTGATCTTCGTCTTCGTCCGGCAATTGAACTGGTTCCCGGCTTCGGAGTGGATGGAGGGGTACTGGCGCATGTGGGTGCCGGCGGCGTGCCTCGCGGCGTTCCCCTTCGCCGCGATCATGCGGCTCACCCGGGCATCCATGCTGTCGGTCTTCTCGGAGGACTACATGCGGACCGCCACCGCGAAGGGCGTCCCGGCGTTCCGGGTCGTGGTCCGGCACGGGCTGCGCAACGCCCTGGTGCCGGTGGTGACGTATCTCGGCCCGGTTCTGGCAGGCCTGCTGACCGGGTCGCTCGTGATCGAGAAGATCTTCAGCATCAACGGCATCGGCCGCATCTTCATCGAGTCGGTCTCGAACCGCGACATGCCGCTCATCATGGGGCTCACGGTGTTTTACTGCATGCTGCTGGTCGGGGCGAACCTGTTGGTGGATGCGCTGTATCCGATCCTGGACCCGCGGATCAGGCACTCCTGACCGCGCGCGGCGGATGGGCTCCGAATGAGCGCAAAGTAAGCAGTTGCCGGTCTTCGCAGGGCGGCTTACGCTCATCTTGGAGTCTTCTGCATCGATGCCGCCGCGCCCCCTCCTGACCGTCGCCCTCGCCGCCGCCCTCGCCGGGTGGATAGGTGCGGCGCGCGCGGAGGACCCGGCGGAGGCCGCACTCGTCGCCGAAGCGCCCGCCCGGCCGGCCCCATCCCCCCCATCCCCCGCCGCGACGACGCCAAGCCCCACTCCTGCGACGCTCCAGGTGGAGCGGTTCGACTACGTGCCGCCCCTCTCCGTCACGGACTGCATCGGGCTCATGGGGCGGCTGCGAAAGCATGTGGAGGCCACCCCCGGCAGGGTGGACCCCGCCCGCGTGGACCCTTCGGTGCCCCGCGTGCTGGAAAGCATTTACAACTATTTGTCCCTTCGGAACGATCTGCACGCCTCGCTGAACGACTACACTTGGATCCAAGTGGGACGGGGCGGGGTGGCGGGCGACGCCGACTCGCCGGACACGGACCGCTACCGCCTCGGCGGCGTGGTGGAGGACACCAGCGCGCTCAGCTTCGAGGCGGAGCGCACCGATGTGGAGATCCACTCGCTCAAGGTGATCGACGAGTCGGGCGCGGTGACCGGGGAGTTCACGCGCGAACGCCCCGGGCAATGGACCATCCGCGCGGAGCTGCCCCGCCGCGACGTGTTCCAGCTCTGGAAGCGGCGGGACATCCGGGAGATCGAGGTCACCTACGCACCGGTGAACGCCCCGAGGGGGCGCGAGGGACGGCTGGCGATCTACGCCGGGCGCACCAGCAAGCCGGAGTACGGCAAGATCACGATCTACGAGATCGACCGGGCGCGGCGCTTCATCCGCGAAGGCGACATGGTGCAGTTCGGCGAGGCGCT
Source organism: Candidatus Sumerlaeia bacterium (assembly GCA_033764015.1). Lineage (GTDB taxonomy): Bacteria > Sumerlaeota > Sumerlaeia > SLMS01 > JANRJK01 > JANRJK01. Next base: position 20,987 of record JANRJK010000028.1, on the reverse strand, counting down.
GGAGAAGGCGGAGCGCAGGGCGCACGCCTACCGCGATTCGATGCGCCCGGGCACCGGCGGACGCTGAGCCCCGCGGCGTGTCCCAGATCGGCATGTTCTGGCTCGCGATGGTGCCGGCGCTCGGCGCCATCGGCGGCGTCTGCTACATCCTCTACCGCCTGCTGAAGTCCGACGAGGACGACGAGGGGGAGGGCGCGGAACGCCCGAAGGGCCTCCTCAACGACGACCAGCTCCGCCTCCTCGCCTACGCGTTCGTCGCCGCGGCGATCATCCTGGTCACACTCGTCACCTGGTCCTGGGAGCGTTGACGCTTGCGCTTCATCGCGCGCTGGATGCTTGACTTCCTCAACGATCCCCCGCCGACCGCCCAGGGAGCCCGCGCCGCGTGACGAGCTACACCCGGAAACTCTTCTACCGGATCCAGGAAGTGGCCGACATCGTCGGCGTCGAACCCTACGTCCTCCGCTACTGGGAGTCGCGCTTCCCGATGCTGCGCCCGGAGAAGGACGCCGGCGACCAGCGCCGCTACCGGGACCGCGACATCGAGGTGCTGATGCGCATCCGGGAGCTCCTCTACGACGACAAGTACACGGTGTCGGGAGCGGTCGAGCAGTTGCAGGCGGAGCTGGCGAAGGGAGGGCGGCACCGCACGCCCCCCGCGCCGGAGGCGGACGAGGCGGCCGCGTCGCCCGAGAAGCTCGCCGCCTTGAAGGAGGAGCTCGGCATCCTCCGCCGGGAGCTCGAAGCGTGGCGCGAGGAGCTGGGCTGAGCGCTCAGAGGAACGGCGACTTGCGGCGCGGCTTCCGCCGCAGCGGCAGGAACGCCCCGAGGAAGAGCAGCGCCGCCGCGAGCGGCAGGCTGAAGAGCAGGCCCCGCGCAAGGCCCGTGTGGAGGTAGACCGCGACGCCGGCGGCGGCGACGATGGTCGCCAGCAGGCCGGCCAGCAATCGACGCATCAGGCTCGTGAACAGCGCTTCGATCTCGTCGATGTCCGCCCGGTGGATCCGGACCCGGATGTCGTCGCGCTCGATGCGGTTGATGGTGCGCGCGACGCCGCGGGCCAGGCGCAGCGCGGCGCGGCCACCCTTCTTCAGGCGCTCCGCCAGCGGCTCCGAATCGAGCAGCGGCTCCTTGAGCAGCAGGTCGCGGACGATCGGCGTGCCGAACCGGATCGCGTTGAAGTTCGGGTCGTACACGTAGCCGATCCCCTCGACGAGGGCGGCGGCGCGCGAAAGGTAGACGAGCTGCTCGGGGAGCCGGAGCGGGAACCGGTAGAAGGTCTGGAGGATCTCGAGCGCGATCTCGCGGATCTGGCGCGGCGTCGCGTCGGTGCGGATCCGGATGTGGAGCAGCCGCTCCGCCGCGTCGAGGAGGGTGGCGCGGTTGATCTCGGGATCGACCATCTTGAGGCGGTAGAAGCTGTCGACGATGGCGTCCACATCCTCGCGCACGACGTGGAAGACGATGCGGAGCATCTCCTTGCGCGTCTCCGCGTCGATGTCGACCGCCATGCCGTAGTCGAGGATCGCGATGCGCCCGCCTTCGCAGACGAGGAGGTTGCCCGGGTGCGGGTCCGCGTGGACGAAGCCGTGGCGGAGCGCCATCTGGAGGTAGATCTCGGTCAGCGTCTGGAGGAGGCCCCGCGGATCGACGCCGAGCGCCGCCACCCCCTCGCGGTCGTCGATGCGGACGCCCTCGACGAAGTCGAAGGCGATGACGCGGCGGCGCACGAAGCCCTCGGCGCAGCGGGGGATGATGACGCGCGGGTCGTCCTGGAACATGGCGCGGAGGCGCCGGTTGTTCTTCGCCTCGAGGCGGTAGTCCATCTCCTCGCGGATCACGCGGGAGAACTCGTCGTAGATCGCGCGGAAGCTGCGGACCAGGTAGTTGTCGAGGAAGGTCTCGAAGAGGAAGAGGATGAAGGCGAGCACCGCGAGGTCGGTCTCGACCTGCTCCTCGATGCCGGGGCGGAGCACCTTGACCGCCACCTCGCGCCCGTCGATGCGCGCCCGGTGCACCTGCCCGATGGAGGCGGCGGCGATCGGCTCCGCGTCGAAGCGCTCGAACAGGTCCTCGACGCGCTTGCCGAACTCGCGCTGGATCGTCGAACGCGCCTCGCCGCCGGGGAACGGCGGCACCTGGTCCTGCAGTCGCTTGAACTCGCGGGTGTAGGTGAGCGGGATCAGGTCCTCCCGCACCGCGAGCACCTGGATCCCCTTGATGAAGGTGGCTCCCAGGGAGGCGATCGTGGCGGTGATCTCGACGGCGCGGCGGCGGTGCTCCTCCTCGGTGCGGTCCGCCGGCGGGCCGAAGAAGATGTGCGCGCGGAAGTCGCGCGCGAAGCTCACAAGGAAAGGCAGCAGCCGGAGGAAGACGCGGACCGGGCGCAGCACCGGGGGGAACAACCGGACGCGGCGCCCGTCGCCGCTCTCGGCGGGGCCCTTGCGGCGGATGGTCGGGTCGGGGGCGCTGTTCGGCATCTGGCGCGGGATGCTGCGGGAGGCCGCTCCGCCGGGCAACAGGTTGCGGCGGGCGCTACTCCTCCGCGGGCGCCGGCCCGTCGACCTCGCCGCGCTTCAGGAAGCCGAGCGCCTGGAGCTGCTCGTACAGCTCCGGCAGGCGCCGCATGATCGCCAGCATCTTCCAGTACTCCGCCGAAGGCATCGACGGCGACCCCATCGCCTTCGACTTCGGCGGCAGGTCGTTCCCCACGCCGGACTGCCCGCCGATCATGGTGCCGTCGCCGATCACGATGTTGTCCTTGGCGCCCGACTGGCCGCCCATCATCACGCCGCGCCCCACCTTGGTGGAGCCAGCGATGCCGACCTGCGCGGCGAAGACGCAGTCGCTCCCGACGGAGACGTTGTGCGCGATATGCACCAGGTTGTCGAGCTTCGCACGCGCGCCGATCCGCGTCTCCGTGAAGCTCGCCCGGTCGAGCGTCGCGTTCGCCCCGATCTCGACCTCGTCCTCGATCACGACGACGCCCACCTGCGGAACCTTCTGCAGCCGGCGTCCGGCGACCTCGTACTTGAAGCCGTCCGAGCCCACCACGCAGCCGCTGTGGAGGATCACGCGGCGGCCGACGGCGCAGCGCTCCAGCACCGTGACGCGCGGGTGCAGCTCGCTGTCCTCCCCGATGGAGACCCCATCGCCGAGGACCGTGTGCGCGCCGAGGCGCACGCGGTCGCCGAGGACGACGCCCTCCCCCAGGACGCAGTACGGCCCGATCTCGACGTGCTCGCCGACGGTGCAGCTCGCGGGGACGATGGCGGTCGGGTGCTGCGCCGCGGCGCGGGGGCGCGGCGGATGGAAGTGGTTGAGCAGCGCGAGCGCCGCCAGCCACAGGTCCGCCACCGGCACCGCGTTCGGATGCTCGACGGCGACGCCCTGCGGGACCAGCACCGCGGCGGCGCGCGTCGTCTCGGCGGCCTTCGCGAGCTTGCGGCGGGCGACGAAGCTCAGGTCCTCCGGACCCGCCTCCTCGAGGGTGGTGAACGCGCGGAAGGGCCCCGGGGGAAGCGGCACGGACGCGTCGATGCCGAGCAGCGCGCGGAGCGCATCGGGGGTGAGCGGAGCGGCGGCGGTCGTGGCCATGCGGCGGGTCCTCGGGGTGGATGTTGCCGATGTTGCTGGCGCGGGTCGCCGCACCGGATCAACGGGCAATGCGCGCAGTGCTTGCAACCCGGCCCCGCGCGGGGCGAGATACTGCGTCCAAAGCACCGCCCGGAAAACCCCCATGCCCGCATTGCTCGCCGTCAAATTCAGCGCCCTCGACATGCCCGTCTACTACCTGCCAGGCCCCCTCGACAACCCGCGGGCGGACGACTTCGTGGTGGTGCGCCGCGACGAGGAGCAGGACATCGGCTTCGTGGCGACGGTCGAGTACCGCGCGACGGAGCACCTCGACCGCCGTCCGGCACCTTACCCCGCCGTGCTCCGCAGGGCGACGCCGGAGGAGGTCGAATCCTACTGGGAGCGCCGCGCCGTGGAGAAGCGCGCCATGGCCCTGGCCCGCGACCGCGCCGAGGCCCACGGCCTCGCCATGAAGTTCTCGGCGGCGCGCTACCTCGCCCAGAGCCAGCGCGTGCTCTACCACTTCACTGCGGACCAGCGGGTCGACTTCCGCCTCCTCGTGCGCGACCTCTCGATGATGCTCCGCTCCCGCGTCGAGCTGTGGCAGGTCGGCGCCCGCGACGAAGCCAAGATGCTCGACGGCTACGGTGTCTGCGGCGAGCGCACCTGCTGCTCCAGCTACATGCAGGACTTCCACCCGGTGAACGCCCGCATGGCGCGCGACCAGGAACTCCAGGTCCCCCCGGTGAAGCTCATGGGACAGTGCGGCCGCTTCCTGTGCTGCCTGTCCTACGAGGTCGACCAGTACCGCGAAATGAGCAAGGGCGCGATCCCCAAGGGCGCCACGATCACCCACAACGGCAAGCGCGGCGTCGTCGTCGACCGCAACCTGATCCGCCGCAGCTACCTGGTCCGCACGGAGGACGGCGCGCTCGCGACGATCCTCGCCGACGAGATGGAGGGCGCCGAGGTGCAGGTGCCGGAGCAGATGGCCAAGTTCGGCGCCAAGTTCGCACCCCGCCTGAAGGAGGCCAAGCCGGCGGACCCCCCTCCCCCCGAGGAGGAGCCGAAGACGGACCGGCCCGGCCGCCGGCCACGCCCCCCCAAGGGACGGATCGAACGCGCCGCGGACGACACGCCCCCCCCTTCCCTCCCCGAAGCGCCGCCTCCGCCCCGCCGCGCCCGGCTCGCCAAGGCCCCGCCGCCGCTGCCGAAGGCGCCGCCGCCGGACGCCGACATCCCGCTCGAACAGGATCCCCCGGAAGGCCCCGGCAAGCGCCGAAGGCTCCGGCGCCCCAAGGCGAAGCCCCCACGCCCGGAGGCGCGCGCCGACGCCGGCGATCCCCCCGAGGACGCCCCCCCGCAGGAGGGAGGGAAAAAGGAGAAGGGCCGCGGCGGCCGCCGGAGGAAACGGCGCCGCTGATTGAATGCCCCGCACCCCGGGGGCGTACAGGATGCGGGACTCAACCGAACCGCGGGGACGCGAGATGAACGCCGCCGACTTCTTCGTCATGGACCCCAAGAAGGCCATGGACCCGCTTGGCCAGCGCCGCTTCGCGAAGTCGCCCGTCGAGCAGCACGTCCCCGGCGCCATGGCGCTGGCGCTCGTCTCCGCGCTGGTCTTCTGGGGCGCCATCGCGCTCTTCTTCAAAGCCCGTGAACCGATCCGGTTCCTCCGCGAGCCGGTGTTGGAGACGACCGGGCGCATCACGCGCCTCGACTCGCGCCGGAGCGGCGACTCGACGACCTACTACGCCGCCTGGTCCTACGAGGTGGATGGGCGGAGCTACGAGAGCGGCGTCCGCAAGGTGCGCTCGAACTTCTACAAGGCCGCCACCCTGGGGAGCGGCACCGCGGTCGTGTACCTCGCCGCGTCCCCCGAGGTGTCGCGCATCGAGCACGGGCAGTCGAGCGCCGGGTCGGTCGCCGCCGGGCTCGCGTTCATCAGCGTCCTGCTCTTGTGCATTCCGCTGATCGGCGCGGCGATGCTCCGGAGCGCGGTGAAACGCTACCTCGCCTTCCGGCGCCACCGGAAGCTGCTCACCGGAGCCGTGCTCGCCGCCGAACGGGTGAGCGACGGCGAAGGGAACCACTCGCTCCGCGTCCGCTACCAGTTCAACACGCCCGAGGGGCTCCCGCTGATCGGCACGGAAGCCGGCGTACCCCCCGGATTCAACGACAAGTCCGCGATCCCCGCCCCCGGCACGCCGGTCTTCGTCCTGTACGCGAATCCGCTCGTGTTCGAGATGCTGTGAGGCGCCGCGGCTTCCACCGGGCGCTGGCGGACGCGCTGCGCGGCATCCGCGACGCCGCTCGCGCGGAGCGCCACATGCGGGTCCACCTCCTCGCGGCGCTCTGCGCGGTCGCCGCCGGCGTCGCGCTCGGCCTCCCGCGGCTCGAATGGGCGGTGCTCGCCATCGCCTGCGCGCTCGTGATCGCCCTCGAGCTGGTCAACACGGCGGTGGAGCGCGCGGTCGACCTGGCCTGTCCGCGGCGCGACCCGCGGGCTCGGCTCGCGAAGGACGCCGCCGCGGGCGCCGTGCTGGTCGCCGCCGCCGCCGCGGTCGTGGTGGGCGCCGCGCTCTTCCTCCCGAGGCTGCTCGGCCGCTTCTAGACCAGCTCTTCCTTGATCGACCGAACCGCCTGCTCGCTGTGCAGGAACGCCTCCACCACGTCGGGGTCGAAGTGCTTCCCGCGGTTGGCGGTGATGTAGTCGATGACGTCGGCGTAGGGGTACGGCTTCGCGCGGTAGATGCGGCTGACGGTCATGGCGTCGTACACGTCGGCGAGCGCGGTGATGCGCGCCGAAAGCGGGATTTCGTGCCCCTTCAGGCCCTTCGGGTAGCCGCTGCCGTCCCAGCGCTCGTGGTGGTGCCCCGCGATCTCGATCCCGAGGTCGAGGAAGGTCTGCGTGCCCACCTTCTCGCGGATCTGCAGCAGCGCCTCGTGGCCGATGGTGGTGTGCTCCATCATCACCTCGCGCTCCTCCGGCGTGAGCGCCCCGGGCTTGCGGAGGATCGCGTCCGGGATGCCGATCTTGCCCACGTCGTGCAGCGGCGCGCTCTCGAACAGGTCGTCCAGGTACTGGTCCGTGAGCGTCGAACGGTGGAGCCCCATGTCGCGCAGCCCCTTCGCGATCTCGACGCAGTAGCGCTGCATGCGCGCGAGGTGCAGCCCCGTCTCCCCGTCCCGGCAGCCGGTGAGGCGCACGAGGCCGAAGATGATGGCGCGCCGCACGGCGTCCAGCTCGTTCGCGCGATGCGCCGCGAGGGTCTCGACCTCGCGCAGGTAGCGCTTCCGCTCGAGCCGGTGCGAACGCCACTCGAGCGCCTTGATGATCCGCTGCTCGAGGATCATCAGGTCCACGGGCTTGAGGAGGAAATCGTAGGCGCCCAGCTTGAGCGCGCGCACGGACGCGTCGACGTCCGCGTGGCCGGTGAGGATCAGGACCGCGAGCTCGTTGCTGTGCTTGAGGATTTCCGGGAGCGCGTCGATGCCCGAGATGCCGGGCATGCGCACGTCCAGGAGGCAGACCTGGTAGTCGCCGCCGGCGCGGCACTTGTCGATCGCCTCGCCGCCGCTCGCCGCCGTGTCGGCGCTCCAGCCGAGGTCCTCCGCCACGCGCGTCAGCACGTCGCGGATCATCTCGTCGTCGTCCACCACCAGCATGCGGACCGATTCGGACATGGGCATCGAGTCCTCGCCTTGGGGCCGGGCCCCGGTTGCGGTACTGCCGGAGCATGACCATGCGGACGGCGGGGAAACCGGTCAATGATTGTGAGGGAATTCGAGCACGGATTCAGGACGCCCGCCGCGCGCGGAAATCGAACGGCGGCGCGAGGTTCCGCTAGCATCCCGCCGCGCCCCGGATATCGTACATTCATCCACTGGATAATCGGAGATCACGATGTCCTTCCGCCGCACCGCCCGCACCGCCGCCTTCGCCGCGGCACTCCTCGCCACCAGCGCCCTCTTCGCGGCGCCGGACATCGCGACCTACCCCCTCGGGGCCAACATCGTGCCTCCGGGCGACGGCGGCGGCGTCGTCTTCCGGGTCTGGGCCCCGAACGCGATCAGCGTCCACGCCACCGGGCAGTTCAATAGCTGGAGCACCAGCGCCACGCCCATGACGCTCGACGCAGGCTCCGGCATCTGGAGCGTCTGGGTGCCCGCCGCCACCAGCGGCCAGGAGTACAAGTTCTACCCCAACCGCCCCACCTACGGCACCGCCTACAAGAACGACCCCTACTCGCGCGACACGATCAACACGACCGGCAACTCGATCATCCGCCCCAGCGGCACCGCCTACAACTGGCAGGCCACCGGCTGGCAGACGCCCGACAAGAACAACATGGTCATCTACCAGCTCCACGTCGGCACCTTTTCCGGCAACGGCGACGGCGGCGTCAGCTACCCCGGCAAGTTCCGCGACGTGGTCGACCTCCACTTGAACCACCTCAAGGACCTCGGGGTGAACATGGTGAAGATCCTCCCGGTCCACGAGTTCCCCGCCACGTCCTGGGGCTACAACCCGGTCCACTTCTTCGCGCCGGAAAGCGACTACGGCACGCCGGACGACTTCCGCTACATGGTCGACACGCTCCACCAGAACGGCATCGGCGTCCTCCTCGACGTGGTGTACAACCACACGTCGAACACCGAGAACAACCTCTGGGACTTCGACGGACCGGCGAACATCTACTTCTTCGGCGTCAACTGCGCCGGCAGCACCCCTTGGGGCGACACCCGCCCCAAGTACACGCAGTACCAAGTCTCCGAGATGATCCGCCAGAACGTCACGCATTGGATGACCGAGTACCGCCTGGACGGCATCCGCGTGGACGCGACCGCGTACATGCGCGGCTACTGCGGGGAGCTGGGCGAAGGCTGGCTCCTCACCGGCGACCTCACCGACCGCGTCCGCGCCGCCAACCCGCGCGGCGTGTCGATCGCGGAAGAGCTGCCGAACAACAGCCTGATCACCACGCCGCGCGGCTCCGGCGGCGCCGGCTACGACATGCAGTGGGTCGACAACTACGGCGACGTGATGCGCGCCGAACTCGCCAAGTACAACTCCGCCGCGCTCCCGGACGTCTCCGCCATCGCCACCACGATCGTGAACACCGGCTGGGGCGGCTCGAACGCCGAGGCGATCCGCTATGTCGAAAGCCACGACGAGGCCGCCACCACCGGGCGCACGGTCAAGATCATCGACTCGGCCAACCCGTCCAGCGCGCGCGCCAAGTCGATGGCCAAGGTCTCCGGAGCGCTCACCATCCTCAGCCCCGGGACACCCATGCTCCTCATGGGCCAGGAATTCCTCGAAGACAAGAACTTCGGCGACGGCTCCGGCGACCGCATCTGGTGGGGCTTCATGGGCTTCAACAGCCCCTACTACGACTTCTTCGCGCGCGCGGTCCAGCTCCGCACCACCCGCGGCAGCCTCCTCGCCGACAGCGGCGTGCAGGTCACGCACGTCAACAACGGCGCCGCGGTGCTCGCCTTCCAGCGCTACGACCTCGGCGGCGACGTGACGCACGTCGTGGCCAACATGTCCGCCACGAACTTCGCCACCTACAACCTCGGCTTCCCGCAGGCGGGCACCTGGTACGAGGTGCTCAACTCGGACCGCTCCGAGTACAGCGGCGGCGGCGTCGTCAACGGCACCATCACGGCGGCGGGCGCGGCCCAGGACGGCCTCCCCACCTCCGCCGGGATCAAGCTGCCGCCGTACAGCATCCTCGCCTTCAGCCAGACGAACCTCGCCCACACGGGCGTCCAGGACTGGATCCTGTTCTGACGCGCCGCGACGTTCCGCCGATCAAGGTGCTCCGCGTGATCCCCGACCTGCAGATGGGCGGGGTCCAGCGGATGCTGCTCAAGGCGCTGCCGCGCCTGCGGCCGCTCGGCATCGAGACGGAAGTGGTGTGCATCGGCGCGCGGGGCGAGCTCGCCGCCGAACTCGAACGCCTCGCCGTGCCGCTCCACCTCGCGCCGTTCCGCAGCCGCCTCGATCCGCTCGGCGTGCTGCGGCTGCGGCGCCTCGCGCGCGCTCGCGGCGCCAACATCCTGCACGGACACATGTACGCGGCCAACGTCGCCGTGATGGCGGCGTCGCTCGGGCGGCGCCCGTGGGCCGCGGTGGCGAGCTACCACAGCCAGACGCCCTTCTTCGGCGCCAGCCAGCGGCGCACCGCGCGCCTGCTCCGCAACGTCCCCGACGCCTACGTGGCGGTCTCCGAGTCGGTCGCCGAACCGCTCCGCGCCGCGGGCCTGCCCCCGGAGCGCATCCACACGCTGCCCAACGGCGCCGAGCTGCCGGAATCGTCCGCTCCCTTGCCGCCCTACGCCCTGGGCGAACCGCTCCGCGCCGTGTGGACCGGCCGCTTCGTAAAGGCCAAGCGTCTCGCGCGAATGGTCGAATGGGTTGCCGCCTGCCGCGACGCGGGGCTTGCAGTACACCTTGAGCTGGTCGGCGACGGACCGCTCTTCGCCGAGGTGCGCGACCGCGCGGCGTCGCTTGGCGTCGCGGACCGAGTCGCCTTCCCCGGCGCCGTTGCGGACGTGAAACCGCACCTCCGCGCCGCGCACCTCTTCGCCTCCATGAGCGAGCGCGAAGGCTTCTCCAACGCCCTCCTCGAGGCCTGCGCCGAGGCGCGCGGCTTCCTCCTCAGCGACATCCCGCCATACCGCGAAATGCTCGGCGACAGCCGCGCGGGCGAGTGCCTCCCCGACGAACTCCCCGCGTGGGTCGCCGCGGCGAAGTCGCTCGACGCCGCCCGCCTCGCGGAGATGTCCGCCGAAGCCCGCCGCCGCGCGGAGGCCTACTCCCTCGACGCCGCCGCGGAACGCTACGCCGCGCTTTACCGCCGCCTGATTGCCGACCGGGCGGAGTCCTAGCCGCCAACCTTTCCCCGGGCGGCGAAAAATCGGGGGCCTTCCCCGCAGCGCTCCGGGAATTCCCGCGATTCGGCCCCGAGTGCTTCACCGGCCCACCACCGGCCACTAACCGGACCTTCCCCGGTTCATCCCCGGCCACCCCGGCGAGGCCGCACGGGAGCGCCAAAATCGGGGAAACCCCGTGAGGTCCGCGGCGCGCCGCGCCCTTTCACGCCAATCCGATCCGCCCGTGCCCCCTTCACGCCGCTGCGTGCGCCGTGCCGCCCCGCGCCCCCCGATGGGTCCGCTGCGTCCGATCTGCCCGTTCCTGAGCGCCACCTTTCCCCCACCTCAATCCGGTCAAACACGTCGCTGGGGTCATCTTGCCATCCGCGCCCGACCGATTCCGCTCGACGACGGGTCCCAGGCGTCGAATCTTTGGCGAATATCGCGCCGGGAGAGCCAACCATGTCCACCCATCCACTTCCCGCGGAGGCCCCCGTTGCCTGACTTCTTCGCCCACACCACGCCCTCCCAAGACCGTTCCACTTGGGAGCCCCTCGAACGCCACCTCGCCGAGGTCGCCGCGCGCGCCGAAGCCCACGCCGCCGCCTTCGACTCCGCCCCCTGGGGCCGCGTCGCCGGGCTCTGGCACGACCTTGGGAAGTACCACCCGCGCTTCCAGCGCCGCCTCGAAGACCCAACCGTTTCCCAGCCCCATTCCGGCGCCGGCGCCTGCCTCGCCCTCGAGCGCGACCCCGGCCTTGGCCAACCCCTCGCCGCCGTGATCGCCGGGCACCACACGGGGCTCGTGAACTGGAGCGACCCGATGGCGCTGAAGGACCGGCTCGACAGAGCCCGCAAGGAGGAATGGCCCGACTCAAAGTCGAACGCGCCCCCGGAGCTGCTCGCGCGCCCGCTCCCCAAGCCCCCCGCATGGGTGAAGGACAAGCTCGCGTGCGAGTTCTGGACGCGGATGCTGTTCTCCGCCCTCGTCGATGCGGACCGGCTCTGCACGGAGGAGTTCACCTCGCACGACGCGAAGACGCGCCGCTCCGGCACCGGAGCCAGCCCCGCCGAACTTGCGCCCATGCTCGAAGTCGAACTCACCCGCATCGAGGCCGGGCTGGACGGCGCGGCGCGCGCCCGCGACGTGAACCGCGCCCGCGCCGAAGTCTCCCGCGCCTGCCGCGAAGCCGCCGCGCTCCCCCCGGGATTCTTCTCTCTCACGGTTCCGACTGGCGGCGGAAAGACGCTCGCCGCGATGCGGTTCGCACTCCACCACGCCGCCGCCCACGGACTCCGCCGCGCGATCGTCGTGATCCCTTTCACCAGCATCATCGAGCAGAACGCGCGCGCCTATGCCCGCGTGTTCGGCGCCGAAAACGTCCTCGAGCACCACAGCAACCTCGACATCGAACGCCGCAAGCGCGAGGCCGGCGAGGCGGTCGCGGACTGGCAGGACCTCGCCGCGGAAAACTGGGACGCGCCGATCGTCGTCACCACCACGGTCCAGTTCTTCGAGTCGCTCTTCACCAACCACCCGTCGCGCGCGCGAAAGCTCCACAACATCGCCCGCAGCGCGGTGATCCTCGACGAGGTGCAGTCGCTCCCGCCGGAGCTGCTGATGACGATCCTCGACGGGCTCCGGCAGCTATCCGCCCACTACGGCTGCAGCGTGGTGCTCTCGACCGCGACGCCACCCGCGCTGCGCAAGCGCACGGGGTTCAACTTCGGCCTCGAAGGCGTCCGCGAGATCGTCCCCGATCCGGTCGCGCTGGCGGCGCGGCTGCGGCGCGTCCGCTACCATTGGCCCGCGCCGGACGCGCCACCGGTCGAGTGGCCCGCCCTCGCCGACGAGGTCTCCCGCGAGCACGCGGCGCTGGTCGTCACCCACCGGCGCGCGGACGCCCGCGAGTTGGCGCAGCTCCTTGAACAACGCGTCGATCCCGCGCGCGTGCTCCACCTCTCCGCCCTCATGTGTCCAGCGCATCGGCTCGAGGTGCTCGGCGAGGTGCGCCGTCGGCTGCATGACGGCGAGCCGTGCCTGCTGGTCTCGACGCAGCTCATCGAGGCCGGTGTCGATGTGGACTTCCCCGTCGTGTTCCGCGCGTTGGGGGGACTCCACTCCGTCGTGCAGGCCGCCGGGCGCTGCAACCGCGAGGGCCGCCACGCGGAGGGCCGCGTCGTCGTATTCCACGCGCCGTCGAATCCGCCAAAGGGAGTGCCTCAGCTCGCCCTCGACACCGCGATTGGGATGCTTCGGGAGGAGGGTCAAACCCTAGACGCAGACGACCCGAGATCCCAGGAGAGCTTCTTTAGGAAACTCTATTCTGGGAGAGATCTTGACGAGAAGCTCATCCAGTCACACCGGGCGCAGTTCAACTTCGCCACCGTCGCCGAGAAATTCAAGCTCATCGAGGACTGCTTCACACGCCCGGTGGTCGTCCCCTACGACGACGCGATGCAGGCGGTGGGCGGGCTGCAAGCCGCCATCGCGCGCGGCGACGGCGGGCTGCGCAACCGGTTCCGTGCGCTGCAACCGTACACCATCTCGATCAACCAGAACTCGTTCGACGCGGCGCTCAAGGCCGGCGCGTTGGTCGAGGTGTGCGAGGGGCTGCACCACCTCCGCCACGAGTTCGCCCATCACTATCACGCGAAGTGGGGCCTCGTCATCGGCGACGACATCGCGGTGATGAATCCCGAGAGCCTGATGGTGGTGGAGGACAACTAAGGTGGTGGTCCCCCGGCAGGACCTGCCGGGGGACCAGCTTGTACGGGGAGCGAACGCCGCAATGTTTCAATCCACTGCCGAAGGCAGAGTCGCACTGTGCGGCAGAGGCGGCGCCAGCGCAATGCCGAGCTACCCCTGACCGTAATGAGCTAAAGCTGCAATGAATCTGATTTTCCCTTGCGTGGATGCCACGACCTAAAGCAGAACCACCGTCGTCGGGGCGGCAACCCCGGCGACGGTGGGCCCGTAGCCTAACGGTAAGGCATCTGCTTCCTAAACAGACGATGCGGGTTCGAATCCCGTCGGGTCCACCAAAATCCACCCCAACAGGAGGTAGCACGTGTGAAGGTCGAACGCAGTAGAACGCTCCGGGTGCGGGCGAGTGGGCCGCTGGCCTGCTTCACCCGGCCGGAACTCAAGGTCGAGCGAGTCTCGTATCCCGTCATGACGCCGTCCGCGGCGCGCGGGATCCTCGAGGCGGTGCTCTGGAAACCCGCCATCGCTTGGCGCATCGAGCGGATCAAGGTCCTCAGCCCGATCCGCTTCACGTCCTTCCGCCGCAACGAAGTCGGCAGCCGCGTGCCCTCGTTCAAGAGCACGCCACCCGCCGAGTTCTACGCCGACGAGGACCGTCAGCAGCGCAACACGGTCGCGCTGTCGGAGGTTCGCTATGTGGTCGAGGCGCACTTCGTCCTCACGCCGCGCGCCGGCGCGGAGGACACGGTCCGCAAGTTCGAGGAGATGTTCGAGCGCCGCGTCGAGAAGGGGCAGCACTTCCACCAGCCCTACTTCGGCTGCCGCGAGTTCATCGCCGCCATCGACCCGGCGGACGGCGCGGAATCTCCTATCGAGGAGACGCGCGACCTCGGCCTGATGCTCCACGACATCGAGTTCGCCGCCTCGGATAAGGGGAAGAACGTCCCGCGCTTCTTTCCCGCCAGGCTCGAGCGCGGCGTGCTCGCCGTCCCGCCCTTGGAAGGAGCCGCGCCATGATCCTCCAAGCGCTGTACCAACTGGCGGAACGCGAGCGGCTGGTCGAGGATCCCGACTTTGAACAGAAGCCGGTCCGCTTCGTGGTCGTCGTCGGGAAGGACGGCAAGTTCCTTCAACTGCTCGACACGCTCTACACTCCGCCCGCCGAAAACGAGGGGAAGAAGGCGAAGAAGCCGAAACCAATCGCGAAGACGCTCACCGTGCCCCGCGATTCTGGGTTTAACATGCGAAAGTCGAACGACTACGCTGGTCCGCTCATGGACAAGAGAGAGTATCTCTTTGGCACTCCTGAAGAGAACAGCAGAGGACTGGTGAGTGAAGAGCGGGCGCGTCGCCGCCGCGATCTCTTCCGCGCGCGCGCGGCGAACGTGTACCTCGCCACGAAAGACGAAGGGGTAGGAGCAGTGCTGGCCCTACTCGAGCGAATCGCCACGGGCCAAGTGTTCGAGCTCCCGGCGGATTGCGGGCCGGGGGACTTGTTCGCTTTCTCCTACTATCCAGACGCCGGGGCACTCGTCACGGAACGCCCAGCCGTTCGAGAATGGTGGCGACGACAACGGGTACGCGCCATTACGGGGAACACACAGTACCAGTGCCTCGTGTCCGGTGTTTCATTCTCAGACCCAGGCCTGTTTCCCACCATTAAGCGAGCTCCTGGTGTCGCAGGAGATACATCGCTAGTTTCTTACAACACTCGGACTCAAACTGCATTCTCGTCATATGGCTGGCGAGACAATGAGAATGGTCCGATTGCTCGGGAGGCCGCAGAGGCCATCGCAACCGCCATGAACCGCCTGCTCCATCCGGCGTTCCCCGTCCCGGACCGCGACCCGCCGACGTTGGCGCCGCGCAGCTTCCGCATCTCCGCCGACACCGCCTTTTGCTACTGGTCGGGCGGCGATGGCGGGTTCGAGGACGCGATGCCGGCGATCTTCGGGGCCGACCCCAACGACCCCAGCATCGTCAAGCACGAGGTCTGGCGCCGGCTCTGGTCGGGCAAGCCGCCGGACCGCGACAACCCGGCGGACCTCGCGCCCTTCTTCGGCCTCGTGATCACAGGGCAGACGGGGCGCGCGATCCTCCGCGACTGGTTCGAAACGACGGTGAGGGAGGCGCAGGCGAACGTCGCAAAGCACTTCGACGACCTGCGGCTGGTCCGCAACGCGCCCTGGAAGCAGGGCGAGGAACCGCCCCCCGCAATCGCGCTGCGCACGCTACTGGAAAGCGTCGCGGCGCAGGGCGACCAGGAGAACATCCCGTCCGCGCTCGCATCGGAATTGGTCCGCGCGGCGATGACGGGATGCCTCTACCCCATGGGCCTGCTCACCCGGGCCGTGGAACGCGCCCGCGCCGAGGTGGGCCGCTCCGATTGGTCCGACCTGCAACGCCGCGACGCCCGCGCCGCACTCATCAAGGCGGTGCTGAACCGCCGCAACCGACTGACCCGCTCGACCGACTTCAAGGAGGTACGGGAATCCATGGACGCAGGAAACAACCACCCCGGCTATGTGCTGGGTGCGCTGATGGCCGTGCTGGAACGGCTCCAGCAGGAGGCGCTTCAGGACGTGAACGCCTCGGTCGTGGACAAGCACTTCAGCGGCGCCTCCGCCGCGCCGAGGGCAACCTTCGACCGGCTGCTGCGCAACGCCCGCCACCACGCCAAGAAGGCCGGCGACGGCGAGCGAGCCGGCTTTGTATTCCGCCTCGAGCGCCTGATCGACGCGCTGCTGGCGCGCATCAACGTGAACGAACGCGAGGACCGGCGGGCAGGACGCCCCATCGGCTTCCCGCTCACGCTTCCGATCGAGGAGCAGGGGCTCTTCGTCATCGGCTACCACCACATGCGCCACTGGCTCTGGATGAACCGGGAGGACCGCGAGGCATGGGAAGACGCCAATCCCGACGCCCCCGCCGCCTACCTGTGGAACACCGCTAAGAACCGCAACGCCACCGCCGACCAAGCCCAGTCCTAAAGGAGGACTCCCCTACCATGGAAACGCTCAAGCACCGCTACGACTTCGTTTACCTTTTCGACGTCTTGAACGGGAACCCCAACGGCGACCCGGACGCCGGGAACTCGCCCCGCATCGACCCGGAAACCGGCCACGGCCTCGTGAGCGATGTCTGCCTCAAGCGCAAGATCCGCAACTTCATCTGCCTCGCGAAGGGCGCTGCGGAAGGCGCGCCGCAGCCCGGCTACGACATCTACGTGAAGGAGAAGGCGATCCTCAACAACCAGCACGCCCGCGCTTACCATGAAGGTGGGCTCGAGGACTTCTTCGACGAGAAGGCCGGCAAGTCGAAGCCCGGCAAAGAGCAGGACGCGCGCGCGTGGATGTGCTCCGCCTTCTTCGACGTCCGCATGTTCGGCGCGGTGATGTCCACCGGCGTCAATTGCGGGCAGGTGCGCGGCCCCGTCCAGTTCGCCTTCGCAACCTCCACCGACCCCATCAGCACCCTCGAACAATCGCTCACCCGCATGGCGGTCACCACGCAGAAGGAGGCCGACGCGCAAGGCGGCGACAACCGCACCATGGGCCGCAAGACGATCATCCCCTACGCGCTGTACCGCGCGCACGGGTTCATCTCGCCGCAGCTCGCCGCGCAGACGGGCTTCACCGAGGCCGACCTCGCGCTGCTCAAGCAGTCGCTCGCGATGATGTTCGAGCACGACCGCTCCGCGGCCCGCGGACAGATGGCGCCGCAGAAGTGCATCGCCTTCCGCCACGACAGCCCGCTCGGCAACGCCCCGGCGCACAAGCTGTTCGAACGCATCAAGATCGAGCGCAAGGACGCCGGCAAGCCCTCGCGCTCCTTCGCCGACTACGCGGTTACGGTGGACGAGGCCAACCTCCCCGCCGGCATCACGGTGGAGCACTGGGTGTAGGGCGGTGTTCCCCGAGGCCGACCTCCTCCCGATTTCCGCGCTGCAGCACCTCTCGTTCTGCCCGCGGCAATGCGCCCTCATCCATCTCGAGGGCCAATGGGAGGACAACCGCCTCACCGCCGAAGGCAAGCGCCTCCACGAGCGCGCGGACCAGCCGGAGGTCGAGAACCGGCCCGGCGTCCGCATCGTCCGCGCGCTCCGGCTGCGCTCGCTCCGCGTCGGACTCAGCGGACAGGCCGACGTGGTCGAGTTCCACGACCTCGAAGCGGATTCGCCGGGGGGCGTCGCGCTCCCCGGCGAGCCGGGCTTCTGGATGCCCTTTCCCGTCGAGTACAAGCGCGGACGCCCCAAGCGCGGCGATTGCGACGAGGTGCAGCTCTGCGCCCAGGCGCTTTGCCTCGAGGAGATGCTCGGCGTCGAGATCCCCGGGGGCGCGCTCTTCTACGGCCAGCCCCGCCGCCGCACGCCCGTCGCTTTCGACAACCGGCTCCGCGCGGAGACGGAGGCGCTCGCCGCGCGGCTCCACCAGCTCGTCGCCTCCGGCGAAACGCCGCCGCCGGTTTACGAGAAGAAGTGCGAGTCCTGCTCGCTGATCGAAGTCTGCCAACCCAACGCCCCCGCGAAGGGCCGCGCGGGGCGCTACCTCGACGCGTTGCTCGGCGAGGCCGGCGAGGAGGCCGCGCCGTGAAGCCACTCCTCAACACGCTCTTCGTGACCGTGCCGGAGGCGTACATCCACCGCGACGGCGACCAGGTCGTCGTCAAGGTCGAGCGGGTGGAGAAGATCCGCCTGCCGATCCACACGCTTTCCGGCATCGTCTGCATCGGGCCGGTCTCCGCGAGCCCCTTCGCGCTCCAGCTCGCGGCAGAGGCGGGCGTCTGCGTTTCCTTCCTCACCGCCGAGGGCCGCTTCATGGCCCGCGTCGAGGGCCCCGTCCGCGGCAACGTGCTCCTGCGGCGCGAGCAATACCGCCGCGCCGACCACCCCGGCGCCAGCGCCGCCCTCGCCCGCGCCTTCGTCACCGCCAAGCTCGCCAACTCGCGCATCGTGCTGCAGCGCGCGCTCCGCGATCACGGCGGCGGGGACGCCGACGCGCGCATCTCCGCCGCCATCGACTCCATCGCCCGCGTGGCCCGCAGCCTCCACCAGGACCTCCCGCTCGACCGCGTGCGCGGCTTCGAAGGCGAGGCGGCGGAAGCCTACTTCGCCGTCTTCGACGACCTCATCGTCGCCGGCAAGGACACCTTCCGCTTCAACGGACGCAGCCGCCGCCCGCCCCTCGATCCGGTCAACGCGCTCCTCTCCTTCATCTACACGCTCCTCGTCCACGACATCCGCGGCGCCCTAGAAGCCGTTGGCCTCGATCCCGCCGTCGGCTTCCTCCACCGCGACCGCCCCGGCCGCCCCAGCCTCGCCCTCGACCTCATGGAAGAGTTCCGCCCCCTCCTCGCCGACCGCCTCGCCCTCACACTCATCAACCGCCAGCAACTCCGCCCCGGCGGCTTCAAGCGCACCGAATCCGGCGGCTGGACCATGGACGACGCCAACCGCAAGGAAGTCCTCCTCGCCTGGCAGAAGCGCAAACAGGAGGAGGTCGTCCACCCCTTCCTCGGCGAGAAAGTCCCAATGGGCCTTCTCCCCTACACCCAGGCGCTCCTGCTCGCCCGCCACCTGCGCGGCGACCACGACGCCTACCCGCCCTTCGCCTGGAAATAGGAGCCCCGCGCCATGATGATGGTCCTCATCACCTACGACGTGAACACGGAGACCAAGGCGGGGCAGAAGCGCCTCCGCCATGTCGCCAAGCTGCTCGAGAACCGCGGCCAGCGCGTGCAGAACTCCGTCTTCGAGTGCCTTCTCGACCCCGCCCAATTCACCGAACTGCGCGGCAACCTCGAATCCGCCATCGACAAGGAGCGCGACAGTTTGCGCTACTACTACCTCGGCGCGAACTGGCACCGCCGCGTGGAACACATCGGCGCCAAACCCACCTACGACCCGCAAGGCCCCCTCATCCTGTGAGGGAGCCCCGGCCCTCCGCGAACCCCAAGCGGGCACCAAACCCCTAGGAGTTTCGCGGGGGCCGCAAATCCATTTGCATCAACGCTCTTTGACAATCGAAGCAAGCATTCCACGCCCAAGACCCACCTGATCGGCAAGGTTCGCGGAAGTGTTGACCCGGACGGCTGAAATGGGTGGACTTGGGCGTGTAGCAGTCGCCCCGCTCACGCGGGGCGTGGATTGAAACACCTCTTTTGCCGGGACGGGATCGAGGGTTTCGAGTCGCCCCGCTCACGCGGGGCGTGGATTGAAACATCCTAGACCACATCGCTACCGACGAGGACCGCGCGTCGCCCCGCTCACGCGGGGCGTGGATTGAAACCGACGTGCCCGCGATTTCCGAAGCCGGGGAAAACGTCGCCCCGCTCACGCGGGGCGTGGATTGAAACGGCAGGCTTTCGAGCTGGTCCCGGCGGCGGAGACGTCGCCCCGCTCACGCGGGGCGTGGATTGAAACCTTTTGCGTTTGCCCCGCGTTGAGCAGGTCAACAAGTCGCCCCGCTCACGCGGGGCGTGGATTGAAACACGTGCCACGAACATTGCACGTCCGGCTCGCAAGTCGCCCCGCTCACGCGGGGCGTGGATTGAAACGTACCATGACCGCCGCCGCGAAGTCGCGGCCAGGTCGCCCCGCTCACGCGGGGCGTGGATTGAAACGCGGCCCCTAAGATGCTCGCCCCGCATCACCCGGTCGCCCCGCTCACGCGGGGCGTGGATTGAAACGCCGAAAAGCAGGGCGAGCGCGGCGGAGTCGGGGTCGCCCCGCTCACGCGGGGCGTGGATTGAAACAGACGCTCCTTGGCGCTTGTGGTGTCGGGGTTGCCGTCGCCCCGCTCACGCGGGGCGTGGATTGAAACAGCGGTGCGGAGGGTCAAGGCGTGCATTGCGGGGTCGCCCCGCTCACGCGGGGCGTGGATTGAAACCAGGACCGGCGCCTCGCGCGGATAATCCTCTTGTCGCCCCGCTCACGCGGGGCGTGGATTGAAACAGCAGATAGCAACTGCCGCGGCGGCATCCCGCGGTCGCCCCGCTCACGCGGGGCGTGGATTGAAACCGTCCGGCGAGCGGACAACTTCAGGCGCGCAATGTGTCGCCCCGCTCACGCGGGGCGTGGATTGAAACAAGCCCCGGCGCGATGACGCGGCCCATCGGCGCGGTCGCCCCGCTCACGCGGGGCGTGGATTGAAACGGGTGGCGGTCGCGGTGACTGTGCATCGGTATTGTCGCCCCGCTCACGCGGGGCGTGGATTGAAACCGCGAAGCGGACTAAGTACAGTGAGACCGACAAGTCGCCCCGCTCACGCGGGGCGTGGATTGAAACCGTGTCCCACGAAAGAACGAATTGCGGACGCTTGTCGCCCCGCTCACGCGGGGCGTGGATTGAAACTTAGCGGTTGCGTCCGTGCAGGGCACGCCCCCCGGTCGCCCCGCTCACGCGGGGCGTGGATTGAAACTGCCGGGCCGTGATCCTGCCCGTGCGTGGCACGGGTCGCCCCGCTCACGCGGGGCGTGGATTGAAACCGCGGGACTCGACTCGCCGCCCCTCAACCAGTGCGTCGCCCCGCTCACGCGGGGCGTGGATTGAAACGGCGGCGAGGGTTGCGAGGCGGTTCGGTTCCGGTGGTCGCCCCGCTCACGCGGGGCGTGGATTGAAACCTCAACCGCGACTAGCAGGGCGTTGGTGGCCTCCACGTCGCCCCGCTCACGCGGGGCGTGGATTGAAACACCGTCGGCCCGGGGGATTGCCGCGCCCCCGGGCGTCGCCCCGCTCACGCGGGGCGTGGATTGAAACTCGCCCTTGCCGCGCGGGGCGCGTCGCGCGACTGTCGCCCCGCTCACGCGGGGCGTGGATTGA
>JANRJK010000027.1:0-27257 GCA_033764015.1 Candidatus Sumerlaeia bacterium | reverse complement strand
CCCGAAGCCGGCCCCCGCGCCCGCGTCCGGCCCCCGCCCGGCGCCGCCGGCCCCCACCGCTCCCGGGCGCCCCCTCTCGCCCGCCGAGGACGCCGTCCGCGCGGCGCTCCTCGCCGGCGGCGCCATGCACCACGACGAACTTGTGGCGGCCCTCGCCCCCCGCGGCGTCGCGCCCGGCGCGCTGGCGGAGGCGCTCCTCATGATGGAACTCGACGGCCTGGTGCGGGCGCTCCCGGGAAGGCGCTACGAGGCGGGCTGACGCGGACCGGCGGCTATGCGTTCCGGTTGCGTTGCCTGCGCCGGGGCTCCGATAATCTCCGCATTCCGATCCGGATTCACAATCCGCCGAGGAGAGGCCAAATGAGGAATCGCAGACTGTCGCTCGCCGTGTGCGGCGCGGTGGCGGGTATGATCGCGGTCGCGCCCTGGAGCGCTTCCGTCCACGCGCAGGAGGCCGCGCCCTCGAAGGCCGCCGCCCTCGCCGCGCTCCCGCAGCGCCCCGCCGAACCGATCCATTTCTACCGCGGCGGAGCGAGGGTCGACATGGTCGTCGCCCTCGACGAACTCCACGTCCGCTCGCTCGCCGACAAGGCTGCGCTCGGCCTCGACGCGGAGACGCCGCTCGCCACGCGGATGCACCTCGATGGCGTCGAGTCCTCGGACCGGCTCTTTGAAGAGGCCACGGCGATGCGCGCCGGCGGCGACGTCGAGGTGAGCGCGCTGCTCTATCCCTCCGCCCGCATCGACGATGAGCGCGCCGCCACCATCGTGACCCGCGAATTCGTGGTGAAGCTACTCCCCGGCGTCGATGCCGCGGAAGTCGCGAAGCTCACCGGCGCCACGGTCAACGCGGCGGAGACGGCGAAGCTCGCGGAGATTTCCGACCGCCTCGTGGTGTTCTCCGTCGAGCGCGGCGACCTGCTGGGCTCGATCCGGGCGTCGGTGCTGCTCGGAGAGACGGCAAAGGAATTGGTCGAGTACGCGGAGCCCTCGCTCGCCGAGCCGCGCGCGAAGAACGCGGTTCCGAACGACCCGCTCTACCGCTTCCAGTACCACCTCAAGAACACCGGCCAGGTACCCTTCGGACGCGCCCGCCACGACGTGAACGCCGAGCCCGCCTGGGACATCGTCCGTGGCCAAACCGTGAACATCGCGATCAACGACGACGGCCTGCAGGAGGACCACCCGGACCTCGCGCCGAACGTCCGCGCGGACCTGAGCATCGACCTGAACTTCGAGGACGACGATCCGACGCCCGGTGTGTTCTCGACTGACGACGGCCACGGCACGGCGTGCGCCGGCGTCGCCGCGGCGCGCGGGTTCAACGGCGTCGGCGTCACCGGCGCCGCGCCTGAAGCTAGCCTCGTGGGCCAGCGCTTCCTGTCGATCTATGACGACTCCCCAGTCACCGATACTGGTGTCGCCTTCATGCTCTCGCGTAACTCGACGGAGTCGAATCCCGCGAACCAGATCCACGTGAATAGCAATTCCTGGGGTCCGATCTTCTTCCTTGGACGCATTGTCGGGCTCTCCAGCCTCGACCGGGACGCGATGACCGCCGGCGTCACGAATGGCCGCAACGGGCGCGGCATTGTCTACGTCTACGCCGCCGGCAACTCCGCCTGCGAAGCGGTCGACACGAATGCCGCGGGGCGCAATGCCTCGAGGTTCGGCATCAGCGTCGGCGCCCTCGGTGCGAACGGCACGCGCTCATACTACAGCCAGGCGGGCGAGTCGCTGTGGGTGGTCGCACCCTCGAACTACGGCTTCTCCTGCCCCTTCAACACGGTCGCTGGCATCGCGACGACGGATCTCACCCCCGTGTTGTTCGAGGGCGAGGTCGTCGAGCGCGGCTATCTTGCCGGCAACTACACCGACAATAGCGCGGAGGCCGGCTTCGGCGGCACGTCGTCCGCCTGCCCCCTGATCTCCGGCGTTTGCGCCCTCATCCTCGAGGCGAACCCCGACCTCGGTTGGCGCGACGTGAAGTGGATCCTCGCCGAGACCTCGCGCCGCGTGGACGGGCGCAACAAGGGTTGGCGCCGCAACACGGCTGGCTTCTGGTACAACCGCGAATACGGATTCGGCCTTCCGGACGCGCATGCCGCGGTCGAAAAGGCGCTCACTTGGACGAACCTCCCGCCGGAGGCGACGCCGCTCGAAGCGTCGGAGACCGTCGGCGTCCGCGTACCGGACCGCGACCCGCGCGGCGTGATCCGTTCGCTCTCCGTCGACGCGTCCGGCGACTTCATCACCGAAGCGGTCGAGTTCACGGTGAAGGCCACGCACGCGACCCGCGGCGACTTCTACATCGTCGTGCAGAGCCCGACCGGCACGCTGTCGGAGATCGCCCGCCCCCGCCGCGAGGACGCGAACGCGAACTACGACAACTACACATTCACCACCGCGCGCTTCCTCGGCGAGCGCGCGAACGGCACGTGGCGCATGTACATCGGCGACCGCATCGGCGGCGACGTCGGCACTTGGGACTCCTGGTCCATGAAGGTGCACGGGCACCTGCGCGCCGAGTAGCCCGCCAACGCTCCAAGGCAGCACGCGGGCGGCCCTGCGCGGGCCGCCCGCTTCCATTCCCACCAGCCCCCTTCCGGGACCACGCGTCGTGCTCCACCTCGCCCTCGTTCACTTCCCCACGATCGACAAGAACGGCCGCACGGTCACGACGTCGATCACCAACCTCGACATTCACGACATCTGCCGGGCCGGGCTCACCTACGGCCTGGCCGCGGTGTGGTACGTGCACCCCTATTCGGCGCAGCAGGCGTTCCTCAAGTCGGTCGTCGGCCACTGGCAGGAGGGCTGGGGGGGCGAGTACAACCCGAACCGCAAGGAGGCGCTCTCGCTCGCGCGCGGCGCGCTCGACCTGAACGAGGTCGGCGCCCACATCTCGCGCGTCGAGGGCAACCGCGTGCGCTTCGTCGGCACCAGCGCCCAGCGCTGGCCCAAGAGCATCGGCTACGCCGCGCTCCGGAAGGACATCAAGGGCCACGACCGCCACTCGACGTGCCTCGTCTTCGGCACCGGCTGGGGCATCCATCCGGAGCTGATGGAGCAGTTCGACGACGTGCTGGAGCCGATCGAGGGCATGGGCGACTGGAACCACCTGTCGGTCCGGAGCGCCGTCTCCATCATCCTGGACCGCCTGCTCGCGAGGGGCCTTACCCCGCCGTGATGCCGAGCACGCAGCCGGCGATGGTGAAGTAGATCGCGAGGCCCGTCACGTCCACCATCGTGGCCACGAACGGAGCGGACGCCACCGCCGGGTCGCGGCCGAGCCGCCGCAGCAGCAGCGGGAACATCGAACCGACCAGCGAGCCCCACATCACGACGCCGACGAGCGCGAGCGCGATCGTCGCGGCGACGGGCACCAAGTCCCCGCCGTAGATGCCCGGCGACACCATGCCGGTGGCCCATACCTTCAGGAAGCCCGCCACTCCCAGGATCCCGCCGAGCGACAGGCTGGTCCAGAACTCGCGCCGCAGGAGCCGCCACCAGTCGCCCGGCGCGACCTCGCCGAGCGCGAGCGCGCGGATCACGAGCGTGCTCGCCTGCGAACCGCTGTTGCCGCCGCTGCTGATGATGAGCGGGACGAACAGCGCCAGCACCACCGCGGAGGCGAGCAGGCCCTCGTAGCCCTTCATCACGTGCGCCGTCAGCGTTTCGCCGGCGAACAGCACGATCAGCCAAGGGGAGCGCTTGCGCAGCAGCTCGCCCACCGACGCGGCGTCGTAAGGCGTCTCGAGGGCCTCGACGGCGCCGGCGCGCTGGATGTCCTCCGTCGCCTCCTCCTGCGCCACGTCCAGCACGTCGTCCGCGGTCACCAGGCCCACCAGCACGCCGTCCTTGTTCACGACCGGCATCGCGCCGCGGTCGTAGCGCTCGAACCCGCGCACCGCCTCCTCCTGGTCGTCGTACGCGTTGAGCGTCTGCACCTGCAAGTCGAGCAGGTCCTCGACGCGCTGCTCCGGCTTGGCGAGCACCAGCTCGCGCAGGCGCAACTCATCGAGGAGCTTCCCCTTCTTGTCGGTGACGTAGAGGTGGTGGAGCGTTTCCTTGTCGCGCCCGAACTGGCGGAGGTGGTCGAGCGCCTGCGCCACGGTCCACTCGGGCTTCAGGCGCACGTACTCCGTCGTCATGAGGCGCCCGACGGAGTACTCCGGATAATTGAGGAGGGTCTGCGCGATGCGGCGCTCCTCCGGCGACATCATGTTGAGGATGCGTTCCGTGACGGCGGGGGGCAGCTCCTCGAGGAGGGCCGTGCGGTCGTCGGGCTCCATCTGCTCGATGATGGCGGCCACTTCCTCGCGGTTCATCGCGGAGACAAGCGCCTCCTGCGTGTCGAACTCGAGGTACTCGAAGATCTCCGCGGCGAGGTCGCGGGGGAGGATGCGGAAGACGACGGCGCTGTCGGCGACGGGGATGTCGGTGAGGATTTCCGCGACGTCGGCGGCGGGAATGTCGGCGAGGGCGGACTTCAGCGTGGAGAAGTCGCGCTGCGCGATCAGTTCCTGGATTTCCGGGATCAGTGCGTTGCCGAGCATGGGCGGGGGCTCCCGGGGGCGCGCCGGGAATGGGGCAGATTCCCGCCCGGCGCGCCTCGCGGACAACAGGTTTGCGGCGCGGCCGGGGCCGCGCGCGGGGTCAGCCCAGCGTGATCGCCGAGTGGTCGCCGATGTTCAGCGAGAGCGGCGCGCTCGAGGCCTCGGCGAACTCGCCGACCATCGAGTTGCTCATCCGCAGCCCCTTCAGCGAGGCGTTCTTCGCGATCGTGCAGTCGCTTAGGATGGAGCGCTCGATGTGGCAGTTCTTCGCGATCGAGACATGCGGGCCGATGACGGCCTGCTCCAGCCGGCAGTCCGGTCCGATGTACACGGGCGGGATGAACACCACGTGGGGGAAGCGCGCGCGGTACTCCGCCAGCTTCTCCTCCGTGCAGTGCTCCGAGAGGAGGATCTGGTTCGTCTCGAGCAGCGTCTCCGGCTTGCCGCAGTCCAGCCAGCCGTCGATGCGGAAGGGCCGCATCTCGTTCCCGTGCTCGATCATGTACTGGAGGGCGTCGGTGAGCTGGTACTCGTTCTTGGTTCGGATGTTCTTCTCGATGATGTGGTCGAGGCCGGCGAAGAGCAGCTTGGGGTCGTCCATCAGGTACACGCCGACGATGGCGAGATTGGTCGGAGGGTTGTCCGCCTTCTCGACCAGCCGCGTGATCCGGTCGCCGTCGAGCTGGACGACGCCGAAGCGGCGTGCGTCCTCGACCTCCTTCACCGCGAGCGAGCCGCAGGGGAGCGCGAACATGCCCTTGTAGTCCATCTGCACGATCGTGTCGCCGAGGATGATCAGCAGCCGGTCGTCGTTGCGGTGGATCTCGCGGGTGAGCCAGATCGCGTGGCCGAGGCCGAGCATCTCGTGCTGCTCGACGAAGTGCAGGTCGAGGTGGCCGTAGTGCTTCGTGACATGCTCGCGGATCCGGTCGCCGAGGTAGCCGAGCACCAGCGTGACGCCGGTGATGCCGGCCTCGACGAGGCCGTCGATGATGTGGTCGAGCATCGGCTTGTCGGCGACTTGCAGCAGCACCTTGGGCTGGGTGTGCGTGTGGGGCCGCATCCGGGTTCCGATGCCGGCAACGGGAATGATCGCGCGCATGTGGGGGCCTCGCTTCAATGGGAGATGTTGATGAACAGTGCGCGCGCCGGGGCGGAGGGTCCAGCCCTTCCGCGGAGCGTCACCAGGGCGCTTCGCCGTCGTCGCCGCCGCCGGAGCCGTGGTCCACGCGGCCGCCGCGGAGCGTCGCCTGGAACTCCTCCTCGAGGCCCTGCGCGGAGATGTGCTCCGCGCCGATCAGCGCGGGGTGGCGCGGGCGCAGCACGAGGCCGAAGGTCGCCTCGAACAGGTCCTTCACCCGCTCGCAGAGCGCGTCGCCGGAGCCGCCGACGTACAGCTCCGCGCGCGCCGTGTCCCAGACCGCCTCGTGGAAGGCGCTGGTGGGCGACGTCTCGCGGAGCATCGCGATCATCACCTCCTCTTCGAGCGCCTGGCGCATCTGGCGGGTGACGCGCTGCAGCTTGCGCTTGCCGGTCTCCTCCGCGAGCCGCTCTTCGAGGCGCGCGCGCACCAGCACCGGCGACAGCACCTTGCGGTCGCGGCGCACGCCGAGGAACACGAGGTTCCCCTCGCGCATCTCCTCGAAGTCGATCTTGCGTTCAAGCACCTTGCGCGGGTTCACCCAGCCGAACGACTCGCGCTCGCCCTGGTCGTCGCGGATCGACTGGTACGCGTAGCGCCGGAGCGCCTGCGTGGCGGCGGTGAAGAACGCCTCGCCGGTTTCGCCCGTCACACTGTAGCGGCGGGCGGTGATGGAACCGCTGAAGAAGCCCAAGTCGCCGGTTCTCCGGAGTGTGTCGTTGGTGGTGTCAGGCCCGGGCGGCGGCGGGGGCCAGTTCGATCAGCTCGCCCTCGCGCAGCAAGCGCATCGAGGTGTCTTCCTGCCCGAGGTCGTCGCCGTAGTGGATGAGGCGGATGCGCGACTTGAGTTCGTCCGGCAGCCGTTCGAGCTGCGAAAGCGGCGTGTGGATCGCGGCCGCTTCGTCCTCCGCCGCCTCGTGGATGATCAGATCGCAGTCCGACAACCAGTCCACCAGCCCTTGGTCGTAGGGCGTGTCGGCGCTGTAGCCGAGCGAGATGCGTCCGTAGTGGAACTTCATCGCGGCGCAGGGAAGGGAATGCTTGGTGCGGCGGAACTCGACCGTGAGCGGCGGGCCGTTCACCAGGCGCTGCGGCGTGCCCGGGTGGATGCGGTGCGGCTGGAAGTAGTCCGCCAGCGAGCGGTCCTCGCCGGTCGCCTCGTTCTTGCCCCCCATCGCGGCGTAGAGGCGGTGCTCCCAGAGCGGCACCAGCAGCTCGGGCAGCAGGTAGAGGTGCGGGCGGCGTCCGTCGTCGAGGTACTTCTTCACGTAGGCGAACTCCTCGACGCCGTTGCAGTGGTCGCCGTGGAGGTGCGTGAGCAGCAGGTGGTCGATCATCATGGCGTCGAAGGCGACGCCGGCGCGCTCGCTCGCGTCGTGGATCATGCGGCGCAGCGGCGCGGGCGCGTCGACCAGCACCAGCTCGCCCCCCGCGATGAGGACGAAGCTGGAATGGAAATAGCGCCCCGTGAAGGCGTTACCCACGCCCAGCGGCAGCACGTACAGGTGCGACGGATCGAGGTCCTTGTACGTTTTCCAGTCCTGCGTCATCTTTCCGGGTCCTTGTGGGCGCTCATGGTGAGTGCGGATTTATGCAGCCTCGGGGCAAGCGGTCAGTCGCGCGGCCAGCTTGAGCGCCGCGGCCATGCTGGACGCCTCCGCGGAGCGTTTTCCGGCCAGCCCGTAGGCCGTCCCGTGGTCGGGACTTGTCCGGACAAGGCCCGGCAGGCCGAGGGTCGTGTTCACGCCGTCCTCGAAGGCCAGCAGCTTGAACGGAATGAGACCCTGATCGTGATACATGCACACGTGGCCGTCGTAGCGCAAGAGCGCCCGCTGCGTGAACGCCGTGTCGGGGGGCAGCGGCCCCTCGACGTCGTAGCCGCGCGCGCGCGCCGCCTCCGCCGCCGGAATGATCGTCTCGATCTCCTCGCGCCCCAGGAGCCCCGCCTCGCCCGCGTGCGGATTGAGCCCCAGCAGCGCCAGCTTCGGCTCGCGCCCGCGCAGCGCGAGCAGCGCCTCGCGGAGCAGCTCGACCACATCGAGGATGCCCTCCACCGTGAGCGACGCCGGCACCGTCGCGAGCGGCTGGTGGATCGTCGCGAGCGCCACCGTGATGCGCTCGCCGGTCAGCATCATCGCGTGGCGCCGCGCGCCCGCCTCGCGCGCGAACAGCTCCGTGTGCCCGGGGTCGCGGAAGCCCGCCAGCGCCCACCCCTCCTTGCTGATCGGCGCAGTGCAGACCGCCCGCCACCATCCCGCGCGCCAACCCGCCAGCGCGTCCATCACGTATCCGTGCCCAGCGGCGCCCCCTTCGCGGGTCGGCGCGCCGAACGGCACCGGCTCCGCCAGCCGCCCCGGCGCCCACGCCACCAGCGCCTGCTCCGCCAGCGCCGCGACCGCCTCCTCCGCCGTGCGGGCGAAGAACACCGGAGGCGCGTCCGGCATCGTCGCGAGCGTCGGCCCGAGCGCCGCGCGGTCGCCCACCAACATCGGGCGGCACACCGCGCGGACCTCCGGCAGCAAGGCCGCCGCCACGGCGACCTCCGGACCGATCCCGGCCGGGTCGCCAACAGTGGTCGCGATGATGGGTGGGAGCGTCATGGGAAGGACCGCGGCGCCGCCGCGCGCACCAGACTAACGCGGGCGGGCCGCCCGCGAGGCAAGCGGGGCGGGGTCGCAATCGCCTTGGCGGGCCGCGCGGCGCTTATCGCGGCGGCCTGTGGAGCGCGGCCGGAGTCCACCTCGCGCGAACCCCGGCCGCGCATCGGGGAGGGGTTACTTGCCGATTCCCAACTGGCCGCGGACGATCTCGGCGTTCCGGGCGACGCCGTTGAAGTTGTTGAAGGCGGCGTAGTACTGCCCCATGTGCTCGCGGAGCAGGTTGCCGATGTGGCGACCGTTGACTTGGGTGTTGTGTGCAAGTTCCGCCAACACCGCCACCCACGTCGTGTTGATGACACCCGCCGAAGCGAGGCGGCTCATGGTGACCTGAGTGATGAGCGGGTTGAAGTCCGCGGAGGCGTCGATGACGGCGTACACTTCGTAGCCGTCGGCCGCGGCGGAGCAGGCGGGCAGCGCGACACAGACCTCGGTTGCGAGTCCGGCGACCAGGAGCTTGCGGCGGCCCGTGGCCTCGACCGCGGCGCGCGAAACGGGGTCCGCCCAGAAGTTGACGAAGGGGCGATCGATCACTTTCACATCCGGGAACAGCTCGAGCAGTTCCGGCATGGTCGGCCCGTTCGGACCGGACGGCCAGCTGGTTCCCATGATCACCGGGAGGTTGAACGCCTTCGCCACCTTGGCGAAGCCGATGATGTTGTTGCGCAGGATCATCGGGTCGATCGACGTCAGAAAGTTGAAGAGGCCCACCTGATGGTCAATCAGGAGGACGGCCGCGTTGTCGGGGGTGATCGGTGTCTTGAAGGCGGGATGCGAGTGCATGGGTTGTGCTCCGTCGAAGGGTGTGCCTGAAAGTGGGCACGCGAAGTGAACCCGCCCCGTGTTGTCCAGTAAACGCGACTTCCGGGAAGTCCTCAACCCCCTCCGAAGGGCACGCTGCCACTCATCCGAAAGGAGGTGCGGCGCTGCGACGGGATAGGCCCTCGCGTGGAGTTGATGCCCGTGGTCCGGCGGCTTCGCGGGCTTATTGTGAAGGACAGGGGGCGGGCTGCATTACAGCCCGTCTTCACCGCAACGGGATCTGCGTCGAGATGGTCGTGCCGGCGCCGGGCGACGACCGGACGATGAGTTGGCCGCCCAGTTTTCGCGCCCGCTCGCGCATGGAGGTGATGCCAAAGCCACCCGTGGAGGACTCGGTGTCGAAGCCGCGGCCGTCGTCGGCGATCCGCAAGGAGACCGCGTCGGGGTTGACTTCCAGCTCCACGATGATCCGGCCCGCGTTCGCATACTTGTCCGCGTTGTGGAGCGACTCCTGGGCGATGCGCAGGAGCTCGTCCTCCGCGTCGGGCGCGAGCGCGTCCGGCGGGCCCGAAACGCGGAATGAGACCTCCGCCTGGCTGTACATGACCGCTGTCGAGCAGAGGGTTTCCAAGGCAGCCACGAGCCCGCGGCTCTCGCGGAGAAGTCCGGGCCTCATGGCGCTCAGCACGCGGCGGGCTTCCGCGAGGCTCGCCCGCGCGAGCGATTGCGTTCGATCAAGGCGGCGGACCACTTCCGGCGGGAGCGCCCTGCCTTCGACCTCGATGGCGCCGAGTTGCGCCACGATGCCCGCGAACCCTTGCGCCATGGTATCGTGCAGCTCGCGGGAAAGGTGGTGGCGCTCCGCAAGGGCGGCCGCTTCGGTGGCGATTCCCGACAGTCGCGTCAGTTCCATGGCCAACGCCACCTGGTGCGCGAGCGCTTCGGCGAGCTCGAGTTCCGAGGGCCCAAGGGCCGGCGAGCGCGAGTAGCGCAACGTCATCAGCCCGATCGCGCGCCTGCCCGCGATCAGCTTCAGGATGACCAGGGAAGTCGCTCCGCGCAGCTCGTCGGACGGATCGCGGAGCGCAAGCTCGGAGAATGCGGCGGGGCCAAGGACCGCGACGCGCTCCGAAACCCGCGACTCCGCCCAGATGCTCCCGAGCAGTTCCATCTTCACCGCTTCCGCGCCGGTGCCGTGCAGCATCTGCTCCGCGTTCAGGACCTTTCCGCCTTCGCAATGGCGGATGCGCCGAACCATGGTGCCGCCTTCGACCACCACCCAGAGCGTGCCCGACTCCGCGTCGAGACGCGCGGCGACCGATTGGATGACGTGGTTGAGCGCGACACCGGGCTCCTCCGCATCGCCGAGCATTTCGAGGGTGCCGAGGAGGGCCTCGTTGGTGCGGGCAAGCTCCTCGACGCGCGCGCGGGCCGCCCGCTCCCGCTCCTCCTGCATCTGGCGCTGCAGGTCCTCGCGTTCCCGCTGCGTCCTCGCCCGGTGAATCGCGAGGCCGAAGACCTGGGCCGCCGCGCGGAAGGCGTTCTTCTCCTCCTCGGAGCGCCGCCGGCTGGTGACGCAGTCGTCGAACGCGAGCGCCCCCCAGAAGTACTCGCCGACATGGATGGGTGCACACACGGTGTAGTGGGCGCCGATCGACTCCATCATGGCACGGCAGAGTTCCGAGCAGTCTTCGCGTCCGCCGTCCACCACCTGCCCCGCCGCAAGCATGGCTGCCCCATCGGGCATGCCTTCGTCGGTCAGGTCGGCCCAGCGCCCCATCGCGTAATCCCCGTCGCCCTGCTTTGGGAGCTCGCCCTGCGCCCACTCGTGCAGGACGCGGAACCACCCTGCGTTGCAGGGTCGTCCCGCCTCGTCGCAGTTCTCAAGGAGCCCTCCGCGGTGGAAGCCGCCTGCTTCCGCCATCAGGGCGAGCGCCTCTAGGATCGTCTTGTTCAAGTCGGGCGACTGCAGGAGGAGTTTCGTGGCCTCGGTGAGCGCATCGAGAAGGCGGTCGCGCCGGACGAGTTCCGCGTTGATCAGCTCGAGTTCCGCGGCGCGCTCCTGCGCGAGCCGCTCCCGCTCGCGGGTGACGGCGGCCTCCTGCGCCACCTTCGAGATCACGGTCAGGCGCTGCGCGATGGCCGCCTGGTGCGCCAGCAATCGGCACAACTCGAGGCGCTCCTCCGTTGGGCGCACATCGAGGCTCTTGTCCCACGCCAATCCAAGGAAGCCCAGGACCTCGCGCTTGTTGCGCATCGGGATCGCCGCAACAAAGCGGTGTCCCAAGCGTTGGTGGAAGTCGTGGGAAAACTCGAGGTCGCGCGAATCCTTGTAACTGTAATCGAGCCAGAAGATCGAGTCGTCCTCCGCCGTGACGCGCCAGCCGTCGAAGCCATCGGTGGGGATGGGCTCGTGGAAGGGGGCGTTCTCCGGCGACCGCAGGTCGGTGACGATGACTCCCCTCAGGATGTGGACGACTTGGGTGATTTCCGCCTTTTCGGGGTCGTGGACGAAGATGGTTCCGGAAACGGCGC
Organism: Candidatus Sumerlaeia bacterium; assembly: GCA_033764015.1. GTDB lineage: Bacteria > Sumerlaeota > Sumerlaeia > SLMS01 > JANRJK01 > JANRJK01. The sequence continues at coordinate 15,603 of JANRJK010000027.1, read as the reverse complement.
CGCTGGTGCGGATCGCTTCCTGGACAAGGATGGTGAGGAAGTCGTCGAGGCCTTGGCTGCTGCTCAGGCTGCCGACGCTGGCGCCCATGGCGGCGCTCGCCCGGAGGAGTTCTTCCGCCCAGGCGCGCCCGGCCCGCTCGACCTCTTGCGCGACGCTTGCCCGCGCGATCTCCTCCCCCTGCCGCGAGAGGAGCACGGCGAGCGAGCCCTGCTGCGCGAGCGCCTCCGCCAGCTCAAGCTTCCGCGGCACGATCGAGGCGCGGTCGCTGAAGCAAAGCCCCATGAAGCCCAGGTACCTGTCCCCTGCGATCATCGGGTGCGCCACCACCGAGCCGTGTCCCATCGACCGGTGGAACTCGATGGCGCGGGGCCATGCCATCTGGTCGCTCGCGATCACGGGCACGTCGTGGACAACAGGCTTGCCGGAGCGCATCGCCGCATCGGCGTCCGCGTTCTCCTCCTTCGGAACGGGCTGCCGCCAGATCGCAATCCGGGGATCGGTGTGGAGGTCGAGCACCTCGCCCCTCAGCGCATACGCGGAGAGGTGATAGCTCTCCCCGGACTCGTCCATCAGGAAGATGGCATTGGAGATCGCGCCGGCGCTGATCTGCGCGGTCAGCGCGAGGTGCGAGAGGAACGACGCGATTTCCTTATCGGAGGCGAGCCGGTCGAGCGTGCCCTTCAGGGCTTCGTTGGCGCGGTTCAGTTCCTCCGCGCGGTTGCGCGCCGCCTCCTCGCGCTCGATGGACACCGCGAGGTTTTTCTCCGTCTCGGCCAGTTCCCGAAGCGCCGCCGACAGCGAGATCGCATGGGCGATCGTGAGGACAAGTTCGAGGTCCTCCTGCGACTCGATCACCTTCGCGGAAACTCCGAGACCGAGCAACCCCACGAGCCTGCCACCATAGTGGAGGGGCGCCATGACGAGCGCCTCGGTGCCCATGCGCCGGTGCCACTCCACGGAAGGAGCCCAGAGCTGGGGCGCCACTTCGTCCAAGGTGCCAACCACGAGCCTGCCGCCGGCCAGCGACTCGGTGCCGGCGAGGGCATCGAAATCGAATCCCTCGCGCCACAGCGCGTGCGCCTCCGACCGGGCGACATCGATCAGGCCCCCGCTCTCCATGAAGAAGCCGGCGCGCAGGCGCTGTTTGCCATTCTCTGGAAGGAAGATCGCTCCCCGCTCAGCCCGCACCACGCCACAGACTTCGACGAGCAACCGCCCCAAGATCCCATCTGGCGACCCGGCGACTTCCGAGTCCTCCGCGACGCGGTTAAGGATCCGGTTGGCGTCCGCCAGGCGTTGGTTGCGCAGGGCCATCGCTTGGCGCTGCTCCTGCGCCTGCACGAGCGCGAGCGCGGTCTCTTCCCGCTCCAGGAGCGAACCGATGAGTCCGGCGGCGCGCGCGAAACTCCGCGCGCTTTGGATCTCCGCGGGAGTGTACGTCGAGCCCGCGGCTCGATGAAGCGTGAGGGAGAAACGCTCCGCGCCGTCCACAAGGACCGGAAGGTTCAGTTCCACAGGCCCGACAAGCCTGCCGAATGCGTGGAACAGCGGGTAGGTGGACTCGACCGAGTGATCCAGTACCGCAGGCGGGCGGTGATCGCCGGGGAGGTTGCCGTGCAGGTAGTCCTTCGGAACGAGGAACCCTTCGCGGAAGAGGCGCCCGATGCCGCCGAACTCGGGGAATCGCCCGTCGATTTCCTCGACCGACCAGATGCGCCCCTCAATCGCGAAGAAGAGGTTTCGGACCCGTCCGTCGGAGGACACCTTCCAGAGCCCGCAGGACTTGACGGAAAACCAAGTGCGGGCCGCGAGGAGCAGTTCTTCGAGGATCTTCCTGGAGCCGACGCCGTTTTCCGCGTCGGTCGCCAGCCGGAGCACATGCGCAAACCACGGCTCTTGCGGGTCTTCGCTGGCGGGCTTGCCGGCCTCGGGGGGAAGCGGCATGGACTGGATCACCGGAGTCACCCCATTTGTCGGGGCGACTTGCGCCCAGCGCCCGAGGGGGCGCCACGGAATGGCCTCCGCCCTCTTCAGCTCGAAATCACGTAACATTGTTTCGGAAGTGCCGCGCTGGCACAACAAGTAACCAAGAAACGGGCTACGTCGGACCGGCTGATCGTGCTCGCTGGCTCGCGCTGATAGTCTGTAATTGTGCGAACATTTCCAAGTGCCGGGCCATTGGTCAGCTCGGCGGGACGCACGATGGTCCAATCGAGCGGGCTCGCTTGGACGAGCTGCTCCTGCCTGTCCATATCCACGTAGATCCTTCCCAAAAGCAGGGGGCGGATTACGTTGCGGAAAATCGCGCGGCCGCTTCGCCGGCTGTCGCCCGCGCCGATTCCCGTCATTACCACCAAGCGGCGGACACCGGACTCCTTCATGGCATCGATGAAGTGGCCGGTGGCCTCTGTGCGCACGACCGGCACGTTGGCGATTGTCTGCAGGTTGAGCGGCGCGCCGAAGACGAGCAGCAACGCGTCCTGCCCCGCTACGGCACGGCGCACCGCATCGCGGTCCAAGACATCGCCCGCGACGGTCCGGAGCCGAGGACTCTTGCCTGCGGTGCCCTGCTCCAGCCGGGCGGGGTTGCGGGCCAACGCTGTAACTTCGTGCCCCTCGGAGAGCGCTTCCGCCACGGCCAGCGCACCGACCTGCCCGGTGGCTCCAGCGATCAAGAGCTTCACGCAAAGTCTCCTTCCGCGGGGTGCCAGCCGCCCGCTAGTGCAGTCGGATGATGCCCCTCTGCAAGGCGATCTGCACCGCCTCGGTCCTGCTCACGGCATCCAGCTTGCCGAAAATGCTCTTCAGGTGCGCCTTCACGGTTCCCTCGCTGATGAACAGCTCGGCGGCGATCTCCTTGTTCGCGCGTCCGGTGGCCACGAGCGAGAGCACCTGGATTTCGCGCGCGGAGAGGGCGCCCTTCGCGATGCGGTCGGCGAGCTTCGCGGCGACGCGCGCATCCATGCAGCGCTCGCCCGCGGCGACGCGGCGGATGGTTTGGAGCAACTCGAGGCGCGGGGTGTCCTTCACCAGGTAGGCGGAGACGCCTGCCTCCGTGGCGCGGTAGATGTCTTCCTCGCTCTGGAAGACCGACAGGACGATCGCCTGCGTTTCGAGGCACTCTTCGCGGATGCGCGCGAAGGTGTCGATGCCGCCCATGCGCGGCATTTCGAGATCGAGGATCACGAGGCGGGGCCGCAGCTTGCGCCAAAGCTCGAGCGTCTCGGGGCCATCCGATGCCTCGCCCACCACCCTCATGTCCGGCTGCTGGGCGATCATGGCCGCGATACCCTCCCGCACGACGGGATGGTCATCGGCGACGATGATCGTAATGACGTCTGGGGTGCCCGCCATGGTCTGAGTATCCTGCGACCTTCCCGGGCGCGCGGTGATGCGCGGAGCCCGTAGCCCTCGCTTGCAGTTTGTATGCGCCGGAAAGTGCAACCACGTCCATGATCCTTTTGGGTGACCCAAGCCGCCGCCTCCCGGCCCTCGACGGCGGCGGCCGTTTCGCGGTCGGAGCGCGCGCCCGCAAGCCGCGGGCGAATCGGCAACGGCGCCCGAAGCCACTTATCCGCTCAGCGTGCCCGCGCGGGAAAACGCAGCCCTGCGATCGATCAGGAAGACCACCACAAGCGACTCGACCGGCGCCGAGAGCACCGCCACTTCCCCCTCTGTCACCAGCGCCGCCGACCGGGCGGCAACGGAACGATCCCCAACGGCGATCCCTCCCGTGGCGACATACACCAGCGCATCGTGTCCGGTCGCGCTCGGTACGGCGGCGACACAGCCCGGGTGCATCACGAGATCGAGCAGGCGGATCTGTTGGCGGACGTAGAACGGGCAGTCCAGGCCTTGGGGGCCCACCAGGAGGCGCCACCCATCGTCGGGGGGCGGCCAGTGAATGGTGTCGATTTGCAGTTCCGGCGGAAGCCCCGCCGCTTCCGGCCGGATGAAGATCTGCAGCATCTCCACGGGCTCGCCGGGGACGCTCTCCTCGTGCGAGAACCCACGGCCCGCGTTCATCACCATGACGGTGCCCGGGCCGAGCATCGCGGAATCGCCGGTCGAGTCGCGGTGCAGCATCTGCCCGCGCCACAGGTAGCTGACGATCTCGTCGTTCCGGTGCTCGTGCATCGGGACCAGAAGCCCCGGTATGAGCACGGCCTGGTCGATGGTGCCCAGTGGACCGAGCCCCGGGTCGCCGCCGTTGTCCGGTCGGATATGGCCGGGGCGCATCCGGTGAAGCTGGAAGCGGTGGTTGCCGAGACGCTGAAGCTTCTCGTCGGGGAAGTAGGAAATCACCTCAGGACTCCCTGGGCAGTTGGCTTGCCACGTAGTGGCGGACGAGCGGCGGTCCGTCTCCGCGGTTGAAGGCATCGACGCGCTGTTCGACCTCCGCATCCGCCTTCGAGACGCGCTCGTGTTGGCGCAAATGGTCGGCCCAGCTCTCGAGCTCGAAGGACTCGAAGAAGCGTCCGGCCGGCTCGACACTTTCGTGGACCGACCAGCGGTAGGCGCCCTCGCGCAGCCGCGATAGCCGGAGTTGCGAGATCGCCGCAAGGAACGCGCCGCGCTCGGAGGCGTCCACATGGTATTCGACGGTGACGAGGACCGGGCCTTGATCGAGGGCGACATGCCGCCCGGCGGGAGGATCGGGCCAGGTGTTGGTGGAGGCGAGGGACTCCGGCGCGGGTTGCCGGAGCGGGATGGCGAGGCCTGCGAGGCCGAGGAGCACGGTCGCACCACCGGCTGCGCGGAGGGACAGATGGCTGCCGGTCCACTCGGCAAGCCCGCCCCAGAGAAGGCCGCCCAACGCCATGGAACCGGAGAACGCCATCAGGTTGGCGCCGAGGCCCCTCGCGCGGACCCACGTGGGCAACTCGGTCTGCGCGGACAGGTTCAGCGTCGTCATGGCAAGCAGCCAGCACACTCCGGCGATCAAGAGGACCGCACCAGCGAAGAGCGGCTCGCGAAGGAAGCTCAGGGCCGCGGCGCCCGCGCCGAAGCCGAGGGCGCCGAGCACGGAAATCGCCTGCTGGCTGCAGAGGCGCCGCACGCGCGGCAGCAAGGCGACCCCGAGCAGGGCACCTGCGCCGAGCGCCGCCATGAGGAGCCCGTACTCGGTTGGCGAGGCGCCGAGCCGCACTCGCGAGAAGAGCGGCATCAGCGCCCACAGCCCGCTGGCCGGGAGCACGAAGAACGCCACCCGCCAAAGCACCGCGCGGAACGTCGCCGAGTAGCGTGCATACCGGAAGCCCACCTTCAGGGCACCGAAGAGCGACTCCGGCGGGAGCGTGGTGATCGGCGCCGCCGGCTTCCACGCCGAGAGCACGGTGATGATCCCAACGAATGAAAGTGCGTTGAACAAGAAGACCACTCCCGGTCCGGCGATCCCCAAGACAAACGCCGCCAGCGCGGGGCCCACCGCGCGGGAGATGTTGATCGAGGAGCTGCTGAGCGCGAGGGCGCCGGGGAGTGCGGAACCGGGCACGAGGTCGGGAATGGTTGCCTGCATCCCCGGCATCGCCAACGCGGTTGCGATCCCGAGCAGCGCGGTGGCGCCCAGAATGATCCACGGGTTGAGGAGCTGGAAGAACGTGAGCGCCGCCAGCGCCACGCAGACCGCCAGCATGAAGAGCTGCGTGCGCAGGATCAGGAGCCGGCGGTTCACGATGTCGGCGAGCGCGCCCGCCGGCACGCCCAGGAGGAAAATCGGCAGGGTCGCGGCGACTTGGATCGACGTGACCAACACCGGCGACGTTGTCAGCCCCGTCATCACCCATCCCACGGCGACATCGTGCGCGTAGGTGCCGATGTTGGAGAACACCATGGCGATCCAGAACGCCCGGAAGATCGGGATGGATAGTGGCGATGCCGGGCGGGTGGGGGCGCCGGTCATTGGGTCCCGGCGGTTCCGCGGTCCGGCGATTCCCCCTTCGCCACCACACGGCCGTCCGGACCGCCGCAGAGGTGCGCCGTCGTTGCCGGATGCGCCGCCAGAAAGCGGTCTGTTGCCATGTATCCGATCGTCATCGCGACGACGAGCAGGGCGCCCACGATGTTGGGCGGACTCGGCACTGGAATGTCGAACCAGCGGCATGCGGCGCCGATCGCCAAGCCGAGCACGAGCCCGAGGAGAATCTTGATCACTTGAGGACGTCCTTTGGGTTTTCGAGAGTCAGGATTTCATCCACCGAGTTCGAGCCGGGACCTTGCCAAGCCACCAACGCGAAGCCGACCAGGTACAGCAGCGCGAGCTGCGGGTCCTCGCCGTGGGCCAGGTTCGCGTACACCGCCACCGTCAGCGTGGCGGCCACGAAGAGCGCCGCCGCGCGCGTGAACAGCCCCACGATCACAAAGGCGCTGCCCAACCCTTGGGCGATCGTTGCGAACACCGCGGAGGCCAACGGAAGCGGCAGCCCAAGCTGGGCAACCTCGACCAGCAGCGGCCACGATTCGCCCCGCAGCGCGTATGCCGCGCCCTCCACGGCCTTGTGCCATCCGTGGTAGTAGAGCATGGCTCCGCCCGCGGCGACGCGCAGCGCGAGTTGCTGCCGGGGAGTGTGGGCGCCGGCGGTTGGGTAGCCCGTTAGAAAGCGAAGCACTCGCACCCTCCGTCGAGGACGCTGCGGGGTCCGAGCATCCATGCCGGTCCGTTCCAATGGCTCTTCGGCTTGTGGTGGGCACCGCAACCGCAGCCCCTTGTGTGCGGAAGGGAGGGTGCCGTTGCCGTGTGGTAGTAGCCTCCGAACTTCCGGACCGGAGCCCAATCGGGGCTGGGCGGCGGGATCGGCGGATCGAGATGCGTGAAATCGCCGCTCGCGTAGACAGGCCTCCCGCCAAGGATCGTCAGGACGGATTCGAGCGTACGGATTTCCTCCGCGGGAATCGTGAAGTAGTCCGAGGCGAGCACCGCGAGATCGGCAAGCTGGCCGGGCGCGAGCCTCCCGCGCTTGCCTTCGTCGCGCGACATCCAGGTGCCGCCGCTGGTGAACAGCTCGAGTGCCTTCTCGCGGCTGAGGCAGTTCTTCTCCGGATAGAGCCGCAGGCCGCCGACGGTCCTTCCGGTCGCCATCCAGTAGAGGGCGACGAAGGGGTTGTAGCTGGCGACGCGGGTCGCGTCGGTCCCTGCGCTGACCGGGAGGCCCATCTCGAGCATGCGCTTGATCGGGGGCGTGGATTCGGCGGCGGCGGAGCCGTAGAGGTTCACGAAGTACTCGCCCTGGTAGGCCATGCGGTGCTGCACCGCGATGCCGCCCCCGAGCGCGGCGATGCGCTCGATGTTTCGCGGAGTGATCGTTTCGCAGTGGTCGAGGAACCAGTGCAGCTTGTCGATCGGCGCGTGCCGGTGCACCCGCTCGAAGACATCGAGGAAACGGCTGATCGACTCGTTGTAGGTTGCGTGGAGGCGGAACGGCCACCCGTTCTCCGCGAGGAACGCGACCACGCTTTCGAGGTCGCCTTCGAGGCGCGGCGAGAGGTCCGGGCGGGGTTCGAGGAAGTCCTCGAAGTCGGCGGCGGAGAACACCAGCATCTCGCCCGCGCCGTTGCAGCGGAGCAGGTCGTCGCCTTCGCCCGGCTTCACGAGCCGGTTCCACCGCTGGAAGTCCTCGAGCTCGCCGCCGGGCTTCTGCGTGAAGAGGTTGTAGGCGATGCGAACCGTCATCTCGCCGCGCCCGTGGAGCTGGCGGATGATCTCGTAGTCCTCCGGGTAGTTCTGGAACCCGCCGCCCGCATCGCAGGCTGACGTCACGCCGAGGCGGTTGAGCTCGCGCATGAAGTGCCGCGTGGAGTTGTACTGGTCCTCGGGCGGGAGCTTCGGGCCCTTCGCGAGGGAGGCATAGAGGAGCATCGCGTTGGGGCGCGCGATCAGCAAGCCCGTCGGCTCGCCCTTCTTGTCCCGCTGGATCTCCCCGCCCGGCGGGTTGGGAGTGTCCCGCGTATAGCCGCAGGCCCGCAGCGCGGCCTTGTTCAGCAGCGCCTGGCAGTAGAGGTGGAGGATGAAGACCGGCGTGTCGGGAGCGGCGGCATTGATCTCGTCGAGTGTCGGCATGCGCTTCTCGGCGAACTGGAACTCGCTGAATCCGCCGACCACACGCACCCACTGCGGCGGCGGAGTCCGCGCGGCCTGGTCCTTCAGCATCGCCAGCGCATACGCCAGCGACGGAACGCCATCCCAGCGGAGCTCCATGTTGTAGTTCAGGCCGCCCCGGATCACATGCAGGTGGCTGTCGCAGAGGCCGGGGATGACGGTGCGGCCGCGGAGATCGATGATCTCCGCGTCCGCATCCGCCTCGGCCAGAACGTCGCGGTTCGATCCCACGGCCGCGATGCGGCCATCGCGGATCGCGAGGGCCTGAGCGAACCCCGTACCCTCGACGTTCTGGTGGATCTTGCCGTTCCTGAGTACCAGGGCCATGGGCTTCAGCCTCCGTTGCCGCTGGTGTTCCCGCGCCGGGAGGCCTGCTGGTTGTTGGCCAGCATCCCGTAGAACGGCAGGTGCTGCCCGAAGATCTCCAGCGTTGCGGGGGCAACGTCGCCGCGGCGCCAGTCCGCCTGGAGCATGGCCGTGATGACCGCCCAGTTGCAGACGATCGCGCCGGCCTGGCTCATGCGCATGCAGGAGGTCAGCTCCGACATCGTGTCCCAGCAGCCCGACGCGTCGTACACGGCCCACACATCGTAGCCCCTCGCGAGCGCGGACATCACGGGGAAGTAGAGGCAGACATCCGTCGTGACGCCCGCCATGATCAGCTTCCGGCGCCCCGTCTTCTCCACCGCCGCCACGAAGTTCGGATCGTCGAAGGAGTCGATCGGGCCGGGCCGGTACACCACCGGAGCTTCGGGGAACATCTCCAGCAGTTCCGGCATGAGCGGGCCGTTCGGGCCCTCCGCGTAGGATGCCGTGAGGACCGTCGGCAGCCGGTGCGCCTTCGCCGTCCTCGCCAGTGCCAGGACGTTGCTCCGGAACTGGTCCAGGCGGATGTCCTGCACGCCCAGCATCGTCCCCGTCTGGTGGTCGATGAGGAGCATGGCGGAGTTGTCGGCCGTCAGCTTCTCCGTGTAGGGATTCCTGCCCATGGTCAGGCGCCTCCGGCGGGATGGCGGAAGCCGCCGCGGCTTTCCGGCAGCTTGTGCACCATCGTCTTGGCGTACTCGACGCCCACGCCGTAGGCGCCGCTGTGCTCTTCGACGGTGGCGATCACGTCGTTGTAGGTTTCCTTGCGGGACCAGTCGCGCTGGAACTCGAGGAGCACCTGCTGCCAGGTGACGGGGATCACGCCCGCCTGCACCATGCGCTGCATGGCGTAGTCATGGGCCTCCCGGCTGGTGCCGCCGGAGGCATCCGCGACCGCGTACACCTCGTAGCCCGCCGCGGTCGCCTCGAGGGCGGGGAAGCAGAGGCAAACCTCCGTCCAGAGGGCGGCCATCACGAGCTTCTTGCGTCCGTGCTTCTTCACCGCATCGACGAACTTCGCGTCCTCCCAGGAGTTCATCGAGGACCGCTCGATGATCTCGTTGCCGGGGAAGACGTCCTGGAGCTGCGGCCAGATGTGCCCGCTGAAGCTGAGCGTCTCGACGGCCGTGAGGATCACCGGGACGTGGAAGGTGCGGGCGGCCTTGGCCAAGCCGATCACGTTGTTGATCAAGGTCTGGCGGTCGATGTTCGCCACGCCAAAGGTCATCTGGGGTTGGTGGTCGATGAAGACCACGGTGCAGTTCTGCGGAGTGAGGAGGTCGAGCTTGCTCATCGATGGGCGCCTTGTCCTGTCGAGGGTCGGGAGTCGGATGACTCGGGCGGAACGCTAAGCGGCCCGCCCCATCAATCGGCAAGCTGGCGGATCGGTGTAACTTGTCCTCACCCCAAAGAGGGATCGCGCGGCGGAGCTGCTCCGACGCGTCCGTTTCCCGTCGTTCGCGATCCCTCCAAAGTAGGTGGGGGAAACCTCCCGGAGGGATCGTTGTCTTCGGAGGAGCGCGCGCCCGAGAAGCTGGACCGCCCCGCGCGGCGCCGCATCCGCCCGCGCGGGCACTCCCCACCGAGAGGTGATTTCATGCGGCCGAGTGTTCTTCTCTTCGTAGTTGCGGGCGTCGCGGTCCTATTGGCGGCCGAGGAGCCGCCGACGGCTCCGGCCCCGGAGATCCTCAACCTCGAGCGCGACGTGCAGGCCGGCGCCGACACCATTTCGATCCTGCGCACCACCGACAAGCGCCAGCTCAACCGCTACGTCGCGAAGACCTACGAACTCCAGCACGCGCACCCGGTCGAAGTGCTGCCGTTCCTGCGCGACATCGCCAGCCTCGAGGGCGGCACCGCCGCAACGGCCTGGAACGTTTCGGAGGAAGGCTCCAGCAGGCAGTGGATCCAGGTGAACGTGCCGGAGTTCCAACTGCCGTACATCGACAGCTTGGTGAAGTCCTACGACACCCCGGGGTTCCGATCGGTAACCGGCCGGATCGTGTACAGCTACCGCACGAAGTTCCGCGACGCGGAGGAAATCGCGACGATCATCAAGGCCACCACTCTTTCGCCCGACGGGCGCGTCGAGGGCGACTCGGAGACCAACACGCTCTACCTGTCGGAGACGCCGAGCGGATTCCGCCGCGTGTTCTCGCAGGTGCTCTTCTACGACGTGCCGACCGCGCAACTCGCCATCGAGGTGCAGTTCATCGAACTGCTTCGCGTGGACGACGAGCAGATCGGCCTCGACTGGGACGCATGGCGGGGCGCGGTCACCGGCGGCGTCGATCTTCGGTATCGCGACATCGAGAGTTCGGCGGGCTTGCCGGACTCGACGGTGCGTTCGCTCGACGCGCTGCTGTCGCTCGACGCGGAGGTGCTCGCGCGGTTCCTGAACTTCGTCGAGGAACGGGGCGGCGCCCGGACGATAACGCGAAGCACGATCAACGTCTCGAACGGCCGCGAGGGGATCCTGCGTTCGAACACTGGCCTTCAAACGAAAGTGTCCGACGTGGAGGACTACGACCGCTCGGATGCACCCACCGAGGGAATCGAGCTGCGCTTGAAGCCATCGATCACGATGATGTCGGCGCGGATCGACGTGCAGCTTTCGACGACCGGGCCCGCCGGGTTCGCCGACGATGGCACGGTGATCCTTGCGACGCAGACCGTAACGGCATCGCTGACCTCCTTCGACGACCAGTTGCAGAAGCTGGGCGGCACCACCCGCACCGCCGCGGCGACGGAGCGCAAAGGCCTGCCGGGACTCAAGGATGTCCCGCTGATTTGGCCGCTCTTCGCCACGGAGCGCCGCATCATCCGCGAAACGCAGCTCCTCACCTTCATCCGCCCCCGGTGGAGCAGCGCCCTCCTGCCGGACGCCGATGCGATGCAGACCGACGGGCCGCTCGACGCGGTGTTTGTGGATGAGATCCTCCGCCTGAACCCATCGCTCCGGCTCACGGAAGAGGACGAGCGGCTCTACCGTGAGGTGTTCGGCGAGCCCGGCCGGCTGCTGCCCGACCACCCGCACCCGCCGAGCCCGCCCGAAACCGTGGACCGTCCGCTGGAATAGTCCCCGGGCTGGGCTGCCCACTCCTCACGAATCGGGCATGAAGCCGGAACCCCATGTCGGGGTTCCGGCTTCACCCGAAAGAGGTACAGCAAACCGGCCTAAGCGTTGCACTGGATCTCCCCCGCGGCTCAACCAGCCTACAGGCGATTCCCCGTGTATCCCCTCGCGATCCAAATCCTCTCCGGCGACCGTGCGAAGTTCACTGCCCTGATCCTCGGGCTAAGCCTCGCATCCCTGCTGATCACGCAGCAGCTCGCGATTTTCTGCGGGCTGATGTGGCGGACGTTCGCCTTCCTCGACGACACGCCAAGCGCGCGCATCTGGATCATGGACGCCGATGCCGAGTTCCCCGACGCGGGCATCTCGCTGCCGTCCACGGCGGTGAACGTGGTGCGGGGCATCGAGGGCGTCTCCTGGGCCATGCCGCTCTTCAAGCGGACGCTCCCGCTGCGGCTGCCGAACGGGAAGAGCGAGTCGGCCAGCGTGGTGGGCATCGATGCGTCCACACTGATCGGCGGGCCGATGACGATGCTCGAAGGGCGGATCGAGGACCTTCGCCGGCCAGATGCCGTCATCATCGACGAGTACGGAGCGAACGTGCTCTTGGCGCTCGAGGGGCCGGAGGGGGCGCTGGTCCCGCTGCGCGTCGGCGACGTGCTGGAGATCAACGACCAGCGCGCCGAGATCGTCGGAATCTGCCGCCTCTCGCGCAACTTCGAGGATTTCCCGATCCTCTACACGACTTACGAACGGGCGCTGCGGTATGCTCCGCCGGAGCGGCGCCTGCTCTCCTTCGTGATCGCCGGCCTGCAATCGGGAGCCGACCTCGCGCTCCTGAAGGAGCGCATCGCCGCGCAAACGGGGCTGAAGGCGCTAACAATCGACGAGTTCAAGGTTTCCACGTTCTGGTACATCGCGGAGGAAACCGGGATCCCGATCAACTTCGGCATCACCGTGACGCTGGGGTTTCTGGTCGGCATCTCGATCGCCGCGCAGACGTTCTACACCTTCACGCGCGACAACCTCCGCCAGTTCGCGGCGCTCAAGGCGATGGGCGCCCGACCGGGACTCCTTATCGGCGTCGTGCTCTCGCAAGCCCTGACCGTCGGCGTGATCGGGCTCGGCCTCGGAGCGGGGGCGGCGAGCTTCATCGGCTACCTCACGGGCGAGGGCGATCCGCCGTTCCTGCTGCTCCCTCCGGTGCTCGCAGCGACCAGCCTTGCGATCCTCCTCACCATCGGCTTTGCCGCACTGCTGAGCATCATCCCGGTGCTCCGGCTCGACCCGGCAACGGTCTTCAGGACCTAGGGCCAATGGACAGCCGATCAAACGCGCCCGCGGTCGAGTGCCACCGGTTGACGAAGGGTTTCGACAGTTCCCAAGGACGCATCGCCGTCCTGCAAGGAATCGACCTGCGGGTTGAACCGGGCGAGCTGTTCATGCTGGTCGGGCCTTCGGGGTGCGGAAAGACCACGCTGCTGTCGGTGCTGGCGGGGATTCTCCGTCCCGATGGAGGCAGTTGCAGCGTCGCGGGTGTCGAGTGGAGCAGCCTTTCGCCCTCCGCGCTGGCGTCGCGACGCGCCTCGACGATCGGATTCGTCTTCCAGCAGTTCAACCTGCTCCCGGCGCTCACGGCGGCGGAGAATGTCGCGGTGCCCCTGTTCCTGCAAGGTGTTGGCCGCCGGGAGCGGCTGCGGGCCGCCCATGCGTTGCTGGAGCAGGTGGGCTTGGAGCGCTACGCCGACGCCCGGCCCACCAAGCTGAGCGGTGGCCAGCAGCAACGCGTCGCCATCGCGCGGGCGCTGGTCCATTCCCCCAAGCTCATCGTCTGCGACGAGCCGACCAGCGCGCTGGACCACGAGACCGGAACCCGCGTCATGGACCTGCTGCGGGACCGCGGCCTCCGCGACGGCCGCACCATCGTCCTGGTCACCCACGACTCGCGAATCTACCCGTACGCCGACCGGATCGCCTTCATGGACGATGGCATGATCATCGACATCAAGGATTCGAGAAACCAACCCGCCAGCACCGGAGCCAGCCACGCATGAGAACCGCCCTCGCCCTGCTAGCCGTCGCCCTCGTGGCGCTCGGCCTCAGCGCCCGGATGGCCGCCAACAGCCGCGACTTGGCGGAACCCCCCGCGCTCCGGACACCACCGCCGGAGAAGCCCCCCACGCCGATCATCGCCGGATCGGGAGTGGTGGAACCAATCACGGAGGAAATCCGGATCGGCACGCCGGTGGGCGGGCTGGTCGCGGAGGTCTTCGTGAAGGAGGGCGATGAAGTGGCCGCCGGCACGCCGCTCTTCCGCCTCGATGACCGCGAGCTCGCCGCGGAGCTGAGGACCCGCGAGGCCGAGGTGGCGGAAGCGGAGGCGGCGCTCGCGCGGCTACGCGCGCTCCCAAGGCGCGAGAGCCTGCGGATCGCGGAAGCGGCCCGCAGCGAAGCGCTCGCCAACCTCGAACTCGCCACCTTGCGCGAAGAACGCCTTGCGCAATTGCAGGACGCCCGCGCCGCCTCGCGCGAGGCTTACGAAGAGGCGCAAGCCGGCCTCAAGCAGGCCGCCGCCCAAGTGGAGGCGGCGGAGGCGGATCTCGCGCTGCTGCGGCAGGGGACCTGGGCCGAAGACCTCCGCGTTGCGGAGGCGAACCTCGGCGTGCTGCGCACGCGCGCGGCCGAAACGAATGTTAACCTCGGGCGCCTCACCGTCACGGCGCCAATCGACTGTGTGGTGCTGAACCTGAATGTCCGGCCGGGCGAGTACGTCCCCAACGCCTCCGACACGTCGCCGCTGATGATCGTCGGGCAGGCACGTCCGCTCGCGGTCCGCGTGGACATCGACGAAACCGACCTCTGGCGCTTCGACGAGGCCGCCAACGCAACGATCTTCATGCGCGGGAACCCGCAGATTTCGGCGAACGCAACCCTGCTCGACATCGAGCCGCGCGTGGTGCCCAAGGTTTCGCTCACCGGAGCGCGCAACGAGCGCGTGGACATCCGCGTCTTCCAGGCGAGGTACCGGGTCGAGGGGGATGGCGGCAACTTCCGCATCGGCCAGCAGGTTGACGTCCACATCCTCACCGGGAGCTCGTGAGGCTCCAGTTCGCCGGGGCGGCGCGTGGTTCCTCGCCAGCCCCCGCGCTCGACACCGGGCCGGGGTGTTTGGCAGCGTTGGTAGGAGTCACCGATTCCGCGCGGAGGAACTAGCGACGATGTCCGCCCAAGGTGCGAAGGAACTGCTCGATGCCGAGCTGCTGGACGGCGAAACGATCCGCTGGAGCGGCTCCCCCGATCCTTCCGTGCTCTTCGCGCGCGGCGACGGCTACATGGCCCCCAATGTCGGCCGTCATCCTTGTCTTCTCGATGATCTGGTGCACAGGCGTCTTCAACGGATACCTGCGCGTCCGTGCGGAGCAGGACCCGTCGAGCGCGATGCCGATGCTCCTGATGTTCGCGGTGGGACTGCTGGTGGTGCTGTGGGCGTGGTACCTCGCCGTCGGGCGTTTCTTCTGGAAGGCGCGGCGGAAGCGGCGCACCCTCTACGCGGTGACCGACCGCCGCATCCCGTCGGTCGTTGCGGGCCGGTCGCCGGAAATCCGCGCGGAGTTCGTCAGGTCGCTCGGCGTCATCGACAAGGAACCGGTCGGCAAGACGCACGGCAACGTGATCTTCGGCCCGCGGCAAGCAGCGCAGGTGAACGTGGCCAACACCGGGATGGAGTGGTTTTTCTGGGCCGCCCGCGGAGGCCCTATCGCGTTCTACGACATCCCGGACTGGCAGCAGGTGCACCGCATGGTGGTCGAAGCGGTGGACGCGGCGCGGTAAGTGCGACGACACCCGATCTACCCGCGCGAGCGACCCGCATGGCAAGCGCAGCGGCGCGCAGAACAAAGGAGCGGGGCCCGAAGACCCCGCCCCCTAGCAGCCTGTCGAACTGGCGGCGCTGGCGGCGCCGATTTGCGATTCCGGGGCGGTTTTTTCGGTTCCGTGGTTTTCCGGGGCGTTTCTTGGCTCCGGCGAGTGTCTGTGAGGGCCCGGCGAGGGGCGTTCCGGGGGGCG
>JANRJK010000026.1:0-49005 GCA_033764015.1 Candidatus Sumerlaeia bacterium | reverse complement strand
CGCTGCGCCCGCCACGCCTGCCTCGACCCCGCGGGCCGCAGGGCAATTCGGCGCAGCGCGGGTGCTGGTGGTGGATAATGATCCTTCGGCGCTCGCCGCCACCGCCGCGCTGCTCGTCCATGGCCTCGCGGACTTCGCGCTCGACACCCGCGAGGGGCTCCTCGTGCTCGGCGCGCTACTTGGGCTCGCCGCGGGCTCCGGGGTTCCGGAGGCGCCCGCCGGCCGCGGGCTGGCCGCCGCCACACTGGCCGCCGTGCTCCTCGCCGCAGGCGCGCTCTGGCACACGCAGGCGCGCCCCGGCTTCGCCCAGCAGCGTCTAGAAGCCGCGCAGGACGCGTTCGCCTACGGCAACGACGCGGGCGAGGCGCTCGAGCAGATCGGCCAGGCGCTCGAATGGCAGCCGAACGACCCGGCGCTCTGGGAACGCCGGGCGGCCTACCGCCTCGCCATGCGCGACGCCGGGGCGCTTGGCGACCTCCGCCGGGCCATCGAACTGAGCCCCGCTTCGGCGGGATTGCGCGACGCGCTCGCCCAGGCGCTCCTCGCCGCGCGCCAGCCCCGCGCCGCCGCCGACGCCGCGCGGGAGGCGGTCGAGCTGCACCCCCTCGACGCCGGGCACCGACTCACGCTGGCCGAGGCGCTGCTCGCGCTCGACGACCGGGAGGGGGCCCGGTCGGAGCTGGAATCGGCGGGGAAGCTGCAGCGCAACCGCGCGGAGCAGTTCCGGCTGGATACGCTAACCGCCGCCCTTGCGGGCGGCGGAGCGTAAGGAATCCACGGGCCGCCGCGCGGCCGGGTGTCAGCGGGCCGCCATCAGCGGCGACAAATCCTCCGCCTCGCCCTTGTTCACCGTCTCCGTGTCGATTTGGGCGAGCTGCAGGCCGCCCGAATCGTCGATGTTCACCGCGTGCCAGCGCGTGTACGCGTCGAGCACCCAGATGCCGCTCTCGCGCGTGCCGTTGCCGGACCAGCCGTTGCCGCCGAAGGGGAGGTGGGCCTCTGCGCCGGTGGTCGAGTTGTTGATGCTCGACATGCCGGCGGTGATCTCCTCCTTGAAGCGCAGGCGGCGCTTCGGGTCGTTCGTGTAGATGGCGGAGGAGAGGCCGTACTTCGTGCCGTTCGCGGCCGCCATCGCCTGGTCGAAGTCGCGCACGCGCAGGATGTTCACGGTGGGGCCGAAGACCTCCGTCTGCGCGATCTCGTCGTCGATCGAGACGTGGTCGACGATTGTCGGCGTGACGTAGAGCCCCTTGGCCGCGTCGCCGCAGAAGCGGGGGGGCTCCGCGCCGGGCCGCACCCGGTCGCCGCGGAGCAGCGTCCGGGCTTCGGACGCCTTCGCCACGATGTCGTGGTGCGCGAGGTAGCGTTCCAGGAAGCGCTCGGAGATCATCGGGCCGTAGGTGATGTCCTCGTGGAGCGACGGGTCGCCGATCACCAGCTCCTTCGCCTTCGCGGCGTAGGCGTCGACGAAGCGGTCGGCGATGTCGCGGTGCAGGATCAGGTTGCCGAGCGACGTGCAGCGCTGGCCGCCGGTGCCGAAGCCGGCCCAGATGGCGGCGGTCACCGCCGCGTCCACGTCAGCGTCCTCCATCACGATCATCGGGTTCTTGCCGCCGAGTTCGAGCGAGGGGACCTGCAGGTTGCGCCCCGCGACCTCGCCGATGCGGCGCCCGACCGCGGTGCTGCCGGTGAAGCTGATCTTCTGCACGAGGCCCTTGTCGATGGCGTCCACCAGCGCCTGGCCGGCCAGCGCGCCGGTGCCGTAGACCACGTTGAGCACCCCGTCCGGGAGCCCCGCCGCGCGGAACACGTTGGCGAAGGCGTAGGCCACGCCGGGGGCGTCCTCGCTCGGCTTCCAGACCACCGTGTTGCCGCAGATCAGCGCGGGGATGATCTTCCACGACGGGACCGCGAAGGGGAAGTTGCCGGCGGTGATCAGCCCGCAGACGCCGAGCGGGCGCCGGTGCGTCTCCAGCGACTTGCGGCGCATTTCGCTGGGGACCGTCTGGCCGTAGAGCCGGCGGCCTTCGCTCTGGAAGAAGATCGCGGTGTCGATCGCCTCCTGCACCTCGCCGCGCGCCTCGCGGAGCGGCTTTCCGATCTCGCGCGTGATGAGGCGGCTCAGCGGCTCCTTCTGGGCGCGGAGGATCTCCGCCACGCGGATGAGCACTTCGCCGCGGATCGGGGCGGGGGTGGCCTTCCAGCGCTTGAAGGCGCTCGCCGCGGAGAGGCACGCGGCCTCGACGTCCTCCGCCAGCGCCTGGGGGAACTCGCAAACGACATCGTCGAGCCACGCCGGATTCCGCGATTGGAGGCGCTCCTCGCCGGTCCCTTGCGTCATCTTGCCGTCGATGAAGTGCGCGGCTTGGAGCGTCTTGCCGTAGCGGGCGCCGCCCGGGTTCTCGGTGAAAAGCGTCATGGAGCGTATCCTGTCGGAGTCGTTGTGAAAGGCTTTATTGCCCGCCCGTCGGGGCGGGCAAGCGTCTTGTCTCCGGGCTCGCGGCGGCTACTTCAGGCCGGTGCGCGCGATGCCCTCGATGAAGAAGCGCTGAAGGAAGAAGAACAGGATGACGACCGGCAGGATCGCCATGGTCGCGGCGGTCATCAGCAGGTGGAAGTTCGTTCCCGCGTCCTCGCTGAACGCCTGCAAGCCCACCATCAACGTGCGCATGTCGGGTCGCGTGGTCACGATCAACGGCCAGAGCAGCGAATTCCAATTGTTCAGGAAGGTGAAGATGCCAGCGGTGATGAAGACCGGCTTGGAAAGGGGAACCACGATCTGCACGAGGTAGCGGAAACTGCTGGCGCCGTCGATGCGGGCCGCCTCCCACAGGTCCACAGGGATCGTGAGGAAGAACTGGCGCATCAGGAAAATGGTGAACACCGACGCCAGCCAAGGCACAATGAGCGCTGCGTAAGTATCGAGCCAACCCAGGCCCGAAAGGATCAGGAAGTTCGGGATCAGCAACACCTGCCCCGGCACCATCATTGTGGCGAGGATGATGTAGAAGAAAATACCCTTGCCCACAAACTCGAATCGCGAAAAGGCGAATGCGGCGAAGGCCCCCGTGATGAGCGTGCCGATCGTGGCAGCGATGGCGGTCACGATGGAGACAAAGAAGTAGCGGGTGAAGTTCGCCTGCCCGCGCGTCGCCTCCTCGGGAGCGTACCAAGCCTCAAGGAAGTTCTTGATGCTGAAGTTCCAGGAGCGCTTCTCTTTGATGCGATCCGGCGGAACAAGGTATTCCTTGGTGGTATCCCAAACTTCGCGATGGATCGTTGCCCCTTCGACTTCAATCGCTCTGAACTCGACCTCGGACTGCGGCACGACCCGGATCGGGTCCTCGACGCGGCGGCGGAAGCCAATCGACTTCACCCGGATCAAGTCGCTGCCTGAACCGGGTTCGAGCTGGTCCGCGGGGGGGGCGAGGTTGTCGATGCGCACCGGCAGCCATTCCGGGGGGAACTCGATAGCGGTGCGGGCGTCCTTGAAGCTGGTGGAAACCATCCAGTAGAAGGGGACCACCATGAAGAAAGAGGAGAGAACGAGCGCTTCATACACGAGAAACCGCCGCATTCGCTTGGCCCACAGGCCGATGCTCGACTCGAGGGTGTCGCTATGGGCTTCCCCTCGGGCGAACAGGTGTCCGAACAAAATGAACGCCACCACTAGCACGTTCACGACAAAGAGCCCGTAAACTACTGTCCGGAAGATAATGGTGGGGTCCATTATTGGTACACCACCTTCTTGCCGAGTACCTTGTTCTGGATGATCGTCAACGTGAGGATCATGCCCGTGAGCAGGTAAGCGATCGCCGATGCGTAGCTTAGCTCCCAGTTACCCCGGAAGCCCGAGTCGTAAATGTAGAACACCATCGGCGCGGTGGAGTAGTTGATTCCTCCGTTGGGCGTCATCACGAGCATGGGCACGAAGACTTGGAACGCGCCAATGAGCGAGATGACCAGCAGGAAGAAGCTGACCGGGCTCAACAACGGAAACGTGATGTGCCAGAATTGGGTCCATGGCGACGCGCCGTCGATGTCGGCGGCTTCGTAGTACGTCTTGTCGATGTTCTGCAAACCAGCGAGGAAGATAATCATGAAGTACCCGATGTCACGCCAAACGGAGGTGATGATGATGGAGAAGAGGGCGAGGGAGGGGCCCGAAACAAGTTCGTCCATTGCGAAGGGCCAATTGGAAACCTTGAAGCCGAAGAGCATTTCCCAGATTCCCCGGTCCTCGTCGAGCCACTGGAGCTTCCAAGGGGACTCCAGTCCGAGTAGATCGACGCTGACCGTCTGTAGGAAGAAGTTCGCGAGCCCGTAGTTCTTGTGGTAGATGTACATCCACACAATCGAGATCGCGACCCAAGTGGTGATGTAGGGCAGGAAGAAAACCGTGCGCCAAACCGCGATTCCCTTCACCTTTGAGTTGAGCAGCAGCGCGGCCATCAAGCTGAAGAAGAGCGTGAGGGGCACGGAATACACCGCGTAGTTCACCGTGTTCCACAGCGAGCGCTGGAACTGCTCGGAATTGAGGGCGCGCTTGAAGTTGGCCACGCCGACGAAGGAGGCTTCGTCCAGCGGCGACAGCGCGGTGAGGTTGAAGAACGACATGGCAAGCGAGACGATCACGGGGAGGAACCAGAACGTGATCAGCACCACGGCCGCCGGCGCTAGGTAGGCGTAGGCCGTGAGTGATTCGCGGACCTTGCGCTGCGTCGCGGTGACCATCGGGACCGTCTTTCCTCGGGAGGGGTGGCGAGGATGCTGGTTCAGCGGGCTTGCGGCGCGTATGGGAACCGGCGCCCCGGCGGGGCGCAAGCGTTTCGGGCGCGCGGCAACCGCTTTCCCGCGCCGCGGCGGCGCAAGCTGTTGACCGCGGGCCAATCCCGGACATAGCGTCGCCGGCGTCGGCGGTGCGCCGCCCCGGAGGTTCGCCGGGATGGCGCGGAAACAGGGAACCCGGTGCGACTCCGGGACTGCCCCGCAGCGGTATGCTGGAACGACGGGCCGCTTCGCAGCCACTGGACCCTTACGGTCCGGGAAGGCGCGGCCCCGAGGAACCCCGGAAGCATCCGGGCAACGCCAGCGAGTCCGAAGACCTGCCACCGGCCCTCGCGGCGTTCCGCGCCGCCTGGCATCGCTCCGCCTTCGAGGGAAGGGCGGGTCGAGGATGCGTGGCCATGCCACCGTGCTTCCCGGCGCGACGCGCCTTCACACTCATCGAACTCCTCATCGTCGTGTCCATCGTCGCGATCCTCGCGGCGATCGGCCTCGTGAACTTCCGAACCGCCAGCGAGCGCGCCTGGAAGTCCTCCGACATGGCGAACCTGCGCACCGTCATGACGGGGCTGCAGACGTACTATGTCGACCACGGCACGCTGCCGCCGGGCGACCGAGAGGCGGGGCCCTTCCCCTCGCATGGCCGCCAGTTCACCGCGGTCGGCAACGGCCCAGCGGCGGGCGGCTCCTGGGACGGGGTGCCGTGGCTGCTCGTCGAGGAGGGCTACGTGCAGAACTGGCGGACGCTCTTCAACCCGAAGTTCCTCCGCCTGTACGGCGCCCTCGAAACGGTCCGCGGCGGCCACCCCCGCTACCACAACTTCCGCTACGCGTACAACGCCTCGGCTCTCTCGAGCGGCGGCGTCACCGGCGGCACCGGCAATGTGAACAGCGGCGCCGTCTGGATCCTGCGCAACGTTTGGGTCGCCGCCGAGGACGGTTGGTACGGCGCCTCCGCCCCGAGCTACCCGGCGGACTACCAGTTCCCCTGGGGCGAGGGCGCGGCGGAGGGCACGCTCGAGCACGCCGTCTTCTCCGATTTCGCCGTCCGCACGGTCGTCGGCGGCACGGACCGCGAGCCCTCGGCGGCGGGCGCGACGGCGCCGTGACACCGCCCATCCGCCGCGCGGCGGCCGCCGCGCTCCTGCTCCTGGCCCTCCTGACCGCTCCGCTCCGCGCGGAGGACGCGCGGACTTCGGACACGCTGCGGATCGTCTCGCTCGCGCCCAACCTGACGGAGGCGCTGTTCGAGATCGGCGCCGGGCCGCAGCTCGTCGGCGTGACCGACTACTGCCGCTGGCCGGAGGAGGCCGCGCGCCTGCCACGGCTTGGCGGGCACCTCAACCCCGCTTTCGAGCGCATGGTAGCGCTGCGCCCCGACCTGGCCGTCGGCGTTCCCAGCGGACGCGACCTCGAGACGCGGCTCGGCGCCGCCGGCGTCCCGACGCTCGCCATCGAAAGCCTCACGCTCGAGGACATCCGCGAAGGGCTCGCGGAGCTCGGGCGGCGCCTCGGCCGCGAGCGCGAAGCGGAAGCCGCCATCGCGCGCTTCGACGCCGCCCTCGACAAGCTCCGCGCGCCCCGGGCGGGCGACGCGCCGCGCGTGCTCCTGGTGCTCGGCCGCCCGCCCGGCGCCGTGCGCGACGTGTTCTCCGTGGGGCCCGGCACCTTCCTCCACGAGGTCATCGAGACCCTCGGCCACCGCAACTACCTCGACGGCGCGCCGGCGCTCTATCCGACGGTATCGAAGGAATCGCTGGTGATCGACCCGCCGGAGTTCGTGATCGAGCTGCGCGAGGGGATCGAGGCGCTCGACGGGGCGGAGCGCGAGGAGCTGCGGCGCGACTGGGCGAAGGCGCTCGGGCCGCGGGCGAAGGGGCGCACGCGGGTGCAGTTCATCGACGACGCCCACCTCTCCATCCCGGGGCCCGGCGTGGTGTCGAGCATGGAGCGCCTGCGCGCGCTGCTGGCCCGCGACGACGGATTCGCGACGGCGGAGCGCTAGCCTCCGATGGAGCCGGCGCCCCCGAAGCCGGACCGGCGCGCGCGCTTGTGGATCCCCGCGCTCGCCCTCGGCGTCATCGCCTGCGCCGCGGTGCTGCCGCTCTTCGGGCAAGTACGCCTCGATCCGGTCGCGCTCGCGCGGGCGCTCCGGAGCGGCGAAGATTCGATCGAGGCCCACCTGTACCTGACGACCCGCCTGCCGCGCGTGCTCTTCGGCCTGGTCTGCGGCGGAGGGTTGGCGCTCGCTGGCGCGGTCTACCAAGCGGTGCTGCGCAACGACCTCGCGGAGCCGTACTCGCTCGGCGTGGCGAGCGGATCGGCGCTCGGCGCGCTCGCCGTGTACCAGCTCGCCGGGCTGCGGTGGAGCGCGTGGGCCCTTCCCTCCGGCGCCTTCATGGGGGCGGTCGGCGCGCTTGCGCTGCTCTACGGTTTGTCGCGGGTGCGCCGCGGACCGTCGACGCCGGGGGCGCTGCTGCTGGCGGGCGTCACGCTGAACTTCCTGTTCGGATCGGCGATCCTGCTGATCCAGTATCTGAGCGACCCCTTCCAGACCCTGCTGCTGCTCCGCTGGCTGATGGGCGGGCTCGACGTGCCGTCCTACGGCGTGGTCGGCGCGGCGGCGGCGCTTCTGGCGGGGGCGCTGGCCGTGCTGCTGGCGCAGGCGCGCGCGCTCAACCTGCTCGCGCTCGGCGACGAAGGGGCGTTCCACCTCGGGGTGCGCGTGGTGCGGGTGCGGCTGCTGGCGCTCGGCGCGGCGTCGGTGCTGGTCGCCTTCCTGGCGGCGTTCGCGGGACCGATCGGGTTCGTGGGGCTGATCGTGCCGCACGCGATGCGGAAGTTAGTCGGGGCGGACCACAGATCGCTCTTGATTTCGGCGACAATGGGTGGCGCAATTTTCCTCGCTATGGCCGATATGTGCGCTCGATTTACGCTCGGATCGGTCGAGCTTCCCGTGGGAGTCCTTACCGGCCTACTAGGCGCACCCTTCTTCCTTTGGCTTCTTGCCACACGGCGATCACCCTGATGCGTATCGTTTCCCTGCTTCCCAGCGCCACCGAGATCATCTGCAAGCTCGGCCTCGAGGACACCCTCGTCGGCGTGTCCCACGAGTGCGATTTCCCCCCGTTCGTGTCGCGATTCCCGCGCCTCACGCGGTCGAACCTCCGGATGGACGCGGAAAGCCGCGACATCGACGCGCAGGTCACCGCCTCGGCGCAAACCGGACGTCCGCTGTACCAGATCGACGAGAAGCTGCTCAGCGACCTCGCGCCCGACCTCATCATCACCCAGGGACTCTGCCCCGTGTGCGCGGTCGATCTCGAACAAGTGCGCCGCGTGGCGGCCCGCATGATCCACCCCGCGCGCGTGCTCCCGCTGTCGCCGAACGATTTCTCCGGCGTGTTCGAGAACATTCGCCAGATCGGCGCCGCCACGGGCACGCAGGTCGCCGCGGGTGAACTGGTCCAGCGCCTGAAGGCGCGCGTCCAGGCGGTCCGCGAGCGCGGGCGCTCCCTCGAGTATCCGCAGCGCATCTGCGTGCTCGAATGGATCGACCCGCCCTTCTCCGCCGGCCACTGGGTGGCGGAGATGACCGAGTTCACCGGCGGCATCGAGGGCTTCGGCAAGGCCGGCGCCGCCAGCCGCCGACTCCTCTGGCAGGACGTCGTCGGCTGGATGCCCGAGATCCTGGTGCTCGCGAGCTGCGGGCACAGCCTCGAGCGCATTCTCGAGGACATCCCGGTGCTCGCGGGCTTCCCCGGCTTCTGGGACCTCCCCGCGACGAAGAGCGGTCGCGTTTACGCGGTGGACTCGCACAACTTCTTCAGCCGCCCCAGCCCGCGCCTGGTGGACGGACTCGAAATGCTCGCGCACTGCCTCTACCCCGAGCTGCACCCGCTGCCCCCCGGCATCCCGCGCATCGAACGCGTCGACCTCGGCCCCGCCGCCCCGCGCGGCAAGGCGCCGGGATTCTCCGACCGCGTGAACCAGCCGGAACGGGTGGAGGTGGAGCGGAAGTAGGGGTTGCTAGGCGCCGGGTGATGCGACGGCATGGATGGCGTCGAGCTTCTCGGACACTTCTTGCGGCAGTTCGCCCGGCTCAATCAGCCGGACTAGCTGGTAGTAGTCCCGCTTGGCCAACTCGACGGAGCGCCCCAAGGCGGCGAAGTAGAGCTTGAGAATTGGGGCCAGCACCTCATCGCTGGCTTTCACATCGGGGTCCTCGATCCCGTCGCCTTTCTCCAACGTGCGCAGGGACTCCTCGACCTTCTTGATGGCCTCCTCCATTGCCGCGGGGCCCCGTTGGGACAAGTCGTAGCCAAAAAGCGTGTCCGCCTCGACTCCCGGCGCGAAGCGCAGGAGCACGTTCCGGGTGGTGAAGTAGTTCTCGATCTCTCGGCGGGACCACATCAGCTCAACGAGCCCCCCCGTCGCTTGGAGGTTCTTGTCGAGACGGTCGAACAGGGCGATGCCCCGCAGGTCCGGCTTCGCCTCCCGCAACGCGAAGTAGTGCTTTCGCGCATCTTGAGGCACGTTGGTTCCTAGGTACTTGACGAACGGGCGCTCCAAGTGCCGGTGGACTGGGTGCCCGAGCACGGTTGCGAACGCCTTCAAGATCGCAAGGTCGGTGAAGTCCTCAACGTATAGGACCCAGCCGGCGACCTCCGCCTGATAGTAGTCGCGGAAGCCGATGTCCCGAAGCGCCTTGATCGCTTGGGCCTTATCCAGTAACGGATGCGGTTTCCCGACGAACGAGATTACGGAGTTCGCCCGCGCTCCGTCCTCGAGCAGCACCTCCGAGTGGCTGGCCACGATGAGCTGGCAGTCGTGCCGGGCAGCCATTTCCCGAAGCATCGCATAGGTTTCCCGCTGGCGAAAAATCTCCAAGTGCGCGTCCGGCTCGTCGAGCAGGAGAGTGCTTCCCGGGTTCGCAGCCAGATGCGCCAAGAGTAGAAGCGTCTGCAGCAGCCCGCGTCCGGCGGAGGAAATGTCGAGTTCGACACCGCGCTCGCGATAGGACAGCGTGATTTCGGATCGTTCGTTCAGAACTGGGTCGCCCAACTCGGCATCGAAACGCTCGCGGAGTTCCCACTTCACCTGTTCCCAGCGCTTGCGCTTCGCCGGGTCCGAGTTGAGATAGTGGCACAGGTTTCGGAGAACCTGCGCCGTCTGCCCTTGGCCGATGAGGAAGTCGATCTCTCCGGGCTGCTTGAGGAACTCGGTATCCGCGAGTCCGGACATGGCGGGGAGGAACGCGACCCGGATACGGGAAGCGGCGGCGACGTTGCGTTCGAGTTCGCTCCGGTCTGACCCGGAGGGACCAAGGCCCACAGGACGGCAGTAGAGTGACTCGTCGTTTGCGTAGTAGAACTCTAGCCCGAGGCTCCACGGCGCTGCGTTCGCATCCAGTCCGTCGAGCGTAACTCGCAGGTAAACGTACTCGGTCTTTGCAGGACCTTGCGCCTTGCCGACGGAAGGCTTGGCGGCGCGTGTCCGCCGCTCGCGCCAGAGCAGGCTTGAGGCCGGCACAGGCACCGTCGTCAAGTCGCGTCGGTTGATGCCCACTCCCGTGTTCTTGGACGGCGCCTTCGATGCGCCCCCGCGACGTTCGAGCCACTTGGACAGCCCCACTCGCCAGAGGCAGATGGCCTGGAGCGCGGAGGTTTTTCCCGAGTTGTTTTGCCCGACGAACACAACGGAGTTCTGAAGCGGGATATCCGTCCCATCCAGCCGCTTGAAGTTCTCGATCCTGAGTCGCGTCAGCATGTACCCGAATTCCGGCGGTGGAGGATATGCTTCCTTTCTTCCTTAGTCCCGGCGCACCCCGACGCGCAAGCTCCCCCTTGCGCTTACCGGTTGCCGCTGTCCGCACGGGGCGCTAGCCCTCCCGCTTCGACCCGCGGAAGGCGCCTGTGATCCCCTTCGACCTGCTCAAGCTCAACCTGTTGTCGCCCATGGTGCTGTGCTTCGCGCTCGGCGCCGTGGCGCGCGCGCTCCGCAGCGACCTGCGCCTGCCGGAAGTGGTCTACACCACGCTTTCCACCTACCTGATGCTGGCGATCGGGCTGAAGGGCGGCGTCGCGCTCGGCGAGGCGTCGCTGCGCGAGATGGCGCTCCCCGTGCTCGCGACGGTGATCCTCGGCGTCGGCACCCCGCTCGGCGCGTTCCTCGCCGCGTGGAAGCTGGGCAAGCTTTCGATCGCCGATTCGGCCGCGCTGGCGGCGCACTACGGGTCGGTCTCCGTCGTGACGTTCATCGCGGCGCTGTCGTTCCTGGATCTCGCGGGCGAGCCGGCGGAGCGCTACCTTCCGGCGCTCGTCGCCATCCTGGAGGTGCCGGCGATCTTCGTCGGGCTGCTGCTGGCCCAGAAGGCATCGCGCAAGGAGGGTTCGCTGAAGGCGGCGATCCATGAGATCCTGACCGGCAAGAGCGTGGTGCTCCTCGCCGGTGGCATGGTGATCGGCTACGCGACCGGGCCGGTGGGTTTCGAGCGCGTGAAGCCGTTCTTCGCCGATCCGTTCCAAGGGGTCCTCTGCCTATTCCTGCTGGACATGGGGCTGGTCGCGGCGTCGCGGCTGGGCGAATTGAAGAAGACCGGCAAGTTCGTCGTGGTCTTCGGGCTGCTCACGCCGCTGGTCAACGGCGCGCTGGGCGTCGCGCTGGGGCACGTCGCGGGGTTGTCGGTGGGAGGGGCGACGGCGCTCGGCGCCATGGCCGCGAGCGCGTCCTACATCGCGGCGCCGGCGGCGGTGCGCATCGCGCTGCCCGAGGCGAACCCGTCGATCTACCTCACCGCGGCCATCGGCATCACGTTCCCGTTCAACCTGTCTGTCGGGATTCCGATCTACTACCGCATGGCGCAGTGGTTCGCGTCGTGACAGGCCCATTGCCCTTGCGGCGGTCGGGACGGCGTTGGGCTGCTACAGGCGGCGCGACACGCGACCTCCCCCGCGTGCCGGCGCCCCCCTCGACTCCGCAAGGCTCCCCTGAATGACGATCTACTGGGTTTCGTTCCTCCTGCTGGTGGTGCTGCTGCTCGCCTTCGACCTCGGCGTCTTGAACCGCAAGAACCATGTGGTGGAGCTGAAGGAGGCGCTCGGCTGGACGGCGTTCTGGGTGTTCGTCGCGATGTGCTTCAATGTGTTCGTGTACTTCGCGTACGAGAACCATTGGGGGGGGATCGGGCGGGATTTCGGCCTCGAGATGGACGGCAGGACGGCGGCGCTGCAGTTCCTCGCGGCGTACCTGGTCGAGAAGTCCCTCAGCCTGGACAACATCTTCGTGTTCGCGGTGATCTTCCGCTACTTCGCGGTGCGTCCCGAGTTCCAGCACCGGGTGCTGTTCTGGGGGATCATAGGCGCGCTGGTGCTGCGCGGGGTGATGATCGCGGCGGGCGCGGCGGCGATCGCGCGCTTCGTCTGGGTCGAGTACCTCTTCGGAGCGATCCTGCTTTACACCGCGTACCGGATGGCGGTTTCCGGAAACGAGGAGATCGCGCCCGACCGCAACCCGCTGGTGCGTTTGGCCCGCCGGTTCTTCCCGGTCACGCAGGACTTCCACGGCGACCACTTCTTCGTCCGCGAAGGCGGGCGCCTCTTCATGACGCCGATGTTCCTGGTGCTGCTGGTGGTGGAGAGCACCGACGTGCTGTTCGCGGTGGACTCGATCCCGGCGGTGTTCGCCGTCTCGCGCGACAAGTTCATCGTGTTCACGTCGAACATCTTCGCGATCCTGGGGCTGCGCGCGCTGTACTTCGCGCTGGGCGGAGTCCTCGGTCAGTTCAAGTACCTCAAGCACGCGCTGGTGGTGCTGCTCGGCTTCGTCGGAGTGAAGATGATCCTCGCCGCGATGAAGCTCCTCATCCCGGTCCCGCTGTCGCTGGGGATCATCGTGTCGATCCTGGCGCTGGGGATCATCGCTTCGCTGGTCGCGCGCGGCCGCCCGGGAGCCACCGGAGCCGGGGGCGCCGACGCGGCGTAGCGCGGACCCTCTAGACCGGCGCCTTCGCCGCCAGCTTCCTCAGCGCGCCGCAGCCCTTGCAGTTGCCGCAGGACTTGATGCGCTCCGTCACCACGTCGATGGAGATGTCCGCCTCGACGATGGTCTCCTCGCCCTCGGCGGCGACGACGGCGACGGTGCAGGCGTCGTGGAGCCCCGCGGGTTCGAGGCCCGTGGCGGCGCGGAGCGCGGCCTGAAGCGCGAAGAGGTGCTTGAGCGCGAGGAACACCGCCACCTCGTCCTCGCCGAATGCCTGCTCCGCGGCGAAGTCCTCCACGTCGATGGCGAGGATCGCGGCGGCTCCGCGCCCCGCGAGCGCGCCGGCGAGGAGCGACGCCTCGCCGACCGCGCGCCCGCAGGTGCGCTTCGACAGCCGGTAGTCCAGCAGCCGGTCCCCGCCGTCGAGGCGGAGGCGGATCGTCTCCGTCACGTCGCCGCAGGGCATAGGTGGCTCAGGGCTCCCCGGCGCCGGTGGACTCGATCTCCGGCAGGTCCTCGCCGAGTCCCTCCGTGAGGTCCTGGGAGATCGCCTGCTTCTCGTACTCCTCGATGCGCTTGATGCGCTCGGGGATGTCTCCGGCGACCTTCGCGGCCTTCTCGCCGCCGATGCTCTTGAGGAAGCGGAAATAGTCGCTGTCCGTGCCGAGCACCACCGTCGAGCGCGCGGTGAGGGACGTGGCGTAGCTTTCGAGCGTCCGCTGGAGCGCGAAGAAGTCCGGCGCGGCGTTGTAGGCGTCGGCGTAGATGCGCGCCGCCGCCGCGTCCGCCCGGCCGCGGAGGATCTCCGCGTCGCGCTCCGCCTTCGAGCGCACCTCCTGCAGCTGCCGCTCCGTGTCGCCGCGGATCTCCGCGCTGCGGCCCTCGCCTTCCGAGCGGAACTGCGCCGCGATGCGTTTGCGCTCCGAGATCATGCGCTCGTACACCTTCCGGCGCACCGACTCGACGTAGTTGAGCCGCTTCAGGCGGACGTCGACCAGCTCGATGCCGATGCTGAGCGTCTCCGCCGCGGCGCGTTCGTGGATGCGCTGCGTGAGCCCCTCGCGCCCGACCGTGATCGGGGCGAACAGCTCGCTCTCCTCGTCGGAGAGCGCGATCTCGCTCGCGAGCCGCGCCGGGTCCACGCGCCAGTCCGTCGAGCGCACGATCTCGACCAGCTCGAGGCTCGACACCTCGTCGCGCACGGCGGAATCGAGGATGTCGTCCAGGCGCGACTGGGCGCCCTTCTCGTCGCGGACCGATTCGAGGAACAGGCGCGGGTTGACGATGCGCCAGCGCGCGGTGGCGTCGACGAAGACGAACTCGCGCCCCTTCGTCGGCACCTCGTTGGGAAAGCCGTCCCACGCCAGCAGGCGCTTGTCGAAGTAGCGCACTTCCTGCACGAAGGGCTTCTTGAAGTGGAGGCCCGGCTCGGTGATGGTCTCGCCGACCACCTCGCCGAACTGCACCACGATGGCCTGCTGCGACTCGTCGAGGCTGAACAGCGAGGCGCGGGCGAGGACCGCCGCGGCGATGATGACGGGGACGAGGGCGCCGAGGCCCAGTCCCGCCTTGGATGGCTTGTTCATCGTGCGGCCCCCTTGGCGGCGTCGGTCGGGAAGTGCGTTCCCGGCGTCAGGTTCATGATGGGAAGCGGCGCCGACTGGCCGCCCTCGACGACGAAGACCTGCCCGATCTGCGGCATCACCTTGTCGATCATTTCAAGGAACAAGCGTTGGCGGGTCACCTCCGGCGCCTCCCCGTAGGCCTGCGCCAGCTCGAGGAAGCGGGTCGCCTCGCCGCGGGCGCGGTTCACGCGCACCGCCGCGTAGCCCTGCGCCTGCGCGACCGCCTGCCGCGCCTCGCCGAGCGCGCGGGGGATCGTCTCGTTCCGCGCCCGCTCCGCCTCGTTGATCATGCGCTCGCGCTCCTGCCTCGCCTCGTTCACCTCATTGAAGGAGGGCTTCACCGAATCGGGCGGCGTCACGTCCTGCAGCTCGACGCGCAGGATCGTGATGCCCGAGTTGTAGCCGTCCAGGATCGCCTGCATGCGCTCCTGCGCCACGCTGGCGATCTCGACGCGGCCCACCGTGAGCGCGTCGCTCCCGAGCCGGTTGCCGATCACCTGCTGCATCACCGATTCGGAGATGTCGCGCAGCGTCTCGACGCCCTCGCGCATGCCGCGGAACAGGTACTGCTCCGGGTTCGTGATCCGGTACTGGACCACCCACTCGACGTTGATGACGTTCAGGTCGCCGGTGAGCATCAGCGACTCGTCGTTGAAATCCTCGGGGGAGTATTGCGTGCGCTGCGCGGCCTCGAGGGTCCGGAAGCCGAACTCCTGCTTGAGGATGCGCTCCGTGGCGACGCGGTGCGTGCGCTCGATGCCGAAGGGCAGCTTGAAGTGCAGCCCCGGGTCGCTGAGGCGCACCACGCGGCCGAAGCGCGTGACGATTGCGCGCTCCTCCGGCTGCACGGTGTAGGCCATCGAGGCGAGGCCGAACAGCACGGCGCCGACCACCAGGCCCACGCCCAGCGCCCGCGCCACCTTCGCCCCCTGCGCCTTCAACTCATCGAGGTCCGGCTCGCGCGGGCCGAACGGATTGGGTCCCTGCCGTGACATGGCGACTCCTGCGGTTCAGTGTTGCGGGGGCGGCCCGGACGCGCCACTGTGCGGCCCACCGCCCCTGCGAGGCATAGGCTACCACGCGGCGCAGAAACGCGGGCAACCGAATGCGGGAGTCCCTAACGATGCGCCACGCGCTTTATTCAACCGCCGCCGCGTCCGCCGCGGCGATCCTCGTGGCGGCCTGCGCCCGCGGCCCCGACCCCCCCGCCGCGCCGGCGCCCGCCGCCGCCGTCGCCGCGGAAATGGCCCCCATCGAAAACCTGCTCCCCGTCACCGACCGCATCTGGTCCGGCGGCCAGCCCAACGGCGACGATGCGTTCGACCGGCTCGCCGCGCTCGGCGTCTCGACCATCGTCAGCGTCGATGGCGCGCAGCCCGACGTGGACGCCGCCCGCGCCCGCGGCATGCGCTACGTCCACCTGCCGATGGGCTACGACAGCGTGCCCGGCGACGTGGCCGCGTCGCTGCGCGAGCTGCTCGCGGAGGAGCCCGGCACGATCTTCGTCCACTGCCACCACGGCAAGCACCGCGGCCCCGCCGCCGCCGCGGTGGCGAAGCGCCTCGAGACCGGCTGTGCGCCGGAGGAGGCGGTCGCCTTCCTCGCCACCGCCGGCACCGGCAAGGAGTACGCCGGCCTCTGGGCGGACGTGCGCGACTTCGACCCCGCCCACCTGCCCCCGCGCGGACGCCCCCTCGTCGAGGTCGCCCGCGTGGACGACTTCATCACGATCATGGCGCAGGTGGACCGCACCTTCGACCGCGTCGCGCTCTGCCAGAAGGCTGGCTGGAACACGCCCCCCGGCCATCCGGACGTCTCGCCCGCGCACGAAGCGCTACTCCTCGCCGAGGGCCTGCAGGAATCCCACCGCGTGACCGAAGGCGAATACGACGCCGACTTCCATGCCGGCATGGAACGCATCCGCCAAGCCGCCTGGGACCTCCGCGAAGCGCTCGCCGCAGGGGAAACGAAACGCGCGGACGACCTCTTCGCGGCGGTCAAGGCGGAGTGCCGAGTGTGCCATGAGGGGTGGAGGAATTGAGGTGGGGCAACCTCCCACAAGAGGTTGTCGCGCGCCGTCTTTGGATTTCATAGCGTAGCAGTTCACCCAAGGTAGCACACCCAAGGCCGCATTCCAATCACTTGGCCCAATCCTACAAGTGTCAAATTAGGAGCGTGAGGCTCCCTAGCGTGCAACAATTTTTTCCAGATTGATCATTCTCTCGTACTTCGCCCCATACCATGCTTGATACTGAATACGTTTGAGTCGCTCCGTTTGCGCCATCTTTGCGTAGGCCCCCTCAAGCTCCTCCCCAGATTTGAATCCCAGACATTCCAAGGCACACTTCTTTCGCACCGGATCTATCGCTCTTGCGAATGTCGGGAGGGTCTTGCCATTTCGGTGCTCTCCAGACAAGAGAAGGAGTCGGGGAAACCAAACGGTACTGTAGCGGTCAGCATCATCACCCAAGGAAAAGATCGACCTCAACGCGAGAACGACATCCGCTTCAATAAGCTGTTCAAATGTCAGCTTCGAGTCGGCGATGCGGTCTATGGCTATCTTCGCTGCCAGGGAAGGATAATTTGATTCTCCTTGAGCCGCCCTCTCCTGCTGGTGGAAATTCTCAGTAAACTCGAGATACTTGTCAAAGACTTCATACCCAAATTCCTCAAATCTGTTGTTCACTTCAGCAATAAATTTGCTCCTTAGGAATCGATCAAGAGCCGCCGTATGGCCCTCGGAAATCATGACCGCGACAAAACTCAAAAAAGCTTCTCTGATAAAGAATGCCTTTGGCTCGTCATTGACGAGCCTTGTGCAACAGCAAGCAGCAACCGACTCAAAGAACTTGTGCAGCAAGTCAGTGTGCTTCTCAATATCCTCACTTCCAGCGACGAGAATCAAGAACTCCAAGAACTCTTCCCTATAAGACGCGGTCGAAGCAAAGGACTCTTGAAGTCGATCTAGTGATGGCAACTCCCGATCTTCAGATACCCGGAAGTCTAGCACCGCACTTGAAAGCGCCCTCAGATACTTCTTCGACGCTGCTACTGGAGTTTCTGTTTGGGGAGTCATACTGCGGGTCACGCCTTCAAAAACAGAAAAAGTCTTGTGTTCATACCTTCTACTGTCGTACAGATAACTTGGCCGCTCACCCAGTGGAGGAAGCGGGAAGTCAGGTTGTCCATAAATGTGCCGTGTGAGTTCCTTTAGGCTCTGCTCGAACATGGATTCTTCAGTGAAGATAACCGCCACTCTCGTCTTCAAAAAAACTGGGCAATAAAATGCCCCCTGAACATCCCTTTCGCGCAACACAGGAATAAACTTTTCCTGCTTGGTCTTGTTGTATAGATCCTGAGTGATGATCTGAGTTTCCGCACCTACGCCACCCTCCCGGGCATCGGCCTTTCGCTGGTAATTCGCATCACAGATGCAGAGCACATGATTGATTTCTGGATTTGTAACCATTTGCTCCATAAATGCGTGAAGGTCATTGCCCTTCTTTAGATGAGTCTTGTCCATGATCGCGTCGATGGCGTTGCCCCGGAGCCGCTCTTGGAGGCGCAGGACCCATTGCTCATGCTCGCCACTCCCCCAAGCATAGGAGATAAAGACCTTGGGCGCCTTCGTGGGGAGCAAGCCTTCCATTGCTGTTTCCAAATGATGTACTTGGTTGCGTGTAACCGGTCATCTTGAACCTAGCAGAGTAAGCTGGGCACGACTGTTGTCCGACGCAAGCGCAATCAGCCGCCTGCGTCGTGACACTCTCGCTCCCGCAAGTGAAACTCTCTTCGAACTGCCCCCCTCACCCCTTCGCCATGAAGTACAGCACCGGCACCGCCATGCGGCTGATCAGGAGCGAGGCGATTTCCCCCGCCAGGAGCGAAATCGCGAGGCCTTGGAAGATCGGGTCGAAGAGGATCACACTGGCGCCGACGACGACCGCCATGGCGGTCAGCAGCATCGGGCGGAAGCGCACCGCGCCCGCGTCCACCACGGCGTCCTCCAGCGGCATGCCTTCCGACAGGCGCAGCTCGATGAAGTCCACCAGGATGATCGAGTTGCGCGCGACGATGCCCGCGCCGGCCATGAAGCCGATCATCGAGGTCGCCGTGAAGAACGCGTCCATCCCCGCGTGCGCCGGCAGGATGCCCACCAGCGAGAACGGGATCGCGGCCATGACGATCACCGGCGTGCCGAACGATTTGAACCAGCCCACCATCAGCAGGTAGATCAGCACGAGCGCCGCGGCGAAGGCGATGCCGAGGTCGCGGAACACCTCGAGGGTGATCTGCCACTCGCCGTCCCACTTGATCGACGGTTCGAGGTCGGAAGTCGGCATGGCGATGTTGTGGACGCGGACCGCTTCGCCGAGGCCGCCGAAGTCGCGCCCGTCCAGCTTGGCCAGTTCCGGGTTCATCTGGAAGATGGCGTAGGCGGGGCTTTCCGCGGCGCCCGCCACGTCGCCGGTGACGTAGGTGACCGGCATCAGGTTCTTGTGGTGGATCGTCTTGTCCACCAGGCTCTCCTCGATGCGGACCAGTTCGCGCAGCGGCACGAGCGGGGGCGCGGCGAGGCCGGCGGACTCCGGCAGCGCGTTGGCGTCGCCGGAGCGCACGCGCAGCGCGAGCAGCTCGCCGGGCGTGGTCCGCAGCGCGCGCGGCGTCTCGAGCACGATGTTCACGTCCTCGCGCTCGTGCGGCACGCGGAGCAGGTCCACGGACGCGCCGCCGACCGCGATGACGAGCGTGCGCGCGACGGTCTCGGCGCTGATGCCGTGCAGCGCGGCCTTCTCTTGGTCCACCAGGAAGCGGACGCGGCGCTGGTCCGCCTCGACGTACCAGTCCACATCGACCACGCCGGAGGTGCGTTCGAAGACGGCCTTCACCTCGGTGGCGAGCGCGAGGCGCGCCTCCTCCGTGGGGCCGTAGATCTCGGCGACGAGCGTCTGGAGCACCGGCGGCCCGGGGGGCACCTCGGCGATCTCGACAGCGGCGCCGTGGCGCGCGGCGATCTCCGCCACGCGTGGGCGGATCGCCTTGGCGATGCCGTGGCTCGCGCGGTCGCGGAACTCCTTGTTGAGCAGGTTCACCTGGATGTCGGCGACGTTGGCGCCGGCGCGGAGGAAGTAGTGGCGCACGAGGCCGTTGAAGTTGAACGGCGCGGCGGTGCCGGCGTAGATCTGGTAGTCGGCGACCTCCGGCTCGACGCGGACCGCCGCGGCGATCTCGCGCGCCACCTCGGCGGTGCGCTCCAGCGAGCTGCCCTCCGGCATGTTCAGGATGATCTGGAACTCGCTCTTGTTGTCGAAGGGGAGCATTTTCACCTTCACGTCGCCGCGGTACACCAGATAGCACGCGCCGATGAACAGCGCGGTGATGCCGACCAGGAAGCCCCAGCGCACCGGCCACCAGTGGAGCAGCGGCCGCATCACGCGGCGGTACACGCGCGTGGCGAAGTCGTCCTTGTTATGCGAAGTGTGGCCGGGGGCGTCGCGCTTGAGCAGCAGCGCCGCGGCCCAGGGCGTGACGCTGAAGGCGACCAGCAGCGAGAAGACCATCGCCGCCGACGCGCCGACCGGGATCGGGCGCATGTAGGGGCCCATCAGGCCGCCGACGAAGGCCATCGGCGCGATCGCCGCGATCACCGCCCACGTCGCCAGCACCGTCGGGTTGCCGACCTCCGCGACCGCTTCGACCACGACGCGCGGCGTGGACTTGCCCGCGCTCTCCGGCAGGTGGAAATGGCGCACGATGTTCTCGATCACCACGATCGCGTCGTCCACCAGGATGCCGATCGAGAAGATCAGTGCGAACAGCGTAACGCGGTTCAGCGTGTAGCCCGCGAAGTGGAACACCGCGAGCGTGAGCGCCAGCGTGGCGGGGATCGCGAGCGCGACCACGACCGCCTCGCGCAGACCCAGCATCAGCATGATCAGCAGCGACACGCCGACCACCGCGATGCCCATGTGGAGCAGCAGCTCGTCGGACTTCTCCGCCGCCGTGTGGCCGTAGTCGCGCGTGACGGCGATCTCCACATCGGGGGGCACCAGGACACCGCGCAGCCCGTCCACCTTCGCGGTGACGTCCTCGACCAGCGCGATGGCGTTCACGCCGGGGCGCTTGGCGACGGAGATCGTCGTGGCGGCGCTCTCGTCCGCGTCCTCCGCGGTGCCCGCGCCGCGCCCGAACAGGACGTACTGCTCCGGATCGCCCGCGCCGTCGAGCACTTCGGCGACGTCGCGCAGGTAGATCGGACGACCGTCGTACACGCCGACCACGACGCGCTCGACATCCTCGCGGTTGCGCAGGAAGGAACCGGCCTCGACCACCGCTTCGGTGTCGCCGGAGGTGACGGCGCCGCTCGCGTTCTGGCGGTTGGCCTGCTGGAGCATCGGGACGAGCCCGGCGACGGACAGGTTGCGCGCGGCGAGCTTCACCGGGTCCACGAGCACGCGGAGCTGGCGGCGCGCGCCGCCGATGATGGTGGTTTCCGCGACGCCGGGCACCTGCTTGATGCGCTCGTCGAGCTGCGCGGCGATGCGGCGCAGCTCGAGGTGCCCGCGGGTTTGGCTGTGCAGCGTGAGCGCCAGCACCGGCACGTCGTCGATGGTGCGCGGCTTCACCAGCGGCGGCGCCACGCCGTGCGGGATGCGGTCATAGTTCGAGCGGAGCTTCTGCTCCACGCGGACCAGCGCCTCCTCGAGGTCCGTGCCGACCTCGAAGCGGACGATGGCGAGGCTGCCGCCGGCGCGCGAGGTGGAGTAGATGTACTCCACGTCCGGCAGCTCCCAGAGCAGCTTCTCCATCGGGTACGTCACGCGGGTTTCGATCTCGGGCGCGTCCGATCCCGGCATGGAGACGAACACGTCGACGATGGGCACGCGGATCTGCGGCTCCTCCTCGCGGGGAAGCAGCAGCAGCGCGCCGACGCCGACCAGCAGCGAGGCGATCATCAGCAGCGGCGTGAGGCGCGAGCCGACGAACGCCGCGGCCATGCGCCCCGCGATGCCGTCGTGGCGGACGGCGCCGGGTTCGGGGGGGGCGCTCACGACGCCGCCTCCGCGACGGGCTGGCCGTCGCGGATCGACGAGGGCGGCGCCGCGATCACGCGCTCGCCCTCCGAGAGGCCGGACAGGATCTCGACCATACCGCCGCGCACCTTGCCCGTCGTGACGAGCCGCATCCGGGCGCGGCCGTCCTCGACCGCCCAGACCGTCTCGAGCTGGCCCCGGCGCAGCACCGCGCCCTGGGGGACGACCAGCGGCGAGGCCTCGCCGACGTGGAGCGTGAGGCGCCCGAACTGGCCCGGGCGCAGGCCCTCCGTCGCGGGGAGGTCGTACTTCATCATGAACGTGCGCGTCAGCGGGTCGGCGCTCGGCGTCAGTTCGGACAGCGTCGCTTCGAGGCTCTCGCCGAGGCTCGCGATGGCGACCGTCGCGGTGTCGCCGACGCGGGCGCCGCCGGAAAGCGACTCGGGGATCGCCGTTTCGAAGCGCAGGGTGGAGAGGTCCTCGAGCCGGAGCAGCCCGCGCCCCGGCGACGCGAGGTCGCCCACGTCGACGAGGCGCTCGCGGACGATGCCGTCGATGGGCGACTCGATGCGCGCGTAGGAGAGCATGGTCTCGAGCTCCTCGACACCGGCGACGGCGCTCCGGTGCCGGGCCTCGGCGGCGTCGAGCTGCGTCTGCGCGGCGGCCTGCTGGGCCACGAGGCCCCGCATGCGCTCGAGCTCCGTCGCGGCCAGGTCGCGCTCGGGAATGGCGCGGCGCAGCCGCGCGCCGAGCTCCTGCGCGTCCAGCTCGACCAGGAGCTGGCCCTTCGCGACCGCGTCGCCGACGTCCGCGTGGACCGCCTGGACGGCGCCGGAGACCTTGGCGGAGACGACGGGGCGGAAGCGCGCGGCGACGGTGCCGACGAACTCCTCCTCGATCGGCAGCGGGGTCCGCGCGGCGGCGGCCACGGCGGCGCCGCGGACCGGCTCGAGGGCGCGGGCGGGCCCGGGGACGGGGGGCGGGTGCTCCTCGCAGGCTGCGAGTGAGAGCGCGGCTGCGAGGGCGGCGGCGGCGGCCGGGGCGCGGCGGTTCATGCGCGCTTCCTCCGTGATTCGGCTGACTGGATGGCGCGGTGCTCCTCGCGGGCCCGGCGGGCCGCGCGGTCGCACAGCAGGTCGCAAAGCTGGAACACCGACTCGTCCGCGATCCGGTACCAGACGGTGGAGCCGTCGCGGCGCCCCTCGACGATGCCGACGCGGCGGAGCGTCGCGAGGTGCTTGGAGACGGCGGCGGGGCTGATGGCGAGCAGCGCGGCGAGCTCGACGCCGGACGCCTCGGAGCGGCGGAGCCGGTCGAGGATCCGGAGCCGGTTCGCGTCGGCGAGCGCCTGGAAGGTCTCTGCGAGCCGGGTGTGGAGGAGCGCGTCGGCCATGTCGCCTGTGCCTAATGAACTAATTGGTTAATAAGTGGGCGGCGGCGGCGGGCGCAAGCGCGATCGGGTCCGCGGGGGGCGGGCAACTTTCGGCTAGTCCCCGTGTCGCCGCTCCGGCGTCCTTACCCGCTAACGAATTCCCGACGGACCGGACTCGCCGCCGATGATCGACCTCAAAGGAAAGCACTACCTCGTCGCCGGTGTGGCGAACAAGAACTCCATCGCCTGGGGTGTGACCGAGTCGCTCCTTCGCGCCGGGGCCACGGTTGCGCTCACGTACCAGAACGAGCGCCTCGGCGAGCGGGTCCTCGCGCTCGCCGCGGAGCAGACCCCCCCGCTCGACACCCACGAGATGGACGCCACCAGCAAGCAGCAGGTGGAGGAGGTCTTCGGGAAGCTGCAGGACAAGTGGGGCAAGCTGGACGGCTTGGTGCACTCGATCGCCTACGCGCCCCGCGAGGACCTGCAGCCCGGCATCACGCGCACGCCGGCGGAGAACTACCTCCTGTCGCTCCACATCAGCTCCTACACGCTGATCGAGCTGACGCGCGCCGCGATGCCGCTCTTCGAGGCCGCCGGCGGCGGTTCCGTCATCACCATGAGCTACAACGCGACCAAGGTCTTCCCGAACTACAACCTGATGGGCATCGCCAAGGCCACCCTCGAGCAGTCGATGAAGTACCTCGCCTGGGACGTCGGGCGGAAGAACGTGCGCGTGAACGCCGTGAGCGCGGGGCCGGTGAAGACGCTCGCCGCCCGCGGCATCGGCGGCTTCACCGACATGTTCGAGCAGGCGGCCAAGATGGCGCCGCTGGGGCGCAACGTCACGCTCGAGGAGATCGGCAACGCCTCGGCGTTCCTGCTCAGCCCGCTGGCGAACGGGATCACGGGGCAGGTGCTCTTCGTGGACAACGGGCAGAACATCATCGGCGCGGGCTGACCCCCGGGTCCGACCAAGGCGCTCACCGGCCCGGCGCCCATTGCGGCGCCGGGCCGGTCCGTTTATCGGGGTTGACCCGCGGGTAAACCGCAAGCCATACAAGTCTTGTCGCTTTACTCTTTTGCGCCGGAAGAAAGCCCTTGATTTGGGGCGCCGGGTGCGGTAAAGCCATTTATTCGCAGCGGCGGGCGAAAGTCCCGGCACGCGCAAAATCAAGGTTTCCCGAAGGCAGGCATGGCCATGTACACCCTCAGACAACCCTCCCTCCAGTCCGTCGCGCTGGCAGCCGCAGCGCTCCTCCTCGCAGC
This sequence comes from Candidatus Sumerlaeia bacterium, assembly GCA_033764015.1. Taxonomy (GTDB): domain Bacteria; phylum Sumerlaeota; class Sumerlaeia; order SLMS01; family JANRJK01; genus JANRJK01. The sequence continues at coordinate 24,940 of JANRJK010000026.1, read as the reverse complement.
GGGCGCCATGGCCAAGCCCGGCGGAGCCATCGAATGGATCGACAACGACCTGGACGCCGCCAAGGCGCAGGCGGTCCGCACCGGCAAGCCCGTGATGGTGTATTTCTACAATGATCGGGCGAAGCCCTGCCGCACGATCGAGGACGAGGTCTTCGTGCGCGGCGACGTGCGCGCCTCCGCGGACCGCTTCGTCCGGGTGGCGGTCAACGAGGAGGCCCGCCGCGACCTCGCGGCGCAGTTCGCCCTGATGAAGGTCCCCACGTTCATCTTCCTCGATTCGGGCATGCACGAACTTGACCGCGCGGTGGGTCCGAAGAGCGCCGACGCGCTGATCGCCTACCTGGACCGGACGAACACGCTCACGATCTCCTCCGGAGCTGGCGGCTCGACCGGAGGCGCCGTGCCGGCGCGCTTCGACACGCTCGCCTTCGACCCGCGCACGCCGCGCGCCGGCGCCAAGCCGGTGAACGTGACGATCGAGAAGTCGGGCGTCCAGAAGCTCTTCCTCGTGGGCGACTTCTGCGACTGGCGCGAGCAGGCGATCCCCATGGTGCGCATGGGCTCGAGCCGCTGGACGACCACGCTGTACCTCGAGGATGGCCTGTACGACTACCGTCTACTGGCGGATGGCACCACGTGGAGCTTCGACGAGGCGAACCCGCTGCGGCGTCATAACTCCTACAACGACTTCAACTCTGTGCTGATGGTCGGCGAGCACCAGTCGTCGCCGAAGATCACCGGCCGCGACATCAGCTTCACCTTCTACGACGCCGCCGCCCAGCGCGTCGCCGTTGCGGGGACGTTCACCGACTGGCAGCAGGTCGAGATGTTCCGGCATCCGACCGACACCGGCGTGTGGGGCGCCAAGTTCAAGGGCCTGGCCCCCGGCAAGCACGAGTACAAGCTGGTGGTCGACGGGCGCTGGATCAACGATCCGGAGAACCTGACGCCGGTGAAGCAGGCCTCGTACATCAACAACACCTTCGACATCAAGTAGCGGACGCGGCGCCGGGGGCGCCCCCCCGCCGCCCGCAAGCTCCCCGGTTGCGGACCGGAACGCCAACGCGCATGGTTTCGGCGGGTGGCGCGGCTTTTGCCCCGCCGCCGGCAGCCCACGCCCGGTGACGCGCGATGAATCCACGCATCCTAGCAGCAACCGCCCTCGCCCTCGCGGCGGCCCTCACCCCCGCGGCGGCGCAGGTGGTCCAGCGCGAAGCCGGCGACACGCCCGTGCCGCGCACCGTGCTGCGCAAGGACGAGAAGATGCGCGAGCACGAGCGCCGCATCCGCGAGATCATCCGCCAGCGCCAGGACGAGGCCCGCAAGCGCGCCGAGGCCGAGCGCGCCGTGCAGCCCCCGGGGGATGTCCCCGTCGCCGAGGCGACGCCCGCGGACGCGCCGCCGGACGCCGCTCCCAAGGAGGCGCGCGCGCTCGGCGCCGTCATGCTCTACTACAATTTCCCCGAGCCCGAGTCGCCCCGCCAGCTCGACACCGCGGTGCGCAGCGGCCAGGAGTTCGTCTCCGAGGTGGTGATGCTCAACGACGCCGCGGCGGACATCACCGGCGTCCGCCTGGCGCTCGCCTACGACAAGCGCTTCCTCGAACCGGTCCGCGTGTTCGACTCGCAGCTCCGTCCGCTCCTCGCGGAGGAGCCCTCCTTCGAGATCGATAGCCGCGAGGGTGTCGTCTACTACACCGCCACGCTGCGTTCGCCGCTCTCCGCCACCGAGTTCGTCCCGGTCCGCGTCCTCTGGAAGGCGCTCCGCCCCACGTCCTACACGAATCTGAACTTCGTCTTCCAGACGGAGTCGCGCGAGGGGTCGGAGCTGACCGCGGTGCTGCAGGACGAGCGCAACATCCTCGGCGTCGGGTTCGACCCGATCGACGGCGTGCTCGGCGGCGGCGTGGTGGTGGACCCGCCGGAGGGCCGCGAGCGCCGACTGCAGGGCAAGGCGGACGAGCTGCGCGCCATGTACCTCGACACGATCGCGGCGCACGCCAACGCGGGCCTCGTCCTGCGCGGACCGAAGGAATCCCCCCGCACCGGCGACATCTTCCCCGTGGAGGTGGCGCTCAACAACCCGGAGGGCACGCTGATCGACTCCGTCGACTTCACGCTGTCCTGGGATCCGACGGCGCTCGAGCTGGTGGACGCGGACCGCGGCAACTGGATCCGGCGGGGGATCAACGCGAACGACGGCCCCTTCCGCGCGGACTATCCCTTCAACTACTTCAAGTCGAACGAAGGGCGTAACGACCGCGGCCAGCTCCGCTACTCCGCCGGCATGACGGAGGGCGCCAGCCTCCCGACGGGCACTTTCGCGGTGGTCTACTTCCGCGCGCTGCGCCCGACGACGGGGACGATGGTGGAGTTCCTCCGCTCGCGCCCCGGCGAGGCGAACCTCACGTCGATCCGCTACTTCGGCTACGAGATCGGCGACCTCGGCGAGGCGCTTTCGCGGACGGCGGTGGCGCTTGGCATCGCGAACGCTCCCGAGGGGCACACGCCCGTGGACGCCCGCCCCGCGCGGTCCCCGGAGCCCGCCCCCGCGGCGGACACGCCCGCGCCCGCCGCGGGCGAGACCCTGATCCGCCGCCCGTGACCGGGCCGCAAGGAGGCGCTGTGAAGCCCGAACACCTCGTCGTCGGCATCAGCGGCGCCAGCGGCATCGCCTACGGCGTCCGCTTCGTCGAGGTCGCGCTGCGCCTCGGCCACCACGTGCACCTGCTGGTGTCGAACAGCGCGTGGCGCGTGATGCAGGAGGAGTGCGGCCTCGCCGGCGTCGGCGCGTCCTCGCCGCTCTCCGCGTGGCTGCCCGGCGCGCCGGAGGAGGCGCACGAGCGCGTGCACCGCTACCACATCGGCGACATCGCCGCGCGACCCGCCAGCGGCACCTTCAAGGCCCGCGCCATGGTCGTCGTGCCCTGCTCCATGCGCACCGTCGCGGGCCTCGCCACCGGCAACACGGACAACCTCCTGCTCCGCTGCGGCGACGTGTTCCTCAAGGAGCGCCGCACGCTCGTGCTGGTCCCGCGCGAGACGCCGCTCTCCCTCATCCACCTGCGCAACATGGCCACGCTCTCCGAGGCCGGCGCCCACATCGTCCCCGCCATGCCCGGCTTCTACCACTCGCCCAAGACCATCGACGACCTGCTCGATTTCATGGCCATGAAGCTGTTCGACCTGCTCGGCATCGAGCACGGCATCCCGCACGCCTGGCAGGGGCCGCGGCGCGAACGCGACAACCAGCCCGCATGACCGGCGCCGGCGAGCGCTGGATGGAGCGCGCCATGGCGCTCGCGCTCCGCGCCCGCGGTGCCACCTGGCCGAACCCCTGCGTGGGCTGCGTCATCGTGCGCGGCGACGAAGTCCTCGGCGAAGGCTGGCACACCCGCGCCGGCGCGCCGCACGCCGAGATCGAGGCGCTCGCCGACGCGGCCCGCCAAGCGCGCGATGTCCGCGGAGCCACGGCGTACGTGACGCTCGAGCCGTGCAACCACACCGGCCGCACCGGGCCGTGCAGCGAGGCGCTCCTCGCCGCGGCAGTCGCCCGCGTGGCCGTCGGCGCGGCGGACCCGAACCCGAAGGCCACCGGCGGCGCCGTGCGCCTCCGCGCCGCGGGAGTCGAGGTGCTCGATGGCGTCCTCGCCGAGCGCTGCCGCCGCCTGAACCCGTGGTTTCACGCGCGCCACGCGCTCGGCCGCCCGTCGGTGACGCTCAAGTGGGCCGCCACCCTCGACGGCGCCGTCTCCACGGAGTCCGGCGACTCCAAGTGGATCACCTCCGAAGCCGCCCGCGCCGACGCGCACCGCGAGCGCGCCGCCCACCACGCCGTCGTCTGCGGCGTGGGGACGCTGCTCGCCGACGCCGCGCGGCTTTCGCCCCGGGGAGTGCCGCTCGAAGCCCACGGCGCCCCTGCGCGCATCGTGCTCGATACCTGGTTGCGGACCCCGCCGGACGCGCCGTTCGTCCAAGAGCCGGTCGGCCGCGCCATCGTCGCCTGCGGCACCGGGGCCGACCCCGCGCGCGAAGCGGCGCTGCGCCGCGCCGGCGCGGAGCTGTGGCGTCTGCCGACGGGTCCGCGCGGCGTCGACCTGGCGGCGCTCTGCGCCCGCTGCCTCGCGGAGGACCTGCCCTCGCTCTTCGTGGAAGGCGGGCGCCAAGTGCTCGGCGCCTTCATCGAAGCCCGCCTCGCGGACCGCGTCCGCGCGTACCTCGCGCCGCGCATCCTCGGCGGCCACGGCGCGCACCTAGGGCCGGTCGCGCTCGCGCGGGAGCCCCAGCGAATCGCCGAAGCGCTCGACCTCCGCGACGCGACGGTCGAGTCGGTGGGTGGCTGCTTCGTGGTGGAGGGGTGGCTCGCCGACTGACTGACGGAGGCTTTTTGTATTGCCCTTCCCGTAAAAGGGATGCCTTTCTTAGGTATCGTAGTGCACACAACGCCTCTTCGGAGCAAAGCAATGAGTGTCGCCTCAGAAAAGATCGTGATCTTCTTGGGGGCCGGTGCTTCGAAGGCCGATAACGCACCGCTACAAGGAGAAGTCTTTAAGGCTTTCTTTGAGAATTGCCCCGATGAAGACTTCAAGAGTCAATTGCAGCAGGTTTTGGTCCATTGCTTTATGACCAAGGATTCTAAACAAGATCCAGATTATCCAACATTTGAGGAAGTGCTTGGTTTTCTAGGCGAATGTTTGGAAAGTGGGCGAGATGTTGTTGGTTTAGGCACTCCAATAACCGAGGCGTGGGGCCATGTCGTTCGCGCCATGATCGAAGCCATTTCCCTATCGGTGACGCGCATGTCTACTAACTGTCACACGCAGTTGGTGGATAATCTTACGAGAGAACTGGGAAGTCTTCGAGGGGTGGTTTTTATTTCAACAAACTACGACATTTTGATTGACAATGCCTTGGCCTCGTTGTATCGTAACACCCCGAGGGTTTGTCTTGACTATGTGGTGGATTTTGCAAACTTCTATAATGGCGACCCATGGGGGCGGCCAATCCCGCGCGTCGACTCTCAGGATTTTGTCGTCGAACTCCTAAAGCCCCACGGCTCGTTGAACTGGCTTGTATGTTCAGGTTGCAACAGAATTTGGCTTACCCCTTATGAGAAGGGCGCCTTTACGCAATTTGACCGGAGAGGTAGTAGGTCTTGTGAACACTGTAACGTCGATTACCAGCCGATTATCGTACCGCCAACATACCGAAAGCGATTTGCGAATCCTGATCTTCTGAATGTTCATCGCGTAATGGAAGATCGAATTTTGGCCGCTGATCACATCGTCTTTTGTGGATACTCCTTCCCGGACGCGGATTTTCATCTAAAGAATCTGATTAAGAGGGCACAACTTCGGCGGGGGCAAAGTAAGCAGTTTCGCGTGTCGGTCTGCAATCACAATCCAAGGAAGACGGATGGGGAAGTCGATGCTGAAGAGCGCCGCTTCAATCGATTTCTTGGGGACGGGGTCAACCATACAAGACTTTCCTTTGAGGAGTTCGCCGCGGCCCCATCGAGAGTCCTCAGCAGGTCGCCGAGAACGTCAACCGCTCCTTAAGGGAAACCATCCAAGCGGCAGGGGGGAGACTCGCTCAACGCAGCCCAACCTCACCGCCCTCGCCCCCTGAGCGCATCCGCGTTGCGCCGCGCGCGCGGCGGTCCCCACCATCCCGCCAATCAAGCCCTTGATCCCACGCGGCGGCGCACGATGAGCGATTTCCTCTGGCACCCGGACGACCACCCCTGGACGCGCGAGTCGCATGTCGCGCGGTTCATGCGCGCGCACGGCTGCGCGACGATCGACGAGCTGCGCGCGCGCGCCTCCGCCGACACCGCGTGGTTCTGGCAGGCCGCCCTGGACGACCTCGCGCTCGACTGGTTCCAGCCCTACCACACGCTCCGCGACGACTCGGCGGGCTTCCCCTTCACCAAGTGGTTCGTCGGTGGTCGCATCAACATCGCCCAAAACTGCATCGACCGGCACGTGCTCGCCGGGCACGGCGGCGACGTGGCGCTCTACGCCGAGGGGCCGGACGACCTGCCGGAAGAGCGCCGCGCGGTCACCTTCGCGGAGTTGAAGCGCCTGGTGGACGCCTGCGCGGGCGCGCTCGCCGCGAACGGCGTCGCGCGCGGCGACGCGGTGGGGCTCTATGCCCCGATGCGCGTCGAAACCGCGGTGGCGTTCTTCGCCGCGATGAAGCTCGGGGCCCGCATCGTGCCGATCTTTTGCGGCTTCGGCGAGCAGGCCATCGTGGACCGCCTCGACTCCTGCGGCGCGAAGCTGCTCTTCACCGCGGAGACGCTCGCGCGGCGCGGCAAGGCGGTGCCCTGCGGCGGCACGGCGCGCGCGGCGGCGGCGCGCGTGCCCACCATCGCGCGCGTGGTCGCCACGGACACCGCGGAGTGGGACGCGTTCCTCGCCGAAGGCGCGCCGATGGAGCGCGCCGCGGAAACGGACGCGGAGGAGCCCTGCCTGCTGATCTACACCAGCGGCACCACCGGCCGCCCCAAGGGCACCGTCCACACGCACGCGGGCTGCCTGGCGCAGATGGGCAAGGAGCTGCGCTACGCGTTCGACGCGCGCCCCGGCGAGCCGTTCTTCTGGGTGACCGACATCGGCTGGATGATGGGGCCGTGGGAACTGGTCGGCTGCCTGCTGCACCGCACGCCGGTGGTGCTGCTGGACGGCACCCCGAACCACCCGTCGCCGGACCGGTTGTGGGAGATTTGCGAACGGCTCCGGGTCGGCACGCTCGGCATCGCGCCCACCGCGGTGCGGCTGCTGATGCGCGAGCAAGGCGCCCGCGGCCCGCGCGGCTTCGACCTGTCGGCGCTCCGCGTGCTCGGCTCCACCGGCGAGCCGTGGGACGAGACGTCGTACCGCTGGTTCGCGTCGGAGGCGGGCGGCGGACGCTGCCCCGTGGTCAACATCTCCGGCGGCACCGAGATCGTCGGCTGCCTGCTGCAGCCGTACCCGGTCGAGCCGCTCAAGGCGTGCTCGCTGGGCGGGCCCGCGCTCGGCATGGACGTTGACATTGTCAACGAATCCGGCGCTTCCGTGCGCGGCGAGGTGGGCTACCTCGTGTGCCGGCAGCCCGCGCCCTCGATGACGAAGGGCTTCCTGGGCGACGAGGCGCGCTACCTCGAAACGTATTTCTCGAAGTTCCCCGGTGTGTGGAACCACGGCGACTGGGCGGAGGTGGACGCGGACGGCCAGTGGTACGTGCGCGGACGCGCCGACGACACGATCAAGGTCGCGGGCAAGCGCGTCGGCCCCGCGGAGGTGGAGGGCGTCCTGATGTCGCACCCCGCCGTCGCCGAAGCCGCCGTGGTCGGCGTGCCGGACGACCTGAAGGGGCAGGCGCTGGTGTGCTTCGTGGTGCTCAAGCCCGGCGCGTCGGCGCCAGAGGCGGAGCTGGCGGCCCACGTCGCCGCGCAGCAAGGCAAGCCGCTCGCGCCCAAGCGCGTCCACGCGGTCGCCGCGCTGCCGAAGACGCGCTCGGGCAAGATCGTCCGCGGCTCGATCCGGCGCGCGTACATCGGCGAGGGCGCCGGCGACGCCACGAGCGTCGAGAACCCCGCCGCGCTCGACGCCATCGCGGCGCTCGGCGCGGGCTGATGACGCCGGTTGCCCCGCCGCCCGCGCCGCGAGCGGATGGGCGCATCACGCACCACGGGGTGACCGCCCATGACGAAGCTCCTCGCCGCCGCCACGCTCGCCGCGCTCCTCGGCGCCTCCTGCGCCAAGAAGGAGGCCGGATCGCACTTCAACGCCGAGCCTTCCTCGCCGGAGGCCGGCACCAAGGCCGCCGAAACCGCGGGCAAGCTCCTCGCCGTCGAAGGCACCGTCTACTACCTCGAACGCATCATGATGTCGCCGGACACCGTCCTGGACGTGCGCCTCTACGACGCCAGCGACCCGGCCTCCGAGGAGTCGGTCGAGGTGGGCGTCCACAGCGCAGCGGTCGGGGAGAACGCCCCGCCGTACTACTTCGCCGTCTATGTGGACGAAGCGAAGGTGGACCCGACGCGGCAGTATATCCTGGTCGCCCGGCTGGTGGAGGACGGGCGCGACCGGTTCGTGTCGGAGGACAACTACCTGATCCTGACGCCGGGGTACCCGAGCGAGACGAACCTGCTGCTGTCGGCGCCGGAGCCGAAGGAGTAGCGGCCCCGGGGGAGAATTCGGACTCGGCGGAGTCATGATAACAGCTTATCACATTTGGCTTGCCTGTGAGAACGGGGTCGCAATCTCATGCGCCCCATGCAGCTCCACACCCACAGGCAGCCACATGAACTCCCCCAAGAACGCCTTCACCCTCATCGAGCTCCTCATCGTCGTCGCGATCATCGCGATCCTCGCCGCCATCGCGGTCCCCAACTTCCTCGAAGCCCAGACCCGCGCCAAGGTGTCGCGCGTGAAGTCCGACATGCGCAGCCTCGCCACCGCGATCGAAGCCTACCGCGTCGACAACAACCGCTATCCGACCCCCGGCGGCGAAGACGGCCGGCCGATCGTGCTGGCGCTCGCCGCTCCGATCCTGGACGTCGACGACGAGGAGCACGGCGAGGACGAGTTCGTCGAGGCGCGCATCACGACGCTTATCACGACGCCGATCGCCTACATCACCTCGCTCCCCTCGGATCCCTTCCAGTCGCAGGACGGCGAGGAATCGCCGCTCCTCCACTACTCGCCGCTGTGGTATCCGGTGGCCGCGGAGGGCGACGCGGGCCGCGACGAGTTCCTCGAATACGTCGCCGGCTTCGGCAAGATCGGCGGCGACAGTGTCGCCTACTTCATGCTCAGCCACGGCCCCGACCTGGACCACGACGACGACACCGAGGCGCAGGCGCTCTACGACCCGACCAACGGCAGCGTCTCGAACGGCGACGTGGTGTTCTTCGGGCCCGGCACCGGCTTCCTGAACTGATTGATTCCGCCGGGCGCGGGGCTGGCTAACTGGGCGGCGCGGCGACGCGGCGCCCATCGCCATCCACGGGGTACGGAATGCTCCTGATCGAGGACCTGGTCCACGCCTACACGACGCCGACCGGCGAGCGGCACGAAGTGCTGCGCGTCCCGCGCTTCGCACTCGCCGCGGGCGCCCAGATGGCCCTCGAAGGCGAGAGCGGCAGCGGCAAGACGACGCTGCTGCACCTGATCGCGGGGCTCGCAGAGCCGGAGTCCGGCGCGGTCACCATCGCGGGCGAGCGCATGACCGGCCGCGGCGAGGCGGCCCGCGACGCGCTCCGCGCCCGCCTCGTCGGCTACGTCTACCAAAGCTTCAACCTGCTACAAGGCTTCACGACGCTGGAGAACGTGCTGCTCGGCATGGCGTTCGGCCCCGGCCAGGACGAGGCGTGGGCGCGGCACCTGCTCGACCGTGTCGGCCTGTCCGACCGGCTCGACTACCGCCCGCGCGAGCTTTCCGTGGGCCAGCAGCAGCGCGTCTCGCTGGCGCGCGCGCTCGCGAACCGCCCGAAGCTGGTCCTCGCGGACGAGCCCACCGGGAACCTGGACCGCGCGCGCGCGGAGGAAGCGCTCGGCCTGCTGCGCTCGCTCTGCACCGAGTCGAACGCCGCGCTGCTCCTCGTGAGCCACGACCCGGCGGTGCTCGGCGCCTTCGACCGGCGCGAGTCCCTCGCAGTGCTTTCCCGTCCGGAGGTGGCCGCCCGATGACGCCCGGCTTTCTGCGCACCCTTTCGCTCCTCGTCCGCCGCAGCCTCGCGCAGCACCGCGCCGCGGCGTGGCTCACGATGCTTTCCGTCGCGCTCGCGACCGGCCTTTCCGTCTCCGTGCTGACGATCCGCCACCAGTCGCAGGAGTCCTTCTACCAAGGCGGCCTCGGGTTCGACGCAGTGCTCGGCGCGCGCGGCAGCCAGCTCCAGCTCGTGCTCAACGCGGTGTACCACCTCGAGGTGTCGCAGGGGAACATCCCCTACACGCTTTACCAAACGATCAAGGCGGACCCGCGCGTTTCCGCGGCGGTGCCGATCGCGCTCGGCGACAACTACTACGGCTACCGCATCGTGGGGACGAAGCTGGAGTACTTCGAGCAGGCGGAGCTGGCGGACGGCTCGCAGCCGCGGCTGCGCGCGGGCGGGCGGCTCTTCGACCCGTCGCGCATGGAGGGCGTTCTGGGCTCGACCGCAGCCGCGCGCACCGGCCTCCGCGTCGGTGACATCTTCAAGCCGTACCACGGCCTCACGTTCCAGGAAGGCACCCAGCACGAGGAGGAGTACGTCGTCACCGGCATCATCGAGACGACGAACACGCCGCTGGACCGCATCATCCTGATCCCCATCGAGGGCATCTACCGGATGGGCGGGCACGTGCTGCGGGGCTCCGGCGAGGAGTACACCGCCCAGGCCGGCAAGGAGATCGACGATCTCCACAAGGAGGTGAGCGCGGTGCTGCTGAAGCTGAAGAGCCCGCAGGCCGGCCTCCAAATGGCCCAGCAGATCAACAGTCAGGGAAACGTCGCGACCCTCGCGTTCCCGGTCGGGCGCGTGGTGGCGGAGCTGTTCTCGAAGCTCGGATGGGCCCATGCGATCCTCACCGTCGTGGCCTATATGACGGTGGGCGTCGCGGTGACCGGCGTGGCGGCGAGCCTTTACAGCACGATCCACGGGCGGCGGCGCGACATCGCGATCATGCGCGCGCTCGGCGCCCGGCGCCGCACCATCTTCGCGTCGATCATGGCGGAGTCCGCCGCGATCTGCGCCGGTGGCGCCCTGCTCGGCCTGGGTCTCTACGCCGCGATCACCATGGCCGCCTCGCAACTGCTCCAGCGCCACGTCGGCATCGCGGTCGACGCGCTGGCGTGGCACCCGGCCCTGCTCGCGACGCCGCTCGCGGTGGTGCTCGCGGGCACGCTGGCGGGGATCCTCCCCGCCGTGCAGGCGTATCGAACCAACGTGCTGGACAACCTCCAGCCCACCACCTGACCCCGGAGGACGGATCGATGGCGAAGCTGCACTGGATGGCGATGATCGGAGCCGCGGCGCTCGCGCTCGCGGGATGCTCCGGGAACGACAACGAATACAACACCCACGGCGATGGCGCCGATCCGCACGGCCACTCGGAGGACGCCCACGACGAAGGGCGCGCCGAAGAGGACCACGGCCACGCACACGCACACTCGGCCAAGTACGGCGGCGTGCTGGTCGAGATCGGCGACCACTTCGCCAACTTCGAGGTGCTCCTCCTCGAAGCGGACTTCACCGCGACGATCTACACGCTCGATGCGCACGCCGAGAACAACTCGCGCGTGCCGGACAAGTCGCTCACGCTCGAGATCGCGCTCGAGGGCGGCCCCGTGCTGGTCGAACTGCCCGGCGTCGCGAACGCGCTCACCGGCGAAACCGTTGGCGACACGTCCGAGTTCACCGCCTCCCTCACCGAGGAGCAGTTCCGCGCGGTCGCCGACGGCAAGGCCACGGTGAAGACGGTGACGGTCAGGGGCGCCACGTTCACCGACGTCGCGCTGGGTCCTGTGGCGACGGTGCGCTGATTCGGCTGGAATCGGGGTGGCAGGTTGGCTAACGTCGAGCCATCAAGGCTAGGAGCACAGGCCATGGGTACGAAGCGCAACGCAGGCAGGACTCTCGTGAACATCGCGCTGCTGGTGTTGGTGGCCGGCGCGATCGGTGTGGCGACGCTGCGCCGGACTCCCGAGCCACCGCCGGTGAACGCCGCGGCGATCCAAGGGCGTTCCTTCATGGACGTCCCCGCGACGCCGGAGCCTGCGACCGCCCCCGCGCCCGACGCCACGCCGGAGCCCGCGCCGGTCGAGGTCGCCGCCGCTCCCGCCGCCGCCACGGAAGCCTCTGGCGGAGGCGCCGCGGGATTCCTCAAGACCAGCTTCCGCGAACTCTCCGCCTTCGACTACGAACTGCCGGAGATCCCCGAAACCGGCGTCGTCGCGCCCGAGGCGCTCTCGCTCGACCGCTTCCCCCAGCCCGTGCGCCAACTCGACCAGCAGCGCGTCTCCCTCGAGGGCTTCATGATCCCCATCGAAGTGGACAAGAGCCTGGTGCGCTCCTTCGTGCTCGTGCCGAGCCCGATGTTCTGCTGCTTCGGCCAAGTGCCCAAGATGAACGAGTGGGTCTACGTCGAGGTCGAGCCGGGCCAGAAGGCCAAGATCATGGTCGATATGCCGGTGACGGTTTACGGCAACTTCCGCGTGGGCGAGGAGATCGAACAGGGCACCGTGACCAGCCTGTTCCGCATCAAGGCGCAGCGCGTCGAGGGCCCGCGCACGCTGTAGCGCTTAGCGGGGCCGCTTGCCGGCGCGCAGCCGCGCGCGTCCCTCGCTGATCAGCTTGAAGGTCTCGCGCACCGTGAGCCCCAGCTTGATCTTCGACTCCCCCACCTTGCGGTCGTAGCGCAGCGAGAACGGCACCTCGCGGATCCTCGCGCCGAGCGCCGCCAGGTTCACCAGCAACTCGTCGGTGCAGGCGAAGCCGCTCCGCTCGATGATGCTGTCGCCGTAGCGCTCGAACCCCTTCTTCACCAGCGACACGCGGTATGCACGGTAGCCGCACGTGTAGTCGCGGACCCCGGGCAGCCGCAGGAACGTCGAGAAGACGAGGAACGCGCCCCAGCTCAGCACCTGGCGCCGCAGCGGCACGCCGCGTTGGGTGCTCCCGCGCTGGTAGCGCGACGCGATCACGATGTCCGCCCCCGACTCGATCTTGCGCAGCATCGACGGGATGAAGCGCGGCGGGTGCGTGTCGTCCGCGTCCATACAAACGATCACGTCGCGGTCCGACTTCGACAGCTCGACCGCCGTGCGCAGCCCCGTCTTGATCGCCTCGCCGAGGCCCTTGTTGCGCTCGTGGCGCACCACGTGGACCGGCAGGCGCTTCGCCCACTTCTCCGCCACCGCCGCCGTGCGGTCGGCACTGCCGTCGTCCACGACGATGACGACGCCGTCGAGCTCGGGGTGCTCGGCGAAGAGCTTCGCGAAGGAGTTCAGAAGCGGCGGGAGGCAGGCTTCTTCGTTGTAGGCGGGGAGGGCGACGAGGAGGCGGGGCATCTAGTGGACCGCCGCCAAGGACGGCGAAGCGGCGGGCAGGGTCAACCGATTCCGGGCGCGGCGGCGCCCGCGCGGACCACGGCGGCGCGCGCCGCGTCCTCCGTCGCGAGCCACGACTCCACCCGCCGCGAAAAGGGGCGGATGCGCAGCTCCCAAGTGTCGATGAAGTACGGCCCCGTCGCGACGGCGAACTGGCGCCGGAACGACGCCTCGTCGCCGAGCGCCAGGTGGCACAGCGCCGCCACCCAGTGCGCGCCCCAGTCGTCCGGACCCTGCGGCGTGATCAGCGACAGCGCCGCGAGCGCCTCCTGCGGACGCCCCGCGCCGCACAGCGCCGCCGCCCAAGCCGACGCGAGGTCCGGCGGGAACACGATGCCCTTGTCGGCGTCCGCGAGCACTTCGGCGGCGGCCTCCTTGAAGGCGGGCTCGAGCACGCGCAGCGCCTCCGCCTCCTCCGCCCGCGCGGCGAGCAGGTTGCCGTGCGCCACCGCCGTGTCGATCGACTCGGGGAAGATCTTCCACGAACGCCCCACCAGGATCTCCGCCTCGCGGTAGCGCCCCTTGAAGTGCGCGAGCAGGCCCGACTGGAGGTGCCGCTCGGCGAGGTGCCGCCGCCGCGTGTCGGAGCACTTCGCCCCGGCGGTGAAGCGCGCATAGTCGGTCGAGTGCGCGACCTCCGGCGGGTCCGCCTCGACCGCGGTGGACCCCAGCCCGGTCCTGTGGCGCAGCGGCCAATAGAGCGCGGTGAAGCGCCGCAGGTACGCGCCGGTCGCCAGCGGCGGCAGCGTGGCGGACAGCTTCGCCGCCGCGGGCGCGTCGCCGGCGCCGAACAGTGCGAGCGCCTCGTAGCGCGCGGCGGGCAGATTGCCCGGCTGCGCCTGCTGCGCCGCCCGGAACGCCGCCAGCGCGCCCTCCGCGTCCCCCGCGTCCCAGGCCGCGACGCCCTCGAGCATCCGCCCGGCGGGCGACCGGAGCGCCGCCGCCTCCGCGCGCACTTGCCCCGCGGAGCCGGCGTCTGACTCGAGCCGGCTCCACAGCGCGTCGATGGCGAGGCGCTCCTCCACTTCGGCCGTCAGACCGGCGCGCGCAGCGACGCGAGCACGGAGCGCGCGGCCTGCACGTACTCGGCAACGTCCTCGCCGAGATGCACCTCGGTGCAGTTCACCAGCAGCAGGCGCTCCGCGTCCGGCCAGTTCGGGTACCAGCGCTCGAGCGCGAAGCCCGCCAGGATCCCGGCGTCGTCCCGCATGCGGTCGAGGAACTCCCGCGCGGAGACCGGCAGCTTCAGCGCGCACTCGTGGAAGTACGGCGCCTCGTGCAGGCGCACGATTTCCGTCCCGCCGGTGAGCCCGTCCACGAGCTGCCGCGTCCGCGCGAGGCTCGTCTCCGCCACCTCGACAATGCCCTGCTTCCCCATGAAGGAGAGGTACATGGTGGCGAGGAGCGCGAAGAGCCCCTGGTTGGTGCAGATGTTCGACGTGGCCTTGTCGCGGCGGATGTGCTGCTCGCGCGTCTGCAGCGTCAGCACGAAGCCGTCGCGCCCCTGCGCGTCCTGCGCGCGGCCCACGATGCGCCCCGGCATCTTGCGGATCATCGACTTCTTGCAGGCGAAGAAGCCCGCGTACGGCCCGCCGAAGCTGACCGGGATGCCGAGCGGCTGACCCTCGCCCACGGCGATGTCCGCGCCGTACTCCCCCGGAGGCGCCAGCACGCCGAGCGACGTCGGGTTCACAACGGCCACCAGCAGCGCCTTCGCCCGCGTGGCGGCGGCCCGCGCCTCGTGCCCGTTCTCGACGCAGCCGAGCGCGTTCGGCGTCTGCACCACCACCGCCGCCGCCTCGCCGTCCACCGCGTCCATGTCCGTCAGCCCGTCGCGCGACGGGATCGTGCGCACCTCGATGTCGAGCTCGCCGAGGAACGTGTCGCACACGCGCCGGTAGTACGGGTGCAGCAGCTCCGGCAGCCACGCCACCTTCCGCCCCGTCTCGCGCATCGCCATGGTGATCGCCTCGGCGAGCGCCGTCGCGCCGTCGTACATCGACGCGTTGGCGACCTCCATCGCGGTCAGCGCGCAGATGTGCGACTGGAACTCGAAGACCGCCTGCAGAGTCCCTTGGCTCACCTCCGCCTGGTAAGGCGTGTATGAGGTCATGAACTCGCCGCGCGCGATGAGCTGGAGCGCGGCCGCGGGGATGAAGTGGCGGTACGCCCCGGCGCCCAGGAACGCCTTCGCCGCGGGATACACGCGGTTCTGCGCGGCGAGCGATTCGAAGCGGCGCTGCGCCTCGTACTCCGTCAACGTGTCGATCGGCAGCGGCTCCTTGAGCAGCAGCTTCTCCGGCACGTCCGAGAAGAGGTCGTCCAGCGACTTCGCGCCGATCGCGGCGAGCATCGCCTCGACGTCGGCGGGGGTGTGGGGCGTGAAGGCCATGCGGTTATTCTCCGACGAATTCCTTGTAGGCGGTGGCTGACTTCAGCGTTGCGGATTCGGCGTCGGCGGCGCTCGGGCGGATCTTCACCAGCCAGCCGTCGGCGTACGGCGACTTGTTGATCGTGTCCGGCGCCCCGGCCAGGTCGCCGTTCACCTCGACCACCTCGCCGGAAAGCGGCGCGTAGACCGAAGCGGCCGCCTTCGGCGACTCGATCGAGAGGATCTCCTCCCCCTTCTTCACCACGCGGCCCACCGCGGGCAGGTCGGCGAACACGATGTCGCCCATGAGCTGCTGCGCGTGGTCCGTGATGCCGACGCGGCGCGCGTCGCCGGCGGCTTCGACCCACTCGTGCGACTCGGTGTAGAGGTAGCTGCTTTCGTTGGCCATGGCCGGAGGGGTTCCTCGGGGTTGGGGGATTGCGCACGCGCCGCGCGGCGCGCGGTTACTTCTTGGAAAGACTGGTCGCCACGAAGGGCGGACGGACCACCTGCGCGGGCACAACGCCCCCGCGCGTCTTCACGCCAAGTTCCATGCCGGGGACCGCGTTCGCGGGCGCCACGGACGCCAGCGCGATGCCCGCCTGCAGCCCCGGCGAATAGCCGCCGCTGGTCACCACGCCGACCGGCGCGCCCGCGGCGTCGAGCACATCCTCGCCGTGCCGCAGCGGCCGCCGCCCGCCCGTGCGCAAGCCCGCCAGCAGCCGCGCGGCGCCCTCCGCCTTCTCGCGGTGCAACCGCGCCCGGCCCAGGAATTCCACAGGCTTCGCCCAGTCCACGGACCACGACAGGCCCGCCTCCACCGGCGACACCGACGGATCGCAATCGTTGCCGTACAGGCAGTAGCCCGCCTCGAGCCGCAGCGAATCGCGCGCGGCCAACCCGCAAGGCGCCACGCCCGCCGCCAGGAAGCGCTCCCACCAGTGGTCCGCCAGCTCCGCCGGGCACAACAGCTCGCCGCCCACCTCGCCCGTGTAGCCCGTGCGCGACAGCAAGTGCGCCTGGCCGCGGTAAACGAACGGATGCACCGTGAAAGACGGCGTCGCCGCCCAGTTCGCCCGCCCCGGCAGCACCACGCTCAGCACGTCGAACGCCGCCGGGCCCTGCACCGCGATCATCGCCCAGTGCGCGCTCTCGTCGCCGATCGACACATCGTGGTAGCCGAGCCGCTCCGCCGCCGCGCGCATCCAGCGCACGTCCCCCTCGCGCGTCGAGGCGTTCACCACCGCGAAGAACTCCGCCGGACCGAGGCGCGAAATGATCAAGTCGTCCAGCATCCCGCCGTCGTCCGCGCAAAGCTGCGTATAGACCGACCGCCCGTCCTCCGACAGGCGGCCGATCTTGCCCGGCGTGAGCTGGTCCAGGAACGCCGCCGCGCGCTCGCCGCGCAGGCGCACCTGCCCCATGTGCGAAACGTCGAACATCCCCACGCGCCCGCGCACCGCGTCGTGCTCCGCGAGCTGGCCCTCGTAGGAAAGCGGCATGTCCCAGCCGCCGAACGGCGTCATGCGCGCGCCCAGGGCGACGTGCTGCCCATGGAGCGGCGTGCGGAGCAGGTTTGCGGCGGCGGCTTCGCCCATCGGGGGACCTCGGGGACAGCGGGAATCGGCACGCGCCCACGGCGCGATGCCCCCGCTCTGTCGTCCAGAGTCCCGTCAGCCCGCCGTACCTGTGCCTGAGAGTTTGAGGGGCGCTTTCCCCTTCGGCGGCGGCTCCGCGCGCGGCGGTCCGCTCTCTCCAGCGGGCATCCATCGGATGTCACGCACACGTCACCAGCGCCGCCGCGCAGAGGTCAAGGGAGGTCCAAGCCATCCGCAGCCCCGCGCCCAACAAGCGCCCCGCACGACACGCCAGCCAAGCGCCGCGCACTCCCCGGATTTCAGGGCTTCCGCCCCGGAACCTACATGCTCACCCGCAGAATCGCCTCCGAACCTTCACCGGATGACCACCGGCCACTAACCGGCCCTTCCCCGGTCCATCCCCGGCCGCCCCGGCAAGCCCCCGCATGAGCGCCAAACTCGGGCAAACCCCACCCGCCGCCCCGATCCGTCTCCGTGCCCCCTTCGCGTCCGCCCCTTCGCGTCCGCCATTTCGACTCCCACCTCCGCGGCGCCAACGGCGCCCCCCATCCCAGCCCGGGGCACCGCCCCGGGGCCAACGCCGTGCCCCCGAGACCCAGCGCCAATGGCGCGCCCCATCGCGGCCCCCCCACCCCCGCCCGAGGCAACTCAGGCGGGGGAAGTTTTTCACACCGTCACGCTTGCGCACACCCCCCGATTCCGGCACCCTGCTTCAGACCTGTCATCATCCCGACGACTCACGCCCAATGCTGTGCCCGGAAGCCCAACGAATGCCCGAGAAGGAAGCCGCCGCCAGAATCAAAATCAACAAGATGCTGGAAGCCTCCGGCTGGCGCTTCTTCGCGGATCCGCGTGGCCCGGCAAACATCCGGCTTGAGCTTAGCGTCACTCCCCAAGCCTCCGACTTCGAAGCTCTTGGGGATAACTTCCAGCGGGCATCAAAGGGATTCGTCGACTTCCTGCTTCTCGATGCAAAGGGCTTCCCTCTGATCGTGCTTGAGGCAAAGGCCGAAAGCAAGAACCCCCTCGACGGGAAGGAGCAAGCGCGCCGCTATGCCCGCAGTCTGAACTGCCGGTTCATCATCCTCTCCAACGGCAACCTCCACTACTTCTGGGACCTCGACCGCGGTAACCCCCACATCATCACGGCATTTCCAACGCCCGAGTCCGTCGGCTACTTCCAGCGCACAACGCCCAACCCTGCCCGCTTGGTCGAGGAAAACGTCAACGAGGACTATGTGGTCCTCACCCAACGCCCGCAATACGCCAATGAGGCTGGTTGGAAGAATCCCGCGGAGCGAACCGAGTACGTCGAAAAGAACAAGCTCCGCTTCCTCCGCCGCTATCAGGTCCAAGCCGTTCAGGCCATCCAGAAGGCCGTAGGCGAAGGACGCGACCGCTTCCTCTTCGAAATGGCCACCGGCACCGGCAAGACCCTCACAGCCGCCGCCGTGATCAAGCTCTTTCTCCGCACCGGCAACGCCCGCCGCGTCCTGTTTCTCGTTGACCGCCTCGAGCTTGAGGATCAGGCGAAAAAGGCATTCACCGACTACCTGTCCGCCGATTACAAGACCGTTGTCTACAAGGAGAACCGCGACGACTGGCGCCGAGCGGAGATCGTAGTGACCACCGTCCAGTCCCTCCTATTCAACAACAAGTACCAGCGCCTCTTCTCGCCCACCGACTTCGACCTCGTCATCTCCGACGAAGCCCACCGCTCCATCGGCGGCAACGCCCGCGCCGTGTTCGATTTCTTCGTTGGCTACAAGCTTGGCCTGACCGCCACGCCCCGCGACTACCTCAAGCGCTTCGACCGCGAGAACCCCACCACTCGCGACCCTCGCGAGGCCGAGCGCCGTCTCCTGCTCGACACCTACCGCACCTTTGGCTGCGAAATCAGCCAGCCCACCTTTCGCTACTCGTTGCTCGACGGCGTCAAGGAGGGCTTCCTCATCAACCCCACCGTCGTCGACGCCCGCAGCGAAGTGACGACCGCCCTGCTGTCCGAGGAGGGTTTCGTGGTCAGCTTCACCGACGACACCGGCGAGGATCAGGAAACCGCCTTCCGGCAGCGTCAGTTTGAGAAGCAGTTCTTCTCCGACGCCACCAACCAACTCTTCTGCAAGGTCTTCCTCGAAAACGCCCTGCGCGACCCCGTCAGCGGCGAAATCGGCAAGGGCATCATCTTCGGCGTCAGCCAGCACCACGCCTCCAAACTGGTCCAGATCCTGAACCAGATGGCCGACCGCATGTTCCCCGGCAAGTACCAGTCCGACTTCGCCGTTCAGGTCACGTCCTCCATCCCCGACGCCCAGCAATTCACCATCAACTTCACCAACAACAACCTGCTCGGCTCTGGCAACTTCCTGCCGACCTACCGCACCAGCAAGGCCCGCATCTGCGTTACCGTCGGCATGATGACGACCGGCTACGACTGCCCCGATATCCTCAACCTTGGCCTCTTCCGCCCCGTCTTTTCCCCAACTGACTTCATTCAGATCAAGGGCCGTGGCACACGCCGCCACAACTTCCTCGATCAGCTTCACGACCCCGAACGCGCCGCCGCCGTCACAGACCCGCGCAAGGCGTCCTACAAGCTCTTCGACTTCTTCGCCAACTGCGAATTCTTCGAGGAAGAATTCGACTACGACGAAGTTATCAAGCTTCCTCGCCCGACGTCTCCCCGCAAGCCCGGCAACGGGGGCGATACCGACGACGGCGACACCACCGAACCGGCCACCTACGAGCACTTTGGCGAGGATCTCATTCTCTCGATTCAGGAGGAAGCCATCGGCGCCGAGGGCATGAAGATCGACCGCATGTTCTTCGCCCGGTTCGAAGACACCGTCAAGAACGACGACTTCGTTGCCGATGCCGTCCGCAACGGCCAGTGGGACCGCGTGATTGACTACGTCAACCGCGAGCTGTTCGACAAACCCGAGGATTACTACTCGCTCGACAAACTCCGCAAGGCCGCCGCCGTTGACCGCCGCCTCACTCTCCGCGAGATTCTCGAAAAGGTCTTCGGCCTCATCCCCGGCTTCAAATCCAAGGACGAACTGCTGGAGGAAGAATTCTCCAAGTTCATCACCGACCACACCCCCGAGCCCCCCGAAACCACCGTCGCCATCAAGCACTTCTTCAAAGCCTACATCACCAACGGCCGCGTGCGCGACATCATCGACACCCGCGCCTACACGGAACTTGCCACAAACCCCGTCTTCTCCACCCGCGATCTCAAAGCTGTGCCCCAGGCCTTCCGCACCATCGTTCCCGAGTACGTGAAGGACTACGTGTCCCTCAACCAGTTTGCTCCATGACAGACGACGCTCTGATCCCGAAGCATGGTGGGTATCGCCGCCTGCGGAGCTTCCAGGTCGCGCAACTGGCCTACGACGTCACGGTCCGATTCTGCGACCGATGGATCGATCCCCGCAGTCGCACCCACGACCAGATGGTGCAGGCCGCCCGTTCGGGCGTGCAGAACATCGCCGAAGGCAGCCAGGCCTCCGGCACCTCCAGGAAGATGGAACTCAAGCTGACCAACGTGGCCCGCGCTAGCCTTGAGGAACTCAAACTCGACTACGAGGATTTCCTCCGGCAGCGGGCGCTTCCTCTCTGGGCTTCCGATGACCCTCGCCGCGCCGCGCTGGTGGCCCGCCGCTGCTCCACAGCCGCTGCTGTGGCGCTTTGGGTGAAGCAAACCGCTGATGGACAGGATGGACGCGATGGACTTGAGGGACGCTGTTCCTACGAGGAAGCCGCCGCCAACGCCGCCCATGTGCTCATCGGCGTTGCCTGCGCAATGCTCGATCGCCAAATCCAGCGCTTGTCCAAAGACTTTGAAGAACACGGCGGCTTCACCGAACGCCTATACCGAAAACGCACCGAATACCGCAAAAAGCCTCCAAGAGATTAGCTCAAACACCCCGTCCATCTGGTCCATCCCGTCCATAATGTCCATCCCGTCACCAAGGCCCCACCCCCCATGCTCGACACCGAAACCAAACGCCGCATCGACACAGCCCGCGACATCCTCGTCGGCAAAGTCCCCGACCCCAAATCCCAGGTCGAGCAGATCACCATCGCCCTGATCTACAAGTTCATGGACGACATGGACGCCGAAGCAGAAGAACTCGGCGGCCGTCGCAAGTTCTTCTCCGGCGACTACGCCCGCTACGGCTGGGCCAAGCTCATGCGCAGCGGCCTCGGCGGCCACGAAACCCTCGCCCTCTATGCGGAAGCCATCGCCCGCATGCCGGAAAACCCCGGCATCCCCCTCCTTTTCCGCGACATCTTCAAGAACGCCTACCTCCCCTATCGAGACCCCGAAACCCTCAAGGGATTCCTGAAGATCATCGACGAGTTCCAATACGACCACTCCGAACGCCTCGGCGACGCCTTTGAATACCTTCTCTCCGTCCTCGGCTCCCAAGGCGACGCCGGACAATTCCGCACACCCCGCCACATCATCGACTTCATCGTCGCCGTCATCGACCCCAAGAAACACGAAACCGTCCTCGACCCCGCCTTCGGCACCGCCGGGTTTCTGATTTCCGCCTACAAGCACATCCTGCGCGCCAACTCGCTCCCCAGTCCATCCGGTCCATCCAGTCCATCCCGTCCATCACAAAACAACCTCACCCCCGACGAACGCGGCCGTCTCGCCCAGAACTTCAAGGGCTACGACATCTCCCCCGACATGGTCCGCCTCTCCCTCGTCAACCTCTACCTCCACGGCTTCACCGACCCCCACATCTACGAATACGACACCCTCACCAGCCAGGACCGCTGGAACGAATACGCCGACGTCATCCTCGCCAACCCGCCCTTCATGTCCCCCAAAGGCGGCATCAAGCCCCACAACCGCTTTGGCGTCCAAAGCAAGCGCAGCGAGGTCCTCTTCGTGGACTACATGGCCGAACACCTCACCCCCAACGGCCGCGCCGCCATCATCGTCCCCGAAGGCATTATCTTCCAAAGCCAGACCGCCTACACCCAACTCCGCAAGATGCTCGTCGACGACTACCTCGTCGCCGTCATCTCCCTCCCAGCCGGCGTGTTCCAACCCTACTCCGGCGTGAAGACCAGCGTTCTCATTCTCGACAAGGCCCTCGCCAAGAAAGCCCCCACCATCGCCTTCTTCAAGGTCGAGAACGACGGCTTCGGCCTAGGCGCCCAGCGCCGCCCCATGGAGGGGAGCAATCTCCCCGCCATTCAGACCGCCCTCGCCGAATACCTCCAAACCCTCCGCACCGGCACCCCGCCTACCCCGTCCATCGAGTCCATCCCGTCCATTTCGTCCCTCATCATCCCCAAGGAAAAGATCGCCGCAAACGGCGATTACAACCTCAGCGGCGAGCGGTACCGGGAGGGCAGCAGCGCGTTAAGGACCTTTTCATTCATAGCTATCGGCGAGATTGCACAAGAAATCAAGGCGGGCTTTGCATGCGGGCAGTCGAGCGTTGACACTAAAGGCGTCCCCCACATTCGCCCAATGAACGTCACCGATAAGGGACAGTTCACTTGGGAAGGCTTAAAACAAATTACCTCCTCTGAATACGAAGGCAGGGAAGACTACGCACTCAAGTCGGGCGACGTGCTCTTCAATAACACCAATAGCAAAGAACTCGTCGGGAAGACATGTCTTATAGAGAATGACATCCACGGTGGCTTCTCGAATCACATGACGCGCATCCGAGTGAAGCCTGACGTCTGCAACCCGAACTTTCTGGCCCTAATTCTGCACAACGCTTGGACTAAAGGCATTTTCCTCGAACTCGCGAACAGATGGATCGGACAAGCCGGGATCAACGCAACATCACTCGCGCAGTTCCAAATCCCCCTCCCCCCGCTCTCGGTCCAGAAAGAAATCGTCGCCGAGATCGAAGCCTACCAGAAGGTCATCGACGGAGCCCGCGCCGTCCTCGACAACTACCGCCCCCACATCCCCATCGATCCCAAATGGCCGATCGTGGCGTTGGGGGAGGTGACGGAGATCAACCCGAAGAAGAGCGAGTTGGCGGAATTGTCCGGAGATACCGTTGTCTCGTTCGTCCCGATGGCAACACTTGGCGAGCACACAATGACGTTTGAGCCTCAGGAGTCAAAATTACTGTCAGAGGTCGGTGCGAGTTACACGTATTTTCGCAACAATGATGTTCTAATCGCAAAGGTAACTCCGTGCTTCGAGAACGGAAAGGCAGGGATCGCACGAAACCTGTGCAACGGCATCGGGTTTGGTTCGAGTGAGTTCTTTGTGATACGCTGTTCGGAAGTAGTATTGCCGGAATGGGCCTACTTTTCAGTCGCGAACACATCCTTCCGAGCGTCGGCTTCAGAGAAGATGACAGGCACAGGGGGGCTTCAACGAGTGCCGCGTTCTGTCTTGGAGGAACACCTCATCCCTATTCCGCCCCTCTCAACCCAGCGCGCCATCGTCGCCGAGATCGAAGCCGAGCAGGCCCTCGTCAACGCCAACCGCGACCTCATCGCCCGCATGGAAAGGAAGATCCAAGCCACCCTCGCCCGCGTCTGGGGGGAATCGACATGAACAACGCCTACGAGCGACCCGAGTTCGACCTCTCCCTCCGCGAGGTCCCGGGAGGCGTTCAGGTCACCCAGCACGGCCGCACCTACCTCGCCCGCCGCTGGCGCCTCACCCCTCAGGTTCTCGGGGTGGTCGAGTCCGCGCTCTCCCACGGTCTGACTGCGCTCTGGCAGCAGGGGCATCCCGGCGGCGACGACAGCCACCACATCTCCTTCGCGTTCGACCACCGTCCCGCGAGTTGGGTGTTCGTCATCGGCGGCGAAGCACGCCCGCCCGCGCTTCGGTGCGTGACCTTCAACAAACGCCTGAAGGAATACTTCAAGGTTAACGGCCTCGGCTACCTGTGGCAGTGGGAGACCGACGGAGGGAAGAACATCCTCGTTCGCCCCGAGGACCTCGCGCCCGTCCTGAGCGTGCTCCCACTCGACGACATCCGCGAGGGGAGGCTACCGGTCGTCGATCGCAAGCCCACGCGGCCAGGGTCGGATCAATACTATCGGCACGAGAAGGACCTGGAGTCTGAGCTGCACCGGCGCCTCGCCGGATCGCCGCAACCGCCTTTCGACATCCAGCGCCAGCGAAGCTTCCCCTCCAACGACTCCTTCGATCCCATCTCCCGACCGGATGTCCTCGTGGTGGAGGCAGACGCGGTTCTGATCGTCGAACTCAAGCTCCACAGCGGCGGCGAGGTCGAGTTCTCCCAGCTCCTCCGCTATATGAACAACCGAGCTCTCCAGCAGGAGTTCGCCCCCCGCGCAACCCACGGCGTGCTCGTCGCCGACCGCTTCGACCAAGCAGCGCGCGACGCCGCAAGCCACCACCCCGACACCTCGCTCGCCGAGTACCTCCAGCATCCCGACGGCCGCCTCGAAATCCGCACAGTGGTGGGTAAGGACCACCTCACAGTCTACCTTAAAGCCTGAGCCTCCACGCGAAAGCCCGCGCCACCATCATCAACCCGCAAGGCATCCCCGGGCGCGCCTTCCAAGCCACCCTCGTCCAAGCCGTCACCGCGGGACCGATCTCCCCCGTCGAAGAGCGCTAGCGCAGGTTGCCGATTCCTGCGGCCGCCACCCGAACAGAGCGCGGCGGCCGCAGGAGCTCGACGTTCCCCGATGATGCCACGGAGATCAAGCGACCCCGTGTGATCCGCGCGAAGTCGCCGCATCGAGCACACACCCTCTTTGTCTCTTCTTCGCGCCTTGTATGTTTCCCCCGGGGTTCTCGATGGGGATGTCCCCCGTCACCATCACAGGGGGGCGCGGGGGGACTTAACATCCGCGCCGATCTGTGGAGAACTCCCCGCTGGTTTCCCTCCGCGCGGCCGTGCGGGGGGGATCGG
>JANRJK010000025.1:0-15120 GCA_033764015.1 Candidatus Sumerlaeia bacterium | reverse complement strand
TGGCGCTGCTGGCGGCGTCGTCGACGGTGTCGCTGTGCGGGGCGGGAGGCGCGGCGGGCGCGGGCCTGGCGTGGCTCGCGGCGGCGCGGGCGGACGCCGCGCTGGCGGAGCTGCTGCCGGCGGCGGCGGTGTTCCTGCCGGGCGGGATCGCTACACCGCTGTGGTCTGCCGCCGCTGCATGCGCTGCCGCCGCGCTTGCGGGGGCGCTGCCGATTGCGCCGGGCCTGTGGCGGGTCCTTCGGCTCCCTCCGGCGGAGCTGCTGGCTTCGCGTTGAGCAGCTCCCGCTCGGGGCGCTTGAGCAGCCTCGGGAAGCGGCGGAACACCCACCTGCTCACATCCCAGGGCCATGCCGCCGAAAAGGCGTAATGCACGGCGGCCCATCCGATCGCGCCGCCGACGAGCGTGTCGCTCAGGTAGTGTCGCCCCTGCTCGACTCGCGAAAGCGCTGTGCCCGCCGCAAGGAAGAACACGATCCTCCCCGCCTTTGGATACAGGATCCAGAGGAAGAGCGCGAAGGCGAAGGCGGTGGTCGCGTGGCCGCTCGGGAACGAGTTGAACCCGTCGCGCACCCAGAACCCGATCGGGCGGTCCGGCTCCCAGTGCATCCACTTGTCGGAGTTGTCGACGGGGATTTGGAAGTCCGGGTTCTCCGCGTTCCAGCGCCCGAGGTTCGCGCGGTTCTCCTCGTTGATTTCGAAGCCGTTGTAGGGGCGCGCGCGTCCGGCGGCGCCCTTGAGGAAGGAGGTGGCGGCCATCGCCAGAAGCAATGCCACCAGGAAGACGGGGATCGCGGGTCGGCGCTTCGGATCGAGGCGCGCGATCAGCAGCACCACGGCGGCGATCGACACCTCCGAGGGGAACTGCCGCACGGCGGCCCAGAAGTCGTTGGAGACGAAGTCGTCGAGCGCCTCCGCGAGCGGCCAATGAATCGTCCACTCCACCTGAGTGACCGCGAGCCCGAGGAGTGCGACTCCGCAGGCGCAGGCGATCTGGACCGCGGAGCGCTTGATCGGTTGGAACGGTGCCACGTCGGACATGCGGGGTCTCCGCCTGGGGGTTTCCGCTGGTCTCCGTAAGGGCCGGGGCGCCAGATGCTCCCGGCGCCCACTCCCCGAGGGAAGCTTCCCGATGCGGCTGAGCGGATTTCAAGCGTTTCCGGCGGCCCCTCCGGCGATTCTCGCCGCCGCGCTCCTGTTCCTATACCTCTCCGGCAACTGGTGGATGAGCCTCTGGGACCGCGACGAGCCGCGCTACGCGGTCGCGACGCGCGAGATGCTGGCGAGCGGCGACTTCATCGTGCCGACGTTCAACGGGCGGCTGCGCTTCGACAAGCCGCCCATGACGTACTGGCTGATGGCGCCTCCGGTGGCGCTGCTGGGGCCGGACGACTTCTCGGTGCGCCTCGCGCAGGCGCTCTTCGGCGTGGCGTCCGCGCTGCTGCTTTACTGTCTGGCGCGGCGCATGGGCGCGGACCGCGGGGGGGCGCTGGTGGCGATGGGCGCCTTCGGCCTCGCGACGCTGCACGTCGTCACGCACAAGGCCTCGACCACCGATTCGTTCCTCGTGTTCAGCGTGGTCGCCGCGTTCTCGCTGCTCTGGGAGCTGCGCCGATCCGCGCGCTGGGGCCACGCGCTCGCGCTCGGGGCGGTGCTGGGGTTCTCGATCCTGGTGAAGGGGCCGCCGGGGCCGCTGGTGGTCGGGCTGGCCGCGCTGGCGATATGGGTCTGGGAGTGGCGGCTCCGCGGGTCGACGGGGCACGCGGGGGAGGCGTCGCTTTCCGGCGGCGCGGTCGCCGCGCGCGCGGCCGCGTGTGTCGGCGTGGCGGTGCTGGTCGCCGCGCCGTGGGCGGTGGCGGTGCAGCTCCGCACGCTCGGGCATCCGGAGGGCGATTTCCTCTCGACCGCGATCGGCCGCCACGTCGTGCACCGGGCGACGGCGCCGAAGGAGGGGCACACCGGCCCGTTCTTCTACTATCTCCTGGTGCTTCCCGCGGTGGCGTTTCCCTTCGCGGCGCTTTTCCTCTCCGGCGCGCGGAGGATTTTCTCGGATTTACGCGGCGACGTCCGCGCGCGGTTCCTCGCGGGCTGGTTTATTCCGGGATTTGTGGTGTTTTCCGCGGTCGTGACGAAGCTGCCGCACTACGTGGCGCCGCTGCTGCCCGCGCTGGCGCTCGGCGCCGGGCTCTGGTGGAGCGGAGACCGCTCGGAGCCGCGCTGGTGCGCGCGCGCGGGCGCGCTCCTCACGGGGGTCGTGGGCGTCGGCGGCGGCCTCGGGCTCGCGGCGGCGACGTTCTTCGTGGACATCGGCGCGGCCGCCTGGCCCGCGCGCTTGGCGGGGCTGCTGCTCGCGGGGGGCGCGGCGCTCGGGGCGCGGCACTGGTGGCGCGGCGGCCACGCACCCGCGCTGCGCGCATGGGCCGGCGCCCACGTGGCCGCTCTGCTGGTGGTGTTCTACGCCGGGATGCCGCTGCTCGAGCCGCTGCGCCCGGGAAAGCCCGTCACCGCGTGGCTGCGCGCCAACGCGCCCGCGGGCGTCGAGCTGGCCGCCACGCAGTACCAGGAGCCGAGCCTCGTCTTCTACTGGGGAGGGCGCATCGAGATGATCGGGGCGAAGCGCTGGGAGGACGGGCGCGCGTTCCTGCGCGGCGAGGGCCCCCGTGCTCTGCTGATGCCGGAGCGCACGCTGGCGAGCTGGACCAAGAACTGGGGCGGAAAGATTCCCGAAGGAATTTCCGTGAAATTCACCGGCGACTACTACGATTTCCAAAAAGGCGGCGAGCTGCGCCTGCACATCCTGGGAAACTGGTGATTTTCCGGGAGTAGTTTGCGCGGATTTCCTAGCCCGTGATGTCCACGCGGACGGCGGCGCCGCGGCGGACGGGCACAGTGCGTTCGACACGCTGGCCGTTGCCCGCATCGAACACGATTTTGCGCGTCCCGGGCGGCACCGAGGGAATCGCGTAGAAGCCGTCCGCCGCGCTGAGGTGCACGTAGCGGCGCCCCTCGAGCGACACCCAGACGTCGCGCAGCGGGCGCCCGGAGCGGTCGCGCACGAGGCCCAGCACCTGCCCGGTCTGCGGCGCCTTGCGGAGCGGCGGCACCGGCACCGCGGCCTTCGACGGGTAGAGGAATCCGCGGGCGGAGGCCCACTCCGCGTCCGGCGCGGCGGAGTAGCTGAAAAACGTGTTGCCGCCCATGCGGAGCTGGCGCGCGAGGCGCACGTAGGACTCCTGCACGCCGCGCAGCGGCTGCAGCCCGCCGTAGTCGCCGAGCGCGGAGCCGGGCCAGACGGGGCGCCCCGAGCGGTTGTGGTCGTTCCAGTCGCGCGCGAGCGTCGAGAAGTCGGGCGCGCGGCCTCCGTCCTTCCAGTAGATCTGCGGCATCAGCGCGTCGATGATCCCGTCGCGCAGCCACGCCTCGCCGTCCGTGTTGAAGTCGTGCACGCAGTCCTTGAAGCGCCCGTAGCCGGGGACGCGGTTCTTGTCGTAGATGCCGAAGGGGGAGGCGCTGACGAGGAGGCGGGGCTGCTCCGCGGTGGCCGCCGCGTGGATGTTCGACAGCATGCGCGAGAGCTGGTCGCGCTGCCATTCGCGCAGGTCGCCCAGGCCCATCGGGTTGCCGCGCCCCTTCCAGCGCTCCAGCGAGACGGGATCGTGCGAGGCGCCGTGCGGCATCGCGGTGCGGTCGTCCCAGTGCAGGCCGTCCACCTGGTGGCGCCGGATGAAATCGAGCACGACCGCGCGGCAGTAGGCCTCCACCTCGGGATTCCCGGGCGACAGCCACGTGTAGTCGGAATCGCCGTAGGTGATCGGCCGGCGCGCGGCGTCGCGCACCACGCCCGTCGCGCGCGCCGGGTCGGACGGGTTGGCGAAGCGGAAGAACGGGTGCCTGGGGTCCGTGGGCGGCCGCTTCTCCCTGCTCTGCCAGACGACGAGCAGGTTCAGCCACGCGTGGAACTGCAGCCCGTTGCGCCGCGCCTCGCGGATCGCCACGGAGGCGGGGTCGATCGCGCGCGCGGAGGCGGAGAGCATCGGCGACCAGGGCTCGATGGACGACGGGTAGAGCGTGTCGCCCTGGCCGCGCACCTGGAAGACGACCGCGTTGAAGTTCCCCTGCGCGAGGCTGCGCATCATTCGCGCAAGGCGGCCGGAGACGTCGTCGCCGGAGCCGGAGGTCCATTCGAAGCGCGAGATCCAGACGCCGCGCCATTCCTCCGCGGGGACGGGGGGCGCGGGCGTGCGCGCCGGCCCCGCGACCAGCGGCTCGGGGAGCAGCAGCGCGGCCGCGGCGCCCCCGGCGGCCGCGAGGAACGCCCGCCGCGTCAGTGTGCCCTCCGTCGTCTTGTCGTCCATGGGACCGGCCCCCTTCGCGGCGAGGGCCGGTTTGGCGCGCGCGGCGCCACACGGTCAAGTTCCAACGGAGGGCCGGGGGCGCGGCGCCCGGATCTAGGCGGCCGGCGGCTCCGCGCCCCTGCCCGCGAAGTAGCGCCGCTCGAACCAGAGCGACACATGCACCAGCCCGATCAGCGCGGGCACCTCGACCAGCGGGCCGATGACCGTCGCGAACGCCACGTCGGAGTTGATGCCGAACACCGCGATCGCCACCGCGATGGCCAGCTCGAAGTTGTTCCCGGAGGCGGTGAACGCCAGCGTGGCGCAGCGCGGATAGTCCGCGCCCGCCTTGCGCGACATGTGGAAGCTGGCGAGGAACATCACCGCGAAGTAGATCGTCAGCGGCACCGCCACCAGCAGCACCTTCATCGGGTACTGGACGATCTTCTCCCCCTTGAAGCTGAACATGACCAGGATGGTGAAGAGCAGCGCGGCCAGCGTCATGGGCGAGATGCGCGGGATGAACACCTTCTCGTACCAGTCGCGGCCTTTGGCGGGGATCAGGATCGCGCGGCTGAGGATGCCGGCGGCGAACGGCACGCCGAGGTACACCAGCACGCTCGCCAGGATCTCGCCCACGGTCACGTCGGCGAGGCTCTTGCCGCCCGCCCCGCGCACCTGCGAGAGGTCGATCCCGAACCAGCCCGGCGCCACCGTGATGAACGCCCACGCGAGGAATCCGTAGGTGAACACCTGGAAGACGCTGTTCAGCGCGACCAGGCCGGCGGCGTACTCCGCGCTCCCCTTCGCGAGCTGGTTCCACACCAGAACCATCGCGATGCAGCGCGCGATGCCGACGAGGATCAGGCCCACCATCAGCTCCGGGTGCCCGTGCAGGAAGAGCGCCGCCAGCGCGAACATCAGCAGCGGACCCACCACCCAGTTCTGCAGGAGCGACAGCCCGAGCACCTTCACGTCGCGGAAGACGCGGCCCATCTCCTCGTAACGCACCTTCGCCAGCGGCGGGTACATCATCAGGATCAGGCCCAGCGCGATCGGAACGTTGGTGGTGCCGACATCGAAGCGACCGATGAACGCGGGGGTGCCCGGCACGAAGTAGCCGAGCGCGACCCCCGCGGCCATCGCGAGGAAGATCCAGACCGTCAGGTAGCGGTCGAGGAACGAGAGCTTGGCCCCGATGGAGCCTTCCGGCGGCGTCACGACGGCTTGCGCGCGCTGATGTCCATGCTCGCGATGTGGTCCGCCAGCTTCTCGCCCGCGGGGATCAGTTCGTAGACGCGCTTGGCGATGTGGTCCTTCGACTCCTCCATGGCCTGCACGTAGCCCGGCTTTTCGACGAACGCCGCGTCCGCGAGGCCGTTCGCGGAGATGATCGCGCGGAGCTCGTCGAGGAGCAGCGCGCCGGCCACGCAGCCCACAAGCGCCTCCGCGTCGTGGCGGATCGCCTCCGGCAGCGGCTTCTTCAGCACGATGTCGCTCACCGCGATGCGCCCGCCGGGGCGTAGCACGCGGGCGATCTCGCGGTACACCGACGGCTTGTCCGGCGACAGGTTGATCACGCAGTTGCTGATGACGACGTCCACGCTGGCGTCGGCGAGCGGCAGGTGCTCGATCTCGCCGAGGCGGAACTCGACGTTGGCGAGGCCCGTGCGCGCGGTGTAGGCGGCCTGGTTGCGGCGCGCCTTGGCGATCATTTCGGGCGTCATGTCCACGCCGATCACGCGGCCGGACGCGCCGACCTTGCGCCCCGCGATGAAGACGTCGAAGCCGCCGCCGGAGCCGAGGTCGAGCACCGTTTCGCCCGCGGAAAGCGCCGCCAGCGCCGTCGGGTTGCCGCAGGAAAGCCCCATGTTGGCGCCCTCCGGCAGGCCCGCCAGTTCCTCGTTCGTGTAGCCCACCGCCGCGGCGAGCTGCGAGGCCGAGTCCACCTGGCCGCCGCAGCAGGTCGGGCCGCAGCAGCTCGCGCCCTGGGAGGACGCCGTGGCGACGCCCGCGTATCCCTTGCGCACCGTGTCGCGCACGGCCTGGGCCCGCGCGAGTTCGTTCGTGTCCTGCATGGTTCCTTCTCCTGTCGTGGTCAGAGGGTTTCGATCCAGGCGCGGATCTCGTCGCGCACCCGTCGGTAGTGGCTGAGCGCTTCCTCTTCCGTCTTGGCGTCCTTCGCGAGCTTCGGAGGGTCGTCGAAGCCGCGGTGGACCACCCGCGTGGCGCCCGGGAAAACGGGGCAGTTCTCGTCCGCGTGCCCGCAGACCGCGTAGACGAGGTCGAAGGCGACGCCCTCGTCCAGGAGCGACTGGAGCGTCTTCGAGCGCTGTCCCGTGATGTCGACGCCGTCCTCCGCCATCACGCGGATCGCGTTGGGGTTCTGGCCGTGGGCGACGATGCCGGCGCTGTGCGCCTCGATCACTTCCGCCTTGAGCGCGCGGGCGTAGCCTTCGGCGATCTGGCTGCGGCACGAGTTGCCGGTGCAGAGGAACAGCACGCGAGGCCTTGCGCTTGGAGCTGGCATAACTCCTCCGGGGTGTGGCTGAGGATGGCGTCGAGGCGGGCGCGGTCCGCCTGCGCGGCGCTGGCGGCGGCCGCCTCGCGGCAGGCCCATTCGACCACGCCGCGGGCGCCGGGGAGCGGCTCCTCCTCCGCCAGCCGGTAGTAGGACCAGCGGCCCTCGCGGCGCGCGTCGAGGAGGCCCGCGCCGGAAAGCACCGCGAGGTGCTTCGACGTGGTGGAGGGGGCGAGGCGGAGCAGCTCCTGCAACTGGCAGACGCAGAGCTCGCCGCGCTCCGAGAGCGCGAGGACGATGCGGACCCGGTTGGGGTCGCCGAGTGCCTTGGCGATGGCGATCAGGGCGCGCATTGCCGCCTCCTTGATTTCGCCATATGGCGAACTGGCGACCCGGTGCGCAAGCGGGAAGTGGACGCTACTTCAGCTTCCGCGTGCGCGCGCCGGCGCCCGCCGCGTCCAGCGCCAGCACGCGCCCCGGCAGCCGCTTCGCCCGCCGCGCTCGCTCCAGCATCTCGACCACGCGCTGCGCGCGCGAACGCTCGACGACGGCCAACATCGCCGGGCCGGCGCCGCTCACGCAGAAGCCCCACGCGCCGGCCTTGTACGCCACCGCCTCGAACGCGTCGTAGTGCCGGTAGAGCGGCTTGCGGTAGTCCTGGTGCAGGCGGTCCTTCATCAGCTCCTTGAGCCGCTGGCAGCGCCCTGTGCGCAGCGCTTCGAGCAGCAACGGCGTCCGCGAGGCGTTGAACACCGCGTCCTTCATCGGCACCATCGCGGGGAGCGCGGCGCGCGCGTCGGCGGTCTTCACCTCGTAGTTCGGGATCAGGAGCACGAACTGGAGCGAGCGATGCAGCCGCAGCCGCAGGTTGCAGCCCCCCGTCTCGGACGCGGAGGCCACGAGGCCGCCGAGGATCGCCGGCGCCACGTTGTCCGGGTGGCCTTCCATGCCGACCGCGAGGTCGAGGAGGACCTGGGGTTCGAGGGGCTTCCGGAGCATCGCGGACGCGCCGAGGATCCCCGCCACGAGCGCGGTGCTCGAGCTGCCGAGGCCGCGCGCCTGCGGCACGATGACGGAGGCGGTGAGCGAGAGGCGCGGCATCACGCCCTCCGACGGCTCGCCGACGAACTCGAGCACCTTCTTGAACGCCGCGTGGGCGATGGTGTCCTGCGTTTCCGGCAGGCCCTTCGCCTCTGGGCCGCCGAAGGTGGTGCGCGCGTCCGGCTTCTTCGAGAGCGTCCAGCGGAAGACGTTTTCGAGCTTCAGCGCGCAGCCGACGGCGTCGAACCCGGGGCCGAGGTTCGAGGTGCTTGCGGGGACGCGGACGCGGACGTCGGCCTCCGGAAGCAGCTTGGGAAGGAGGAGTTTGCGGGTCGCCATGGGTCGTCAGGGCTCCGTGGGCGCGGGGTCGCCGGGGGCTTCGAGTTCCCGGCGCACCATCTCGGATTCGTCGTCCGTCAAGAAGCGCGGCATCCGTTCGCCAAGGGCGAGTAGAAAGGCCAGCAGGCGGCGCGCGCGCGCGGGGTCGGCCGCCTTGAGCCGCTGGTACTGCAGCAGCCGCACCGGCGCCAGGAGCGGCTGGCGCGCCACGGCTTCGGCGAGCAGCCGCTCCGCCTCCGCGTCGAGCCCCGCGGCGCGGTAGCCCTGCCAGGCGGCGGCGAGCGCGCGGACCGACCCCGGCTCGGCGCGCCAGTGCGTCTCGTGCGCGCGGGCGGCGGCCTCGCGGTCGCCCGCCATCTCCCACGACTCCGGCGCGCGGCGGAGCGCGTTCTCCCGGAGCCGCTGCGCGTCGTCGCGCCGCGCGTCGGGGCCGGAGACGACTTCGCCGTAGAGCAATGCGGCCTCGCGCGCGTCCTCCCGCGCGGCGTCGGTTCCGTGGGCGAGGCGGGCTCGCATGTAGAGCGCGAGCGCCAGGCGCTGGCGGAACTCCACGCGGTCGGTCTGCGCGGCGGCGCGGCGGAACGCGGCCACGCCGCCGTCGAGGAGGGCGCGCACCTTGTCGTCCGGCGCGCCGGCGTCCTGCCGGTCGAGCGCCAGCGTGGTGCGGATCACGCCGAGGTTGTAGTGCACGTCGGCGTAGTCGGGGGCCACGCGGCGGAGCGCCTCGTAGGCGGCGAGGGCGCGCTCGGAGTCGCCGATCCGGTTGTACGCGTAGGCGAGCTGGTAGAGCATCGTGTCGGAGCCGGGCGCGGTGCGGGCGGCGCGCTCGAGGTGCCCGATGGCGCGGGCGTAGTCGTCGCGGATCGCGGGGGGCAGCGGCTCGCCGGCCGCGAAACCCGCCGCCTTGCGGTCCGCCTCGCGGCGCAGCAGCAGCCCCTCCGAGTGCGCGGTCTTCGCGCGGAACAGCCGCGCCTGCTGCTCCGCCGTGGCGACGAGCAGCACCGCCGCCGCGGCGAGCGCGACGGTGGCCCGCAGCGACGGCGCGGCGGGGCGCGGGGGCTCCGGCCCCCAGCAGGCGACGCCGAGCAGCGCGCCGACCAGCGCGTTCATCAGCAACGCGCCGACGGGCCACTCCGACATCGGCACCGCCAGGTTGCCGACAAGGTAGCACGCGAGGCCCGCGAGCAGCGCCGCCGCGGCGAGGCGGCGCTCCGGCTCCTCCGCGCCCCGCAGCGCGCGCCAGCCCGCCCCCGCGGCAACCGCGAGGAGCGCGCAGAAGGCGAGGAAACCGGCGAGGCCCACCTCCGCCAGCAGCCCCAGCGCCCAGTTGTGCGCGTGCGCCGTGACGTTCGAGATGCGGTGGTCGAGGTAGTCCGGCGCGCGGTAGGTGGGGAAGTAGAGGACGAAGCTGCCGGGCCCGGAGCCGAGCAGCGGGAAATCGCGCCACTGCGCCAGCGCGCCGCCGAAGATGATGCGCCGGGGGCCGATGCTGGCCCCCATCGAGATCAGCCGCTGCGCGAGGTCCGCCTTCGTCAGCATCGCCTGGAAGGCCAGGGTCGCCAGGGCGCACGCCGCCACGGCGAGCGCTTCGGCGCGGTGGCGCTGCGGCGCGCGCAGCTCCCCCGCGCGCCACGCGAGCAGCGCGAACAGCCCGAGCGAGACCGGCAGCAGGAGCAGGGTGCTCTTCTGGTAGGTGAAGTAGGCGCAGAGCGTCCCCGCCGCGAGCGCGAACGCGGCGGCGGCGGCGGCGGACATGCCGGCGGCGGCCGGCTGCGAGGCGGCCCGGAGCGCCCGCGCCGCGCGGAACTCGAGCATCAGCGACCCCGCGCACAGCGGCAGCAGCGCCACGAGGAAGCTGCCGAAGAACTGCGTGTTCAGGATCGTCGAGAGCATTTCGCGCGTGCGGGAGAACGTGAAGCACATCGAACCCAGCGCGCCGTCGCCGGCGCCGCCGCGGTCCATCGCCGCGTAGAGCGCGCCGAAGCCGCCGCCGTAGTGGAACAGGCCGAACAGCGAGGTGGCGCAAACCGCCGCCACGGCGACCCGCAGCGCGCCGCGCGCGGCGCCCGCGCCGCGCACGAAGAGCGCGCCCGCCACCAGCACGCCCGAGAGGGCCAGCACGCCCCATGCGGCGGGGATGCCTTCCAGCACCGCCGCGCGGCGCAGCAGCAGCGCGTCCGTCGGCGGGTCGGCCCAGCGCTCCATGCCTCCGCCGCCGAGGAACGGCAGCCCCGCGGAGACGAGCGAGGCGGCGTGCGCCGCGAGGAAGGCCGCGAGGAAGCCGAGCGCCCGGCGCACGCCGCGCGGAACGCCGGCGGGCCGCCACCAGA
Organism: Candidatus Sumerlaeia bacterium; assembly: GCA_033764015.1. Lineage (GTDB taxonomy): Bacteria > Sumerlaeota > Sumerlaeia > SLMS01 > JANRJK01 > JANRJK01. The sequence goes on along the minus strand of JANRJK010000025.1, from coordinate 4,558 downwards.
GCGCCGCGCAGAGCAGCGCCGCTCCGCCGACGCCGGCGGTCAGCTCCTTCACATCGTCCAGCCGCGCGGTGTACGGCGTCATCCCCAGCACCGTCAGGAGGAACACCGCCGCCAGCAGCGCCCGCCCGCGCGCCGCGCCCGCGTCAGCCGCCATCGCCGTCGATCCCCAGCATGCCCGGCGACTCCTGCAGCACCACGAGCGGGAAGCGGCCCGCCATCCACTCGAGCAGGCGCTTCACCGGCAGCTCGGCGTCCACGCAGTACCACACGTGGAGGATGCCCTTCGCCGGGTCCATGGTGCGGACGATCGCGTGGTTGTCGTAGCCTTCGAAAAGGGAAACCACGGTGAAGATGTTCTCGTGGTGCACGGAGAAGCGGATCGTGCGCCAGCGCTCCGCGGGCGGCGGGGCCGGGGGGTAGGTGAAACGGGACGCGTCCGACATGGGGCGAGGACTCGCGCGCGGTCGGGCCCGGGGCAACGGGGTTCGATGCCGCCAGGCGCCGCGCGCGGCCCGTTGCCTCCGCGCGCGGCGCCGGTGGACGCCCCCGACATTGTCGCGGGGGCGTCCGTGGCGAGGGGGAGGCCGTTACTGGTAGAGCATCCAGCCCGTGATGGAGGCCGAGGGAAGGGTTCCGAGGAACTGGACGTCGTCCAGCGCGAAGACAGCGGTGTTGTTGGCGCCCTCCCCCCGGTAGCAGAGGCGGAAGAGGCTGCGGTCCGCGGAGGGAGCGAGGTTGATCGGAAGAGTCACCTCGCCGCCGCCGTTGAGCAGCGCGCGGACGACGCCGTTCTGGAAGTCCGCGACGAGGTCCAGCAGCACCCAGTCGCCCACGGCCTGGCCGGAGGTGTAGGAGTAGAAGGGGACGGCGGCTGCCGTGCCTCCGATGCCGGTGACCACAAGCCACGCGCCGCTGTCGCGGATCTCGATGCCCCATGCGTTGGCGAAGCCGCTGGTGTCGTCGTGCTGGACTGTGAAGCGGGGCCACGCGGAGCCGCCGGTGGGGGGCAGCTCCTCGATGTTCAGCCTGAAGCGCCAAGTGTAGGTCGCGGGGATCCCGGGGGCTGCGATGGCGTTCGAGTAGAATCGGTTCGAGTTCGTCGGGTCGTTGTCCGAGATGCGCAGCCACTTGGTGCTGCTGAAGGGCGGGGCGGCGGTGGAGCCACGCACGTCGTTGACCGAGCGGACGAAGAAGTTCTCGTTGGGGTTCACGAGCGGCCAGCCCTGCAGGCCGACCACCGAGTCGCCGAGCGCCAGTCCTTCGAAGTTCTCCACCGTGTTCTCCCACGCGAGGGGCGTGGCCACGCCGCCAACGGTGGTCGGCGCGTCCGCGGTTCCCAGAGAGGGGGTCGCGTCGACGTACCACGAGGATGTGTCGAAGGCTCCGCCGTCCGCGTCGCCGTTCCAGGCGAGCGTCCGGCCCGCGCCCGGGGCGGGGAGGTGGGTGGTGGTTCCGGGCCATCGGGGCGGCGTGGCGGCGGCCGCCGCGCCCATGCGGCCGACGGCGGACTGGGGGCCCCACTTCAGGCCATGGATGATGTTGTTGCCGTCCGCGAAGCCGCCCGGCAGGTAGAGCCACAAGTCCGAGTCCGCCGGATCGAGCCCCGACACCGTCGCGGTCTTCACCTCATTGGCGGTCCAGCTCGTGCCGGCTGCGAACGCGGTTGGGTATGTGAATCGATAGCAGAAGGGCAGCGTCAGGGTTTGGGTGAAAGCGGGACCGAAGTTCGTGACCTCGACCACGCCGGTCGAGGGATCCACCTCCGTGATGCGCAGGTTCGCCTCCTGGGCCGTTGCGGTGGCGAGGGCCGCAATTGCCAGGACGGAGCAAATTGCTTTGCGAAGTGCCATGTCTAGTCTCCTTCGGAATGCAACCCGTCTGGGTTGTCCACCAACAAGTGGAGGGAACGGCCCTCCGTCTCTGTGACGCCGATCACAGTTGCCAGCGAGAGCGGTCGAGCGGAGCCTCGCCACTAGGTGAATCCCCCCCGGACGACTGGAGCGCGGGCATGGCGGAGGATGTCTGGTTCCCGAGAAGTCTGCCGATGTTTTCGCAGCTCGGCGAGGAGTGCGAGTCGTCGGTGGTGTCGAACGGCGCGACACGCGAGCTTTCCGCCGGCGCGCTGCTCCGTCCGTCGAAGCGCTCCCGCCGCGAGGTGTATGTGGTCGTCTCGGGGAGCCTCGAGGTGGTGGGCTGTCTCCCCGGCGGGAGGCGCGTGATCGTCAATGTTCTCGAGGCGGGCGATTGTTGGGGATGGCTGGACCATCGCGACACCCGCGATCCGGGGGACGAGGAACTGAACCTGCGCGCCGCCCCCGCCGCGACCTTGCTCGCGTTCAGTCGGGAGTACTTCGAAGGGATGCTCGCACAGTGGCCCGGCGTCGCCGTCGAGGTGGCCCGGATGCTGGGCCTCCGGGCGCGGCGCTACGAGGTGCGCCTCGCCAGCCTGCTCTACCAGACGAGCCGGCAGAAGCTGGCCAGCCTGCTGCTGGAACTCACCAACTCGAATCCGAAGGAACCGATCTCCCTTTCGCACGCGCAGCTCGGGGCCCTGGTGGGGATCTCGCGCGAGCAGGTGACCCGGATCCTTGGCGAGTTCGCCTGCTCGGGCCACATTCAATCCATGCGGCGCCGCGTCGCGGTCCTTGATCGCGCCGGCCTCCAGCGGGAACGCAAGAAGGTCTGAGCAGGCCCCGAAGATCAGCCCGACCATGTCGTCTTGCCATTGACCGGCAGGCGGGTTTCCCCCGCGCACGTTGTTCGGGGAGCCAGGGAGCCCTATTGTCCAGATGCTCGTTTCGATCGGTTGGCTGGTGCCGGGGCTGGTGCTGTTGACGGTGGGGGCGAACCTGCCGATGCCCCGGCGTCGCCGGTCGCCATGGCGGGGGATATCCCGATGATGGCGCGGGCCGGGACGCCGGTCCCGGCGGAGGCGGAGCTTTCCCCACCGCGCTGAGCGGGTGGGGAAAGCGGAGCGCCAGCCGCTTTTCCGTTGTCGCGATTGCCGCCCGGGTCCAGAAATCCACCCGATAACGAACGCGCCCGGCGCCGACGCGCTCCGGGCCACGCGGCGAAAGAGTTCCGGCGATGCTGAAGGCCCTGCAGGCGATCTTCCTCATCTTGCTGCTGGCGACAGCGGCGATGTTCACCTACGTGATCATGAAGCCCGCCGAATCCAAGCGCGCGCTCCGCGAGCTGGTCCGCGGCAAGCCCGCGCCGCCCCCCCCGACGCCGACGCCGACGCCGGCGCCGGTCGAGGTGGCGGCCGACACCGCTCCGGAGCCGGACGCCACTCCGGCCCCGCGGGAGACGCCGAAGCCGCCCCCCAGCCGCGCCGAGATCGAAGAGCGCCGCCGCCGCGAGGCCGAACTGCTCGGCAAGGCCGGCGCGGAGCTGCGCCGCGCCAACGCCGTCGGCGCCCAGACGGCCGCCGTGACGACGCCGCCCCCCGCGCCGGAGCTGTACCCCCTCGGCGTCACCCGCCGCACCTTCCCGACTCCCGAGATCATCCGCGTCGAGCTGAACGTGAAGAACGCCTCGGGCATCTTCTGGTCCAACGCCTACATCACGCTCAAGTCGGCGACGCACCCGGACTACGCGACGTTCCAGATCGCCGACTGGCGCATCGACGAGGTGGTCGCCCTGGACTACACCTTCGCCGCCTCCGAGCTGGAGGACCGGCTGCGCGAGCTGCGCGTGGTGCGCGTGGACGGCATCGCGCGCGAGTCGGCGCTCTCCGGCAAGGTGAACCGCGCGCGCGAGGAGTTCGCCGATTCGCTCGGCGGCCCCCGCGACGACGCGGACCGCCGCCGCATCCGCGTGCCGGGCCTGATGGGCCTCATCACCGCCGCCCGCGGCGCGGAGCTCGGCTACAGCGTCGAGATCCTCCCGGTGGACCGCGCCATGGCGGAGTCGCTCACCATAGCGATTCCCCAGTCCCTGCTGATTTCCGAGACGTACCAGCCCCCCATCGTGGCGGACACCGTGTACCGCCAGCAGTCGGTGGCGATCTACGAGCGCGCGTACAACGCGGCGGTCGAGACGCAGCGCGCCGCGGTGCGCATGGTCGAGCTGCTGAACGAGAAGGGGGACTACGCGGGCGGGATGAACGCCGGCGGCGAGGACCTGCGCCGCCGCGTCGCCTCCAGCCTGGTCGCCTTCTCGAACGCCGCCATCGAGCACGTGAAGTTCGAGCGCTCCGCGCAGGACGCCCGCGTCACCGACACGCAGAACGCGCTGAACCGCGTCACGGCGCAGCTCAACGAGCTGGTCTCGAGCGTCGAGACGCAGACGAAGAAGCTGAACCCGAACTTCGCGTTCGAGTGACGCGCCCCGCCCCGTGAGCGATCCCGCACCCGCGAAGGACGAGGGCGCGCCGCTGGCCTGGGCGCACCCCGGCGACGGCCAGCCGGTCTTCGGCTACGACACGACGGCCGCCGCGCCGCGCGACGACGCGCCCGATTTCACGGCGCTCGCGATGCGGCTTTCGCAGCCCGCCGCGCGGGCGCAGGCGCGGCAACCCGCGGCGCCGCGCCTCGCCCCGCCCCCCTCCCCGCAC
>JANRJK010000024.1:0-1634 GCA_033764015.1 Candidatus Sumerlaeia bacterium | reverse complement strand
GTCCGGTGGCCTTCAGCTCGTCGTACATGGCCTCGACGATGCGGCGATCCTCGGCGTCGGCGAGCTTCTTGAGCAGAGACTTCACCGGAATCTTCAACGCAGCGACGATGGTGTCGATGCCGAGCGACACCTCGGGCGGCGCGGCGCCGGATTCGGCGATGGCGCGGTCGAGCAGGCGTGCATTCAGCGTGGCGGCATATACGAGGAGCTCGCCGACGAGCGCACGCGAGACCGAATCGAGTCCCTCGGCGGGCTCGACGACACCGCGGTTGACGTCGTAGTGCGCAATGAGCTTTTCGTACTGCGCGTTGGCGCGGTCAGCGGCCGCGAAGATCATCTCCTTCAATCCGTTCGGACCGGCAGGGATCTCCACGTCGAGGCCGGCGTGGCGGGCGATGGCCTCGGCCCATAGCGTGTCATAACTGCGGTTGATGCTCCATTCCGTGGCGCGATGGATGGCATTCTCCGCCTCGGATTGTGCCGTATGGAAGGGATGGACGGGATCGGTCGCATAGTGGGACAGGACACCTGCGCACCACACCGCCTCGGACCATTGTCCCGCCTTCAACGCCGCGACGAGGTGCGCGTACCAGCTCTCGACTTTCTCCGGCGCACCGCCCCAGTAGCCATCACGCGGATGCAGGACGTGGTTCTTGAAGTCCTTGAACTCGTCGTCGGGAGCCTTGGCGCCGGTCATGTAGAGCTCGGCGTGCTCGAGGAACACCCGCTCCCAGCGGCCGGCATCGGGGGTCCGCATGCGGTGCAGCGCATCGAGGGCGAGCTTGTGATGGGTGCCGCGCGCGTGCGTCGCGCGAAGGATGCGGAACAAGAGGCTCATGGCGTCTCCCAGGAAATCGCAAGGGCGCAGCGGCGCCGCTCGGCCAGCATGACGCGAGCAAGCGCGAGTCGGCGCCGCGGGGCAACGCCGGTGTGCGGAATCGGGCGATTCGCCAACAGCTTGTGGGAGGACGACGCCGCTACTCGCGGCTCGGCACGCGCTCGACGCCGCCCGGCAGGCGGTCGTTGCCCTTCATCGTTCCGGAGGGTGACGGGGCCTCGCCCGAAGGCATCGGTGCAGCCGGTGCCGAACCTGCCGCGGGTGGCGCGGCGCGCAGCGAACGGGTGGCCGGCGGCGGCGCATAGGGCAAGACCTTGGGGGGCGGTGCCGCCGGTGGCGTTACAGCGGCGGGGGGTGCGGCGGGCGGCGAGGCCGCTGGGGGGCCGCCAGCAGGCTTGGTTGTGGGAGCGGGAGTGGCGGGCGGAGGAACCGGAGCGGCGGCGGGTGTCGGCAGCACCGGCGGGGTGACGGTCGGTTTGCTGAAGAGCTGCGACGGGACCATGTCGGCTGCGGCGGGAGCGGGCGGCGCGGCCGGACGCAACTCGACGCCGCCTGGACGGCTGTCGTCCTGCGCGCGCTGGGCCAAGGCGGCCGGAGCCGTGTGGAGCGCGCAGGCCAGAGCGAGCGTGGCGAGCGTGACCGGCGAGCGGAGTGTGTTGAAAATCATGCCCCGAGCCTCCGTCTGTCGCGGAACCACTCCACGAAGAACCTGAATGCGCGCCCGCCCGTTACGCCGAGGAACCAGGCAGCGAGAATGAGCGTAATCGGCAGGAGCAGCCTGAACTCTCTATAGACC
>JANRJK010000023.1:0-170432 GCA_033764015.1 Candidatus Sumerlaeia bacterium | reverse complement strand
GGTTTCGAACGTGACTGGAATGAACTGCGGCCAGCTGAGATCAGGTCGACCGCCGATGTTCATCGGATAGGCGATGGTCGAGGCCCAGGTCTCGAGGCTGAAACCGGCGAGGCCGCCCAGTAGACCGCCGATGAAGACCAGCTTCGGCAAACGGGTGCGTGGCAACCCGAGCGCCTCGCTCAGTTCCTCGATCGGAATCGGGGAATAGGCGTCCATCTTACGGTAGCCAGCCAAGCGAGCCTTCTCGGTGGCGTGCACCAAGTCAGTGGCCGAGCTGAACTCGGCCATGAGGCCGTAGAGTGCCGGTGTTGGTTCTGCGTGCGACATCGCCCTACCCGTGATGCTCCAGCTTCAGCTTCGCTTCGGGCGTGATCGTCCGCATCTCGAAGATGGCGAGTGCGGGCAGGAAACGCACGAAGAGGAAGAAGAGCGAGAGGAAGAGGCCAATCGTGCCCGCGAACATCGCGAAGTCCCACCGGGTCGGGTAGTAGATGTCCCAGGACGAGGGCAGGAAGTCGCGGTGGAGGCTGGTGACGATGATGACGAACCGTTCGAGCCACATGCCGACGTTCACGAGGAGCGAGAGCACGAAGAGCAGCCCGATGTTGTCGCGCACGCTGCGGAACCAGAACAGCTGGATCATGCCGGCGTTGATGGCAATCAGCGTCCAGTAGAACACCGCATAGGGACCTGTCATGCGGTTCAGCATCATGTAGCTCTCGTACTGGTTTCCCGCATACCAGGCGAAGAAGGCTTCGTTGGCGTACCCGTAGGCCACGATCATGCCCGTGACCAGCATGACCTTGGTCATGTTGTGGATGTGCCGCATCGTGATGAAGCCGTCCAGCTGGTAGTACTTCCGCAACGGGATGGCCAGGGTCATCACCATCGCAAAGCCGGAGTAGATGGCGCCGGCGACGAAGTAGGGCGGGAAGATGGTGGCGTGCCAGCCGGGTAGCACCGAGACCGCGAAGTCGAAGCTCACGACTGAGTGAACGGAGAGCACCAGCGGCGTCGAAATGCCGGCGAGCAGCAGATACGCCATCTCGTAGCGGTGCCAGTGGCGCGCGGAGCCTCGCCAGCCGAGCGAGAGCATGCCGAAGATGATCTTGGCGCCCTTGGACTTCGCCCGGTCGCGCAGCGTCGCCATGTCGGGAACGAGACCCGTGAACCAGAACAGGGCCGATACCGTGCCGTAGGTCGAGACGGCGAAGACGTCCCAGATGAGCGGGCTGCGGAACTGCGGCCACAGGCCCATCGAGTTCGGATACGGGAAGAGCCAGTAGACCGCCAGCCATGGGCGACCGGTGTGGAGCAGCGGGAACATCGCCGCGCATGCCACGGCGAAGAGCGTCATGGCTTCGGCGAAGCGGTTGATGGACGTGCGCCACTGCTGCCGGAAGAGCAGCAGAATGGCGGAAATCAGGGTGCCCGCGTGGCCGATACCGATCCACCAGACGAAGTTGATGATGTCGAAGGCCCAGCCGACTGGAACGTTGTTGCCCCAGATGCCGATGCCCGTCAGCAACAACTTGGCAATGGTCACGTTCAGCAGCATCAAGAGCGCGAACGCGATCGCGAAGCCGAAGAACCAGCCGATCGGCGTCCGCTTTGCGAGAACGATATGGCTGATCGACTCGGTGACTGACTCGAACGAGTGCCCTGGGGCGATGACGGCGGGCGTGCGTGCCTTGAGGGCCGCGAGCGCCGCGTCTCCGCCTGAATGGTGCACGTCGTGCTGCATCTCAGCCATTACCCTTCACCTTCGGTGCGTGCCGTGCCGGCCGGCTCGAGCGTCGTATTCGGATTCCGCACGATGGCCAGGTAAGTCGTCCGCGGACGCGTGTTGAGTTCCGCGAGCAGTGAGTAGTTGCGGTTCCCTGCCTTGAGCTTCGACACGCGGCTCTCGGGATCGTTCAGGTTGCCGAACACGATGGCGTCGGTCGGGCACGTGGACTGGCAGGCCGTCAGCACCTCACCGTCGCGGATCTGCCGATCTTCGAGCTTCGCCGACACGCGCGCGTGGTTGATACGCTGCACGCAGTAGGTGCACTTCTCCATCACACCGCGGCTGCGCACGGTCACGTCGGGATTGCGCTGCAGCTTGAGGCTCGGCGTGTCCCAGTCCTGGTAGAGCAGGAAGTTGAACCGGCGCACCTTGTACGGACAGTTGTTCGAGCAGTAGCGCGTGCCGACGCAGCGGTTGTAGATCATCGTGTTGAGGCCCTCGTCGTTGTGGAGGGTCGCGATGACCGGGCAGACCGTTTCGCACGGCGCGGTGCCGCAGTGCTGGCAGAGCATCGCCTGGAAGGCGTGGTCCGGGTTGTCGACGTCGCCGCGGTAGTAGCGGTCGATGCGGATCCAGTGCATTTCGCGGCCCTTGATGACGTCGCCCTTGCCGACCACGGGGATGTTGTTCTCCGCCTGGCAGGCGACCACGCAGGCGCCGCAGGAGGAGCAGGCGTTGTAGTCGATCGTCATGCCCCAGTGGTGGCCGGCGTACTTGTGCTCTTTGCCCCACATGTTCTGGAACGCGTTCGACGAATGGTGGTTGTAGATGTGGTGCTCGAAGTCCGGCGTGTCGAGCTGGTGCAGCGTGGTCTCGAAGAAGATCGGGCGCCCCTCGAGGTAGTTGTGCCCCTGCACGTTCGCGAAGGGGTACTTCCCGGCGATCCTGTTCGAGATGGAGAGGTTGACAGCTCCGAGCCGGACGCCCTTCTCCGGGTTGCGCGCGGAGGTGTCCTCCTCGCGCTTCTCGACCTTCGCCGCCGCGCCGCGGTAGCTCCAGCCGTTCGATTCCGCTTTCACCAGCGGTGTCGCGTCGATGCCGTAGCCCGGCCCCACGCCCGCCGCGATCCGGCGGCCCCAGCCGAGCATCACCGCCACCGTGCGGTCGTCCAGCCCGGGCCAGATCCAAACCGGGCCCTGCACGGAGCCGCCGTTGGCGGAGACCTCCGCCCAGTCGCCGGTCTCGAGGGCGAGCGCGTCCGCCTTGGACTTCGACAAGCCGATGTAGTTGTCCCAAGCAACCTTCGTGTGCGCGTCCGGCAGCTCCAGGAGGAACGGCATCAGCATCGAGTCGCCGTCGCCGTGGACGTTGCTGGCGTAGAGGACGAGGTTCAGGTCCGAAGGCTTCGCCTCGAAGGCGGCCGGGGACATGGCGCGGAGGCCGTCCGCCTTGAAGGCGGGCTGCGCCGAGGCGAAGTCGTCGCGCCGCTTGTAGGCCTGGTCGAAGAAGCCGTTGCGGAGCACCGACTCCCAGAAGGAGTCGAAGGACGCCTCGACGTCGTAGCGCTTGTGGAGATCGGCCCACGATTCCTTCACGTACTCGTGGTACGTGGCGGCGCGGACGGCGGGCGGCTTGGCCTTCTCTTCGTCCGTCGCCGTGATCGCGTGCGGGATTTCGCGCTTGAAAACGTCGCTGCCGGCCGCCGTGGCGAGCTGCATCAGCGTGTCCTCCCACTGGCGGCACTGCCAGGGCATGTCGATCATCGGCTGTAGGATGCTGTAGAGCCCCGCCTGCGGCTCCGCGTCGCCCCACGATTCCAGCCAATGCCTGCCGGGAAGCTGGAGCTTTGTGTAGAAGACGCTCTCGTCGCGGTAGCGCGACAGCGAGACCGTCAGGGGAACCATGGGAATCGCTTCGGCGATGCCGCTCGTCTCCGGAAGCTGGTAGACCGGGTTCACATCAAGGAGGAAGAGCGCGCCGACGGCGCCGGAGTTGATCTCCCCGACCAGCCCCGCGAGCGCGCGGTGCGAGCCGAGCGCCTGGTTCGACGGCGTGGCGGCGAGATCGATGGTCTTGCCGACGTTGCCGAGCGCGTGGTTGAGCGCGAGGCAGAGCGCGGCGAGCGTTTCGCCCTCGGGGCCGGCGTTGTTGGCCGCGTTGCAGTAGACGATCGAGTCGCCGGCGTCGGCCTTCAGGCGCTCGACCATCTTCGCGAGCGTTCCGGCCGGGATGCCGGCTTCGCGCTCCGCGTCCTCGAGGGAGAGCGCGGGCACCGCGGAGGCCACCGGCGAACCGGGGGCGGCGGCGCGGGCCACCGCCGCGGCGACCGTCAGCAGGTGCTGCGGCGCCACGCGGAAGCGGTAGTCGGAGTAGGTGCCCGTCATGGTCGGCACGGGCTCGAAGGCGTAGAGGCGCGACATCTCGGGGCCCGGCTTGCGGCGCATCGCGAGGTCGTGCTGGTACTCGACGCGCGAGGCGCCCTGGCCGATCGGGTCGCCGCCGAACAGGACCACGGTGCGGGCCTTGTCGAACTTGTAGCGCGGGAGCGCGCGGACGCCGAACAGGCTTTCCGCCGCGCGGGCGTCGGCGCCGCTTTGCAGCGGGTCGAACTGCACATGTTCGAAGGTCGGGAATGCGCGCTTCAGGTCCGCCAGCAGGCGCCGGTGCGACGGGCCGTGCAGCGTGGGCGACAGCAGCACCACCTTCTTGCCGCCGAGCGCCGCGAGCTGCGAGGCCGCGCGCGAGATCGCCGCGTCCCACTCGACCGGCAGCCAGTTCGACGCGGTGTCGGAGAACTCGTAGGGCTGCGTGACGCGGTCGGGGTTGTAGAGGTTTTGGAAGGTGGCCTGCCCGCGGGCGCACATGCCGCCGCGGCTCATGGGGTGGGCGGCGTTGCCCTCCACCTTGATGGGGCGGCCGTCGCGGTTGGTGGAGATGGCGCCGCATGCGGCGGGGCACTCCATGCAGGTGGTCGCGTAGTACATTTGCACGCCGGGGGTGATCTCCTCGGGCGCGTTGACGTAGGGGATGATCTTCTGCACCGGGCGCTCGCAGCCCTGCAGCGCGGCCATGACGGCGGCGAAGCCGGACAGCTTGAGGAAGCCGCGGCGGCTCATGCCGGAGCCGTTTCCGGCGTTTCCGTCCTCGGCCTCGAAGTAGCGCTCGGGCTTGGCGTCCGGGAAGAACTCCTCGCCGGCGCGCTCGCGGTAGGCGGGCGTGTCGAAGTACTGCTCGAGGGTGCTCCAATACACGGGCGCGCCCTCGGCGGGGCGGCTCGGGCGATGGTGGTCGTGGTGGCTCGGCTGGGTCATTGGGGGCGGTTGCGACCTTGTTCGGCGGCGGGGCCGGTCAGTGGTGACAGATCGTGCATTCGACCGAGGCGTTCTTGTTCCGGAGCTGGTAGCCTCGGCCGTGGTAATACTGGTCGCGCTGGTAGAGGAGGTTCACGGCGACCTCGGAGGGATCGGCGCCCTCTCCGGGAAGCGCGTACTCGAGCGTGCCGCCTTCGATGGCGCGCCACGCCTCCGGGTCCTTCCCGCGGAGCGAGTCGACCTCGCCGGAGGTGAGGTTCTCGGCGAAGCCGCCCTGGAAGGTGGGCGGGTGGTGCACGCCGGCCACGTAGGTGTCCTGGCGGTGGCAGTCCATGCACGCCTTCATCTCGAGCTTCTGCACCTGGTAGACCTTTTCCATCTCTTCGACGGGGCCGTGGCACTCCTGGCAGGCGATGCCTGCGGCGACGTGCCACTGGTGACTGAAGTGCGAGTGGTCGGGCAGCCGGTGGATGCGGACCCATTCGATGGGCTCGCCGCTCTCGTAGGCCTTCGTGAGCTTCTGGATGTGGGGGCTCTCGCGCTTCACGACCGAGTGGCAGCCCATGCAGGTGTTGGTCGAGGGGACGCTCGCGTGCGCGGCGCGCTCCGCGGTGCCGTGGCAGTATAGGCAGTCGATCTTGAGGACGTTCGCGTGCAGCACGTGGCTGAACGGGAGCGGCTGTTCTGGCATGTAGCCTGCGTTCGACCACAAGCCGTAGAGGCGGACTCCACCGAAGCCCATCGCCACGAGGAGGAGCAGGTACACGCGCCAGTATTGTAACATAGAGTCCAGACCTCTGAATTTCCGAACTGCCGCAGCATCTTGGGCTGTGACCCGCGAGGGGTCAAACCCAACCTTTGTGAAAAAAAGCGCAAGCGCCATGCCGCGCCACCGCGTCGCAGGTCCCCGCCCGCATTGCTTCCAGCGGGTCCGGACCGGCGCGAGGATTCCGGCATGGTGGCCTGTTGCACCCGGAACAGGCCCCTCCCGGCAAGGTGAATCTTGCGGGCCGGGCCTAGGCGGGTGCCGATGCAACCCGAGGGTCGACAAAATTCGCGCTTGACACTACTTGGCTATTTTGCCAAGTGTCCATGTATTCCCCGCGGGCGCCCAGGAGCCTCGGCGACATGACCGCGATCAACAGTAGGACCGAGGCCCGGGCCGATATCCTGAAGGCGATGGCGCACCCGGCGCGCCTCTTCATGATGGAGGAGCTCGCCCGCGGCGAGCGCTGCGTCTGCGAGCTCCGCGAACTGGTCGGGACCGACCTGTCGACCGTCTCCAAGCACCTCACGGTGCTGCGGAACGCGGGATTGGTCGTGATGGAGAAGCGGGGCGCCCAAGTCTTCTACCGGCTCACGACGCCGTGCGTGCTCAAGTTCGTCGACTGCATCGACGCGGTGGTGCGGTCGAACGCCGAGCGGCACCTGGCGCTGGTCCGTTGAACGCCGCCGCTTCCCAGCCCCCCTCCGCGGGGGCGCTGGCAGCGGAACCGCCGACCCCTCCGCTCCGCGAGCGCCTGGCGCCGCTGGCGGGTCCCGAGGGGCGGGTGTTCGCGGCGCTCGTCGCAGCCTTCCTCGCCTTCTACTTCCTGCCTGTCGAATCGGATCGGTTCCGGGGCGCGTTGAACGAGTCGCTCGAGCTGGCCAAGTGGTACGCGCGCGAGCATGTGCTGCTGTGCCTGGTGCCCGCCTTCTTCATCGCGGGGGCGATCGGCGCGTTCGTGAGCCAAGGGGCGGTGATGAAGTACCTCGGTCCGCGGGCGCCCAAGCCGATGGCGTACGGCGTGGCGGCGACGAGCGGAACGCTGCTGGCGGTGTGCTCCTGCACGGTGCTGCCGCTCTTCGCTGGGATCTGGAAGCGCGGCGCGGGCCTGGGGCCGGCGGCGGCGTTCCTTTACAGCGGGCCCGCCATCAACCTGCTGGCGGTCATCATGACGGCCCGTGTCCTGGGGATGGATCTCGGCATCGCGCGCGCCCTGTTCGCGGTCGGCTTCAGCATCGCGATCGGCCTGGCGATGACCTTCCTATTCGCAACGGAGGAGGCCGCCCGGGCCGCCGGCGCCGCCGTGCGGCTTGACGCCCCCCCCGGCGCGACCGCTTTGGCAGACGGCCGCGATGCTGGGCGCCATGACGGGCATCCTGGTCTTCGCCAACTGGGGCCACCCCGGCGGCGACAGCGGACTGTGGCACGCGGTCTGGTCGTGGAAGTGGGTGGCCACCGCCGCGTTCGGGCTTCTGCTGGCGGCGGGGCTGTGGCGTTTCCACGGCGTCCCCGGGCGCGAGGTCGCCGGGGCTTGCGCGCTGGTGGCGGCGACCGCGGCGCTCGTCCCGGAGGTGCCGATCGCGCCCTTCACCGTCGCGATGGCGTGCGTCGCGTTGCTGGCGACTTGCGGCGACAGCGAGCTGGCCGAGTGGCTGTCCCAGTCGTGGGACTTCGCGAAGAAGATCCTGCCGCTGCTGTTCGCCGGCGTGCTGGTCTCCGGGCTGCTGCTGGGGCGCCCGGGCCACGAGGGCCTGGTGCCGTCCGCGTGGGTGGAGGATGCGTTGGGCGGCAACTCGCTCGCGGCGAACGCCTTCGCGTCGGTCGCGGGGGCGCTGATGTACTTCGCCACGTTTACGGAGGTCCCCATCGTGGCGGGCCTGCTCGGCTCGGGCATGGGCGAGGGGCCCGCGCTGGCGCTCCTGCTGGCCGGGCCGGCGCTGTCGCTCCCCAACATGATCGTGATCAACAGCGTCATGGGCGCTCGCAAGACGTTCGCGTTCGTGGGGCTCGTCGTCGTCCTCGCGACGCTGAGCGGCATGCTCTACGGCGCGTTCCACCAGTAGCCACCCTCGGCCCGCGAAGGAGTCGCGAGATGAAGAAACTGCAAGTGCTCGGCACGGGATGCCCGAAGTGCGCGAAGCTCGCCCGGATGGCGGAGGACGCGGCCAAAGCCGCCGGCATCGCGTACGAACTGGAGAAGGTCACCGAGATCGACCGCATCCTCGATTTCGGCGTCATGACGACGCCGGCGCTCGTGGTGGACGGCGAGGTCAAGGTCGCCGGCCGGCTTCCGGGCGCGGCGGAACTCGCCGCGATGCTGGCCTGAGCGGGGCCGGACCATGAACGCCAAGTCCTTCGCCACCGCCGCGCTGCTCGCCTTTGTCGCGGCGACCATCGGCGCGGCGATCCTGAAGGAGTTCCGGGCGGCCCCCGCCCCACCCGCGGCGGAGCGGCGGGCGAGGCCCGCCGGGGGAACCGCGGAGCCGCTCTACGCCGCCTATTACTTCCACGGGAACATCCGCTGCGAGACGTGCACCACGATCGAAGAGCTCTCCAGCTCGACCCTCGAACGGGCCTTCGCCGCGGAACTCGACTCGGGCCGCCTCGAGTGGCGCCTGGTGAACTACGACGAGCCCGCCAACGAGCACTTCCGCGAGGACTTCCAGCTCGCCTTCCAGTCGCTGGTGCTGGTCGAGGAGCGCGGCGGCGCGGTCGCGCGATGGACGAACCTGAAGGACGTCTGGGTGCACGTGCAGGACACGCCGGAAGAGTTCGGTGACTACGTGGTGTCGGCGTCGCGGGAGTTCATGGGCGGCGCGCCGGAGTGAACGAATTCGCGGCGGCGTCCGCCGCCGCGCTGTGGCTTGGCGTGCTGACGTCGATCAGCCCGTGCCCGCTCGCGACCAACATCGCCGCGGTGTCCTACGTTGGGCGCCGCGTCGGCAGCGCGCGGCTGGTGCTGGCGTCGGGTCTGCTCTACGCCGCCGGGCGCACCATCACCTATGTCGCGCTGGGGGCGGCGCTGTCCGCCAGCCTGCTCGCGGTGCCGCAGTTGTCGCACCTGCTGCAGAAGTACATGAACATCCTGCTGGGGCCGCTGCTGGTGCTGGTGGGGATGCTGCTGGCGGGGTTGCTGGAGTCGCCTTTTTCCGGGGGCGGCGGCGGGGCCGGTCTGCGGGAGAAGGCCGACGGGCTGGGGGTTTGGGGCGCGTGGTTGCTGGGCGTGGTGTTCGCGCTGTCCTTCTGCCCCACCTCGGCCGCGCTGTTCTTCGGCAGCCTGCTTCCGCTGGCGGTCGGGATCGATTCGCCGTTTGCCCTGCCGGCGCTCTACGGAGTCGGCACGCGCTGCCCGTGTTGGGTTTCGCGGCGCTGCTGGCGGGCGGGGCGAAGGGCCTCGGCGCCGCCTTCAAGCGTATCGGCGCGTTCGAGCTGTGGGCGCGCCGCGCGACCGGCGCCGTCTTCATCGTCGCCGGCATCTGGATGAGCCTGCGCTACGTCTTCCTGGCCTGAGCCGCCGCTAAACCCTGCGGTAGTGCGTGGTGCACAGCTCGACCCACTCCCCCGTCTGCGCCAGCATCAGGCCGGTCAGCGTCCGGTGTCCCGGGTCCAGCAACCGGACCACATCCCGGAATCTTGTCCTCTTGCCGGGGGCGTCGAAGGCGGGTCCTTCGCTGCTTAGCGTCAGCGTGCCCGCGGCCTCGTCCAGCTCGCCGTCGTACACCCAATGCAAGGTCATCATGGAGCCTACCCACGAGCCGACGAACCGGCCCGACTCCGGGATGTACCCGAGGGTCATCATGGTGTGGGCCTCGAGGTCCGAACAGGGCATCTGGCCGCGGCCCTCGAGGACGATCCAAAGGCCGCCGATGGCGCGCACCGTCTCGCGGCCGTGGACCGACTGGGTCGGGGCGCCCGGCTCGGGCTGGAAGAGGCACTCGCTGGTCCAATCGCCGACGAGTTGCGCGAGCCAGCGGTGTTGCGTCGTGGGTTCGGGAGGCTGCATGGGGGGAGGTCCTTAGCCGATTTCGGACATACCGCCTCGAAACCGGCTGCGGATGCAAGAACCATTGACTTCGGAGGGCGCGGCGCGTTGGACTCCCAGGCTCGCGCGGATCATAGCGCGCCCGGTGCCGGGATAGCTCAGTTGGTTAGAGCACCAGATTGTGGATCTGGGGGTCGTGGGTTCGAATCCCACTTCCGGTACCATCTCAACCTTCACCCAAATGCTGCAGCGGCTACGCCGGTTCTAAATCCCCGGAACGCGGCTACGCGGTGCTGACCACAGCCCCTCCTCTGCCCCGCCTTGCGAGATGACGCGCTTGTTTCAGGGTGCACCGCTTAGGAAGCGAGCATTCGCCCGGGCACTGCTTGCGTCGAGGGTCGGGGGGCCGTGGCGACGGTGGACCGTCAACTCCGCAGTGCTTCGCGTGCCGGGGGAGTCTTGTCAGCGCCCAGCGGGCATTGGGGGGTGGCGGCCGCAGATCGTGGAGCGCCGTGATCACGGCTCGCCGGCCTTGGGATTCGGTGTAGACGCGATCAATTCCGCGGTTCGCCCGCGGGCATGCGCTCCGATGCCTCCGCGCCAGCCACCGGATAGCCGCAGGCGACAGGAACGCTAATGGAGCGCCCCGGCGATCGGTCGGGGGGGCGGCGACCTGCCCCTCCCCGCCCCGCGTTCGGGCCTAGAACCCGTTCAGCTGCATTGTCCGGGCGTACCAGAGCGCGGATGCCTTTGGGGTCCTCTTCTGGTTGTTGAAGTTCACGTGGACGATGCCGAAGCGCTTCGCAAAGCCTTCCGCTCTGCGGGACACATCAATCTACGCAGATGTGTGGACTAGCACTTCCTTCTGAAGGAGCTCTTGCGAACATTCATCCGACCGGACCAATTCCAGATACCGGCCCGATTCATGGCGAAGTATGCTTCTATGTTTCCCTTCCGACGCTCGACTATTTCTCCATTACAGTGACTTCCACGTCGGCGATGCTAATGACCGCACCGTCCAACCGAGGCGAAACGCCCACGCCGCCAACGGCAAGACGCAGAGGGTAGCCGCCAGGTATTGCCGCCCGCAAGGTTATCGATGTCCAGTTCTTGCTTGCGCCGGAGAGTGCCGACCGCTGCTCGGCAAACGTCAGCCACCGACCATCGGGAAGCTGCAGCTGGAGGCGCAATACAGCCGCCCCCCATTCACTGTCTCGTGTGGCGCCCGCAGCACGGACGGCGGCGTTCAGCGTCACTTCACTGTTCGGCCGCAAGACTGGTAGCACTTGATAGGCGAACGCAGTCTCCCCCTCCGCAAGCTGTGCGTGGAAGGACCGACCGCCTTGCTTGCCACCGGGCGTCGGCGCACCCTTGACGCTACCGTAGGTCCAGCCATCAGCGCCTTCGAATGAGGGGTTCGCGATTTGCACTTTCTCGGGATTCGCGGGCGGCGGGAAGGGATTGCTCGGATCCGCCGGAGGGTTGCCGTCCGTGCTGATATGCGAAAAGCCCGCGGTTGTGAAGCGATCCGGCGCGTGGCTCGAGACTGCGAGGCCGAACTGTGCGTTGTCGATGTCGCTAATCGAGACTTCAGCAATTCGACTCCAACCATTACCTTGATCCATTGAAATCCATGCGACAGCCTTGCCGCCTTCCTTGGTCAGACGCAAGTCCACGGGAAACGTAAAATTGCCGACGGGTCGCTCAACAACAGTCCCACCGCTTTCGTTGCGCTGGGAGAACATGATGCGTCCATCGTTGAAAATGTGCAGGAACGCAAAAGGCGCATCCGCATCGAGCCCGCCACGCAGCATTACTCCCGCCTTAGCGTATTGCGCTGTATCAACAAGGTGATGAAGTCTAGCTGACAGTTGCGTCGCCCCGGCCGGAGCCCCGACAAACCGGAAGCTATCACTATTGGCCCAGATATCCGATCCAGCTCCGTAGATTTCAACCGCTGATTGATGGTATACCTTCTGCCCACCTGCCTTGGCGTCGCCAATATCCGTAGCGCTCCAACCCACGAACACATCCTTGGCCGGAGGCTCACTCGTACCACGCTCCAGAGTGTGGATCGGAATGGCGACCGGATCGGGACGCGTCAGCGCCAAGCGCATCGGTTCATCCACAATCAACTCCATCGACCCAAGACTCTCGAACCAAGCGCGGATCTCTTCCTCCGGTGCCGTACGGAAATCAATCCGCATCAATGGCGCCTTGTTGGTAGCCATGTACCAATTGTCAGTGATAGCGCTTCCTTCTTTGTGTAGTATTTTGTAGGACCATATCGTGGAGGCCCACCCGGCTGCGGCGTAGCGGTCGAAATAGGCACGCATCAGGTCGCCGCCCCCGAGATCCTCGAAGACAGGATTGAACTCGCCAATGAAGAGGGGGCCTCCTTGAGCACTGATTTTCTTGGCTTTAGCAGGGATGTCTCCAAACAGTCCCCAGTGAGAGCGGAGGCTTCTCTCACTGCCAAACAGGCCCGGGTAATGATGCTCAGTGAAGGCGATGTTTCTATAACCTCGTTCACGGGGACTGCCATAGAATGCATGGCCACCCCAGATCGGGTTCGAGAAGAAGAGAACAACATCCTTGTCGATGGATCGGATCTTATCCGCGATTTCGTACATGAGGGGACCAAGAACGGGACGGACATCCATTGAGAAATTTCCGTAGGGCTCGTTGATGAGGTCATAGCCGGCGATGGACCCGCGTCCTTCGTAATGCTTGGCGATCTCTCCCCAAAGCCAGACCGTCCGCTCTTGATTCTTGCGGTTGCTCCACAACTGATTCAGCCCGACTCGTCCCGCCGGCTGGTCGACCGACTGGCGCCCCGGAACGCCATGCATGTCGATGATAATATACAGACCGTGTGCTTCCGCGAGTTCAACAGCGCGGTCCAACCAGAAGAATGGGTCCTTCCTCAAGACAAGTTCATCCCCTTCGTAGCGGGCGATAAGCTCGTAATTGAATGGCAGACGCACAACGTTGAAGCCAAAGCTCTTGATGATCTCGAAGTCCCGCGGCTGAATCCAATTCTCCCGGTAGACATCCATAAGCTCCCAGGCTCTTTCCTCCCCGAATCGATCGGAAAGATTTTTGTTGAACGTATAGTCGTCGACCAATCCGTCTCCCGCGTGGGAGAGCATCCACATCTCGAGAAGGAACCAGTTGCCCGCATTGACTCCGCGCAGCTCGATGCGCTCGCCGTCTTCGGTGACGAATTCATTCGCGGTGACGGACACACGCCGAATCTTCTCAGGGCCTTCCATCGGGGACCTCGTGGATCGTGCACAGGATGCAAGACAAGGCACCAGAATGACAAGTGACAAGGCGAAGCCATAGAGCTTCATGCTGCGGCTCCTTCGAGAGTTGTTGGAAACGTTAATCCACCCGTTGCTCTGATGCCCTTGGTCAGGATGCGCAACACTCCACTCCCAGCCCCCAACCTGCGAAAGGGTGTCTTGGCGTACCCGAGGGCGACAAAGCCTTCGGGGGTCTCGGGGCTACGGTCGTAGAGTGTGGCGGGTGTCGGTTCTTCCTGGGGGGTGCGAAGGTGCGCCCCCAAAGGGCCTTGGATAAGAGGGGCTTGGCGGTCGGCGATGGTCCCACCCGGGAACCCGCACCGCGGGCCAAGAACCCTCAACAAGCTCAGTGGGGGTCCGCTAAGCACTCTTAGTCCTTTACACTTCGAACTTATGGAGGGGCACGGATCTTAAGGGGGGCGGCCAGCCGCCCCCCCCTGTGTTAGTGGCTTCCCCGGCCTAGAACCCGTTCAGCTGCATTGTCCGGGCGTACCAGAGCGCGGATGCCTTCGGGGTCCTCTTCTGGGTGTTGAAGTTCACGTGGACGATGCCGAAGCGCTTCGCATAGCCTTCCGCCCATTCGAAGTTGTCGAGGATCGACCAGAGGAAGTACCCCTTGACGGGGATCCCTTCCTTCGAGGCGCGGTGGACGCACTTGAGGTTCTCGCGGATGAAGGCAAGGCGGGCGAAGTCTTCGACGCGCCCCTGCGCGTTGACTTGGTCGGGGTAGCAGCAGCCGTTCTCAGTGACGTAAAGGCTGATCGGCCCGTAAGTTTCATTCGCGAACCGGAGTGACCAGTACACCGCTTCGGGAGTGATCGGCCATTGGAAGTCGGTGCGCGGGTAGTAGGCCTCGAGGAACTGGGGATCCTCACTGGCGCGAACGACCTCGTTCGAGAAGTAGACGTTGAGTCCGAGGAAATCCGTGGGCTGGTTGATCAGCTCCATGTCCCCGGGCTCGATATCCGGGGCGTCCGCCCCGAGAGCAGCAAGTTCCCCGGCGGGATACTCGCCACGGAGCACCGGCCCGAGGAGCCACCCGTTGCGCTCCTCCCAAATCCGACGCGTGGCGTCGACATCTTCAACCGATTCCGTGAACGGAATGAGGTTGTTTGAGTTGTGCACAATGCCGATCTTGAGGTCGGGTGCGATGGTATTCGCCCGGAGCGCTTGCGTGCCTCCGCCGTGCGCCAGCAACAGGTTGTGCGCCACTTGGCGGAGGACTTTCCCCGACTCCCGGGCGCCGGGTGCGTGGATTCCATCCTTGTGGCCGAGCCACCAGGAGCACCACGGTTCGTTCAGTGTGTACCACATTTTGACTCGGTCGCCGAAGTGGTGGGCCAGCGTCCCGGCGTACTCGGCGAAGGCCCTCGCGGTATCGCGGTTGCGCCAACCGCCACGATCTTCGAGCGCCTGCGGCAAGTCCCAATGGTAGCACGTGGCCGACGGCTGGATGCCGCGTTCGAGCATCGCGTCGATCAGACGGTCGTAGAAGGCGATTCCCTCCCGGTTCGGCTCCCCGGTGCCTTCGGGGTAGATCCGTGGCCACGCCACCGAGAACCGGTAGTTTGTGACGTTCAATGACGCCATCAGGTCGAGGTCCGACTCGTAGCGATGATAGTGGTCGCAGGCGACCGCTCCGCTGTCGCCATTCCGAATCGCCCCCAGTCGGTCGCAGAAGGTGTCCCAAATGCTGGGTCCCCGTCCCCCCTCGGTGGCTCCGCCTTCGATCTGGTAGGCGGCGGCCGCCACACCCCACAAGAAGGTGCGGGGGAAAGAGTGGTAGGGGCGGGTTGATAG
Source organism: Candidatus Sumerlaeia bacterium (assembly GCA_033764015.1). Taxonomy (GTDB): domain Bacteria; phylum Sumerlaeota; class Sumerlaeia; order SLMS01; family JANRJK01; genus JANRJK01. The sequence continues at coordinate 155,536 of JANRJK010000023.1, read as the reverse complement.
CACTTGCTCGCCGTTGCGTTCGTGTGGCGGATGTTCGGCCGGGAGGAAGGAAGCTTGGGAGATCATCGCGTGTCCAGTCGCGGGGAGTTGTTTGTTGTCAAGGGGAGGTGGTGCAATCGGTATTCCTTAGTAGATGATCAGTGCATCGGGAATACCGCTTGTGTCGCAGACGCTGAGGGCGGTCACGGCCGTCACGCCGTTGGGAGAAGCGGTGAAGCAGCCGATTCGAAGGCCGTTCTGATATACTGACACTTCTCGCTCGGTCGGTGTCGGATTGAAGGCGACGTAGGTTGTGACATCGGTCGCCGCATTCCGGAACACATTGCCAAGCGGTTCCGACAGATGGTGGTCCCACTGGATAGGGCCCAATGTGCGCATCGAGTGCGTGAAGTAGTAAGTGAGACCGCCCGTGTCGATAGTCTGGACCACGGGGCTGTTGATTCCATCGAGGCGTGCCCATTCGGCGGCCGCCGCACCCGGATCGTATAGTGACAGATACCCCAAGAGTACGTTCCCGAGGCCCGAGCCGAGGTTGCCGATGTCGGTGGGTCCGTTGCCGGTGCTTGTGCGGTCGGCCACCATCTCCGAGTATTTCGCCGCGGCGAACACCGGGTCGCGTCCAAGGTATCCGAGAATCGTCGGGTGGAGCGGCAGCCATTGGATCCCGTAGATCCATGCCGGATCGCCACTGAAGAACGTGGCGAATGCGGGGCCGCGGTCGAAGAGGATACCGACGATGGTCCAAGGATACTGTACCGGGAGTGTGTCGCCGTGGTAGTTGAACCAGTATTCCATCACCGCAGCCGACTCAATCGCTGCGCCCATGGCACCGCAGGCGGCCATCTCTTCGTTGCCGAGAGCCTCGCCGAGGAAGAGGAGACCCGCCCACGACTGCATCGCCTCGGAGGACGACTCCTGGTTGTTCCCCGCGCCGGAGCTGAATCCGCCCGCGAGGCTGTGCCCCGCCCAGATATCGAAGCTTCGAAGGAAGGGGAAGTCCGTATCGTTGCGGTCCCAATTGGCGTAGTCCTTGGCAAGCAGGGTTGCGAACTCGCCGTAGTCCTCGCCGAAGGCGGGATCGTACATCGTCGCAAGGGCCATCGCGGTTGTGAAGTAGCCGTAATGGAAGTGGTGGTCCGTGAACTGGTACGAGTAGAAACTTTCGTTGAAGCCAACCATGCCCCGGTAATTGGGGTAGCGCGCGAAGTAGTGCTCTCGCTCGCCGGGCGTGTAGGTGAACCAATCGGTCAAGGCGGCGCGAAGGCTGTTCATCAGTGTGGCTGCGCTCGCGGAGTTACCGGTTTCCGTCGCCATAGCCATGTATTGCGCGAATCGACCGAGGTCCTTGCCGCCGAAGTAGGTCTCCGCGCCGTAGCCGGTGACGGTGGCCGCGCGCGCCAGCTCGTTCGCCATGATGCTGGCGCTGTAATCGTTGGCCAGACCCGTCGGGGCCGGAGCCGGCGTCATCGGCGCCATCCCGTTGAACGGAAAGGAAATTTGGAAGCTGTTTCCGACGGCGCACTTCAAGCGGCCGCGCGGCGTGTTGTACTCCAACCCGGCGAGTGCCAGATTATTCGTTGTGTTCCGGTAGTGGTGCGGGATCCAACCCTGGATCACTCCGTTCGCAGTCCCCTTGAGCTGGTCCGTCACAAGGTTCCACTGGGTGTTCACGCGCCCTTGCTCCGGAAAGTACTCCCAGTTGAAGAGCGAGTCCCGCGGGACCGAGTAGGCGTGGTTGTGGAACTGGGCGAGATCCGCCATGCTCGGCAGCGGCGAGAGAACGAAGAACGTCCCTGAACCGCCAAAGGTAAGTCTAAGTGCGCCGCCGGTGAATTGAAGCGAGGTGGCGTCGGGGAGGAAGAGACCCCAATGGCGGCCACCGACGGTCACCCCGACGACATCGCGAACCTGGGCACCCGCGAGGCTGACCGGCGCCCCGGCCGTGTCGAAGAACGTCGCTGCGGGATTCATTCGGAGGATCGGCTCCACATTGCTGGCCTCGAACCATGCGTAGGGCAGCCCGTGGCCGAAGGTCATGTCGATGTGCTTGCCGGTCGAATGCTCCATCCGCGCGGTGACCGTCCAGTCGCCCCAATCGAGGGCGTCGGTCGCCACCGGGGAAAACACGCTCGACGCCGCGCCGGAGGAGAACTGGTTGCTGTCGGATAGGAAGATCGCATCGCAGAGCACATGCCCCCACCCTCCCGTGGCGTTGTCCACGATCTCGAGGCGTCCCGTTTGGCCGGCGAGGGCTTGTACATCCCAGAGGACCCAGGACATCGCTTCGCTGTTGGCGCCGGTGGCGGAGCGGACGACCGTGCCGCCCACGATCAAGTTCACTGCGGTCGAGGTCGCGTCGTCGCCGCCCGAGAAGGTGCTGGGGTGGTTTCCGCCGCCGATCAGGAAGTGGAGGTAGTCGCGGTCGATAGAGAAGTCCGGGGACGTTAGCTTCCCGACAGGGCCGTCCCCGCCGTTGAAGCTATTGGCAAGACCCGAACCGATGAAGCCGCTCACGGCGGACTGGCCGGGCAAGGTGCCGGAGGCGGGGACCGCCGGGAAGGCGGTCCCGGTGCGGACCCAGCCACCCGGGTTGGCGCCACCTTCGAAGTCCGCGATGGGGACGACGGACGGGTCGACGTCGGGCACCACTTCGCCGTGCACTTCGATGGGAGAATCGAGCACCATCTGGCCGCCGTCCCCAGCCCAGGCCGTCGGGAAGAAGACGTTAGCGCCGAGCGCATCCGCTGAAATCGTCAGGGGATACGCCCAGAGGTCGCCGGAGTACCTGCTGATGACTAGGTCGGTCCACCAATCGGTGGTCGGCACGGGGCGGTCCGCCGCGGACTCGTCGATGTAGAAGACGCGCTTGTAGACCTCCGTGAGGACAGGTGTGCCTTCGTGGGACGGGGGCGCGGAGGCGTAGGATCCGGCGCCGACGGGAACGACGGTGGGCTCGGGGGGGATTACCTGGATGGTTTCCGGGCCGTCGATGATGGTGGACCCGCTGTTGTCGGAGACCCAGTAGATGTCGAACCAACCGAAGACCTGGCCTCCCGCGTTGGGAAACGCGACGGTTCCGGAGGCCAGCGCCGCGCCCGGGACGACATCGCCACCCACGTACCGGCGCGCCAGAGGCACCGCCGTGGCGGGGTTGGCGCCCTGCTCGACCAGGATGAAGCTGTTCGAGGCCGCACCCGGGCCCGTCGCGAAGGTCAACTCGATCGGATCCGAGGAAGAGAAGACGGATTCGTTCAACCGGAAACCGGGGATCGCTGCGCCCCGATCAACGATCTGGAAGCCCATGACACCGCTGTCCTGGCCCCCGTTGACGTTGGCCTGCTGGATCACGAGCGTGCCGCCGGCGACGCCCTCGAAGAGCGCGTAGTTCCCATCCTGCGGCGCCTCGCTGGTGCGGGCCGTGACACGCTGGAAGCCCGTGAAGGCTGGAAGGATGCCGGCGGTGCGATAGAAGAACTGGGTGCCGCCGCCATTCAGCCGCAGGTTCCCGTCCGCGCCCATCGAGTTGTTGCCGAAGTAGACATAAACGTCGTAGGAGGCGTACGGGATTCCGGTGACCGTGATGTCGTAGTCGAACTCCTCGGAGCCGACGGCGAGGTACCCGTCCATGAGGTTTTCGTTCTGCCCGGCGCCCGGGGTAAAGGCCTGCCAGCTCGCTTGCGCCTGCCAGGCGAGGGCCGCACCGGAGGCTGTCCCGACGCTGGAGAGGAGCGAGGGGGCGGAGCCGCTGGTGCCGGTGAAGTTGTTCCAGACCGCGCCGCTCGCGGGCTCCGCGTAGACGCCGGCCGTGCCGGTGACCGAGTCGCCGGACAGGCCGCGAAAGTTCACGTTGATCGAATCCGCGCCGACGACCCCACGGGCCCCCAGCAGGAGGAGGAGGCAGGCGGCGGCAGTGGTCACATGTTGGTTCACGGCGCGGGTTCTCCAAGCAACTGTTAACGACACCATTGACCTTCGCGCGCGCGGATAGCAAGGACATTCTCCCCCTTGTCGCCAGCCCGCGGGGGAGCGCAGCGGAGGGACACGCCCGCGTCGCGCCGAGCGCCGCGCGGATTCGCGTCGTCAAGGGCTTTAGTGCGATCAATCTTCGCTATCTTGGGGCCGAGGCCCCGACCGGGTCCCGCGCGCGAACGGGCCTGTAAGCCCGGACCGGGCGCGCGCGTTCGCACTTGGAGAATCCTGTTGACGATCACAGGACGCCGATTATTATCGATACCATAAATCGGTTCAGTAGCGCCGCCCCAGCACCGCCCAACCTGCCTTAGGAGCCGCCCTGATGCGCAACCGCAACCTCATCATCACTAGCGCCCTCGCCGCGATCGCCGCTACCGCGTCGGCCATCACCGTACCCGACGATCAACCGACGATCGTGGCCGCCATCGGCGCCCTCGGCGGCACGGGCACGGTCCTCGTCCGCAACACCCACACGGAGGCCGGGTTCACCCTCTGCTGCCTGACCGGCCCTCTTGAGATCATTAGTGTGGACGGCGCCAACACGCCGACCCCCGGGGCCTCGGTAGGCGGCATGATCATCGACGCCGACGACCCGGTCACCTTCGAGGGCTTGACGATCGGCAGCGGCGCGGGTGGCTTCGCCATCCTGTACACCGGCAACTCGTACCTGGCCTCGCAGCACACGCTTCGCAACTGCATCCTCGGGCCGGCCGGTGGCGCCGGCATCGAGATTCCCGGGATCCCCGCGGGGCTGAACCTGTTCATCGAGGACAGTGTCATCGATAACAACGGCGGAAACGGCATCAGCGTCTTCGCTCCTTCGACGGTGACCTTCGCCGGCACGAACAGCGTCAGCGACAACGCGACGGGCATCGCCGCGTTCGCGACGCTCACGCTCAACTCAACCGGCTCCTTGACGGTCAGCCTGAACTCGAACGAAGGAGTCTGGCTCAACTCCGCGAATTGCGTGGTGGACGTCGATGGCGGCCACTTCGATAGCAACAATGTCCACGGCTTCAGTAACAATGGGCAGTCCAATCTGACAGCCACGTTCACGGACACATCGTTTTCGAACAACAACGAGGTCGGCCTCCGCCTCACCGGGAACGGCGCGACACTGGATGGCACGGTGACCCTGGACCGCTGTACCCTTACGGGCAACACGCCCCCGGGGAGCGGCGGTGGCATCCTCGTCGCGGATGGTATCGATCTTGAGGTTCGGAGCAGCTTGATCGCAAAGAACGAAACGGGCATCTTTTCCGGCGCGATCCGCTGTGAGAACCAGGCGAACCTCAAGGTCGTCGGTTGCACGATCGCCGACAACTTCAGTTCGAATGCAACATTCCTCAATGCGGACCAAGTATCGATCGACGGCGGAACGGCGTCTGCGACCGCGCACTTCGTCAATTGCGTCTTCACCGGTGCTGACACTTCGATCGAGGGTGGCTTCGGGGGCCAGATTTCGAACTCGTTCTTCTTGAACTGCCTCATCGACACCGTCCGCGGTGGCGACAATGGGGGCTTCAACGGTTCGAACTACGGTGGAAACGGAGCGGCGACCTTCACGGCAAGCGTGAGCGCCCCCGCCGATCTCGTGGACATCGCGGCCGACGATTTCGCCCCGAACGTCGCTTCCGCAACGGTCGCGGCCGGCGCCACCCAGGCGGAAGTCGACGCCGCCTTCGGGGCCGGATTCATCACCCTGCCTGCATTCGACCTGAACGGAACGGGGCGGCCGAACCCGGGCTCAGATACGCGTTCGGACATCGGCGCGATCGAGATCCCCGTTTCCGGATCCCGCGTCGCCGAATGGGAAATGTTCGGCCGCTAAGAGCTTCATCCAAGCCTGACACCCGGCCGCCGCGCCGCAACCGCGGCGGCCGGGCACAAGGCACCGCATGCCACCAATGCCACCCCCGACCCACCCCGAAAGGCCTCCCATGAACCGGAAGCATGGTTTCACGCTCATCGAACTCCTGATTGTTGTCGCCATCATCGCTATCCTCGCGGCGATCGCAGTCCCCAACTTCCTTGAGGCGCAGGTGCGCGCAAAGGTAAGCGCCGCGAAGTCCGACATGCGCTCGCTCGCCACCGCCCTCGAATCGTACCGCGTGGACAACAACCGCTACGTCCCGACGCCCAACTACAACCGCGCGACCGGCCAGCAGACGTTCACGCTCGAGGAACGCTGGGCATACCTCACAACGCCTCTTTCGTACATCACGTCGATCCCTCGCGACCCCTTCGGCGACTCCGATGTGACCCGAAGCGACTGGCGAGGAATCCCCGCGGGTTCCGGGAACGTCAAGTTCGCGACGTACGATTACTCCGCCTTCGACCGAGCTGGAACCTACGAGACGACCACGTTCAAGCAGGACTTGGTGGTGGCGTTTGGATACCCGACCAGCATCCAGTGGCTGATCGCTTCGCAGGGTCCCGACTCCCAGCCGGGCCTTTCGGTGGCGGACGCCTCGCTTGGGACCATCAGCGGCCAGGCGACGGGCCTTCCGTACGACCCGACGAATGGCACCGTCAGCGCCGGAGACATCACTTACGTCGGCCCCGGTGGCATTGTGGCTGGTGGATCACGGTGAGTGAGAGCTTCATCCACAGCACTCTCGCCGCCACGCTTCTCATTTGCGGGTGTGCAGGAGACGGCGGGGGGGGTCGATTGACTGACGCACCTGTTGGCCAGCGCGACTGGCGCTTGATCTGGCAGGACGAGTTCACAGGGCCGGAGATCGACCGGGCCTCGTGGACCCATCAGGTGTTTCCCGGCGTCGACAGCGGGAACAATGAATTCCAGCACTACACGGACCGTCCGGAGAATTCCTTCATCGAGGACGGCAAGCTCGTGATCCGGGCCCAGCGCGAGTCCTATCGCGACCACGAGTTCACATCGGCGCGGCTGACGACAGCGAAGAAATTCTCCTTCACCTATGGCCGCGTCGAGGCCCGGCTCCGGCTACCGTCGACGAAAGGCGCCTGGCCGGCGCTCTGGATGATGCCGGAGGACGCGGAGTACGGCGGTTGGCCGCTGAGCGGTGAGATCGACATCGTCGAGGCGGTCAACAAAGCCGACAAGGTGCATGGCACGATCCACTTCGGCAATCCGGGGCATGTCTACCAAGGGGCGTCGTTCCAGAAGCCGCTCGAAGGTGGGGGGGTCGTCGATTTCTCGGAGGACTTCCATACCTTCGCAATCGAGTGGGATCCGGGCGAAATCCGTTGGTATGTCGACGGCGAGCACTTCGGCACGCAGGCTAAGTGGGCGACTCCCGGGAAGCCCTTCCCGGCGCCGTTCGACCGCGACTTCCATTTGATCGCGAATCTCGCCGTTGGAGGGAATTGGCCCGGGCCTCCCGACGGGACGAGTGTCTTCCCCCAGCGGTTCGAGATCGATTGGATCAGGGTGTATCAGTCGGGGAACAAAGGCCCCGAGCTGGCGGTGCTTTCACCGGCGTCCTCAGAGACCCCGCTCCCGGCGGGCTCGATCAAGGTGTCGGTCGCCGCGACGGATCCCGACGGGTCTGTCGCATACGTCGAGTTGCTCGACGGCGGCGACGTGTTGGCGCGCTCCACGGTCCCGCCGTTCGATTTGGAAACGGGGCCCCTGCCCGACGGCTGCTACGGACTGACGATGGTAGCGGTGGACGACGGCGGGATGCGCGCGCGTCGGGAGTTGAACGTTCGTTTGGGCGAGGGCTGTCCGCGGCGGCCCTGGGGCGAGTACCCAGCGAGCTTGCCCGGGCGTATCGAGGCGGAGGCGTTCGACCGCGGCGCTCCCGGGGAAGCGTACGTGGATGCCGACCCAACGAACAACGGGGGAGAGTTACGACCGCGGGATGGCGTCGATCTCGAACAAACCCCTGACGGGGGAATCTATCTCGGCTGGACCGAAAGAGGTGAATGGGTGTCCTACGCGATTTCTCCGACGGCGAGTAGTTCGCGATACAAGCTTCGTGCGCGGGTCGCTTCGGCGAGCGGCGCCGGTGGACGGTTTTCCGTGAGATCCGGGGTTACCGCCCCGGTCGAGGTGATCGTCCCGCCGACTGGTGGATGGACGGAGTTCATCGAAATCGAGGGCGGCCCCATCGAGATTGTTCCCGGGGAAACGCAACTGCTGCTGTCGATCGACCAGGGGGAATTCAACATTGATTGGATTGAGCTTGTTTCCGAGGGAGGCGCTGAATAGAAGGGGGTCATGGTGTTGGGCGGCGGCCCAATCTGAGATCCGCTCAGCGGAGGACCCGATGTCGTCCAACTCCGGAAACAAGTCCTCCCTGCCCGTCGATCTCGCCCCGGCATCGGCACGGCTGGTAGCAAACCGTGCGGGAGTCTCGGTCATGACCGTCTCCAGGGCGCTTCGCGGAATGCCGAATGTTTCGGCCGCAACCCGGGCGAGGATTCTCGCCGCGGCGGAGGAGCTCGGATATTCACCGAGCCTCACCGCCCGCAGCCTGCGGACGGGGAAGGTGCAAGTGGTCGGGCTGGTCTCGCCCGGCGCCGACGCACTCCGCGGCGGGTTCAACTCCGACATGCTCGCGGGGTTGGACTCGGCGATGTTCGAGGACGAGTACCACGTCCTCCTCGTCCTCGCGCCCAGCCTCGAGCAGCTCGTCCCCCGTACGATCCAAGTCACCCGGGAGAACCGGGTGGGGGGGCTTGTGGTGCTCGGCTCGATCCTTCGAACCGTGGATCTCGAGGCGCTTGGGCGTCTTCCGATACCGGTCGTCCTGCTGAACTATAGCGACCAACGCGACATTCCGAGCGGCGTCTCCACCGTTTGCTATGACAATTCCAGCGGAATGGGCCACGTCGTCCGGCATCTGGTGGCGTTGGGGCACCGGCGGATCGCCTACATCGGGGGCTCCATCGGAGACCACGATGCGGAGGAGCGAGAGGAAGGGTTCCGCGTGGCCATGGCGGAACTGAACCTTGAAGTCCCCGCGAAATGGATCCGCCAAGGAGACTTTGCGCGCGCGGTGGAGGTCGGCAGCCTCGAGGCGGACTATCTGTTGGCGGAGGGCGCCAACGGGCCGACGGCCATCGCCTGCGCTTCAGACAATACGGCGGCCGGCGTGATGATGGCAGCGCGGCGCGCCGGTCGGGATATCCCTGCGAAGCTCTCGGTCACCGGCTTCGACGACGAGTTGCACAGCTCATTCTCGAAACCGCCGCTGACCACGGCGATCCATCCGGGCTACGAGCTGGGGCGCCTAGCGGGGGACTTAATACTGCGTCGCCTCAAGGACAACAGCACCCAGGCTGAGCGCCTCCGACTGCCGATTTCGCTCCGGGTGCGTGACTCGACAGGGCCACCCCCCTGAAGGGCAGGGACGCGCTACTTCTCGAAGCGGACGGAGTGGAGCGTGATTTCGACTTCGCCTTGGCTCCCGCCGACGACGAGTGACGGCCCCTTCAGGGCGGCCAGATCGACGAACCGCTTGCCGTCCTGGTTCCCCCAGACCGTTCTGGAGCCGAGATCCGCCAACGGTAGGCGGATCTCCACGCGGCCCGGGCCGAATTCGCGCGGCCCCCAGGCGAAGGACTCACCGTCGTCGCCGTTTCCGCTTTCGTAGGAAACCGCCCCGGGTGGGGCGACGCCCGCTTCGTCGAGCACGACTTCGATGCTGATCCTCTTCGCGGATTCCAGATCCAGGACGAGGGTGGAGTAGCCATCGAGGTCGGTCGCGAACCCGGCCCCCGGACGTCCGGTTGCCCGCGCCGCAGGGCCATACAGCGTCACTCCCCCACCCCAGTCGTTCCCTGTCTGCGCGCGCAGCACGAACGCTCCGCGATCCTTGGGGGTAAGTGCGAACGTGGCGTCCGGAGCCATGAAGGGCTCATGCGCCCGCACAGGGGGAAGCGCGAGGATATCAAGCGATGCGGGGCGGTCCGGGAATTGGCCCGGCGCGACCACGACAGCCGGCGGCGCGGGCAGCTCCGTGGGGACCGAACGGGTGGAAGCGCCGTGCACTTCGATGGCCCGCCTGTTGGTTTCGAACATCGCCGTCACCAGTTCCTCGTAGGGGCGGTGGAAGATGTCGACGATCCCATAGTTCGAGTTTTCCCCGTCGAACCGCCCTTGGGGGGATTGATCGGCCCAAGCGAACCAGTGCATTCCGATGATCTGCGGATGCTGGAAGTGGTCAGAAACGAAGGCTTGGTAATTGGCGGCCCGCTCCGCCTGCGTGCGGACCACGCCGCCAGCGCCGCGGAGATTGGGGTTTCCGCTGTTGTTGATGGTCGCCCGCCAGGAGAACTCCGTGACCATCAGCGGTTTGCGGGTCTCCAGCCAGAAGTGCGACAGCAGTCGCTCGTCCGCGTCGGGACGCGCGCGGTAGACGTTGAGGCTGACGACATCGCAGTGCTTGCCGCACTCCCTTAGGACGGAGAGCGGCGCGGAGCCGGCGAACCGGACTCCGAGCAGGAGCTTCCCGGGCGCCTCCTCGGACACGACCTTTCGAGCGGTCGAAAAGAAGCGCTCCGCCATGCGCGCGGTGAACTCCTCCCGGTCCGAGATCGCATCGGGGGTTGTCGATGTCTCGAGGAGTTCCTTCGAAAGGGACTCAAACCGAGTCACCGGTATCCCCCAGGAGGCGGCCATCAGCGAGGGGTCGCCCTGGTAGCGGCTCGCTAGGAAGTTGATCGCCCCCTTTCTCGCGGGGTCGTCGGCGGCGAGGCCAAGCATGGCCTCCAGCAGCGTCGAGTTGGCCCGGATGGTCCATGGCGACGGGCCGTACCACGCCATCTCGTTGTCGAGGAAGAACCCTAGGATCCGATCCGGGTGGGCGTGGGTCGCCATCGCTTCGCGAACTTGCTTCCGCATCAGCTCTTCGAGACCCGGACGAAGCAGGTTCGCAAGCCGGTCGGGCTCCGCGGTGATGATGTAGAGGTTCGGCGTGGCGAAGAGCGTACCGTCGTTGAGTTGCGGATTGCTCCAAGCGCCAAGCGTGTTGAACGCGCCGCGCCGGAGGATTTCGATGGTGCTCGCGCGCCAAGCGGCGACGTCGCCGCGGAATGGTTCTCCGTCCGGCCCGCCGTAAAAGATCGAGCCCGCGGGTGGACGCCAGCCGCCGCTATCGATCGCGCAAACGCCGACCGAAAGGAACCGCTCCCGGTCGGGGCCCTCGAACCAAAAGCGTCCCGCGTCGTCCCGCACGACGGAGTAGCCGGGGTCCGCGAGGGGGAACGCGGGTAGCGCGAGGAGCAGCAGCGCGGCGAGGTGACGGGGCAGGAAGCTCATCGGGCGACCAGCGACTCGCCCTCGCCTTCGCGGGCGCGCACGACGTCGCCGACGGAGACCGAGCCGTTCGTCGGATCGTAGAAGGGCCAGTCGCCGATCGGGTCGCCGAAACCGGCCACGTCGAAGGAGTTCTGGCCGCCACGCTGGGTGTTCAGGTTCTGCTCCTGGTCCGGACCGGGCGAGTAGAGCAGCCAGGAATCGAAGCGCTGACCGATCCCGATGCCGAGGCCCGTCGCGCTTTCGAAGATCGTCGTGCGACCGCCGGAAGTGGTGCCGAAACGGGTCCGGCGGTAGTCGTAGAACTTGCGGAGCCCGAGGATGTCCGTGGTCGGGTTCGAGCGGTAGTCGCCGTTGAACGCGTCGGGGGGGAAGGACGTGATGTACGCGACCGGTGTCGTGATCAGGGCGAAGACCGAACGCCGGATCAGGGACGGGGAGTAGGACGGCGCGATCGGGGCGTCGACGACTCCGAGGGGATAGGTGTTGTTGTCGACGCGGTAGGCTTCGAGGGCGGTGGCGAGGGATCGCATGTCGCTGCGTGCGCGGCTCACTTTGGCGCGGACCTGCGCCTCGAGGAAGTTCGGCACGGCGATGGCCGCGAGGATCGCGATGATCGCGACCACGATGAGGAGTTCGATCAGGGTGAAGGCCCGGGGAGTGCTCACTTCGAAGTCCGTTCTGGCGTCGCTCGGTTCGGCGGAATGCGCCCGGGGCGCCGATGAATGCGCTACTGCATGTTAACGACAACATAGCGTCGGCGGTGTCAACGCCGAACTGCGCACGGCGCGGCGGCAATCTTCCATGGCGATTCCAACGGGTGGAGGGAGCAATCGGTTGACTGGCTCCGCCTTGACCACTGCCCACCGGCGGGCGGGCCGGCGGCGCGGGTCGCCACGGCACGAGCGGGAGCGGGTCGAATGCGCTTGACAGGACCGGGTCGGCGCGTCGCAATTGTTAAGGATAACGCGCGCAGCGTGGGAACCACCGCGCCGCACCGAAGCAAGCGGGGACGCAGCGCCCCAGCCCCAGGCGCCAGACGCCCGAAAGAGCCCCCGCTCCGATGTCAACCAGCCCCGGGCACCGCCTCCGCTCCCTGCTCCCCGCACTCGTCGCCGCGCTCTGCACGGGGGCCGGCGCAATCGAACCGGGTCTCGAAATCGTCTGGCGGGATGAGTTCGGCGGAGCCTCGATCAACACCGCCAATTGGACCCACGAAGTGAACGCCTGGGGGGGCGGCAACAACGAGCTCCAGTACTACACCGCACGCACGCTCAACTCCTTCGTTTCCGGCGGGAACTTGACGATCCGGGCACGGAAGGAGCCCTACACGGAGATCGATCCGTCGGACGGCGTGGAAAAGACGCGCCAATACACGAGCGCCCGGTTGAACAGCCGCTTCAAGGGCGACTGGACCTACGGGCGGATGGAGGTCCGGGCGAAGCTGCCCTCCGGGCAAGGGCTCTGGCCCGCGATCTGGATGCTCCCGAGCGACTACGAGTACGGCGGCTGGGCGGCCAGCGGCGAGATCGACATCCTCGAGCTTCGCGGGGAGACACCGACGGAGGCGATCTTCTCGCTCCACTACGGAGCGCCCTACCCCGGAAACGTCTACAGCAGCGGGAGCATCTCGACAGTCGACCTTTCGCAGGACTTCCATGTCTACGCGGTCGAGTGGGAGGAGGGCCGGATCCGCTGGTTCCTCGACGGCGAACTGGTCCAGACGCGCACCTCCTGGTGGTCCTCCGCGGGCGCCTATCCCGCCCCCTTCAACAAGCGGTTCCACCTTCTGCTGAACGTCGCGGTGGGTGGGAACTTCCTTATGAATCCGCCGGAGAACCCGGACTATTTCCCACAGGAGATGGTGGTCGACTGGGTCCGCGTCTCGCAAATCGGCCAGCAGCGCCCGTACCTCGGCGCCCCGGTCGAACTGCCCGGCCGGATCGAGGCCGAGCATTTCGACCTTGGCGGACAGGGCTACGCCTACAACGACACGACGGGGGCGAACCTTGGGGATGGAGAGAGGCCGGAGGAGAGCGTCGACCTCGAAGTGACAAGCGACCCGGGGTCCAGCGGTAACCTTGGGTTCGTACAGCCCGGCGAGTGGGTCGAGTACTCGGTCACGGTCCCTGCGGACGGGAGCTTCACATCGAGCTTCCGGACGGCGTCCGCCGCTGGCGGTGGCACGGCGACACTGCGGGTCCGGTCGCCGCTGTCACGGGCGGAGTACACTACCGGCGTGACGATCCCGTCGACCGGCGGATGGCAAACCTGGACCACGGTAGAGGGCGACAGCCCGCTTGAGATCCCCGCCGGCGATTATATCGCCCGGCTAGAGTTCCTGACCGGTGAGTTCAACGTGAACTGGTTCGAACTCGCTCTGCCCGCCGGGGCGGTCGATGGCTGGTTCTTGTATTGATCGACGGCAGCGAAACGAGGCTCTCCCCCGCACCATGACGACCGGATCGCCCTCCTCCATGCCCACGCGCCTCTCCGAGGCAGAACGATGAATCCGACACCCAAGCGGTTCCCACCGACCTTCGCCTCGCACCGGCATCCGGCGCCAATCCGGCGGCCCGGTGCTTCCGCCCGGAAGCTCCCTTGGGGGTTGCTTCTGGTGCTCGCGTTGCTGCTTGGCTGCAGGCCGGGGGAGGAGCGGACCGCCGACGGCCGCGTCGTCATCGACTACTGGGAGAAATGGCAAGGGTTCGAGAAGGACGCCATGGCCGCCGTGGTCGACAAGTACAACGCCTCGCAGGACAAGGTGTTCGTACGGTATGTTTCGCAGAGCCAGATCGACCGGAAGCTGTTGCTGGCGACAGCCGGCGGAAACCCTCCCGATGTGGCGGGTTTTTGGTCGCACACAGTGGTGTCCTACGCGGAAAAGGGGGCGCTGCTCCCGCTCGACAGGCTTATGAAGCGTGACGGTCTGCTGCGCGAAGACTACATCCCCGCCATCATGGATGGATGCTGCTACCGGGGCTTCGTTTGGGGCCTCCCCTCGACGCCTGCGACGGTGGCGCTGCATTACAACAAGGCCCTTTTCCGGGAAGCGGGCTTGGATCCCGAACGGCCGCCGCAGACGGTGGCCGAACTGGAGGAATACGCCCGCCGCCTGACGAAGCGCGATGCGGATGGCAAGATCACGCAGCTCGGGTTCTCCCCCTCCGATCCCGGTTGGTGGAGCATGATGTGGGTTTACTGGTTCGGAGCGGATCTGGTGGACAAGGATGCGCGCCGGTTGACCGCCGGCGAAGGGGACGGCCTTACTGCGTATGAATGGCTGGATCGGTACGCGGACGAGTACGGGCGCCCGGCACTCCGGCGGTTCGAAGCGGGCGCGGGGCAGTTCGCTTCGGCGGACAACACCTTCATTTCCGGGCGTCTTGCGATGCAGCTTCAAGGTGTTTGGATGAGCAGCTTCATCGACCAGTACAACCCAAGTCTTGAGTGGGGAGTGGCTCCATTCCCGGCACTAGTGGAGGGAGGAATGGGCACCTGTATCGTCGAGAGCGACATGCTAGTGATTCCGAAGGGCGCCCGGCATGTCGAGGAAGCCTGGGACTTCATCAAGTTCGTGCAGATGCAGGAAAACATGGAGCTCCTCTGCATGGGGCAGCGGAAGTTTTCGCCACTTCGGGAGGTGAGTCCAAGCTTCGCCTCCTCCCACCCGAATCCTTACATCGGCCTGTTCCGCGAGCTTGCGGAGTCCCCCGAGGCGCGCGGTGTCCCGCGGATGACGCTTTGGGACCAGTATCGCGCGGAACTGGGCATCGCATTCGAGGAGATCTGGGTGCGCGATACGCCTCCCGCGAAGGCGATGGATCTCCTCATGAAGCGAGTGAAGCCACGCTTCGACCGTGCCAACGCCGCTTGGGACCGCATCGCTGAGATGCGCCTTCGAGATTGGAGTCAGCAATGACCGCACGCGAACGCAAGAAGCTGATGATGGGGCTGTTGTTCACGTCGCCATGGATGGTGGGGCTTCTTTCCTTCACAGTTTTCCCGGCGATCTACTCCCTGTACTATAGTTTCTGCGATTACTCCGTGTTGAATCCTCCCGTGTTCATCGGGCTCGCGAACTATCAGGAGTTGCTATTCGACTCGGTTTTCTGGAAGTCGACCTGGAACACCCTTTACTTCGCGGCGATCTTCCTGCCCTTGAGCACCGGTGCCGGAATCGTCCTGGCCGTCCTGCTCAACGCAGCGACCCGTTGGAAGGGTGCGCTGCGCGCGATGATCTTCGTGCCATCGCTCGTTCCACTGGTCGCATTGGGAATCCTGTGGCGATGGATTCTCAATGGTGAGTATGGAATCCTCAACTGGGGCATGCAGCTTGTTGGGCTGCCTATGGTGAACTGGATGGGGGAACCGGAAACCGCGAAGCTGGGGTTGGTGATCGGTTCGCTTTGGGGAATCGGGAACTCGGTCGTAATATACCTCGCAGGGCTGCAAGAGATTCCGCCCTCACTCTACGAGGCGGCCCGCGTGGACGGAGCCTCGAACCTCCAGCAGTTCCGGCACGTCACGCTTCCGATGCTCTCGCCGGTCATTTACTTCAATGTATTGATGGGTTTGATCGGCGTGATGCAGGTCTTCGCCCTCCCCTATGTGATGACCGACGGCGCAGGTGGCCCACTTCGCTCGACAACGTTCTACACCATGTACCTGTTCGACCACGCATTCAGCTACCTCAACATGGGGTATGCCTGCGCCATGGCGTGGGTGCTTTTCGCCATCATCGCGAGCCTTAGCGCGGTCGCGCACCGGCTCACACAGGATCGTGTCATCTATGGCGCCAACTAGCCCCCTTGCGAATCGGCTCTTGCTGTACGGCGTCCTTGGGATTGTCGTGGCCCTTTTCGCCTTCCCATTCTTTTGGATGCTGTCCACCGCGCTTAAGTCGCTGGCGGAGGCCACGGCCACACCGCCCACCATGCTCCCGGCGGAGTTCCTCTGGGGGAACTTCCGTCTGGCGACAGAGAAGATTCCATTCTGGAAGCAAACGGTCAACACGGTCGTCCTGTGCCTGCTCAACGTGGTGGGAACCACCGGTAGTTGCGCCCTAGTCGCCTACGGCTTTTCGCGCATTGATTGGCCGGGCCGGAACTTCTTCTTCTGGGTCACGCTATCCACCATGATGATTCCGGGGGCGGTCCTCCTAGTGCCGCTGTACAGCCTTTTCCGGACCCTAGGTTGGATCGGTACATCGCTTCCGCTCTGGATCCCAGCGTTCTTCGCGTCCGCCTACAACATCTTCCTGCTTCGGCAGTTCTTCCTGACGATCCCAAAGGACGTCACCGAGGCCGCGGAGATCGACGGTTGCTCCGAGTTCCACATTTTCTATCGGATCATCCTTCCTCTCTCGAAGCCGGCGCTGATCGTCGTCGCCTTGTTCTCGTTCCTGTACGTGTGGAACGATTTCATGGGTCCGCTGATCTATTTGACAGACGAGCGCCAATTCACCCTCGCACTCGGCCTGCAGGCATTCCAGAGCCGCCTCGGCGGCACCGAGATCAACCTTCTGATGGCGGCGGCCACGCTGGTCATCCTTCCCGTACTAGGCCTGTTCCTGCTGGCCCAGCGCTACTTCATCGAAGGGATCTCAATGAGCGGCATCAAGGGATGACGCCGCTGCATCGGGATTCACTCCACTCGTAGCATCACCCAGGTAGGCGCCCTTCCCGCCCGGAATTCGCAGGAGGGCGGGACGAGCCCCCCGGGCGGCCATCGCGGCGGCACCGGGATGCTCCTACCGGAAGCGGCCGCGCCGCTCTTCGTCCTGCTCGCCGTCGGACTCCTCCTGTCGGCCCAGCGCTACAGCGTCGAAGGGATCTCGATTGGCAGCCCCACAGAGAGGCGCCGCTTCGCCGGGAACCCGCTCATTCAGTCCATCACCCATAGCGACGCACGGCTCGCCAGATCAACCGGTCTGCGGGTGACTGGTGTGACCGTCCGCCGGGTATCTAGGCAGGTTGCGACCGGGACCGTTTCCAGACAGGAGGCAGTGGAACTCGTATCGGCCACTTTCCCGCCAGGTCTGGACGAGCCTATACCTCCGACCCTGATGGAACTGCCACTCTCGCGCGAAGTCACTGCCAACACCCCTCGGTCGACGATACCCTTGAAGCGTGGGGACAAAAGAAAAGGCCGGGCAGCTCGCGCCGCCCGGCCCTTGGTGGAGTTGTGGTGGTGAGGGGCTTGAACGGCTGGCCTTACTCGTAGTACTGCCAGTTGGATGCAGCCGCCGCGCCGCGGAGCGCGACGTTATCGATGTAGATGTCCGGGTCCGTGACTAGCAGCGCCCCGTCCTGCCCGACGATCGAGATCACCTTGACGGCGCTGAGATTCGGCGCGGTGGTGCCACCGTCCGCGTTCGAGACGAAGTCCGCCAGAGGGATGCTGATGCTGTTGTAGCCGGTTCCCGCCGCGGTGAGGAGCGGTTCGAGGTCGACGTACTGGAAGTTTTGCGGAAGGGTTGCCGACGTGTCTTCAAGTCGGACGACCCAGTCCTTGGTCGACGAGGCTGTGCCGAGCTTGATGTCGAAGTTGAGGACCGTGAAGCTGGTCAAGTCCTGGCCGATGTTTTCGCCGGGGCTGAGGCTGATGACGCCGCCATAGTAGGTGAACGACTGGCCCTGGATCGGCGTGCTGGCAAAGAAGTGCATCGCGTAGTCGCCGTCTGTGCCGGAGATCCCTTCCATGTTCACCGAGGTAGCCGTCATGCTGGCGTCCTGCGTTGCGAAGTTGCCACCCGGGTCGCCGCCGGCGAAGGCGCGGTAGAGGCCGCCGTAATTGTTCCGGTCGTCGTTGTCGTCGAAGTCTTCCACAAGCTCCGTGGGCGGCGAGTCGTAGGTCGGCCCGGAGCCGGTGAGGCGAAGGTTGTCGATGTAGATGTCCGGTGTGGTGGCCAGCGCGTTCACGTCCTGCACCGTGATAATGATGTTCTTCGCGCGGCTCAGGTCGGGGGCCACGGTGCCGCCGTCCGGCGTCGAGACGAGGTCGGCGAGGGGAATCGAGATCGAGTTGTATCCAGTCCCCGAGGCGACCAGGAGCGGCTCGATGTCGATGTAGTGGTAGTTCTCGCCCAGAGTTCCCGTCGTGTCCTCGATGCGAACCACCCAGTCCTTCGTCGAGCTGGCGTTGCCGAGCTTGATGTCGAACTCGAGGTTCGTGAATGTCGTCAGGTTTCGCTCGACGACGCCCGTGTCGGAGAGGGCGAGGGCGGCGCCGTAGTAGATGAAGTTCTGACCCTGGAGCGGCGTGTTGGCGAAGATGTGGAGCGCCCGGTCGCCGGCGACGCCGGTCGTTCCCTGGCTATCTTCGGAGGCTGCGGTCATCGCGAAATCCTGGCCGGTGAAGACGCCGCCCGGGTCGCCGCCGGCGAAGCCGGCGTACTGGCCGCCGTAGTTGTTGCGATCATTGCCGTCGTTGAAATTCTCGGAGAGCGGGGTCGGCGGTGAGTCGTACGTCGGGCCACCCGTTCCAACGAGCGTGAAGTTGTCGATGTAGATGTCGGGGGTGGTGGCGAGAAGCGCGGTGTTCTGGACGACAAGCGAGATCACCTTCGCGGTCGCGAGATTCGGCGCGACCGTGCCGCCGTCGGCGTTGGCAAGGGCGAACTCCGACAGCGGAATGCTTACCGATGCGTAGTTCGTCCCGCCGGCCGCCACGAGGAACGGCTCGATGTCGACGTAGGTGAAGTTCTCCGGAGCGGTGCCGCTCGTGTCCTCGATGCGCACCACCCAGTCGCGGGTGGACGAGGCGTTGCCGAGCTTGATGTCGAACTCGAGGGCCGAGAGGAGGCCAAGGTTTTGGCCGATGTTTTCGAGGGGGCTGAGGCTGAGGACGCCGCCGTAGTAGATGAACGACTGCCCCTGTAGCGGCGTGGAAGCGAATACGTGCAGCGCGCGGTCGCCCGGAGCGCCCGTGAATCCTTGGGCGTCGACCGAGACGGCCGTCATGCTGGCGTCCTGCGGCGTGAACACACCACCCGGATCGCCACCAGCGAAGGCGCGGTAGAAGCCGCCGTAGTTGTTCTGGTCGTCGCCATCGTCGAAACTCTCAACGAGAGAGGTCGGCGGGGCGTCGTACGTCGTGCCCGCACCGAGGTCGGTCAGCGTGACGGTGTCGACGACGATATCCGCCGCTCCGCCGCCGCAGCAGGTGCCCGACTTGAGGACCAGGTACCACGTCTGCGAACCGGTCCCCGGGATCGTGAACTGTCCGCCGCCGTTTCCGGGGTTGGTCAGCGTCTCGCAGGAGAGAAACGTCGAGTCGAAGTTGATGCAGGCCCACGAGTTGAGCTGCGCAAGGCGGGTCGCCGTGACGTCAACGCCCGCGACCGGCTCGGAGGAGGTAAGGAACCCCTCGAACCAGTTCGAGGCGGCCGTGTGGGAGACCGCCCTTGCGAGGCCGTCGAGTTCGTAGGTGTTACCGCCCGTCAGCGTCACCGGGGTGTAGACGCCCACTCCGGTATCGCCGGCGGGGAGCTGGAAGCGCAGGACGCCTCCGGTGCTCGCGCCGCCAGTGGCCGACGCGGAGGGTCGGGCGCCGGTGTAATTGAACGTGACCGTTCCCGGGGCGCCAAAGATCTGGAACGTTGTCCAGCCTGCGGCGCTGTCGAACGTCCCGTTGCTGACGATCTGCGCTTGGGCGGAAGACCCGAGCAGAAGCACTGCCACTGCGATTGTAATCAGCTTTTTCATCGTTCGCCTTTCTGGTCAGAGAGTGACTGGTTTTCCGAGGACCGGGGCCGCGGAGCCCACCTCGTCGCGGGTGCTCCGCGACCCAGTGGGCGCGGCCCTCGCTGTTTGCTTTGCCGTCGTGAGCTCCGGCATGGCAGGCCGGCAACGCTATCGATAGCACAGGGAGTAAGCGCTTTCTTGACTTGCGAAGCAAGCGTTTTCTAAGCGGCCGCTCGATTGGTCACGGGAAGAGGGGGAATCGAATTTTTCCGCAAAAAAAGGCGTAAAAGGCGGGCGTTCTCCTTCCGAGGTACGCAGCGACCACCCTGGGCGGCAATGGCTCGATCACGATCTTGATGCTCACGATAACATCTTTTCGCCGTGGCGCCGAAGACTCCGTAGAGGGAACCCGCGGAAGAGGATGGCGTTCCGGACCGATCCGGGGGCGGCCACCGAGGCTGATTGGGCGACTCGCTGTTTGATCCCAGCCCTGTTTCGGTCGCTCGCCGCTTCCGTTAGCGGGCGCGGGCGAGGGCCGGGCTCCCGTTGGACGCCCTCGCCGCCTTACGAGGCGCGGAACCACGGAGGGCCGAACCCGGAGTCCGCGGACAAAGAAGTCGATTCGGACGTCCCACCCATGGCTTCGGTTGATCGGTGGCAGGATTTGGCGGGGTCACTCACTCCATCGCGAGCCGCGAAGGAACCGCCACCTCCGCCCCGGTTTCGTGACGAAGGGTCAGCGCGGGTGGGGTGCCTAGAGAGTCGCGGTGCAGTCAGCCAGCCTGCACCAGCACGCGGGTCGAGAACCCGAGCGCCTCGGCCTTCACCACGTCGGGCGTGTCGCGGATCGCCGCCGCCGCGTCGATCAGCTTACGCGTCCCGCGCGACACCTTTGCGCGGACCTGCTCCTTGGTGGGCAACGGGTCTGACGGATCGAATTCCATGGGGCTATTGAACCACACTTTGCGCCCCTGCGCATCATCGCGCGGAAACGCCGCCATCCCCGCCGCCGAAGGGTTGCGGGAAAGTGGCAAATCCGACCGTTCCCGAGTGTGTCGCGACGATGCGCCAGCGTGTCCCGCCTCTCGGTAAGTCGTTTTAAACCAGTTCCCAGATCAGTCTCGTCAGCGGGCGACCCGAATGATTGTGGATCTGGGGGTCGTGGGTTCGAATCCCACTTCCGGTACCATTCCTCCCTCCCCCCGGCCGTGGTTCGCGGCCGCCTGTTTCGCTTCCGTCGGCGCTGGGCGCGCGATCAGGCTTGCGTCGGGCGGTGTTCCAAGGGATTGCACAGACCATTGTGACGACTAGCCTCTTCAGGTTTTTCCGGGCGGCCCGGTGTTGCGGGCTTGCGCGCGTGCCGGAATCTCCCGATAAGTCTGGCACGCATTTCCGCGCGGACCCCACACACGCCGCGCCGAGGGACACTTCCGCACCGGTGCGAGCGCGCGAGATTGATTGAGCTGCTGGCCTTGGACCTCGAGTACCTGACCTCGAACGGCTTCCTCGCGGGATCCGTGGGGATGGCGTTGCTGCTGGCCATCTGGCTGGTGCTGCGGATCCGCGACAAATCGCAGGAGGCGGAGGCGCCGATGGCGCCGGGCCCCGTGATGTACGGGCGCGGGCGGGAGACGACGGCGGAGGAAGCCACCGCCCCGATGAAGCCGATCCGCCCCAAGGTGTCGATGGAGGTCGAGGAGCGCGTCACGCAGTCGGACCTGGATCTGCGCGGCTATCTCTCTTCCACGTCGGCGATCCCCATTTCCGTGGACGAGATCCCTTCGCCGCAGGCCGCGGCGGAGGTGGAGGAGCGGGACCCGCGCAAGGCGGGCGAGATGTGGATGCGGCGCGGGGACATCCGCCGCGCGCTGGACTGCTTCGAGCGGGCGCAGGCGCATGTCGAGGCGGCGCGGCTGCACCGCAGCATCGGCCAGCGGCGCCAGGCGGCCGACCATTTCTCCGCGGCGCTGCGGGCGAACCCGGGCGAGGAGCCGCTGCGGCTGGAACTGCTGGAGATGCTGCTCGACCTGGGCCGGATCCGCGAGGCGCAGGAATTGGTGGAAGCGGTGGGCGGCGACGTGGGCGAGCTGAAGGCGGGCGCGCGCTTTTTCGAGATCGTCGGCCTCCGGTTCGAGGCGGCGGGCCGCGACGACCTGGCGGACAAATGCTACCGCCGGGCCCTCGAGCAGAACGATGCGCTGGCGTCCGTCCTCACCCGGCAGAAGTACCTTTCGGAAAAGGCGCGCCTGCGCAAAGCGTCCACCTCGACCGACCCGACTCCGATCCCGATCCACCAGGAAGGGAGCGCGGACCCGTCCGTGGCGTCGCGCACGCACAAGGCGATCGTGGGGCACGTTGCGCTCGGGAAGGAAGTGGTCGGCACGCCGACCAGCGTGCGCTCGCTGACGAATTTCGCGGCGCGGTTCTCCTTCGAGCGCCCGATGACCGCGCTGGAGAACGTCGCGTCCTTCGCCGCGCAGGACCGGATCCTGGACATCCCGGTGCTGCTGCGCATCTTCGCGATCACGCCGGAGATGAGCGCGCACCTCGGCGCGATCGACCAGCGCATGAAGGTGATCGCCGAGATCAACCACCCGAACATCTGCAAGCTTGTGTACGCGGACCGGGACGCGCAGCTGCTGCGCGTGGTGTACGAGTTCCTCCCCGGCGGCAACCTGCGCGACTTCATCGCGCGGCTGCCGGCGATCGGCGTGCCGCTGCTTTCGCGCATGGCGCTCCAGATCACCTACGCGCTCGACGCCTTCCACCGCCACGGGGTCCCGCACGGCGATGTCGAGTACGTGAACATCCTGATCGGGCACGACCAGCGGCTGAAGCTTTCGAACATCGCGCCCTTGGCGTTCGCGCTCGGCGGCGGCGACGACACGCGCCCCGAGGCGTACCTGGCGAACAGCGGCGAATCGGTGAGCTGGTTCCGCCGCGACCTCGAGGCGCTCGCGGGCATCATCGACCACCTCGTGAAGACCTCCGAGTCGCAGATGAAGAGCAACCCGGCGCTCGGCGCGTCGCCATCGAGCGCGCTGCTGCCGGAGCTGGCGCAGGTGGTCGAGGACATCCGCGCCAACCGGCTTTCGACGACCGGCATGGTGCAGCAGCAACTCGAGAACATCCTGGAACGCTCCGTGTCGGCGCCGAACCGGCTCACGAGCGGCCCGCCGCCGGTCTGACCGGGAGCCGCCGCCTCCGGTGCCCGGTCGCAGCGGACGCGAGTGGCGCTTCGCCGCGGGGATCGGGCTGGCGATTCTCGCCGGCATCGTCCTTGGCCGCTGGTACGAGCGCCCCGCCGCGGAGGCGCCGGTGATCGCCGCCGCTCCCCGCCCGACCGCCACGCCCGCGCCGCCCGCCGCCGCGCCGCCGCGCTTGGCGCCCGGATTCCAGGCTCCCCCGCAAGGGCAGGCGGCCACCCCAGCCGCCGTGGACGCCGCTGCCGCGCAGCCGGCCTCCGCCGGGGGCTTGATCGACGTGAACACCGCGGACCAGAAGCTGCTCGAAACGCTCCCCGGCATCGGGCCGGCGAAGGCGAGGGCGATCCTGGACGACCGCGCCGCGAAGGGGCCGTTCCGCAGCGCGGAGGATTTGGACCGGGTGTCGGGCATCGGCCCGAAGACGGTCGAGCGGCTGCGGCCCTACCTGTCGTTCGGCGCCGCCGAGCCGCCCGCAGCGCCGGCCCCAGCGCCCGCGGCGAAGGGCGGGGCGCGCATCGCGGTGAACCGCGCGTCGGCCGCGGAGCTGGAGGCGCTCGCGGGGATCGGCCCGGCGCTCGCCGCCCGGATCGTCGAGCACCGGCGGCAGCGCGGACCGATCCGCGGAGAACGGGACTTGCTTGCGGTCAAGGGCATCGGGCCTAAGATCATCGAAGAGAACCGGGACCGGATCAGCTACGAGTGACAACCACGCCCCTACGCATCCTCGCCGCCGCGCTGCTGCTCGCGCTCTGGAGCGCCGCGGCGCACGCCCAGAGCGCCCTGACGGTGCTCCCGCAGGCGGGCTACGACGGTTTCTTCCGCGCCGGCGCGTGGACCCCGGTGATCGTGCGCGTGACGAACCAGCCCTCTTCGGGCAAGCCGGGGGACCGCGACCTCGACTTTGCCGGGCGACTGGTCGTCCGCTCGACGCCGGAGGAGGAGGGGATGCCCGCCTTCGACTTCTCGCGCGACATCGAAGTGCCCGGCTTCTCGAGCAAGGTCTTCTTCGTCTACGCCAAGTTCCCGACGGATCCGAACCCCAACCCGCCGGTGCTGGAGCTCCGCTCCGACACGGGGCGCCTCCTTTCCACCTACGCGCTGAACGGGCTGCAGACGATCTCCGAGTCGCGGACGCTGGTGGCGACGCTCGACGCCGGGAACTCCTCGCTCCAACTGCCGCGGCTGCGCTCGGACCTCGAGTACGAGACGCGGACGCGGCTCGGCGTGGACACACTGCCGGACCACTGGGCGGGCTACGACGGCGCCGACGCGCTCGTCCTGCCGCAGTGGGAGGAGGGCAAGCTGACCGCCCCCGTGCGCGAGGCGCTGATGCACTGGGTCGCGATGGGCGGGCACCTGGTGCTGCTGGGGGGGCGCCACACGGGCTCGTACCCGCCGGACGGCTCGCCGCTGCTGGCCGCCGCGCTGGACGGCAGCTTCCGCCTGGTCGCCACGCAGCAGGGCCTCGCCTATGAAGAGCTCGGCCGGGACAACCGCCCCGAGTTCGCCGGCGAGGACACGCGCGAGGAGTCCTACATCGCTTCCCGCATCACGCCGCGCGATCCATCCGCGCAGGTGCTGCTCGCGACGGCGGCGGGCGAGCCGCTCTTCATCCGCGAGCGCCACGGCAAGGGCTGGCTGTACTTCCTCGCGTTCGACCTGGAGACGATCGGCCGAAACCTGGACCAGCGGCTGGCATCGGCGTGGTTCGGCGCGCTCCCGGTGCCGAACCTCGCGGACCACCGGTTCAGCTACGTCGGCACGCTCAAGCGTGGCTGGACGCAGTCGGACGCGCCGGACGCGGCGGACGGCCTGCGCGTGCTTTCCGCCGACGCGGGGAGCCCGCCGAACTACCTCATCATCAGCTTCATCTGCGTGGTGTACGCGATCGTCATCGGCCCGCTGCACTTCTACCTGCTCGGCAAGCGCCAGCGCTACGAGCTGGCGTGGGGGACGATCCCCGCCCTGGTCATCGTGTTCTCGGTGCTGATCTACGGGCTGGGGCGGCTCACGCGCGGCGGGCTCGCGATCCACCGCGAAGTGGCGCTGCTGGAGACGGCGGCGGGCGAGTCCACCGGATCGCTGCGGCGCACCGCGGCGGTCTTCACGCCGAACGAGCTGAACCTGTCGGCCTTCGGCGCCGGCACCGCCCCCACGCTTTCGGACGAGAGCCGCTGGAGCACCTTCGAGGGCGGCCGCAGCTTCACCACGGGCATGTTCGGAGCCTTCGGCCAGAACGTCGCGCCGGCGTCGGGCGAGGCCCCCCAGATCGTCGCGCAGGGCGGCGAGGTCCTGGTGCGCTCCTGGCGCCTCCGCCCGTACGAAGTGGCGCTGCTGCAGGAGCGCGGGCCCGCGGAGCTGGGCGGAGCCGTGACCGCGGAGCTGCGCGGAGCGGGCGCCGGCGGACCGCCGCGCCTCGAAGGCGCCGTGCGCAACGGCACCGGCATGGACTTCGACGAGGCGTACGTCGTCGTTTCGGAGAACAGCTACGCGCTGGGGCCGCTCGCCGCCGGCGGCGAAGCCGCGCTCACGGAGTCGACCGCGCCGAAGGCGCTCGTGGCGCTCCTCAACGAGATGGCGCTCCCCCCCGGCGAGGGCGAAGAGGCTGCGCGACAACTGAACCGCTACAACGCCGCGGTCGCGGTGAAGTCCTACTTCTACCCCCCCGTGAGCGGCACCAGCTCCTTCAAGACCGATCCCTCCGGGGCGTGGCTGATCGGGTTGGCGTACGACGGCGAGCCCGCGCTGCGCGCGGACATCCCCGACGCGGAGCGCTCCGAGGCGACGGTGCTGCTGGTGCGCCTGCCGCTGCCGCGGCCGAGCTCCGCGGAGGCCTCGGTCCGGCTGCTCGGCACCGCGGCGAACTCGACCTTCGAATTCGACGCGCTCGGCCGCGTGCGGTTCCACCGCTCGTCGTTCACGGTCGCGTTCGATCCGCCCGAGGCGGCCGGCGTGGTGCTGCGCCCCGAGTCGCTCGTGCTCGAGGTGAACGACAAGCCGGGCACGAACCAGCGCCTCGTGTACGAGGCGTACGACTTCGCGGGACCCGGCTGGGTGCGGTTGGGGGACGGGCGCGAGAAGAGCCTGGCGCCCCGCGGGCCCGGGCAGATGCTCTCCTCGCCGGCCACCGGGCGCGTGTTCCTCCGCGCCACCTCCGAGGACGCGACCCAGGACTCGAACTTCGGCATGTTCGAGCCGTCGGAGATCCGCTCCCTCACCCCGCGCTTCCTGTACGGCCCGACCCGGTAGACCCGCGCCCGATGCCCCCCGTCCTCCCTCCGCCCGATGGGCTCCGCGACCGCTTCCAGCGCCTGCCCGGCGCCGCGCAGGGCGCGCTGCTGGGCTTGGCGGCGGTGCTGGCCGCGGCGGTGCCTTGGGCGCTCCATGCGGCCGGCGAGGGCGGCGGCCTCTTCTCGAACCAGGTGATGACGCTGCTGGCTCAGGTCGCGATCTTCGCGCTGGCGGCGCTGGGGCTGAACGTGGTGACGGGCTACACGGGGCAGCTCAACCTCGGATTCACCGCGTTCCTGGCGATCGGGGCGTACACCTGCGGGATCCTGTTGCGCGACGGCCTGCCTGGGGACGGCGCCTGGTGGCGCGAGCCATGGCCCTTCTGGGCGGCGATCCCCGCGGCGGCGCTCCACGCGGGGATCTGGGCGGTGCTGCTGGGGCTGCCGATCCTGCGGCTCACGGGCGACTACTTCGCGATCGTGACGTTCGGCTTCGCCGAGCTGGTGGTGCTGACGGCGCGGAACTGGAACTCGGTGACGGGCGGCACGCAGGGTCTGAAGGACGTGCCGTTCGCCACGCTCGGCCCGGCGGAGGACCCGCTGCTCAGCTTCTCCGTGGGCGTCGGCCAGATGGGCCCGCTCTGGGCGCTGTCGGTGCTGCTGTGCGCGGCGGGTTTCTTCCTGACGTGGCGGATCACGCATTCGCGCGTGGGGCTGGCGTGGCGCTCGATCCGCGAGGACGAGGTGGCCGCGCAGGCGTGCGGCGTGGATCTGGGCATGTACAAGTCGCTCGCGTTCTTCTGGAGCGGGGTGCTGGGCGGCCTCGCCGGCGCGATGCTCCCGATGCTCTACGGCGGCGTCTACGTCACACAGTTCCTGTTCATCTTCAGCGTGTACATCCTCGTCTATGTCGTGTTCGGCGGCATGGGCAGCATGACCGGAAGCATCGCCGGCGCGACGATCCTGATGGTCCTGGTGGAACTGCTCCGCGAGGCGATCGAGGCGTTCAACGCGCGCGACTACGGCATCCGCGCCAACCCGGAGCTGCGCTACATGGTGTACGGCCTGCTGCTGATCCTGATGGTGCGGTTCCGGCCGGAGGGCATCTTCCCCAGCCGGCGCGTCGCGGGCGAGCTGCACCCGGACACGGCGCGCGTCCTCGAGCAGGAGCAGGTGACGCTGTACGACTGGGCGCATCCGCACGAGACGCGGCTGCGCTGACGGGCCGCCGGTTTCCCTTGCGTCCGCTCCGGCGGACAGCGTAACAAAGGCGAAACAGTGAGGAAACGACACCCATGAGCTCCACCGCCAACTCCCGCGGCACTTCCGCCGCCGACGCCCGCCAGAAAGCCCTCGAAACCGCCCTTGGCCAGATCCGCAAGGACCACGGCGAGGGCGTCGTCATGCGCTTCGGCGAGCACCTCGACGGCCCCCAGCTCCAGACGATTCCATCCGGCTCGATCTCGCTCGACCGCGCGCTCGGCGTGTGGGGCTTCCCGCGCGGGCGGCTGATCGAGATCTTCGGCCCCGAATCGAGCGGCAAGACGACGCTGGCGCTGCACATCGTGGCGAACGCGCAGAGGGCGGGCGGCATCGCGGCGTACATCGACGCGGAGCACGCGCTGGACCCGCGCTACACGCGCAACCTCGGCGTGAACCTGGACGAGCTGCTGATCAGCCAGCCGGACTGCGGCGAGCAGGCGCTCCAGGTCTGCGAGACGCTGGTGAAGTCGAACGCGGTGGACGTGGTGGTGATCGACTCGGTGGCGGCGCTGGTGCCGCGGGCGGAGATCGAGGGGGAGATCGGCGACAGCTTCGTGGGCGTGCAGGCGCGGCTGATGAGCCAGGCGCTGCGCAAGCTGGTCGCGGTGATCTCCGAGGCGAAGGCCACGGTGGTCTTCATCAACCAGTTGCGGGAGAAGATCGGCGTGATGTTCGGCAGCCCGGAGACGACGCCGGGCGGGCGGGCGCTGAAGTTCTACGCGTCGGTCCGCGTGGACGTGCGCCGAATCGGCGCGCTGAAGGAAGGCGGGAACAACATCGGCAACCGCGTGCGGGCCCGCGTGGTGAAGAACAAGGTCGCGCCGCCCTTCGGCGAGGCGGAGTTCGACATCATCTTCGGCGAGGGCATCAGCCGCGAAGGGGACCTGCTCGACCTCGGCACGGCGCACAAGGTGGTCGACAAGGCGGGCGCGTGGATTTCCTACAAGGGGGAGCGGCTCGGCCAGGGGCGCGAGAACGCGCGGCAGTTCCTCCGCCAACACCCCGCGGCGGCGGACTCGATCGAGCGGGAGCTGCGCGAGAAGCTGGTCGGCACGGTCGCGATCCCCGGCAGCGAAGACAGCTCCCCCGCCGGGGCCGACGAGGAGTAGCGGCTGGGGCGCGCGCCGGGCGGCGGGTTCACTCCGCCCGGCGCCACTCGTCCGACAGCGCCCGGTGCGCCCGGCCGTTCTCGACGTAGTGCCGCATGCCGCGGGCGAAGCGCTCCGCCTCCTCCGGCGTGACCTCGCGGACCACCTTGCCGGGCACGCCGAGGATGAGCGACCGCGGGGGGAACTTCTTGTGCTCCGGCACGACGGCGCCGGCGCCGACCACGCAGCCCTCGCCGAGCTCGGCGCCGGTCAGCACGGTCGCATGGATGCCGATCAGCGACCCCTTGCCGACCACGCAGCCATGCACGCACGCCATGTGGCCCACGGTGACCTCCTCGCCCAGCACGCACGGGAAGCCCCGGTCCGTGTGGAGGACCGAGCCGTCCTGGACGTTCGAGCGGGCGCCGACGCGGATCGGCTCGACGTCGCCGCGGAGGACGGCGGTGTACCAGATCGACACATCCTCGGCGAGTTCGACCATGCCGATGATGGTGGCGTTGGGCGCGACGAAGGCGCTCGGGTGGATTGCGGGGGCGATGTCGCGGAAGGTGATGATGGGCATTTCCGTGTTTCCTTTCGGCAAGCCTCTTGCACGGTGCGGACCAGCCGCAGAGGGTGCAACCGCGCCCCGGCGGCTATAGCCCACTCGGCGGAGTGACATGTTCGGCAATGAGTCCGGCCTCCGTGTCGGCAAGCTCTTCGGGATCCCGGTGCAGCTCCAATGGAGCTGGTTCTTCCTGTTCGCCTTCGTGGCGTGGATGCAGGCGCGTTCGCTGCCGGAGCGGGTGGAGGGTCTCGCGGCGGGCTCGCCGGTCGTGTGGATCGCGGGGGCGGGGCTCACGCTGGTGTTCTTCCTCAGCCTGCTGGCGCACGAGTTCGGCCATGCGCTGATGGCGCGGCGCTACGGGATCGCGACGGAGCGCATCTCGCTGTTCCTGTTCGGCGGGGTGGCGCAGATCGGGCGCGAACCGCGCACGCCGGGCCAGGAGTTCATGATCGCGGCGGCGGGCCCTGCGATTTCCGTGGCGCTCGCGGCGGCCTTCGGCGCGCCGGGGCTGGCGCTGCTGCTCGCGGAGCGCTCGCCGCTCTTCGCCGAGCTGCTCGTCAGTGCGGCGTTCCTGAACCTCGCGCTTTTCCTGTTCAATCTGCTGCCGGGCTTTCCGATGGACGGCGGGCGGATGCTCCGCGCGGCGGTGTGGAGCGCCACCGGGGACTACCTGCGTGCGACGCGGATCGCGGCGCGCGGCGGCATCGCGGTCGCCGTGGGCCTGATGCTGCTCGGCGCCATCGGCGTCGCCATGGGCAACACGTCGAGCCTGTTCACGATCTTCATCGGCTGGTTCCTGATGCGGTTGGCGAAGTCGAGCGGCGCGAACGCGGCGCTGTACGCCGCCTTCGACCGCGTGCGCGCGGCGGACCTGATGCGGCCGGTCCGCGTCGTGGTGCCGCCGGAGACCACCGCGCGCGAGGCGCTCGAGTTGTACTTCCGCCCCTTGGGCGCGGTGTACGAGTTGCCGGTGGTCGACGAGGACCGCCTTGTCGGGCGGCTGCTCCGCGAGGACATCGAGGCGCTCGACCCACACCGGGTCGATTGGCTGCGCGCGGTCGAGCTGGCGGTGCCGTACGACCGCGCGCTGTCGCTGGCGCCTGCGACGGACGGCCTGACCACGTTCCTCGCGGTGAAGGGGAGCCGCGCGTGGGGCCTGCCGGTCTTCTCCGGGAGAACGCTCGTCGGCATGGTCCGCGACCGCGACCTCGACCGTTTCCTCGAGGCGCGCCAGGCGATCCGCCCGTGACCGCGGCGGCGCAGGTCCGGCTCGGCTCCGCCGGCTGGTCCTACGCCGACTGGGAAGGCATCGTCTACCCCGCGCGCAAGCCCGCCGGCTTCCATCCGCTCCGCCACCTCGCGCGGTGGATCTCCGTGGCGGAGGTGAACGCCAGCTTCTACCGCATCCCCGCGCCGGAGCACGCCCGCGCCTGGACCGCCGCCACCGCGGACCTGCCGCGGCTGCGCTTCACCGCGAAGCTCTACCGCGGCCTCTCGCACGACGCGATCGGCGGCGACCCGGACCCGGCGCAGCTCCGCGCGATGCACGCCTTCCTCGACGCGCTGGCGGAGTCGGGCCGCTTCGACGGCCTGCTCCTGCAGTTCCCGTTCCGGCTCCATGCGACGGGGGCGCACTGGGCGCACGTGGCGCGGCTGCTGGACGAGTTCGCCGCCCACCCGCGCATCGTCGAGTTCCGCCACGCGGGCTGGTGGCAGCCGCGCGTGTTCGAGGAGCTCGAGCGGCGGGGCGCCACGCTCGCCAGCATCGACCAGCCGGCGCTGCCGCACAACATCCCGCCGGAGCTGGTCGCGACGGGCCCCGTGGCGTACATCCGCTTCCACGGGCGCAACGCGGCGAACTGGTGGCGCGACGGCGCGGGCGACGCGCGCTACGACTACCTCTACACTCCCGCAGAGATCCACGACTGGGCCGAGCGCATCAAGGCGCTCCTGCCCCGCGGCAAGCTGATCCAAGCCATCTTCAACAACCACGTCCGCGGGCAGGGCCTGGCGAACGCGCTCGCGTTGGCGCGGGCCCTCGGCATGGACGCGCCCCCCCCGCCGGACGCGCTGGCGCAGCGCTATCCGGCGCTCTTCCCGGACCATCGCGGCGCGGCGGAGCACCAGGGGGAGCTGTTCGGTGCGTAGCCGGGCGGGCCGCGGGGCATTCCCGGGTTGCGCCAAGCGCGGCTTCCCGGCGGAATGCCGCGCGGGCGGGGGACCGTCCGTGAATCCATGCGGGGATGTGTGATGCCAAAAGTCGTCGGCATCGACCTCGGAACGACGAACAGCCTGGTGGCCGCGGTGTTGGACGGCGCGCCGCGGATCCTCGCGCCCGAGGGGGGGCGCGGCATTGTGCCGTCGCTGGTCGGCGCCGCGCCGGACGGGTCGCTGGTGGTGGGCGACGCCGCGCGCGAGCTGATGGAGACCGCGCCCGCCGACGTGGTGTTTTCCGCCAAGCGCCTCATGGGGCGCTCGGTCGAGGACGTGGCGCACCTGCTGCCGCGGCTGCCGTACCAGGTGGCCGGCGCGGCGGGGGGCGTGCTGCGGGCGAAGCTGGGCCGCCGCTGGATGACGCCGCCGCAGATCAGCGCGGAGATCCTCGCCGCGCTCCGCGACCGCGCGCAGCTCGTGCTCGACGGCGTGGTGGACAAGGCGGTGGTGACGGTGCCGGCGTACTTCAACGACGCGCAGCGCCAGGCGACCAAGGACGCCGGCGCGCTGGCGGGGCTCGAGGTGCTCCGCATCGTCAACGAGCCCACCGCCGCGTGCCTCGCCTACGGATTGCAGGAGCGCCGCGAGGGCGTCGTCGCGGTGTACGACCTCGGCGGCGGCACCTTCGACATCTCGATCCTGCGCGTGCGCGACGGCGTGTTCGAGGTGCTCGCGACGAACGGCGACACGGAGCTGGGCGGCGACGACATCGACCGCGCGGTGGCGGACCGGTTGATCGAGCGCGCGGGCGCCGGGCCGATGACGCCCGCGCTGGCGCAGGCCGCCCGCCTGGCCGCGGAACGCGCCAAGATCGCGCTGACGGACGCGGACGCCACGGAGGCGCTCTTCCGCGCGGACGGGCGCGAGCACCGCGTGCCGCTCACCCGCGCGGAGTTCGAGGCGATCGCGCGCCCCATCGCCGCGCGCACGCTCGAGCCCTGCCGCAAGGCGCTCGAGGACGCGGACCTGCTCCACGAGGAGATCGACGAGGTGGTGCTGGTCGGCGGCAGCACGCGCATGCCGCTGGTGCGCCGCATGGTGGGGGACTACTTCGGGCGCGCGCCGCACACGGAGCTGCACCCGGAGGAGGTCGTCGCGCTCGGCGCGGCGGTGCAGGCGAACATCCTCGGCGGCGAGGAGCGCTCGCTGCTGCTGCTGGATGTGACGCCGCTGTCGCTCGGCATCGAGGCCTACGGCGGCATCATGCAGACGGTGATCCCGCGCAACACCACGGTGCCCGCATCGGTGACGGAGGTGGTCACGAATTTCGTGGACGGCCAAACGCACGTCGAGCTGCACGTGCTGCAGGGCGAGCGCGACCTGGCGGCGGAGAACCGCAGCCTCGCGCGCTTCCGCCTGGGGCCGCTGCCGCCGCTGCCCGCCGGGCTGCACCGCATCGAGGTGGCGTTCACGCTCGACGCGGACGGGTTGCTGTCGGTCGCGGCGAAGGACCAGCGCACCGGCCTGGCGCAGCGCATGGAAGTGAAGCCGAGCTACGGCCTGAGCGACGCGGACGTGGAGCACATGCTGGTGGCGGCGCGCGGCGCGGCGGGCACGGACGCGCCGAAACGCGCGCTGATCGAGGAGCGCCTGTACGCCGAAATGGCGGTCCGCGCCACGGAGAAGGGCATTTCGGAAGCGGGCGACCTGATCGACGAGATCGACCTGATCGTGATAGAGGAGCAGCTCGCGGCGCTGAAGTCGGCGATGGGGGGCGAGGACCTCGCGGCGCTGAAGGCGGCGCGCGACCGGCTGGAAGGCGCGGCCCAGCCGCTGGCGGTGGCGATGATGAACGCGGCGCTGCTGCGCGGGCTGAAGGGCCGGCGCGCCTCCGAAGTGCTCGGCGCCGGCGCCGCGCCCGCCCTGACGCCGGCGATGGTCAACCCGGACCACCAGCGCGAGGTGGCGGCCACGCTTTCGTTGCCCGCGCCGAAGCCCCCGGAGTCGACTGGCACCGAACGCGCAACCGATTGAACAAACCCCCGCGGCACCCGCTTCGCCCCAACCTCCCGGAGTCATTTTCGACCACCATGCCCAAGCACAAAGTCACCTTCCTCCCCGCCAACGTCACCGTCGAAGCGGAAGAGGGCCTGTCCCTGCTGGAAGTCGCCGAGGACCTCGAGGACACCGTGGGCATGGAGCACGCCTGCGGCGGCGTCTGCGCCTGCTCCACCTGCCACTGCATCGTCCTCGACGGCACCGACGACAACCTGTCGGAGCAGGACGACGACGAGTTGGAGACGCTCGACAAGCTGTGCCCGACGCAGACGCTGCACTCGCGGCTGGGCTGCCAGGCGCGCGTACAGGGCGACGTGAAGGTGCAGATCGAGAACTGGCCGCCGCGCGCGCTGTGACGCGCTAACGGCGGTACGGCTCCAGGTCCGCGGCGTCGAACACCGCGGGCTCCTGCGGCACCCCGTCCCAAGTCCAGCGCGCGGCGAGCGCGGCGGGCGCGATGTGCTCGCCGCGGTCGCACTGCCCCAGCGTCCAAGCCAGATACGACAACACCGCCCCCGAATCGAACCCGCAGGCGATGAAGGCCGAGAGGTCGTCGTCGCCTTCGCGCTTCGAGAGGCGGCGCCCCGCCGCGTCGCGGACCAGCGGGATGTGGCGGTACTGCGGCGCCGCGCGGCCTAGGCACGCCAGCAGCCACGACTGGCGCGCGCCGGAGACCAGCAGGTCCTCGCCGCGCACCACCTCCGTCACCCCCTGCAGCGCGTCGTCGACCGCGCAGGCGAGCTGGTAGCCGTACTCGCCGTCCGCGCGGCGGACCACGAAGTCGCCGCCGTCCAGTTCGAGGTCGATCTCCCGCTCGCCGAGGAACGCGTCGCGGAAGCGCTTGGGTGCATCGGCGACGCGCAGGCGCAGGCAGTGCTGGCGCGTGGCGGCCATCGCGGCGGCCTCCGCCGGATCGAGCGCACGGCAGCGTCCCGGGTAGGGCGGCTCGGCTCCGTCGCTGTGGGGGGCGGACTGGACGTCGCGCAGTTCCCGGCGCGAGCAGAAGCAGGGGTACACGAAGCCGCGCGCGCGAAGCTCGGCGAGCGCTTCGTGGTAGTGGGCGAGGCGCGCGCTTTGGCGCTCGGGGACGCCGTCGAACGCGAGGCCGAGGGCGGCGAGGTCGCGGAGCTGGGCGACTTCGTGCTCGGGGCGCGAGCGCGCGCGGTCGATGTCCTCGATGCGGAGCAGGCAGCGCCCCCCCCGGGCGCGCGCGGAGGCCCAGGCCGCCACGGCGGTGCGGAGGTTTCCGAGGTGCAGCGCGCCGGTGGGCGATGGGGCGTAGCGTCCGACGACCATGGGCGAGCGTGGGGCCGTGGAAGGCGGCCGGGGCAAGGCGGGGTGGCGCTTGCTCCGCGCGGCGGCGGCGGGGGACCATGCGTCCGTGCCCGCTGCTCGCGGGCGCGCACTCCCTTTCGACAGGACACCCGGCCATGGCGGGCACCCAGCGCTTCGGCGTCGTCGGACTCGCGGTCATGGGCGCGAACATCGCCCTCAACATCAGCGACCGCGGATTCCCCATCTCGGTGTACAACCGCACCGGCTCGGTGACGGACGAGTTCCTCGCCAAGAACCCCGGGCGGAACATCACCGGCGCGAAGACGCTGGAGGAGTTCACCGCGTCGCTGGAGCGCCCGCGGCGCATCCTGGTGATGGTGAAGGCGGGCGCTGCGGTGGACGGCGTGATCGCGCAGCTCCGCCCGCTGCTCGAGGACGGCGACCTGATCATCGACGGCGGCAACTCGCTGTATAGCGACACGGAGCGCCGCACGCGCGAGTTGGAGGCGGTGGGCCTGCGCTTCCTCGGCATGGGCGTGAGCGGCGGCGAGGAGGGCGCGCGCTTCGGCCCCTCGCTGATGCCCGGCGGCACGCGGGAGGGCTACGAGTCCATCTCCGACATCGTGCAGGCGATCTCCGCCAAGACCGATTCCGGCCCCTGCGTGACGTATGTGGGGCGCGGCTCCGCGGGCCACTTCGTCAAGATGGTCCACAACGGGATCGAGTACGGCGACATGCAGCTCATCGCGGAGGCGTACGACCTGCTCCGCACCATCGGCGGCCTCGACGCGCCGGCGCTGGAGCGCACGTTCACCGAGTGGAACACGGACCCGCGGCTGCAGAGCTTCCTGATCGAGATCACGTCGAAGATCGTCGCGCGCAAGGACCCGGAGACGGGGGGCGTGCTGCTGGACTACATCCTGGACAAGGCGGGCCAGAAGGGCACCGGCAAGTGGACGACGGTGGCGGCGCTCGACCTCGGCGTGCCGGTGCCGACGATCACCGCGGCGGTGGACGCGCGGCTGATTTCCGGGCTCAAGGACGAGCGCGTCGCGGCGGCGGAGGCGCTGCCGGGCCCGAAGGCGAAGGCGGGCATCCTGCCGGCGAACGTGCTGGCGCCGCAGGTGGCCTCGGCGCTCTACGCCGCCAAGGTGATGTCCTACGCGCAGGGCATGGCGATGCTGACGCAGGCGTCGAAGGAGTTCGGCTACGGGCTGAACCTCCGCGAGATCGCGCGCATCTGGAAGGGCGGCTGCATCATCCGGGCGGCGCTCCTCGACGAGATCATGAAGGTGTACGAGTCGGAGCCGGCGCCGGTGAACCTGCTGGTGTCGCCGTACTTCTCCGCCGCGATGCAGGGGGCGGAGACGTCGCTGCGCCGCATGGTGGCGCTGGCGTCGGAGCACGGCCTCGCGGTGCCCGCGCTGTCGGCGTCGCTGGCGTACTTCGACGGCTACCGCCGCGCGCGGGGCCCGGCGTACCTGATCCAGGCGCAGCGCGACTACTTCGGCGCGCACACGTTCGAGCGCACCGACCGCCCCGGGGCGGCGGTGCACTTCGACTGGCTGACGGAGTAGCCCGCCGGTGCCCGCCCCCGCCCAGTGGCCCGCCGCCTCCATCGCCTTCCACCGCCGCCCCTCCGCGGACGCGTGGGAGCTGCTTTCGACGATGCTGCTCCAAGCGGAGGGCGTCCTCGGCCTCGAGGAGTACCCCACCACGCCGGGGCGCTCCGAGCCTCCCGACTGGGTGCGCGTCTTCGGCGCGGCGGAGGAGGGCGACCGGTGCGAGGAGTGGACCGCGCGCCTGCGCGCGGTGGTCTCGGAGCAGCTCGGCGAGCCGGGCCCCGACCGCTGGGAGATCGCCTTCGAGTGGATCGAGAACCAGGACTGGGGGGCCAACTGGCGGCAGTACTTCCGGCTCACGCGGGTGACTGAGCGCCTGTTTGTCGGCCCGCCGTGGGACGCGGAGCTGCCCGCCGACGCGCCGAAGGGGGCGCTGGTGCTGAAAATCGAGCCGGGCCAAGCCTTCGGCACCGGCACGCACGCCACCACGCAGCTCTGCCTGCGGATGCTCGAACGCCTCGCCAAGCCCGAGACGGTGCTGCTGGATGTGGGCGCGGGTTCGGGAATCCTGTCGATCGCGACGGTGCGCTTCGGCGCGGAGGCCGCCTTCGGGCTGGAGCACGACGACGTGTGCGCGGGGAACTTCGCGGAGAACTGCCAACTGAACGGCGTGGGCGGGCGCGCGCACTTCGTGCTCGGCAAGTCGTTCCGGTCCGCGTTCGAGGCGGCGCTCCTCGCCGGTAGCGCCCCGCCCAACCTCATCGCCTGCAACATGCTGATGGAGGAGTTCACGCCCTACCTGGCGCCGCTGGCGAAGCTCCATCTACCCATGGTGCTCTCCGGCTTCCTGATGGCGGAGCGCGACTACGTGCTCGACCTCTGCCGCCAGGCGGACTGGGCGCTGCGGGACGAATCGTCGCAGGACGATTGGGGGGTCTTCGTGCTGGATTGCGCCGTGGATCGGGCTTGAGCCCGGGACCGGGCGAGCCGAATGTTCGGCCCCTTGGGGGACCACCACAGCACATGCCGCAATTCGACACGCTCCTTTACGACCTCGTCCAAGCACTGCTCCACCATCGCGACCTGAAGGCGTTCTTCGATGCCACCTCGGTGGCGTTCCGACGCCTTTGGGACGTGGACGCGATGGGCATGGCGCGCTACCTGCCGGAGACGCGGCAGTTCGAAACCGTCGTGGTATCGACGGGCCTCGAGAACTTCGGCAAGACCGTTGGCTACCGGGCGGATGTGAAGGATGGGTCGCCCGCGGACTTCCTGCTGCGGCACCGGCGCGTGCTGCTGGTTCGCGATGTGGCGAGCATGCGCGAGACCGACGGCGTGGACATGCGCCACTGGGAGTGCGAGCCGGTGCGCTCGGGCATGGCGGCGCTGCTCGAGCGCGGCGACGCGGTGATCGGCTACCTGTTCGTGGCGCACCGCGAGGAGAACCGCTTCGGGGAGGAGGACGCGCGGCTGCTGGAGCGGATCGCACCGATCCTGGCGGTGGCGCTGGAGAACGCGGTGGCGTTCGAGGAGCTCGAGTCGCTGCGGCGCCGCGCGGAGCTGGAGGGCGAGTACCTCCGCGAGGAGATCGGCGAGCAGTTCCCCGTGGACGGAATGGTGGGGCGCAGCCCGGAATGGCGCGCGCTGCTGACGCAGATCCGCAGCGTGGCGCCGACGCAGAGCACGGTGCTGATCTCGGGCGAGACGGGGACCGGCAAGGAACTGGTGGCGCGGGCGATCCACGAGCGCAGCCCTCGGGCGCGCGCGCCGTTCATCAAGGTGAACTGCGGCGCGCTGACGGAGACGCTGATCGAGAGCGAGCTGTTCGGCCACGAGCGCGGCGCGTTCACCGGCGCGCACCAGCGCCGCCTCGGCCGCTTCGAGCTCGCGGAGCGCGGCACGCTGTTCCTGGACGAGATCGGGGAGCTGCCGCTCGCCTCGCAGGTGAAGCTGCTGCGCGTCCTCGAGGCGCGCGAGATCGAGCGCGTGGGCGGCACCAGCACGATCCCGATCGACGTGCGGCTGGTGGCGGCGACGAACCGCGACCTGCAGGAGGAGGTGGACCGCAAGGCGTTCCGCGCGGACCTGTTCTACCGGCTGAACGTGTTTCCGATCCGGATGCCGGCGCTGCGGCAGCGCGGCGAGGACATCCCGCTGCTCGCGCACTACTTCCTCCAGATGCACCGCGCGCGGCACGGGCGCCCGCAGATGGGCTTCAGCCAGGAGTCGCTCCGGGCGATCCTCGAGTATCCGTGGCCCGGCAACGTGCGCGAGCTGGAGCACGTGATCGAGCGCGCGGTGATCCTGACGGGGGGGCAGGTGATCGACCTGCGCCCGCACCTGCTCGCGGTGAAGAAGCGCGCGCTGCACACGCGCCCCGGCGACAGCGCGGAGGCGGCGGAGAGCGTGGCGCCCCGCACGGAGGTCCCCGCCTCGGACCGCACGCCGCTGCCGACGCCGCAGGAGTTCGCGGAGGGCGGGCGGTCGCTGCGGGACAGCTTCGCGGAGGCGGAGCGGGAGGCGATCCGGGCGGCGCTGGCGGCGTGCCGCGGCGTGGTGGGGGGTCCGAAGGGCGCGGCGGCGCGGCTGGGGCTCAAGCGGCAGACGCTGCAAAGCAAATTGAAGAAGCACGAGCTGGAGCCGGCGGACTTCCGCGCGGGCGCCCGCCGCCCGGCGCTCCGGTGACCGCCGCGCAAGGCGCTTGCCACGGTGCCGGGCGCGCCGAAACGTCGACGCCATGAAGAAGGTGGTCCTTGTGAGCGGCGCGAACGGCTTTGTGGGCTCGGCGGTCTGCCGCGCCCTGCTGGCGGCGCGCAACTGGACGCCGGTGGCGCTGGCGCGCGAGGGCGCCGACTCCTCGCTGCTGACGCCCGGCGTGCCGGTGGTGCGGGGCGAGTTCCACGACCGCCGCTCGGTGGCGAAGGCGCTCGCGGAGGCGAAGCCCGAGGCCGTGGTGCACGCCGCCGCGGTGGTCTCGACCGGCAAGCCGGACATGGCGCTGTCGTCGCGCATCAACGTGGAGGGCACGCGGCACTTCGTCGACGCGGCGATGGAGGCCGGGGTGCGCCGCTGGGTGCAGATCAGCAGCATGTCGGCGCACCGCGCGAACCATTCGGTCTACGGCGGCACCAAGTTCCTGGCGGACGAGGAGGTGCGGCGCTCGGACCTGGCGTGGACGATCCTGCGCCCGTCGATCATCTACGGTCCCGCGAGGCGGGGGATCTTCTTCAAGCTGGTGAACCTGCTGCGGAAGCTGCCGGTGGTGCCGGTGGTGGGCCCGGGGCGCGAGGACATGCGGCCGGTGCACGTGGACGACCTGGCGATGGCGGTGCTGATGGCGCTGGATTCGCCGATGGCCGCGGGGAAGGCGTACATGCTGGGCTGCGCGGAGGCGATGACGGCGCGGGAGTTCTTCGCGCGGACCGCGGCGGCTGCGAAGGGGCGGCCGGCGCCGGTGCTGCCGCTGCCGATCTGGCTGTGCCGGATCATCGCCGCCACCGGCGAGGCGCTCCTTGCGAACCCGCCGATCACGCGCGACAACATCGAAGGCGTCGTGAAGGCGCAGCCGGTGGAGATCGCCGACGCGGAGCGGGACCTCGGGTTCCGCCCGCGCTCCTACGACGAAGGGCTCGAGGAATGTCTGCCGCAACTCCTGGGGTGACGACCCCGCCCCCCGACAGCGAATCGGGCGAGTACTATTCGCCGATCCCGCGCGCGGCCCGCGTGGCGGTGGTGGGGCTCGGCAAGATGGGCATCATGCACTCCGCCATGGCGTCGATGGCGCCGAGGTGCGCGCTGGCCGCGATCTGCGACCGCAAGCGCCAGCTCGGGGTCCACGTGAAGAGCATGGGCGTGGCGGCCCCCTTCTACGAGTCATTCAGCGCGATGCTGGCGGCGGAGAAGCCCGCGGGCGTCATCATCAGCGCGCCGCAGGCCGCGCACGCGGACCTCGCGGTCGAGGCGCTGCGCTTCGGCGCGGGGGTGCTGGTGGAGAAGCCGCTGGCGCACACGCTGGAG
This sequence comes from Candidatus Sumerlaeia bacterium, assembly GCA_033764015.1. Lineage (GTDB taxonomy): Bacteria > Sumerlaeota > Sumerlaeia > SLMS01 > JANRJK01 > JANRJK01. Next base: position 115,210 of record JANRJK010000023.1, on the reverse strand, counting down.
GCCGCGCGCCGGATCCGGGACGAGGCGGAGGCGTTCCCCCACCTCGCCACCGGCGTGGCGTTCATGCTGGCGCAGCACCCGGTCTTCAACGAGGCGCGGCGCCTGGTGGCGGAGGGCGCCATCGGGCGGCCGCACCGCTACGACGCGCGCATGCGCCTGAGCCAGGTCTTCGCGCCGCGCAAGGGGTGGATCTACACCAAGGCGCTTTCCGGCGGCGGCGTCCTCATCAACAGCGGCAGCCACCTGCTCTTCCTCGTGCAGCGGCTCTTCGGCCTGCCCGAGTCGGTCAGCGCGCTGATGCGCTCGCACCACTCGCGCGAGGTGGAGGACGACGTGCGCATCCAGGCGGCCCACGCGGACGGCCTGACCGGCGAGATCGAGTGCCACTGGTCGCTGCGGGGGTTCCCGGCGCAGGTGCACGAGATGACCATCGAAGGGGACGCGGGGCGCATCGAGCTGACGGACCGGCATATCGTCCTCGAGACCGGCGAGCAGCGCCGCGTCGTGACCGAGGGCGAGCTGGTGCGCTCGCCGTTCACGCTGACACCGCACTACTACGGGCACGCCTACTACGAGCAGGTGGCGGACTTCGCCGCGGTGCTGAACGGCAAGCGGGAGCGCTGCGCGGTGCCGGTGTCGGAGGGCTACGACGTGCAGCGCTTCCTCGAAGCGGTGTACCGGGCCGCGGAAACCAACACGCACGTGGACCTGTCGACGATCGTCTAGGAGGCTGGACCGGTGGCGGACCTGGAGACTCGGCGGAAGATGAAGATGGCGGCCTTCGGGCTCGCCGCGGTGGCGATGCTGGGGCTGGCGGCGGTGGTCGCCACGCGCCGCGCCGACGGCCCCTCGCCCACACCGGCGCCGCGCCCGGCGCCCCGCCCGGAGGTGGCGGCGCCGCAGGAACGCAAACCGGACCCGAACGAGGGCATCCGCCCGGTCCCCGGCCCCGACCGCCCGAAGACGGATGTGCAGTTCGTGGCGCGCTACCGCGTGTCCGGGGCGCCCGCGAGCGGCCTCGAGGCGATCGTCCGCGACCTCGCCTCCGGGCGCTCCGAGCGCTTCACGGTGGCGAAGGACGGCGGCTTCCCCGCCTCCGCGTCCGCCTCCTCGGTCACGATGTTCGATCCGGTCTCGAGCCTGACGCTGGCGGAGATCGCGCAGCATCCCGCCGGCGGCTCGGAGTTCGATCTGCCGGTGCCGGCGAAGCTCCGCGCGCGCGCCGTGCTGCCCGGGGGGAAGGCCGCCGACGGCGTCTCGCTGCGCTTCGCCAACTACAGCGGAGTGCGCGCCGCCTGGGGGCTCGAGCTCGGCGACTTCCCCGCGAACTGGCAGACGTACCCTTCGCGCGGGGACGGCACGGTCGAGACCGACTGGCTGGCGCTGGACGAGCTCACCGGCGCGGTGCTGTACGACAACGACGACCGCTACGCCTTCGTCGATCCGGTGCTGTCGGAGCCGGTGGAGGCGCACGCGACGCTGGACCTGGGCGACATCGAACTGCAGGAGCCGGCGCGCCTGGCGGTGAACCTGACGATCCCGCCGGACCGCGACCGCGCGGAGGTCTCGCTGCGCATCGTCGAGCTGCGCGTGGACGCGGAGGACCCCTACGCCGTGATGGACACGCTGCGGATGCAGGAGGCGGTGAACCCGGCGGTGGCGGAGTTCTCCCGCGGCGCGCGCCCGTTCACCATGGACCGCACCGGCGCGTTCCGCCTGGCGCCGATGCCGCCGGCGCCCTACGTGCGCATCGTCGCCACCGGCGACGCGCCCGACAAGACGGTGGAGCACACGGTCTCCTTCCGCATGGGCGAGACGACGACGATCGACGTGGACGCCCGGGGGCTGTTTTCGCCGCTGGTGGGGACCGGGCGGCTGCAGGGGACGGTGACGCTGGAGGGCACCGGCGAGCCGCTCGCGGATGTCCGCGTGATGGTGGCGACGGGCGGGGAGCGGCGCAGCGAAACGGTCACGGACGCGCAGGGGCGCTACGAGCTGGCGGGCCTGCCGCTGAACCGCGAGCAGGACGCGCTCGCGATGGCGTTCGACGCGGAGGGCAACCCGCCCCGCTACAGCGCCACGCGCCGCGGACGCGCGCCGGCGATCGAAAGCGCCGAGCGCCCCGCGCGCCTCGATTTCCAGATCCCCGCGTTCCGCTGGCTGATCGTGAACTACGAGGCGAAGCCGCCGGACCTGCAGGCGGGCCTGGTCCCCGTGGTCGGCCTCGAGGAGCTCGACGAGTCCGGCGCCTGGCAGGCGCTCGATCCCGGCGACGCGCAGGTGGGCGACACGTTCCTGATGGCGGAGGTGTCGAAGCCCGGCACGTACCGGCTGGTGTTCACGGACGGGGCGCTGGCGCTGCGGCGCTCGGAAGCGGTGGACTTCGGGCCGGAGGACTTCCGCAAGGAGGCGCGCTTCGAACCAGCGCCGCCGCGCATCGACCGGCTCGAGGTGCTGATCCTATCGCCCAGCGGCGCCCCCGCGGCGAACGCCCGCGTCCGCATCGCGCCCGACATCATCGGCGCCCTCACGGACGACCAGTTCTCCGGCTCGCGCGGAACGGTGGAACTCGGCCCGGTGGAATGCGACCTGCTCGACGTCCACGCCGACCACCAATCCGGCTTCTTCCAAGGCAAAGTCCCCGTCACCGGCTCGTCGATCACGGTGCGGCTGCAACCGTGGCCGACAAACCCGGGGGAGATGAAGCTGCCACTGGATGGGGAGGGGGAGTAGGGGGCGATTCTAGGGGTTTTGGATTTCACAAATTGTGCTTTCGGTGCTCTCGTGTAACTCGCCACCTAACCGCGCCCTTCAATGATGTTGGTGGGCCATAATCTGCCTTTGGTGCAGAATCGTCGTGCATTCCCAGTCAGAAGTCTTGGAGACCATCTCGAAGGGAATGGACGAATGACTACTACTTGTTCTTGTTCAGAATTGAGCGCACTTCCTCGATAGAGTAGCAAGGCTGGCGGCTGTGAATCACAGTGTGGCAATTCGGACATACAGGCCGAAGGTCATCAATGGGGCTCACCATCACATCACCGCTGGCGCCACATCTTGGGTTAAGGTGGTGTACATGCATTATCCCGGAAAACTCAGGCCCATACACCTCCCCGAAACTCATTCCACAGACGACACACAAGGGGCCAAAGTGCTTCAAGCAGGCCTGACGTGCGGACGAACTTCGCTCGTACCGATTGACCAGTACGCGCTTTCCTATCCCCTCGCGGTACTCTTCTGTATCAGGCAGCTCTTCAGGGTACATCAGCGTAGCGGGGTCCGATTCAACTCGATCCAAAAATGCTCCACACACATCATTACCGATCATGACTTCGAACAACTCGTCGAGTTGCCAAATACTGGCAATCTGGACATGGTGGCCATACCACTGAAATGGCCCCTTGTACTCCGTACTTCTTGTCTTGAACGGCAGAGTTGATCCCCCTAAACGCATGGGATCGGAGGCAGACCGCCTGATCCAAACGGTGATAGATCCCTTTCTCTTTGTATGGTTCACCCAAGCAATGGGTTTGGTTGCATCCACTAGAGAGTGTCCGCACCAAGTTGAAGTCGGCGTTCTCTGTACTTCAAGCGCTAACATCCGAAGCCGCTCTCCGAACAATTCGCAGAGGCGTCGAGATGCCAAACAGGCGATCTCGTGGCCGTTCTTGCCACTTCCCTTGTTGGCGCCAGCAGCAGCGCCTCTCTTGATTCCCGCCATCACAGCATCTCCGTGTGGGCAGCATCTCGTTTAGCACTCAGCATTCCTCGGTTCCCCAGCACACGCGTTCTATCTTCTCCGCCCCCACGCGCTCCGACAATCACTTTCCCACGCGAGGGCGCGAAGACGCGAGGCGGCCGCGCTCCGAGCGGAAGGACGCGTCCTCTTTAAGTACCTTCTTCGCGGTTTCGCGTCCTCGCGCGGGATCCTGTTCCGGATCGCGCGGGCGCGCCCTTAAACCCCCGCGGTCGCCAGCAGCTTGGGCTCGGCTTCGTCCGCGAGGCCTTTACGTGCGGTGATGATGCATCGAGGCGTGTGCCTCCCATCCTCACACTTCGAACGCGGAACGGGGGACGCCGCTCTGTCGGATGATTGCCAGCAGGGTCCCCGGCGCCAGTTCCCGGTGGTCGGGGACGGGGACGGTCCGGGTGGTGCCTGCTACTTCGGCCTGCATAACGATGTGGCTGCCGCGCTGGCGGGCTTGGGAAAATCCGTGGGCTTCGAGGATCGCGCAGACCTCGCGGCCGGGGAGGACGCGCAGCCTACCCAATGGCTACCTCGAAGGGCGCCACCGTCACTCCCTCTCGTAGCCGCTCCTGGACTTCCTGCGGGGACGCGGTTTCGAGGAACAGCTCGACGGCTTCGCGCAGGTTCGCGAGCGCGTCGTCGGCGGTCGAGCCTTGGCTGGCGACGTCGACATCGAGGCACTGGGCGACGAAAAGGGCGCCTTCCTTCCACACGCTTGCTTGATAGGTCCGCATCGGTCGCGCCTCGCGGTTGGTCTGGGCGGACACTGGGCTGCGGAGAATCTCCTGTCAACCCCCCGCGGTCGCCAGCAGCTTGGGCTCGGCCTCGTCCGCGAGGCCTTCGAGGCGTTCGAGGAGTTTGGCGGCGGCGCCTTTGCCGTCGGCGGCGAGGGCTCCGCCGCAGCCGAGGCGGGCCATGACGGCGGCGAGGTCCTCCATGTCCTGCGCGGCGACGTATTCGGAGTCGATGCGGGCGGTTTCGACGTTCATGTTGTGGTAGTTGCCGAGGGGGACGCAGACGCCGCCGGCGCGCCAGCCGTAGGCGACGAAGGCGGTGGCCTCGCAGGTGCCGCCGTCCATGAGGGCGCGGCGGAGGCCGCGGTGGCCGGTGGTGGCGGCGAGTTCGTCGGAGACGTCGCGGAGGGCGGCGGAGACTTCGGGGGCGAAGATCGAGGAGCGGTCGCCGACGCGGAGGACGGCGCCGCCGCCGATGGGGGTGGTGGGGCGGGCGGAGGAGGTTTCGACGGAGACCACCCAGGCGTCGGCGGGGAGGTACTGGTGGCGCTCGGGGGAGCGGGCGAGGGCGAGGGCGCCGCGGAAGCCGACCTCCTCGGCGCGGGTGAAGAGGCCGATGAGGTCGACGTCGCCGTTGTGGAGGGCGGCGCGGCGGAGCGCTTCCAGGATCATGGCGCAGCCTCCGAGGTCGTCGATGGCGCGGCTGCGGACCATGCCGTCGCGGAGTTCGAAGGCGGGGAGGTCCCACATGCCGAGGACGGCGCCGGTGGCGTCGCTGTCGGCTTCGAGGATGACGGGGCGGGTGCCTTCGGCGCCGCCGGTCTTGAGGCCGGCCTGGACGACGGTGGCGCCGACGCCTTCGTCCTGGGCGGAGCGGTAGAGGCGCGCCCGGGTGCCGAGGAAGTAGGGGTCGTTGACGCCGCCCTCGAAGATGCCGACCACGCGGCGTCCGCCGTCCTCGACGCCGTGGACGAGGAAGGAGGGGTGGTCCATGTGGGCGACGAGGGCGACGGGGGCGAAGCGGGGTTCGCCGCGGCGGATGCGGATCCAGCGGTTGCCGAAGCGGTCGGTGCGCAGCTCCTTGCGTCCGGGCATCTCCGCGAGGAAGCGGTCGATGTGGGCGGCGACCCAGTGCTCGCGGTAGGCGGCGGTGGGGGTGCGCATGAGTGTCTCGGCGTAGTGGAGGAGCTGGCTCACGGGGCGTCTCCGGGCGTGGCGTTCAATATCCTGAACAGCTAGGCCGGCGGGGCGGGGAACGCAAAGGGATTCAGGGGCGGCCCCAACGGAGCGGCGCCCCCGTTGCCGGGGGCGCCGCGTGCCTGCCTGCGGGTCGCGCCTGGGCGCGCGGTTACTTGGCGGCGTCGGCGCGTTCGCCGGTGGTGGCGAAGATCGGCGCGCGCTCCTTCGGGTCGAGCTGCGGGAGCAGTTCGAGGTACTGGTTCATCATCTCGAGCGCTTCGTCTAGCATGATGTCGGTGAAGTTGTCCTCGCGGAAGCGGGGCGTCTGGGCGGATTCGTAGAAGGGCTGGCCTTCCGGGACGACGGGCGCGGCGCCCTCCGCTTCGAGGCGGGCCGGGCTGGGCGGATCGCCGAGGAGGCCGTGCTCGAGGAGGTGGCTTTCGTGGTCCTCCGGGATCGGGATGCCGATGTCGGGCGTGATGCCGATTTCGTGGATCGTGCGTCCGGAGGGGGTGTAGTAGCGGGCGGTGGTGAGCTTGAGCGCGCTGGTCCGCGCGTTGCCCTCCTTGTCCTCCTCGAGGGAGGTGCTGAGGTTCTCGATGGTCTGGACGGAGCCCTTGCCGAAGGTGTTGCGGCCGGCGGGGCCGATGATCGTCGCGACGTGGTGGTCCTGGAGCGCGCCGGCGAGGATCTCCGACGCGGAGGCGCTGCCGCCGTTCACCAGCACGAAGACCGGCGTGTTGACGACCGGCTCCTTCGAGGAGGTGTACTCGCGGTTCTGGTTCCGGTTCCGGCCCTTGGTGGAGACGATGAGTTCGTTCTTGGGGACGAAGAGCTCGGAGATCTCGATCGCTTCGCGCAGGAGGCCGCCGGTGTTGAAGCGCAGGTCGAGGATCAGCGCCTGCATCCCCTGGCCGCGGAGGTCGGTCAGGGCCTTGCGCACGTCGGCGGTCGAGTTCTCGGCGAACTTCGAGAGGCGGATGTAGCCGACCTGGTTCTCGAGCATCTTGTGGTGGACCGAGTCGATGCGGATCGCCTCGCGGGTCAGCTCGACTTCCTGCGGCTCGTCGAGCCCCGGGCGCCAGACCTTGAACTTCACCTTCGTGTTGGGCGGTCCGGTGAGGCGGTCGACCGCGTCGCGGGTGGTGAAGCCCTCGGTGCTTTCGCCTTCGATTTCGATGATGCGGTCCCAGGGCTGGATGCCGGCGCGGGCGGCGGGGCTGCCGGGCATCGGCATCATGACGGTGAGGATGTTCTGGCGGAGGGTGATGTGGATGCCGATGCCGCCGTATTCCTTGCCGGTGTCCTTTTCGAGGTCTTCGAGGGCGACGGGCGGCATGTAGACGGTGTGCTCGTCGAGGACGGAGGTCATGCCGCGGAGGGCTGCCTCGAGCACCTGCTTCGGCTCGACCTCCTCGACGTACTTGTTGCGGATGTTGACGTAGATCTCGGCCGCGACGTCCATGAAGCGGTAGAACTCCTCGTCGGCGGAGTTCGCGGTGGCGCGGTTCTTCGAGACCCCGAGGACGCCGATGGAGAGCGCGAGGATGACGACCGAGAGCGCGAAGAGGCGCCGGTCCGACCGAGGGGCGTTTTTCCAGATTCCCATGCAACGGCGCCTTTGTGGCTTGATGTTGCGCTCGCCACGGATCGCGGCCAGCGCCAACCTCTTAGCTTGGCATCCCGGCACGTTTCAACCTGTTCCTTGGGAGCCACCTGCGGTTTTCCGAACAAGTCCGAGGCCAATCCGTTGACACCGCCACGAATCCTGATCGTCCGCCTTAGCGCCATCGGCGACGTGCTCCACGCGCTGCCGGTGCTCGACGCGCTGCGGCGGGCGCTGCCGGAGGCGCGGATCGGCTGGCTGGTGGAGGAGACGAGCGCGCCCTTCCTCGAGGGCCACCCGCAGCTCGACACGCTGTACGCGATCCCGCGCAAGCGCTGGCGCGGGCGCTCGTTCCTGCGGAGTTTCCGGGGGGAAGTGGTGCCGTACTTCCGCCGGGTGCGGGCGGACGGCTGGGATGCGGCGCTGGACCTGCAGGGGTTGGCGAAGTCGGCGATGGCGGCGCGGGCGAGCGGCGCGCCGCGGCGCGTCGCCTTCGCCGGCGCGCTGGCCCGCGAGATGAGCGGCCTGCTCGCCACGGACCGGGTCGCGCCGGGCCCGGAGGAGGCGCATGTGGTCCGCAAGAACCTGGCGCTGCTGCGGGCGCTCGGCGTCGAGCCCCCCCCCGATGCGCGCGGCCGGCTCCCCCTGCGGCCGGAGGAGCGCGACAAGGCGGCGCAGTCGCTCCGCGCGGCGGGTTGGCGCGGCGAGCCGCTCGCGGGGCTCAACCTCGGCGCCGGCTGGGCCACCAAGCGCTGGTCCCCCGCCGCCTTCGCCGCCCTCGGACGCCTGCTGCGCGAGCGCCACGGCCTCCGCCCCGTCGTCATCTGGGGGCCGAAGGAGGAGGCGTGGCGCGACGAGTGCCTGGCCGGCCTCGAAGGGGCGGAGGGCTTCGCGGCGCCCCCGACGACGCTGCGCGAGCTGGCCGCGGTGGTTTCGCTGCTGGATCTGTTCGTCGGCGGCGACACGGGGCCGACACACCTCGCGGCGCTGCTGGACGTGCCGACAGTGGCGGTGTTCGGCGCGAGTGATCCCTTGCGGAACGGCCCGTGGCCTCCGGAGAACGCGGTGGTCGCGGCGCGGAGCGGGCTCGCGTGCATGCCGTGCTGGAAGACGCGATGCCCGCTGGCGGAGCCGGAGCACCTGGGCTGCCTCCGCGGCCTCGCGCCGGAGGCGGTGGCGGACGCGGCGGCGGAGATCCTGGCGCGGATGGCGCGCCGGTGAGCGTACCGCGCAAGCGCCGCCCCGGCGACCCGCAGCTCGACCTCTTCGCGGAGCTCGAACCGGACCCCGGCCCGCCGCCGTCGCCCTCGGGCATCGCGCCCGGCGCGGCGTTCCCCGCGAACTTCGCCGCGGGCACCTGCGCGTTCCAGCACCAGCACTGGCGCGGCAAGTTCTACCCCGCGGGCCTGTCGCCGCGGCGCGAGCTTGCGTTCTACGCGCAGTACGCGAACGCGGTCGAAATCGACGGCAGCTTCTACCGCGTGCCGGCGAAGCCGACGGTGCAGCGCTGGCTGGCGGAGACGCCGCCCGGCTTCCGCTTCGCGCTGAAGGCGCCGAAGTCGCTCACGCACGACGCGCAGCTCGACCTGGACAACGCCGCGGCGCGCGCGGACTGGCTCGGCCTCACGGAGCTGCTGCCCCTCTTCGGCGACCGGCTGGCGGCGGTGCTGCTGCAGCTCGGCCCATGGACCGCGGCGAAGTCGGAGCGCCACCTGCGCCGCCTCCTCGAGGGCTTGGGCGGCGCGTTCCCGGTCGCGGTCGAGTTCCGCCACGCATCGTGGAACACGGCGCCGGTGAATTCGATGCTGCGCGCACTGGGCGCCACGCGCGCCTGGACCGATGCCTACCTGGACCCGCGGCGCGGCGTGGCGGAGGGCGATCCGCTGCTCATCGAGGAGACCGGACCGTTCATCTACCTGCGCCTGCTCGGCGACGTGTCGACGAAGTACAACGTGCTGACCGGCGCGCTGAACCATGAGTACGGCTCGATGCTCTTCGACCGCCGCGCGGACCTGGAGCGCTGGGCGGACCGGATCCGCGCCGCGCTTTCCCGGGGCGTGCCGGTGCAGTGCTTCATCAACAACCACTACGAGGGCTTTTCGCCCATGACGGTCGAAACGCTGCGCCGCGCGCTTTCCGGGGAGCGGCCTTGAGCGCCGGTAGCCGCCGCGCGCGGATCGCGTGGGAGTACCTCGCCGGCGCGGCGGTGGCGTTCGTGTGGCTGCTGCTGGCGCTGGACGGCGCGCGGCGTCTATCGGCCACGATCGACGAGGTGCCGCACCTCGGCTCGGGCTACGCCATCGCGGAGTACGGCGACCTGCGCTTCAACCCGGAGCACCCGCCGCTCGCGAAGACGCTCTTCGCGCTGCCGATGGCGCTGTTCGGCGGCGGAACGCCGCCGGACCCGGGGGAGGTGGCGTCGTGGCGCGCGGGGGACCAGTGGAGCTGGGGCTACCGCGTGCTGTACCACACGGGCGCCGACCCGTCGCGGATGCTGCTGCTGGGGCGGCTGGTCCCGATCGGGATCGGGCTGCTGGGTGGCGTGCTGGCGTGGGCCTGGGCGGCGGAAATCGGCGGGCGCCGCGCGGGATTCTTCGCCTTTTCGCTGCTGCTCTTCTATCCCGAGTACCTTGGCCACGCGCGCTACGCGACGTTCGACGTTCCGATGCTGGCGGGTTGCGCGGCGGTTTCGCTGGCGGCGTGGCGCTGGTGGAAGCGGCCCACCACGGCGCGGCTGCTGCTGTTCGGCGCAGCGGCGGGGATCGGCTCGCTGGTGAAGCTGCCGGTGGCGGTGTTCGCGGTGCTGCAGTTCGCGGTGCTGGCGGCGATCTGGCTGCTGAACCGCGTGCGCCCGAAGCGCTACGGCAGCACGCCGGCGGCGCCGCGACCGGACGGCGTGGCGCTCGCGGCGGCGCTGGGCGCGCTGGCGGTGTTCGGCTTCGCGGCGGCGTGGGCGGGTTCGGGGTTCCAGTTCCGGAGCGACCGGCGCGAGCCGCTGCTGGAGCGCCCCGCGGCCTACGCGCAGCCCCCCGCGGAGGTGCCGCGCGGCGCGCTGCTGCGGGCGACGGACCGGCTCCGCGCGGCGCGGCTGCTGCCCGAGACCGCGCTGGCGCCGATCAACACCGCGGGGATGGTCGGCGAGCGCCGCTCGTTCCTCCTCGGGCAGTCCTCCGACCAGGGCTATCCCCAATACTATTTCGTGACGGTGCTGCTGAAGACGCCGGTGATCTACCTGCTGGGGGGGCTCCACGGCCTGTTGCTGGTGTGGAAGCGGATGCTGGACGCGCGCACCTGGCGGCGCGAGCGCGCGTTCGTGCTGGTCGCGCCGTTCCTGCTGCTGTTCGCGATCGTCGCCGCCTCGGGCCTGAACATCGGGCACCGGCACGTGCTGTTCATCTACTTCCCATGGTGCGTGATCCTCGGGATGATCCTCGGGAAGTTCACCAACGCGGGGGGGCTGCGGCGTGGCTTCGCGGTGCTGATCCTCTCGATCGCGGCGACCAGCGCGCTGGTGTCGCACCCGTTCCAGGCGACGTACTTCAACGTGCTGGTGAACCATTCGCCGAAGAACGCGCGCGCGATCCTGTCCGACAGCAACGTGGACTGGGGGGAGAGCCTGGGGGAGGCGGCGCGCGAGCTGGCGCGGCAGGGCCACCGCGAGGCGAACCTGCTGTACTTCGGCATGGCTAGCCCCGAGGCCGCGGGTCTGGAGCGCTTCACCTTCTTCATGAAGGGGTTCCCGCTTTTTCCGCCGTCGGTCTACGCGAGGAAGGCGGGGCCGATGCGGGCGGACGCGCCGACGCTGGTGAGCCTCGCGCTGCTGCCGGAGTTCGAGGCGGCCTACGGCACCTATGCGCGCGGGGCGAAGCCGGTGGTGGTGAACTCGATCCTGATCTTCCCGCCGATGCGGAGCGTGGCGCCGCCGGGCGCTAGCGGCGCGCCTCCGCGTCTTCCATCACGACGAGGGACCGGTCCATGAAGGGCACGGCGCGGACCACGGGGGCGGCGCCGGCGAGGGATTCCGCGGCGGCCCGGGCCGCGGGCCAGTCGGCGAAGACGCCGTAGCAGGCGGAGCCGCTGCCGCTGAGGCCGGCGCGCAGCGCGCCGAGCTCGCCGAGGCGGAAGGCCAGTGCCCCGCAGGCGGGGTGCGAATCGAAGACGCTGCGCTCGAAGGCGTTGTGCCAGGCGCCGGGGTCGTCCGACGCGCCGGCGAGCCAGCGGGCCGCCTGCTCCGCGTCGCTGCGGGCGCCGAAGTCGCGCTCCGGATCGAGGCCGCGGTAGGCGCCGGCGGTGGCGACGCGATCCTGCGGCACGGCGAGGACCACGCCGGCGGCGCGCTTCAGCGGGAGGCGCGCGAGCAGCTCGCCGCGCCCCGTGCCGCGCGCGGCGCCGCCACGCAGGAAGAAGGCGCAATCGCTGCCGATCGCCGCCGCCAGCGCCTCGAGCTCCTCCGGCGGAAGCGAGGACGCCCAGAGGCGGTGCGCGGCGAAGAGCGCCGCCGCGGCGTTCGAGCTACCGCCGCCGAGGCCCGCGCCGTGGGGGATGTTCTTCGTCAGCTTCAGACGCAGCGGACGCCCCCCGCCGAGCCGCTCGCGGTACGCGGCCACGGCGCGCAGCGCGAGGTTGGCGCCGTCCGCCGGCACGCCCGCGGACTCGGCCCCGTCCACGACCAGCTCGTCTTCGCCGGAGGTCTTGCGCTCCGCCCAGAGCTCGTCGCAGAGGCCGACGCTCTGGAAGACCGTGTCGATCTCGTGGAAGCCGTCCTCGCGGCGCCGGAGCACATCCAGCGTGAGGTTGATCTTGGCGGAGCAGAGGAGCTTGAGCATCGGGACGGCCTTCCGGCGCGGGGGTCGCATCAGCGGACCAGCCCCCCGCGGAGGGCGCAACCGCGGCGGCGCAATCCCGTTGCGGGTCGCCGCGGTCCGTGTTGCCCTGAAGGCGATCCACCACACACGGGGCACTGACATGGCGCGACGCGGACTTCGATGGATGATTCCCCTGCTGCTGCTGCTGGCGGCGGGGCCGAATCCGGCGCAGGACGGCTGGAAGGCGGAGATCGGCAAGCCCTACGCGGCGCTCGACGCGCACCGGGGGCTCGCGGGGCCCGGGTTCTTCGGCGAGAAGGCCACGCTGGTGCTGTTCGCCGGGTCGACGTCGCCGCGCTCCGTCTCGGCGCTGCAGGCGGTGCAGGAGTACATCGCCGCGCCGCTGGCGGAGAAGGGCGTCCGCGTCGTCGCGGTGGTCTCCGGCGCAACGAAGGAGTCGGCGGAAGCGCTGGCGAAGACGCATCTCCTCACGTTCCCGGTGCTGGCGGATCCGGACAGCGCGATGTTCCAGGCGGCGGCGGAGCGCGGTGTGCCGCGCGTGCTGGTGCTCGACGCGGCGGGCGCGGTGCGCTACCGCGGGGCGGGCTTCGCGCCGGGGCGCGAGGCGGAGTGGCGCGCGGCGCTGGAGGCGGTGGCCGAGGGCCGCGCGGAGTCCCTCCCGACCGCGGGGGGCGGCGGCGTTTCCGAGCAGCTCGGCGCCGTGGACATCCGCGGGCGGCAGGCGCCCGAGGTCCCCGTCGAGCAGTGGATCAACGCCGCGCCGCCCCGGGAGGATTGGAACGGGAAGTTCGTCCTGTACGACTTCTGGGCCACCTGGTGCGGGCCGTGCATCTCGACGCTGAAGGTCGCCGAATCGATGCACCACGAGTTCGACGCGCACCTCGTCACCGTCGCGGTCTCCGACGAGGACACGAAGACGGTCGAGACCTTCGTCAAGAAGCAGGGCTGGAAGCAGCCGATCGGCGTGGACTCGAAGGGCACCATGATGCAGCAGCTCCAGATCCGCGGCATCCCGCACGGCTTCCTCGCGGACCCGGACGGGAAGGTGGTGTGGCAGGGGCACCCGATGGAGCTTTGGGGCGACGAGGGGGCCCGGCTGCGCGAGCTGCTGGGGATGAAAGCGAAACCAGCGGGAACCTGACCGGGCGCGGGAGGGCGGGGCGGTGGCGGCTTGGTTCCGCGAGTGGGTGCTGGACAACCCGGTGGTCCGCTACGGCGCGCCTTGGCGCCGGGGCTGGGCGGAGCGCGCTGCGCTGGTGGTTCTGGCGCTGGCGGTCCTGCTGGTTGCGCTGCTCCCGGCGGTGCCCTTGATGCCGCCCGTCCAACGGTCGCTGCGTCTGGCCGGCTTTCCCATCATGAATGTCGAGGCGGGGCTGGCGCTCGCGCAGGGGGTCGCCTTCGGCACGGTGCTCATCCTGTTCCCGCTGCTCGCCGGTGGATTGAGCTTCCTCGGCGTGATCCGCCAGCGCGAAGAGGAGTTCCAGCTCCTGCCGTATCCGAAGGAGGCGCTGGTCTTCGGGGCGGTTTTCTGGCCGCTCGCGGTCTGCGGTGCCGCCTGGCTCGCGCAGTCGGCGATCATCGCTTCCGTGACCGCCTCGATCACGACCATCGAGCCTCGCCCCGCCTGGGCGGACTGGGCTCCCGATTCGATCGCCGCGAAGGCGCTCACGGTGCCGCTGCTCGCGGGTTCGATCGCGGTCGTCGCGCTGCGCGGCACCCTTTGGCAGCGGCTCACCCGGGAGTGGCATTGGTTCGCCGCCGTGGCGCTGACGTGGATCTGGGCCGCGATCCTCCTGCTCCTCCTGGCCTGCGGGGCCAGCTTCCACGCCCAGGGAAGCTGGCGGCGCGGTTGGGGCGGCTTCGGGACCTTGGAGGCGGCGGCATTCTTGGTGACGTTCCTAGCCGCTTTGGCAGCCCTCTCCTACCTCGCGCTGCGCGAGCACGCCCCGCTGTTCATCTTCCGCAACACGGACGAGGACCGCTGGCGGCAGCAGTCGTGGATCGGCCGCGCGGAGGTCCGGCTGGCGACCGCGGATGAATGGGTCCGGTCCCGCCGCGCGATCGTGGGTTCCTTCGCGGGGACCGCGATCTATTCATTCGCGGCGGTGGCCGTTCTTTTCGCGGCGATGCCTTGGGGCCGGTTCTTTCGAGGAGGTCCGTCGGGGTCGATGGGGTGGGGAGAAAGCGCCGGCGACTCCCTTGTCGGCAAGTTCTTGGTCGCCGCCCCGCATGCGGTCGCGTTCATCGCCCCGGTGCTCGTGTTCCTGCGCGTGTCGCGCAGCCCGGGACGGCTGCCGTTCCCCGTGCCGGCGGGCTGGGTCCGCCGGGCGCTGGCGCTCTACGGCCTCCCGCTCTCGGCGGGTTTCGTCTCCGGGGCGGCGCTGAGCTACTACGTCGGCTCGGACTTCGGTTGGCGATCCGGGGGGGGTCCGAGGTTCACGCGGTTCGACTCCTTGATGGAGGTGGTGCGGATCCTCTTCGAGCACGCCCTGCCGCTCGTCGTGTTCCTGGCGCTGTGCGCGCTCCTCGTGCCGCGGCGCGGGCGGCTGATCGTGGGGACCGTCGCCTCGGCGGGGGCCGTGGCCTCGTTGACGGGGGGCATCGGGTTGGCCGGGGCGACGGGGGTTTCCGCGGCGCTGCTGGCGAGCCTCGCGTTCGGGCTTCCGAACTTCCTGCTGCAGCGGATCCACCGGCTGGAGGTGGTCGAGCGGGAGTCGGCGGCGGGGTAGGCGGCGGTGCGGCGCTTGCGGGCGCCGCAGCGCCCCAGAACGGCATTGCTCCGGCGCGGCGGGAAGGTTAAGCCCTTTATGTTCGGGCGCATGCCACGCGATCCATACCTGCGCGCGCCGGCTACCGGGGATTCGGTTGCTATCCGCGAACCCGCAGGTCAGCTATCCTTCAAGTCGCAAATAGGAGCCTCCTCCATGCAAGCGTTCCTCCGCCGCCAAGGCATCCAAGTATCCAACATCCTGCGCAACCTTAGCCCGGCGGAGCTCTACCCGTACGCGCTCGGAGAGCCCGGGACCATCTTGGCGTCCAACGGGGCCATCATCGCCTACTCCGGCGCCCGGACGGGGCGCTCGCCGAAGGACAAGCGCGTCGTCAAGGAACCCTCCAGCGAGGCCAACATCTGGTGGGGGAAGGTGAACATCCCGTTCGAGCCCGCGAGCTTCGCCGTGAACCGCGAGATGGCGATCGGGTTCCTCAATACGCGCGACCACCTGTACGTGGTGGACGGGTTCGCGGGCTGGGATCCGAAGCACCGCATCAAGGTGCGGACGATCTGCACGCGGGCTTACCATGCGCTCTTCATGCACAACATGCTGATCCGCCCGACGGACCAGGAACTGGCGGAGTACGGCGATCCCGACTGGGTGATCTACAACGCGGGGCAGATGCCCGCATGCCCGTCGGTGCCCGGCGTCACCGGCAACACGAGCGTGGCGCTGAGCTTCGCCTCGCGCGAGTTCGTGATCCTCGGGAGCGAGTACGCCGGCGAGATGAAGAAGGGCGTCTTCACGGTGCTGAACTACCTGCTGCCGCTCAGCGGCGCGCTGCCGATGCACTGCTCCGCCAACGAGGGCGCGGCGGGAGACGTGGCGCTGTTCTTCGGGCTCAGCGGCACCGGCAAGACGACGCTTTCCGCGGACCCGAAGCGGGCGCTCATCGGCGACGACGAGCACGGCTGGACCAACGACGGCGTCTTCAACTTCGAGGGCGGCTGCTACGCCAAGACGATCAACCTCACGCGCGAGAAGGAGCCGGAGATCTACGACGCGATCAAGTTCGGCTCGATCCTCGAGAACGTGCCCTACGACGCCGGCAAGCACGACCCCGACTACACGAGCGCGGAGATCACCGAGAACACGCGCTGCGCCTACCCGATCGAGTACATCCCGAACGCGAAGATCCCCTGCGTCGCGGGCCACCCGAAGAACATCGTCTTCCTCACCTGCGACGCGTTCGGCGTGCTGCCGCCGGTGGCGCGGCTGGACGGCAACCAGGCGATGTACCACTTCATCAGCGGCTACACCGCCAAGGTGGCGGGCACGGAGGTCGGCGTCACGGAACCGGAGGCGACCTTCAGCGCGTGCTTCGGCGCCGCCTTCATGGTTTGGCACCCGACGGTCTACGCCGAGCTGCTGAAGAAGAAGATGCAGGAGCACGACGCCAAGGTGTGGCTGGTCAACACGGGCTGGAGCGGCGGGTCCTACGGCGTCGGCAGCCGCATCAAGCTCGCCTACACCCGCGCGATCATCGACGCGATCCTCGATGGCCATCTCGACAACGCGCCGATGCGCCGCGACGAGGTGTTCGGCTTCGACGTCGTGACCCGCGTGCCGGAGGTCCCCTCCGAGATCCTCGATCCGAAGTCGCTCTGGAAGGACCACGCCGCGTTCGAGGCGACGGAGGCGAAGCTGGCGAACCTCTTCGTCGAGAACTTCAAGAAGTACGCGCCCGCGGCGAGCGCCGAGCTGATGGCGGCCTCGCCGAAGGTCGGCTCGGGTGTCTAGCCGGAGCGGCCTCCGCAACCGTTGGAACGGATCCCCGGCACGCCCGCGCCGGGGATTCACCATCCTCTCCGTCCTGATGGCCGTGATGATCGTGATGATCCTCTCGAAGGAGTACTTCGAGCCGCAGCCGGAGACGGGGAAGAGCTTCCAGGAGACCGCGGTGGACCGGGCGCGGAGCGCGGTCGCCACGCTGAACCTGCGGCAGGCGGAGATGGCCTACATGGCGGCCACGCTGGAGGGGGGCCGCATCGCGCCGGAGCGGCTCCGCGTGGTGCTCGACGGGCTGCCGCGCTCCGGCGACGGCGGACGCTACTGGGTCGACGAGGCGGGGCGGCTCACCACCACCACCGCCGTCGGGTACACGAGCTTCGCGGAGCGCCTCGGCGTGCCGCAGGCGCGCTAGCCGCTACGGGCGCAGCGCCGCTTCGAACTCGCGCGCCAGCTCCGGCACCACCTGCTTCACATCGCCGACGATGCCGTAGTGCGCCAGTTGGAAGATCGGCGCCGACGGGTCCGTGTTGACCGCGACGATGCAGCGGCTGGTGCGCATGCCGGCCTGGTGCTGGATGGCGCCGCTGATGCCGCACGCGATGTAGAGGTTCGGGCTCACGGTCTTGCCGGTCTGGCCCACCTGGTGCGATTCCTCGATCCAGCCGGCGTGGACCGCCGCGCGGGAGGCGCCGAGCGCCGCGCCGAGCACGGAGCACAGCTTCTTGAGCGGCTCGTAGCCCTCCGGCCCGCCGACGCCGATGCCGCCGCTCACGATGATGTCGGCCTCCGTGAGGCTGACCGCGTCGAGGCCCGACTTCTTCACGATGTCCTTCACGACCGCCTTCAGGCCGTCGCCGGTGGCGCTGCCGAGTTCGACCACCTGCGCGGCGCCGCCGCCGTTGGAGTCCGGCGTGGGGAAGGCGTTGGCGCGGAGCGTGGCGACGGCGCCCTTGCCGAGGATCTCGACCTGTTCGAGGGCCTTTCCGGCGTAGATGGGCCGGCGGAAGCGCGGCGCGCCGTCCACCACCTCGATAGCGGTCGCGTCGGCGATGTAGGCGCCGCCGAGGCGGGCCGCCAGCCGCGGCGCGACGTCCGCCGCCAGGTCCGACATGCCGAGGAGGACGATCTGCTCCGCCGCGCCGATGGCCTTGGCGAGTTCCGGCACGATGGCGGAAGCGTTGCGGGCGGCGCCGTCCGCGGCGCGGACGAACTCGACGCTGGCGACGCCGTGGGCGCCGAGCTGCGCCGCCGCGGAGGCGGCGTCGGCGCCGATGGCGAGCACGCGCAGCGGGGCGCCGGTGGCCTGGGCGAGGCGGCGCGCGGCCGCGAGCGCCTGCAGCGAGGACTTGCGGATCGCGCCGTCGAACTGCTCCGCGACGAGGACTAGGGGACGGGGTTGGGACATGGTGTGCTCTCTCGGGAATCCGTTCGGGTTCTGGTTAGAGGACCTTCGCTTCGTCGCGGAGCGCGCCGACGAGGGCGCGGGCCGCTTCCGCCGGGGCGCCGGCGACCATGCGGACGGGGCCCTTGCCGGGGGGGAGCTCGTTCGCGACGACGCGGCGCGTCGCCTGCGGAGCGCCGCCGAGGACCGCCTCGAGGGGGCGGGTGTCGACGGGCTTCTTCTTCGCCTTCATGATGCTGGGCAGGTTCGGGTAGCGCGGCTTGTTGAGGCCCTTGTCGGCGGTGGCGATGGCGGGGAGGGCCAGCTCGACCACTTCCGTCCGTCCGTCCGCCTCGCGGTGCGCGGTGGCGCGGCCGGGGGCGACGTCCAGCTTGTTCACGACCTGGGCGAGCGGAAGACCGAGGAGCTCGGCGACGCGGCCGGGGACCTCCGCCGCGCCAGTGTCGACCGCGACCCGGCCGCAGAGGACCAGGTCGAAGGGGATGGTCTTGAGGACCGCGGCGATGGCGGCGGCGGTCGCGGCGCCGTCGAGTTCGAGCGGGTGGCGGTCGCCGGTGTCGACGAGGATGGCGTCGTCGGCGCCCATGGCGAGGCCGCGCTGGATCGGTTCGAGGGCGGCCTTCGCGGAGCCGACGCAGAGCAGCGTCGCCTTGTCGGCGGCACCGGACTCGCGGAGCTTGACCGCCTCCTCGACGGCGAACTCGTCGTAGGGGTTGATGATCGGCTTGGCGCGCTCGTCGGCGGCGCGGCCCTTCGCGTCGAGCGCGATCTTCGCCTCCGTCGGCAGCGTGGCCTTCACGAGGCAGACGATGTTGATGCCCATGTGCGTCGGTTTCCCGTCTGGAATCTTGACTGTGTCAACGGCCCTGTCAGGCCAGCATGTGCTTCGCGATGATGAGGCGCTGCACCTCGCTGGTGCCCTCGCCGATCGTGAGGAGCTTCGAGTCGCGCCAGTACTTCTCGACCAGGAAGTCCTTGGTGTAGCCGTAGCCGCCGTGGATCTGGATGGCCTCCTCGGCGACCTGCACGCTGATTTCGGAGGCGAAGAGCTTGGCCATGGAGCCGTCGTGGCCGGACTTGCCGGTGGACTCCTTCACGGCGGCGGCGCGCTCGACCATGAGGCGCGCGGCGTGGATCTTGGTCGCCATGTCGGCGATCTTGAACTGGATCGCCTGGAACTGCGCGATGGGGCGCCCGAACTGCTCGCGCTGGTGCGCGTAGGCGATGGAGGCGTCCATGGCGCCCTGCGCGAGGCCCACCGCGAGCGCGGCGATGCCGATGCGCCCGCCGTCGAGGACGCCGAGCGCGTGGCGCCCGCCCATGCCCGGAGCGCCCACGACGTTCGCGTCCGGCACGAAGCAGTCGCGGAAGACCAGGTCGCCGGTGTCGCTGGCGCACATGCCGAGCTTCTCCTCGGTCTTGCCGGACTCGAAGCCCTTCATGCCGCGTTCGACGACGAAGGCGGTGATGCCGTCGCGGCCGGAGCCGGCGTCGGTCATGGCCATGACGACGGCGAGGTCGCAGAAGGAGGCGTGCGTGATGAGTGACTTGCGGCCGTTGAGGATCCAGCCGCCGGGGGCGCGTTCGGCGCGCGAGGCGAGGCGGAAGGAGTCGCTGCCCGCGTCGGGCTCCGTGAGGCCCCAGGAGGCGGTCTTGGCGCCGCTGGCGATGCCGGGCATCCAGCGGAGCCGCTGCTCCTCGGTGCCGAAGAGGAAGATCTGGCCGGCGGCGAGCGAGTTGGTGGCGGCGACGGAGAGCGCGGCGCCGGGGCAGACGCGGGCCAGCTCCTCGATCGACGCCGCCATCAGGCGGTAGTCCATGCCGGCGCCGCCGTAGGCTTCCGGGTAGATCATGGCGAGGAGGCCCATTTCGCCGAGCTTGCGGAACAGCTCCGGGGGGAGGCGCTTGGCGTGCTCGAGCTCCCGGACGCGGGGAAGGATCTCCTCGAGGGCGAACTCGCGGACCGATTCGCGCAGGGTGCGCTCCTCGGCGCTGGAGGTTTCGAGTTCGGGGGCGGTCATGCTCACGGGTGTTGCTCCGTTCGGGGCTTGGCGCGTCAAGCGCTTTACTAAATCGCCCGCGACGGTTCCGCAAACAAGAAACGAACCGTGCGGTGTGTGGTTGGGAGCGTTGGCGGTCTTGGGGGCGGGGAGCCGCCGGGGGCCGCGCTATCGTTCAATTTACTAAACACTTCCGGGGACCGGACCGGTCAAGTCGGATTTGCCCGGGCGGGGATTCCGGGATTGCGCCGGTACCGGGCACGGAAAACTCTTCCTGATCGAGTCGATCCGCATCATCCACGGCAGCGGAGCCGCACGCCCGGACACGCCCCCATGCACCGCCTCATCGTCGAGAACGGCCCGGACAAGGGACGGGTTTACGAACTGGACCAGCCCGTCGCCACCGTGGGCCGAAGCGTCACCAACCACATCCAGATCGTCGACCGGCGCATGTCCCGCAACCACGCGGAACTGCACCAGAACGGCGCGCGCATCCTGCTGAAGGACCTCGGCTCGAAGAACGGCACGCTGGTGAACGGCGAGCCTGTGATCGGCATGGTCGAGCTGCGGCAGAACGACCGCATCTCCTTCGGCGACACGGACCTGGTCTACATGGCCGACGGCGTCCCGGGGGCGCCGCCGAAGCGCCGCGACGGGACCGACGCGAGCGGCGCGACCGGCTCCGACTCGACGGGCCACGGCCTCGAGAGCAGCTCGCCCTCGAGCAGCTCGAGCAGCGGCTTCCGGGTCGTCGAGGAGCAGCAGTGGGGCCGCGCGCGCAACTCCGTCCGCGCCGGCTTCGACCCCACCCAGGGCACGATGATCTCCGCGCCGCTCCGCGGCGCCACCGCGGAGGAGATGCACGAGCTCAACCGCCGGCTGGAGGTCATGTACAAGGTCACAGACGCGGTGCGCTCCGTGTTCACGCTCGAGGAGCTGCTGAACCGGATCATGGAGATCATCCAGTCGATGCTCCATCCGGACCGCGGCTACATCCTGCTCAACAACCCGGCTACCGGCGAGCTGGAGCCGGTCGTCGTGAAGTCCATGGACACGCAGTCCGGCGACACGCGCGACGTGCACATCAGCAAGTCGATCACGCAGCGCGCGGTGAACGAGGGGATCTCGCTGCTGGTGTCGGACGCGGCGGCGGACATGCGCTTCAGCGCCTCCGAGTCCGTGATCATGAACCGGATCCGCACGGCGATGGTGGCGCCGATCCTGTACAAGAACGAAGCGCTCGGCGTGGTGTACATCGACACGCAGTCGCGCGCGATGGCGTTCACGAACGAGGAGCTGGAGCTGCTGACGTCGATCGCGAACCAGGCCGCGGTCGCGATCGTGAACGCGCGGCTCCACTCGCAGCTTGTCGAGCAGCACAAGGTCGCCCGCGAGATGGAAATCGCGCGCAACATCCAGATGAACCTGCTGCCGAAGACCTACCCGGACATCCCCGGGTACCAGCTCAGCGCGATGTCGCTCCCCGCGAAGCAGGTGGGAGGGGACTACTACGACTTCCTGCACCTGCCGGACGGGCGCCTCTGCCTCGCCATCGCGGACGTCTCGGGCAAGGGCGTGTCCGCGGCGATCCTGACCGCGACGACGCGCTCCTACCTTCAGTCGGAGACGCAGCATCCGGAGATATCGATCCTGCAGACGATGTCGCGCATCAACCGCATGGTGCTGCGGGACGTCGCCGGCGGCTCGATGTACGTCACGATGGTGGCGCTCTACCTGGACCCGGTGGAGGGGCACTTCGAGTTCGTGAACGCCGGGCACGCGTTCCCGATCCTGCTGCTGCCGAACGGCGAGATGAAGTTCCTGCGCGCGGGCGGCGTGTTCCTCGGCATCATGGACGACGTCGAGTTCCAGTCCGACAGCGAGGTGATCCCCCCCGGCGGCGTGGTGGTGCTCTACACCGACGGCGTGACGGACATCCTTTCGCCGGAAGGCGAGGCGTTCGGCAACGAGCGCTTCTACGAGCTGGTGCGCGACAAGCAGCACCTCTCCGCGGAGGAGATCCGGAACGCGATCTACCAGACGTGCATCCGGCACCGGGGGACCGCGGACCAGTTCGACGACTTCACGCTGATCGTGCTCAAGCGCCTGAACTTCAACGAGAGCGAGATCGACTAGGGCGCGCGGAAGGTCGCCTCGTACTGGCGGAGCGCGACCACCTGCGACGTCGTCTCGATGCTGGGGGGGCGCGCCTCGCGGACGGTGCGGATCGCCTCGTCCGCCGCGAGGCCCTTCGAGATCAGCCACGCCGCCAGCATGGTCCCGGTGCGGCCGATGCCCGCGAGGCAGTGCACCAGCACCGGCTTCCCCTCCGCCTGCCGCTGCTGGACGAACACGATGAACTGCTGGATCTGCTCGACCGAGGGCGCCGTCCGGTCCACGACGGGGATGTGGAGGTAGTCGAGCCGCGCCGCGGAGACGGTCTCCTCGTCGAGGGGGCTTTCGGTGAGGGAAACGACGGCGCGGATGCCCTGCGCGCGGGCGAAGGAGAGGTCGTCCTCGACGGAGCCGTAGAGGCCGGGAAGGCCGCTGCCGGCGAGCACGCCGGGCTCGAGGAAGGAGAAGTTGGCCAAGAAGAACACGGTGCTCCTCGCATTGACGCGGTGTGTCCGCCGTTGCTGCGCTGCGGGCCGCCGATTGTTAGTAATCCACCGTAGCGCACGATCCCACGCCGCTGGCAAGAACGACATGACGCAGGAAACCGCCGAGCTGGAGGCGG
Source organism: Candidatus Sumerlaeia bacterium (assembly GCA_033764015.1). Taxonomy (GTDB): domain Bacteria; phylum Sumerlaeota; class Sumerlaeia; order SLMS01; family JANRJK01; genus JANRJK01. The sequence goes on along the minus strand of JANRJK010000023.1, from coordinate 92,473 downwards.
CCGTGGCGGCCGCCTGGAACACCCGCGGGGCGGGCGCCCCCGACCCGGGGCTGGGGCAGTCGATCGACCGCGTGCTGCGCCTGCTGGAGAGCGGCGAACTACGCGTCGCGGAGAAGGGCGCGGGGGGCTGGGAGGTGCGCGACTGGGTGCGCAAGGCGGTGCTGCTGTACTTCCGCACCGCGCCGATGCGCGTGACCAACGCGGGACCGCTGCAGTTCCACGACAAGATCCGGCTGCTGGACGACTGGCAGCGGCGGGGCGTGCGGGTGGTGCCGCCGACGGTGGTCCGGGAGGGCGCCCACATCGCGCCGGGCGCGATCCTGATGCCGTGCTTCGTGAACATCGGGGCCTATGTCGGCGCGCGGACGATGATCGACAGCTTCGCCACCGTGGGGAGCTGCGCGCAGGTGGGCGCGGACTGCCATGTGAGCGCCGGCGTCGTGGTCGGCGGCGTGCTCGAGCCGCTGAACGCGGACCCGGTGATCATCGAGGACCGCGCGTTCGTCGGCGCGAACAGCTCGGTGCTGGAGGGCGTGCACGTCGGGGAGGGCGCGGTGCTGGCGCCGGGGTGCCACGCGACGCGCTCGACGCGGATCATCGACGAGGCGGGGGGCGGGACGTTCCGGGGCGAGGTGCCGGCGGGGGCGGTGGTGGTGCCGGGCGCCTACGCGGCGGAGGGCTCGCGCGTGTCGACCTACGCGCTGGTCGTCAAGAAGTACCGCGATCCGCGGACCGACGCGAAGGTGGAGCTGAACGAGCTGCTACGCTAGCCCGGGCCCCGGGAGCGGGGTCAGGCGATCTCGTGCATCTCGGTGTGGTTGATCAGCAGCCGGACGAAGTAGTAGCCGAAGAGCGGCGCCGCCAGGCCGCAGGTCACGAAGATCAGGAGCGCCCACAGGACCGCCTGCAGGAGCACGTCGCCGAGGTCGATGGTGCAGACGAACTTGTAGCGCTTCATGGCGGGGTCCTTCCGGAAACGGGTTGAGCCAGTGGGGGCGGGGCGCGCCCCTTGGGCCCTTGCGTTGAATACCGCCGCGGCAAGGGGGTATTCAACGCGACCCGACCCAGGAGGCGGATCGATGGAGAATCCCGCTCCGCAGCAACCGACGACTTACGTGGCGCTCGATCCGAAGCTGCGCGGCGTGGCGCTGACGATCGGCTACATGCTGATCGCCGCCGGCTCCGTGCTGGCGCTGATCGCGCTGTGGCCGCTGCTGCGCTTCGCCATCAACCTGGTGCTGCCGTTCCTGGTCGCGGTGGTGATCGCGTACATCCTGAATCCGGTCGTGACGTTCCTGGCGGTGCGGCTGCGGCTGCAGCGGACCGGCGCGCTGCTGGTGTTCTACCTGATCTCCGCGCTGGCGGTGGGGACCTTCCTGGGGCTGGTGGTGCCGATCCTCTACAAGCAGACGCAGGCCGCCGTGACGGGGATCACGGAGACGCTCCCGGCGCGCGCGAACGAGTTCCTGGAGTCGCGCGGCATCCCTCCGGACGAGGTGTGGCCGCGGCTGAACGAGCTGCTGGTGCGCCACGGTGTGGACTACAAGGCGCTGCTGGAGCGCGCCGCGCAGAGCGGGGACGTGCAGCAGGCGGCGCAGAAGGCGGCGAGCGGCGGCGTCGAGTTCCTCGGCATGGTGCTGGGCGGCCTTTGGACCGCCATCTCCGGCACCATCGCCTCGGCGACGTTCCTGGTCTTCGTGGTCCTGATCAGCTTCTACCTGATCGTCGACTTCGGGAAGTTCCGCAGCACCATGGAGGTGATGATCCCGGAGCGGCACGCGGCGCGTACGTTCCACGTGCTGGAGAAGTGCGACGGGGCGGTGGGCGGGTTCCTGCGCGGGCAACTGATCTCGGCGGTGCTGGTGGGGCTGCTGGTGATGGCGGGGCTGACGGCGCTCGGCATGGGGCGCTACGCGGTGCTGATCGGGGTGGTGGCGATCGTGGGCAACCTGATCCCGTACCTCGGCCCGGTGCTGGCGGGGGCGCCGGCGGTGCTGTACATGCTCCTTTCGGACGACCACCAGACGCTGAACGACAAGCTGGCTTGGTCGGGGGCGGCGCTGGGGCTCTTCATCGTGATCCAGCAGATCGACGGGTGGATCTTCCAGCCGAAGATCGTCGGCAAGTCGGCGCAGCTGCATCCCGTGGTGGTGATCCTGGCGCTGTTCGCGGGCGCCAGCTTCGGGCTGATGGGTATGATCGTGGCGGTGCCGCTGGCGGCGATCCTGCGGGTGCTGTGGAAGGAGTTCTACTGGGACGAGCGGGTGGCGGCCTGGAAGGCGAGGACGGGGCGGCGGAGCCTCGACTCGCTGGAGGCGGTGGAGAAGCCCGGGCTGTAGCGCGCGGGGGCGTAACTCCTTGACCCCTCGGCGCCGTTGGCGGGCACCGTTAGGAATCCAAAGCGGTCCCGCGCGTCCGGGCGGCGCGCCCCGCGGCGTCCGCCGCGCGTGCGGGACAACGCCCCGCGCAGAGGTTCCCCGCCACATGGCCGCACCGAAGAAAACAGCCAGCAAACCCGCAGCCCCGCAAGCCCCCAAGGGCGACTCGGCCCGCGTCTCCTTCGACGAGGTTTCGCGCCTGGTCGAGATGGTCCACGCCAAGGGCTTCGAGGAGTTCGAGCTGGAGCAGGGCGCGTTCCGCCTCCGAATCGTCTCGCAGCGCGCCGCCGCGCCGCAGGTGGTCAATTACGCGCCGCCGATGCCGATGATGGCGGCGGCGCCGATGATGCCCGCCCCGATGGCGCACGCGGCCCCCGCGGGGGCTCCGCCCGCCGCGCCCGCGGCCGCCGCGGAACCCGCCGGCACGCAGATCAAGTCGCCCATGGTCGGCACCTTCTACCGCTCGCCGGCGCCCAACGCCCCCGCCTTCGTGCAGGTCGGCGACAAGGTGCACGAGAATTCGGTCCTCTGCATCATCGAGGCGATGAAGCTGATGAACGAGATCAAGGCGGAGATGAAGGGCGTCGTCCGCAAGGTGTGCGTCGAGAACGGGCAGCCGGTCGAGTACGGCCAGCTCCTTTACATCGTCGAGCCCGAGTGAGCCCCCACGGGACGGACCGCCCAATGATCAAGAAGGTACTCGTCGCGAACCGGGGCGAGATCGCGCTCCGCGTGATCCGCGCCTGCAAGGAACTCGGCCTCCAGACCGTCGCGGTGTATTCGACCGCCGACGCGGAGTCGCTGCATGTGCACGCCGCCGACGAGGCGGTCTGCATCGGCCCGCCGCAAAGCGTCTACAGCTACCTGGTGCCCGCGCGGATCATCGCCGCCGCGGAGATCACCGGCGCCGACGCGATCCACCCGGGCTACGGCTTCCTCTCGGAGAAGGCCGACTTCGCCCGCGCCTGCGCCGACAACAACATCGTCTTCATCGGGCCGATGCCGCGCTCGATCGAGTTGATGGGCGACAAGGCCACCGCCCGCGAGACGGCCATCGCGGCGCAGTGCCCCGTGGTTCCGGGCACCAAGGGCATCCTGAAGGACGCCGCGGAGGGCCTCGAACGCGCCCGCAAGATCGGCTTCCCCGTGATGATCAAGGCCACCGCCGGCGGCGGCGGGCGCGGCATGCGCATCGCCAAGGACGAGAGGTCCTTCGCGCAGATGCTCCAGACCGCGCAGACGGAGGCGGGCGCCGCCTTCGGCAATCCCGACGTCTACGTCGAGAAGTGCATCATCTCGCCCAAGCACGTCGAAGTGCAGGTGCTCGGCGACAACCACGGCAACATCGTCTACCTGGGCGAGCGCGAGTGCTCCGTGCAGCGCCGCCACCAGAAACTCGTCGAGGAAGGCCCCAGCAGCGTCGTCACGCCGGAGCTGCGCCGCCGCATGGGCGAGGCCGCCGTCCGCGCCGCGCGCCAAGTGGACTACCGCGGCGCCGGGACCGTCGAGTTCCTGCTCGATAAGAGCGGCGAATTCTACTTCATGGAAATGAACACCCGCATCCAGGTGGAGCATCCAGTCACCGAGATGATCACCAGCGTCGACCTGGTGCGGTGGCAGATCCTGGTGGCCATGGGCGAGAAGCTCGCCTTCAAGCAGGACGACATCACGATCCGCGGCCACGCGATCGAGTGCCGCATCAACGCCGAGGACCCCGCGAAGAACTTCATGCCGTGCCCCGGCAAGCTCACGGACTACGTCCCCCCCGGCGGCCCGGGGGTGCGGGTGGACACGCACTGCTACCCCGGCTATGTGATCCCGCCCTTCTACGACTCGATGGTCGCGAAGCTGATCGTCTGGGACGAGGACCGGAACAAGGCGAGCGCCCGCATGCACCGCGCGCTCAACGAGCTGGTGGTCGAGGGCATCAAGACCACGGCCCCCTTCCACATGGAAGTCATGCGCAACCCGTTGTGGCTGAAGGGGGACTTCGGCACCGATTTCCTCGAGAAGTGGAAGGACGGGGCCTGACGCCATGCTGACCACCGAACGCTACGCGAACCGTGTCGCCGTGGCCTACCTGGTGGTGGGGTCGGCCCTCTTCTTCGGAGCGATGTTCCACGTGTGGCGCGGCGCGGCGTACCGGGCGTACGAGCTGAGCCCGGAGGGCGTCCCCGAGCAATCGGTCCGCGCCCCGCAGCGCGCCCCGGCCGCGCCGATGGAGCCCACGCGCTATGTGCCGCCGGCCTCCCCCGCGGTGATCGTGTATTGAGCGGCTCCACCGACGCCGACACCCGGCGCCTGATCGAGCGCCTCGTCCGCGAGACGCTCGAGCGGCTGTTGCGCGGCGAGGCGGAACCGGCGCCGCCGAAGCCTTTGCTCGTCCTACTGCTCGGCGGACGCAGCCACCAGCCGGAAGCGCTGGCGCTGGTCCGGGCGCTCGCGGCGGAAACCCCCACGCAGCTCCTGATCCCCTCCTGCTACAACGAGCGGTTCGATCCCCGCGAGGTGGAAGCGCTGGAACTGCCGCTGCCCCCGCTGTTCGCGCCGGGGCTGCTGGCCGCGCGCAAGCTCCTCGAAGACGCCGCGGGGCTGGTGGTCCTGCTGCCGCGCCTGTCGACCTTCGCGAAGGCCGCCCGCGGACTGGCGGACGGCGTGCCGTCGCTGCTGCTTACGGAATCGTTGGCGAACGGACTCCCGACCTTCGCCGCCGGCGGAGACTACGTGTTCGCCGACTGGCCCGCGTCGATGCCCCCTGCGATGCGGCGGGGCGAGAACAGCTTGGGGGCGCTCGCCCAGCGCGATCTGGATGTCTTGTCGAGCTGGGGGCTCGAGTACCGCCCCCATCCGGCGGAGCTGTTCGGTCTCGCGACGCGGCGGTTGGGGACCGGAGCACCTAGTCTTGAGGAAACGCAAACCCAACAGCATCATCCTTCGACAACCCTAAAGCCCTCTTCCGGATTTGTCACTGCGGAAGATGTTGTCGCAGCTTTCCAGCAAGGTAAGCGGCAACTTGTGCTGGGGCGTGGTGTACGGATCACCGATGCTGCGTTGGAAGAAGCGGCGAGCCGGTCCGTCACGATTCTTCGCACTGATTAGGCAAAACCTTGATGGGCGTTGATTCGAAAAACGGAACCGCCGGCGTGTGAGCGCCGGCGGTTCGTTGTATCAGTAGCGACTTTGGCGGTGCGCTGGCGATCAGGTGTGGCGCGCGATGGTCTTCTGGCGGCCGGAGCCTTCGACGACGAAACCCTCGGGGAGGAACTTGTTGATTTCGCGGGGGCTGAGGTCGGCGGGGGTGAGGTTGGCTTCGCGCTGCATGCGCTTGGCGATGGCCTTGAGGGGGAATCCGTGGCTGACGCTTTCCTCGCGGAAGATCTGGGCGATCTTCTCGCGCTTCTGCTCGAAGCGGAGGATGGGGCGGCGGGCCTTCTTCACACCGGCGGTCTTGGCGGCGGCGGTCTTGTTGCCCGTCATGCGGTCGATGGTGCCTTGGATTTCATTACGCTTATTCGTAAGTTCCGCGATCTGGTGCTCGATGTGCTTGAGCTGCTCGCGAAGGGGTGCGATGCTGGCTTGAAGGATTTGCTGGCGGCGGGCTTCGTATTCCTGCTCGAGGTCTTTGAGCCGTGCCTCGATTTCGGGGGCCAGGGTGGCGCTCATGGCAAGTCGCCTTTCGTGGGTTTTGCGCGCCGGGTGGTGGTGTTCTCGCGCGTTCCGGATGAGTAGGAGAAGATGGATGCCGCTGATGCAAGAAGAAAATGCGCGGGGCTCGAAGCGGTGGATAACCCACCAACGCTTCGAGCCCCTTTGCGATACCAAGGCTACTTCTTGAGTGAGGCAACAACGTCGCGATAGGTTCCCAAATCGCGAGCGTGGCTATCCACTACGCGCTTCCAGAATGCGCGTGTGCGCATGTCCTCGCCGAGGACTTCCAGGGAGATTTCCTCCGCCGGGCGCGAGCCGGTGGCTTCCAGGGCGGCTTCGTACTTGGCGGCGAAGGAGGGGCCCTCCGCCCGGAAGCGCTCGCTGAGCGCCCGGCTGAACAGGTAGCCGAAGGTGTACGGGAAGTTGTAGAAGCTGACGCCGGTGATATAGAAGTGCAGCTTCGACGCCCAGAAGAAGGGATCGAACCCGTCCGCGTCGAGGGTGTCGCCGAAGCTCCGCTTCTGCGCGGCCACCATCAACTCCTTGATGCGCGTGACGGAGAGTTCGCCCGAGGAACGCTCCGCGTAGAGGGCGTCCTCGAAGTAGAAGCGCATCGGAATATCAAGCAGGAAGGCGGCGCCGTGGGTGATTCCGGCGTCGAGCAGGTATGCCTTCGTCTCCGGGGAGGTGTCGGGCGAATCCACCAGTTCCGAGACGAGCATGGCTTCCGCGAAGGTGGAGGCTGTTTCCGCCAGCGTCATCGGGTAGTAGCGGCGCATGTTGCGCAGGTCCTTCATCACTTCATTGTGGAACGCGTGGCCCAGCTCGTGGGCGAGCGTCATGACGTCGCCGACGGTGCCGTTGAATGTCATGAAGACGCGCGATTCGCGGATCAGGGACGAGGAGGTGCAGAAGGCGCCGGGGCGCTTGCCGTTGCGCTTCTCCGCTTCGATCCAGCGGTTGCGGAACGCGCGGTCGCAGTATTCCTGCAGGCGCGGGTAGCGGGCGAAGCTCTTGAGGACCGCGCGCTTCGCCTCGTCCCAGGTGAACTCGTCCTTCAACTTGACGGGTAGCGGCGCGGCGAGGTCCTGGAATCCGAAGGTTCCGAGCCCGAGCGCCTCCTTCTTCGCGCGGACGATTCCTCGCGACAACTCGACGGATTCTTCGATCGCGCCCATCATGGCATCCAGGGTGGCGCGTTCGATCGCGGATTCGTGCAGTGCCTGCGCGAGGTAGTGCGGGACTCCGCGCTCGCGGTAGAGCGTGAGGCGCGTTCCGCTGATGGCGTTCAGGCACGACGCGACGACATGCTCCACCCGCTCCCAGGACTTGTTGGAGCCTTGGAAGACCGATTTGCGGACGGCGGGATTCGCATGTTCCAGAAGCCCGCGGCGCTGGGCCATGGGGCGCTTCTGGATGGTGCCGTCCTCATCGGTGAACTCGAACTCTAACTTGCCGGCGATCTTCTCGTAGAGGCGCCCCCAGGCGTGGAGCCCGTCGACGGAGAGGTCGGACGCGAGCGACTCGCGGACCGTGTCCATGCTGTGGCGGGCGGACCAGCGGGCGCGGCGGAGGTAGTGCTGCGAATCGGCGATCTCCGGCGCCGCGGCCAGGGCCTCGAACTCCGCGTCGGGGGCGGTGCGGAGCATTTCGTCGAGCGGGAGGCCGGCCTTTTCGAACTCGGCCCAGATCTTCGCGAGGCGCGCATCCTCGCGTTCCGCGGCCTCGTCGGCGGAGTCCGCGGCGGAGAGGCAGCCGATGTAGGACGATGCGTGGCTGGCGCGCGGCGCCAGCTCCTCGAGCGCGAGGAGCGCGGCGATCCATGCGGGACGCGTCGCGGCGGTGAGCGGGCCGATCGCCGCCATGGCCTCGCGTCGGGCCGCGATGCGGGATTCCAGGTCCTTCATGAACTGCTCGTACTCGACGGTCTCGATGCCGGGGAAATAGCTGCTGAGGTCCCAGACCATGTCCGGGGCCTTGGGCTTCTGCTGCGTGTCGCTCATGGATGCACTCGCGTGGTTTGGATTCGGGGACTGCTTGAGGAACGCACGAACCCCGCCGCGCTTCAACCCCGGCGGGCGGAGGGGGCGGCGCTAAGGGGCCGGCGGCGAGGCGCGGAAGGCGCTGAGTTCGCGCACGAGCGCCTCGTGGGAGGCTTTCGCGGGGACCACGTGGGCGGTGATCTTGATGCGCGTGAGGGCCTGGGCGGTGGCGATATCGAGGGCGCCCACGAGGACGCCGCCGAGCAGGCCGCGGCAGTCCTCGGCGCCCCAGTGCTCCTCGAGCAGCGCCACCTCCTCCGGCGTGGTGAACAGGACGCCGTCCAGCGTGCCGCGCTCGAGGCGGGTCTTGAGCGTGAGCACGTTCGCCAGCAGCGTCTGCTCCTCGTAGACCGGGATGTGGAGCGCCTTGTGGCCGCGGGCGACGAGTTCCTGCGCGAGGGCGTCCATGGGCGCGCCGCCGGCGAGCAGCACGCGGTGGCGCCGCGGGGTCTCGGCGATCTCCTCGATCACGAAGTCGCCCTTGAGCTGGTGGCGCTCGACCGCTTCGCAGCGCAGGCCGGCGCGCTCGAGCACTTCGGCGGTGGGCTGGCCGCAGGCGAGCACCTTCGCGTCGCGGGGCAGGATCCGCCAGTCGAGCCAGGAGCGTTCCAGCGCCTCGACCAAGTTGCGCGCCGAATCCGCCGATTCGACCACGAGCGCGTTGGCGGCGGAGAAGTCGTCGAGGAGTTCCTGGACGACCTGGTTGAGCGAGTGGGGGGCGTCGAGGCGGCGCAGGGGGAGCGCGAGGGGGGCGGCGCCCTCGCCGAGGAGGCGCGCCTCGAGGCACCACGGGTCGGACATGGCGCCGGCGATGGCGAAGGTCATCCCGAAGAGGGGCCGCTGCTCGTACTCGGAGAGGTTCTGCCGGATGCTGACGACGTCGCCGACGACGACGGTGAGCGGGCCGAGGGGCTTTTCGCGGGCGAAGAGTTCTCGGAGGCCCCCGATGGTGCCGATGGCGGTGTGCTGCGCGGTGGTGGCGGCGGCGGCGATCATGGCCGCGGGCTCGGATTCGCTGCGCCCGCCGGCGAGCAGGCCGTCCTCGAGGTCGCCGATGGAGGTGACGCCCTCGAACACGAGCGTGTCCGCGGCGCGGCAGACCGTCGGCCAGTCCACCGCGTAGCTGTCCACGTCGTAGTCGTGCGTTTCCTCGGAGCCGCCGGGGCCGAGCCGGATGCGGGCCTTCGCCGCCGCGCGGTCGTCGACGAGCTCGACGCGGCTCGACTCGTTGATCGCGATGTCGTCGCGCTTGGCGCCGAAGACGCGGTGCGTGGTGGGGCGCCCGTGCGGGGCCTCGGGGGCGGCGGGCTCCTTGGCGCGGGCGTGGCGGATCTTGCCGGGGAGGATCAGCACGCTGCCGGCGACGCCGCGCTGCGCGAGCGGGATGCCCGCCAGCGAGGGCCCCGCGGTGACGCGCGGCACGCCGGGCACGATCTCGATCGCGGCGCCCGCCGCGCGGCACTCGAGGATCTCGTCGCAGCCGGAGCCGAAGAAGAGCGGGTCGCTGGACTTCACGCGGACCACCCGCTTGCCCTCGAGGGAGCGCGACACCAGCAGCGGCACCACCTCCGCCGCGGGGAGCGGCACGAACCCCGTGCAGCGCCGCGGCGTCGAGAAGCGCTCGACCCCGCGCGGGAAGAACGACGCGAGCGATTCGCCGACGACGGAGTCGACCACCAGCACGTCGGCGGCGGCGATCAGCTCGAGGGCCCGGCACGTCACCAGCCCCACGTCTCCGGGTCCGGCCCCAACCATCGCGATGCGGCTCGGGGTCGTCATGCGGTGTTCTCCTCTCGGGCTGTGGTACCCCCATGGAAGCCGCCGGGCGCCCGCTCTGCAAAGGGAATGCGCGGGCGCTCAGCCAAGAATGGTCTTCCCGCCGGACCGGCGCGGCGCCCCCCCGGCCTCCTCCTCCGGGTCCCCCGGCGCCCCCTCCGGAGACTCCAGCGGGATCGCGAGCGTCATCACGGTGCCGACCCCTGGCGTCGATTGGCAGCGCAGCGTCCCGCCGAGACGCTGCGCGAGGCTGTACGACACGGAGAGCCCGAGGCCCGTGCCCTTCCCCTCCTTCTTGGTGGTGAAGAACGGGTCGAAGATGCGCTGCTGGATCTCCTCCGGGATGCCGGTGCCGTCGTCCTCGACGCTGACGGAGAAGCGGGGCGGCTCGCCGCCGAGGCGCCGCGTCGACAGCAGCACGCGCCCCTTCCCCTTGGGCTCGATGGCGTCGGCGGCGTTGTTGAGGAGGTTGAGGACGATCTGGCGGAACTGGTCCGAGAGGATGCGGGCGTCGCCGAGCGACTCGTCGAGGCCGAGCTCGAGCGCGACGCCGCGCTTCTGGAAGGGCGCGCGGAAGATGTCGGCGAGGTTGGCCACCTCGGTGTTGACGCGGACCGCGCGCGGCGCGGCCTGCATCTGCGGCTTCGCGAGCTGGCGGAGCTGCGCGACGATGCGCGCGATGCGGTCGATCTCCTCGCCGATCACCTCGATGTTCTCGAGCGTCAGCTCCTGCTCTTCGCCGCGGTTGCGCTGCAGGCGCATCTGCTGCTGCACGATGGCGAGGTAGTTCTTGATGATCGAGAGCGGGTTGTTGATCTCGTGCGCGAGGTCGGAGGCGATCTTGCCGGTGGCGGCGAAGCGCTCCGCCTGCACGAGCTGGTCCTGCGCCTCGCGGAGGTCGCGGGTGCGCTCGGCGACCTGGCGTTCGAGTTCCGCGGCGAAGTTCGAGACGCGGGTGAAGAGGCGGCTGTGCTCGACGGCGAGCGCGAGCGTCTGGGCGAGCTGCGCGAGGAACTCGACCTCGCCGCGGTTGAAGCGGCCCGCGCTGGCGTCCGACAGGAGGAGCACGCCCTCGACGCCGGAGGCGGTGAAGAGGGGGATGGCGCAGATCGACATGCAGTTGCTGCCGGCGAGCGCCGCCTCCTCGTCGTACTGGCCCGGGCGGCGCAGCAGGTGCGCCACCGGCTGCGCCGCGGCGAGCGCCTCGCCCGCGCGCGAGTGCTCCAGGGAGAGCCGGGTGCCGGCGCCGAGCGCGGAGGGGTCGTCGGGCGCCGCGTGCGCCACGCGAAGGCCGTCGCCCTCGGGGAGCGCCAGCGCCACCAGCTCGACCGGGATCAGGTCGTTCACCTCGCGCGCGAAGACCTCGAAGAGCTCCGCCATGTCGAGGGAGCGTCCGACGGACTGGCCGATGCGGCGCAGCAGCGCGAGCTGGCGCGCCTTCTCGTCGAGCTGCAGCAGCTTGTCCGCGAGGCGCGCGTAGCTTTCCGACAGCGTCATCGCCATCGTGTTGACCGACGTCGCGAGTTCCTCCAGCTCGTCGCCGGTGGCGAGTTCGACGCGCTGGTCCAGCTCGCCGCCCGCGATCTGCTCGACGCCCTTCGTGAGTTCGAGGATCGGGTCGACCAGGCGGTTCGCGGCGTAGACGCCGAAGCCCCAGATGCCGAAGGCGGCGCCGAGGCCGAGGAGTATCTGGAGCCAGATTTCGCGCTGGAAGTTCGCCATGGTGTCGCCCAGGTCGACCGGATGGAGCACGGTCCAGAGCACCGGTTCGCCCCCGCGGGGCGAAAGCGCCAGCGGGCGCACCATGCGCGAGTAGGCGAATTCGATGCCTTGCAGGCCGGTGTCGGACAGCGCGCCGGAGGGGTTGGGAAAGGGGTCGAGGAGGGCGCCGATCTGCTCCGCGGGCGGTTCGCCGACGGAGGCGTGGACGGTGCCGAGGCCGGTGGAGAAGACGGTGAAGCGGCGCCGCTCGAAGCCGCCGGCGGTCTCGATGGCGGCGAAGATCGCCTCCGCCGGGACGCGCACCGCCGCGAAGCGCTGCTCCGTGTCGACCGCCGCGGGAATCCGCCCGAGGAGCCAGAGCCCCGCCCGCCCGGCGAAGGGCCGCCCCTCGACGGCGACGGTGTCGCGCCCCTCGAACTCGAGGCCCCCCGCGAGCAGCGCGGCGTAGGGGGTGGAGGCCAGCTCCGCGGGGTACTCGTCGAGCGCGCGGAAGGCGCCCCCCTCCATGTAGCCGGTGACGAGGCCGGTGCGTTCGACGAAGTAGACGCGGGCGTCCTCGAACAGGGTGCCGGCCAGGCGCGCGTGCACCTGCGCCATCGCCTCGTCCAGATCGGGCCGCCCGGCGACGGGGCTGCGCAGCTCGCGCATGAGGCCCGGCGCCGCCAGCGCGAAGCGCAACGCCTCGCCCAGGCGCGCGAGCTGCGTGTCGAACTCCTGCGAAACCTCGCGCGAACGGTCGATCCCTTGGCCGCGGACCGTCCCGACGACGGTTCGGTAGGAGGTCGCGGCGGCGAAGAGCGTCACCAGGAGCGCCGGCACCAGGCCGACCGCGAGCACCACCAGCAGCACGCGACGCCGCAGGCTCCCGCGCCCCAGCCGGCGCCGCCAACTCGATGATCCTTCCGTGCTCATGCGCGGTTACCGTTGCGGGCCGGGTCGATCACACGGTCACCTTGCTTCGAATCCAACGGCAGACTCAAGGCGATGCTGAACGGCAAGAAAATCGTCGTGGTGTTCCCCGCCTACAACGCGGCGAAGACCCTGGAAACCACCCACCGCGAGGTGGACCGCGCCATTGTGGACGACATGATCCTGGTGGACGACGCGAGCCGCGACGAAACGGTCGACCTCGCCCGCCGCCTCGGCATCCCCACGATCGTCCATCGCAGGAACAAGGGCTACGGCGGCAACCAGAAGACGTGCTACGCCGAGGCGCTGCGCCGCGGGGCCGACATCGTCGTCATGGTCCACCCGGACTACCAGTACTCCCCGCGCCTGATCCCCGCCATGGCCGGCATGGTGGCGAGCGGCCACTACGACGTCGTGCTGGGCTCGCGCATCCTCGGCACCGGGGCGCTGGAAGGCGGCATGCCGGCGTACAAGTTCGTCGCCAACCGCTTCCTCACGCTCGCCGAGAACCTCCTGACGGGCGAGAAGCTCTCCGAGTACCACACCGGCTACCGGGCCTTCTCCCGCGAGGTGCTCGAGAAGCTCGAGATCGAGCGCTACGACGACGACTTCATCTTCGACAACCAGATGCTGGCGCAGGCGATCTACTACGGCTTCCGCCTGGGCGAGATGAGCTGCCCAACGCGGTACTTCGCGGAGGCGTCGAGCATCAACTTCCGCCGCTCCTGCGTGTACGGGCTCGGCGTGCTGGCGGTCAGCGGCCAGTGCTTCCTCGCGCGCAAGGGCCTGTACCACGCGCCGCTCTTCCCGAGGCGCGTGCCCGCGGAGCGCCGCGGCCCCCGGCGCCGGCGCCGCTCCCGGTGAGCGTCCCCTGCCGCTGCGGCGAGTCGCGCGCGCGCAAGCTCTTCGACCTCCGCCGCGACGGCCTCCCGGGCCGGTTCACCGTGGTCCGCTGCGTCCGCTGCGGGCTCGAACGGCTCGATCCTCCGCCGGACGGCGCGACGCTGGCCCGGGCCTACGCGACCGACTACTACGGCGACGGCGCGAAGAAGTTCGTCGGGCCGATGGCGGCGGCGGTGCGCTGGTTCCAGGGCGGGCGCGCGCGGCTCGTGCGCCGGCACCTTCCACGGCGCGCGCGGCGGCCGCGGCTGCTCGATGTGGGCTGCGGCAATGGCGGCTTCCTGCGCGACGCGCGGCGCGCAGGCTTCGAGGTGGAAGGCACGGAGCTCACCGCGGAATCCGCCCGCCGCGCCGCGCCGAAGGGCGACCTCACGGTGCACGTCGGCGACCTGCTCTCGCTCAACCTGCCGGAGGAGTCCTACGACGCCGCCACGCTGTGGCACGTCTTCGAACACGTCCCCGATGCGGGCGCCACGCTGCGCGAGCTGCGCCGCGTCGTCCGCCCGGGCGGCCTGCTCTTCCTGTCGCTGCCCAACGCGGGGAGCTGGCAGGCGCGCGCCACCGGGCGGCACTGGTTCCACCGCGACCCGCCGCGGCACCTGTGGCATTGGAGCGCCGCCACGCTGCGCCGCGCGCTCCGCGACGAGGGCTTCGACACGGTGGCCGTCGACCACTGGTCCTTCGAGCAGAACCCCTACGGCTGGCTGCAGAGCCTGCTGAACCAGTGGGGCTTCCCGCAGGACGGGCTTTACGAGGTGCTGAAGCGGCAGCGCCCGTGGTCCTGGCTGACGCCGGGGCACGCGCTGGCGGCGGTGGCGGCGGGCGCGCTGGCGTTCCCGCTCAGCGTGCTCGAATCGCTCGCCGGCGCCGGCGGCGCGATCACCGTGGTGGCGCGGCGGCGGTGAGCTCCTCGAGCCGCGCGGCGCGGGCCGCGAGCGCCGCGGCCTCCGCGCGCCGCCCCGACGCCTCCAGCAGCGCCGCGTAGTTCCCAAGCACCGCCGGGTTGCGGCTGCCGGAGGCCACCGCCTCGCGGTACGCCTCGAGCGCCGCGGGAACGCCGCCGGACGCCTCGTGGAGGAACGCGAGCATCCCGAGCGCCTGCGCGCGGACCTCCGGCGCGAGGTCGCGCCGCCGCAGCAGCGCGCGGTGCGACGCCACGCCGGCGGCGAAGTCGCCGGTGGCGCTGTGCAGCACGCCGAGCGCGCGGACCAGCTCCGCGTTCGCCGGGTCGATGGCGCGCCCGCGGGCGATCCAAGGGCGGGCCGCCTCCGCCTCGCCGCGCGAGAGGAGGATGTTCGCGATCTGACCCGTCACGTTGGCGAGCGCCAGCGACGGCTCGCGCGTCTCCTCGACCGCGCGCAGCGCGCCGTCCCAGTCGCCCGCGCGGAGCAGGATGTTCGCCGCCACGGCCCGCCGCTCCGAGGACGCGCCGGGAAGCGCCAGCAACTCCCAGGCGTGCTGCGCCGCGACCACGATGTCGTCCTCGGCGCGGAGCTGCATCAGCCGGGCGAGCGCGGGCTCGCGGTTCGGCGACCGCTCGAGGAGCGCGACCGCGCGGGACCGCTCGCCGCGCGCGAGCAGCGCCTCCGCGAGCGCCTCGTCCGCGACGCCCGAGGTGTCGCCGGAGGCCGCCGCCGCCAGCGCCGCGGTGTCCACGCCGAGATCGGTCCGCGACGGGTCGAGGCGCTGCAGGTTGATGCGCGCGGTGGCGAAGCCGGGATAGACCGCGAGGGTGCGCTCCCAAAGCGCGCGCGTGTCCCGGAACGCCGCCATGTAGCCCATGGAGTGGAGCGCGAGGCTCGGCGCCAGGAGCGCCGCCAGGAGCGCGGCGCGCGCCCCGGGGCGCAGCTCCCGCGCGAACGCCGCCAGCGCCAGCGCCAGCCCCGCGGTCGGGATGTACGAGTAGCGGTCGGCGACGAAGGCGCCGCCCACCGGGATGATGCCGGAGACGGGCGCGAGCGCCAGGAAGTACCAGCCGACGCCCGCGGCCACCTCGGGCCGGCGGCGCCACTGCGACGCGCCCAGCGCCAGCAGCGCGAGCGTCCCCGCCACGGCCAGCAGCGCGCGGAGGGAGCCCCACTCGGGCGCGTAGCCGCGCGCGTGCAGCGGCGACAGGCCCCATGGCACCAGCGTCCGCGAGGCGTAGTACCACGGCGAGTAGAGCGCGGACAGGATGCGCTCGCCCCAGCCGATGCGCGCGACCGGCGCGATGGTGTCCGCCTGCGCCAGGATGTTGAGCCACGAGAACAGCGCGCCGAGCGCGAGGAACGCCGCGTAGGCGGGCGCGCGGCGGCGCAGCTCGCCCGGCGCGGTCAGCGCGTCCCACAGCAGCACCACGGCGCCGTAGGTGACCGCCATGCTCTTCGAGAAGAGCGCGAGCAGCAGCAGCGCCAGCTCGAGCGGGAAGACGCTGCGCAGGTAGCGCTCCGGCGCGTCCGCCGCGCGCAGCCGCGCCGCGAACGCCGCGAGGAAGAAGCACGCGCAGAGGACGTCCTTGCGCCCGCTGAGCCACACGACGCTTTCCACGCGCAGCGGGTGCAGCCCCCACCAAAGCAGCAGCAGCGCTAGCGCCGCCGCCGGCGCGCCGAGGCGCCGCAGCGCGAAGCCCAGCGCCGCCACCGCGCCCGCGTGCCACGCCGCGCTCTGCAGGTGGTACGCCCAGGGCCGCAGCCCCGCCGCCCAGTAGTCCAGCGCGTAGCTGAGCATCGCGAGCGGGTGGTAGTTCAGGAAGTAGTAGGTCCGGAAGAGCTCGAGCGCGCGCGAAGGGGAGAGCTGGCGGATCCAGGGGTTCTCCGCGATGTAGCGGCGGTCGTCCCAGGTGGTGATCTCGAAGGGCCAGGACGCCGCGAACCAGAGCAGCGCCGCGGCGGCGGCGAGGAGGGGTACTGCGGCGGACGCGGCGCGGGGCGCCGCGCCCTCCTCCTGCGGGGGCGTCATCGCTTGGGGATCGAGGCCCGCGTCATCTGCCGGATGAGCTGCTCGTTCAGCTCGCGCTGCGGATCGCGCCCGGTGCTCAGGATGCGGTGCTGCAGCGCGGCCACCTCGACGATGATCGACGTCGCGCGCCCCGGCTCGACGGGGATCAGGTACTCGTGCACCTTGACGCCGAGGAAGTCCGCCTCGCGCTGGATCTCGCTGAAGCGCTCGAGGTCCTCGCCGTCCTTGCGCCGCACCAGCTTCACCACGAGCGAGACGTGCATCTCCTCGCGCACGGAGCCGAAGCCGAAGAGCTGCTCGATGTCGACGAAGCCGAGGCCGCGCAGCTCCATGTAGTGCTGCAGGTCGTTGAGCGCCTTGCCGACCAGGTAGTTCTTCCCGAGCTTGCGCAGGATCACCGCGTCGTCGGCGATCAGGCGGTGGCCGCGCTCGATGAGCTCCAGCGCGATCTCGCTCTTGCCGATGCCGCTGTCGCCCTGGATGAGGACGCCGAGGCCGAAGACGTCGACGAAGACGGCGTGGACCGAGGTGGTGGGGGCGAACTCGCGTTCGAGGTACAGCCCCATCATGCTGGAGAGGAGCGCCGTCGGAACGGTCGAGCGGAGCACCGGCACGCGGTAGTCGTCCGCGAGGCGCAGCAGCTCCTCCGGCGCCTCGTTGCCGTTGGTGACCAGGATGCAGGGGATGGGGAATTCGAAGATCGCCCGGAGCCGCCGCGCCCGGTCGTCCGGCGCGAGCTGGTGCAGGTAGCTCGTCTCGGTGTTGCCGAAGACCTGCACCCGGTCGTGCGCGAAGACCTCGAGGTACCCGGCGAGCGCCAGGCCCGGGCGGTTCCAGTCCTTGTTGGTCAGCATGCGCTCGAGGCCCGCCTCGCCGGCGAGCACTTCCAGGTCGAGTTCCTCCCCCTGGTCGAGGAGCAGCTTGCTGACGGGCAGTTCCATCGCGGCCTCGCGGCGTTCTCGGAAGGACCCATCGCACGGCGCCGCCGCGCGCATGGTCAAGCGGTGTCGGGGGCGCGGGCGCCTTGGCCATTGAATGCGCGGCGCCCGCCGTGGTAGGTCCAGCAGCCCTATCCAAGGAACGCCGCCGTGCACCGCAACCGCCGCGCCGCCATCGAACTCTCCCACGCGATCCTCGCCGCGAGCGCCCTCGGCGTCGCCGCCATGGCCGCGCATTTCTTCCTGGTGGGGCCGCCGAAGCCGTCGCACGAGGGCGGGCGCTGGGGTTCGGAGCTGGCTTCGCCGCTGCGGGGGGAGCTGCGCGAGGGCATGACCGCGCCCGAGGTGGTCGCCGCCGTCGGTTCGCCGCTCGATGTCGTGCCGGTGAAGATCAGCTTCGGCTGCGAGTCCGCGCGGCGCGACTACGAGCGCCGCTTCGGCGACCAGCGCCCGTTCGTGTACGCCTACGCCTCGACGGGCGGCGAGCTGCCGGACACGTACCTGTTCTTCGAAGGGGGGCGGCTGACGCGGGTGCAGGCGCCGTGAAACGGAACGGGCGCCCCCGGGAGGGGCGCCCGTTGTAAGGCTCGGGAAAGTGATGCCCCCCGCGCCCGTCGGCGCGGGGGTCATCGGTCTGTTGTGGATTCTTGATCCCAGTTAGAAGCGAAGCTTCAGCCTGTCGGCTAGGATCAAGAGCAAGAACAGATGTTCCCAAGTTACGTTCCCGTGACCTATCATCCCTACGAGCGTCTGCACCAGGATCACGAACTCGAAAAAATCGAGCCCTTCGATCCGGCTCCCGCCCAGCACTTTGGTACCCATGTCGTCTACCTCCTTTCTCCTTCATCGAGGTGATCGAGGTTTGTGATCCTTGACCGTCGCGGCGGTGCGGCGTACTCTCGCGTTGTCTTAACTCGGGTACGCCCGATTTCATGACCCGACGCGGCAACTTCGCACGTTGCCGCGTCGCCCACGTTTATGCAGCTCCACGATGGTTACGTCCATTAAAAAGACTTCTGGCGCTGGAAGCCCCTACAAGGCCTACAGATCGTTGATTTCAGGGGCAGTGAAGATTTTTACCGAGGGCCTTGGCGCGCATTCCCACCGCCCCCCTGTAAGAAAATGTGAGCCCCTTTTGGTCGGCGCGAAGGTCGGGGTCGTGGTTGGTGGGGCGCGTGCGGAAAACGAGAGCGCCCCGGACCGAAGTCCGGGGCGCCCGTTGTAAGGGTCGGGAAAGTGATGGTCGGGGTGGCCGGGCTCGAACCGGCGACCTCCTGCTCCCGAAGCAGGCGCGCTAGCCATCTGCGCTACACCCCGCAGGCAAGCCGCGATTGAACGCCGGGGCGCCGGGGGCGCGTCAACGGAATTCGGAGGTCCGCGCGCGGCGCCCGTGCGCTTCCGCCCTTGCCACCCGGCGCGGGCGGAAGCGCACCATATCGGTCCCCGCGCGGCCCCACGCATCCGCCCGCCGGGCCCAAGGAAGCGCCTCCCGCCATGATCGACCCGCAACTCGAATTCGCCCCACGCACCTGCCGCTGCGGCGAGGTGCGCCCCGCGCACGTCGGCCGGACCATCACGCTCAAGGGCTGGGTGCAGAGCATCCGCGACCACGGCGGCGTGCTCTTCATCGACCTCCGCGACCGCGCCGGCGTCATGCAGGTCCGCATCAACCCCAAGGGCTGGCCCGAGGCGGACGCCCGCGAGGCGTACCACATCCGCGACGAGTTCGTCATCGCGGTCCAGGGCGAGGTCGAGCCCCGCCCCGAGGGCATGGCGAACGACCGGCTCGCGACGGGCGCCACGGAACTCGCCGTGCGCGGGCTCTTCATCCTGTCGAAGTCGAAGCCGCTCCCGTTCCGCGTGGACGAGCACGGGCACGCCAACGAGGAGCAGCGCCTGAAGCACCGCTACCTCGACCTGCGCCGCCCCGAGATGCAGCGCATCTTCACGCTGCGCCACAACTTCTACCAGGCGGTGCGCCGCCACCTGTCGAACCGCGGCTTCATGGAGTTCGAGACGCCGACGCTGACGAAGAGCACGCCGGAGGGCGCCCGCGACTTCCTCGTCCCCTCGCGCCTGCAGCCGGGCAGCTTCTACGCGCTCCCCCAGAGCCCGCAGCTCTTCAAGCAGCTCCTCATGGTCTCGGGTTTCGACCGCTACTTCCAGATCGCGCGCTGCTACCGCGACGAGGACTTCCGCTCGAACCGCCAGCCGGAGTTCACCCAGATCGACATGGAGCTGAGCTTCGTCACGCAGGACGACGTGCTCGCGGAGATGGAGCTGCTGATCGAGGCGATCTACCGCGACACGATCGGCTACCAGGTGCCGCTGCCCGTGCCGCGCCTCACGTACCGCGAGGTGATGGAGCGCTTCGGCTCCGACAAGCCGGACATGCGCTTCGCAATGGAGCTGAAGGACGTCACCGACGCGGTGCGCGGACGGACCGAATTCAAGGTCTTCCAGGAGATCGTCGACGCCGGCGGCGCGATCGTCGCCATCGTCCACGAAGGCGGCAGCGAGAAGTACTCGAACACCGAGGTGAAGCCCGGCGGCGAGTTCCAGATGCTGGTGCAACGCGAGACCGGCGCGAAGGGCCTCGCCTGGATGCGCGTGCGCGAGGACGGCGACGTCGATTCGACGATCGCGAAGTTCTTCCCCGAGGAGGCGCGCCGCGACATCGTGGCCCGCTCGGGCGCCAAGGCCGGCGACATGATCTTCATGATCGCCGACCCGAAGCGCGCCAAGGCGCTCGCCATGGCCGGCTCGCTACGCCTCCTCATCGCCAACCGCTTCGACCTCATCGACAAGTCCAAGTGGTCGATCTTCTACGTGATCGACTTCCCGCTGCTGGAATGGAACGCGGAGGACGAGCGCTGGGACGCGATGCACCACCCGTTCACGTCGCCGCACCCGGAGGACCGCCACCTGATGGACACGGACCCCGGCGCGGTGCGCGCGGTGGCCTACGACATGGTGATCAACGGCGCCGAGGTGGCCAGCGGCTCGATCCGCATCCACCGCGAGGAGATGCAGAGCAAGGTGTTCTCGCTCATCGGCCTGTCGCGCGAGCAGGCGGAAGGCAAGTTCGGCTTCCTCCTGGAAGCGCTCCAGTACGGCCCGCCCCCGCACGGCGGCATCGCCTTCGGCGTCGACCGACTGGTGATGCTGCTCACCGGGACGGACTCGATCCGCGACGTCATCGCGTTCCCCAAGACGCAGTCGGGCTGGTGCCCGCTGACCGACGCGCCGTCGACGGTGGACGAGAAGGCGCTCCGCGCGGTCGGCGTGAAGGTGGCCGTGCCGGAGGACAAGAAGCTGCAGCAGGCCGCGGCCCCGCCGGCGGGCTGAGGCGCGCCCCGTGGAATCCCCCGCCGCGCCGGTCGAGGTCGCGCTCGGCGAGCGCTCCTACCCGATCCACATCGGCGAGGGGCTGCTCGAGGCCGCCGGCGCCGTGCTCCGCCCGCACCTCCGCGGACGGCGCGCGCTCATCGTGCAGGACGAGGCGGTCGCCGCCCCTTGGGGGCGGATCCTCTACCGCGAAGTTGCGGAGGACGTCGCGCACCTGGCGGTCTGCGCCGTGCCGCAGGGCGAACCCACCAAGTCGCCGCACCATCTGAAGCGCGTGTGGGACGCGCTCGCGGCGGAGCGCATCGGCCGCGACGGCGTGCTGCTCGCCCTCGGTGGCGGCGTGGTGGGCGACCTCGCGGGCTTCGCCGCCGCCACCTGGCACCGCGGCATCGACTACCTGCAGATCCCCACCACGCTCCTCGCCATGGTCGACTCGAGCGTCGGCGGCAAGACCGGCATCAACCACGAGTCGGGCAAGAACCTCGTCGGCGCGTTCTGGCAGCCGCGCGCGGTGCTGATCGACCCGCGAGCGCTGCGCACGCTCCCCGCCCGCGAGGTGCGCTCGGGTCTCGCCGAGGTGGTGAAGTACGGCGTCATCGCCGACGCGGAGTTCTTCCGCTGGCTCGAGTCGAGCGGCCCCGCGCTGCTCTCCGGCGAGGACGGCGCGCTGGCCCGCGCGATCCGGCGGAGCTGCGAGCTGAAGGCGGAGGTGGTCGCCGGCGACGAGCGCGAGGCGGGCCGCCGCGAAATCCTCAACTTCGGACACACCATCGGCCACGCGGTCGAGGCGCTCGGCCAGTACGGGCGCTTCCGGCACGGCGAAGCGGTCGCCATCGGCATGGCCGCGGAAGGCCGCATGGCGCTCAAGCTCGGCCTCGGATGGACGCCCTCGGACCAGGACCGCCTCGAGCTGCTGCTCACGGCGCTCGGCCTCCCCGCGACGCTCGGCGCGGCGGGCTGGCGCGCGGACGACATCATCCAAGCCGCCCGCGCCGACAAGAAGGCCCGCGCCGGCTCGATCCGCTACTCGCTCCCGGAAGCGATGGGGCGCTGCGGCTTCGGCCACGCCGTCCCCGACGACACCGCGGCGGCGGTGCTGCGGGAGATCGGGGCGGCGTAGGCGGACGGCCGACGCGCCCATCGGAAACGAAACCGCGCCGGGAGCCCAAGAGCTCCCGGCGCGGTTCTGTTTGGCGCGAAGGGTTCTGCGCTTACTGCGCGATTTCGATGTCGAGGCGCGCGCGGTTCGCACCGGAGACGTTGCCGGTGTAGAACCGGAACGTGTCCTTCGTGGCGTTGTCGGAATCCGCGTTCTCGAAGCTGAGGCGGAACTGCGTGGGCCTGAGGCGATTAAGCGCGGCGAGCGCCTCGGGCGAAAGCGGCCAGCAGACCGTGTCGCCGTTCGCCCTCGGCAGCACGGGCTCCTCCGCCGTCGCGTCGGTGATCCACGCGTAGGCTTCGAAGTCCTCGCGATCGAGGCCCGCGCTGGGACCGAAGAACGCCGCTTGGTTCGGGCAGACCATCTCAACGTACACGCGGCCGAGCGTGCTCGGGTCGCCCGCGAACGACTCGCGCGTGAGGCAGAGCGACGCGCTGGTCACTTGCGGCGTGCCGTAGCTCGTCAGCACCGAGGTGTCGAAGGCGAGCAGCGCCTTGACTTGCTGGTTGCTGGGCAAGTCGCCGAACTCCGCGACCGCGTTGGCGTTGTCGGTGAGGAGGCCCACGCCGGCGTTCGCCGTGTACTCGATCACCGAGCCGTCCGGGCCGGGCAGCGAGTAGAGCGGATCGAGCACCAGCGGCGCGCCGCCGGTCGACGGGTTCGTGCCGCAGCCGTTCGTCGTCGCGAGGTCGAACTCGACGACGAGGTCGGAGCGCTCGTGCCGGTTCGACGAGGACTGGCCGCCGGCGCCGAACTTGATGTTGTCCGCGGTGGCGTTGCCGTCGGTGCCGTTCGCGAACTGCAGCCGGAACTGCACGTTGCCGCTGAGCGGCACCAGCGTCGGGTCGATTGAGACCCAGAGGGCGTCGCCAACGGCCGCATCGACAAGCGCGGAGTTCGGGATGGTTGCGACGGGCGTGCCGCTGGTCGGCGCGGCCTGGAAGTCGGAGGCCTGCCAACCCGCCGTCGTGCCGTAGAACGGATCGGCGTAGTAGATCTCGAGATCGCCGAGGCCGGAGACATTGCCGGTCTTGCCGTCGACGGTCAGGCGGAGCTGCGCCGTACGGGCCGCCGCGCCGGGGATCGCGGTGGCGAAGCCGAGCAGGCCGCGCTCGGCGCGATTGTTGACATTGTCACCGACTTGCGTGCGGCGCCCGGCGATCAGGACCGTGGAACCGACGCCCGGCGTCGCGCCCTCGTACAAGATCGCATCCTGCGAGAACTGCGAATCGATGAAGACCGAGCCGCCGTCGTCGGCCCCGCCGCCGGTGGGCTCGCCAAAGAGCTGGAAGGCGAGCTGCTCACTTCTGAGGTTGGTCGGCACCCCGCAACTGGCAGCCAAAGTGCGCCCGTTGCCGTAGACCGGTCCATTTGAGGTCACCCAGAAGAGCGCCGGGAGGTCGCATCCGATGCCTAGGTCGATCTCCAGACTGTAGATGCCCGCGGGGAGAGTCAGCGGGGATGCGAGGTCGACCTCCCATGTGTAGAAGTCGAAGTTATCGTCAAGGGGCCATGGACCAATGCCAATGCGGTCCACATTCGCGATCTGGCGCGTGGCGACTTCGGCTGTCGGCAGCGTTCCGTCATTCGCCCAGACGGTGATCTCTCCGGTGCCGTCCCATGCGCCGGCGCCTTCAACAGCCCAGAAGCGCAGCGCCGAAATCGTCGATTCCTGGCCAAAGGCGAAATCATCGGACATCGAGAAGCCGTCCAAGCGCCACGCGACCTCTGATCCGGTTGAAATGGCTGGGTTGCCCTGGTCGAACAACAGCGGGCCGGACAGGTCCGCAGCGGGAGCTGTGGAGGCCACTGCGGCGAGTGCAGCCACGCACACGGCGCGGCAAATGAATGGGACGACGTTCTTCATGGAAGGGGCCTGTTTGGGGAGTTAGCGCACGCCAGCAAGACCTGGGCCTTGGCGTCGGTGGCAAGGGCGATCGGGGCGGCGTAGGTGTGGGATTGCCCTCGTGGACCGATACGTGTGCCGTGCTTCCGATCCACACAGCGAACCGGACCCGAGACCGAGACCCATGGCTGACAACCGCCGCGAAGCCCTGAGCAAGTTCGTCCAGTATGTGGCCACGCTCAGCGGAGACGAGAAGGGGGAGGCACAGGTCTTCCTCGACCGCCTCTTCCAGGCGTTCGGCCATGAGGGTTACAAGGAGGCCGGCGCCACGCTGGAGTCCCGCGTCCGCGCCAAGGGGAAGGGCACCCGGTTTGCCGACCTGCTCTGGTCGCCGCGCGTCCTGATCGAGATGAAGAAGCGGGGCGAGAGCCTCCACCTCCACTATGCGCAAGCCCGCGACTACTGGCACGATACCTACCCCAAGCCGCGCTACGTCGTCCTCTGCAACTTTGACGAGTTCTGGGTTTACGACTTCTTCAGCCAGAGCGATCCCGTCGATCAAGTCGCGGTGGCGGACCTGCCGGAGCGGTATCTTTCCCTCGCTTTCCTGCTGGCGCAAGAGACCCGTCCACAGTTCGGCAACGACCGCGTGGCCGTGTCCCGCAAGGCCGCGAACCAGATTGCCCTGCTCTTCAACTCGCTCATCACCCGCGGCATCGACCGGACCCGCGCCCAGCGGTTCATCCTGCAATGCGTCTTCTGCCTCTTTGCCGAGGACTTCGAACTGCTGCCGCGGGGGCTGTTCACGAGCCTGATCGGCGAGGCCGCCAAGGGGTCGAACACCTACGATCTGTTCGGCCAGCTTTTCAAACAGATGGACACCCGCCCCGGCGAGAAGCGCGGGCGGTTCAAGGAGGTCGATTACTTCAACGGCGGGCTCTTCGGCGTGATCGACCCCATCGAACTCGTTCGGGAGGAAGTCGCCCTGCTGGAGGAGTCGGCGCGGGAGAATTGGTCCAAGGTGCAGCCGCCGATCTTCGGCGCGCTCTTCGAGGGGAGCTTGGGGAAGGAAGAGCGCCACGCCTTTGGCGCCCACTTCACCAACGAAGCGGACATCATGAAGGTGGTGCGCCCGACCATCGAGCGCCCGTGGCTGGAGCGAATCGAGGCGGCGAAGACGCTGAAGGAATTGCAGGCGCTCCGCGACGAACTGCTTCGGTTTCAGGTGCTCGACCCGGCCTGCGGGTGCGGCAACTTCCTCTACGTGGCTTACCGCGAAATGCGCCGCCTCGAAATGCGCATCCTCCAACGCATCCACACGGAGTTCGGCAAGAAGGCGCGCGCTCAGGCGGGCACGCGGCCCCTCCTCAGCCTCAAGCAGTTCCATGGCATCGACATCAACGGCTTCGCGGTGGAACTCGCGAAGGTGACGCTGATGCTCGGGCGCGAGCAGGGCATCGAGGAAACCCGCAGCGCCCTCGCCAGCGGCCAGCTCGACCTCCCGCTGGAGCAGGAACCCGCCCTGCCGCTAGACAACCTTGATGACAACATCGTGCAGGCCGATGCGCTGTTCACCACGTGGCCCAAGGTGGATGCGATTATTGGGAATCCGCCGTTTCTCGGGGCGAAACGCATGAAGCCGGAACGAGGCAGAGACTACGTCGAGAGGCTGCGTCGCCAGTATACCCACATCCCAGGAATGGCCGACTACTGCGTTTACTGGTTTCGCAAAGCAAACGAGGCGCTGGGTTCATGCACGGTCAAAGCTCCAACCTCCGGTAGGGCAGGTCTGGTAGGAACCCAGAATGTTCGCAACAACGAGTCGCGAAAGGGGGGATTGGAGCATATTTGCCAAAGCGGAACGATCATTGAAGCCATCGACAGCCAGAAGTGGTCCGGCGAGGCGAAGGTCTATGTCTCGATTGTGAATTGGATGAAAACCCAAGACCCCAATTTGGTGCCGGCGACAAGGCGCCTCTGGATATCGAGCGATCCCGGGAGGGGTGCGGATCTGGTTGTGAACGAGGTGGACCATATCAATCCCGATTTGACGGACAAGGTATTCATCTCGGTTGCGAAGGAACTCCTCTGCAATCTGGAGCCTGCCCGCTCTTTCAATGGCCAAATGATTGGCCATGAATCGTTCGTCCTCAGCCGTGAGGAAATGAGCGCCATCGTCTCGAAAGACTCGGCCTCACGAGAGGTCATCTATCCGTATCTCAACGGGCGTGAGCTACTTGAGCATGGAAGACCGGAGCGTTACCTGATCGACTTTCAACAACGCGATCAGTTTGAGGCTGCGCGCTATGCCGGGGCGTTTGAGTGGGTGAAAACCAGAGTACTGCCGGATCGCAAGCGAAAGGCAGAAGAAGGGAAGGATGCCGAAGGCAATCTCCGCCCACACCATAAGGCGTTTCTCAACCGTTGGTGGCAACTCTCGTTTTGTCGGCCAGAACTAATCGGACAAGTCGAGTCTCTCTCGCGGTTCATTTGCTGCTCGCTGGTCACGAAGCGGCAGGTCTTTCATCTGGTTGATTCGAAAATCCGACCGAGTAATCTGCTTCAGGTGTTCACGCTGGACGATGACTATAGCTTCGGTATTCTGCAATCGGGGGTGCATTGGCTATGGTTCAAAGGCAAGTCCTCCAAACTGAAAGGCGACTACAGATTCGGGGAGATCATCTGGAACACCTTCCCCTGGCCCCAATCCCCCACTTTGAAGCAGGCGCAGGCGGTGGCGAAGGCGGCGGTGGAGTTGCGCCAACTGCGGCGCGACGTGATGGCGGAGCACGGCTGGAGTCTGCGCGACCTGTACCGCACGCTGGAAACGCCGGGGGCGAATCCCCTTCGCGACGCGCAGGAGGCGCTCGACGCCGCCGTCCGCGCGGCCTACGGCATGAAGAAGTCGGAGGACATCCTCGCGTTCCTCCTGAAGCTGAATCACGAGGTGGCCGACCGCGAGGCGCAGCTCCTAGAAGTCACCGGCCCCGGCCTCCCGCCCTGCGTGCAGGACCCCAAGCCGTTCATCACGGAGGATTGCATCACGGTGTAGCAGACTATTGGGCTGCTTGGGACCATCGCCGATCGCCTGGACGGTCTCGACGTTGTGCATCTGCGGTACCGGTTCAAGAGGCGGGTGACGCTGCGGCACCCCGCCGCACTCGCCCGCCCGCGCGGCCCCCGCCACCCGTCACTGCGTGCCAGCCGCGCGGACCGTCCTTGTGCCCGCGCGGCGGCCCGGGCATTTTGCAAGTGGCGGAGAGCGAAGGAGGGCGGACCACCCGGCCGACTTCGCCACTCGCCGCCGTCCACCCGATCCCGTCCAGGTCGACCCTTGAGTCAACCCGTCGATCCCACCGTGGCGTTCCAACCCGAGGCGCTGCCCGGCGATCCGGGGATCAGCTTCGACGCGCGCAGCGGGCCGCGCCGTCCGATGGCGGAGGTTTTCGAAACCGTTCTCGATCCTGCGGCGGTGACGCGGGCGGGCGCCGCGCCCGCTCCGCGCGCCGGGCAGCGCGAGGCGCCGCAGCCGGAGCCGGGCGCCCCCTACCACCCCCGGCATGTGATCGGCGCCGGAGGCGGCGGCGAAGTCTGGGAGGCGCTCCAGGTCTCGCTACAGCGCCGCGTCGCGCTGAAGCGGCTCCACGACAACCCGGACGGCAAGCGGTCCGCCGAGGTGGTCGAGGATATCTTCCGCAAGGAAGCGTACACGACCGCCGCTCTCGAGCACCCGAACATCGTCCCGGTGTACGACCTCGGCACCGACGAACGCGGGCGCCCCATGCTGGTCATGAAGCTGGTCCAGGGCGCGCCGTGGGACCGGGTGCTCGCGGAGGACTTCGCCGCGCTGCCGCCCGCGGAGCTGCTCGCCAAGCACCTGCCGATCCTCGCCCAGGTGGCCCAGGCGGTGGCTTTCGCCCACGACCGCCGCGTCATCCACCGCGACCTGAAGCCGGGACAGGTGATGCTTGGGCGCTTCGGCGAGGTGCTCCTGATGGACTGGGGCCTGGCGATGTCGCTCGGGGCCGAAGGGGAGGAGCTGGCCTCCTCGCCCCCCGCCTCGGGGCTCGCGCCGCGGCTGACGGAGGCGTCCTCGCCCGCCGGGACGCCGGCCTTCATGGCGCCGGAGCAAACCCTCGAGCACGCGCACCTGATCGGCACCTGGACCGATGTGTACCTGCTCGGCGGAATCCTTTATTGGATCCTGACCGGCGGCAAGGCGCCCCACGAGGCGCCCACCGCGTACCTGGCGTTTAAGAGGGCCCAGGCCGGCGACGTGACGCCGCCGTCGGAGCGCACGCCCGGCCGCGCGATCCCCGCGGAGCTGGAGTCGCTGGCGATGCGCGCGCTGGAGCCGGAGCCCGCGCGACGCGTTCCCGACGCCGAGGCGTTCCTCGCCTCGATCCAGGAGTACCAGACCGGATCCTCGAGGCGCCGCGAGGCCGCGCGCATCATCGACGCGGTCGCCAGACGCGCCGATCCCCCGCCGCGGGACTACGTCGCCTTGACGGAGCTGCTGAACGAGGTCGCGCGGGCGCGGCTCCTTTGGCCCGAGAACCCCGGCGCCGCGGCGCTCCGCGAACGGCTCCTCGAAGCGCAGGCGCGCCGCGCGCTCGCCGGCGGCGACCTGCTGCTGGCCAGCGTCACCATCGAGCAGCTCGGCCCGGGCACGCTGCGCGCCACGCTCGGCCGCGAACTCGGGACGGCCACGCACTCGCTCCGCCGGCGCGAACGCGAGCGCGCCGCCCTGCGGCTGGCGACGGTGGTGCTGATGGCGCTCATCCTCGGCGGCGGCGGCTGGTTCATCGTGCGCCTCGACACCGAGCGGCAGCTCGCGGAGGCCCAGCGCGACCGCGCGGTCATCGCGGAGCGGGACGCCAAGGAGCAGCGCGACGCCGCCGTCGCCGCCCGCGCGGAGGCGGAAAGCAACCTCGCCATCGCACAACAGCAGGGCGAGGGCGCCTACGGAATGGTCGACTTCGTCCTGCGCGACCTCAAGACAGCCATGGACGCCGAGCTTAGCGTCGAACGGGGAATCACCGTCCCCGTCGCCAACGAGATCGCCCACGCGATCGCGGGCCGCGTGGTCGAGCCGGTGCTCGCCTACTTCGAGTCGGTCCCGCCCTCGGAGATCGAACGCTGGCCCGAGCAGTTGCGGCTCGAACGGGCGTCGCAGATGCTCGACACCGGCAGCCGGTTCGCCCAGCTCGGCAGGGTCGCCGAAGGGGTCCGCCTCACCTCGCCCACGCTGGGCATCATCGAAGCCACCCTGGGGCCGGAACACCCCGAGACGGCGCGCAGCCTCAGCGACCTAGCCTCGCTCCTGGATTTCGCGGGCGACTTTTCCGCCGCGCTGCCCCTCTCCCGCCGGGCGCTCGAGATCCGCGAAAAGGCGCTCGGACCGGACGACCCCGCCACCGCGGAAAGCCTCGAGCGCCTCGCGATCCTGCTCCAGGTCGACGGCGCCTTCGACGACGCCGAGGCGATGCTCCGCCGCGCGCTCGCCATCAAGCGCGACGCCCTCGGCGCCGACTCGCCCCTGACCGCCACCACCATGAGCCACCTCGCCTCCCTCGTCGCCAAGCGCGGCGGCTTCGCGGAGGCGCTCGAACTGCAGCGCGGAGCGCTCGCGATCCGCGAGGCCGCCCTCGGGCCCGACGATCCGCAGACCGCCCAAAGCCTCAACAACCTGGCCGGCCTGCACGAAACCATGGGCGAGTACCCGGAAGCCCGCGCGCTCCTCGAACGCACCATCGCGATCCAGGAGAAGGAGCTCGGCCCCAGCCACCCGGAACTCGCCACCAGCCTGAACAACCTCGGCAACCTGACGGTGCTGATGGGCGACTACGCCGCCGCCCGCCAGCTCCACGAACGCGCGCTCGCGATCAACGAAAAGGCCCTCGGCCCCAACCACCCGGCGGTCTCGACCAACCTCGCCAACCTCGGCAGCGTCCTCCGCAACCTGGGCGATTTCGAGGGCGCCCGCCCGCTGCTGGAGCGCGCCGTCGCCATCGACGAGGCGGTCTACGGCCCGGAGCACCCCTCGACCGCCACGGCCCTCAATAACCTCGCCGCGCTCGTGTCCCGGATGCGCGATTCCGCCGCCGCCCGCCCGCTCCTGGAACGCGTGCTCGCGATCAACGAGAAGACGCTCGGCCCCGACCACCCGAACACCGCGCGCAGCCTCCACAACCTCGCCACGACGCTGGTGGACCTCGGCGACTTCGCCGCCGCGCTGCCGCTCTACGAACGCTCCGTCGCCATCTTCGAGGAGACCCTCGGGCCCGAGCACCCCGCCACCTCGTCGGCGCTCGCGAACCTCGCCGGCGTCCACCGCCGGACCGGCGACTACGCCACCGCCAAGCCCCTCCTCGAACGCGCCCTCGCCATCTCCGAGAAGGTCAACGGCGCCGAGCACCCCGAGACCGCCAAGCGCCTCCTCGACCTCGGCCGCATGTTCCGCGACGCCGGCGACCACGAAGCCGCGCGCCCCATCTTCCAACGCGCCATCGCCATCAACGAAGCCGCCCTCGGCGCCGACCACCCCGCCAGCCGGTCCGCCCGCGAATCCTCCTTCCGCAACCTCGCCCTGCTCGCCGCCGCGCAAGCCGCCGCCCCCGACCCCGCCGCGAACGCCACCGCCCCGGCCACGGCGCAGGAGGCGACCGCCCTCTTCCTGGACCAGCTCCGGGACGAGCGCGCCGAGGACGTGAGCCGCGCCCTCTACGCGAAATGCCTACTCCTCCTCGGCCGCCCCGAGGAAGCCCGCGCCCTCGCCCAATCGCTCGCCGACACCGGCTACCCCGCGACCGCCACGGAGAGCGAACGCGCCGCGTTCCTCGCGCTCTGCGACGAACTCGGCCTCGCCCCCCCACCCGCCGAACCCGCCCCCGGCGAATAGCGCCCCGTCGCCCCGGCGCCTCGGCCCGCCCGGCGGACCCGCCTCCGCAACGCCCCCGTTCCCAACTCCGCCCCCACCCAAACCAAGGGTTCCCCGCACAGCCCCCTACCCAAAACCCCGCAAACCCGCCCGCGAACCTTCACCGGATGATACCCGGCCCACCACCGGCACTTCTCCCTCCCATCTCCGGACCCCGGATTTCCGCACGGCGGAAGGGCGGATCTCGGGGAGTGCGGAAGGAGGGACGCGGCTGACCCCGCGGTTCAGTAAAGACACAGGTAACACATTTGGTTCATGACATGGGTAACACTCGGACGCGTTGTGTTCCACGGTCTTCGCTTTGTGATCGCCCCTTCTCTGGGCTCTTCTTGTTCAGTCCGGCATGCAGGGTGCCTCCCGGGCGGGGATGAAGGCGTCGGTGCGCCGGTCGATGGCGCCGAGCTGCAACGTGCCGAACCAGACGCCGACCGTGCCCGGGCCTTCCAAACTGCCGCAGCCTTCCCGTGTGCCCCCCGCTGCGTGGTCGATTCTCGAGTTCGCTGACAAGTCACCATGCGGAGCCCCGCTTGGTCAGGAGGCGATCATGAGGACGACATCATACCGCCACCTCGACTTTTGGGTTGACATTGAACATTCGAAAGCCGATGCGTGGTACGACTACGCAGTGTTCACCAAACGAGCAAGGTTTCGCAATGATCGTCCTTGCCGGAGGCGCAGCCAAGAAGGCCTGCCATGAATCGCATCCTCCTCTGGGATTTGCCTGTCCGCCTCTTCCACTGGTTGCTGGCGGGGGGCTTGGTGTTTGCGGCCGTCATCTCGCTCGTTCTTGGCGAGGACAGCCCTCTCTTCCCTTACCACGCGATCGTCGGCTTGGCGATGGCGCTCATGGTTTGCCTCCGCGTCGCTTGGGGCGTCGTAGGCTCGCGTTATGCGCGGTTCTGGACGTTCGTCTTCTCCCCCGGCGAGGCCCTCGCCTACATGAAGGCAACGCTCGTCGGCGGTGGGAAGCGATACATCGGGCACAACCCGGGCTCGGCGCTGGCGATCCTCGGGCTCCTCGCGTTGGTGCTCGCGATGGCCGGCACGGGCATCCTGATGGGCCAGGGGAACGAAGGCCTGAAGGAGGTCCACGAGGTCCTCGCCTACGTCTTCGTTGGCGTGGCGGCGGTCCACGTGGCGGGCGTGGGACTCCACACCATCCAGCACCGCGAGAACATCACCGCCAGCATGATCCACGGGAAGAAGAGCGGCGAGCCGTCGGAGGGGATAGAATCGGCCCAACCGATCGTCGCGGCCATCTTTCTGCTCATCGTCGGTGCGTTCGCCGTGACGCTGGTTCGCGGCTACGATCCCGCCGGGATGACCATCACGCTCCCGGTCGTCGGGACGGTCCTCCAGGTAGGCGAGAACGAAAACGGGGCCGAGGGGGGCATTGGCAACCCCGGGGACGCGGACGACGACTGAAGACTGTCCAAGCAACGGCGGCCGGGTGTCGGCCCTAGGCCCTCCGGGTGTCGCTCACTGGCCGGGGACGCGTCCCAACCCGAGCCGGTACAGGTCGCCCCTGCTCGCCGTGCCGTTGGTCGGGTCATACAGGACATTGATGCCGCCGTTGCCAGTGGGTCCCGCACCCGCTTGCCCGTGGTAGAGTAGGAAGTCCGAGTTTCCTTCGGTGCGAGTCGCGAACAGTCCATCAGGACCGCGCGACCTCAGGTGCCATCCGGTTTTCTGCTGAAGCGCGCGGCTGGTGGCCTCGAACTGCTCGACCGTTCCGTCCGTCGAGGGCTGGTAGGTTCGCCCTCCGAAGTAATCTCCGGAGTAATTGTACCATCTCACGTCGTTGGCGATGCTTGTTCCGCCCAGATTGAAGCCCTTGAAGAACGGGTCCGGGAGAGCGGAGGACGTGATGTAGGCAACTGGCGTCGAGAGGTGGAAGAGGATCGTCGGGTTGCCAGCGGCATGTCGCGGGGAATCTCCCCCGTAGATTCTCGTGTCATCAGTCACGTAAGGGTAGGTGCTCTGAGTCTTGGGTCCCTGCGGCGGGTACGCCGCATTGTCCACCCGGTAGGCCTCAAGGGCGGTCGCCAGCGCACGCTGGTCCGATCGCGCACGGGAGACTTTCGCGCGTACCTGCGCCTCGAGGAAGTTGGGGACCGCAATCGCAGCAAGGATCGCGATGATGGCCACGACGATCAGCAACTCGACGAGCGTGAACGCTCGAGGGTGGTAGTTCGCTGGCATGCAGGGGGCCCCCTACAGGTTTTGCGGCACTGCGGGCGCATTCCGGTGAAGGTAGCGCCACCATTCGCAGTCATGGAGCCAGCTTCAACGGGCCAGTGGTGCCGTCAAGGCCACCGCCCGCGCGGCGAGGCGGGAAGCCGCGACTTGGCTGATGTAGGCTGGGATGCGCGGCACGAAGGATGGCGAACGGACGAAGCTCCCCGATCGATTCCGCAGGGCGGCGAGGTTCCGAGGATGGCAACATTCACGCTCCCGCTTACCAACGAGCTAACCGCCGACGTGGCACGGCTGCTCCCCGCCCTGAAGCTGTTCGAGCTGCACCGCATCTTCTATGAGCCCGCGGCGAGCACCCGCCAATTGTGCGAGCCCTCGGCAATGGTGTCCGCGTCCGGCGCCACGCGCCCGCCGAGTGCGTCATGGGTGTCAAGGTCGAAGCCGCTTCGTCCGCCCTGTCGCCGTACCGTGCGGTGACGTGGAACCGGCCAAGCGCGGGATCGGCCGGGGCTCGGAACTGTTAAGTCCTGGGGGGCAGGTCGCCGATGCTGAACGTGCCGCCCTCGCAAACGCCGGTCCCGGCAAGGCGCTTGCTCCCTTAGTGGATCGCAAAGGCAACTGGCACATCCCATCAGGAGGACCGCTACGTCCCCGTCCACCTGCACCAGCTCCGCCAGAAGCTCGGGGCCAACCCCGGCGGCCCGCGGCTCCTCATCACCGAGCCGTGGGTTGGATACCGCCTGGGCGCCGACCGACCCGGGAGGAGCCGATGAGGCTCCTTCACTCCCGGGACACTCCGGTATTGGAAACTCCCGAAGCGTGTGGCGCGGCAATCGATGATACTCGGTCCTTACAAGACGGCGCAGTTGAGGAGCTGGGTGAGGAAGCTCCGGTACTTCCGCATCTGCGGGAGTTTCGGGGCGCACTTCGACGAGCCGGATTCGCTGCGGGTGGCGTTGCAGGTCGGTCCCGTGGAGGAGGCGCTCGAACAGTTCCGCCGGCTCGGGGCGGAGGTCGTCCCCGACGCCGATGCAGCGGGCTCCAGCCTGCGGGTTGTGCGGGTTGGAGGGAAGCTCGTCTACGCCTCGTCTTCGCCGGAGGTGACGGTCCTGCACTTCATCGGATCCGAACCGCGCGGCTGGTCGCCGCTCACGACACGCCAGGTCGACGAGGCTGCCGCGTGGGAGAAGTGGATCGAGCCCCTCGCCGGGAAGCTGATCGATCCTCCCTACTTCGCCGAGCTTTGCGTCACTCCCGCAACGCGCCCCGACTTGTGGCGCGAACGGTGATGCGGAGCAGCGGCTGCGCACCGCGCAGCCGCGAGGGGGACTCCGTCCGGAGCGTGCCTCTCCCGCTTCCACGCAGATGATGGATCTGGCGCTCATCGCGCCGGACAGCCAGGAACGGCTCCTGATCTGGCCCCGCGAGAGGGGAGAGAGGGCCGCCCCGAGCGAGAAGCGGTTGCCGGCGTCGGCCCGGGAGGTGGGGTGGGAGAGGCGGAGGGAGAGGTGGTTGCTGGCCGCCGCCTGTTAGCTGCGCCGCCGACTACGGTGTGGAGGTGTACAGACCCTCCCCGCAGATTTCGTTCAGGAGGCTGGTTGCCTCACTCAGGCGGAGCCGGAAGCGGATCGCCTCCTCGGTCGACATGGCGCCTGCCTCCATCTCCTCGCGGACGAGCATGCCGATGCGTTCGTAGTAGAGCTTGCTGACGTCCGTGACGACCTTGTTGCGCTGTTCGGCGGCGCGGCGGGCCTCCTCGGAGATGGCGACTTCCTCGTCGTCCATGACGAGGTTCTTGAGGTCCCAACGGAACTCGACGAAGTAGCTGTCCATCCAGCGAACTTCGTCGTCCTCGTAGAGGTCGTTGTAGCTCTGCTCGTCGAACCGGTTCGTCTCGCGGACAATGGTGGTGCGGTTGAGTGCCTCTTCGCTGGAGCCGGTGCGGAAGGCCACTTCGGGGATGAGGTTGCGGCGGCGGACATTCCGCTTCCAGCGCTCGACGTCGCGGGGGCGGATCTCGGCGGTGCGGAGCGATGCGGCGATGACTTCCTCGATCGGGGGCTCGCCCGCCATGACGCGTGCGAGGATGGCGTCGGCCTCCTCGAGGCCGCCTTCCCGGTTGGCGGCGTCCGGCTCGGCGGTGGCGGCGGCGAGCGGGATGCCCTGCTCGAACTTCTGCACGTTGAAAAGGCCCACGGGGCCGTCGTCGAAGCGGTAGACGGCGTTGCCGGAAACCCAGTAGGCGCCCGACGCGAGGCGGGGGTTGGGGACGATGAAGCGGGCCGGCGCCGCAAGGGCCGCGACGGGCAGCAGCGAGGGGGAGGCCTCTCCCGCGAGCGCCGCCACGACGCCGGCGTCGCTCGCGAGCCACAGGGTGCCCGAGTCGGAGAACGCAATCCCGCCGGCAAGGGGGCCGCCCGTGACGGTCCGCGTCAGGCGGTATCCCGGCCGCGCCAGGTCGAACAGGACCAGTTGGCCCGTTTCGTCGACGATCGCGGCGATGGGCTTCTCCGGCGAGACGGCGACGGCGCGCGGCCCGTTCTCCGTGCGGTAGAGGGCGGTCCAGGTGTCGCCTGTGTTGGTGGACTGGTAGAGGGCCTGGGAAGTGCCGAGCACCAGGATCGGCTGGTCCCCGCCGGTGAAGGAGAGGAAGCGCACTTCCTCGCGCGGGCTGGGGCGCGGCATGTCCTGCCAGAATCGGCCGTTTAGCATGGTGAGCCACAGGCGCGTGCGCGTGGCGACGATGGCCTGCTTGCGCTCCGTGGGATTGACGGCGATTGCGACGAACTCCCCCGCGTCTTCCCAGCCGGCGGGCCGGCCCTCCTCCCAGGAGGCGCCGGCGTCGCGCGAGTAGGACACCCCCTCGGTGTGGGCCACGTAGAGCGCCTTCGAGGACTTGGGGTAGCCGCCTAGGCCGAGGATGCGCCGTCCGGTTCCCTCCGCATCCATGATGGTCTTCCAGCGGGCGCCGTCCTTTTCCCACACGGAGACGGCGCTCGCGGTCGCGGCGAGCGGTTGGTCGCTCCGCGTCGGCGGGACGTAGAATCCGACGACGGGATCGGCGA
Organism: Candidatus Sumerlaeia bacterium; assembly: GCA_033764015.1. Lineage (GTDB taxonomy): Bacteria > Sumerlaeota > Sumerlaeia > SLMS01 > JANRJK01 > JANRJK01. The sequence continues at coordinate 56,669 of JANRJK010000023.1, read as the reverse complement.
ATGGCTGGCCCAGGGCTGAGGGGGGGGGCTGGTTCTGGGCTGCGAGCGGTGCCGCGATCGCGAACAGTGCGAGGATGGTCGCGTGCTTCATGGAGATGGATCGCCTTTCCTGCCGGCGTTGCCGGGCTTGGCTCCGTTGCGGGCGGCCTCGAGGTCGCGGAGGCCGTCGTTCGCATTGTCGTAGTCGGGCTTCAATTCCAGCGCGCGGCGGAAGGCCTCCTCCGCGGGGTCGAACTTCCTCTGGTACATCAGCGCGTAGCCGAGGTTCACCCAAGCCTTCTCGAACTCCGGATCCGCGGCGACCGCGATGCGGTAGGCGGCCTCCGCGCCGGCGAAGTCCTCGCCGCGGCGCAGGGCGAGCCCGAGGTTGAAGGCCGTCTTCCGCCTCAGGTCTCCGGTATCCTCGTCGGGCTCCCGCTCGGCCGCGGTGGCGGAATCGAGCACCCGCAGCACAGCGCGGTAGATGCCGATCGCTTCCGCGTCGCGGTCCGCCTTGGCGAGGGAGAGGGCGAAGTTGTAGCCCGCCTCCGCGTACCCGGCGTCGGCCTCCCAAGCGGCGCGGTAGCACTCCATCGCGCCCTGCGCGTCCTTGCGGCGGGCGGCGAGTTTGCCGAGGTTGTACCAGGACTCGGCGTGCTTGGCGTCCGTGCCGACGGCGCTGCGGAAGGCGGCTTCCGCCAGGTCGAAGCGCTCGCTCCGGCGGAGTATCTGGCCGAAGTTGTACCATGCGGCGGTGTTGGAGGCGTCGAGCTCCACGGTGCGGCGGAACGCTTCCTCGGCGCCGGCGGCGTCGCCTTTGCGGCGGAGGAGCTGCGCGAGGTTGAACCATGCGGCGGTGGTCTTGGGATCGAGTTCCACGGTGCGCCGGAATGCTTCCTCGGCGCCGTTGGCGTCCCCCTTCCGGCGGAGTATCTGGCCCAGGTTGAACCATGCCGCATCGAGCTTGGGGTCGAGGGCGAGGGCCTTGCGGAAGGCCGCCTCGGCGCCGGGGTCGTCGTCGAGGCGTCGGAGGAGCTGCGCCATGTTGAACCACGCGTCCTCGTTCTTCGGATCGCTGGCCACGCAGCGCCGGTAGAGGTCGATCGCTTCGCCGTCGCGGTCCGCGCGGCGCGCGTACTGCGCGAGGTTGAAGAGCGCGGGGGCGTAGTCGGGCTTGAGTTCGAGCACCTTGCGGAATTGCTCCTCGGCCCCGGCGATGTCCTCCTGCCTGCGCTTGAGGAGGCCTATGTTCCACGGCGCCTGGAAATCGGAGGGGTCGAGCTTTGCCGCGTTCTCGTAGGCGTGGAGGGCGCCCGCATCGTCGCCGAGTTCCGCGAGCGCGCGGCCGAGGTTCAGGTGCGCCGGCTGGAAGGCCTGGTTGAGGAGCATGGCCTCGCGGTAGTGCGCGGCGGCGGCGCGGTAGTCCTTCTCCCCCGAGGCGATGAGGCCGAGGTTGAAGTGCGCCTTGTAGAAGCGGGCGGCGCGGGTCGTCTCGAGCAGCTTCGCGTACCAGCGCTTCGCCTCGTCGATGCGGTCCTCCCGCTGGTGCAGGAGCGCCAGGTTGTACATCGCCTCCGCAAAGCCCGGGTTGGCTCGCAGGGCGTCCTCGTAGGCGGCGACCGCGGCCGCGGCGTCGCCGCCTTCCGCGAGGAGCACACCGCGGTTGAACGCGGCTCGGTAGTAGTCCGGCGCCAGTTCCAGCGCCTTCCGGAGCGCCGCGTCCGCCGCAGCCGTGTCGCCGGTCTGCATGTGCACGAAGCCGAGGTCGTTCCAGTATGCCGCGTTCCCCGGCTCGGCCTGAGTCAGGGCCCCGAGGCGGGCCCGCGCGGCCTTCCAGTCCTTCGCGTTGATGGCGTCGCGGGCGGCTTGGTAGGCTGCGCCCGCCCCGGGGTTGTCGTCCGCGACCGAGGCGACGGATTCCTCCTGCCTCTGGGCGCCGGCGGGCGGCGCGCACGCGGCGGCGGCGAAGATGAGCGCGAGCAGTCTGGCCTTCATTCGGAGTCCCTCCGGGGGCGAAGGACGGAGGCGAGCCCCCTGCTGTTTGCGAGTTGGATGGCGAGCCCCGGACGGGCGTTCACCTCGATGACGATCGGTCCCCGGTCGCGGTCGCGGATGATGTCGACGCCCATGTACCCGAGCGGGATCGCGCGCGCGCAGGCCTTCGCCATGGCGAGGCAGTCGGCGAGGCCTTCGACCCGCTGGCCGAGGAGCGGGTTGCCGCTGTCGGGGTGGTGCGAGACGGACTTCTCCTTCATGATCGCGTGGTGGCTGAGGGCCGTGCGGAGGTCGATGCCGAGGCCGACGCCCCCCTTGTGGAGGTTCGCCCGGCCCTCGGACGCGATGGTCGGGAGGCGGGCCATGCAGAATACCGGCTCGCCCTCGTGGACGATGATGCGCAGGTCCGGCGGTCCGGCGAGGTCCGCGATGATCCAGCCCCTGTCCGGGTTGATCTTCTCCTCGACCAGGACCTCGTCGAGGGGGCGCCCGACCGTGTACTCGCCGGAGAGCAGGCGGCAGACGTAGTACGTGAAGTCGTACTCCGACCACGGCTCGCCATGCAGCGGCAGCACGTAGCCGGGGATGGCCCGGGTGAAGAGCGTCACGCCGCGCCCCTGGGAGCCGTGCGACGGCTTGCAGACGAAGCCGTGGCGCTGTTCGCGGAGGATCGGGAGGAGCGCGGCGACATCGCGGTGGCGGCGGATCTCGGCGATGGTGGCGGGCACCGGCACGCCCTCCTTCGCCAGGGCGCGCTTCGTGGCGATCTTGTCGTTGGCGAGGGCGATTGCGCGGGGCGGATTGTGGAGCAGCACCAGGTCGCGGTTGCGGCGGTTCATGCCGTAGGCGTCGAGGGGCTTGCGGAATCCGAACATGGGTCGCGCTACTCGGGGACGGGGTTGTCGTGGTCGGCCAGCGCGCGGAAGCGGCGGTACTCCGTGAGGCGCAGGCCGGTCCAGGAGCCGATCACGAGGTTCGCCGCCACGTTGGCCAGGAGCAGTTCCGGGAAGGCGACGATCGCGATCTGCAGGTGCGTCGAGCGCATCGCCGCGTAGCACGCGGCCGCGACGAAGAACGTGGTCACGGTGCGCCGGATGGCGGCCCTCCAACCGTCGACCAGGATCGTCATCGTGAAGCGCTCGCTCGTCAGCGAGAGGATCGCCATGGGGAACAGGCTGATGGCCGCCCCCTTGGTGAATCCAAGACGGATCGAGACGACCGAGAACAGCAGTATCGACATCACGACAAAGGTGATGATAATCGCGAGCCTCGGGATGTGCAGCAGGCGCAGCCTCATGATCGAGGCGTTCACCGCGGCGGCGACCAGCATGACCGCGAAAAAGGCCAGGGCGCCCAGCAGGAACCCCGTCTCGCGGAAGGACACCGCCACGAGCGTCGGCATGAAGGTGCCGAAGGGCACCACCCCGACCACGTTCCGCGCCAGCGCGACGATGGTCGCGCCGATCGGGATCATGAGGATCACCATGATCAGGTCGTAGGAGATGTGGTACTCCTTCAGGGCGGTCCACGTCTGGAGGACGTTGAGCGGATTCTCCGCGTTGCTCTGGATCACGCGCTGCGGCTGGGAAAGCTGGCGGTTGATGCGCCAGCGCCAGTCGAAGCCCACGTTCTTGCTGCGCGTGATCACGGAGACATCGCCCTTCGCCAGCTCGAGGTACTTCTCGGGGATCTCGGCGAAGTAGCCGTTCGTCGGGCAGAGCGGAATCCAGCGGCCATCGACCCAGGCCTCGCTCCAGGCGTGGGTGGTGCGCTTGCCGGCGTTCTCGAGGATGAGGCCGTTCGCCATGCGCGCCGGGATTCCCGACGCGCGGAGCATCGCGACGAGGAGGCGGTTCTTGCCGTTGCAGGAAGCCTCGCCGAGGGCGAGCGCCGTCGTGGCCTCGCTGGGTCCCTTCACCGCGATGTACGTCACCTTCTGGTAGGCGAAGTCGTACAGGCGCTCGATCGTGGTGCGCACGTCGGTCCCCGGCGGTGCCAGCTCGCGCGCCTTCGCGACGATGGCGGGGTCCTCGGATTCGATCCGCTCCTCTGGCGCGAGGTTGGCCTGCAGCGCGAGGGTGTAGGTGGTGGGGATCGCCTCGTCCTGCGGGAGCGGGTACTTGGCCGCCTGCGTCTGCACCATCGCGTAGTAGGCGATCGAATGCCGGTCGGCCAGTTCCTTCGCATACCAGCGCCCGACGCGTCCCGGGGAGATTGTGTAGCGGAAGCCGTCCGCGTTCTGGCCCTCGCGGAGCACCGTCTGCCGGTCGGAGGAGATCGGCAGCGTGACCTTGATGTCGCAGACGCCGCCGCTGCCCTGCACGTCCATGCTCAAGCGGACGCTGTAGCCATCCTCCGGCTCGAGCAATGCGGGGGTGTAGTCCAGCGCCACGACCTTGTACGCGATGATCACCGCGGTCAGCGCGCAGATGGCCAGGGCGATCAGGAGTTCCTTCCCGCCGAAGTTCCTGAGCATCAGCGGATCATCCACCCCACAGCCTGCGCCGGGCGGCGCAGCACGGCGACGTCGATGTTGGCGACGGTCGCGCCCGCGCCGAGGACAACTGCGTTGGCGCTGGCGGCGTTCGGGGCGCTCGGGTGGTACGTCGTCAGGTACGTCGCGCCGTTCACCGGGTCGAGGCGGACAATGTACGAGCCTGCGGGAAGGCGGTCGAACTGGTAGTCGCCGGCGGCATCCGTCACCGCGCCGTTGTCCATGCGCAGCAGCGTGTCCGACCGGAAGATGTCGAGGTCGAACCCGACGAGCGGCTGGCCCGTGGAAGCGTCCGTGGCCCGCCCCCGGATGATGCCGCCCGCGTCGAGCGCGAAGTTTGTGGCCGGGGCCCCGACGCCGTCGCCAAGCACGATGACGTCCCCCGTGTCTCGGGTGGCCTTGCCATCGAAGTACTCGAGCGCGAACCCGCTCGTGTTGGTCGGGTCGACGCGGAGCTTGTAACTGCCCAGCGGCAGCGACCCCAGGTCGTAGGAGCCGTCCGCCCGGGTGAAGTCGCCCGGCACCAGCACGTCCGCGCCGGTCGCGGCATCGTAGAGGTCGAGGTCGACGCCGGCGACCGGCGAGCCGTTGGAGGTCACGACACCCGCGATGTACGAAGCCTTGGCGAGCGAGAAGTTGATCCCCGCGGTCGTGCCGTTTCCCGCCACCGAGACCAGTTGCGCAGTCGCGAAGGAGTCCGTGTCGGGGTAGTACTCCCGCGCGCGGAACTGCGTGAGGCCCGGGTCTGCGCGGAGGAAGAACTGGCCCGGCGGAAGCGGCCCGATCGTGTACGTGCCGTCCGCGCGTGTCTTCGTGGTGAAGTCCACACGCGCCTGCGTGGCGTCGTAGATGTCGAGATCGATGTCGGCGAGCGCCGCGTCGTTCTCCGCCGCGGCGATGCGGCCCGCGACGACGCCGCCACGGGGCAGCGAGAAATCCACCCCGGTCGTGCGCTGGCCGACCGCCACCGTCAGCAGGGTACCCGAGGGCTCGATGTACACCGATGGATACCAGGTCCGGGGGTACCCCTGTGGAATCGTCGGGTCCACCCGGAGGCGGTACTGGCCCGCCGGGAAGCCGCCGATGTCGTAGGTGCCGTCCGCCGCCGTCACGGCATTCGCTGCCATGCGCGCTCCGTTCGCGTCATAGACGTCCAAGTCGAGGTTCGCCAGAGGGTCCCCCGCACCGTCGGTGACCGTGCCCGAGATGGAGCCCCCCGGCGGCAGGACGATGTTGACGTTCGCGACGTTGCCGCCCCCGACCGCCACCGGCGTGGAACCAGCCTGGTTCGGCGAGCCGCCGAAGTACGTCGTGACGAAGAACTGGTCCAGCGCGGGATCCGGATTCGCGCGGACGAAGTAGCTGCCCGCCGGAAGCGCCCCCAGATCGTAGAACCCACCCCCGGCGGTCCGCGCGGGGACGCCCGTGAGCAGTTCGCCCGTCGAGGCGTAAACGTCCATGTCGATGTCGTCGAGGGCTGCGCCGCCGACCGCGGTCACCCGGCCAGAGACGACGACGCCCGCCGGGAGCGCGAAGTTGATGTTCGTCAGCGCCGAACCATCCGTCACGGCGAGCGCCGCCGCGCCGCTCGCGAGGAAGCTGCCCGGATAGTACTGGTCCACCAGACCGTCGGTGCGCCCGGGATCCGCGCGGACGATGTAAGTGCCCGCCGCGGGCAGCGTCATCGTGAAGTTGCCGCCGGTGCCCGAGATGCCCCCCGACACGATCGCCACGGAGTCGCCCGTTGCCACGTCGAAGACGTCGAGGTCGATCCCGGCGAGACCGTTCCCCGAGGAGGCGATGGTCACTCGCCCGGAGATGGTGGGCGCAGCAGGGAGCGCGGCCGAGAGCAGCAAGGCCGCCAGGGCGACTACGGGAAAGCGAACGTTCATGGGACTTCGAATCCTTGGTCCGGGCGCTGGCTCGCGCCGCCTTCGACGCGGCGTACCGCCGACGTGTGTTACAATGCGCCGGCCACGCCGAAAGGGTCAATTGGCGATCCTGCAGGCGATCCGCGCTGGGACGCGGCCCGGCATGGCCTTGGAGAGTTCCTGATGGTCCGACGCCGTCGATAGATTCGATTTCCGGAGCCTCCCGGTTGCGCCCCTGCCCGCCAGCCGCGACGGGCCCCGCTTGCGACTGTCCACGGCGCTTGTCTTCCTCGCCACGCTGAACTCTCTCATAGGCGCGGGCATTTCCCCGGGCCTTGCGGAGATTTTCTCCGCCGGGGCGCACAGGTGGGCGGGGTCTGGCGTCAGTAGGGGTAGAGGCGGGTTAGCTCCCGCCCGGAATCACGCGACTGGATGCGAAGCGGGGCCCATGGACGACACAACCCGGATCGGCGACGAGGCGCTTTGCCGCCAGGCCTGCGCGGGCGACCGGGAGGCGTTCGACGCCTTGGTGGCCCGGCACTACCGCACGGTCTGGCTGGTCGGCGTTTCGCGGCTGGACGAGGACGCCGCCGAGGATCTCGCCCAGGAGGTCTTCCTGCGCGCCTGGCTGAACCTGGGCGGGCTGCGCAGCGGGGCGCTCTTCGGCGGATGGGTCGCCCGCATGGCGCGCAACCTCGCCGTGCAGTGGCGGCGCCAGGGCACACGCCGCTCGCGTCTGGTGCAGCAGCTCGAATCGGAGGTGGCGCACATGGTGGAGAACATCCCCGACGGCCAGCCCACCGCGGCCGAGGCGATGGCGTCCGCCGAGGACCGGCGCCGCGTGCGGGGGGCGATGGAGCGGCTCGACGGCGAAACGCGCGAGCTGGTGCTGCTGCACTACGTGGAGCGGCTGAGCCACAGCGAGATCGCCCGGCGGACGGGGGTGCACCACACGACCGTGGGGCGGCGGCTGGAGAAGGCGCGGGCGGAGCTGCGGCACGAATGGGACGCTTTGGAGCGGCTGGGGCCCGCGGCGTGGACGCCGCGCGCCGCCGCGCTCCCGGGCGCCCTCGGCGTCGTCGGCCTCGCTTCGGCCCTCCCCCCCGCCGCCGCCCGGAACCTCGCCGCCGCCGCCGCCGCCACCGCGCCCCGGGAAGGCGCCGGGGCCCTCGCATCCACCGCGGTCGGATTCCTCCAATCACACGCCGCCATCGCGGCATCAGGAGTCGCAGCCATGGGAACAGCGAAAGTCGTCGCGGGCACGGCCATCATCGCGGGGCTGGCGGGGGTCTTGTACTTCGCCGCCGCCCCGGACCAGCCCCCCGGTCCCGCCGCCGCGCCCGCCACCGCCGCGGCCGCGCCCGCCCCCCCGGGCGCCCCGCAGGAGCAAGTGATCCAGACCACCGTCGGCATGGAGAGCGCCTTCGCGCTGCCGGTGGGCCAGCAAGTGCGCCTCCTCACCGCGGTCGAGCATCCCGTCGTGAAGGAGCTGCGCCTCAAGGCGGTCGACGCCGGCACCGTCGAGGCGTCCGCCCACGGCCACGGCGGCGAGGTGGAGTCGCACGTGTTCGCGGTCGCCGACCTGCCCTTCGGCGAGCGGACGCTGGCGAGCTTCCACTTCTGGCCGGAACGGCGGCTCTGCGCGGTCTTCGCGTACGCCCTCCGCCGCTCCGCCGCCGGCGGACCCGAGGTGCTCGTCTTCTCCGCCAACCGCCCCGACCTGCTCCCCGAGTTCGAACAGGTATCGAGCGACTTCAAGGCGGGGCGCATCGATCGCGCGGCCTCCCAGTCGCGCCGGCTCGCGCTCCTCGAGAAGAACGGCATGATGCCGCGGGATCCGGAGCTCCGCGCCCTCGTCCTCGCCAAGATCACCGAGAGCCGCTAGGCCGGAAAGGACCCCTCCCGATCATGGCCCGCGCGTTCACCCTCATCGAACTCCTCGTTGTCGTCGCGATCATCTCGATCCTCGCCGCGATCGCGGTCCCCAACTTCCTCGCGGCGCAGACGCGCTCGAAGGTCAGCCGGGTCCGCAGCGACCTGCGCACCCTCGCCACCGCCATCGAAGCCTACTCCGCGGACCACCAGCGCCCCCCCTACGACGGCGATCCCGGCTTCGCGCACTTCGGCTGGGTCAACGCGCTCAAGGGCCTCACTACGCCGGTCGCCTACCTCGCGGCGCTCCCCACCGACGTCTTCCAGGATTCCGCGCTCGCGGAAGCCTCGCGACCCGGCCACACGCACTACATCGACGGCTCCGCGCGCTCGCGCCACTCCTACGACTACTCGTCGGCGGCGTGGGAGGACCTCCCCCGCAATCCCGGCGTCGCGGCGGACTGGGCGCGCAACATGGGCAACAGCCCGTGGAAGCTCAGCAGCGCCGGACCGGACCTCGCCTTCGTCAACGCCGGCAGCTACTACGGCTTCCGCGCGCTCTACGACCCCACGAACGGCACCGCCTCCGACGGCGACCTGCTGCGCACCGCCGCCAACACGGGCGGCAACTAGGCGGCGCAATCGCCCGGAACCACCACACCTCCGGCGCGCGAGCCATGCCCCAAAGACCGACGCCGCAGACGCCCCGGGACCGGGCGGCTGCGGCGTCGGTGTGATGGCGGCGGTCCCCGCCGCCTTGCGGCGCCGTTCTACTCGGCGGCGGCGAGGCTGGTGTTCGCCGGCGTGGCGGCGGCCGGGTTCGCCAGCGAATCGAGGTAGCCCACCAGCGCGGCGACCTCCTCCTTCGTCCCCGCGAGCGGCGGCATGAACGACCGGTACGGCGACTCCTTCTCCTGGTCGTGGAGCATCGCGACGACGTTGCCGATCGACGCGGCGTCGCGCCCCTTCATCAGCCGCTTCATCGAGCGGTAGCCGTCGGCCGTGTGGCAGGCGAGGCACTGGCCGGCGAAGACGAGCTTGCCGCGCGCGGGCGGTGTCGCACATGCCGGCGTGGCCGCCTTGGGCTCGCGCCCTCCGGCCGGCCCCGCGCACCGTTTGCGCATGGAAGACGACCACCCGGGCGTCATGATCGTCGGGGCCGGGTTCGCCGGCATCGCGACGGCGCGCGCCTTGGCCCGCCGCGGGGTGGGCCCCGTCCGGGTGGTCGAGCGCGAACCGGCGGTCGGCGTCCATGCCTCCGGCCGCAACGCGGAGATCCTCCGCACGGTCCACGAGGATCCCGTGCTGAGCGCTGTGTGCCGTCGCGGGCGCGAGCTGCTCGACGCGCTGGAGGCCGAAACGGGCCGCGCCTTCTCGCAGCGCTGCGGCGTGCTCCTGGTGGGCGGGCTGGAGGACTTGGCGGCGCTCCACGGCGGACCCGGCGACGTCCGGCTCGACGCCGCCGGCTGCCTCGAGCTCGCTCCGTGGCTGCCCTCCGGCGCGCAGGAGGGCGTGTTCTCGCCGCGCGACGGACGGATCGACGCCGGAGCCCTGCTGGCCCACTTGGCCGGGGACGCCCGCGCCCACGGGGTGCGCTTCGATCTCGGCTGCGAGGTGCTCGCCGGGCGCGCCGCGCCCGGGGGGTTCCGTGTGGCGACGAGCCGCGGCGAGTGGACCGCGCGCATGGTCGTGAACGCCGCCGGCGCCTGGGCCGATGTCTTGCAGGCCCGCTTCGGCGCGCCTGCCCTGGGGTTGGCGCCGCTGCGCCGGCACCTCCACCTGGTGGAGTCGGCGCTAGGCCGCGACTGCCCCGTGGTCTGGGACGTCTCGCGCGGGTACTACGCCCGGCCGGAGACCCCACGCCAAGCTGTCATGAGCGCCTGCGAGGTGCAACCGCACCCCCCTGCGCCCCCCGAACCCGCGCCCGACGCCCTCGAAGCGCTTTGGGAGAAGCTGCCCCACGCCGCGCCGGGGCTGGCGGACGCCCGCCCCCTGCGCCACTGGGCCTGCCTGCGAACCCTGGCGCCGGACGGGCGCTTCCGCATCGGATGGGACGCCGCCGTGGAGGGGCTGTTCCACGTGGCGGCGCTCGGGGGCCACGGGGTCACGGCGGCCCTGGCCGTGGGGGAACTCGCCGCCGGAGCACTGATTGAACGTTGCCCTCCGGCCCGGCGCGCCCCGAGGCAACCAGCGGGACGGTGACCACCGTCCGCCAAGCGCCAGGACCCCCTTCCTTCCATGGCTTCCGAACCTCTCCGCCTCCGTGTCACCCGCGAAATCCAGATCGACGTCGGGCATCGGCTCCCCTTCCACAACGCCGCCTGCTGCAACGTCCACGGCCACCGCTACCGCATCGTGGCGGAGGTCGAGGGCCCAGTGGTCGCATCCCACCGCGCCAGCGACAACGCCATGGTGGCGGACTTCGCCGTGCTGAAGGAAGTCCTCATGCGCGAAGTCCACGACCCGCTCGACCATGCCTTCATGGTCTGGGAGGAAGACCAGCCCCTTCGCGGATTCCTCGAATCGCAGGGCTGGCGCCTCGTGGTGATGAATGACCCGCCGACCGCCGAGGCGCTGGCCACCTGGTGCTATCGCCGTGTGCAGGCCGCACTGTCCCAGCGCAATGCCGCCCTCAGCCTGAAGCGGCTGACGGTCTGGGAAACCCCGAACTGCTCCGCGGTGTGCGAGGCCTGAGGCACATCCCCCCGGCTACCCCGGCGCCTCCCGCGGCTCCGACAGCGGGGCGAAGGTCTTCGCGAAGTGCTTCCACATCCTGGTGCGGTAGCCGTCCCCCCACTTGGACTCCATGAGCAGGAGCATCACGCCATCGTCTTCCAGGGATTGGCGGGGTGCGAAGATCTCGGAGGTGCTCTCCGGATGGCTCGTGAGGATCGATCAACCGCATGCCATCAGAGAGGTGAGAAACGGCTGTACTCAGGGCGATCCAAGCAGGACCTGCGCTACCCCCTGCCATGGCTGAGAATGCGACCAATGGTCCGCGCCGAATCACTTGTCGACCCGCGAGGTCAGCAGGCGATCCCAGACAGTTCGGGCCATGCGGTTGCGGACGTCCTCAGCGAAGCTTGGACGCATCTGCACTCTGGGCAGCACAGGGATAGGCAGGCCCGCGCGAGAACCCGCTAAGGCGCTCCAAAGCACCCCGACAGCCTCAGCGACTCTGTCGGCGACCAAGCCTGTCAGTGGAACATGAAGCCAGATCCATGTCCTGCGGGCGCTGGAGCGAGGTTACGCACGCGTAGTGCTCCCTTGTCCTCGGCGCTGTACAGGAACCCTGACGTGACCAGGACCGACCTCGGCAGGCCCGTGGCCCTGACGGTGGCGATCTCCTGGATCGACGAGGGGTTGGAGATGTTGAGAGCACGGATCCCACGCCGTCCGTTCCACCCGAATGTGGCAAGGTAGGCGGTGTTGCCTTCCACCGCGATGTCCGAGCCCTCCAGCTCAAAGGCCGCGAAGGTGCCAAGCACCGAGGGGCTGGCTGGGGTCGAGATGTCGATGACGGCGTAACCGGTCCGCCCGTAGAGAAGGTGCAGCCTGTTCCCAGCGACTTCAGCGTCGACATTGAAGATGCCCGCGCCAGTGCTGCCGAACACCGTCCTGGTCGTGATCAACGATGGCGACGACGGGTTCGAGACGCTGTAGACGCGGACAGTGCCATTTGTCAGCGCTGCGTAAGCCGTGCTGCCCGCAAGGGCCACGGCATTCGCGCCGGTGGGCAGCGTCGTTCTCGATCGTTCCGTCAGCGTCCCGCCGGATGATCGCGTATAGAGGATCATCTGGTTCCCAGCTGTTGCGGCTACGAGCGTTGCGGTGACGGACAGCCTGAGCGTGTCGAGTCCACCTGACACGGGGTACTCAGCGATCCACGTCGGATTCGATGCTGTCGTGATGTCGTAGGCCTCAAGATACCCCCACGGGGAGAGGCTGTAGAGGCTGTTTCCAACGACCTTCAGATCGCCGGACCAACGGGTGTATTGATGATTGAGCAACGCCGGTTGCGTCGGGTTCGCAAGGGACAGCGTCGCCAGGCCGGGCCCAGTCCCGAGGTAGAGCGTCGTGCCTGATGCCGCCAAGGTGCCTGCCCAGCCAGTTCCGGGCGTGAGCGCTCGCACGTCGGTGTTGGTTCCTGCTGTCGGGTTTGCGAGCGACAAGGCATAGGTCCTAGCAGCCAGGGCTATGCCCGAGTAGGCGGCCACCTGGCGAACCTGATGCTCAGGTCCACCGTCGATGCGGATGAAGGGCGACGGAGCGTCCGGACTGGCGAGCTGCCACACGTCGGCGCGTTCCCAATCGGCGACGTAGAGCAGCCCGCGATCCACGTCCATCGCGGTCTCGTAGTAGCGATCTTCCGTCTCGACGCGACCCATCAGTCTGGGAGCCGCCCTGTCCGTGATGTCGTAGGCTTGCGTTCCATCCTCCTGACCGACATAGAGGACATCGCCGAACACCGCGACGGAGTTGGCGCGCCGCGACGGGACGGCGTTGCCGGGGATTGTGCCGAGCAGGAGCGGGGACGCAGGAGAGGCCAGACTGTAGATCCGCACCCTCGTGGCCGCGCCGTCAGTGACCACGTACAAGTAGCCGCCATCGCCAGTGATCGACTCGACGCAAGACTCCAGCTGCCCGAGCGACCCGACGCGGACGGGGGCCGTCTTCGTGCGGACATCGACCACCTCGACCGTGCCACAAGTACCGAGGTAGGCGTAATCGCCACCACGCCGAACCCAGACAGCGTTCTTCCAGGCTTCCCAGTCAACGGACCCCGCAAGGGTCGGCGCGTTGCTGTCGGCGATACTGATGACGCTGAACGGACCGGTGTAGCCCGCAACGTAGGCGTAGTTCCCCACCACGAAGACCCCGGTTGGGACGGAGCCGAGCGACACCGAGCCCTTGAATGATGGCGCCGTAGGAACCGTCATATCAATGACTCGCAGCGAAGTCCCCTCGTTCAGCACGCCCTTCGCCCCGTCTATGGCGACAGTGCTGATGTTCTCGCCGTAGTTGCCGACCTCGGCGAGCTGCTGGGCGGAGAGTGTAGTGGTGATCGAGACAACGGAGCAAACGACCAGAAGGATGCGCATGGACGTGGCCCTCGCAGTGAGTGGTCCCAAGAGACTCATGGGGTACGCAAGCACGGTCCGATGCTGACACCGACGGCGCAAGCGGCATGCTACACCTTGTATGTAGACGGATAGTCGGCATTGGTGTGGCATGGCTCCACCATGCCAAAGAAGTATCCGCCCAAGAGACCCTATGCTCGTACAGCTTGGAAGGCGGCTCGCAGATGCCCGCAGGGCCAAGGGGCTCAGCCAGGACCCCGGCGAGACATGGACCGTCTCTGTGGAGGCCGTCGGCGCCCTTGGGGGGAGCAGCGCCGCCGCCGAGGGGACCTTTCTCATCGGCAGCGGTTCCCAAGTGACCTTCAACGGGTGGAGGATTTTCTGAAACCGCGCCACCTGGGATTCCACCTCGCGACCACGTCCCGTGGACCCGCGGGTCGACCAGGAAGTAGACCAGCCTGCTTCGGCCAACCGCCCCCTTCGCCACCCGCGCAAACGATGCCCGGGCGCACTCCTCCCCGCTCCCGAACTGCTCCGCGGTGTGCGAGGCCTGAGGCACATCCCCCCGGCTACCCCGGCGCCTCCCGCAGCTCCGTCAGCGGGGCGAAGGTCTTCGCGAAGTGCTTCCACTTCCTGGTGCGGTAGCCGTCCCACCACTTGGACTCCATGAGCAGGAACATCACGCAATCGTCTTCCAGGGATTGGCGGGAACATTCGCGCCGTGTCGCTGGATGCGTCCGTCGTCGGCGGCAGCACTAGTTCGCACACCGTGGCTGCCGAGGCCGAGCTGGGCATCAGCGGCGCGGCCTTCTCCGCGGGGAGAACGATTTCGCCGCGCTTTCGATCGAGCCTACGCCAGGATGGGTGGAGGCGCGCGGCGTGGACCCGCGGCGCTGGGTGTACTTCTCGGCCCAAGGGAGCAGCGCGGATCGGCGAATGCGTCCAAGGGCAACTCTCCGTTCGTCCTCCGCGTGGAGGGCGTCGCATCGGCGTGCGAGTCGGCGCTGGGCGGACCCCGCAAAAGTGACTGTTGGTCACTTTTGAGTTGACTGCTAGTCACCTTTTCCGCAGGTTGGCGTCGCGTGTCGACGCGTGTCGCACGGCCTGCTCGACCTCCCACCAAGGTGTCCCACAGATGCGTCCCAGTCTCCTCTTCGTCGCCCTGCTCTCCCAACTCCCTGCGCTGTCAAGCGCGCAGTCCAAGTCCACCCATCCTCCGATCGAGCGCCAGCCGCTGACCCCCGAACAGGTCGAGATCGAAGCCATCCTGAACAACAAGGCCGCCACTTGGCTGAAGGCAATGGACGAGTACATCGCCACTCGATCGAGCGAACTGGATGACGAGCTCCTTGCCACGATGCAGGGGATTTTCACCGACCCTTTCTACTATGAAGTGTATGATGCGGACGGGAATGCGCTTTTCCCGGAGGCAGCATCGTACAAGATCGCGGATTGGATTTCGAGCCAGGCGATCGACACCGCCGCCGCAGTGGAGGGAACAATGCTGGCGCCCCCGTATGCCCACTACCTGATCCCTACCGAAGATCCGGATGTCGTCAAACTAATCGGTTACCACGAACACATCTGGACCGGCGATTTTGTCATTGCCTTCCGGACGACCCGCGAGGTGGGCCTCGACGAGTTCGTGTTTACAAGAGTTGGAGACGATTGGTTGGCCCGTTCGTACAAGGAGACTGTTTCCGAGGCATCGGCTTGCAGCGACGGTGGCACGCCTGCCCCATGCAACAAGCCTCCGCTGGTCCCCGGCAAAGGCCACTCGCCGAACCTCCCGCTGATCTTTCCCGAGGCATCCCCCACGCCCAGCCCGACTCCGACCCCAGTGGGGACTGGCGTGATCGTCCGGTAACCTCTCGTCCCGGGGGGCGGCCGGCGCCGTCCCCCGACATCCGCCCTTACCCATTATTACCCCTTTGATTCCACTTGCCCCGCCCCCACGCCCGGATCTGCAATTGGCTTTATTTCCAAGGTCGCGTCGCCGGAGCATTTGGTTGCCACTGAATAAGGACACGAGAAAGCAGGTCGCGGACCGGAAGGCGGAAATCCTCTCGGTCTCGGAGAGTCTGTTTCGAGAGAACGGTTTCGTCTCCACAAGCATTGAAGACATCACGCGCCGCGTCGGCATCGCACACGGCACCTTCTACCGTTACTTCCGTACGAAGGACGACCTGTTGGTCTCACTTGTGGAGGCCCGCATCGACGCTATGTGCGAACAGTTGGTGTCCCTCCGGGCTAACGAACAGCTGGACTCCATGCAGAAGCTCCTCCAGGTCGCGGGTGCGCTCGACTCCGGGCGCAATTTCCGTGTGGCGGTGGACTTCCTGTCTTTCGGCTTCATTCGCCAGGATCCCGTTGTGCACGAACGGATCATGAACCATGCGATTATCGCCCTCACCCCAGAGCTCGCGCTCCTGCTGCAGCAGGGTGTTGATCGCGGAGAGCTGGATGTGCCCAATCCAACAGCGATGGCCCTCCAGATCATCCTTCTGGGAGGGGAACTCGTGCACCGCGCCGACATGACACAAAAGGTGATCCCTTGGCCGCAGCTCTACCAACAGTTCCTCGATCTGATTGCGCGCCTCGCCACTCCTAATCGTCCCGGTTTGTCATAATTATCATGCATTCGGATACGATTCACCCGGCAGGCCATCGTGCTGCGGTGGCTGCGGTCCCGGGCCGATCCGCCTTGTTACGGTGCCCACCCTTTCCAGCAGACCCCGGTACACACTAGCTGCCCTCGCAGCCGTTGGAGTCGGGTCGGTAAACGTGCTCGGCGGACTGTCAGGGTTCAACGGCAAGCCGGTGATCGGCGCCTCATGGGGCCGTGGGAGTCGCCGGTGTGTAGTCGAGGTAGTCGAGCTTCCACCCGGTCACCAGCCAGCGGCGGCCCTTGCGCGTGGCATCGGCCTCCAGCAAGGCGCGGAACTCAGGCGCCACCAAGAGGTAGCGCTCGCCCACCGTCTCGACCCGCCCGATGAAGAAGGGGCCCGAGTTGTCCGAGCTGCTCCCCCCGAGTTGCGTGATCACGGCCTCCGGGTAGACTCGCGCGACCTCATCATCGAGGCTGCCGGTGAAGTAGCGTTCCCGCTGCACCCCAGAGCAGCCGACCGCAACCAGCGCGGCGACCGCGGCCGCCCGGCGCATCCCCCGCCGAACACCTTCGAATCCGCCACGAACGCCTCCGTGCCGGCTTGGCTCGGCGGGTGGTCCGCCACCGGCGGCAACTGCGGAAGTTCCGGCGAGCATCGGAACGTACGCGAGAAAAGATGAAGCGTAGGCAGTGCAGAAGGCACGCACGAGTGAGTTCCTTGATTTTGGGTTCATGGAACAAGTGACTGCAAAATGATCGGCCGGGTCAAGGACCCCCACCGGGGCGGCCCGGACGCACCTTTCTGGAGCCGCTCGTCCTCCGGGTCGGCGATTAGGATATCCTGCTTCGGCTCCCGGAGTGTCAGGCACTCCTCGTGGCCGGCGTCGATCCGCGGCGCGATGGCCGGTAGCGGGCCTTGCGTGATTTCGACGTGGATCGGTCCTCCTCGGGGAGTTGCTCCGATCCGCCACCGCCGTGGACCGGTACGTCGAGGGGGCGCGGGAGCGACATCGGCTGCGGTGGAAGTGACTCCCCGATTCCCCACAGCGTGACCTCAGAGCTCGATCTTCCAACGCTTGACGCGCGAGGCCAGCGTCGTCGGGGGGATGCCGAGGAGTTCCGCCGCCCCTCCGGGCCCGTAGATGCGGCCGTCGGTCTGATGCAGCGCGCGCCGGATGTTGGAGATCTGCTGTGCCCGCACGTCAGCGTCGCGGTGGACGTCGGCCGGCTCGGTTGAGGGTCTTGGGCGCTCGGGAGTTGCTCCTGGCGCGTGGTCCACCAGAAGGCGGAAGTCTGCTCGCCCGCCGCGCGCCATGATGACGGCGCGTTCCACGGCATGGCCGAGTTCGCGAATGTTGCCGGGCCACGGGTGGGCCTTTAGCCTCTCGAGATCAGCGCGCGATACGCCGGGTTCCGCGACGCCGAGTCGCCGCGCGCTCTCCTTCAGGAAGTGCGAAACCAGTTCCGGGATGTCCCCCGTGCGATCGCGCAGCGGCGGCACGCTGATCGGGAACACTCCGAGGCGGAAGTAGAGATCCTCGCGGAAGCGGCCCTCGCGCGCCTCGCGCTGCAGGTCGCGATTCGTTGCCGCGATCACGCGCACGTTCACCTTGCGGGTGGAAGCCTCGCCGATCCGCTCGAACTCCCCCTCCTGCAGCACCCGCAGCAGCTTGCTTTGCAGGTCGAGCGGGATTTCCCCAACCTCGTCGAGGAACAGCGTGCCGCGATCGGCGAGCTGGAAGCGCCCCACGCGATCCCGCACCGCCCCGGTGAAGGCCCCCTTGACGTGCCCGAAAAACTCGGACTCGAAGAGCTCGCGGGGGATGGCGGCGCAGTTCACCTTGATCAGCGGGCGGTCCGCGCGGCGGCTGCGGCGATGGAGAGCCCGCGCAACCAACTCCTTACCCGTCCCCGATTCACCCTGGATCAGCACCGCGGCTTCCGTCTTCGCGACAAGTTCGATCTGCTCGAGCATCTGCCGGACGCGCGGGCCGCTGCCGACAATCTCGGAATCCGCCACGGTGTCCATGATCTCCGCCCGCAGCAGGTCGTTCTCCAGCTCCAGCTCGCGCCGTAGGCGGTCGATCTCCTCGAAGGCCCGCGCGTTGGCGATCGCGATGGCCGCGTGGTCCGCGAAGACGCGCAGCCAGCGAAAGGCCGTGTCGTCGATCCCCGCGCGGCAGAAAATGCCGAGCACCCCCAGCACCTCTCCGCGGAAGACGAGAGGATGGCCCGCGAAGCTGCGGATGCGCTCGCGCTCGGCCCACGCCCGGTCGGCGATCCAGTCATTTTTCTCCGCCAGATTATGGAGCAGGAGCGACTCGCCCGTCGCCCCGATCCGGCCGACCTTGCGGTGCCCCAACGGAAACCGCCGGAATCCGCCGTCTACCCGTGTCCAGCGTTCCCCCGTTTCCGAATCGGAGCGGCCCGCGCTGGCCATCAGGTGCAGACACTCGTTCCGGTTTGGGCACACGTCCTGGAATCGGCACTCGCCGCACAGGTCCCCCGGCCCCTTCACCCAGATACGCGCCAGCGCATAGCAGATGTCCTCGCCTGTCAGGCCGTCCACGACGCCCTGCATCACGCGCTGCACGGAGCGCTCCTGCGTGATGGCGAGCGTGAGGGCTTGAAGGGCTTCGAGGTTCATGGGCAATTGGCAACGCGCATGCGTTGTTTTGCCAACGCATTTTTGTGGTCAACGCAAATGCGTCGCGTGGCGGTCTCCAAGACCTCGGCGCATTAAACCAGCAATATCAGAAGTCTACAAGATCGGCCCGCCTTGGTACCGCCCGCGCAATCATTGAGTCCATCAGCCGCCATCGAGCGGCGAAGAAACAAACTCCCGAAAAGGACTCACCCAGATGCCTCGCCTCAACGCTCTCAATCCCGCGGACGCCGCCGGCAGGAACGCCGAACTCTTCAACGCCGTGAAGGGGAAGCTCGGCATGGTTCCCAACATGATGCGCACGATGGCGAACTCGCCGGCCGTGCTGGAAGCCTACCTGCAGATGAGCGGAATCTTGGGCCAGACGCTCAACGCCCGCGAGCGCGAGCAGGTCGCCCTCGCCGTCGCCGAGGTCAACGGCTGCGACTACTGCGCCTCCGCCCACAGCACCATCGGCAAGATGGTGGGCCTCACCCCGGAGCAGATCCTCGCCGCCCGCGAGGGCACCGCGGGGGACGCCCGCCAGCGCGCCATCGTGGAATTCGCCGCTGCCGTCGCCGAAAGGCGCGGCCAGGTCTCCGACGCCGAAGTGGAAGCCGCCCGCGCCGCCGGGCTCACCGACGCCGACATCGCCGAGACCGTCGCCAACGTCGCCCTCAACGTTTTCACCAACTTCTTCAACAACGTGGCCCAGACCACGGTGGATTTCCCGAAGGCCGCGCCACTGGTGAAGGCCGGCTGAGCCACCCGCCTCCCGAGCAAGACAACCGTCACAGAGCCCCCGCTCGCAACCGTCCTCCTCCGCGCAACCCTCAACCTCCCACAAGGACCACTCCCATGCGTGCAACCCGCCTCTCCCTCTTCACTTCCGGGCTTCTTGCCCTCTTCCTCTCGGCAGCCCCGGCCAAAACTCCCGAAGGAGTCACCTACAACACTGTCGAAGTCGAAGGACTCGACATCTTCTACCGCGAAGCCGGCGATCGCGAGAACCCAACGGTGCTCCTCCTCCACGGCTTCCCGACCTCGTCCCACATGTTCCGCGACCTGATCCCGCAACTCGCGGAACGCTACCATGTGGTCGCGCCCGACTACCCCGGCTACGGCTACAGCTCCGCCCCCGCCCGCGAGACATTCACGTACACCTTTGATAATCTCGCCAGCGTGATCGAGGACTTCACGGAAGAACTCGAGCTGAAGGAGTACTCGCTCTACGTGCAGGACTACGGCGCTCCGGTCGGATACCGCCTTGCGGCGAAGCACCCGGACCGCGTGAGCACCATCACCGTGCAGAACGGCAACGCATACGTCGAGGGACTCCCGGACGAGTTCTGGGGACCGATCAAGAAGTACTGGGCCGACCCGAGCCAGGAGAACCGCGAGGCGCTCCGACCATTCCTGAAGCTCGACGCGACGAAGTGGCAATGGACCCACGGCACCCGCAATCCCGCAGCGATCAGCCCGGATACCTGGACCCTCGACCAGCACTTCCTCGACCGCCCCGGCAATCAGGAGATCCAGCTCGACCTGTTCCTCAGCTACGGAACGAACCCGCCCCTGTACCCGCGATGGCAGGAGTACTTCCGCCAGCACCAGCCGCCGGTGCTGATCGTCTGGGGCCGCAACGACCAGATCTTCCCCGCCGCCGGCGCCCACCCTTACCTCAAGGACCTGCCCAACGCGGAGTTCCACCTGCTCAACACCGGCCACTTCGCCCTTGAGGAAGACAGCGAAACGATCGGGCGCCTGATGCTCGACTTCCTCGACCGCAACGTCGAACGCTGACCCGCGATTCCCGCCGCCTTCCCTCCGATCGAGGTCGCCGCTCTCCGCAAGACGGTCCGCAAAGGTCTTCGCCGTCTTCAGCGCCGCCGGGAACGCCTCCGCGAAGTCGGAGCCGATCCCGGCCCGCAGGGCGGCCCCGGACGGGGCCCGGAACCACGAAAGACGCCGCCTCCTCGCGGGGGCGGCGCGTCAATGCGGAATGTTGGGATTGTGGGATTTGGAAGTGGCTCCGCAGAGCTGACTCCGCAACATCGGGAATTGCGGCCACGAGCGCAGCGCATCGTCAAACGCCGGGAACTGCCACCGTCCTCGGACGCTCGATAGCGTCGCCTGCGGACATGCCGAGTTCACTGCACCAGCTAGCGCCACGGCCCGGCGCGCGTGACCGCGACAATCGCGTCGCCCCTAAGACGGAAGAGGCCGAGATAGCCACCGAACCACAGCCGCCCATCGCGGCTCTGGTGCGTGCATTGGATCGCGTTGCTGGCCAGCCCCTCGGCCTCACCGTAGCCTTGGAATCTCTTGCCGTCGAAACGGTAAATGCCGGAGTTCTCGACGGGAAACCAGATCGCGCCTTCACGGTCCATGAAGAGGTCCCACACCTCTGTGCCTTCGACGCCGTCGTCGGCGGTGACGGCGGTGAACGTCTCGCCGTCCAAAAAGCAAACACCGTTGTGCTGCGTCGCAAACCAGACGCGGCCGTTCCGGTCCTCGAGGATGCAGTTGACGTTGTTGTTCGACAAGCCATCCGCCTCGCTGTAGTTTCGAAGCGACTTGCCGTCGTATACGTAGGCCCCGCCGTTGGTGCCGAACCACAGACGGCCGGCCCGATCTTCGGTGATGCTGCGAACCATGCGCGCGCCAGTGACGCCAACCATGGGATCCGGCTGGGCCTCTGGCAGTTCAAACGGCGTGAATCGGGCGCCGTCAAACCGGCAAACCCCCTCCAGCGTGCCCACCCACAAACCGCCACGACGGTCGAAGACGAGGGACCAGACGTCTTCGCCGACCAGCCCGTCGCGCACAGTGTAGTTCGTAAACGACGCGCCGTCGAACTTCGTCAGACCGCCCTCGGTCCCGAACCAGATGCTGCCGTCGACCCCCTCGACGATCGCGCGCACCGCGACGCCACCGAAGCCCTGAGGGAGCGAGAAGTACTCGATGGCCTCGCCATTCCAGCGCGCCACACCGTCGCCGTTGGTACCAAACCACAGGTGACCGCGACGGTCCTCGTGGATGCGGCGTACGAATTGGCTGATCGGGTCGTCGGGCGGCGGAGCGGGTGCAACGGCGTCGGGTCGGTGTGCGCCGTTGTTGACCTGGGCCAGCCCGACGCCAGACGGGGTCGCGCAGGCGATCCAAATGCCAAGAAGTCTCAAGACGAACGGGACCAACGCCCCACGATTGAGGGTAGTCACAGGGTATCACCAGGAGTGATGGCGTGCTTCATCGATCTGCCTCACGACATGCCGCCAGGCCGCGGGCGGCGAACTCGAATCTCACGCGACCTCTGCCTACCCGCCGCTTGTCGGGTTTGGCGGCAGGAGCCACATTGAGAGAGACGTCCGACTTGTCCGTCTGGCGGTGCCGGATAGCCGTTCCTACAGCTATCCGACTCAATCACTCTGCCGCCGGTTGGGTTAACCCCGGTAACCGCAATCGTCCACTCCGCGATCCCCCGCGATCAGCCCCCATCACCGACCTGATCGCGTCGCGGGAGTTCCCGACCACCTGCGGCCGGTACTTCTCCATCACGGGGTGGAGGAACCGGCGGGGCGGGATGATGATCGTGGCGCCGCTTGAGCCTCCAGCTCCGCAAGAATGGAGAGGAACCTGCGGCCGGCCACGAGCACCCGCACCTTCGCGCTGCGACCGCGATCTACCGCACGATCCTGCTCCAGATGGGTCGCACGGAGGATGAACCCGCGGCGGCCTTTCGCGCCCTGATCGACGAAGTCGCGGCCTCACCCTAACCGCCGCCGTACGCGGCTCGTGAGTATCGCCATCGCCGTTCGTCTCGCGGCATGCGCGGGCGGTTCGTCCGGGCGCGAGCCGGCAACGCCCGGGTGGGTGGGGCATTGGGAGGCGATTCCCATGGGGCGACCGCCGGGGAAGGTGCTGAACGCGGCCACGGCGCTCGCCCGCCCGGGAGCCCACTTTGGGTAGGGAAAGTTCTCACTTTCGGCTAGCTGGCGTCAGGGGTGGGTGGGCCCGGAGGCTCCACTGGCCGAGCTTCGAAAGAGCACGCAGCCGGACTAAGCCTGCAGGACGGATTCGCGGAGCGTCGCTCCGGCAGAACCGCACCTTAACCTGAAAAGGAAACTTGCCATGCCCGACTCCACCGCTCCCAACAGTCCCATCCCGGCAGGCGGACGGCGTTTGAAGGGCAAACATTCCCTTGCCGGATTGGTGTTGCTTGTTGCTGCGGCAACGCTGCTGACGCAAGTAGGCATGACAGCCCTTCCTTTCCAGAAGGCGCGTGAAGCAAGCAAGGGACGCCTATCCCTGCAACTGTTTGCCATCGAGTCCCTACCGACCGGCACAGGCGACGCCGTGAAGGCAGTGGTGCCCCGGCACCTTGAGTACCTCGAGCAACTGGAGCAGGAAGAGAAGCTCTTCGCCGCAGGACCGCTTGGCGATCCCGATTCGGAAATGTGGTCGGGTGCCGGCTTGATTGTGGTGCGGGGCGGGAATCTGTCCGAAGCCAAGCAGCTCGCCGAGAACGACCCCATGCACCAATCCGGGGCCCGTCGATTTGTGATCAGGCCATGGTTGGTGAATGATGGCGTGATCAACATCTCGCTTCGACTTTCCAATCAGCAACTTACGGTCGAGTAACGCCGGTTCTTGCGGTGCATGCTCTACCCGAAACGCTGCGTAATGTCCAGCCTGTAGAACTTTGATCGCGCACTCGATACCCGAGGGTCGAACCCGTTCAGGATCGCGATGCCGCGAATTCAGAATCCTCCCACGAAAGGGCAAGTTTCCATGCAGTATTTCTCCGCCGAGGACACGGCACTCCTCCTCATCGATCATCAGGTCGGCACGATGCAGCTCATCAAGAACCTGGACATGGCTGTCGTGAAGAAGAACACACTGGCCCTTGCGAAAGCGGCACGCATCCTGGGGCTGCCTGTTGTCCTGACCAGCAGTCAGGAAGACCGATTGCAGGGTCCGCTGATGCCGGAACTGAAGGAGATTCTGCCGGAAGCATTTGCCAAGCGCGTGCGACGGGCAGGGATCGTGAACGCCTGGACCGACGAAAACTTCCGGCGCGCGGCCCTGGAAACTGGGCGGCGCAACTTTGCCATGGCCGGAGTGACCACAGACGTGTGCCTTGTGTACCCGACCATTTCAGCTCGCCGCGAAGGGTTCGGAGTCCAGGCGATTATGGATGCGTCGGGGTCGCCGTTCGAGATTTCGGAGGACATGTCGCGCCGACGCATGGAGAACGAGGGGGTCGTGCTTACGGCCACCAATACCTTGATCGCGGAGCTCGCCCAGGATTGGAGCCGTCCGGAGGGTTCCGCGCTTCTGAACCTCCTGTTCACCGAGGTCCTCCCCCACATCGGCTGAAGCCAAGGAGACGCTACGCCGTGGGCCCTCGCCCCGTGCCGCGAGGGACGCCATCAGGGTCCTACCAGCCCGCTCTAGCAGGCGGTTCTTGGCGAACGAGCGCAGGACGGTTTCGGGGGGCGACACCTCCGCATCGGCAATGCGGAACGGCTGCATCGTCCCGGCTTCGCAAAGTCCGAGACTGTATCCTTCCCGCCACGCGCGGCGAGGCCGTGACGCTCTCGCGGGGCGGACGCGACGTCGCCCGTGCCGTCCCTGGCGGCTCGCCCGGCAAGTCGCCGACGGTCGCCGACAAGCGGGTCTTCGGCATCTCGGCGCAGGGCGCCCACTGGACGTGACAACTGGGGATTTCCACGGCGAGCGGCGTTCGAGAATTCGCTATCCCGAACGCCGAACGTCTTGTGAACGCGACGTTCACCAGCGCGTAGCGCTGCCACTCCTCGCGGAGCCCCTCGACGACGGCGAGCGGCACCGTCGCGGCCTGCGCGATCGCCACGGAGTCGTCGCGCAGGACCTCCGCGCGCCTTCGCCGCAAAGGACAACTGACGAGGCGCGAGTGACGAGTCACGCTGCATACTCGGAGTGACCACTCGCCATTCGACTTTCGGTCTTCCTCCTTCCGCGCGCAGCGCGGCCGCGAGCCCCACGTGCAATGCAGGATCGCAGCGTCGCCGGCGCGGGCGTAGAGCCTGCCGGCGAACAGCTCTTAGTCTCCCCGCGGCAGTCTCAATGCGGCCGACGGAGAACTCGGGACTGGCGAAGCACACCGCGGCGATGCGCCCGCGGAGCGTCGTCAGGGGTCGTCCTGCGGGGGCGGCGGCGCGTCGCAGGACGCTGCAATCTTTAGGTTTGAGAGTGGCTCCCCGAAACGAACCCTCTTCGGAAGCGGCATAGAGAAGCGGCCTCAGAGGAGATCGTCGAGGAATTCCGAAACGGGCTCGGTGCCGGTCACGAGTAGGCGATCCCGAGCACGTGTGCATGCGACGTAGAGGAGGTGTCGCTCCGTGCTGAACACCTCGTCGAGATCGGAGTCTTCCGCAGCGGAAGCGATTCTCTCCGCAGACGGGAGGACCTGATCGTCGCAGGCCATCACGACGACGGCCCTGAACTCGAGTCCCTTGGCAAGGTGCATCGTTCCCACCGCGGCAAAGCCCCCTAGGGTCTCGACGCGCTGGTCGAGGACCCTATACGGGAGCGAGGCACGACGAGCGGCCGCCTCTGCCCGGGCGAGCTGGCCCTCTGAACGGACAAAGAGCCCGACCTCGTGGGGCGCCAAGCGATCTGCGACACAGCCTTCCAGCCACGTCGCCACGGCAGCGATCTCCTGTTCGGCCCCCTTGAACCTCCGGATCGTGGGCGGCGGGCCGTTGAGCACCGAAACCGTACCATTCCGCTCCTCCGTGTTGCCATCCACGTCCGACAGTTCCGCTGCGAGAAGCCTATCGGCTTGGGCGCGGATCTGTTGCGAGGTTCGGTAGTTGATCTTCAGGGTCTTGCACCGACCACGGATGTCGATGCCAAGCACCTTCCACGAGAAGGCCTGCTGGAAGATACGCTGGCCCAAGTCTCCGGCAAAGAAGACCCCGTTCGGGCGACCTCCCCCGAGCGCCCCGAGGAACCGGAGCTGGGCCACGGACAAGTCCTGCGACTCATCGACGACCGCGTGATCGAAGGGGGTACGAGGGAGGGCCGCGATGTGGCCCGCGAGCCTCGTGAACAGCTCGCTCGATGTTATCAGCCCACTGCCCGAGAGCGATGACTGGACAGCCTCGAAGACGGACCATGCCGCAGCCCGCTGCTTCTCCGAGAGCCTCGACTTGCGGCCAAGTCGGGCGAAGTCGCGGTACTCCGGCCAGCTACGAAGCTGCCAGGCATCCACCACGGAGTCCCACTCACCCAGCAGGAACCGCAGCCCAAGCGGGCCCGCCTTCTCCCCGGCGACCCTCTGCATTACCGCAGCGACTTCGCCAGCGGACGCGAGGGCAGGCTTGCCGAAGGCGGCGGTGTAGAGGCGCTGGCCAATCTCTGGAAGACTCGCAATGTCGATCCTCTCGGCAAGGCGAGGCTCCGCACAAATGAGCCGCCTCAATCTGGTGCGCAGCGCCGCTGCGAGGGGCTCAGAAAAGGTGGTGAGCAGGACACGCGCCCCTGGGTCTTTCCTGGCCAGGTTGACCGCGCGGTGAAGCGCGACGATCGTCTTCCCCGTGCCTGCAGACCCTGCGACTCGGGCCGGGCCGCCAAAGTCTCGCTCGGCCAGGTCCCTCTGGGATGGATGGAGGAAGACCGTCCACTTGTCCCATGGATACGAGAGGGCCTGCTCCAGTTCCTCTGCCGTCGCCATCACGCGGAATCGCCGCTGGGCGTCGGGATGGGCAAAGGGATCGCTGCCCGTGCTTGCCGCCGCCGCGGGTGCCAACGGCTTCTTGCCTACGGCGATGTTCAGAAGCGCCTCGGTTGCCTCGGCGGGCAGGTGGTCAGCGAGGTCGAGCAGCGTGTCCTCGGTCGCCTGCCGCACATCTCCGATCCACTCCGTGGGGACGCCATAGGCCAGCAGTTCCTCATCGCTGCATCCCCGAAACAGGAGCGCTTTCGGCGGGACGGGGCGGGACTCTTCGACGTACTGGGGGACGATAATCTCCTGAACCGTCTCGCGCAACTCCACGATCTGCGCTGCGCCCGTCCTCGGATGCACCTCCAAGCGCCTGCGCTCCGCCCAGCGATAGGCATCCTCGTGATGGCCCACGTAGCAAAGGAGCAGGCTCCCCTCGGTGCGGTGGACGATCAGGCGGATGTCTGCGTTCACCCGCACCGACCAGAAGCACTTGTCCTTCGAGCGGTCGAGCTTGTGGAAGGCGAGGCCTGGCGCCGTCGGGTTGACCTGCAAGTCAAACGCCGTCGTCTTTGCCGCCTTTTGCTCGTCGGCGGAAAGGCGGCCGAGGGAGTCGGTGAAGGTGTCGGAGATGAGGAGTGTCACTCGACGAGTCCCAGCTTCCGCAGTCGCGAACGAATCGCGGACGGCTGACGTCCGAAATGCTCCGCCATCTCTCCAACCGATCTACTCTCCGAATGGAGGAGAGCGAGCTCTTCGTCGGCATCCTTGGTCCAGGGGGCGTATGCCTGCGGGTGCTGGGCCTTTATCTGTTCGAGGCGTGCAGCATGTCCCGGCCTGTCTGCCAAGAGCTCGAGGGCCTCCTTCGCAGCAGCGAAGATGTCCGGATACCGAATGCCGGCTCGATGCGCCACGATCTGCTCGTAGCTCAAACCGTCTGCTATGAGGCGAAGGATTGTCTGGCTCTTCTCGCTGAGATTGCGCGCGCTCACTTCACTCCCACCCTAAACACCTTCATCACTTCATCACCCAGGTGGTTGATCACCTTCACGGCGATGCGGCCGCTCTTGGGGGCATCGAAGGGGCGGCTCGTGTCGCTGTTCAGCGTGGCCCAGGCGTCCTCGTTGATCTCGGCCTTGAGCGTTGTCTTGAGCGCCTTGTACGGGTCGTTCGCGCCGAGGAAGTAGGCGTGGCGCACGAAGAAGCTCTCCTCGTTGTAGTCCGTGTCCAGGAACCAGCAGGCGATGCCGTCGGCGCTGTCGCTCACGACTTCGCCCGTGTTGGGGCGGAAGACGTCCACGCCGTTCACTTTCACCCGGTAGCGCCCGTCCGGGTCCGCGATCAGGTCGATGTCCGGCTCGCCGAAGATCACGAAGAGGTTCCCCTTCCCCGTGTTCTTCAGGTCGTCCGCCATGTGGAGGTCCGCGTTCATGCGTGCCTTCAGGATCGGGATCCGGCCCAGCTTCGCGAACTCCGTCGAGTGTGCATCGTAGTTGAACGCGCACGCAATCAGGACGTCGAAGTTCGCGTCGCCGGCCTCGCGGGCCGCGGCTACGAGGTCGGGGCGCGAGACCGTTCCGAACTCCGGCCCGATGAAGATCCCCGCTCGGCGCTCCTTGGCGTCTGCGCCCGAGCCCTCCGTGTAGCGCCCCTCCGCGCCGATGTACTCGCCGGCCCAGGGCACCAGCGACGTGAACGCGATCTTGTCCTCCTTGTGCGCCTGCTGGACGCCCGCGGTGCGCAGGTTTTCCAGGATCATGTCCGCGAAGGACATGACCCCGCCGTAGCGCTTCTCTGCTTCCGCCACGGAATCGATCAGCTCGTCATCCGCGCCGACGCCGAGCACCCGGTGCGGCGAGAGGCTCTCGACCGTGAAGGGCCCCGCGACTCGGACGCGTTTCTTGTCGTCGTAGGGCTTGTCGTAGAGGTACTCCGTATCGGCCTTCGCGGCGATGCTCTTGTCCATCTCGCGCTGGCGGGCGATGCGGGCTTCCCAGAAGTCGGCGAGGGGCTTCGCGGCGGCGGCGGGCCATCCGGCGGGGGCTTCGCGGGGGACCTCCCATTCGACCAGGGCGTGGGCGGGGACCACCTCGCCGCTGGGCATGGTGAAGGTGGCGGCGTCGGGCGCGTCGAAGCGGACGTCCTTGCCGGCGCGGCCGCCGTTCGTGACGCGGTAGGGCGTCTTGTGGCCGCGGAGGGCGGCGTTCAGGCGGTCGAGGGCGCCGGCGACGCGCGGTTGGTGCGTCTCCCAGATCACGTCGATCTCCGCGTTGTTCGCGATGCTCTTCAGCGTGATGTGGGGGACGCGTTCATAGACGAAGCCGTGGCGGATGTTGCCGTAGGTGGGCTTGGTGGAGGGGGCGCGGCGGGTGACTTCGGCTTCCTTCGCCTGCCCCTCGGGGGAATCGGCGAGGAGGTAGTAGGGATAGCGGGCACCCATGAGGCGTGCGCGGGCGAGGGCGAGGGCGACGCGGGATGTGTCGATGGTGATCCAGCGTCGCCCCCACTGCTCGGCGACATAGGCCGTGGTGCCGGACCCGCAGGTCGGGTCGAGGACGAGGTCGCCAGGGTCGGTGGCCATGAGGAGGCAGCGCTGGATGACGGTTGTGGGCGTCTGGACCACGTATACCTTCGGATCTGCCCGACTCTGTACTCCGCCAACATCGGTCCATGAATTGTTGATGATGACCGCGCTGAAGTCATCAAGGTAACGGACGTAGGCGAGGCTCTCTCCTGTAATCTCGACGCGCTCTGCTCTCTGGAGTCGCGACATACCAAGCTCGTTGGTCTTCCACCGCACCTTCATCGATGGTAGGATTTCGCGACCCGACACACGAACAGCGAACCAAGAAGCCGCTCCTTCACCTTTATCGCGCCCCACACTCTGGCTGGTCAGATTATCTTGGCGGTATGGCCTCGCTCCCTGTGGCAGTTCTACTTCGGCTAGCCGCTCTCCCTGGTTCAGGTTTCTCGTAGTCAAATCCGAGAGCCGAACTCTTCCATACTTATCGCTCCCCGAGTCTCCCAAGTCCTTTGAGCGTAGTAGCATCCTGAACTTGGTGCATTCGCAGTTTCGCGCGTACCAAAGCACGAAGTCATTCACTCCAGACAAGTAGACCCCTGTAGAACCTCCAGATGTCTTGCTGGAGATTTGGGCCACGAAATTCTCCTCCCCAAACACCTCATCCATCAGCGCCCGAACCCGGTGCACGTTCTCATCGCCGATCTGAACGAAGATGGAGCCGCTTTCGGTGAGCAGTTCCCGGGCGACGGTGAGGCGGTCGCGCAGGTACGTGAGGTAGGAGTGGATGCCGTCGCGCCAAGTGTCGCGGAAGGCCTTCACCTGCTCGGGTTCGCGGGTGATGTGCTCGACGTTGCCGTCCTTCACGTCGCGGCTGGTGGTGGACCACTGGAAGTTGGAGTTGAATTTGATGCCGTAGGGGGGATCGAGGTAGATGCACTGGACCTTGCCGCGGAGGCCCTCGCGTTCGGCGAGGGAGGCCATGACCTGGAGGCTGTCGCCGAGGATCATGCGGTTGGACCACTTGCCGTCGTGGGCGTAGAACTCGGTCTTGTCGGCGCCTTCGGGGAAGCCGTTGAAATCGCCGAAGAGGTCGGGGGCGGATGCGTTGTCGCGGGCGTCGGCGGCGGTGCGGCGCAGGAGGTCGTCGATGAGGGCCTTGGGGTGGATCTTCTCCTGGATGTAGAGCGGCGGCGCGGGAGCGACGAGGTCGGACCAGTCGACGAGGTCCTTGCCGCGCCAGACGAGCTGTGGGTCGAGGTCGCGGTTGCGGCGTTCGAAGGCGACGCGGAGGGGGTCCTGCTGCTCCTTGGCGACGACGGCCTGGTACTCGGCGGTGGGGATGTTCTTGCGTGTGGCGTCGGCGTGCTTGAGGGCCTCGACGGACTTGGGTGCGGAGGGCTTCTTGGCCATTATTCAGCTCCCTGTTCTGCTGGATCCGAGGACATCGGGGCTGTGGCCGTGGCGCTCGGCCGTGGCAGCCCTGACTGGAGTGTATCAATGTGCTCGTGTAGGTCGTCGTTGACCTGTTGCCAAAGTGGATCGAGGACGAACTGAACGCCCTCTCGCCGAGCGAGCTTGGCGGCTGGAACAAAGTCGCTATCACCCGCGACCAGCACGATCGTGTCCACCTGCCGCTTCAGGGTCATCGTGGCTATGTCCAGCCCGATCCGCATATCTACGCCCTTCTGACGGAGTTCCAGTGCAACTGCTCCGGCCCCGATCCCAGCCCAGAAGTCGCGCAAATCGCGCAGCGTTCTTGCCTGTTCAGGGGTCAGCTGGAGATCGGTGACCGTTTCCGGCGAGCCTGCGGGGGGCTGTGTTCCGAGAGCCGCCAGCACCGTGGCGAGTTGGCGAGTGCGCAGGACTTTCTTGGTGAGGCTTGGCGAGATGCGCCAGTCGCCCTCTTTGCTGACCTTTCCCAGACGCAGGGCCATCTTCGGGTGGCGGCGCAACGCGGCGAACAGGTCGCGGCGAGACTTGGCGAGGTCGCTCTTGTCGAAGTCGATTGGCCGGTTGTCGATCGGATGGTGTGCCTTCCCCTCGTACGGCGCGGCATCGTAATAGAAGGTACGGTAGATGTGACGATGCCAACGGTCGTCATTGTTCCCCACACCCGTAAGGATCTTCACGTGATTTCGGCATAGTCGGACGACGCTTCGGACGATGCCCTCAGTTGTCTCGTGATCCGCCGACGGAACGAGCTTCGGCAGGCGGTGAAGGAAAAAGCCCCCGTCGATCAAGACGGCAATGCGCCGGTCGCTCACTCTGCGGCCTCCCGATGAACTGACAGACAAAGAAAAAGCCCCGTGGGCTCGGCACACGCTCGGGATAGGTGAGCGGGCTTACTGCCACGGGGCGGATGTGAGGTGACGATGCCGCTGGGGCGGCAGGGTGTCAAGCCTCCTAGGAGGCTGGTCCCTCTGGCGGTTGACGCCGTGCAGGTCCGGCGGGAGGGCGCCCCAGCAGGAAAACTCTGGGAGACGATCTCAGCGCGCTGGCGGAGCAGGTCGTCGAGGTTGATGGGCAGCTTCGCGTTCATCGGCGCGCCGGCTCCGATGTCTTGAGCTGGCTCTCGATCATGCGCTCGAACTCGCCGGCCACCTTGCGGGCGAAGTCCGCCTCCATGGCGAACACGTCGCCGAACTCGGCGAAGGCCCAGCGGCCGAACTTGCCGTGGTTGTTCACGCCGGGCACCCAGCGCGTCTCCATCGTGGCCCGCTTCTCCTTCGCGTCCTCGCGGCGGTAGCCCTTGATCTCGACGATCAGGCGCAGGAGGTCGTCCTCGCCGTGGCCATCGTCCACGAGGACAATGAAGTCCGGGATGTAGCGGCGCATCTCGGAGCCGAACTGGTAGGGGACCTCCAGGCCGAGGCCGCGGTTCTTGACGTAGGCGCGGACGCGGGGGTGGGCCTCGGCAACGCGGCAGAACTCCGCCTCCCAGTCGCTGTCGAGGACGACCCAGTTGACGTGGCAGCGGCGAGAGTCGGTCTCCCAGCGGTCGGTCTTCGACGTCGTGAAGTTGACGTGGATCGTGGAGCCGGTCGGGTTGTAGGGATCGAGGATCGCCTTGATGCGCTTCTGCTCGCCGGGAACGCGCGTGATCGCGGCCGTGATGCGCTCGCACGCCATGTCGGCGAGTTCCTGGTACATGAGCTGGGCCGGGTAGGTGCCGCCCTTGCACACGAGGTACCCGTCGAGCCACTCCTTCGTGATGCGCTTGAGCGGGCCGAACAGCGTGAGGCGAGGTTCCTCTCCGGGGTCGCGCCACTTCGTGAGGATGAGGCGCTTCGTAAGGTGGAACAGGAGGGTCGAGCGGCGAAGGTCCCCGAGGTGTTCGAGGCTGAGGTCGACGCCCTCGCCGATGATGCCGGAGTTGCGGGTGACCGAAGGGCCCACCAGGTCCGGTGTTAGCTCCAAGAACGAGTCCTCGTTGAACTCGGCGCGGATCTCATCCTCTGGCAGCTCGACGCGATAGCCTTGGACGCGGGGGAACTCGATTTCGAGGGCATCGCGCTCGGGACTGACCGCCTTCACCTGGACGGTCTCGCGGGGCGCCTGGGGCGGGGCGACAACGGGCTTGGCGGTGAAGTCGAACGGTATCCCGAGGATGTCGGCGTACTCGACGTTGAAGCTGCCCTCGTCGTTGAGTTCGTAAGACTGGCGCCGGAGCGCCCGACCGATCACTTGCTCGCAGAGGAGCTGCGTCCCGAACGCGCGCACGCCGAGCACATGCGTCACCGTGTTCGCGTCCCAGCCCTCGGTGAGCATCGACACGGAGACGACGCAGCGGATGGACTCGCCGAGACGCCCGGGCTTTCCGACGGTGTTCATGACCTCGCGCAGCAGCTCCTGGTCGGTCAGGCTCTCGGCAGCAAGCGGGTTACCGGTGCGCTCGACGACTTCGCGGCGGAAACGCTCGATCTCGTCTCCGGCCATCCGGCGGAAGTTATCGTCGAGGGCCTCGCCGGACTCGAGCTGCTCGCTGTCGATCAAGAGGGTCCGTGGCCGGGCAAGCGCGTTGCCGTGCTCGTCGGTGTTGCGGAACAGGGCGAGGCGTCCCTCGACCAGCGCCGAGGTGCCGTCCTCCTGCTCGCGCATGAAGCCGGAGATGTAGTCGTACACGAGCTTCGACGTGGAGGTGTTGTTGCAGACGACGATGAAGCAGGGAGGGACCCGGATACCCTCGCGCTGCCAGAGCTCGAACGTCTTCACGTAGTGGCCGTAGAGCGCATCGAGGGCGGTCTGGAGTTCCACGGGCAGGCTCAGCGGATCGAGGTCCTTTGCCTTGCCGCGCCCCTTCTTCGGCATGCGGCTGCGGATGTGCTCCCAGAGGTTGCGGAACTTGGGCATGTCCATGCCGGGAATGTTGTCGGCAACAGGCACGCGAGGGAGCTTCACGATGCCGCACTCGATGGCGTCCATGAGCGAGAAGTCGCTCATCGTCCAGGGGAACAAGGTGCCTTCTGCATAGCCGGACCCACGAAGGAAGAACGGTGTGGCGGAAAGATCGATGACGTGGCGGACGCCGATGTTGCGGCTGACGGCTTCGATGCCGGAGATCCAAAGCCGTGCGGCTTCGTTGTTCTTCTCGGCCTCGGTCCGCTCTTCGCCCTTCAGGTCGGCGTCGTCATCGGGGTCGCCGGGCTTCTCGCGGTAGCAGTGATGGGCCTCGTCGTTCAGCACGAGGATGTTCTTCATCCCCATCAGCTCCGGCATCACGCGCTGCAACATCTGCCCCTCGGTTTCGAGGGTGTCGAGCTCCTCTCCGCGTCCCTGGAGGAGGGACCGTCCGCCCTTCGAGAGCTCGACTCGCTCGCGGAGCTTGAACGCGTGGTAGTTCGTGATGACGATCTTGGCACGCTGGAGGTCGTCGAGCATGTCCTGCGGCACCAGCTCGCGGCTCGCGTAGTAGCTATCCGGGTCGTTGGGTTTCAGCACGCGGAGGCGGTCGCGAATCGTGAGGCCCGGGGTGACGACGAGGAACCCGCGCGTGTAGCGATTGCTGTTCGGGCGCCGGACCGCGTTGATGGTCTGCCAGGCGACCAGCATCGCCATGACCGTCGTCTTTCCCGCGCCCGTCGCGAGTTTCAGCGCGATCCGCAGGAGTTCCGGGTTCGCGTCGTTGTTCGCATTCTGGATGTACTCGATGAACAACTTGCCGGCCGATCCCAGCTTTGGCGCGACCTCGGACAGCCAGATGGCCGTCTCGACCGCTTCCACTTGGCAAAAGAAAGGGCGGACGGTGTTGAACGCATGGTGACGCCAATGCTGAAGGAGCCGGGCAGTCTCCGGGGATACGCCCCAAGACGCCGGATCCTTGATCATGCGCCAGCGGTCGAGCTGCTCCCGCAGGGCGTTGATGTTCGACGCGGTGCTTTCGTACTGCTGTTCCTGCGTCGAGAGTCCTCGACCCTCGTCGAAGACGAACTCCTGCTGGGCCGCGCTTCCCCGCTTCCTGGGCTTCGGGATCGGAGTGATGAACTCTGCCCGCCTCCGATGCTCGATGATGCGCTGGGTTGGCTGGCCATTGGGATCCAGCTCCCAGTGGCGACCAGGAAACGAGTATGGGGAGTTGAGGATAGGCTTCTCGAAGAACGGATTGCTCACCTCGGTCCCCTCCGATGCGGCCGACGAAGTCGTGGCGGTGGGACCTCGTGCCCCGACACGATGCGATGACGATCCTGCGGTTGCTCCACGAGTCGTCCCCCTTCGGTGTCGGCCTCCGGCAAAGCCAAGGGATGGAGGTTACTCGGGCGGTATGTGCGGTGCCAACCGAAACCGGCCCCGGGGGAGTGCGGATGCTCGCGGAACCTGCGCTGGGGAGAGGTGCGGGGACCCCGGATCACTCCCCCCGTCCGTCTCCCTCCACGTAAACCCAGCATCCCCATGGCCTCCCCAGCAGCACGCGGCGGTAGAGGCTGCGCACGCCGGGGCGGAACCCCTCGAGGCGGTCCAGCGGCGGCAGGCGAGTTTCCGGGTCGTCGAACGTGAACAGCTCGGCGGGGACCTCGTCCCAGGTTCCGGCGACCGCGGGGCGCGCTTCCCCCAGAGACTCGCGCTGCAGGCGTTCGGCCAAGCGCATGTCGGCGAGGGGGTCTGCGCTGCCGACGGCCACGATGTCCTCTGCGGGGACTTCGAGGATCGGGATCGTCGCGGTGAGCCAGCGCAGGCGGCCGCGCAGGGTGATCTCCTCGACCGAGCGGTAGCCGCGCATGAAGCGGTCGTGGTTCGGGCCACCGCGGCGCAGGGTGCCGTAGACAGCGAGGCGGAGCACGGGGCCGGCACCTCCGGCGGGGGCATCAGCCGTAGCTCCCCCACCACCGCCTGGGTCGCCTCCATCGCGCCGGCCCTCCGGCTCGTCCTTCTTCGTGTGCTTCGGCGGGATCATGGGGCTGCCTCTTCTGGCTCCTAGGAGACGTGGCTGCGCGCGGGGGAGCGCGCGATGAACGTGAACGGCTCGACGGTGGGCTCGGAGATGCGCTCGGCGTCGAACACGGCGAGGTGCATCTCGGGGAGCGGGACTTCGCGCCAGCCGCGCTCGCCGGCGAGGGTCTCGTCGAGGTAGGCGGGATCGCTCGCGTAGGCGACCGCGCGGTACCGCCGGTGATGGCGCAGCGCGAGCGGCTTGTTACCCTTCAGCACGATCACGCGCTCGGGGTCGGCGCGCGACGCGAGGACGGCAGTCAACTGCCCGCGGCAGAGCGCGATGCGGTCCTTCAGGTCCTCGATGTCGAGGGTGCCGTCGGCCCACGCGGCGGCGGCGGCGCGCACCAGCACCTCGGTGTCCACCTCCGTCTGCGGGCGCATGCGGAACCGGCGGAACAGCGCCTCTGCGTTGACGATCGTGCCGTTGTGCGTGCCGAGCACGTCGCCGGCGCGGATCGGGTGGTTGTTCCGGTTGTTCTCCTCGGAACCGCGCGTGGGCCAGCGCGCGTGGCCCATGAGGATCGTCGCGCGGTTGTCGAGCTCGGCGAGAAGTTCGGGGTAGCCGGAGAGCAGCGTGAACACTCGCGCCGGGAGCGGGTGCTTGAGGAGCGCGTGCTCGCCGTCGCGGTTCACCCAGGCGACGCCGGTGGCGTGCGGGCCGCGCTCCTCGCTCAGTTCGAGGAGGCGCGTGAACACCTCGGCGAGGTGCGCGCGCTCGTCCGCGCGGCGGCGCTTCGCGCCGAACAGGATGCCGACGAGGCCGCACATCAGCGTGCCTCCCCCGGAGCGCCCGGCTCGCCGCCGACGGGCTCGAACCCGTGGAACAGGCCGCGCGCGTAGTCGTCGCGGTGATCCTCAAGCCAGATGACCGTCGCGAAGTACTCGAGCTCGTTCGCGATGTACTGGACCGCCATCCGGTCGAGCATGTTCGTGCGGCCAGACTCGCGGACCGCCTCGATGCCTTCGAGCACCTCGCGCGGGACCCGAATCGGCTGCTGGGGTCGCGTGTTCATGGGCGCACCGCCTTGGGGGCCGATGCATCGTCGGCCTGGTCGCCGGTCGCGCCGTCGCGTTCGTCCTCTGCCAGGGTCGCGAGCTTCGCGTCGAGGAGCGCGCCGACGAGCGAAGCCGCGCGTTCGGCGTCGGATTCGCCCTTCACGATGAGGGCGATGCCAGCGAACCGGTGAGCGCCGTCGACCACCGAGTCGATGAACGCGCCCGTGTCCATCGCGAGCAGGAACGGCCGTGCGGCCTGCATCGCGCGGACGAGGGCGAGCGCCGTCTCGCCGCGGAACGCCTCCACCGCGTCGTCCAGTGCGCCGCCGGCGAGGGCGGCTCCATGCAGCGTGAGTTTCATGCGTGTGCCCCCTCGTCGATTGTGGATTGGGGATTGGGGATTTCGGAGTGGCTCTCGGAGATCGCTCCCGCTGCCGCCGCCACCTTCGGCACTCCGCAATCCGACATCGGCAATGGCTCGGGCCTCCCGCGCTTGAACGCGGAGTCGCCGGTCATGCGCTCCAGCAGGTGCTTGCGCGCGGTCTTGAACTCGTCGCCGATGAACCCGAGGCGGAGGAGGAACACGCGGAAGTCGTAGCGGGCGCTCTGCGGATCGAGCGTCCGCTTGCGGCTCGATGCGGCGCGGCCGTTCAGGGCCTTCGCCGCCACCGCGAGCACGAACTGCACGTAGGCCTTCACCTTGCCCGCGTGAAGGCACGATTCGAACCACCGGAACTCGATCGTGCCGCGGTACCAGACACTGTGGAGGTTCACGCCGTGGTAGCGCGTCGCGTCGTAGTGCGCGGGCGCCTCGTTCCGCGCGCCGTACCAGACCGCGTTGAGCTGCTCGCGGGTCATCGGGCCGCGACGTTCGATCTCGCGGATGAGCTGCGGCGACACCGGCTTCGTGTAGCGCCGCAGCCGCTCCTGCGCGACGCCGAGCGCGGAGAGGATCAGCGGCTCCTGCTTGTAGACGATCTTCGCGAGGTTCGCGAGCTTGCGCCCATCGAACGCGCCCGCGTCGACGTGGATGTGGATGCCGCACTTGTCGTCCACCTTCGCGCCGCAGGCCCGCACCGCGCGGACCACCTGCTGGAGGGTGTCGAGGTCGGCGTAGTCGAGGACGGGGCTGACGATCTCCGCGCGGAGGTGCGCCGGGACGTTGATCAGCGAGCCGTCCGCGACCACCTTCCAGGCGCGCCCGTCGGCGGCGCGCACCTCCCAGGGGTCGAGCGGCGCGTTGCCGTGGACGACCTCCCCGCCGACCACCGAGCGGATGGCCAGGGCCACCTGTTCGCGGGTGCGGCGGACGGTCTCGATCTCGATGCCGAAGCGTAGCTGCCGTAGGTCCATGCGTGCTTGGGAACTCCCTTCCTGTCGGGCTCCCGCGTGCGGCCCGACGCGTCGCACACACGCTCTCCTTCCGGCACGATGCAAGTCGGATAAGGCAGTGATTGGTGGGCTTGTGCCGGGTGCCTCGTTCGGCTCCGACATGAGCACGAGGCACGCGACACGTGGCACGAGGTACTGCCTTACCGGCGGCGCAGCTGCTCGTTCAGGGCGAGGTTCGCGGCCAGCTCCTGGTCGATCTGGCTGAGCCTGTCGTCGAACTCGGTGCGGCCGTCCGCGTCGAGGCCGAGGCGGTCCTCGATCTGCGCGAGCCTCGCGTTCAGGTTGGCGAGGAGCAGGAGCACGTTGTCGCCCAACAGCTCGCGCTTCTTCTCCGCGGGGGAGGGGATCAGTTCCACGAACCCCGCGTGGCGCTTGACGATCACGGATAACTCCTTGTGGCTTGTGTCTTGTGGGCTTGTGCCTTGGATCGGTTGCCATGGCAGGTCTCGTTGCACAGACCATCGAGCGGAGGCAGGGCACCGTGACCATCACCCGATTCGAGGAGATCAAGAGCTGGCAGGAGGCGCGTTCGCTGACATCGGCCATCTACCTGGCAACTCGCGAGGGCGGCTTCTCGCGCGACTACGGCCTTCGCGACCAGGTGCGGCGGGCCTCGGTCTCGATCATGGCGAACATCGCCGAGGGCTTCGGGCGCAGCAGTCGCCGCGAGTTCGCGCAGTTCCTCGGGATCGCCAACGGCTCCGCGCTCGAAGTGCAGAGTCATCTCTACGTGGCACGCGATCTCGGCTACATCGACGCCGCGCAGTTCGAGGCACTCATGGAGAAGGCTCACGCTGTCTCTCGCCTCATCGGGGGACTGATCAACCATCTGAACAAGACACAAGAAACCAGCT
Source organism: Candidatus Sumerlaeia bacterium (assembly GCA_033764015.1). GTDB lineage: Bacteria > Sumerlaeota > Sumerlaeia > SLMS01 > JANRJK01 > JANRJK01. The sequence continues at coordinate 18,225 of JANRJK010000023.1, read as the reverse complement.
AACGAGGACACTACCTTACGCGAGGGTCGCGCCGAGGGAATGGATGCGCGGGGTCACCAGCGCGGTGCCTGCCATTACTGCCTTGAACCGGACGCGGTTGCCTGCGGGGCTCGCGAACGTGCGCGAGAACACGAACTCGGTCCACGTGTCGTTGAGCGGCCGGGCGTCCTCCTGCCCCATCGGCTCCCACGTCGCGCCGCCGTCGTTCGAGGCGAACCAGGCGACAGTGGTGCCGCTCGGGACCGACATCTCCGCATACACCTTCGCGGACGCGATCGGCTGCGTCGCGACGAGCTCGCGCGTCACGTACGTGCCCACGGTGGCGTTGAGGTAGGTCATGAGCTGCAGGTCGTGGAAGTTGAGGACCGGCGACTGGAACGCGAGGCCGCTGGAGAACAGCGCCCTCACCACGACGCGGCACGCGATGGCGGGAAGCTGCTCCTCCTCGCCGGGGACGATCGCGCACCACGAACTCAGCCCTCGAAATCGAGTCGGTTCACCACCTTCCCTCCACCTTATGTTCACCTTACCTACGCGCCGCTTCGCCTCCCAGAAAATTCCGCTGCCGCCCCTTCCGTTTGACTCGCCAACGGGGGAGGAGCGAAAATTGCATCTGCAATAATAGTGATTTACCAACCTGACATCTCAAGGAGCAGCCATGTATCCAACCGGTATTCTGCGGGGTGCGCTCGCGAGTATTCTGACTCTCGCGTGCGCCTCAGCCTTTGCCCTCTCCGGCAGCGGTGATTCCGCCGTCGGGAGCCTCGACACCGTCGCTCCGACGCCCGGCACGGCGACCGTTCCGCCGACCGGCATCATCACCGGCGAAGCGATCCCCTACGCGGCTGCCAGCGACACTTCGGGCATTGCCCGCGTCGAGCTTTGGGCGCGCGAGGACTCCGCCGCGTGGGCCTTCACCACGCAGTTCTTCGCCACCCCGTCCGGCTCGTTCACCTACGTTCCTGCGGGCACCGGCACCTACCACTTCGACCTCGTGGCCGAGGACACCCTGGGCAACCGCTCCGCCGCCCCCTCGGGAACCACGGGCACGGGCCAAGGCTCCACCGCCTTTACCACCAGCGTGACCGACTGGAGCGTGCTCGATCAATGAAACTGACCCGACCCTTCTTCTCGGCCCTCGCGGCGTTGCTCCTCCCCACGGGGCTTTTCGCCCAGCCCGTCGTTTCCAACGTTGCTTACGTCCAGCAACCCGACGGATCCGGCTCGACGCGCGTGCGCGTGACGTATGACCTCGTTTCCCCGAACGGCAACGCGGCGGTGTCGCTGCTGTATTCGACCAACGGCGGCGCGTCGTTCACCACGGCCACCACCACGACCGGCGCCGTCGGCGCGGGCGTCACGCCCGGCACGGGCAAGACCATCGACTGGTCGGTGGCGACGGACCTGCCCAGCCAGCAGCTCGCGAGCACGTTCATCGTCCGCGTCCTCGCCGAGGACGGCGTGGCGATCCCGCTGAACATCACGAGTACGCTGGCCGCGGCCTCCATCTCGGAAACCGCGACTCAGACTTTCACCTTCACCTTCGGCGAGGGCGTGACGGGCTTCGACGCCTCCGACGTCGCCGTCACGGGCGGCACCAAGGGGACCTTCACCCCGGTTTCCGCGTCCTCCTACACGCTCGCCGTCACCGGTACGGGCGGCACGGTGACGGCCTCGGTGGGTGCGGCTGCGGCCACCGCCGCGTCGGGCTCCGGCAACGGAAACGCCGCGGCGACGCCGTACAGCAACTTCTACCAGGACACCTGGACGCTCTCGCTCCCCGGCTCGGTGCCGATGGAACTGATCCGGATCCCGGCGGGGACGTTCACGATGGGCTCGCCGTAGACGGAACTCTCGCGCTTGTTGGACGAGACCGAGCACCAGGTGACGCTGACGCAGGACTTCTACCTCGGCAAGACGGAGGTGACGCAGGACCAGTGGGCAGCCCTCCAGTCCTTCCCGGTGGCCCAAACCTTCGTCGGCGGCACGATGCCCGTGCACAACATCTCCCACGACGACGTTGGCTCCTGGATGACGGCCCTCAACACCCACGTTACCGAGCCGGGGACGTTCAGCCTGCCGACGGAATCGCAGTGGGAATACGCCTGCCGGGCGGGGACAACGACGCGGTTCAACTACGGCGACGGCTTCGCGTCCAACGAAACGACCGATACTGCCGGCGGACGCGGCGACAACATGTGGTTCGCAGGCAACAACTCGCCGAACGGGACAAAGACTGTGGGCCAGAAGCCCGCGAATGCCTGGGGTCTGCACGACATGCACGGCAACGAGTGGGAGTGGTGCTCGGATTGGTATGGCACCTACCCGGGAACTGTGACTGATCCGACAGGCCCCGTCTCTGGCTCGTTCCGCGTGCTTCGCGGCGGCGACTGGAACGACAACGCCCGGGTCTGTCGGTCGGCCCGGCGCAGTAACAGCATCCCGTCAAACGGTCTCTCCAACTACGGGTTCCGCGTCCTTGCAGTCCGGTAAGGCGGGCCAAGTAAGCGAAGGCCGGGCGGCGCGGCTTTGCCGCGAGTGGCGAGTAGCGAGTGAAGAGTAGCGAGTTATCCACTCGGAGAACAACTCGCCACTCGCTACTCAAAACTCATCACTCCGCGCGAAGTGCGGTGGGTTCCCCCGATCTGGAGGAGGAGTTGTCTCGTTCCCGGCATCAACCCCGGGAACAAACCCGCCCCACCGGCGGCGAGGCTGGTAGGCCCACGGAGCGGACGCTCCCGATCGTGCCGAACGTCCCGCCGCCGGTTTCTCTTGTCGGTTTGGGAGTAAAGCTGGCCACCCACGAGGAGTCCGCCCTCGGGGTTCTCGACGAGGAACGTGCGCTTGTAGCAGCGCTTGCGGAGGCGCTCGCTCCGGAGGGCCGTCTGGAACACGTCGGGGGGTGGCGGCTGAAGCGGGTCGGTGAACGACGCGTCCCCCTCGCCGAGCGCGCAGTGCGTGATGCCCTCGACCTGCTCGCCGAGGAGCAGCCGCGCCGTCAGCACGCGTCCCGCGCGGGTGATGACTCCCTGTCCCATCGGAGGCCTCCGGTTCCGGGGCGGCTGCCTTCGACGCCCCACCAGAATGCTACCGGAAACGGAGGTGAACCGTCGGTGGCGCTATTGCAGCCACGGCGGCTTCGTACCCGCGTGCCACAGGCTCTCCTGCGTGGCATCGACAGGTCCCAGCGGTTCCTCCCCTGCCAACCGCGCACCCCCCAAGACGAACCCGGGGGAGAGGCGCGCCCAGGAGCGTAGACCATGAGCGGTAGCGCTGGGGAGCGACTCCGCCGCCGCTGCCTCCGCCACGGCCACGAGGTCATACTGGCGCCGCAGCACGCGGCAGCAGCGCTTCTGCGTTCCAAGCGGCACACGGTTCAGGCGGGGGCGGTTCAGGACGGAGTGAGGCTTCTCCTCCACTGGGGTATCCTCCACCGAGACGCAGCAGCAGACCGCCCCGACCAGCTCGCTCTCCCAGGTGTTCGCGAGGCGCTCGGTGCCGAGCCGCGACTGGTCCAGGCGGAAGCAGCGCGTCCGGGCGTGCCAGGTGCGCATGCAGGTCTGCGCGTGCTTGAACCCCTGCCGCGTGAACGTCGCCTGCGTGGCCACGAGCAGCACCGGCGCCCAGAGGCGCGTCGTGAGCGGGTCGCGGCCGTTCAGGTGGCTCCGGTTCAGCACGAAAACCTCGTGCAGCCGGGCCAGGGCGACCATCCGCACGAGCGCATCCGCGTGTGCTTCCAGGAGCACTCCGAGATCCCCCGCGAACTGCAGCAGGCGCAGGTCGAACACGCGGGTGCCCGCGGGATGGTGGGGACGCAGCGCGGGCTACGCTTCGCGCGATTGGCGAGTAGCGAGTGATGAGTTGGCTGGCGCAATGGTCTGAACTCGGAATTCAATACACGCCACTCATCATTCGCGGCGTAGGCGCGGGATCCCACGGCCAGCCGACCAGAGCCGCGAGCAGCGGCAGGTACCGCGCCTCGCAGCGGTCGACGTCGAACAGCTCCGGGAACCGGTCCGCGAGCGCCTTCAGGTCGTCGAGGGCCGCGCCCGGCAGCGCGAGGAACGCCGCGAGGACCCCGTGCGCATCCGCCTCGCGGTACACGGGCGGCAGGAGATCGAGGAGGCGGGTTTCGAATGGGGGGCTTGTGGGCATGTCAGGGCCTCGCAGATTGCGCTGGAAGTGCGGGGCGGGATGCGGAATGCTTTCCCGCAAGGTTCCGAAGGAGTGCATGCCATGACGACCAAGCAACTGCAGCTTGCCATCGAGCGGGCGACGAACCTGCCAGCCGACCGGCAGGACGCGCTCGCCGCCGTGATGCTCGAAGAGATTTCTTCCGAGGCGCGGTGGGACGAGCAGTTCCATGCATCGGCGGACAAGCTCGCGGCTCTCGCCGACGAGGCGCTTGCCGAGGACACCCGCGGCGAGCCCCGTCCGCTCGACGAGTCGATCGGTCAGCTGGCGCCAAAAGGCCGACGAACGCGCATCCCATACGAGAAGCGCCTCTTCACCGTCGCCCGGCAATCGGGGTGGGAGAAGCAGGGGGGGTAGCGCGAGCCCCTACTGCGCCTTCACGGAGATACCGGTCGCGTCCACGACGAACACGTTCGCGGAAGCCTCGCGGACCTTGCCGGTGACGGTGACGAGGGCGCCCTTCTTCATGCCGCCCTGGCCGTCGAGCGACAGCTTCAGCGGCGCGCCCTGAGCATCCACGACCTGTACCGTGGCGGAGTTTGCGGCGATGTCCTCCGGCGGCGGAGTGCAGCAGGCATCCAAGGGCGACTTGCAGCCGTCGGCGCGCGGCGGCGCCTTCTCGAGGTCGGCGACGAGGAAGACGGCGCGGCTCTCTGTGAAGGGCTCCGCGCGACCGCCCACGTAGCCCACGAAGGAGACGGTGTCGCCAGCCTTCGCGGAGGCTCGCGCAGCGGCGAGGGGTTTGGCGTCGGCGGCGGGCGGTGCCGCAAAGAGCGCCGGGGGGAAGGCAGGGGCGGCGGAGGTGGGCGCGGCAGGCGGCGCGGTCACGGCGGCCGGCTCGCTGCAGCCAGAGAGAACGAGCGCTGCGGCAAGTGCGGCGGCGGCGATGATGAGGGGGGAATTCATTGGGGGCTCCTAATCGAGGAGAGGGTGACTCAAGTTGCCTTGAGCGATTCTGGGATCGGAAGGCGGAGGCAGCGCCAAGCGGGCGGCAGCGCTCCGATGATACCGAGTGCAAGACCCGTCGCGGCGCCTGCGAACACAACGCGCGGGCCCACAGCGAGCTCGAAGACGCCCATCGAGTACGACACCGCGAGCCCATCGAGAAACAGGCGCGCGAGCAGCAGTGCCACGATGATCGCCAGTGCGGCAGCCAGCAGCGCCTCCTGCACCAAACTGATCGCGATCGCGCGCCTCGGGTAACCGAGTGCCTGAAGCATGCCAAGCTCTCGCACGCGGGAGGCGAAGGCGGCGTACAGCGTGCTGATCCCGCCTAGCACGCCGCTCGCCGCGACAAGGATCGCGGTGATCCACACCATCGCCTGTACGGGGCGGTAGAACCGGAGCACGGCAGCGTAGTACTCGGATTCGCGGATCGCCGCGAGCTCCAGGTCCAGACGCATCTTTGTGAAGGCGTCGAGGTCGGCAAACTCCGCCGTTTCGAGAGTAACCACCACGCACGAGAGCGAATCGCGCTTCATCGCGAGCATCAGGTCCGGGAGCGGGACCCAGAGCTCTGCGTCCATCACGGAACCCCGCGCGGCCATGATGCCAACGACAGTCCACTCCTCTCCGTCGAACCACAGTTTAACGCCGATGGGGAGCGAAGGAAGGCCCATCTTCTCTGCTGCGAGGCTCCCAGCCAGCACCTCGCCGGAACCGGGGCGTGGTGCGCGCCCCTCCACGATTTCCACGCGTTGGTGGACGAGGAAGGCGCCAGGCGTGATCCCCCTCACGATCGCGCGTAGTTCCTCCTCGCGGTCCGGCGAGGAGGAGAGCAGCAACGCGGAAACGATCTCAGGCGAGACGAAGGCCTCGCCCTGCACCGTCCGGATCCCGGGGACGCTTGCTTCGAGGATGCCGGGCACCGCTGCGGAGATCTCGCTGCGTTCGATGCTCTCCTCGCTTCCCGCGCCGAGCAGGATCACGTTGCGCGAATCGTCGCGCTGCGCGAGCGAGCCGCGCATCCCATCCACGAACGCCGCCGCCGCCACGATCAGCAGCACCACGAGCACATTGCCCGCCACGATGCCGAGCAGCCGCCGCGGCGACCGGCCGAGGTTCCGCACCGCGTAGTCGAAGGGAAGGAGGCGCATCGCTACACCGCCCGGAACGCTTCGGCAGTCGAGAGCCGCGCCGCGCGCACCGCCGGCGCGAGGCCCGCCAGCACGCCCACCACCACGCTGATGGCAAGCCCCGCGAGCAGCGTCGCGGCGCCGGCCTCCACGGGCACGCTCATGCCCTCCACGGAGAACGAGAACCGCCCCCAGTGCGACACCGCGATCGCCGCCGCGGACCCGAGCGCCGCGCCCATCACGCTGAGCCCGACACTCTCCGCGACGACGAGGCGCACGATGAGGCCCTCGCCATAGCCGAGCGTCTGCATTACCGCGTGGTCCTTCACGCGCCCCTGCACGGAGAGCGTGATCGCGTTGCCGACGAGCGCGAAGATCGCAACGAGGCTGCCGAGGCCGAGCCAGCCGGCGAAGTCCACGAGCTCCACGATGTCGGCCACGGCGCGCGCCACGAAGGCCTTCTCCGGCGAGGTCCAGGTAGGCGCCTGCGATGCGCGGAGCTCCGCGTCGATGGCCTCCGCCACCGAGGCGAGCCGCGCGGGATCGGTGACGCGCACGTTGAACTGCGTGACGATGCCCGCCTTGTTCCCCGCCGCGCGCTGGAGGAACGGCAGGTGCACGTAGGCGACGTTCTCGTCCTGCGGGTTGTCGGAATCCACGATGCCCGCGACGTGCGCGGTCACGCCGGAGGAGCTGAAGCGGTCGCCCACAGAGAGGCCCCGCCGCTCCGCGAGCCGCGCGCCCACGAGCGCCGCGTCGCTGCGCCGCTGCCACTCCTCCGTGGAGCCCGAGAGCAGGCGCAGGCGAAGCCCCGCAAGCGACTCCTCAGGCACGCCGCGGAACGTGATGACATCGAGCGACGCGCGGCAGTTGTTCACCACGATCTTCATCGGCACCACCTCGGCCACGCCGGGCACCGCGGCGATGCGGCGGCCGTGGTCCTCCGGCAGCTGCGAGGTGAAGGGGCAGAAGCGGTTCTCGCGGTAGACCACCAGCGTCGTGTCCTCCGCGCTCTGGCGGGTGGCCGCGGCGACGCCGCCGCGCATCGCCTGGACCGCGCAGAAGAGGAACATCGCGAGCGCCACGCCGGACACGGTGAGGGCCGTGCGCCCGCGCGCGCGGAGGATCTGCTTCGCGACCAGCGCCGCCATGCGCGGAGGGATCATCGCGTGGCCTCCGCCGCCTGCTCGACGAGGCGGCCCTTCTCCAGGTGCAGCGTGCGCGTGGCGTACTCTGCCGCGTGGGGGTCGTGCGTCACCATGAGCAGCGTGCGGCGGTGGTCCGCGGCAAGCCGCTGGAGCAGCAGGAGCACGTCGCGCGCGGATGCCTTGTCGAGGTCGCCGGTGGGCTCGTCCGCCACGATGATGCGCGGCTCCGTGACGATCGCGCGCGCGATGGCGACGCGCTGCTCCTGGCCGCCGGAGAGCTGGCGCGGGTAGTGGTCGTGCCGGTCCGCAATGCCCACCAGGTCAAGCGCCGCGGCCACGCGGCGGTGCCGCTCCGCGCGCGCCATCGGCTTCAGCAGCAGCGGCAGCTCCACGTTCTCGTACGCCGTCAGCACGGGGATCAGGTTGTAGAGCTGGAAGATGTAGCCGACGTTCTCCGCGCGCCACGCCGCGAGCGCGGACCGCGAGAGCGCGCCGATGTCCTGACCCGCGATGCGGAGGGTGCCGGCGGTGGGCCGGTCGATTCCTGCCACGAGGTTCAGCAGCGTCGTCTTGCCGCTCCCGGACGGGCCCATGAGCGCGAGGAACTCGCCCTCCGCCACGTCGAGGTCGAGCTGGTCCAGCGGCGTGATCTCCGTGTCGCCGCGGCGGTACGTGCGCGTGAGCGCACGGCACTCGATGAAGGCCATTTCATGGGTCTCCTGTCTTTGTGGTGACCTTCACGCGCACCCCCTCAGCCAGATCCTTGGCACCCGCGACGACGACGAGATCACCGGGGCGCAGGCCCTCGCGCACTTCGAGCCAGCCGTTGGTGGTTTCGGCGCCCGTGAGCGAGACTAGCCGAGCGGCAGCGATCCCCTCCGCCCCGTCGAATTGGCTAACCACCCAGGCGCGTCCCTCGGCCACCGCCCCTGCAGGCACGAACACGGCACGGGAGGAAGGTGGCGCGGATCCGCCTCGCGGCGTATCGAGGAAACGAACGCGCGCGAGCATCTCCGGCCGCAGTTCAGGCGCCGATTCGCCGAGGCGCACCTTCACCTGCAGCGTGTTCTTCTGGATGTCCGCCTCGCCCGCAATGCGCGTGACAGTCCCCGGGAACTTTCGCTCGGGTAGAAGTTCGACCGTCACCTCCGCGGGCGTGCCAACGCCCACCTTCGCAGCGTCCGCGAGCGGCACGTCCACGCGCGCCTGGAGCCGCTGCGGATCGTAGAGCAGCAGTGCGTGCGCGGCCTCCATCGCATCGGAATCCACCATCAGGCGCGTGCCGGGCGCCGCGAGCCGGCGCATCACCACCCCGCCCACGGGCGCGCGCAGCTCCATGCGTTCGAGCCGCAGCCGCGCCTCCTCCGCCTCCACGCGCGCGATGGCGAGCGCACGCGCTTCGGCGACGCGGTGCTCGGCGCCTTCCTCCGCCGCCTGCTTCTCCGCAAGCGCTGCGGCATGCTGTGCGCGCGCGACCGCGATGCGCGCTGTGGCGGCGTCCAGGTCCGCGCGCGCGATGCTCCTTCCCGCCTCCGCGGCGTTGCGGTCGGCCTCGGCCGCGGAGCCGGACTCCGCGAGCGTCTCGTAGCGGCGCCACGTGCGCTCCGCCTCGCGCAGCGCCGCCGCGGCGGAGTCGCGCTCCGCTTCCGCGAGTGCGAGCGCGGCGCTTGTCTCCTCCGTGCGCGCGCGCGAAACGGCGACGGCGCGCACGCCTTCCGTGTTGAGGCGCCACGAGGCCTCCGCGGCGTGCAGCTCCGCCTCCGAACGACCCAGGGCGAGCCGCGCATCGGCATCCACGAGTCGCGCGACCACATCTCCCGCGGCCACCGCGTCGCCCTCGCGAACGAGCACTTCCGCGACGGTGCCGGACGCAAGCGCCGCGACCGCGATGGGGTAGGGGTCCGGCTCGATCCATCCCGCGGCTTGTACACGCGCGGTATCGGGCCCGATCGGCGAGTCGACTTCCATCGGAGTCTTCGCGGCCAGCTCCACCACCGGTGTCGCCTCGACGGGCCGCGCGGATTCGAGACTGCCCACGAGGGACGATCCGAGCAGCGCCGCCATTGCCAGCGCGAGTACCAGTGGCAGCCCAACGCGCAGGCTCCATCGGATGCGCGGCGCCGGGACTGGGTGTCGTTCTTGAGTTCCTGGGGCGATCATGGGGATGATCGCCAGCACGGGCAATGCACAGGGTGCTCCTTCGGGTGTGGGCGAGTTGTCGAGACGCTCCGCGGCAGGCTCAGCGGGGCCCGGTCAGCGCCGAAGGACACGGTTCCACAGATGGATCCGCACGCGCGCGCATGAGGGCGGCCGCGCGGAGACACACAGACCCGAAGAGGGCTCGATGCGATCCGGGCGCGGATCGACAAGCGCCGCCCGCGGCGACTGCGCTGGCGGTTTCGAGGCGACTGCGCCCATGCCCAGCGCCGGTGGCAGGAAGTCATCCGCCGCCGCGATGCAAGTCGGTGGGCAATCGCTCGGGAAGTCAGGGGCGTCGCCGGTCCGTTCGGAAGGACACGCGCCGCAGCATGCTGCCTTTTGCTGCTCCGGTTCCATGCAGCACGCCGGCGGCACCGCGCGCGCCACCAGAACGAGCGCGACCAGCAGCACGCCAAGGAGGCGGACGACCCGCGCGACGGGCGAGCTGCCGCTCATGCTCGCGCCTCCGCCGGAAATGCGCCGCCAATGACTTCATGCAGCGGATGGTCCGACAGCGAATACAGAACCCGCTGCCCCACGCGCCGGCTGCACAGCAGCCCACCGAGCTTCAGACGCTGCAGGTGGGCGGAGACCGCCGCCGTGGAGACTTCGGCGACCTCCGCGATGTCGCAAACGCAGAGTTCCTGCTGAGTCCTCAGCGCGACGAGAATCTTCAGCCGTACAGGATTGCCCGCCAATGCAAAGAACGCCGAGGCGGCATCGATGTCCTCCGCATGCGGTAGGCTGCGCTTCAGCCTTCGCACTCCCGCCACGCCCAGGGAAGGGTGGTCGCAGCACGGCTCTTGTGAAGGCGGGGTGACGTTTCTCATATTCAATCGAATCCTTGAATGCGCTCGGCGTGGTCAAGAGGTTCTTGCGAGCCAGGGCCTGACCAAGGGCACACGCTTCGCGACAAGTGGTCCGCCCCTCGATCCGTGATGGCGAACACTTCTGAGGGCTTCGAACGACGCTCGCCCGGAGACTTCCGCAACTTCCTCGACAGCGCGCTGGGTTCGTGCGCCGAAGTGCGAAGCCACCTTTACGCCGCCCTCGATCAAGGCTAGCTCGCCGAGCCCGCCTTCAAGGCAGCCTTCGAACAGGCGGAGACCTGCTCGCGGCTGATCTTCGGCTTCATGGGACGCCTCTCCGAGTCCCTGACGGACTGACCTCGCACACCGCACACTTCCCGAGAACAGCGGGTCGTCCACGAACTGGAGGTTCCGGTCCGTGACGCACAGCTCCATCACGTCGAGTTCCTCCTCGTTGTCCTCGAAGGCGAACGAGCCGGCGCCGCGCAGCGGGGAAGCGGCGGCTCCCGCGTGATGTCCTTCGAGAGCGTCTGGCCCTCGATCTGGATCAGGAACGTCGGCTTGAAGGTGTCGAGCAGCACGCGCAGGGCCTCCCGTGGCCCTGCCAGAATGCTACCGGAAACGGAGGTGAAGCGTCGGTGGCGGTGACCAGTCGACTTCGGCCCGCCTCGACCTGGTCTGCTTGACCCGGTCCCCGACGAGAAGCCGGATTCGGAGTCAGATCGACGGACCGCCCAGAAGGAGAGCCTGATGCCGCAGCCGATCAGCCTTTTCTCTTCGTATAAGGGAAAAGAGAACCGGATCACGAACTACTGCCTCCTCATGCTGAAGCTCCTGTATGAGGAGAATCCGAAGCTGCTCGCGCGCGCTTTGGGAGAAATGCTTGGCCCCGAGGTCCAACAGGCGATCGGCGTTCAGTTCCATCAGCAAGGCCGAGATGCAGACTCGATACCCGACGGATCGCTCCAACAGGAACCCCTGCTCGTCCGCATCGAGACGAAGCTCCGCGATGACTTCTCTGAAGGCCAACTTTCACGACACTTAAAGGCCCTTTCCGGGCGTTCAGGCCGCAGAGTCCTCATCGCCCTCGGAACCTTTAACGATGACGGCAAGGGCACCGACGAACTGTTGGCAAGACTCGGTCATGGGCTCGGTGTGACGACGAAAGCAGTTAGCTACACGCAGTTCTTGGCGGCAATTCGGGTCTCCGATCCCCCCATCGCGATCCAGCAGACGCTCGACGAGTTCGAGACATTCCTGGGGGAGGAAGACCTGCTGACTTCCTGGCGAGACTGGATGGACGTCGTCAACTGCGCCGGGACCTACCAGATCCAAATCGACGAACAAGTCTACCTCTGCCCTGCTGATGGTGGTGCCTACAGCCACCGTCCTTGCCGCTACTTCGGCCTATACCAAAACAAAGCGGTCAGGTACGTGGCCGAGATTCTGGCAGTGGTGTGGGTCGGAGCGGACCGGACGAGTAGGGTGACTTGGCATCAGCCGGGCGAGAAGGCCCGCCTTGAGAGCCACAGACAACGGGCGGTCGAAATGGTCTTCAAGCATGAGTGGGCTCGCCCGGCCCAGGCTTTTCTCCTCGGACCAATGTTCTCGACCCGCTTCGTGAAGGACACGAAGGGGGGAATGCTTGGCAGTAAGCAGTACTTCGACGTCAGTGACCTCGACGCGGCCGACGCCAAGACACTCGCCGCCAAGCTGGAAGCCGACGTCAGGAGTTGGTCCAATCTCCCGGGATTGTAGGCGCTACTATCCCATCACTCCCGCGATCGCCGCCCGGTAGTTCTCGATCACCTGCGGGCGGTACTTCTCCATCACCGGGTGGAGGAACGGCCGGGGCGGGATGATGATCGTGGCGCCGCTCGGGTGCTGGATCGTGGCGCCGTACTCCATGATCGCGCCGATCATCGCGAGGGAATCGCCGTCCTTGTTCGCCGCGCTCGCGAGCAGCCCGACGTACGCGTGGTCGGGCATCAGCTTCATCGTCACGGAGTTCATCAGGAACCCCGTGTCGATGAGCGCCTTGCTCGATCCCTTCGCGTCGATGGTGCCTTGGGCCAGCTTCACGAACTGCTGGCCGCCGGGCGCCTGGCTGCGGATGCCGCGCTTGATCTCGCGCACGAGGAACACGGCGTTCCGGAGGTTCGCCTCGCGGAGTGCCGCGGCCAGCTTCGCGCCGAGGTTGCCGGCGAGCAGCTTCTTCACCTCGTCCCAGTGGCCGATCTTCTCAACGTGCATGCACGCGCACCAGGGCCGCCACCACGTGCGTGACCGCGCCGAACAGACGCTCGGGCTGGAGCGACTGGACGCGGTAGGTCTCGCCGTCGACCGCGAGGCGGTCCTCGGTCCGCACGTCGGCGTCGGGCAGGAGGGAGGCCGTGGCGTCGATCTTCTGCCCGAGGTCCTCGGCAGGGTCCGGAAGGAACTCGATGGCAACCTCGCCGACCGGGGCGCGCTCCGCGGCATCGGAGCCGAACAGGCGCTCGCCCGGGACGGCACGCCACACCGTCGCGCGCTGGCCCGCGCCCACGATCAGCGCACGCACGTCGGCGATCGCCTGCGCCTGCTCTGCCTCACTCAGCATCGAGCGCGGCTCCCTGCTCGAAGATCACCGGGCGGAGGCCCGTCGGCGTGTACAGGAACTCGTCGTCGGTGCCCGCGCCCGGGACCAGCTCCCGGAGCCGCGTCCGGTAGCTCGCCCAGAGCGTAGCTTCGAGCGCGGCCCATTGCTCGGGCTGGCGCGTCTTGTCCACGCGCTTGTCCGCCGACGAGAACGAGAACGCGTTGGCCGTCGCGGCGCGCATGTACTGGCAGGCGTGGATCTGGCCGAGGATCGTCAGGAGTTCGACCGCGTCCGCGCCAGGCTCGGGATCGATCTCCTCGCCAACGATGCGCAACGCGACCTTGAGGTCGCCCGCGACGCGAGCCACCCCCTTCGACACGCATCGGCGGAGCACTTCGTCCGAGAAGAGCCCCGCCGACGGGTCCGCCAGGTCCAGCCTCAGCGCGGCGACGATGTCACGGACCGCCACCGGATACCTCCGCGAGGCGGGCCTTCAGCGCATCGACGCCTTCCGTGGGGTCCTTCGCCTCGCGCTTGCGGGGCGCCCGCGGCGGCGGCTCGACCACTGGAGTGGCCGTAGAGGCCGGGATCTCCTCGCGGACGAACGCGGCCTCCTCCTCCTCTTCCTCGGGCCGCTCCAGCTTCGTCGCCACGCCGCTCCGCAGCGCGGCGAGGCACTGCGGCGTCAGCTCCGGCACGTCGGCGGCCTCGCCGGGCGCCAGTCGGAGCTTCGCGTCCGGCACCAGCAGCACGGAACGCGTCAGGTTCTTGAGTCGGGTCATCGGTTCCTCCGTCAGGGGACGATCTAGATCTTGGCGATGATGTCGGGGCGGGTGACGCCCTGGCCGAGCTCGGACCAGACGAGCCAGCCGGTCTTGAACCGCGTCTTGTACTCGACGGCCTCGGTCTTGAGCGGCTCGCGGACGGGCATCTTGCCGATCTCCTCGTCGGGGATCAGAAGCACCTCGTCGAGCGCGCAGGACGCCGACAGCAGGATGCCGCCGGTGCCGTAGTTCTTGATCAGGCCCTTCTCGCGCAGCTCCGCCTTCGTCTGCGGGTCTAGGTTCCAGCCGCGCAGGTCGTCGAACCGGCGCCCGCGCATGACGATGTACTTCACCGAGAGCTCGAGGTCCTCGATGAACGAGATCGCCTCGTTGAGCGCGTCCTCGGTCAGCGCGCCGCCCATCACCTGGACGGTGTTCTCGGGAGGCACCGACGCGGAGATGACGGAGATCGTGCGCCGGTCGATCTCCTTGCGGATCTCGTCTGCGGCGGAGGTCTGGATGTCCATCAGCGTGCCGATGTTGCCGTGCTTGAGCACGGAGATGTCCACCATCGGCGTCGAGTGGATGCGGTTCGTGGGGAACTCGACCTCGTCCTTGCCGAGTTCCTGCTCGCGGGCCTCGCCCTCGGTGCTGATCCAGTAGGCCTTCACCTTGGGCTTCTTCTGGTACACGGGGCGCTCGCCCTTCGGCAGGACGTGGCGCGTGAGGAGGAGGGACGACACCTCCTTGCGCTCGATCTCCTGCTCGATGGGGTCGGCGATGGCGGCGGCGAGCGCGCGGAGGCCGTCCGCGGACTCCAGCGCCTCCGCCATCAGGCCTGCCATCGCCGCCATGTACTCCTGGCTGTCGACCTTCAGCTTCGTGGTCTCCATCGGTTGCATGGGCTCCTGGTGGTCAGATGAGCAGGCGGAACTTGAGCGTCCCGCCCGATACGGAGATGGCCCGGGCGACGACCTCGTCCGCGGCGCCAGCGCCGGACGCGAGGCGGCCGTTCGCGGATACCTTCAGGTCCTGCCCGGTGGTGATCGTGCCGTCGTACACGTCGGTCTCGTAGGTGCCGCCGTCGCAGTAGACGGTGCACATCTCGCCGCCCTTGTAGTCCTTCACGAGGATGCCGAAGGACTTCTTCGTCGCGTCCGTGTTCACGGCGAACAGGTCGTTGCCGACGATGCGGACGAGGTGGCCGGTCGCGCCGTCGCCTTGGATATGGCCGTCGCCGTAGGCGAGGCCGCGGTGGCTGGGGTTGAGGAAGGGCATGGGGGCCTCTCAGTCCTGGTCCGAGGTGGCACCGGCGAGGCGGGCCCGCCGGGCATCGTGCGCCGCGCGGAAGCCCGACTTGAGTCGGTCCTCCAGCGAGAGCTTCTTGTCGTCGATGGCGAGGGGCCGCACGCCGGCGTCGCTGCGCATCGGCGGGTCGTCCTCCTCCTTCGCGCTCGCCTTCGCGGGCTTCTCGGCCTCGGCGGAGCGCTTCGGGAGAGCCCGGTCGTAGGCGGCCTCCGTGGCGGCGAACGCCTCGTCGTTGAGCTTCGCAAGGCGGGAGACCTCGGTCTCGCGCTCCTCGTCGCTGCCGAACGCGAGCCCGTGCTTCTCCAGGCGCCGGAGGAGCTTCTGGGCGCGGGCGCGGTTGGCCGCGGACTTCTGCTCCGCCTCCAGCTCCTGGATGCGCTTCTGGAGCTCGCCGACCTGGGCCTTGAGGGCCTTGTTCTCGGCCTCCAGCTCCTTCATGCGCGCCTTGTCGTCCATCGGGGGGAGGCGGCGCGCCCCCCTCGCCGTCCTTCTTCTTGGCGGCCTCGGCCGCCTCCTTGCCGTCCATCGCGGGACCTCCTTCGGTCTGGGTGCTGCTGGTTGCTTCCGATGCCACCTGGGTGATGCGGGCGTTCTCGTCGGCGCCCTTGCGGTCGAGCAGGCCCAGCCCGGTGAACGTGACCCCGTGGAGGATCTCGTGGACCGGCTTCCCCTGGAACTCGCCGCCCTTGTACTTCGCGAGGTGGACGCAGTAGTCCGCCTTCGACTTCACGCGTTTGCCGCAGATCGAGCACTCGCCCTCGGCGTAGTCGCACTCCATCGACACCTGCGCGATGATCCCCTTGCGGATCAGCTTGTGCGCGAGCCGCGCCTGCTCCGACTCGGCCGTGTACAGCTCGCCGACGCACTCGACGCGGCCGCCCTTCTCATCCTCGACGTAGTCCGCCGAGACGATGCCGCCGACGATGTCCGCAAACTCCTGCGAGTGCTGCAGGTCGATCTTCTTGTTCACCGCCGTCGAGTGCCGCGCCGCCAGCTCCTCCGCGGTGAAGTGGTCGCCGTTCCTGTTCGTGCCGGCGCGGCACAGCGTGAACGTGAACTGCGGGTCCGTCCGCGCGGTACCGAGGTCGAGGGCCTGCGCACGGAGCGCGATCTCCACCGGCAGCGACGTGTGGCAGTGGCGCTCGCACGCGCACGCCGCCTTCGACGCGCGGGGCTTCGGCGCGGCGATGAACAGGTACTCCTTCGCCTTCGAGGCCTCGTTCGTCTGTCCGGAGATCAGGTACTGGTGGTCCGTGGACTCGAGCTTCGCCTGCCGCCCGAGCCCGCCGAGGAGCGCCTTCATCTCCTCCTCGTTCGGGTAGGCGTGGTCGCGGTAGCTGATCATCCAGTGCGGGATGTGGCCCGCGGCAGAGAGCACCGCCTGGAAGAACCCCTTCGCGTTCCCCTTCGTGACGGTCTCGTGGTCGCTCTCGAAGAACTTCGTCTTCGAGCCCTCGACGATCTTGAGCCCGTCCCAGTAGGTCATGAGCCCTTCGACGAAGTGGTACGCGCGCTCGTAGTTCGTCGTGGAGAACTCGGTCGCGTAGGGCGGGTCGAAGTAGGCGAGGTCCACGTTCGCCTGCGGGAGCACCGCCGACACGTCGCGGCGCACGGCCTTGCAGCTCTCCCCGTTCGCGAACACGAGGGCGTTGATGCGCTCGGCGTTGCGGCGGAACCGCTGGCGGAAGTCGTCAGGCCCGCCCTTGCGGAGCCCGCTCTCCTGCGTGGACGTGAAGTGCCCGAACCCGCCCGACGCGCACGTCTTCCCAAGGGCGAACAGCGCGATGTCCTTCTTGAACCCGTCGAGGGCGTCGCAGTTCGCGCGGATCGCGTCGATCACCGCGTGGACGCCCTCCTCGAAGAAGAGTCCCTTGAACGTGTCGTGGACGAACGTCCCAGCCTTCGGGTTATCGGCGACAAGGGCGTCGATCTCCTCGGCGGAGAGCGTGACGCGGTCGTTCTCGATGATGGCCCGCGCGGTGTGCCAGGCGTAGCGGAGCCGGTCGTTGGCGATGACCTTCAGCCCGCGCGCCTTTTACATGTACGCCACGACCGCGGAGCCGCTGAACGCGTCGATGACCGAGCCCACGCTCTCCGGCGTGTGCTTCCAGATCCACTCCACCAGCTTCTGCTTCGAGCCGATGTAGTTCGTGACGTAGCGCGGGCGGTCCGCGTCCGGCGCGGCCTGGCGGGCCTCCGCGGTGAGCTGCTCCGGATCGAGGCGCAGCTCCGCCTCGGCCTTCAGCAGGAACTCCAGTCGGTCGCGGTCGGTGGCAAAGAGCGGCGGCAAGGCGCGTCCCCGGGGCGGTCTGGCGGGGGCGAGGAACCTGCCCCCACCAGAATGCTACCGGAAACGGAGGTGAAGCGTCGGTGAGGAGCGCCGGATTCGAAGCATTCGGTTGCAGCCGAGGCGAGGAACCGCGGACTCTGACCCGCGTTGCAGCGTCGCCTGCAGACCGACATCTGCTTCGGAGGGAGCGTCGTGAAGGCTGAAGTTCGAATCGGGAGTACCGGTGGAGATTTCGAGTTACCAGTCACTCGCTTGATGGTGTCGCTGCATTCGTACGTGAGGAGCGGCCGAGTTGTCGACTTCTTCTCCGATGAGACTATAGTTCCCGACGACCTTTCGCGCGCGAGGGTGATCGTTGAAGCAGGTGTACCGAGGCTGGTGTGGACGGCACTTGGGGACGATCAAGCTCAGTCGTTCGGCGTCCTTCTCGAATCCCCACACAAGAATGAGTACGAACTCCGCGATGGACGAATCCATCCGATCGGTCCGGCCCAGGGCGATACGGGGGAGCGGCTTGAGACTCACCTAGAGCCTTTGCTGCAGGGCTTCACGTTCGGCGTTGACGATGGCGAGTACCAGCTCGTGCTCTGCAACCCGGTCCCGTTTCAGGCGTCGCTCTTCCACCTCTGCGGATTCGACCACCTATGCAGGAAGGTCAGAGACCTGACGTGGGAAGCACTATGGCGGATGGACCACGTTAGTGAGCACTTTCGGACCCGTCTAGCAGCCTGTCGGACTTTGGCCCCTCGTTCGCTCGCCCGAGGGTAGCTCCCGAGGCGCGAGGCATTGGCGATGAAGAACTGGGCTCCCATGGACCGCGAGCAGCTGCTCGTGCTGCCGCCGTCGGTCGACGATTTGCT
>JANRJK010000022.1:0-48572 GCA_033764015.1 Candidatus Sumerlaeia bacterium | reverse complement strand
GCCCGGGCGCCGCGCGCCGCGAACCCGGGCGCCGCGCGGAGCGCGCCCCACACGCGCCGCGGCCACGAGAGCGGGCGCCAGCGCCAGAAAGCCACCAGCGCGGCGACTCCGTTCGTCGCGGTGTTCACGACGAACTCCGCGCCGAGGAAACCCGCCGCCAACCCGCGCAGGAACGCAGGACGCGTCCACCGGACAAAGTCGTCGCCGATCAGGTAGAACGCCGGCAACGCCAGCAGCGTCACCAGCGTCGAGCTGGTGGAACCGCCGATGATCACCACAGCCACCGGGCGCCATTGGCTCTCGTCCGTCCCCTTCAGAGCCATCGGCAGCAGCCCGAGGATCGTTGTGAGGTAAGTCATCAGCACCGGCCGCAGGCGCGAACTGCTCGCAGTGAACACCGCCCGCATGCGCGAGTAGCCGAGCCGCTGGAGCTCGAGCGTGCGGTCCATCATCACAATGCCGCTGTTCACCACCAAGCCGATCAGCAGCAGGAACCCGAGCACCGCCATATCCTCGAACGGCAGGTCGAAGACGGCGAGGCCCCACTTCATCCCTAGCGGCACCAGCGTGATCATCAGCACGATCACCAGCGGCACCCAGAAGCTCTCGAAGACCGCCGCCATGCAGATGTAGACGAGCAGCGTGCCGGCGACGACGAGGAAGCCGAGGTTCGCCATGCGCTCGTCGATCTTCGCCGCGTCGCCGGCGACCTCCGCCACGATGCCGCCCGGGTTCGGGAGCGAACGCACCAGCTGCTTCACCTTCTCGTCCAGCGCCGGGCGGTCCACCCCGGGGCGCACGAAGTACTCGAGGTCCACCGCGCTCTGCCGGTTGATGCGGAGAATGCGCGTGTCCACCTGCGACGGCCGGAACGTCGTCACGTCCCCGAGGCGCGAGAAGCCCGCGACCTGCGAGAACATCTGCATGTCCTTGGTGTTCTCGACCGTGTCGCCCTCGACTTCCTCGATGACGATCGCGACGTTCGTGCGCTTGTCGCCGTCCTTGAGCTGGAGCTGCGACAGCGTGCCGCTGGAGCGCGTGGCGCCGACGTACTGTGCGAGCGTCTGCGAGGTGATCCCGAGGAGCCGCGAGCGCTCGCGGTCGATGCGCACCTGGTAGACCGGGTCCGAGTCCTCCTCCTGCTCGCGGGCGCCGGTGATCTCCGGCAGCGTCAGCAGCGCGTCGACCAGCCGCTCCAGATAGGGGTCGATGGCCCTGCGGTCCAGACCCTTGATCTCGATGCTGCCGCGGTCGCCGAGCGTGAGCTGCGAGCTGGCGATCGGCACGTCCTGCCGGTTCAGGCTGAACGCGCCGTAGGGCGGCGTGCCCAGCTCCTCGACGATGCGGGACCGGAACTCGTCGGTGCTGCGGCCGCTGGGGCGCTCGCCGACCTCCTTGAGGATGATGTTCACGCGCCCGTCGGAGGAGTTGAACGCGACCGAGAAGCGCTTCACGTCCTGCATCCCGGCCAGCTTCTCCTCGACGTACACCATCGTGCGGTTCACGTCGGAAAGCGTCGAGCCCTGCGGAACCCGGACGAACACGCGTACGAAGTCCCCGTTGGAGTCGCGCGAGGTGGTCTCCTGCCGTAGCGTCACGAAGGACTCGAAGAGCGTGAACGCGATCACTCCGGCGATCAGCAGGATCAGCGAGCCGCGGTGCCGGATGCCCCACTTCAGCGGCAGGCGGTACAGCTCGACGATCCGCGCGCCGCCCTCGTCGAGGGAACGCACGCCGCCCGCCTTGAGAAGCATGAACACCAGGACGGGGCAGAGCGTCACCGCCACCGCGTACGAGATCAGCAGCGGGAACACCAGCGCCAGCACCGGCTCGCGCGCGAAGTAGCGGAACTCGCTGTCCAGGAACGCCAGCGGCAGGAATACGATCCCCGAGGTCGCCGTGGAGGCGAGTAGCGCCTTCGAAACCTGCCCCGCGCCGTGCGCGGCCGCCTCCGCGGGCGGCGCCTTCATCTGCGAATGCAGGCGGAAGCTGTTCTCGCAGACCACGATCGAGTTGTCCACCACCATGCCCACGCCGATCGCCAGGCCGATGATACTGAAGATGTTGATCGACATGTCCGCCCAGAGGAACAGGTTGAACACCGCGACTAGGCAGATCGGCACCGCGAGCATCACGATCATCGACAGCCGCAGGCTCCGGAAGAAGAACAGCGGGACCAGCAGCGACAGCAGCGCGCCCTCCAGCGCGAGCCGCTTCACCTGCGAGATGGCGTCCTCCACGTACTTCGCCAGGTCCTCGTCCACGACGATCTCGACCCCGGGGGGGAGCGTCGCGTTGATCTCGGTGATCGCCGTGCGCGTCTTGCGCGCCAGCTCGATCATGTTCGCGGTGTCTTCCTTCTGCAGTTCGATGCCGATGGCGTTCTTGCCGTCGGCGCGGAACACGAACGAGTCCACCGCCTCGCCGAGCTCGACCTCCGCGATGTCCGCAAGCTTCACCAGCCCGCGGTTGTCCACCACGATGTCCCGCAGCTCCTTGATGTTCTTCACCCGGTCGTCGAGGCGCACGAAATGCGTCTCGCCCGGCACGTCGAGGCTGCCGAGGTACGTGTCCTCGTTCGCCGAACTGTTGATGCGCTGGATCACCTGGCCGAAGTCGAGCCCGTAGGCGATCAGGCGCTCCGTGTCCAGGCGCACCTCGGCGCTGTCCGCGAAGGTCCCCTGTATCTCCACCTCCGCGACCCCGTTGATCGCCTTGAGCTGCTGCTCGATCTTGTCCTGCGCGATGTCGAAGAGCGACTCGACGTCGCCGGGCCCGCGCACCGAGAGGAACATGTAGGAGGCGATGAACTCCGCTGTGCTGAAGGGGAACGCGTTGATGAACACGCGCCGGTCGTCGAGGTCCTCGCGGAACGTGTTGAGCCGGTCCTCGAGGTCGATGGTCGCGAACTTCAGGTCGGTGCCGAAGTTGAACTCGACCTGGATCCAGATCCGGTCCTGC
This sequence comes from Candidatus Sumerlaeia bacterium, assembly GCA_033764015.1. GTDB lineage: Bacteria > Sumerlaeota > Sumerlaeia > SLMS01 > JANRJK01 > JANRJK01. The sequence continues at coordinate 45,611 of JANRJK010000022.1, read as the reverse complement.
CGCGTCCAGGAGCGGATCCGCCGCACGTTGGGCATCTCGGCGACGAGCGACTCGAGCGGGCGCGTGAGCGTGTCGAGGTTGTCCTCCGCGGAGCTGCTGCGCTGGGCGAAGACGCCGACGGTCGGCAGGGACACGTCCGGCAGGAGCTGCATCGGCAGCTTGAAGTAGGACACCACGCCGAGCAGCACCACCATGAGGAAGGCCATCATGGTGGTGACGGGGCGCCGGACGCAGAATTCGGGGATCTGGTGCATGGGGGCTCGCGGCGGGGATCGCGGGGGCGGACCCCCTCGCAATGCCTACGCTCGGGGGCGGGAAGCCTTTACGCCCCCGCCCCCGGGCCGTGCAAACGCCGTTCCCCGGAAGCGCCGCTAGTGCGCCTACAGGCCCAGCGCCTTTGCCAGCAGGCCCCAGTCGAGCACCGGATAGTGACTGAAGTTCTGCGATTCCTTCCCCGGCCCTTTGTTGTCGACCTTCGCGGGACTCGGCGTGAGGGCCGGTCTGATCGAATGCCAAACGTCCTCCCTCCACCCCTCTCTGCTCTTGTTCAGGTGGATGGGCGCTCGTTGGTACTGGGTCCCCGGCGCGTACAGGATTGCGCAGTTCTTGTCTTGAGGGTAGAGTTGGACATAACGGTCCTTCTTGGTCGGATCCTTCTGCTTCTCACCCCTTGCAACGAGCGCCTCATACACGGACCGGTGGGTCCATGAACCGGATTTCCCTTGGTCGGGCATTTTAGTCTTCTCCTTGAGCCACTGGGACTTGGTGCAGAGTCAGAAATCCTTGATCGGGCTGCTGGCGCTGGCATAGCGCCGCTTCTCCATGCGCCCCGCCAGGAACGCCGTGCGCCCCGCGCGCGTCGCGTCGCGGCACGCCGCCGCCATCGCCACCGGATCGCCCGACGCGGCGATCGCCGTGTTCAGCAGGATGCCGTCCACGCCCAACTCCATCGCCAGCGCGCAGTCGCTCGCCGTGCCCACGCCGGCGTCCACCACCACCGGCACCGTCAGCAGCTCCTTGATGATGCGGATGTTCGAGGGGTTCAGGATGCCGCGCCCGCTGCCGATCGGCGAGCCGAGCGGCATCACCACCGCCGCCCCCGCCTCCTCCAGCCGCCGGCACAGCACGATGTCGTCGCTGCAGTACGCCATCACCGTGAAGCCCTCCGCCGCGAGGATCCGCGTCGCCTCCAGCGTTCCGACGGGGCAGGGCATCAGCGTCTTCTCGTCGCCGATCACCTCCACCTTGACGAGGTCGCCGAGCTCGACCTCGCGCGCCAGGCGCGCCACCTTCACCGCGTCCCCCGCCGTGTAGCACCCCGCCGTGTTGGGCAGCAGGTGCATCCGGTCGCGGTCGATGAAGTTCAGGATGTTGTTCGCCGGGTTCTTCAGGTCCACGCGGCGGAGCGCGACGGTGACCATCTGCGAGCCGCTGGCGCGGTGCGCGGCGCGCATCACCTCGAAGCTGGAGTACTTCCCGGTGCCGACGATCATGCGCGAATCGAGCGCGTACCCGCCGAAGCGCAGCGGCCCGTCCGCGAGCCCGCTTTCCGGGCAGGCGCCCGAGGTGAGGTTCGGATCCGGCGCGGCGATAGCCATGGTGCGTTCCTTTCGGGGGGCGCGGCCTAGCCGCCGCCGACCATCGAGACGACCTCGACCCGGTCGCCCGCCGAGAGCACGCGCCCGGCGCGGTCCGCCCGGCGCACGATCTCGTCGTTCACCAGCGTCGCCACCGGCCGGTCGCCAAGCTGCAGCTCGTCGAGCAGTTCCGCCAGCGTCGCCGCGGCGGCCTCGTGCGGATCGCCGTTCAGGACGATCGATCGGGTTCCGGTCGTGTCGCGTTCCATACGGTCGAATACCCCGCCGCCAGCCACCCCCGGCACGCCCCCCCGGGGCAAGCGCTCGATACCGGGACCACCCCGGGGGGAGGAGCGGCGCACCCTCCGCCGCCGCTAGCTAACCCACGTGTTCCGAACCTCGACCAACACCCAGCGGCCGCGCACCTTGGCGGCGACGCCCTCGTAACCATGGCCGCACAGCCCCCCGCAATAGTAGGACGTCTCGAACACGAAGCGGTCCGCGTCGGCACGCGCCAGGCGGACTTCCCAGCGCGCTCCCTTCTGCGAATCGGTGCCTTTCCAGACTGCCAACGGCCCCTCGGCGGTTCGGCTTTCGACGGCGATCCAATCGGACCCTTCTCCGACGGCGAGGCGCGCAAGCTGGGGAAGCAGCTCGAGTTCCTCGGGGCCTGCCGCGGCTTCGGCACCGGAGGTGCCGAAGCGCAGTTCCTGCCCTTCGGAGCCAGGCTCGGGCGGTGCCCCCATCGCCGCGAGCGCCGTCCGGGCTGATAGATCCATCGGGCCGCCCAGATAGGCGCGCATCGCTTCCTCCGCTCCGGGGGCCGTGGACGTCGCGAGCGTCTCGAAGAGAACGCTACTGGCCGGATGCCATCCACCATTGCGGACGCGCTCGACCGACTCTCGGAGGAACCGAACGTAGAGGGCGTCGCGCTCGGGCGAGTCCACTCGACTCAAGCATTCTAGAAGGCCGCGCACATCCCCGAGATCGTTGCGCGCCGGGGCATCCCCGAGCATCGCCTCGACCGAGGGGACCACCTGCGGCCCGACCAGCGCGCAGACCCGCCTCGGGTCGAAAGAGGGGCTGCGGAACCACCCCGCGTTGTCCAGCGTGAGGGCCTGCTCAAGCAGCCGGTCCGTTTCGTTGCCCGGTCGTGGATGCCTGATGTTCCAAGTGGCCCCGTCGCCGGCTTCCAAGACCGCTCCCGCATGGAGCGCCACCACTTCCAGCAGGTAGAGCGGCGACCGCTGCTCGCCAACCCTGAGCACCAGCTCCTCGACCGGGGCCTGATCGAAGGGATCCAACTCGGTGCCGAGGAGCGCCCGGGCGTCTTGGATCGGCTTCCAGAGTTCCACCTCCCGCTCGAACTGGGCAGCAGCGCGCTCGGCGACGGAGGGGTCCACCCTGACGCGGATACCGAGGGCCTCGGCCAGCGGCCGCAACGCCGCCGATGGGCTGGGCGCCACCACCAGAACCGCGGGGGACTTGAAGCCGTGGAAGCCGCCGCGGAAGGTCTGCTGGCTGCGATAACCGAATGCCCAGGCCTCCCAGCCCGGACCTTCGAACCGGTCGGCGTGGAAGCCCTCTGCGCGGCACTTCTCGGCGTAGGACTCGAGGTCCGAACCGCCCCGCGGCGGCCTGGGGAACTGGAAATCGGCCGCCGAGATGATCAACACGCGGTCGGGCCCTGCGGCTCTCGGATAATCGAGGAGGTAAAGCAGCTCCTCCCCCGAAACAAACGGGGCGACGTTCGCGTTTGCGGGGTCGAACGGGTTGACGGGCGCCACCCCCGCCGAGCCGTTGCCGGCCCCCTGCGGTTCGGCACCAAGCACAGTGGCGAAAGCGGCAAGCAGCGCGGCGCAGGCGGCCAATCGGAGCCGCGGGAAGTCGGTCATTGGGGAACCCTCCTTGATCGCGTGCTGGAACCTCGGTGACCATGCACACCGGCGGCGATGCACGCGACGGAAATCGCGCTGGCCTAGCCCCGCCCGGTGGCGCACGGCGACACAGGAAGGCCCCCTTCGCGCGCACTCTGCGAGCCGGTTGCCGCGCGGGTCGCCAACGCTAGTGCGCACGGATTGATTTCATTATGTTTATCAGCGGCTCCGTGTGGGCCGCCGGAGGGGGCGCGCGCCGAATGGGGGCGCCTCCACGGGAAGTGGCTCTGGCGGCCTAAAATGAAGCAAATCAGTTACTCATGCCCGCATCGCGCGCCGCTTCCGCCCTCCGCGCCGAATGGCACCGCGTTTGCCACTCACCCCCCCGACAAACACTCCACTCCTCCCAGAAGGAGAGTCCCCAAATGCCCGTCAAGCCCCTCCACGACCGCGTCCTCATCGAGCGGATCGACCCGGCCGAGCAGAAGAGCGCCGGCGGCATCATCATCCCGGACACCGCCAAGGAGAAGCCCATCGAGGGCAAGATCGTCTCCGTCGGCGACGGCACCCGCGACGAGAAGGGCGAGCTGGTCCCGCTGACCGTCAAGATCGGCGACCGCGTCCTGTTCGGCAAGTACTCCGGCAACGACGTCAAGATCGGCGGCCACGAGTACCTGATCGTCCGCGAGAGCGAAATCCTCGCGGTCGTGTCGCAGAACTAAGCACCCCCCAACCCCTCGACCACCAACCATCCACAGGAGTCACCCCCGATGGCAGCGAAGCAAATGCTCCACGCCGAAGACGCCCGCGCCGCCGTGCTCCGCGGCGTCGAGAAGCTGGCGACCGCAGTGCGCGTCACCCTTGGCCCCAAGGGCCGCAACGTCGTGCTCGACAAGAAGTTCGGCGCCCCGACCATCACCAAGGACGGCGTCACCGTCGCCAAGGAGATCGAGCTGGACGACCCCTATGAGAACATGGGCGCGCAGATGGTCCGCGAGGTCGCCAGCAAGACGTCCGACGTCGCCGGCGACGGCACCACCACCGCCACCGTGCTCGCGAACGAGATCTACCGCGAGGGCCTGAAGATGGTCGCCGCCGGCGCCAACCCGATGTCGCTCAAGCGCGGCATCGACACCGCCGTCTCCGCCATCGCCGAGGAGCTGGGCAAGTTCTCCATCGCCACCCGCGAGCGCGCCCGCATCGCGCAGGTCGCCAGCATCTCCGCCAACGGCGACACGGAAATCGGCGACCTGATCGCCAACGCCATGGACAAGGTCGGCAAGGACGGCGTCATCACGGTCGAAGAGGCCAAGGGCCTCCAGACCGAGCTGGACCTCGTCGAGGGCATGGAGTTCGACAAGGGCTACCTGTCGCCCTACTTCGCCACGGACCAGGAGAAGATGGTCGCCGAGTACCAGAACCCGGCGATCCTCATCTACGACAAGAAGGTCTCGTCGATGAAGGACCTGCTCCCGGTGCTCGAGAAGGTCGCCCAGTCGGGCCGCCCGCTCCTGATCATCGCGGAAGACGTCGAGGGCGAGGCGCTCGCCACGCTCGTCGTCAACAAGCTGCGCGGCGTGCTGAACGTCGTCGCCGTGAAGGCCCCCGGCTTCGGCGACCGCCGCAAGGCGATGCTCGAGGACATCGCCGTCCTCACCGGCGGCAAGGTGATCAGCGAAGAGGCCGGCCTCAAGCTCGAGAACACCCGCCTCGAAGACCTCGGCCAGGCGCACACCGTCCGCGTCGAGAAGGAAGCCACCGTCATCATCGAAGGCAAGGGCTCGGCCGCCGACATCGAGGGCCGCAAGAAGCAGATCCAGCGGCAGATCGAGGAGTCCACGTCGGACTACGACCGCGAGAAGCTTCAGGAGCGCCTCGCGAAGCTCTCCGGCGGCGTCGCCGTCGTGAAGGTCGGCGCGGCCACCGAGGTCGAGATGAAGGAAAAGAAGGCCCGCGTCGAGGACGCGCTGCACGCCACGCGCGCAGCGGTCGAAGAGGGCATCGTCCCGGGCGGCGGCGTCGCGCTGATCCGCGCCGCGCAGGCCGTCAAGAACACGCTCTCGGGCGACGAGGCGGCCGGCTTCAACATCGTGCTCCGCGCCGTCGAATCGCCGCTGCGCTCGATCGCCGACAACGCCGGCATCGAGGGCGCCATCGTGGTCGAGAAGGTGAAGGCCCACAAGGGCAACAACGGCTACAACGCGGCCACCGGCGTGTACGAGGACCTCGTCGCGGCGGGCGTTATCGACCCGAAGAAGGTCACGCGCACGGCGCTCCAGAACGCCGCCAGCGTCGCCGGCCTCCTCCTCACCACCGAGTGCGTCATCACGGACGCCAAGGAAGAAGAAGCGAACGCGTAACGGCGCCGCGCGGGCGCTTCGCCCGCATGGAAAGCTGACGCGGTTGCAGTTGGAAAGCAGCAACGCCCCCCGCCCGGTGATGAGCCGGGCGGGGGGCTTTGTCATTGGAGGCGATGGGGCGCAGCCCGCCCCCGCCGGGGTGCCGACAACCAAGGTTGACCCGAATCGCTCCCGCGCACCTCATGATTCTAGCCGGATTCTGGAGACGCGCTGTGGCGGCAACACTCACCTCACTGACTTTGAGTGGCTGGAAGTCCTACGGCAAGATCGACGCGTTCGATCCGGGGCGGATCAGTGTGCTCCTTGGCGGGAACGGATCGGGGAAGTCGAACCTCATTTCGTTCTTCTCGCTGCTCCGCCGCATGATGGCGGACCCTGGGGAACTGCAACTTGCGGTCGCGCAGGCAGGCGGTGCGCGGAAATTGTTGCATGATGGGCCGAAGAAGACGAAAGAAATAACTGCCACCTTGGATTTCGAACGCGAGGGGAAACGCCTCTCTTATGCGATTTCCTTGGCTTTTGGAGCAAGCGATACACTGGTAATTGAGCGCGAAGAGTGGTCCGCCCCAAGTCCATCACCCGACTCCGAGACTCGGAGTGCCAGAAGATTTCTCTACGATAAGTCAGTAGGTAGGCGCGAAGTTGTCTTGCGGGCACACGCGGACATGGGAAATGATGCTCAATCTCCCATTATTTGCGACTTTCTCCGCTCCTGTGTTGTCTATCAGTTCCACGACACCTCGCTCACGTCCGGGCTGCGTGGCAAGTCCTCGACTGCGAATGGACGGCATCTTCACTGGGATGGGGCCAATTTGGCCGCGTTTCTGTACCGGCTTGCCAATGGCGATAGCGAGCAAAGAGACGCGTACCAGCGCATTCAGCGAACGGTTCGCCAGGTGGCGCCGTTCTTTGCCGAGTTTGTGTTGGAGCCGGAAAGCGGATACGTCCTGCTCCAATGGCGGGAGGTTGGTTGCGAGGAAATCTTCTCCGCATCACAGGCTTCGGACGGCATGTTGCGGATCATCGCCTTGATGACGCTGCTCTGCCAGCCGGAAGCGAACCTGCCCTCGCTGATGCTGTTGGACGAACCGGAACTCGGGCTGCATCCGCACGCGATCACATTGCTGGGGGCGTTGATCCGCAAGGCTTCCGAGCACTGCCAAGTGATGGTCGCAACGCAGTCGGTCCAGCTCGTGGATGAGTTCAGCTTGGACGAAATCGTCGTGGTCTCCCGCGCCGGTCGCGAATCCACGCTGCGCCGGCTGTCGGAGGAAGAGTATGCGGTATGGTTGGAGGAGTACTCCAGCGGTGAGCTGTGGCGGAAGAATGTGATTGGAGGCGGACCAGTCCAAGGAAACGTGTTCATGTAATGTGCGAGGGTCCAACAGAGCAGGGATTTGTCGCGGAGGTTCTTTATCACGCATTTCTTCCGAACTTGTGTTTGAGTAGCTTTCTGCCTGGCAAGTACTATACGAAGGCGGGAAAGGGACGCGGTGGAGATATCAAGTTTTCGCGAGTTCTGCCAGACATGCTGCGTGCATTGAAGAACGACTCGGAGTGTGTGCTTACGACACTTTTCGACTATTACGCCATCAGCACCGACTTTCCTGGTCGCGAGGGATTGGCGTCTTCTGAGCCCAGTCGAAGGGCGCGTGCTATCGAGGAGGGAGTTGAGCAGGAGGTGATAGCGGGGATGGGGGGAAACTTTAACCCCTCCCGATTTCGATGCTTCCTGATTATTCACGAGTTTGAGGGGCTCTTGTTTAGCGATCCCCAAAGTCTCGCAAGATGCATCGGAAGGCCGGATTTAGAGGCGCAGTTACAGAAGATTCGAGACGCTTTTGAGACTCCTGAACATATAAATGGTAACTATGGTACCACGCCGGCGAGACGGTTTGCCGACGTCTATTTACGATACAACAAACGTGAGCAAGGAAAGAAACTTGCGCTTGCTGTCGGCCTCGATGCCATGCGGCGCGAGTGTCCGCACTTCCGGGAATGGTTGGAGTGGCTGGAGTCGCTCTGCTAGCAAGCGGGAGCGCCCCCCTCCAAATAGCCAGCGGGCGGTCCGCTTGGGACCGCCCGCAGGGGATTCCGGGGTGGGTGGCGCGGGCGTTAGAACTGTACGCGGGGCGCTTCGCGTTCGATGCCTTGCACCTCGAAGAGCTTCTCTTCGCGGTCGAACCCCATGAGGCCGATCAGGAGATTCGTCGGGAAGCTCTGGGCCTTCACGTTGTACGACAGCACCGAGTCGTTGTAGTGCTGGCGGGCGAAGCCGATCTTGTTCTCCGTCGAGGTCAGCTCCTCCTGCAGCGCCATCATGTTCGTGTTCGCCTTCAGGTCCGGGTAGTTCTCCGAGACCATCATGAGCGAGCGGAGCGTGCTGGTGAGGGCGTTCTCGGCGTCGATCTTGTCCTTGATCGAGCTGGCGTCGATCGCCATCTGGCGCGCCTTGATGACCGCCTCGAGCGTCTCGCGCTCGTGCTTCATGTAGCCCTTCGCCGTCTCGACCAGGTTCGGGATCAGGTCGTAGCGGCGCTTGAGCTGCACGTCGATCTGGGCCCAGGCGTTCTTCACCTGGTTGCGGAGGCGAACGAGGGCGTTGTAGGCGCCGACGGCGTAGAGCGCGACCAGGACCAGGCCGAGGCAGAGGGTTCCGAGGATGATGCCGAGCAGGCCGCCGACCATGGCGTGGCTCCTTGCGTCTTGAGTGGCGCGGCGTGCGGCCCGCGCCCGGGTCAGAATACACGAGAGCATCCCCGTTATTCACGCGGCGCCCGCAAGCGCAAGCCGGACCGCCCGCCGCCGGTTGCGCACGCCCCGCCGGGCGGGGGAGTGTCGCCGCATGGAACCGGTGCGCGGCGCCCGCGGGGGCGGATGGATCTGGGTGTTCGGCGGCGCGGTGTTCGCCGCCGCCGGGTGGGCCCTGGGCGCCCTCTGGCCGCTCTTCCTGCTGCCGGGCTGGTGGGCGGCGCTTGTGGTGCGGAGGCGTCCGCGGCTGATCGAGAGCCTCGCATTGGCGGCGCCGCTGTCGCTGGTCCTGTGGGGCTTCGGCGCGATGTTCGCCCCGGTGGTGGGGATGCGCGGCGCCGGCATGGCCACGCTGGCGTTTTCCTTGGCGCTGGGGCTTGCGGGGGGAAACCGCCCGCGCGTTTCCGGCGGGGGGCCGGCGGCGCGGGCCGCCTTGCTCGCCGCAGCGTTGGGCGCGGTCCCCGTGGGGCTCGCCTATGCCGCGAGCGGCCACGCCACCGACGGCGGCTACCGAGCGGCGTACTGGTTCGCGGGCGACGGCTTCTACGCGATGGCGATGGCGGAGCGCTGGCTGGTCGAGGGGCGGTATCCCCGCGTGAACCCGTTCCTCGCCGGTGCGGAGAACCAATACATGTCGCTCTTCCACGGCGCGTTGGCGAACTTGGCCGCGCTGTCGAGCCAGCCGGTGCCGAGCGTCGCCGGGTCCGTCGGCCCCGTCGTTCACCTGTGCGGATTCGCGATGCTGGCGCTGGCGGCGGCGGGGTTGGCGCCGGGGCGCACCGCCGCGCGCCGGGCCGCGGGGGGCCTGGTCGCCGCCGCCGCCTACGGCGCGCTGCGCCCGGACCTGCTCATCTATCCGCAGACGAACGCCTTCGCGGCCCCGGTGCTCTTCGCGCTGTGGTGGATGCTCGGGCCGAGGCCCCACGTCCTCGGGCGCAAACGCTGGGCGCTCGCGACGCTCCTGCTGTTCGCACTGCTGCTGGGGCACCTCGTCTCGGCGGCGGTGGGATTGGCGAGCCTCGCCGCCGCGGGAACGCGTGCTTCGCGGCAGACGCAACCTCTCGTCCTGGTGTTCTTCCTGGCGGGCGGCGCGCTGTTCCTGCGGACCAGCCAACTCCCGCATGGCGGAGGCGGCGAGCTGTGGCGGCTGCTCGCCGTGCCCTGGGCCGAGCTGTGGCCCGCGCTGCGCCCGTGGCTGGCGCCGGCGGCGGTATCGCTCGCCTGCTTCGGCGCGGTCCGCGGCCGCTGGACGCCGCGGGCGGCGGTGCTCTGCGCGGGGCTTTTCGCGGCGTACCTCGCCTCGGGGTTCATGCAGCCCGGCGCGAGCTGGCCGCGCGCCTTCACGCTCTTCAACGCGGAGCGCTTCGCCCACGCGGCGGCGTTCCTCGGCCTGCTGGGCCTGTCCGCGCTGCCGGCGAGGCGGTTCGCGATGGGAGCGGCGGCGCTCGGCGCGGGCGTGCTGCTACTGCCGACCGCTGTCGGAGGCGGCGTGCGCGTGCTGTTCGGTCCGCCGGTCGTCCAGCTCGGCCCCGCGGCGCTCGAGTCGCTCGCCTTCGCGCGCCGCGAGCTGCCGCCGAGCGCGGCAGTCGCCGTCTGGCCGCCCTCCTATGCCTTCCCCGCCTTCACCGGGCGTGCGCAGTTGCCCGTCGAGGAACCCAACCTCTGGGGCCTCGGGACGATCTCGGAGGAGGATTTCGCGGCGCGGCTGCGCGCGGCGGAGCGCCTCGCCGCCGGCCCCGGCGCCGATCCGGACGCGTGGCACGCGGCGCTGGTCCAAAGCGGCGCCACGCACCTGTGGCTGCGGGGGACCGAGGCGGAGCTGGCGGCGCGGCGCCCGCCGGAGGGGCGCGCGCTGTGGGGGCCGCGGGACGGTGTCGCGCTCTACGAGCTGCCGGCGCGGCTGGTTTCCGCGCGCAGCCAATCCACCGTGCGCCGCAGACCCTCCTCGAACTCGACCTCCGGCTCGTAGCCCAGCGCCGCGCGCGCCGCCGAGATGTCCGCCTTCGAGTGCCGCACGTCGCCCGGCGCCGGCGGGGAGAACTCCGGCTCGATCGCCGTGCCCAGCACCGCGTTAAGCGCGGCGACCAGCTCGAGCAGCGAGTGGGCGCGCCCGCAGGCGATGTTGAACACGCGCCCCGCGACGTCCTCCGCCACGCAGGCGAGCAGCACCGCGCGGACGTTGTTCGCGATGTAGGTGAAGTCGCGCGTCTGGCCGCCGTCCCCGTAGATCACCGGGCGTTCGCCACGGAGCATCCGCGCCGCGAAGCGCGGGATCACCGCCGCGTAGTCGCTCGCCGGATCCTGCCGAGGACCGAACACGTTGAAGTAGCGCAGCGACACCGTATCGAGCCCGTACACGCGGGTCCAGGCGGCGCAATAGTGCTCCGCGGCCAGCTTCGCCGCGGCGTAGGGGCTCTGCGGCGCGGGGCGCAGGTCCTCGCGCTTCCATTCCACCGGCAGGTCGCCGTAGGCGGACGACGACGCGGCGTACACCAAGCGGCGGACGCCCGCGGCGCGCGCCGCTTCGAGCATGTTCAGCGTGCCGGCCACGTTCGCTTCGTGGCATTCGCGCGGATCGGCGACGGAGCGCGCCACGCTCGGCACCGCCGCGTGGTGCAGCACAAAGGCGACCCCCGCGCACGCCGCGCGGCACGCCTCCGGGTCGGCCACGGAGCCCTCGAGCAACTCGATCCGGTCCGCCACCGCGGCGAGGTTTTGCCGCCGCCCCGTCGCGAAGTTGTCCAGCACGCGCACCCGCATGCCGAGCGCGACCAGTTCCGCGGCGAGGTGGCTGCCGATGAACCCCGCGCCTCCGGTCACGAGGAACCGCGTTCCCGGCGGGATCATGCGGCGCAGGTGCTGCGCGAGCGGATGCGTGGCGAGCAAGTGGACCATGGGCGGAGCGTCCCGGGCGCTCGGGGAAAGGGGACGCTGGCGCCGCGCGGGCGCCCGGGCAAGCCGGACCGCGCGCGGGGGGCTAGCGCACCAGCCAACCGGCGGGCGTGGTGTCGTCCGAAAGGAACATGCCCCAGCGGTCGTCGGTGATCTGGGCGCCGGCGAGTGGCACCGCCAGCGGCCCGTCCGGACGGGTGAACACGATGCCATCGCCCGGCTGCCCCGGGATGCGCCCGGCGGGACGCCCGGGCCCGCGCGCGGACCAGGTCAGCCAATAGGCGCCCGGCGACATCGGCAGCTCGCCCGGCGCGATCGGCAGGTCGATCCAACCATAGCCAACGCCCGGCACGTTGTTGCGCTCCCACAGGAGCTGCAGCTCGCCCTCCGCCTCGCGCCACACCGCAACGTCGAACTCGGCCTCGGCCTCGTAGCTGAAGATGGAAAAGCGCTTGGGCTCGAAGGGGGCGGAGATTGTGGCGCGGGTGCCTTGAGTGGTGCCTTCGTAGGAGATGCGGAAGTTCAATGGGCCGTCGGTCTGTAGCAGGCAGACCCAAGGCCTATTGCGGAAGAACTCCGCGTAGGATCCAAAAAAGTTCGCGGCGAAAACTTCCTGGCGAAGAGATCGAGTGTCCATCAGATACGCATCATTAGAAGTCCATACGCGGCTGACTAGGAGATTTCTCGATGGGGATGTCGCTGCAGTCCCCGAGAAGTTATAACTGCCACCCGGAATGACAATCTGGGGGTACGACACTCGATCCATCTGTGGACGCCAGTACACTCGGGCATCAGTCGTCGATTGGGAAGCCCGGATGCTTGGTTGCACCAAACGGACGAGTAGGTTATCGGCATCCAAGTAAGTCATCACAGCTATCCCTAGTGGGGATTGATCGTCGATAACCCCCATCATTGACAAGTCGCTAGTTCGGAATTGTGAGATCGCACTTTGCGGGGTGCCACTCAGTGCGATGTACTCCCCTGTCTTGTTGATGTCGAGTAGGTAAGTTCCTTTCTCAAGCTTCTGGATTATTTCAAGCGAATCACGGTCGATCTTGAGCACCTCGTTTGGGCCCGGAATCTCCGGATGCCATTGGCCTATGACAAGATACAAATAGTCGCCGCCATAGTGCGCCACGCCTCTTCTGATCACACTCCCCTCAGTAGCTAGGGATGGGACCTGGCGCGTAATCGAGCCTGTTTCCGTGTCTATCTCGTAGAGGGAGGTACTCGAGAATACTAGAAACTTCCCATTCTTGTCGGAATGTCGGACAATACCAAAAATCTCCGAGCTGAATCCGGGGATAATCTGGATCGAACCATTTTGTTTGATTCGGACTAGTCGGTAGATGTAGTTTCCGAGACGGGAGCGTTGAAACCCAAACACTCCATAGGGCGTGGGCAACGCCCAAGTAAAGTCCATGGGCTCAGTCCCTTGTGACGTCGGACTGGACGTGGGGTCCACGCTCACGCGATCAAAACTGGGATGACTTTCCCGATCCTCACTACTCGCCGCTTGATTGCTGCGAGCGTTCGCGGCCCGGACAACTTGGTACTCTTTCACCTCCTCCACCACAAAGTTCGGATAGATCAACGTCCCGCTTTCCGCGTAGCCCACGAGGCGGGGGCTTTCCGCTGGGGTCGGCAGCGTTGCGGCGAGGCAACACGCGAGGGCTGCGGCGATGGGGATGAGGCGGCTGGGCAACATGGCAGGGGCTCCCGGGCGTTGGTGCCATGCCCGGGGCAACTGCCGCGCCATGCCGAGGCGGTGGGCGGGGCTAGCTCCGGGGCGGGGCTATGGCCCCACACCGTGCAGAATGCCTGTTGGGGCGCCTCTGCGCAACCAGAGTCTCCCCGTTCACCCCTCGCGCGCCCAGCGCCACATCTCGCGCCAGCTTGGTTCCTTGCCGTGCATCATCATGCCCACGGTGAAGATCTTCGCCGCGAGCGAGCGCAGCGCCCAGCCCGTCGCCACCACCAGCGCGAAGCCCAGCGCGCCCTGCCAGAGCGGTACCTCCGAAAGCGCCATGCGCAGTGTCAGGACCGGCGCGGCGGTCGGGGGGAAGAACGATAGCGCCAGCGCCGCCGCCGAATCCGGGTGGCCCAAGAGGCCGATCGCCACGCCGAGCGGCGCCATCGGCAGGAACAGGAACGCGTTGCGCGCCGAGGTGTTCGGGTCGTCGATGGTCGCCGCGACGGCGCTGAAGAACGCGAACCACATCAGGAACGCCGCCAGCGCCAGCACGCCCGACGCCAAGAGGAAGAGCGGGTCCGCGCCGCGGAAGTCGATCCAGTCCGGGAACGGCAGGTCGAGTAGAGCCATCACGGTGTAGAAGACGACAAAACTCAGCAGCGTGTTGAGCACGCCGGCGAAGGCGACCAGCGAGTGGCCGATGATCTTGCCGTCGATCCATGCCTGCGGCGAGATGGCGGAGATGACGAGTTCCGTCACGCGCTGGGTCTTTTCGCCGGTGATGCCGACGAAGAGCGTGGCGAGCCCTCCGAAGACGGCGAAGGAGGTGAAGAACACCATGGCGACGGCGAGCACCTTGTCGGCGCGCGAGGCGGGCTTCTTCGAGGCCCCGGTGTAGGCGACCTCGAGCGGCATGGGGGCGAGGACCGCGGCGACGGCCTCCGGCGCGATGTTGTTGCGGGCCAGCTCGGCGGTAGAGCGCGCGGCGTTGAGAATCGGCGCCAGTTCGCCCTGCCACGACGTGGGCGACTTCGCGACGAGCAACTCGGCGCGGTCCGTGCCGTGGATCGTGAGCACGCCGGTGATGTCGCCGGCGTCCACCTTGGCGGCGAGTTCCTCCCGAGTGGCGTCGGCGGGCTCGAAGCGGATGCGGCCCTCCTCCGGGGCGGCGACCGGCAGCCCGGCGGCGTTCTCCAGCGCGAGCGTCACGCGGTTCTTCCCCTCGCGCGTTTCGCGGTCCGTGATGCGCTTCACCAGCGTGCCGCCGCCAAAGACGGCGAGGCCGACGCCGAGCATGATGGCGAAGGACCAAAGCTGTTCCTTGATCTTGAAGAAGCGTTGGAATTCCCACGTGGAGACCAGCCACGCGGCGCGCCAGTGGCCGTTCATGCGGACTCCTCCGCGGCGGGGGTGGGTTCCGACTTGAGCGCGTCGTCGCCGACGGCGCGGACGTAGATGTCGTGCAGCGTGGGCTCCTCGGTGCGGACCGCTTCGATGGCGCCCACGTTTGCGGCGGCGGCGAGGATCGGCCCGAGTTCCGCGCCCTCGCGCGCCTGCACGGTGACCACGCCGTCCGGGCCGGCTTCCGCGGCGAGCACCGAGGGATGCGCGCGGAGCGCCCCGAGGTCCACGGCGCCGGCGACCTTGAGCGTCAGGCGGCTGCCCGCGCCCGCCTCGCGGCGCAGCTCCGCCAGCGTGCCGTGGAGCACCGCGCGCCCGCGGCTCATCACGAGGATCCGGTCCGCCACGCGCTCGACGAGCTGCATCTGGTGCGCGCTGAGGAGGATCGTCGTGCCCGCGTCGCGCAGCTCGCGCAGCAGGCCGAGGAAGTACTCCTGGTTCACCGGATCGAGGCCGGAGAACGGCTCGTCGAGGATCGCGAAGGCGGGCCGGTGGATGATCGAGGCGATGAACTGGACCTTCTGCTGGTTGCCCTTCGAGAGCGCCTCGACCTTTTCGTCGCCGCGTCCCTTGAGGCCGAGGCGTTCGAGCCACTCGAGGGCGCGGGTGCGGGCGTCCTCTCGGGTGACGCCGCGCAGTCCCGCGAGGAACGCGATCGTGCGCAGGATCGTGGTGTCCTTGAAGAGACCACGCTCCTCCGGCAGGTAGCCCACGAGGTGTGGCGGCGGGGCCGATGCGCCCTCGGCCCCGGGGAGCGAGTAGCGGATCGAGCCCGCGTCGGGCCGGTTGATGCCGAGCAGCATCCGAACCGTGGTGGTCTTGCCGGCGCCGTTGGGACCGAGGAGGGCGAAGACTTCGCCGCGCTTCACCTCGAAGCCGAGTCCATCGACCGCCTTGACGGTTTCGAAGCGCTTCTCGATGCGTTCGACGTGGAGCAGCGGTGGTTCGTTCGACTGGCTCATCGCGTCAGGCTGTCCCGGTTTGGGCTGGAATGCGCGTGCGTGGCGCCGGGCGGAGCAACGGCGGGGCCAGCGCAAGCCGTGCTTGCCCACCGCCGCGCGCGGCGCGTGCATGAGGTGTTGCCCGCAGGCGCAGCGAACCCCCGCAGCGAGGTGCCCCGATGGCGCGACGCGCCGACGGCGAACGACGCCCCCTCTACGATTCCGACCGCATGGCGGATGGCATCGAGGCCATCGCGCGCGGCGTGGCGCCGCTCGTGGCGCCGAAGAACTCCGCGCTCGTCGGCGTGCGCACCCGGGGCCTCACCATCGCGCGGCGCCTGCACCAGCGCGTGCAGGAGCTCGCCGGGCGACAGCTCCCGCTCGGCATCCTCGACATCACCCTCTACCGAGACGACCTATCGACGCTCGGCCCGCAACCGAAGGTCGGCATGTCGCACCTGCCCTTCGACGTGGACGGCTGCACGGTGGTGGTGATCGACGACGTGCTCTTCACGGGCCGCACGGCGCGCGCGTCGATCGACGCGCTGATCGCCTTCGGCCGCCCCTCCGCGATCCGGCTCGGGGTGCTGGTGGACCGCGGGCACCGCGAGTACCCGATCCACGCCGACGTGGCCGCGTTCACCGTCATGACCGAGCGCCGCGACATCATCGAGGTGAACCTGCGCGAGAACGACGGGCGCGACGGCATCGACCTGCTGACCGGCGCCGCCGGCGAGTCCGCCGATGGCTGACTCCGCCATGGCGGTCGAGCCCGCCCATCCGGTCGCGCAGTTCGAGCCGGTCGGCGAATTCACCCGCCGGCACCTGCTGGACATCGAGTCGCTCACGCGCGCCGAGATCGAGCGCGTGCTCCACGACACCGCGGCGTTCAAGGACGTCCTGACGCGAAGCGTCAAGAAGCTGCCCACGCTGCAGGGGCGCTCGGTGGTGAACATCTTCTTCGAGAGTTCGACGCGCACGCGCACCAGCTTCGAGGTTGCGGCCAAGCGGCTCAGCGCGGACGTGACCAACTTCACGGTCGCCACCAGCGCGGTGGCGAAGGGCGAGAGCCTGCTCGACACGGCGAAGACGATCCGCGCGCTGGGGGCGGACTACATCGTGCTCCGCCACGCGTCCGCCGGCGTGCCGCACCTGCTCGCGCGCGAGATGCCCGACGTCTCGATCATCAACGCCGGCGACGGCTGCCACGAGCACCCCACGCAGGCGCTCCTCGACCTCTACACGATGCTCGAGAAGCTGGGCCGCATCGAGGAGCTCACGGTCGCGATCGTCGGCGACATCCTCCATTCGCGCGTGGCGCGCTCCAACATCTGGGCGCTCACCAAGCTCGGCGCGAAGGTCCGCGTCGTCGGCCCGCGCACGCTGATCCCGCGCCTCGCCGCCTCCTGGGGCGTCGAGGTGCACCACGACCTCACGGAGGGCATCCGCGACGCCGACGTGGTCTACCTGCTCCGCATCCAGATGGAGCGCATGACGGCGAACCTCTTCCCGTCGATCCGCGAGTACAAGTTCCTCTACGCGATCACGGAGCACCGGCTGCGCCACGCGAAGCCGCACGCGATCGTGATGCACCCGGGACCGACGAACCGCGGCGTCGAGATCGACGGCGCGGTGGCGGACGGCCCGCGCTCCGTGATCGACGCGCAGGTGACGAACGGCATCGCCGCGCGGATGGCGGTGTTCTACCTGCTGTCCGGCGCGCGCAAGGAGATCGGCCCATGAGCCGCAAGCTGCTGGTCGCGGGCGCCCGCGTGATCGACCCCGCCTCGGGCCTCGACGCCGTGGCGGACATCCTGGTGGAGGACGGCCGCATCGTGCGCGTCGCCCCGGGGCAGAAGGCGCCGGACGCGGAGCGCGTCGACGCCGCGGGCCTGGTCGCCGCGCCGGGCCTCGTGGACATCCACGTGCACCTCCGCGAGCCGGGGCGCGAGGACAAGGAGACGATCTTCTCCGGCACGCAGGCCGCCGCCGCGGGGGGCTTCACCTCCATCTGCCCCATGCCGAACACGAATCCGATCTGCGACTCCTCGACCGTGGTGAACTACCTCCGCGCGGTGACGGAGCGCGACGGCCACGTCCGCGTGTTCCCCATCGCCGCGGTCACGCGCGGGCAGGAGGGGAAGGAAATCACCGAGTTCGGCGACCTCGCCCACTTCGGCGCCGTGGCCTTCAGCGACGACGGCCGCCCCGTGGCGAACGCCGAGATCATGCGCCGCGCGCTCGAGTACACGGCGATGCTCGGCAGGCCGATCCTCAACCACGCGGAGATCCCCGAGCTGGTCGCCGACGGGGTGGCGCACGCGGGCGACCGCGCCGCGCGCATGGGGCTCCGCGGCGTGCCGGCGGCCGCGGAAAGCGCCTGCGTCGCGCGCGACATCGAACTCGCCGCCGACACCGGCGGCCACGTCCACATCTGCCATGTCTCCACGGAGCGCGCCTGCGAATTGATCGCCGACGCCAAGGCCCGCGGCGTCCGCGTCACCGCCGAGGCCACGCCGCACCACCTGGTGCTCACCGACGAGATGATCGAGGGCTTCAACACCTTCGCGCGCGTGGCCCCCCCGCTGCGCGGCGAGGCGGACCGCGCCGCGCTCCGCGAGGCGCTCCGCTCCGGCGTCATCGACTGCGTCGCCACGGACCACGCGCCGCACACGGAGATCGAGAAGGAGCTGCCCTTCGACCAGGCTCCGCCGGGGATGATCGGGCTCGATTTCGCCTTCCAGCTCCTCTACACGGAACTCGTCGAGACGGGCTTCCTCCCGCTGCCGCTCCTGATCGACCGCATGTCGCGCTGCGCCGCCCGCGTGCTGGGCCTCGAGGGCGGCACGCTGCGCGAAGGCGGACCGGCGGACATCGTGCTGCTGGACCTCTCGGGCGAGACGCGCATCGAGCGCCGCTCCGTGTTCTCGAAGTCGTTCAACACGCCGCTGCGGGGGCGCGTGCTGCGCTCGCGCGTGGCGCGCACCATCGTCGGCGGGCGCACGGTTTTCGCCGACGGCAAGATCGTCTCGAAGGCGTTCGCGTGATGATCCAGGCCGCCGAATTCTTCCAGGCCCCCGTCGTGCACATCGCGGAACCGGGGGGCGACGCCGCGCTGTTCGAGGTGGAACTCGAGCTGCCCGGACTCGCGGGGCGCTGCGCTCCGGGCCAGTACTTCCTGGTGCGCGTCGGCGAGGGCGTCGATCCGCTGCTGCGCCGCGTGTTCCTGCTGGCGGGCGCCTCCCGCGAAGGCGTCGTGCTGCAGCACCACGCGTCCTCGCCCGCGGAGGCGGAGCGGCTGCGCGCCCTGCTGCAATCGAGCTGGCAGCTCGACGCCTTCGGGCCGCACGGCACCGCGTTCGCCGTGGACGACGCGCGCGACGCGCTGATCGCGGCTTCCGGTGTCGGTGTGGCGGCGGCGGCGTTCCTCGCGACGCGGCACCTGCTCGCGGGGCGCGCGGTGCGGCTGCTGGTGCCGGAAGAGATGGCCGAGGCGGCGCAGTCGCTCGTCGAGGCGGTCGGCGACGAGGGCATCCTGGTGGCGCACTTCGACCTGCCGTTGGAGGGCCCCGCGCTCGAGGCGCGCCTCGCGGCGGAGTTCGCCTCCGCGCCGGGGCACGCGGCCTACGCCGCCGGACCGCGCGCGCTGGTGGACGCCTTCGCCGCGGCCGCCGCGCGGCACGACGGGCCCGCGCAGGTGTGCCTGACCGATTCGACGATCTCCTGCGGCTTCGGCATGTGCCTGGCCTGCGTGGTGGACACACCGGCGGGGCGCCGCCGCATCTGCACGGAGGGACTCGTCTTCGATGCCGCCGCATTCCGTTGAGGCTGAAGCCCCCGCCGTCGATCTCCGCGTCAGCGTCGGCGGGGTCGAACTCGCCACGCCGCTGATCCTCGCCTCGGGCACCTGGGGCTACGGCCCCGAGGCGCTGCCGTACCTCGACTACTCGCGCGTGGGCGCGCTGTCGCCGAAGGGCATCACGCGGCACCCGCGCGCCGGCAACCCGGAGCCCCGCGTCCGCGAATGCAACGGCGGCCTGCTCAACTCCGTCGGCCTCGAGAACGTCGGCATCGAGGCGTTCATCGCCGACAAGCTGCCGCTGATCCGCGACTACCCGACGAAGCGCGTGGTGAACTTCTCCGGCTCCTCCGTCGAGGAGTTCGCGGAGATGGCCGCGATGCTCGCCGTGGCGGAGGGCGTGGATGTGCTCGAGGCGAACCTCTCCTGCCCGAACGTCAAGGCGGGGGGCGCGGCGTTCGGCACGGACGAGGGACTCGTGCGCGAGACGACCGCCGCGGTGCGCGGCGCGTCCCGCGGGCGCCCCGTCTGGATCAAGCTGAGCCCGAACGTCACGTCGATCTCGACCATGGCGAGGGCCGCGCGCGACACGGGCGCGGACGCCGTGACGGTGGCGAACTCGTTCCTCGGGCTCTCCTTCGACACGCGGACGCGGCGGCCGGTGTTCGCGAACGTGGTCTCCGGCTACTCGGGGCCGGCGATCAAGCCGATGATGCTGCGGCTCGTTTACGAGGTGGCGCGCGAGCTGCCCGGCTTCCCCGTCGTCGGCCTCGGCGGCGTGATGGAGGCGGAGGACGCGGTCGAGTACTTCCTCGCCGGCGCCTGCGCCTTCGGCGTCGGCACCGCGGCGCTGGTCGATCCGCGCTGCGCCGGGCGCATCGTCGACGGGCTGGAGGCGTACTGCCGGAGCCAGGGCTTCGAGCGGATCCGCGACCTGCAGGGGGCCATCGTGCGATGAGCGAATCGTTCCTCGAACGCCTCAAGGAGGCGATGCGCAAGAACCAGACGGCGCTCTGCGTCGGGCTCGACCTCGACCGCAAGCTGATGCCGAGGCATTTCCACGACGACTTCGACCAGGCGGAGGCGTTCCTCTCCGCCATCGTGGAGGTGACGCGGAACTTCGCGTGCTGCTACAAGATCAACACGGCGTACTACGAGGTCCACGGCGCGATGGGCTGGCACCTGCTGGACCGGATCCGCGCGCTGATCCCGCGCGAGCTGCCCGTGGTCCTGGACGCGAAGCGCGGCGACGTCGGCCACACCGCCGAGCTGTACGCCCGCGCGCTCTTCGACACGCACCGCGCCGACGCGGTGACGGTGAACCCGATGATGGGGAGCGACACGCTGGCGCCCTTCCTCGCGCACCGCGACCGCGGCGTGTTCGTGCTCTGCGCCACGTCGAACCCCGGCGCGGACGAGTTCCTGCTCGGGACGGGTCTATACCGCAAGATCGCCGCGACCTGGAGCGAGTGGGCCGCGATCAACCCGAACACCGGGCTGGTGGCGGGCGCGACGCGGCCGTCGCTGCTGGCCGAGATCCGCGCGCTGGCGCCCGGGGCGCCGATCCTGCTGCCCGGCGTCGGCGCGCAGGGCGGCGACGCCCGCGCGAGCCTCGAGGCCGCCGCCTCCCCGACCGGGCCGGTGATCGTCGCCGCCAGCCGCTCGGTGCTCTACGCCTCGCGCGGCGAGGACTTCGCCACCGCCGCCCGGAAGGAGGCGCAGCTCCTCAAGGAGCTCACCGCGCCCTATGTCCCAAGCTCCTGACCTCGACGCGCTTCCGGCCGCCGTGCGCGCGGCGCTGGAAGAAACCGGCGCCCTCCTCACGGGCCACTTCCTCCTCACGTCGGGGCGCACCTCGACGCATTACCTGCAGGCGATGCGGCTGCTCGAGCGCCCCGGGCGCGCGGAGGCGATCGCCCGCGCCGTCGCGGCGGAGTTCGCCGGACAGCCCGTCGCCGCGACGCTGGCGCCCGCGATCGGCGGCATCACGTGGGGCTATGCGCTCGCGCGCGAGTTCCCCGGCGCCCGCGCGCTGTTCGCGGAGCGCGTGGACGGCGCGCTCGCGCTGCGCCGCGGCTTCTCCATCGCCCCCGGCGAGCTGGTGCTGCTCGCCGAGGACGTCACCACGACCGGCGGCACGGTGCTCGAGCTGAAGGCGCTCGCGGAGGCGCACGGCGCCCGCGTCGCCGGCATCGCCGCGGTGGTGGACCGATCGGAATCGGGCGTGGACGCCGGCGTGCCGTTCCGCTCCTGGGCGCGGCTCCGAATCCCCACCTGGGAACGGAGCGATTGCCCCCTCTGCAAGGCCGGATCGATACCGGTCAAGCCGGGCAGCCGCGCGATCTCCTGACCCGCCCCGCCCCGAAGCCGAACCGCGAGCCGCAGCCATGATCGAACGCTACTCCCTTTCCCCCATGAAGGAGCTTTGGACCGAGGCCGCGCAATACGCGCGCTGGCTCGAGGTCGAGCTCGCCGTCGTCGAGGTCTTCGAGGAGACCGGCGACGCGCCGCAGGGCAGCGCGGCCGTCATGCGCGCCAAGGCGGTCATCGATCCGGACGAGATCCGCCGCATCGAGATGGAGACGGACCACGACGTGATCGCCTTCATCAAGTCGGTCACCTCGCGCATGGGCGACGAGGCGCGCTACTTCCACAAGGGCCTGACCAGCTCCGACGTGGTGGACACGGCGTGGTCGCTGGCGATGAAGCGCGCCGGCGAGCTGGTGCTGGCGGAGGTGGACCGCATGATCGAGGCGCTGCGCGGCCTCGCGCTCCGGCACAAGGACACGATCACGGTGGGCCGCACGCACGGCATGCACGCGGAGCCCACCTCCTTCGGCCTCAAAGCGCTGTCGTGGCTGGCGGAGGCGGAGCGCAACCGCGAGCGCGTGGCCCGCGCCACCGACGGCATCGCGCACGGCAAGATCAGCGGCGCCGTCGGCAACTACGCGCACATCCCGCCGCAGCTCGAGGAGCGCGTGCTGGCGAAGCTCGGCCTCAAGCCCTCGAAGGTCTCCACGCAGGTGGTCCCCCGCGACCACCACGCGGAGTGGGTCTCGGCGCTTGCGCTGCTCGGCGCGGGGATCGAGCGGCTCGCCACCGAGGTGCGCCACCTGCAGCGCACGGAGGTGGGCGAGGCGATGGAGCCGTTCCGCAGCGGCCAGCGCGGATCCTCCGCGATGCCGCACAAGCGGAACCCGATCCTTTGCGAGCGGCTCTGCGGCCTCGCGCGGCTGCTGCGGGGCCACGTGGCGACCGCCTACGAGAACATCGCCCTTTGGCACGAGCGTGACATCTCGCACTCCTCCGCGGACCGCGTGATCCTGCCGGACGCCGCGCTCGCCGCGCACTACATGGCGCAGCGGACCGTGGGCCTGGTGGAGGGGCTGGTGGTCGACACGGAGCGGATGCGCGAGAACTTCGGCGCCTCGCACAACCTGGTCTTCTCGCAGCGGCTGCTGCTGGCGCTGGTGGACAAGGGCATGTCGCGCGAGGAGGCGTACCTGCTGGTGCAGCAGCGCGCCATGGAAGCGGCGAATTCGAGGCGTGACTTCCGCGCGCTGGCCGGGCAGGATGACCGCGTGCGCCGCTTGCTGGCGGAGGACGACCTCGACCGGGTGTTCGACGGCGCGGCCTACCTGCGCCACGTCGGCGACGTGTTCCAGCGGTTCCAACTACCCTGAGGCGGGACACCAATCCCATGAAGCGAATCGCCATCGTCGGCGCCCAGTGGGGCGACGAGGGAAAAGGCAAGGTCGTCAACTACTTCTCGCGTGACTACCAGTGGGTCGTGCGCTTCTCCGGCGGCGCCAACGCCGGACACACGATCTACTTCCGCGACAAGAAGTTCGTGAACCACCTGGTGCCCAGCATCGCCATGGACGGCGACTGCAAGGGCTTCCTCAGCGCCGGCATGGTGATCGACCTCGAGCAGCTCATCGTCGAGCTGCGCGAACTCGAGGCGCACTTCCCCGGCATCTCCCGCCGCATCTACCTCGATCCCGAGGTCTTCCTGGTCCTCCCCTGGCACAAGCAGGAGGATGTGATCCTCGAGGACATGCGCCGCACGCCCATCGGCACCACGCGCCGCGGCATCGGCCCCGCCTACACCGACAAGGCGTCCCGCGGCGGCATCAAGCTCTACCACCTGATCGACGAGGACGTGCTCCTGGACCGCCTCGAGGAGCTGCACCACCTCAAGCAGCAGCTTTACGGCGGGCGCATGGAGCAGGGCCCCCGCGAGGTCTTCGACCGCCTCCTCAAGCTGAAGGACGAGCTCGTCTCGCTCGATGTCCACTTCACCAGCGCCGTCGAGATGGCGAAGACGTTCCGCGAGGAATCGGTCCTCTTCGAGGGCGCGCAGGGCGTGATGCTCGATCTCGACTTCGGCACCTACCCCTTCGTCACCTCGAGCCCCACGATGGCGCACGGCGTCTCGACGGTCGGATTCTCGACCTTCGAACTCGATTCCGTGATGGGCGTGCTCAAGGCCTACACCACCCGCGTCGGCGGCGGCCCCTTCCCGACGGAGGACCACGGCGCGGAAGGCGCGCTGATCCGCGAGCGCGGCAAGGAGTTCGGCGCCACCACCGGGCGCCCCCGGCGCTGCGGCTGGCTCGACCTGCCCGCGCTCCGCTATGTGCACTACCGCAGCGGCCTCACCAGCTTCATCGTCACCAAGGCCGACGTGCTGAACGGCTTCGAGAAGGTGAAGGTGTGCGTCGCCTACGACGTGAAGGGGAAGCGCAAGGAGCTGCCCGCCACCTCGCGCGACTTCTTCGGCGCCGAGCCGGTTTACGTCGAGCTCCCCGGCTGGCCCGACACGAACCACGACAACTTCCGCAAGTACCTGCGCTTCATCCACCAGCAGACGGGAACGCCGATCGACTACATCTCCTACGGCCCCCGAACCGAGGAAATGCTCGAAACGCGGGAGTGGTTCGCGAAGTAAAGCGTTAGCGGCTCAGGGAAAACACCGAAACACTGCTTGCCGGAAGCGATTGCGCGCGCCATCCTATCGCTTTGCGGCGCTGTCTCCCCCCGGTTTCCGCCCGCGCCACCCCCCCTTGGCGGCAGTCCACCCTCATGCCCACCCTCCGGAGCGCCTTCACGCTCATCGAACTCCTCGTCGTCGTCGCGATCATCTCGATCCTGGCGGCGGTCGCCCTGCCGAACTTCCTCGAAGCCCAGACACGGGCGAAGGTGAGCCGAGTGAAGGCGGACATGCGCACCATCGCCACCGCCTTCGAGGCCTACCAGGTGGACAACAACTGGTACCCGCCGATGTACACCTTCCAGCGGCGCGGGACGCTGACGATCTACTTCTTCGTGCCCAACGACATCACGACGCCCGTCGCCTACCTGGGCAGCAAAGGCATCCTTCTCGATCCCTTCAAGCCACCCCGCCGGAACAACTCCTTCCAGACGGGCTCGACCGATCCGCGGCATCTCGACTACTACAACTACATCAATGCGAAGCACGTGGACCGCTTCGAGAACATCAACAATTTCAGCCCTTTCCCCCCCGTCTCGCGCACGAAGTACAGCGGCGGCTGGGAGCTCTGGGGCTATGGCCCGGACCAAGTGGCCGGGCCGTCGTACCAGGCGGCGGACGGCACCACGCTGTACGAGATTTACGATCCGACGAACGGCACCGTCTCGCCGGGCGACGTGCGGCGGACGCAGCTCGACGCCTCGGGTGAACGGCGGATGGAGTGACGCGGGGCCTGAGCGGACAAGGAGCGGATAAGCTGTCCGCGATTCCGGTTGCACGCATCCCCGCTTGCGCAACCATACCCGTTTGGAGAAAATAAAGCCATCGCGAGATCATTCCGACGAAGGCAAGAGGTGCGCAGCGTGGAACTTCCCCGGATCATCCAAGGCGGCATGGGCGTCGCCGTCTCGAACTGGAAGCTCGCCAACGCGGTCTCGCGCCTCGGCGGGCTCGGCGTCTTTTCCGGCACGGGACTCGACCTCGTCTTCGTCCGCCGGCTCCAGGACGGCGACCCGGGCGGGCATTTGCGCCGCGTCATGCGCGACTTCTTCGACCAGGGGCTGGTGGCGCAGGCGCTCGAGAAGTTCTTCATCGAGGGCGGCCGAGCGCCGGACCAGAAGTACAAGTCGCCCGGCATGCACCGCGTCGACGCGCCCCGCGACCTGCTGCGGATCACGGTGCTGGCGAACTTCTGCGAGGCCCGCCTCGCCCGCGAGGGCCACAAGGGCGTCGTGGGCATCAACCTGCTCGAGAAGATCCAGCTCCCAAACATGGCCTCGATGTACGGGGCGATGCTCGGCGGCGTGTCCTTCGTGCTGATGGGCGCGGGCATCCCCTCGCAGATCCCCGGCATCCTCGACAAGCTTGCGCAGAACGAGTCCACCTGCATGCGCATCCCGGTGGACGACCCGAAGGGCGACGGGAGCGTCGACGTGCTGTTCGACCCCGCGGCGCTGTTCGATCCGCTTCCGCCGGCGCCGGCGCGCCCGCAGTTCCTCGCCATCATCTCCTCCTTCGTCCTGGCGCAGGCGCTGCAGAAGCGCGCCAACGGCGAGATCAACGGCTGGGTGGTCGAGCGGCACACCGCCGGCGGCCACAACGCGCCCCCCCGCGGCGCCATGCGCAAGAACGAGATCGGCGAGCCGATCTACGGCGAGCGCGACGAAATGGATTTCGACAAGCTCCGCACCCTCGGGCTTCCCTTCTGGCTCGCCGGCGGCGCCGGAAAGCCGGAGGCGCTGCGCCGCGCGCTCGACCTCGGCGGCCAGGGCATCCAGGTCGGCACCGCCTTCGCCTTCTGCGAGGATTCCGGCCTCCTGCCCGAGATCCGCCGCGCCGTTCTGGACCGGGTCGTCCGGGGCGAAGCCTCCGTCTACACCGATCCCGTCGCCTCGCCGACCGGCTTCCCGTTCAAGGTGGTCAACCACCCGGGCACCATGTCGGAGGCGGAGGTGTACGCCGAGCGCGACCGCATCTGCGACCTCGGCTACCTGCGCTCGGTCTACCGCAAGGAGGACGGCACGCTCGGCTACCGCTGCGCGTCCGAGCCGATCGACGACTACCTCAAGAAGGGCGGCCTGCTGGAGGACACGGTGGGGCGCAAGTGCCTCTGCAACGGCCTCGCGGCCAGCGTCGGCATCGGCCAGCCGCGCAAGGACGGCAAGCGCGAGCTCCCCATCCTCACCGCCGGCGACGACGTCGTGAACCTCGCCCCCTTCTTCAAAGACGGCTCCACGTCCTACACGGCGGAGGATGTGATGCGGTATCTGCTTGCAGGAGAGCTGGCGCCCGTCTGACGCCGCGCTCCCCTTGGCCACGGTTCCCAGAAGCGCCTCCCCACCCGGGGAGGCGCTTCCTCATTACCGGTAAACCGATTCCACACCTCCGTGTTCCGGTTGAGGATCGCGTTCCTCCCGCCGCACCCTCGGGCCTTGTTCGAAATCGCAATGGAGCACCGCCGTCGGCAACGCGGCGGCGGTCACACTTCCCCGAAAGAGGTGCATTAGCATGGCCGAAAAGAAGCCCGCGAAGAAGAAGACCCCCTCCGAGGAGGCGAAGCCGAAGCCCGCCGCCAAGCCGGCGAAGCCCGCCCCGAAGCCCGCCACCGCGGCCCCCGCCGCCAAGCCCGCCGCGAAGAAGGCGCCCGCCAAGAAGCCCGCAAGCGCGCCACTGGCCGCCGCGACGGTCGCAACCACCACGACGGCGGACGCCCCGCCAACCCATGCCCCGGATGGCACGCCGCTCGTCACGGTGCCGCTTTCCGACATGCGCCAGCACCAGCCCCCGGACTATCCGGCGTATCTCGAGTGCGGAGCGCTCGGCTGCGAGGCCAGGCGCGACGGTGGGGAGATCCTCGTCGCCAAGGACTACGAGAAGGACGATCCGCACCCCAAGTACCCCGACTACCTCGGCGAGGTGCACCTTCACGCGCCCGAATTGCGCCCCGCGCACCGCGTCGCGATCCGCGGCGAGGTCGACGGATGGACCGTCGATGTGCCCGGCTCCTATCGGCCGGTGACCTGGAAGATCAACGAGGCCGGCGACCGGGTGATCCTCTACTCCGCCTGGGTCTTCTACTTCGACCCGGCGCGGTACCCGAAGAACTTCGACTTCAAGTTCGTGCTCGACGGCCTGGTTTGGAGCGACGGCCCGAACCACAAGGCCGACCTGGGCGGACGTAACTTCTACTCGACGCAGGACTTCGCGAACGCCAAGCGGATCCAGCTCGGGCCGGCGCCGAAGGAGCTGTTCCAATACGGCGCCGAGGGTCTCTCGCTGGAGATGCCCCTCGACGCCCGCGCCCGCATCCAGGGCCCGCGCAAGACCAGCGAGCGCTTCGACGCCATCGTGATCGGCTCCGGCATGGCGGGGGGCCCGGTGGCGAACCGCCTCGCGCACCGCGGCAAGCGCGTGCTGCTCCTCGAGATGGGCACGCACCAGCTGCACACGCACGCGTCGAACCTCGTCGCGAACACCGAAGTGTTCCGCTACCTCTGGTCGCGGCAGGCGGACATCGTCGGCGAGTCGCCGTTCTGGGAGGGCCCGCACTTCATGCTCGGCGGACGCTCCATGTTCTGGTCCGGCATCGCACCGCGCATGATGGACTGGGAACTCGATGCGGTCTACTGGCCCGACGCGGTCACGCGCGCGTTGAAGGACGCTTCCCCGGCGACCGGCGGCGGCGGGTACTACACGCAGGCCGAGGAGCTGATGCTGAAGGGCAAGTCGCAGGGAGTATGGGCGGCGGAGGCGGCGAAGAACATGAATCGCCACCTCTATTACTACGGGGCGAAGGAGATGCCGTGGGCCTTCGACAAGCGCTCCATCGCCGGCGGCGGCCTCCTCAACGCCCCCACCGGGATGCACAACAGCGCCGAGCTGATCGAGAACACATTGTCGCCGAAGTCCCCCGCCAAGGGGAACCTGGTGGTCGGCATGGGCCAGATGGCGCTCCAACTCCATGAAGGCCCCGGCGGGCGGATCGAGCGGGTCGAGTGCTACGACCTCCTCGCCAATGAAATCCGCTTCTTCGAGGCCAAGGAGTTCGTCCTCGCGCTGGGCTCCGTCGAGACTCCGAAGCTCTGCTTGGTGAGCGGGCTCCGCGACGAATCGGGCAAGATCGGCGTCGGCTTGTCGGACCACCCTAGCTTCGGCCTGGGCGACCACGACGTTCCGAGCGGGAGCCGCTACCATGATCCCAACGGCGCGGCGAAGCTGCTCATCACGCCGGACCACTCGACGGCGAGCGAGGGATGCTTGATCGGCGAGCTTGATTTGAACAGCCGCTACTATAACCGGCGCGTCGTCGATCCGGTGCTGGAGCGTGTGGAGTCCGAAAAGCCTCTAAAGGCGAGCCTGAAGGCGCGCAGCTACGGCGAGCTGAACGACAACAACCGCGTCACCGCCCAGGGCCGCGGCCAGAAGGCCCGCATCGTTTACCAGTGGGTGGCCAATGGCCGTTACGGCAACTTCGACAACGTCAAGCGCATGGCCCGCGACATGCGCAACACGGTGTTCTATGTGCTGGGGCTGAAAACCTCAGACTGGAACGACCTGCCGGACAACTACAAGCGCGCCACGATCCAGCACGCCGTCGGCTCGATGCGCATGGGAAGCTCGCGGCAGCATTCGGCCGTGAATTCCGACCAGCGGGTGTGGGCGTACGAAAACCTGTACGTGGCGGACGCCTCGGTGTTCCCCGTGGCGCCGGTGCCGAACCCGTCGCTGACGGCGGTGGCGCTGGCGCTCCGGCTGGCGGACCACATCGCCGCCAAGCCCTGACGGTCCGGGGTCAGCGCGGGCGGTCCACGGGCCGCCCGCGCGCCTCGACCTGCGCGAGGAGCCGCGCCGGCTCCGGGTCCTCCGGCGCGAGCGACTGCCACAGCGAGAGCTTTTCCCGCGCCATCGGCGCGTTGCCCAGCGCGACCAGCGCGAGGCACTGGCCCCGCATCGCGTCCACGTCGGTGCGGTTCCGGTGCAGGTGGAGCTGGAAGGCGTTGAGCGCTTCGAGGTGCCTGCCCGCTTCGAGGAGCGCGTAGGGCTTGCGGAGCGCGTCGGGGCGGTCCTGCGCCAGGTCCCGCAGCGCGGTGCGCGGCTCGCCCGCGGTCTTCTCCCCGAGCAGCAGCCCGAGCAGCACCTCGCGCCCGTCCAGCGGCGACAGCAGCAGGTGCAGCCCCGCCGGGGCGCGGATGATCGACAGCAGCCAGGCGCCCGCGACCGCGAGCCGCAGCGGCGCGCGCCAACCGTCGTAGCCCGCGAGGGAAACGCTCGCCTGCAGCGCGGCCGCCCAGCCGCAGTCGCGCCGCGCGAAGACCGCGGGCGCGTACAGGTGCGCCAGCGCCACCGCGCACACCGCGGCCAGGAACGCGCCGAGCGCCGCGAGGTCCGCCGACTGCGCGGAAAGCCCCTCCGCCAGCAGCGCGGGACGCAGGCGCCCGAACGTCGCGCCGAGCGCGAGCGCGCCCACGCCGCCGAGCAGCGCGCCCCAAAGGAACGTCGGCCCGATGCCGACCGCTTCGAGCGCGCGCCCGAGCAGCTCGCCGGTGCCGGTGCGCGGAGGGCGCCCCGTCTTGCGCGCGATGGCCACCTCGATCATCCCCGCCAGCAGCACCGATGCGGAAAGCAGCGCCGCGAAGCCGAGCGCCACGGCGTAGGCGATCTGGAAGAAGAATTCCCCGCGCCCCGGCACCGGCGCCGAAAGCGCGCCGTCGTGGATGAACTGCGCGAGCAGCAGCAGCAGGATGAAGAGCACCGCGTCCGCCGCCATGCCGCCGAACCAGACCGCGGCGAGCTTGGCCAGCGCGCCCGCCAGGCGGGGACCCACGACGCGCTGGAAATCGAGCGCCGCGCGCAGCTCCGCGCCGAGACCCGCGTGCGTGCCCGCGGCCCAGTACGGATCGGCGGCGCGCCCCTCCCGCTTCGCCGCGAGCGCCACGCCGGCCAGCCACGCCAGCAGGGACACGGCCGCGGCGCCACCCGCGGCCGCCAACAGGACCGGCGCGAACTCCGCCACCAGCAGCGAGCGCGCGCCCATCAACGCGAGCACCGCCGCCGCGGAGAAGGAGACGCGCGCCACGAGCCCCGGCGCGCATTGCCGCAGGAAATCCCCCGGGGTGACCGGCTGCCCCCAGTGGTCGCGGAGCCACCGCTGCAGCAGCGCGTCGCCGAGCAGGCCCGCGAGCGACAGCCCCGCCGCCGCCGCGAGCGCCCACGCGGCCGCCGCGGGCGCCTCGCGCGGCAGGAACAGCGCCAGCGTCCCGAGGCAGCCCGCCGCGAAGAACGCGGTCGCTTGGAACGGGCGGCGGGTCATCGGCGGTAGGGCCTCCTTCGGGATCGCAACCGGGCGAAGCTAGCCCGCCGCGCGGGCGGGATCAACGGGGGCCGCGCGGATTCCAGATTGGGCGGCTTTCCCAATCCGGGGGAAACCCCATCAGCCCATGCTCCTCCGGCGCGAGGCGGCGCAGGAGCTCCAGCAAAGCGGGGCGCAGTTCATACTCCGGATCGATGGATCCGGCCAACTCGACGAGCATCGCCAACGTGTTGTATACGCGCCTCGTGCCGACGGGGTCGGGGTTGAGGCTGGCGCGAAGCCGTTCCGGGCGCCTCGGGATTTGAAAGGTGATCGCGAAGCGCCTGTTCCAGAGGCGGGCGTGGTGCGCCGCGTGGTTCCGCACGACGGTCAGGTGGTGAAGGAAGGAGACGAGGATCCGCTCGTCCAAGCCGTAGCCCCGCGCCACCTCCTGGCGGTCCGCCGAGTGCTTCAGTTCGGAGAGGAAACGGGAGGCGAGGCCGAAGGAAAGCACCTCGGAGGCGGCCCAGACCGGTGGCCTCCGGAGACCGTGCTTCGACCGGAAGTGCGCGACGAACTCCTCGCGGCTCCTCTCAAGCTCCTCATCAAGCCTCCGCAGCAGCGCCGCATGCTCCTCCGCCGACCTGAAGAGCCCCGGGTCTTCGTATGCGAACGCTCCGTGGCGATGCGCCAGCGCGTACGCCCAGGAGGCGCGCACAGAGACCTCCACGCGCTCCGAGGCGTCCAGCACGATCCTCCGTAGCGATTGGTCGAAATCGTAGAGACGGCAGAGGTCCTCGAACGCCGCGCCGGGCCGGAACCGGTCCGGCTCGCCGGGCGCCGTGAGGGGAAGGCGGTACGCCGACAGCCTGTAGTAGTTGATGTGCGCCAGGCGGTGCAGCGCGGACTCGCGGTCCGCCACCCGCAGCCCCCTGCCCTCGAGGATGGCCAGCTGCTCCTCGTGCGTCTTCGGCGTCTTGGAGAACTCCGCCACCGTTGGTCGCTCCCGGCCGCCGGGGCAGTGGGCGCCGACTGCCCGCGCAAAGAAGCAACCCCCCATGGTGCGCAGTGCCTTGCGGCCCGAGGCGTGGGGGGTGTTGTTGAAGCGACCCTACCACGCTCCGGCGGCCTGTCAACTCCGCCCGCCGCGCGGGCGGGATCAACGGGGGCCAAAGGCCTTCCCTTGCTTTTCATCGTCGCCGCGGGCAGCCTATCCATCGAGCCGCGCCTCACCGCGGCGGGGGAAAGCCGGCCAGCCATGAAGTGCACGAAGTGCGGCAAGCACGAGGTCTCCTTCAAGATCACCATCATCGAGCGCGGGTCCGGTGTCGCCGAAGAGCGCCTGGTCTGCCAGCAGTGCGCCGCCGAGCATTCGCCCTACATCGCCAAGATGATGGCGAAGCCCACCGTGGCGCAGGTGCTCGAGGACCTGTTGAAGCAGCAGCTCGCCCAGGCGTCGCAGGCGGAGGCGGGCGAGGATGCGCCGGCGGAAATCGAGGCGGTGGCCTGCGCCGCGTGCGACCTCAGCTTCGTCGAGTACAAGGCCTCCGGCATGCTCGGATGCCCCGAGTGCTACGACGCCTTCGGCGACCCGCTGCTCGAGGACATCCGCCGCTGCCAGGGCACCGACGCGCACGTGGGCTGGGCGCCCCCCGCGCCGAGCGCGCAGCCGGACCTGCGCCGCAAGCTGGAGGCGATGCGGTCGGAGCTCCAGGACTGCATCGAGAACGAGGACTTCGAGCGCGCGGCCTTCCTGCGCGACGAAATCAAGAAGACGACCGAGGAGCTGCGCCGCCCGCTCGGCGGGGAAGCCCTCCCGGAGGCGGACGCATGAGCGGCGGCGACGGCGGCTCCCTCCTCGAGGCCGGCTGGCTCACCGGCGCCGCGCCCTGTCCGCACGTGGTGCTCTCCTCGCGGATCCGGTTCGCGCGCAACCTCGCCGGCTCGCGCTTCGCGCCGCACGCGCCGCGCGAATCGCTCGAGAAGATCCGCGCCCGCGTCCTCGACGCCGCCGCGGCGATCCCCGCCTTCGCCGAGTTCGACAGGCTCGACCTCGCGGAGCTCGGCGCCGCGGAGCGCGCCCTGCTCAAGGAGACCCGGCTCATCAGCAAGGAGATGGAGCGCGCCGCGCCCGGCCGCGCAGTCTTCTTCGCCCGCGACCGCAAGGCGTCCGTGATGGTGAACGAGGAGGACCACCTGCGCATCCAGTGCATCGAGCCGGGGCTGCAGCTCGACAAGTGCCTCGCCCGGGCCTCGGGCCTCGAGGAGGCCCTCGGCGCCGCCCTCCCCTTCGCGATCCACAAGCGCTTCGGCTACCTCACCGCCTGCCCGTCGAACGTCGGCACGGGGCTCCGCGCCAGCGTCATGCTGCACCTCCCGGCGCTCACGCTGCTGCGCGAGGTCGAGGACCTGTTCGGCATGCTCGGCCAGCACGGTCTCGCGGTGCGAGGATTCAACGGCGAGAACAGCGAGTTCCTCGGCGACTTCTACCAGTTCAGCAACGAGGTCACGCTCGGGCGCTCCGTCGAGGAGATCCTCCGCGCCCTCGGCGCCATGATCACGCGGCTGATCGAGCGCGAGGAGGAGGCGCGCGCCACGCTCTTCCGCGACAAGGCGCCGCTCCTCGACGACTCCATCTGGCGCAGCTACGGCGTCCTCACGAACGCCCGGCGGATGAACTCCAAGGAGGCCATGGCGCTGCTGTCGCGCCTGCGCCTCGGCATCGACCGCGGCTACTTCCGCTCGCTCACGCACGAGGAGCTGAACCGCCTCTTCATCGTCATCCAGCCGGCGCATCTCGGTCGGCGCTACGCCGACGCGCCGCCGGACGACGTGGAGGCGCGCGACGTGTCCCGGGCGGTGTTCCTCCGCGAGCGCTTCGCCGCCGAGCGCAACTGACCGCTCCTCCTAGAAGAGCATCCATCCGTCGACCGCGGAGCCCTGCGGCAGCACCGACAGCTCCAGCCGGGAGCCGTCCGCCCCGCCCACGCGCAGCTCCACCGCGGCGCCCCGGGGCGCGGCGCCCGGCGAATCCAGGTAGTCGCTCCCGTCCTGCGGATTCGGCTCGAACAGGTCGAAGTTCGTCGAGGCGACCAGCACGCCGAGCCGGTGCCCCGCCGGGATCGTCGCCATGGTCGGCTCGGTCGCGACAGCGACCTCGACGGGGTCGCCGGGCTGGAGCAGGGCCTTCGCCTCGAACGAGTCCCGCAGCGACGCGCGCCGCATCCCCTCCGCGACCAGGAAGCGCTCGCCGCCCGGCGGAACTTCCACCAGGCGCACCGCCAGGTCGACATCGGGCGCGTCCGCTGAGATCCTGAGCACCGCCCGCTGCGAGCCCGCCAGGCGGAGCGGCTCCGCCAGCGGCGCGGTCTCGAAGTAGAGCGTGTCGGCCCTTCCGACAAGCGGCGACAGGTCGCCCGGGCCCTGCGTGCCTCCCGTTTCCTCCCGCAGGATCGCCCCGAACAGCGAAGGAACCGGGGTGAGCGGGTCGGACGCATAGGACACGGTGGCGCTGGCGCCCGGCGCGTCCGCGAGCAAGCCGCCCTCCGCGAGGTGCATCGCCGCGGACTGGGTCCCCGTGGGCGGCCACGAATCGAAGGCGAGCCATCGGTCCTCGTTCATTTGGAACAACGTGACCGGCGCCGTCGCCGCGCCGCCGGCACCGCGCAGGTGCCGGTCGAAGAAGGCGAGCGCAGCTGTGGAGGACGCGAATTCCGCGGCCGGGTAGGCGCGCTGGCCCTGCTCCGTCCGGTCGATGGCGCTGTGGCTCCACGGTCCGATCAGGAGGCGCGTCGGCGAACCCGGCCCCTGCGCCGCGCGGAGCCGGGCGAACTCGTCGATCGTCGCCTGCGTTTCATGGTCGTACCAGCCGCTGACGAAGAGCATCGGCGTCTCGATCCCATCGAACGAAGGGATCGCCGCCTCGGTGGCATCCCAGAAGAAATTGCGCAGCGGCCGGTCCCGGAAGATGTCGCCGAAGCCGTAGAAGTCGGCGACGAAGTCGTTGCGGTTCTTGTAGTACACGCCGCCGCGGTACCAGATGCCGTAGCGTTCCCCGTAGTGGCAGACCATCGGGACGCAGGCGCGCAAGGCGGGCGGGCGCTGGAGCGCGGTCATGAGCTGCACGGTGCCGAGCGCGGAGGCTCCCCAAGTGGCCACCTGGCCGTCGCTCCAGGGTTGCGAAGCGATCCAGCCGACCGCGTCGAAGCCATCCTCGCCGCGCGTCGGCGCGCCTTGGTAGGCCGCGCCGGCGGAGTCGCCGAAACCCCGCCAGTCGAGCGTGACGAAGGCGTAGTCGGGGCTTTTCAGCAGCGGATCGCGGGCGAACTCCGTCGTGAAGACGGGGATGTAGAAGAATTTCTCGTAGGGCGTCTGGATCAGGACCGTCGGCCAGGGGCCTTCGCCCGGGGGGAGGTAGACATCGGCGGCGAGCGACTGGGCATCGCGCATCGGGATCTGCGCCGGTGTCCGTGAGTGGACGACCGCGTGCGCGGCGGGTACGAAAACGAACAAGGACGCGGCGGCGAGGAGAGCCTTCGCGGCGCGGGAAGGGTTGATGCGGGAGGACATGGGGGCACCGATCGGTTCCGGGGCTGCGGGGGGCAGTCCGGGGTAGGCGTGTTCCATGCCGGTGCAAACGAAGCGGGGCGGCGGGCTGTATACCCGCCGCCCCATGGTTGAGCGTGCAGTCCGGCGCTCCGCCGGTTAGTCGCGGAGGATGTTGCCGGTGAGGAAGATGTTGAGGGTGACCTTCTCGTCCTTCTTCTGCTCGCGGCTGAAGAAGAGCTTTCCGAGGAAGGGAATGTCGCGGAGCAGGGGGACGCCGGAGTCGAAGTCCTCGCCGCGAGTCGAGATCCAGCCGCCGAGGATCACCGTGCCGCCGTCCTTGATGCGGGCGGTCGTGTTGAGGTCCTTGCGGAGGATCGCGTAGTTCAGCGACGCGCTGATTCCCTGCGCGCGGGCGATGGCCGTGTCGTCCGTCGTGCCGCCGTCCGCCGCCGTGGCGCCGAGCGTGAGATTGTTTCCGAGGTTTGTTTCGCGGTCGCGGATCTCGACTTCGATCTCGATCGTGATCGCGCCGCCCGCGGTGATTGTCGGGGTGAGCGACAGGTCCACCGGTGTTTCCGCGGCGACCGCGGTGAAGGCGTTGGCGCCGGTGCCGGTCGAGCCCTGCCGCGGCTGGCGCAGGCCGAGCTCGCGTTCGATGATGAAGTCCACCGTCTCGCCGTTGAGCGTGGTGACGTTCGGCGCGTTGGTGATGTTGATCACGCCGGCAGCCTCGAGGGCGCGCAGGTTGAGCGAGATCGGCGAGCCGTTGTTGAGGAACGTGAAGCCGAGGTTCGTGCTGCCCTTCAGGAGGTTCGCGCGGTTCGCGTCCTCCGGGAGGGTTTCGTAGATATTGCCGAACTCGTCCGTGTCCTGGGCGAAGCGGCCGCCGACGACGGCGTCGCTGAAGTCGAAGCCCTTCGTGAGGTCCGTGATGACGAAGTCGGACTTCAGTTCGCGGGCGCGCTGCTCGAACACCTCGACGAAGCGGGTCTCCATGTTCACTTGGAGCGTCGGCACGTCGAGCGTCTGGATCCAGTACTCGACTTCCTGGAGCTGCTCCGCCGTGTCGTACTGGACGAAGAGGAGGCTCAGGCGGGGAACCGTGTCGATCTGGACGCCTTCGCGCTCGGCCTGCGGAACGGGGGTGGGCTCGGGGGTCTCCTCCGCCTGCGCGGCGTCGCCGCCGGGGGCGTAGCGGACCGTGATGCGCGCGCGGCCTTGGCCGGGCGTCGCCGAGGGGCGCACGTCGTCCGCGACGACTTCGAAGTCCTCCACGAACTCGGAGCGGAATTCTTCGATCGTGACGTCCTGGCTCGTGGTGCCGGTGCGGACCACCAGTTCCACGGCGTCGTCGTTCTCGTCCGCGACGTTGTTCTCCTCCACGCGGCTGACGCGGAAGAACGCGCCGTTGAATTCGAAGTCGTCGTTCACGCTGACCGAACGCGTGAGCGTGTTGCCGGTCGCGCCGCCGCCCGAATCGGCCGCCTCGGCGATGCCGAGGAAGCGTTCGAGGTCGCCGGCGACTTCCTCGGCGGACTGCCACTTGAGGAAGAACGGCTTGGAGCGGCGCTTCGAGCGGATCTGCGGCAGGCTTTCAACGAAGCGCTGCACGTTTGCGATGTTGTCGGGGTAGTCGGTGATCGTGAGCTGCAGCGTGGCGGGATCCCACCAGAGGCGGCGCCCCTCGCGCTCCGCGTTGCGGCGGCCCTCCTGCGAGTAGAGCAGCGTCTCCACCACCGTGCGCACCTGGTCGCCGAAGGCGCGCGCCAAGTCCGGATTGTCCTCGAACTCGATCGCCGGCGTCAGGTTGAACGTGGCCACCGACAGCTTGTCCGAGTAGAACTGGTTGAGGAAGTTGCGGTCGCTGAGGAGCTCCTCGGCGCGCGCGATGTTCGCCGCCGAGTCCTTGATGATCAGCGTGTCGCCGTCCACGATCAGGCGGCGCTCCGGATCGAACGGCGACTTGCCGTCCACCGAGAGGATCGCCGAGACGAGCGAGCGGATGTCCTCCGCCTTGTCGCCCTGGATGCTGAAGCTGCGGAAGACGAGCGACTGGGGCTGCGCCTCGCGGAGCGTGTCGAGGAATTGGCGGAACTTGTCGATGTTCGAGGGGGAGTCGGTGATGACGACGACGCTCTGGCGGTCGTCCACGTAGACTTCCTGCCCTTCGAGCGGGGCCTTGCCGGCGGGACCGTAGAGGATCCGTCCGAGGCTTCCGTTCTCGAGCAGCGAGTCGACGTTCGCGAGCTGCTCGGGCGTCAGCGAGAACACCTCGGTGCGCAGGTCCGACGTGACCTGGACGATCATCTCGCCGGGCTTGCGGTCCCACTTGAGGCCGATCGGCAGCAGCACCGAATCGAGCACGCGGCGGAGCGTCTGGTCTTCGAACGCCGCCTCGACGCGGGTGTCGATGCCGCCGGAGATGACGAAGTTCATGCCCGAGAGCAGGCGGAGGTCGTTCAGGAAGTCCGCGAGCGGCTTCGGCTCCGTTGTTTCGACGGAGATGAGCGTGCTGAGCATTTCCTGCGCGGCGGCTTCGTTCTGCTCGAACTGCGCGGCGGCTTCTTCCTTCGCGAGGAGCGCGTTGAAGTCGGCCTCGGTCTGGGCGAGCATTTCGACCGGGCGCTGGTAGGACGGGTCCTCGCTGGCCGCTTCGCGCCAGCGGTCGCGCGCCTGCGCCAGGTTCTCCTGGCGGTAGAGCGTCATGCCCTCTTCGAAGATGCGTTCCGCGCGGTCGCGCGCCTCGCGGGATTCCCGCTCCTTCGCCTTGTCCTGCTCCGCGGCCTTCGCGGCGTGTTCGGTCTTGGCGGCGGCGGGCTCCTTGGCCTCGTCGCGGGGGGCCTCCGCCTTGGGGGCCGGCGTGGGCTTGGGCGCCGGGGTGGCCTTCGGCGCCGGGGTGGCCTTCGGCGTGGCGGCGGCCTTTGGGGCCTCCGTCTTCGCCGGTTCCAACTTGGCTGCGGGCGCCGGAGTGGCCTTCGGGGCGGGGGTCGGGCGCGGGGTCGCCTGCGCCACCTCGCGCGGAGCCGGGGTGGGCTTCGGCGTGGCCGCGGGCTTGGCCGCTTCCTTGGCGATGTCCGCCTTGAGGCCGCGGACCGAGCGGTCGTTCGGGGAGATCGCCTCGGCCTTGGCGAGTTCCGCCCGGGCCTTCGCGTAGTCGTCCGCGCGGAGCGCGTCGCGGGCGGCGTCGAGGTGCTGCGCGAGTTGAGCCTCGCTGGCGTCCTCTCGGGCGTCCTCGATCTTGCGGAGCTGGCGGACGGCGGCGGGGTGGCGCGGATCGACGGAGAGGATCGAGCGGTACTCGGCCTCCGCCTTCGCCGTTTCACCGCGCGCTTCCATCGCCTTGGCGGCGTCGGCGCGGCGATTCAGTTCGGCGCGGGCCTGCTCGTCGCGGAACTCGAGTTCCGCCTTCGCGACGTCGTCGAGGAGGCGCTTGGCCGAGCGGCTGGAGGGGTCCAGGGCGAGCGCCTTCTCGCCCGACGCGCGGGCGAGTTCGAACTTGTCCTGGCCGAGGTGCTGCCGCCCCTGGTCGACGAGCGCGCCCACCTGGTCGGCGTTGCGCGCGCCCGCCTGCGCGTTCTCCGCATCGGCGAGTTCGCGCTCGACGCGGGCCACGTCGGCGGCCATGTCGGTCTGTCCGGCTGCGAGCTTGGCGGCGGCGAGATGGCGCCGTGCGTCCGCGTAGTTCTTGGCGGAGATGCTGCGGCGGGCGTCCTTGAGGCGACGGTTCACTTCGTCGCGGACGGGCTGCGATGCGCGGGCCGCGGAGGCCGCGGTCGCGGCGGAACCGCCGGTTGCGGTCTCACCGCTCTTGGACGAGGTCGCGCACGACAGCGTAAAGGCCAAAGTGGCCACGGCGGCGGAGCGTCCGAGTGCGGAGAGACACCTCTTGGTGGAAGGCTGGTTCATGACCAGGGGGATCTCCTAACCGAGTTGGTACGGCCAGCGAAGCAGGCGGAAATCTGTTGATGGCAACGAGAGGCAGCCCCGTTGCGTTGCGGGTCAAGGGGGCACTCGCGGGTGCGTCGCGGGCGCGCGGTATTCATTCTTCGTCGAACGCCGCGGAATCGGCGCCGGCGGCCGGAGTGGCGGCGGGCGTCGGAGTCGCGGGCGGATCGATCAGGCGGAGCAGGTCCTGCGCGCGCCGGTTCGTCGGGTCGTCCCGGAGCACCTGCTGAACGGCGGCGCGGGCTTCCGCGACGCGTCCCGCGTCGAAGTCGCGCTGCGCCTGGTCCACGGTCTCGTTCATCCGCCGCCGGACGTCTTCCATCTCGCGCACCGCCCGGAGGCTGAACATGTCGTTCTGCACGAGCAGGCGGAGATTCGGGTCCTCGGCGATGGGGGCGACCGATTCGGGGTACTTCGAAACGATGCGGGCGTATTCCGGCGACGTGGCGACGCGGTCCTCGAGGGGCACGTCGGAGGGCGGGGGCGGCTCGGTGAGGCCGAAGCCGCCTTCTTTGATGATGACGACGTAGATCTGGGCCACCAGCAGGACGATCAGGACCACGATCACCGCGAGGTCGAGCCGCTTGAGGATAAGCTGGCCGTACTGGGCGAGTTTCTGCTTGTCCAAGGTCAGCGACCTCCGCGTCCACGGGGAGTGGCCCGGGGTGTGGCCCCGGAGTTCGCCGCCGGCGACGCCTCGGGCGTCGGCGTCACGCGCAGGTGGTTCACCTTGTCGCCCGTGTTGAAGCGGATCTCGAAGGAGGTGATCTCCGGGCGCTCGTAGCGCGGGTCCTTCGCGCGGTTGTCGAAGGCCGTGATCTCGGGAAGCTGGCTCGATACGGGCACCAGTTCCTTGAGCGCGTTCACGAACTGCGCCGGCGAGCTGGAGCTTTCCGAGAGGCCCCGGATCACCACCAAGCCGTCGTGGTCCATGGAGATGTTGGTGATGAGCACGTCCACCGGCTTGACGCGGGCGACCTTGGCGAGGAACTGCAGCCAGTAGTCGCGCTGGCCGAAGGCGCGGCCCAGCTTCACGAAGCGGTCCGCCTCGGCGCGGTTCTCCTCGCCGGCGGTTCGCGACGCTTCGAGCTGGCGCTGCCGCTCGCGGATCTGGATCTCAAGGTTCTGCGCCTGCTGCGAGTAGCGCTCCGCGCGCTTCTGGCCGACGTTCGCCGTCGCGCCCACTATCAGGAGCACCAGCACCGCCATCACCACCACCGAGCGGTAGGGGAAGTCGCGGACCACCTTCTTGTCGCGCGGCAGGAAGTCCACCGTGATGGTCGAAAGGCCGAGGCCCTGCAGCGCGTAGCCGGAAGCCACCACGTAGGGCGTCATGGGCCCGAGCGCGTCGGACCACTGGAAGCCGGAATTCTCGGGGGGGGTGCGCACGATCACGCAGGGGACCGTGAGCTTCTCCTCCATGAAGCTTTCGATGCCGGGCATCAGCGCCTGGCCGCCGCTGATCTCGACCACGTCGACGGCCATGCCGTCGGGCTGCGAGATGTAGAAGTCGAGCGAGCGGCGCAACTCGGCCACCACGCGTTCCGCGGCTTGTCCGACCGCCATGCACGCCTGCTCGTTCACTTCCTCGGATTCCTCGAACCCGAAATCGAACGTCATGAGGCGTGCCGAACTCTTCTTGATGCTCTCCGCGTCGTGGAAGGAGTTGACCGCCAGCTCCTCCATGATCGCGCGGCTGAAGTCGTTGCCGCCGAGCGGGGGCGTGCGCGTGAAGCCGAGCGTGGCGTCGTTGGCGAGACGGGCGATCGCGAGGTCGTAGCTGCCGGCGCCGATGTTGACGTAGCCCTTCACCTCCTCGGCGACGAATCCCTCGTCCGCCGCGGGGGCCGCGCCCTTCGCGCCCTTCTTCTTCGCGCCGAGCGACTCGATGCGCTTCGCGAGGCGCGCCGGATCGAGGCGCATGATCGCGTGGGCGTTGAAGAGCGAGAAGGAGGTCACGCCGACCGCCAGCGCCTTGAGGCCGCACTTGTCGACCAGCGCCATGTAGTCGCGCACCTCGTCGAGCCGGACGGCCACAAGGAGCACATCCACCTCGGCGCCGCCTTCGACCGGGAAGAACTGGTACTGCAATTCGGTCTTGTCGAGCGGGAAGGGGATCTGCTGGCGGGCCTCGAACAACACAATGCGTTCAAGGCGTTCCGGCGAGGTTGCCGGGAGGCGGAAGCGGCGGATGAAGACCTTGAGGCCGCTGAGGCCGAAGATCGCGTTGTTGGTCGAGAACTTGCTCTTCTTGATCAAGTCGCGGGCCGCCGCGATGATCGCCGCGCGCCGCTCCTCCAAGGGCATCGTCGGGTCGGCCCCCGTGTCGGCGGACGCCGCGCGGAGCACCTTGACCGAGGTACCTTCGATTGCGAGTTCCACGATCTTCACGGAACTCGCGCCGAGGTCCACTCCGAGGCATCGCTTTAGTGACCGCATCCGCTGCCCTTATCGTCGTTGCGTCTGAGCATCCGAAAGGTTGACCGCTTGGGCCCCGCCCCCCCGATTTGGGCGCCGGGAGGCCATTGCCGCTACTTTGCCCGCCAAGAGACCTTCATCGGCTAAGCGCGGGCGCGGGTGAGGTCAACGGCAAAGCAGGCGCGCCCGCCCTCGGGTCCTTGACCTCGCCCCGCTCCTGCGGGGCCCATACAACCTTGGCGCCGGGGGCGCCGGGAAGGCGGCGGGGTCCCTGGTGGCCGATCACAACGACACATCCAATAGGGTCGTCGGAGCGGTGGCAACCATTCCCGCGGGCGCCGCCGCCGGATTCGACATCCCCGCCGCGCTCCGCGCCTTCGCCGCCGCGCTCCTCGCCACCGCCTTCGCCGCCGCGGCGCTGCTGCTCGCGGTGGGGATGCCGCTCTTCAGCCCCGTCGACGAAATCCAGCACGTCGACTACGCGCTCAAGCTCGCGCGCCACGGCGAGGCCTCCCCGCTGGAGCCGGTCGAGCGCGACCTCTGGGAGATCGCCCGCAGCCACGGCTTCCGCGCGAACCAGTACTACTTTGGTCGTGGATGGTGGCTCCCGCGCGAGCCCTCCGCGCTGTCCGGCATCGCCTACCACCGCCCCGCCTTCCACCGCGCCACGGGCGAGGCGCTCGACTGGGCGCTGCGCCGCGGCCTGTTCGCGCTCGAGGAGGGGATCCTGCTTCTGCGGCTCGCCTGCGCGGCGGCGTTCCTCGCGGCGCGGCTGCTGCTCGTGTTCGTCCTCTGGCGCGTCCATCCGCTGCTGGGCGCCGCGTCGCTGGCCTACGCCGCTTCGTTCCTCCCGGTCGAGATGCTCCGCTTTTCGAACGACACTCCGGTGCACGTGCTTTCCGCCGCGGCGATGGCCCTGTTCTTCGGCCGGGGTCCGGGACGGGCGCCCGGCATCCCGGCCCTGATCGCGGGGGGGCTGGCGCTCGGCGCGGCGATCCTCATCAAGCCGAACGCGGGGCTCTTCGCGCTTCCCGGGGCGGCGCTTGCGCTCACCGCGCTCTGCTGGACCGCGCGGCCGCGGCGGCGGCTGCTGGCGCCGCTCGCCGGCATCGCCATCCCCGCCGCCGCGGTGGCCTTCGCCGTGCTCCGCATGGGCGACATGCAGGAGCAGATCTCCGAAGTGATACGCTCGAACCGCGAGCACCTCGCCGAGCCGCTCCGCGGCAGCCCGCTGCTGCTGATCCCCTCCTTCAGTCGCCAGTACCACCTCGAGATGTCGTTCTTCACCGCCGACACAGTGTTCCTCTCCTACAAACACCACATCCTGCCGGGCGCGCACGAGCTGCGGACGCTCACGCTGCTGGGCGCCGTCTTCTCGCTGCTGGCGCTCTGGCGCGGTCCCGGCGGCGCGCGGCTCGCCCGGCTGTTCCCCGCGGCCCCCGGCGCGCGCGGGGCGTTCCTGTGGCTGCTGGCGGCGGCGCTCGCGGCGCGCCTCGGCATCACGTTCGTCGAAACGTGGTTCGACCTCTACGTGGGCTACTTCCACCTGCTGACTATCCGCCAGCTGCTGCCCGCGGAGCTGTTCCTGCTGCTGCCGGTGGTCGCTGGATGGACGCTCTTCACGGCGTCGCCGCACCGCTCGGCCGCATGGTTCCGCGGCGCGCTCTTCGTGGGTTTCGCGGCGGTGGGCTGGGGGATGACCGCGGTCTTCGCCGCGGTGCTCCGCTAGTTCCGGCTCAGGACTTCTTCTCGGTTCCGGCGATCAGGCCGAGGAACTCCGCGGCGACCTCTTCGGGCTTGAGCAGCGTGATCGCGGCGCGCTGGCCCACCTGCGCGCGCTCCTCGTCGGTGAAGTCCGTCCGCGGCGGCGCGAGCACGCGGCGCGGGTCGCGGCCCGGCGAGCCGTCGTACTCCGGGAGCGGTCCCCAGCGGTGCACCGGCGACGGCCCGAACAGCACCAGCGACGGGCAGCCCACCGCCGCCGCGACATGCGCCGGGCCGGAGTCGCTGCCCAGGAAGGCGACCGCCTCCGACAGCAGCACCGCCAGCTCCGCCGTGTTCAGCGCGCCGTGCATCAGCACGCAGGAGGGCACTTCCTTCTTCACCTTCTCCGCCGCCGCGCGCCCCGACCGCGAGCCCTCCAGCACCACCACGTAGTCCGTCTTCGACTGGATCTCCGAGGCGACGTGCGCGAACCCCTCCGGGCTCCAGTACTTCGGCTCCCGCTGGTTCTCGACGTGGAGCACCACGTAGGACTTGGGGCGGATGCCGAAGCGGCCCAGCGCCTCGCGGGCGCGCTCCACCGTGCGGTCCGACGGGATCAGGCGCGGGTGCTGGTAGCGCGGCTTGATGCCCACCGGCGCCAGCAGGTTCAGCAGCGCCACGGTCTCGTGCTGGTCCAGCCGCTTCTCCACCGGGACCGTGAGGAGCTGCGGCCACAGCCGCTGGTTGGCGCCGTTGTCCTGGGTCCATCCGATGGTCACCGCGCCGCACG
Organism: Candidatus Sumerlaeia bacterium; assembly: GCA_033764015.1. Classification (GTDB taxonomy): domain Bacteria; phylum Sumerlaeota; class Sumerlaeia; order SLMS01; family JANRJK01; genus JANRJK01. Next base: position 1,633 of record JANRJK010000022.1, on the reverse strand, counting down.
TCATGAACGGGATCGGCGAGATGCCGTGCATGTAGGTGAGGAACACCAGGTCGGGCGAGATGCGCCGCACGAGCGACCGCAGGCGCGAGACGGCGCCGGGCCCGTGGCCCTTCGCGTTCGCCGGCACCGGGACGATGTTGTAGCCGAGCTGCTGGTCCTGCAGCAGCGGAAGGTTCGTCTCGCTGGTGAGAAGAGTGCGCTCGATGTCGGGATAGAAGGCCGCAAGCTGCTCGAGCATCGGCAGCGCCAGCACCGCGTCGCCGAGGAAGGGGTGGAGCACCACGAGGAGGCGCTTCGGCGGCGAGTCGAAGAGGTTGGCGCGGTCCTCCTTGAGGGCGTGGTAGAGGGAGGCGAGCACCGGGCGCGCGGCGGCCTTCGCCAGCCCGCCAAGCTGCGCGGCGCCCTGCGCGACGAAGGCGCGGGTGCGCTCCGTCGGCGACACGGTGCCGTTGGGATCGTCCACGGCGGCGCCGAGGAAGGCGAGCTGCCGCTCCGCCCAGATCGAATTGGCGGCCCACGCCTGCGCCGGATCGATGTGCGGCGCCAGCGCGCCGGAGACCGCGCGCTGGCACGTCGCGATCACGTCCGCGGCGGCGCCCGGCACGGCGTGCACGGAGCGCTCGCGCCGCCAGAAGGCCCGCCCGTCGCGGTGCGCGCGCTCGCGGATCGCCTCGAGGTTCAGCCGCGAGTCGCTGATGTCGTGCCAGACGATCGCGCGCGGCTGGACGGCGACCACCTCGCCGGCGCGGCGCAGCCGCCGCCACCACTCGGCGTCCTCGCGCCCGAGTTCGTAATCGTCGTCGCTGCCGGCGAAGTCGCCGCCGAGCGTCTGGAAGGGGTACTTCTCGGCGATGTCCGCGCGGAAGGCGAGGTTCGCCGCCGCGGGCAGCGCCTCGCGGCCCCCCGCCGGACCGAGGAATCCGGGCGTCGTGAGGCCCGCGGCCCAGGCCAGCTCGGGGCAGTAGCCCTCCGGCGCCGGCATGGGCCGCGCCGGCAGCACCGAGCCCCCCACCGCCACCGCGCCGTCCAGCGCGGGGAGCAGGTACTCCAGCCACTTCGGGTCCGCCTGGCAGTCGTCATCGATGAAGGCGACGGCCTCGCCGCTGGCGCTCTGCGTTCCGACGTTGCGCGCCTCCGCGTAGCTGCCCCCCTTGGTTTCCATCGGGGAGATCCGGAGCTGGTCGTTGAAGCGGTCGAAGAGCGGCAGGAGCTGCGCGCGCGCCGTGGCGGGATGCACCACGATCACCTCCGCCGGCGCCACCGTGAGGCGTGTCAGCGAATCGAGGCACCGCTCCAGCATCGCGGGGCGGGGTGCCGTGAGGATGACGACGGATGCCTGCAGCACAAGACCTCTCAGGGCGGGGCGGCGGGTGCGCGGAACGGCGCGAGGAGCTCCCGCTCGGGGGGCTCGCCCCGCGAACCGGACGCCCGGCGGGCCGCCAAGGCCCCTCCGATCCGCTTCACCGCTCCGAGGAAAGCAGTCGGGAAAACGCTCCCCGGACACAACAGCGATTCGCGCGCGAGCGCCAGCGCCAGCCTCGGACCGTATTCCGCCAGCCTCGCCGCCTCCCGCGCATGGACCCACTCGAACAGCAGGTGGCCCCGCGCCATCGCCTCGGCCGCGCCCGCCGCG
>JANRJK010000021.1:0-68133 GCA_033764015.1 Candidatus Sumerlaeia bacterium | reverse complement strand
CGGCGCGGCGGACCCGCGCGCGGCGGCGCGGGCCTTCGCCGCGGACTGAGCGCTCAGCCGTCGCCCAGCGTCCGCTTCGCCAACTCGTCGATCAACTCGTCCACGACCTCCTCGACGGAGAGGTCCTCGGTGTCCACGGTGATCTCGGCCTGCTTGTAGTGCGGCTCGCGCTCCGCGAGGATGCGCGCCATTTCCGCCTTCGGGTCTTCGACCTTCAGGAGCGGTCGGCGCGTGTCGTTCTTCACGCGGGCGTAAAGCTCGCGGGCGCTCGCCTTCAAGTAGACGGAGAGCCCGAGCGCGTCGAGGATGCGCCGGTTCACCGGGTTCGTGTACGCGCCGCCCCCAGTCGCGATCACGGCGCCCTGCGTGCCGGCGAGGCCCGCGATGGCGCCGGTCTCCAGCTCGCGGAACGCCTGCTCGCCGTCTTCCGAGAAGATCTGGTGCACCGGCTTCCCCGCCTGCTTCTCGACCAGCTTGTCCGTGTCGAGGTAGCGGTAGCCGAGGCGGTCGGCCAGCTCCCCTCCCACTTCCGACTTGCCGGCGCCCATCATCCCGACCAGCACGACGCATCGTTGCGACATCAGGGGGTCTCCTTCTTGGTTTCGTTGGGCGCGGAGGCCCGGTGGAAAGCTTGTCGCATCGCGTCGCGGTCCGCGAGCCGGCCGGTCCAGATGCCGAAGGCGAGCGCGGCCTGCGCGATCAGCATCTCGCGCCCGTCCTCCGCGTCGAGGCCGCGGGCGAGCGCCGCCCGCGCCAGCGCGGTGCCGCCGGGCCGGTACACCGCGTCGATCAGGGCGGTCCCCGGCGCCAGGAGCGCCGCGTCGAACGGCGACTCGTCCGCGTCGGCGAGGCCGACGGTCGACGTGTGGAGCACCGCGCGGCAGTCGGCGAGTTCCGTGAACGCGCCCCACGGCGCCGGGCGGAAGATCGAGCCGGGGAAGAAGTCGTCGAGCTGATCCGCGAGCGCCTCGGCCCGACCCGGAGTGCGGTTGTAGAGGAGGATCTCGCCCGCTCCCGCGTGCGCGAGCGCCACCGCGGCCGCGCGCCCCGCGCCTCCGCAGCCGACCACCGCGCCGCGCAGGTCGCCGATGCGCTCGCCGCAGCGCGCCGCGAGCCGCTCCTCCAGCGCCGGCAGGTCGGTGTTGTGCCCGGTCAGCAGGCCGTCCGCGCCGACCACGATGGTGTTCGCCGCGCCGGCGAGCTGCGCCGATTCGGCGAGCTGGTGCACGTGCGCCAGCACCGCCACCTTGTGCGGCACGGTCGCGTTCACGCCGGCGAAGCCCAGCGCGCCGAGCCCCGGCATCGCGTCCGCCAGCCGCTCCGGTTCCACCGGCAGCGGCACGTACACGTAGTCCAGCCCCGCCGCCGCGATCGCCGCGTTCTGGATCGCCGGCGACATCGTGTGCGCCACGGGCCAACCGATGACGCCGAGCAGGCGCGTCGTTCCGCGGATCGTCATGGGAGCACGAACCCCGCGAGGCCGCCGCGGATCTGCTCGTGGAACAGCAGCAGCAGGAGCCCCGCCAGCGCGATCCACGGCCCGAAGGGCAGGTGGTGCAGGTTCTTGCCCGGCTTGCGCTCCGCGTCGCGCTCGACGAGCCGCGCGAGGAGCCGCGACGGGTCGTCCTCCGCCAGCGCGTCCGTCTCCCGGGGCGCGTGCGCGCGGCCCTCCGCGAGCGGCGGCGGGCGGCGCTCCGCGAACCACGACGCGACGATTCCGCCGAGGCCGCTGATCGTGCCCAGGATCGACGCCATGAAGAGCACCAGCAGCGTGTTCACGGGCCCGAGCGTGACGCCGATCAGCGCGAAGAGTTTCACGTCGCCGAAGCCCATCGCATCCTTGCGGAACAGGAGCCGGCCCAGCTCGCCAACCGCGAACAGGATCGCGGGACCGATCAGGATGCCGAGCAGCGCGTTCGCCGGCGCGTCCCACCAGAGCGGGGCCGCGTCGGAACCGCGGGCGACGCCGGAGATGATCGCGTCGAAGTAGAAGACCGGGTCGCTGCCCGGCACGTGGCGCACGGCCGGGAACGGACCCGCCTGCGTCAGGATCCCCTCGCGGTCCACGAGCCCGATCAGCAGCGCCGCGGGAATGCCCGCCAGCGCGCCCCCGACCGTCACCGAGTCGGGGATGATCCAGTGGTCGAAGTCGGTGAACGTGCCGACGATGAGCAGCCCGGCGAAGGCCCAGTACCAGAGCAGCGCGATGCGGAGCTCGCCGCCGAGCGGGATCGTCGCGAGGAACACCGCGCAGAAGATGGCGCCGGTGAGCAGCTCCACACCGGCGTAGCGCCAGGAGAACGGCACGCCGCAGGAGCGGCAGCGCCCTCGCAGCAGCAGCCAGCTCAGCACCGGCACGTTGTCGCGCGCCTCGACCGGCGAGCCGCAGCGGAAGCAGAAGCTCCGCGCGGGGCGCCCCACCGACAGCCCGATCGGCACGCGGTAGATCGCGACATTGAAGAACGAACCGAACAGCATCCCGAGGAGGAACACGAGCACCGCCGCCACCCCGTAGAGGAGCGGATCGGCAAGCAGGTCGAGGGGCGGTCCGGGCGGCGCTGCGTTCATGGAAAACACTGATGCCCAAGGCACGCGGACGCGCGCTTCCGGGCAAGTTGAAAGCCCCTCACATCCACGCGCGGAACTGGTGGCAGACGAAGTAGAAGAGGCGCTCGAGCGGTCCGCGGCGGCGGATGTCCGCTTGGGTGACGCGGTCGCTGTCGCCGGCGATGCGGCGGATCTCCTCCTCGAGCTTCGAGGCGAGCGAGTGCGAGTGCACCTCCGCGCTCAGCTCGAGGTTCAGGTTGAAGCTGCGGTGGTTCAGGTTGCTGCTCCCGACCAGGGACCACCAGCCGTCCACGACGGCCACCTTGGCGTGGAGCATGCGGCCGGTGTGCTCGTACAGCCGCCAGCCGTCGCGCATCATGCGCGCGTACCCGTGCCGGCACGCCGCCTCCGCCACCAGGACGTCGCTCTTGCCCGGCATCACAACCAGCACCTCGACGCCTCGCATGGCGGCGGCCGCCAGCGCCAGGCGCAGCGCGCGCGGCGGGATGAAGTAGCTCTGCAGCAGCAGGATCGACCGCTCCGCCCGCGCGATCCGGTGCAGCAGCGCCTTGAGCACCGAGTTGCGCCCGAGGACGCGGTGCGTGGAGCGGGGAAAGACGCGCGCGCGGCCCTCGCGCCGCAGCCGCGGGAAGTACGTGTCGAGCCGCGCGGGTAGCCGTTCGCCGCAGTAGGTCCAGGTGCGGAGGAAGAACAGCTCCGTCTCGCCCGCGGCGGGGCCGCGGACCTCGACCGCCACGTCGTACCAGGGGGGCTCCCCGGTCTTGGCGTCCCCGAGGAACTGCTTCGTCCAGTTCACGCCGCCGATGATGGCGAGGCGGCCGTCCACGGAGATCAGCTTGCGGTGGTTGCGCCGCCACCAGGTCGACATCCGCCGCCACAGCGAGGCGCGGTGGTAGGATGCCACCGCGCCGCCGAGCCCTTCGAGGCGGTCGAAGAAGTCCTCCGCGAGCCCGATGCTGCCGATCGCGTCGTAGACGAGCCGCACCTCGACGCCGCGTTCCAGCGCCCGCTCCAGCGCCGCGCGCATCCGGCGCCCCACCTCGTCGTCGGCGATCATGTACATCTCGATGTGGACGTGGTGCCGGGCGCCGTCGATCGCTCGTTCCATCGCGTCGAAGGTCTCGGCGCCGCCGCGCAGCAGCCGCACCCGGTTGCCCTCGTTGGGCCCGCCGCCGGCAAGCGAGTCCTCCCAGGCGAGCACCGCGCGGCGGAACGCGAGGAACTGGCGCACGCGTCCCTCCGGCAGCTTCTCCTGGAGCCGCGCGAGCGAGCGCCGCGTCCGCTCCGCCGCCCCGGCGAGCGCGCCCTTCCCGCGCCGGCTACTCATCCCGCCCGCCCAGCGCCTCCTCGACCGCCTCCCGCGCGGCGTCCGCGTCGAAGCCCCGCGACGCGAGGTGCCGCCACGCCGCCTCGCGGACCTTCTCCGGCGCGAGGCGCGCCTTTCGCTTCAGGAACGCCGCGAGCGCCGCGCGCGCCAGCTCCGCCTGCGCGGCGGGCTCGCGCAGCCGCGCCGTCGCCTCGCGGCGCGCCTCCTCGGCGACGCCGAGCATCGCCAGCTCCGCCTCGATCATGCGGGGTCCGCGGCGGGCGTTGGCGCGGCGCTCCGCCAGGTCCGCCGCCAGCGCCCGCTCGTCCAGGAAGCCGCGCGCCTCCAGATCGCCGATCACCGCGTCCGCGTCCGCCGCGCGGTGCCGGCGCTGGACCAGGCCGCGGCGCAGCGTGGTGCGCGTCTGCGGTCCGCGCGAGAGCAGCCGCCACGCCGCCGCGCGGGCGCGCTCGCGCCGGTCGAAGGCGAGCGCCTCCTCGGGCACCGGAGCGCCGGCGCGAATGCGGAACTTCACCACGGTGTCGAGCAGCAGGTCGATGCCGGAGCCGTCGGCGAGCAGCGCGCGGCGCTCCTCCGGCTTCCGCGGGACGGGGCCGAGCTTGCGGACCTCGCGCCCCTCGCTCATTCGGGCTTCGGCGCCGGGTACATCGCCTCCACCTCCGCCTTCCCTTCCGCCTTCAACTGCAGTCCGGCGGTGAACGGGCGCGGGCGGAACGCGAGGATCTCGCGCGCCAGGTGGATGCTGATGTGCTTGTCCTCCGTGAGCCGGCGGACGCGCTCCGCGGTGATGTTGTAGCGGTGCAGCGCGGGTTCCAGCAGCTTCGCTCCGAGCACCGCGCCGGCGACCGGGATGGGATAGAGGTCGGGGCTCGTCCGCCCCGCCGCGCGCGCGATCTCCGTCAGGTAGCGGCGGTACGTCAGCGGCTCCGGGCCGGCGAGGTTCAGCGCGTGGCCCACGGCGTCCTCGCGCTCCAGCGCCGCCACCACGCCGTCCACCACGTCCTCGACGAAGACCGGCTGGATCAGGCTGGTGCCGCGCCCCGCGATGAACGCGTAGTTGCGCTTCTTGAACCAATCCATCAGCAGCGTCACGTTGTTGTCGCGGCGCCCGCCGTAGATCTGCGTGCAGCGCACGATGGTCCAGTCCAGGTTGCTCGTCGCGACCGCCGACTCGCCCGCGATCACCTCCTCCGAGATCGTGTCCGGGAAGCGGGTGAAGCGCCGCGTGGACGACATCACGATGAGGCGCGAGACGCCGAGCTGGCGGCACGCCTGCGTGCACGCGTCGCCGTAGCGCAAGTGCGCGCAGGAGACCAGCGCGTCGCAGCCCTCCAGCGCCTCCCACAGCGTCCAGCGCCGCACCGCGTCGCCCTCGCGGACCTTCGCGCCCTCGTTCTGCAGCGCCCGGATAACCTCCGACTCGGGCTCGCGGGTGAGCACGAGCACGTTGTAGCCCTTGCGCACGAGGCGCCGCACGACGCGCTCGCCGGTGGGCCCGGTGCCGCCGACGACGAGGATCCGGGGCACGGCCCTAGCGCACCGCGGCGGCGAACTGCCGCAGCAGGTTGTACTGCTTGCGGAGCACCGCGGAGAGTTCGTAGTTCGCCAGCGCGCGCCGCCGCCCCGCCGCGCCCATCTCCGCCGCCGTCGACGGGTTCCGCAGCAGGTAGTCCACCGCGCCCGCCAGCTCCTCGACGGAGCCAAGGTCCACAAGGAATCCGGTTTCGCCGTCGCGGACCGCCTCGCGGTTCCCCCTCACGCGCGTGGCGACCACCGGGCGCGCCATCATCATCGCCTCGATCACCGCGGTCGGCAGCCCCTCGCGGTAGCTGGGCTGCACGAAGATGTCGGTCAGCGCGAGCAGCGCGGGGACGTCCTCGCGCATGCCGGTGAAGTGCACCATGCCCGCCAGCTCCGGCGCCTTCGCCGCGCCCTCGAGGTACGCCCGCGCGCGGTCCGGCTCGTCCTGCAGCTCGTCGCCCACCACCAGGATGTGGAGCTGCGGGTGCCGCTCGAGGAGGAGCTTCGCCGCCTCGAACAGCTCGATGTAGCCCTTCTGCCGCACGAGGCGCCCGACGGTCGTCAGCACCGGGGTGTTGGGCGGGATGCCGAGCTCCTCGCGCAGCTTCGCGCTCCCCTCCAGCAGGTCCGCGCGCTCCGGGTTGAACACGCGCGAGTCCACGCCGTTCGACACGTAGAAGACGTCGCCCTTGCGTCCGAGGCCCTTCGGCACCGCCATGCGCGCGTCCTCCTCGCTCACGCAGAACAGGTGCGTGTGCAGCGGCGCCGCCAGCCACTCCATCATGAAGTACACAAGCCGCGGCAGGGGCCGCATCTGGTCGTGGAAGTAGAACCCGTGCGCCGTGTACACGACGACCGGCACGCCGGTGAAGAGCCCCGCCAGGCGCCCGAGCAGCGCCGCCACCGGGGTGTGCACGTGGAGCACGTGCGGCTTCACCTCGAAGAGCCACCGCGAGAGGCGCCACAGGCTCGGGAGCGCCCGCAGCGGGTTCGCGCTGCGGGCGATCGGCATCTCGACCATCTTCAGGCCGCGCGCCTCCAGCTCGTCCCAGTAGCGCCCCCGCGAGCACGCGCCCACCACCTCCCAGCCGTGCTCCTTCAGGTGGAGCGCGAGCGGGGCGATGAACTGGCGCATCGTGAAGTCCACGGCGCACAGCTCGACGATCCGGGTGCGGGGGCGCGGCTTGGCGATGATCGGCTCTCCGGGCGTTCAGCTTGCGCGGTGCAACACCAGCAAAGCGACCTCGGGCCGGCAATTCCAGCGGAAGTGCAACTGGCTGCTGCCGACCCCGCGGCTCACGAAGACCGCCGTCGCGCCATGCCGGCTTAGACCAGTTTGGTGGCGCGTCTCGCCCCCGGAGAGCAAGGGAAGCTCGCGGTGGAAGGGCCGCACCTGCCCCCCGTGCGTGTGCCCCGCCAGGACCAGGTCCAGCCGCCGGCCGTCCGGCACCAGCCGCACCGCTCCCGGATGGTGCGACAGCAGGATCGCCGGCTCCTCCGGCGGCGCCCCGGCCAGCGCCTCGCCCGGCGAGCAGCGCGCCGTCCACAGGTCGCCCACCCCCGCCAGCCGCAGCCGCGCCGGCGCCGCCCCGAAGGCCCGCCGCGCCGGCTCGATCCGCACCGACTCGTTCTCCAGCAGCCGCATCCCGAGCCGCTCCATCAGCGCGCGCGTCCGCTCCAGCGGCACCGGCGCGTCGTGGTTCCCCCGCACGCAGAACACCCCGTCGTGCGCCCGCACCCGCGCCAACGCCGCCAGGCAAGGCTCCATCCGCGCCGGGTCGCGCGTGATGAAGTCCCCCGTCAGCGCCACCGCGTCCGGATCCATCGACGAGGCCAGCGCCACCGCGCGCGCCAGGAAGCCGGCGCTCTGCACCGCGTTGTGGTGGATGTCGGAAAGGTGCGCGATGCGGTAGCCGTCCAGCTCCGCGGGCCAGCCCGGCAGCGCCACGTGGTGCAGCGTCGCCTGCAGCCAGCTCGGCTCGAGAAACGCCCCGTAGGCGATGCCGAAGCCCGCGCCGCGCAGCAGCCCCGCCGCCCGGCGCCGCGCCTCCGGCGAGCGCCCGGCCCGCGCACGCGCCAATTCCACGGCCCGCCGCGCGTGCCTGCGCCAGCCACCGGGACCGCGCACGGGATCCTCCACCGCGCGCTCCTCCGCTTAGTCGTAGTTCGTTTCGAGGTGCGCGAGCAGCTCCTTGAGCGCCCGCGATTCCGCTTCCCTCAGCACGCTGAACAGGATCCCCGCGGCCGCCGACACCGTGTCGGGATCCTCGCCCTCGTCCGCCTGGAACCAGACCACGGCGCCCGGCAGCACCAGCCGGCCCCCGCGCGTCGGGAAGTCCACGCGCACATGCACCCGCTCGTAGGCGTCCACCGCCTTGCGCCAGGTGCCCGCGGTCCGCTTCGGGAAGAGCGGGAAGAGCAGCTTCATCCCGTTCAGCGTGATGTTCGCCGTCTTGCCGGGCAGCGGCTTCGCCAGCATCGTGTACGCCGGCGACACCACCTCGACCTGGCAGTCCGAAACAAAGCCGAGGCGCTCCTGGCTTCTGCGGCTTGAATCGGGGGTTGGCGAACCTGGCGTCATGGGTTTCCTGCGGCGGCTTTCGTGGTCGGACCGGTATCGTCCGCCGGGCCGCTCGCAGGCGCAAGCGGTCCGGGGGGCGGCACCAGGAAGCGCTCCCGCTCCGCCTCCTCCAGCGGCGCCGGCGTCCCCGCGAACAGGTACGACTCGAAGAAGCGGTTGTAGCTCGTCCACTCGTCGCCGCGGACCGCCGCGCGCTTCATGTCGTCCGTCGCGATCACCATGAAGGCGTCCATCTGGTCGGCGTAGTGGAGCAGCAGCGCCTCGCGCGTCTTCGGCGTCGAGGGCGCGCCCCACTCGAGCTTGCCGTGGTGGCTGAGGATCAGGTGCAGGATGTGGCGGCGGAGCGAGTCGTCGAAGCCCTCCGGCTCGCGCTGCAGCTCGCGGATCGCCGCCTCGGCCATCATGGCGCCCATGACGACATGGCCGAGCAGGCGCCCCTCGTCCGTGTAGAGGATCGTGCGGCGCCAGGAGTATTCCCGCACCTTCCCGACGTCGTGCAGCAGCGCCCCCGCGATCAGCACGTCGCGGTTCACCGGCTCGTACTGCGGCGCGGCGTTCAGCGCGTGGTTCACCACGATCAACGTGTGCTCCAGGAGGCCGCCGCGGTACGCCTGGTGCAGGCGCGCGGCGGCGGGCGCCGTGCAGTACGCCTCGCGCAGCTTCGGATGCCCGAGCATCTTCGCCATCAGCCGCCGCACGTCCGGGTGGCGGATCCGCGCCAGCAGCGCGTCCAGCTCCGCCTCCATCTCCGCGCGGGGGCGGGGGCTTTCCGCCAGGAAGTTCCGCGTGTCGATCAGCGCCTCGTCCACGGTGCCGATGCGGCGGAGCGTGAGCTGCGGCGCGTCCTTGAACTCCGCGACGTCGGCGGTGACGACGGCGAAGTCCTCCACCCCCACGGTGCCCGCCACGAGCGAGTCGTGGTTGTCCCACATGACGGCGGGGATCGTGCCCGACACGTCGGCGAGCTGGAGCATGAAGAACGGTTCGCCGTTCTTCTTGGTGCGCTGCTCGACGGAGGCGACCAGGTAGGCGGACTGGATCGTCATCCCCGGGCGGAGCTCGGAGATGCGGACGTGCGGGGGCGTGCTGGCGGCGCCGTTGGGCGCGGCGTGGTCGGTCATGGCGGAGGACCCTCCGTGGGACGCAATCCACCAGTCACGGCGCGGCGTCGGGGGACGTCAAGCGCGATGGGGCGCGCTGCGCCCGGTTCCAGGACGCAATACTAGAAAACCCCGGTTTTTCCTTGTGCCTACCCTAAGTCGTTTCAAGATCGAAAACATCCCGAACAAGGAGGCGCATCCTTGCGCACTTCCCTCCTGTCGGCGCGGCGGTTCTGTGCGCCGCGCCCTCCCCGCGCCACCCGCGCGGCTCTCGCCGCAGCCCTTGCAACGCTCGCGGCTCTGCCACTGCAAGCGCAGGTGGCGTACAAAGTCCCGGAAGTGATGCCCGACATGGACTCTGCCTTGGCTGAGGCGGGCACAACGCAAGGCGGCGGTGGCAGCCTCCTCCGCGCCGTGACTTACGACGACACGGAGAACGACGGAAATGGGGGTTCTGGCTTCGCCGGATCCGGGGATATTGAGTTTCTATGGGTACAGGCGTTTCAGGTTCAACCGACTGGCGAGTCGCTGACGTCGATCACGGTGCGGATCACACGCCAGGGGACGGCCAACGAGCCGTTCGACTTCATCATCTACGCCGACCCCACGCAAGACGGCGACATGCGCGATGCGATCCCCATCGCCACGATTCCGAGTAACTCCCCCGCTGCCTTCAACTTCGTCTCGCACAGCTTCCCGACGCCGCTCAACGTCGGCAGGCCGGGCAATTGGTTCGGTATCGGGGTGGCGAAGTTTGTCAACCCGGGAGCGGTCCTTGATCAAGGATACCCTGCCCGGATAGACACACTTGGTGTTCCCAGCGGCAACGCTTGGGCCTTCTGGCCATGTTGCGATTTTCTACCGGTGCTTCGTTACCCCCTCAGCGGAAACGCCGGTGTCGTGCGGCAAACCAGTTATGATTTCGTGAATCGGGGCGTTGGCGACACGCCAGTCTCGATCCTTCCGGACTACGCCGCCGCGATCACGCGGGCGGCGACACAGGCGGACACGACAAGCGTGCTCCCCGCGACGTTCGATCTGGCGTTCGGCGCGGCGATCGAGGACCGCACGCTTGTTCCGGCGGACATCACCTTCAGCGGCACCTCGACGGTGACGGACTTCGACCTGACGGGCTCCGGGACTTCTTGGCAAATCACTGTCAACGCGGCGACGCCGGGAACGATCACGCCGGAAATCGCGGCCGAAGCCTCCTGGAACGCGTTGGATGTGATCTCGCGCAACCTTGACGGGACGACGGAGTCGGTGACGCTGCTCGCCCCGCCCACGGCGCTTTGCCAGAACGTGACGATCCAACTCGACGGCAGCGGCAGCGCGACGCTCGCGGCCTCCGCGGTGGACAACGGTTCCTTCGGCGACCTCACCATCGCGTCGGTCTCGGTCAGCCCGGACACCTTCGATTGCAGCAACCTCGGCGCGAACACCGTGACGCTCACGGTGACCGATGCCGACGGCGCGACGGGCACCTGCGAAGCCACGGTTACGGTCGAGGACAACATCGACCCGACGTTCACGCAGTGCCCGCCGGCGATCCTGCCGCCGGGGCGCGTGCTGGTGGCGAACTCGGCGAGCGGCTTCGATCCCTCGCTCGATTCCGCGTGGAACGATCCGGCCTCCTTCGGCACGGACAACTGCGGAGCGGGGCTCGATGTCTCCTACACGCCATCCGTGTTTGGCCCCGGCTGCACAACGGTGACGGTGACGCTCACCGACGATGGAGGGAACACGGCGGAGTGCACCTTCGAGGTCGTGATCGGCTCCGACGACGGCGGGACGGCGTACATGGATTCGTCGTTCCTGCAGGACGGCAACCTGTACGAGGCGCCCGGCGCTCCCGGCACCGGCGGCACGGTGTTGATCGCGAACCGGCGCGCGCAGGTCGGCGACGACGCGCGCGACCTTGAACTGCGCAGCGTCCTCGGCTTCACGACGGTGCTCGGCTGCCGCGGCATCACGGACGCGCGGCTGCGTCTTCCCATCGAAACGAAGGTCGGCGACGTCTCGAACCTCGGCGATCTGGTCGTGGAACTCGCGGTGCCCTTCTTCGGCCCGACCGCGGGCTGGCAGGCGGAGGACTTCGAGGCGGCGGCGGACTTCACGCCGGTTGCCACGATCCCCAACGCCACTGTCGCGGCGGCGCTGCCGGGCGAGGCCATCGTGGCCCTGCTCGATCCCGCCGCGTGGTCCTTGATCCCGACGACGGGCAACGCGCAGTTCCGCCTCCGCTTCACGAACCCGACCGATGGCAACGCGGCGGCGGACTTCGTGACCTTCGGCGCGGGCGGTGTCACGAACTCGAACCGCTTCCGCCGAACCGACCTGGTGCTCTCGACGCTGCTGCCGACGGACCTCGGCTGCGGCGACAACCCGGCCGGTTCCTCGGCTTCGGAACCGCTCGATCCGATTTACTCGACCCCCAACAACGACGGCTTCGTGGTCGAGTACACCGCCGGCGCCGGCGTCGGCAACCTGGTGGACGCCACGAACCAGATCATCGAGCTGGGCGACAGCGCGCTCGACCAGCAGGTGAAGGCGCTCCTCTCCTTCGACACCTCGGTGATGAACGCCTACCCGGGTGCTGAGATCGTCTCCGCGTCGATCTGCGTCACGCTGGAGCGTCCCCTCGGCGACCCGTCCACGCTCGGGCGCGTCTATGTCGAGATGCTCTGCCCGAACCTGGCGATGAACTTCGGCACGTCCCCCGGTCTCGAGATGGAGGACTTCGAATCGCACGCCTACATCGCGGACGCCACCGCGGCCGTGCCGGTGCTGCCCGCCGCCGCGGGCGAGACGGTCTGCTGGCCGCTTTCCGCGGAAGCGCTCGCCGCCATCCAGCGCACGGGTTCGACGCAGTTCCGCCTGCGCTTCGAGCAGGGCGACAACGGGAACCAGGCGAAGGACGCGCTGCGGCTGTTCTCGGGCAACGCATCCGGCATGGTGCGCGCGCGGCTGGAACTCGAAGTCGCGCCGTAACGGCGCCACCCACCCCGGAAACAAGCCGGGCGGCGGGGATTGACTCCCCGCCGCCCGGTTCCGTTTCCGGGTGTTGCGCGCGGCGCGGCTCAGCCGTGCGGCACCGGGATCATCGCGTGCATGCGCTCGAGCAGGCTGTTGTGCAGCGCGGGGACCGGCGAGATGTACACACGGCCGGTGCCGGAGATGACGCTGACCAGGCCCTCGCCGGAGGCGGCGGAGCCGAGCAGGCCGCCCTTGGCCGCGCGCTGGATCGAGAAGTCGAGGTGCGCCTGGCGCGCGATGGCGAAGCTGCCGTCGACGACGAGCTTCTCGCCGCGCAGGTCGAGCGCCTCGATCGGCCCGGCGGCCTGCACCACCACCTTGCCGGTGCCCTCGACCTTGGTCTGGAACATGCCCTCGCCGCTGAGCAGGCCGGCGATCGCCTTGTTGGAGAACGCGCCGATGTTCACGCCCATGTCGGAGCAGACGTAGGCGCCGCGGTCCAGCACCCACGCCTCGTTCTTCAACTCGAGCACCATGTACTCGCCGAAGATCGGCGGGCCGAAGTAGATCGTGCCGGTGCCGGTGTAGGTGGGCTTGAAGACCGTCTCCTGCGTGACGAGCGACTTGAGGAAGCCGCCGGCGGACGGCATCTTGGTCTCCAGCTCGATGTTGCCGACCATGTAGTGCAGCGCGCCCGCCTCGGCGCGGACCGCCTCGTTCTGGATATCGGCCCGGATCATCTTCAGGCCCTGCTTTTCAATCACACTGAAAGTCGCCACGGTGCGCCTCCTGGGGGCGGTATAGGTTTCCACCCCGCATGGCGCCCGGGATCGCCGCGCAGCGGCAAGGAAATCCGGACACGGCGCCGCGGAATGCGTCCCGCCAAGGCGCCGCGGCGCGCCGGCGAACCCCCGCCCGACCGCTAGCGGATGAAACGGGGAGCAAACAGGGATGATCTGCCGCGGCGCCGGTGGGATGCGCCCTCGGGGGTTCTGCGCACGGGCGTTCAGAAGACCTCGTCCAACGAATTCGCCTTCTTCAGCTTCGCCATCGACGTGTAGCGGGGCGACTGCGGTGGGCTCACGCGACCGTTGCGGACGAGGCCAAGGTGCTTGATCTCGGTCGCAGGCTCGCTGAAGTACAGCGCGTACTTGCCCGTGTCCTTCCATGGGTCGATCCGGGCCACCGGGGCGGTGTGCGTGATGGCAGAAACCGGGGCGACCTGATACATGGCCAAGTACCGGATTCTCGGAACCATGCTGGAGTGCAGCCGCACGGCTCGCCACATGTTCTCGCCAAGGAAGACCTCGTCGAAGCCCTCCTTCCTCGCAGGGACAACGATCGTGTCGATCTCGGCGGGATCGACTGCCGCCTCGTTCCCGCCGTCGGCTGCCGTTGTCGAGAACTGGCCGCTCAGATCGTAGAGGAACGGCTCGAAGTGATAGGCCACGTCCTCCGCCCCGGACCGGAAGCGCACCAGCGTCAGAGTTTCCACGGGGAACGCCAACGAGCTGCGGACAATGCTCTCCAGCTCTTCGTCTAGTTCGTCGATGATCAGGAGCGTGTTGAAGGCACCGTCCTCGTAGATCATCCGTTCCAGAAGATAGTCGATATTGTTGAAGTTGTTCCTCTGGGCGTAGGCTTCGCATGCAGCAAAGGTCTCCGCGCTTTTCTGGATCGTCTCCCGCAGGATCGCCTTCATCTTCTGCGGCGTGCTCTTGAACGAGAGCGAGAACTCGAGGAGCTGCTGCGCGATGTGGCGAAGGGGATCGTGCTTCGCCAGCTCGACCTCCACTAGGTATAGGACCGGTCGCCGGGGGCTGGAGAAGTCGAGGAGGTAGCCGTCCGGGATGTTCCGGGTCTTACCGCGCTCCCCGATCAGCTTCTTCACATCCAGATAGATCCGCTGCTCGCCGAAAAGGTCTGCCTTCACCTGCGCGATAGCGGCCTCCAAGTCGGTTTCGCGGTCGAACGCCCAGGGATGGTACTTCTGCGAGTGCGCCCAGATCATCGAGACCGCTCCTCAATGGTGCTTCCACTTCCCGTACGCATCACCGACCATCCGCCCCATGTCAGCGACTTCCTCCGGCGTCGGCGTCCGGTGCGCGCGGATCTGCATCCATCGCTCCCCGCTCTTCCCGCCCTGCGGGCACTCCAGATCGTACCACTCGCCGCTGGATATCAACGAGCCGCCCACGAGCTCAAACCACATGCCCTTGGTCCTCGTGAAGGAGATCGCCAGCCAGGGGCGGTCGGTCCCCCCATCCGAGCCGAAGATCACCTTCGTGATGGGGCCGCCTGACGGCTGCGCGTAGGGGACGCTGCCCAACCTCTCGGTGCAAACGCGCCAGAGCGTGATCCCCAGATGCTTCGTCGCGAGGTCGAATGGCCCGAGCGCCTCGATAAACTCCTCTGTGCTGATCGAACGCTTGGTGGCCACGGCTTGTTGACTCCTCTCTTCGAGTGTTACCCATGCCATGAAGCGAATGCGTTACCGCTGCATGGATTGACCAACCAGCTCCGGCCCCCCCTACCTCCCCTTCGTCCCTGCGCCCGGCTTCGTGCTGCCGGCGCCGCCGCGGGTGCCGGTGGTCGTCGTCTGGTACAGCGGCAGTTGCGGGGTGTACTCGAGGATGCCGCTCTGGTGCATTTCCTTGCCGAAGCGCCGCATCGACGTGATTTCGTTCGTGCCGAGGTCGGTCTTGAGCACGCGCGCCAGGAACGCTTCGACGCTGGCGGCGGGGAGGCTGTGCTCCTCCGCGTAGCGGCGCGCCATCGCGGGCAGCTCGAAGCTGTTCCGCCGCACAAGCTCGGTGATCTCCTTGTCGATCGTGCCGATCGCCGTCCCCTTGTTCACTGCCCAGCCCCAGAGCACGAACGGCGCGCCCGTCATCTCCTGCCACGCCTGCGTGAGGTCGTTCGCCCAGGCGAACGCCTGGCGCCGGACGATCACCGCGTTGAGCCCCGTCAGCAGGTACGCGTCGTGCGGGTCCGCGTTGAAGTCGAAGTGCGCCGGGTTCAGCGGCGCCTCCGCCTGGTAGAACTCGGGGCGGATGCGGAGCTTCGACGCGAGCACGTACTGCGCGAGGCCGATCGCGCCCATGTCGTTCGAGTCGACGAGCACTCGGCCCACCTCGCTCGGCAGCACTTTCGACGCGAGCAGGATCAGGTTCGAAGCGCCGTTCACCGTGATGCCGCCGCAGGTGACCAGCATCAGGTTCGGGTTGATCAGGATGTCCGCCGCCGGGAGGAACGCGATGTCGGCGGCTCCGTCCAGCATCATGCCGCGCACCTCCGCCATGGTGCCCTCCGCGACCGCCGCGCTGCGCAGGTTCGCGGAGATCTGGTACGTGACGGGGAGCGTGGTCAGGTCGTTGACGTAGGCGAGGCGGAGTTTGCCGGGATTGATGGCGGGCTCGGGCATGGTCGTCGTCTCCGGTGCGGCGGGGTGTCGGCTCCCCTTAGGAACGCCCCGCGCCGCGGTGGGCTGCAAGGATGATCGGGCGCTGGGCCATCCTCAGAACCGCGACAGCTCCGGCAGCTCGCGGGGGAACGGCGCGCGGCCCGGCTGCGGCAGGTCGAGCCGCTCCACCGGCAGGCGCTCGTACTGCGCCAGCGACGGGAACCGCGCCGCGTCGCGGACGAAAACCGCCGCCAGCCGGTCGCGGTACACCGGCGTCCACTCCGGCAGCCCGAGCAGCGTGCGCACGCACGCGAGGTCCTGCGGCACCATCGCCACGTCCGCCTTCGCCAGGTCCAGCGCCGCCGCGTCGAACGGCCGGCAGTTGTAGAAGTCCCAGTGCGCCTCGATCACCGCGCGCGGGTAGCACGTGTCCAGGCGGCCGTCGATCGACGGCGGGTTCCGGGGCAGCTCCCACAGCGTGATCTCGCCCCAGTCGAAGAACGTCACCGTGTTGCCTTGCAGGCCGTGGTCGCGGGCGAAGGCGATCGCATCGAGCGGCCACCGCTCCCGGGGCACCTCCATCGAGTGGAAGGTCTCCTTGCGCAGGAAGAGCGTCGAGGGCACGAGCGCCACCGCGACCGCGGCGAGGATGCCCGCGAGGAGCCGCTGCATGCGCTGCTGCGAGAGCGCCTCGCGCACCGCGGCGAAGCGGTCGCCCAGCGCCGCTCCCGCCGCGAGGAACCATCCCGGCAGCAGTGCGATCGCCGCCACGGCGAACAGCGGCACATGCCGCGCGTGGCGCAGCGAGACCACCAGCAGCGCGCCGAGGAAGGCCGCCTCGTACCAGCGCACGGAGCGCCGCGCCAGCCACAGCGACGCCAGCGACGCCGGCGCCAGGAAGAGGAACGGCAGGTGGTCCAGGCTGAAGCGGACCGGGTTCCACTCGTCGATCTCCGGGCGCACGTAGCGGACGCTCTCCCAAAGCCAGAGCGGCAGTTCCTTGCCGTAGGGGTTGAGGAGGAGCGCCGCGAAGCAGAACGGCACCACCGCCGCCAGCCACAGCGCGGTGCGTAGCGGCACCGGCGGCTCGCCGTCCAGCCGCATCCGCGCGCGGAGCTGCGACTCCGCCAGCGACGCCGCGGCGCAGGCGCAGGTCAGCGCGACGCCCGCCAACGCGCCGCCGTGCGTGTTGATCCAGCCCGCCAGGAGCAGCGGCAGCGCCAGGAACCACGCCGGGTGCGACCGGTGCCCCTCGCGCAGGATGTACAGCAGCAGCGCCAGCCCCAGCGCCGTGAAGATCTGCGGCCGCGCCGCGAATCCGAACGCCAGCTCGACCACCCCGAGCGCCGCCACCAGCCACACCGCCGCGCTCCGGGGCCAGCGCTCGCCGTCCAGCGCGTAGCCCACGCAGAGGCCGAACACCAGCAGGCCGATCGACGTCTTCAGCAGCCAGATCCCCGTGCCGCCCGCCACCACGTGCGCCGCGCCGAGCAGCAGCTCCGCCACCAGCTCGTGGTTGATCCAGCGGTGCCCCGGCGCGGTCCACGAGAACGGCTCCGCGCGCTCCACCTCGCCCAGCGAAAGCATCCGCTGGCCGAACAGCGTGTGCCCCCAAAGGTCCACGTCGACGTCGTTCACCGAAAGGTGGAACAGCGCGAACAGCAGGACCGCGAGCGGCAGCAGGAAGAAGATGGCGGGGCGCTTCGGGGTGTCCATGGGGCCGTCCTCCGGCGTGCAGTCAGCGCGCGCGCCCGCGCCGGGTCACTCCGATTCGGACCGGCTCAGCGGAACGAGGCGACCACTTCCTTGAACCGCCGGATCAGCCGGTGGAACAGGTCCTCGTCGAGCAGGAAGCGCCCCTTCGGCGATTCGAGCCCGTGCAGCACCAGGCCCACGCCGGTCGAGTAGATCGGGCTGGAGACGACGCTGCTCAGGCCGCCGAGGCCCGAGGGCACGCCGATCTTGCACGGCTGGCCGAAGACGCGGCCGGCGACCTTCGTCAGCCCCGGCAGCAGCGACGCGCCACCCGTCAGCACCACGCCGCCGCGCACCTGCTTGTACGGCGCGAGGCCCGAGATGCGCTGGTGCGCCAGCGACAGGATCTCCTCCATGCGCGATTCGATGATCTCCGCCACCAGCACCCGCGGCACCTGCCGCGTCCCGCCGGTCAGCACCACCGGCACGTCGATCGTTTCGCCCGGGTCCAGCTCCGACGCCACCGCGTGGCCGTGCTTCTTCTTCAGGTTCTCCGCGTCGTAGCGGCTGATCTTGAGCACCTTCGCCAGGTCCTCCGTCACCGCGTCGCCGCCGAACGGCACCACGTCGATGTAGCGCACCGCGTCGTCCGCCCAGATCGCCACGTCGCTGGTGCCGCCGCCGATGTCGATCACGACGACGCCCAGCTCCTTCTCCAGCCGCGACAGGATCGCGAGCGACGATGCGAGCGGCTCCAGGTAGATCGAGCTGGCGCGGTAGCCCGCCTCGCTCACGGAGCGCACGATGTTCTGCGCGCTCGTCACCGCCGCGCTCACCAGCAGCAGCTCCACCCCCAGCTTGCGGCTCGAGAAGCCCTCCGGGTCCATCACCCAGCCGTCGTCCGTCAGGTAGCGCTGCGGGATCGTCTCGATCACCTCGCGCTCGACCGTCGCGTGGCCCGAAACCGCCATGTTCGTGGCGCGGCGCATGTCCGCCTTCGAGATGCCGCGCTCCGGGTTCGACACGTCGATGCTCGCCGAAACCTGGTGGCAGCGTATGTGGCCGCCGGCGATCCCCACGAACACGTCCTTCGCCCGGTGCTGCGCGATCTCCTCCGCCTTGCGGATCGCAGTCCGCACCGAGTCGATCGTCTCCTCCAGGTTGATCACCACGCCGCGGCGCAGGCCCTGGCTCGGCGTGCTCGCCACGCCCAGGATCGTCACGGTGCCGTCGGGGCGGATCTCGCCGATCACGCAGCACACCTTCGTGGTGCCGATGTCCACGCCGGTGAAGATCTCCGGCGAGGAGGGCAGGCCGAGCGAGCGCCACGCGGGCGCGTGCGCCGAGGCGGGGGACTCGGCGGCGATGCCGGCGAACAGGTCGCCGGACGCGGTGCTGGGGGAAACGGCGCTCACGGGCGGGCCTCCGTGCGGACGATGTTGGTGGCCGGCGCGCGCGGCTTGGCCGCCCGCGCCGGCGATTCGGGAAACAGCGGCGTGATCGAAAGGTGCTCGTCGTTCAGCAGCTCGAGCCGGCGCCCCGTCAGCGCCCGCGGACCGAGCGCGTCCAGCGCCGCCGTGTAGGCCGCCAGCAGCGGAGCCGGGTCGCCGGCGCCGAGCGCCGCCCGCGACTCGTTCGCGAACACCAGCTCCAACTCGCCCGGCGCCGTGCGGTGCACCTCGGAAAGCTGCGGCGACGTCGCCGAACGCCCGTGGTCCCAGGCGCGCATCGCCACGAACGCGCGGCGCCACTCCTCCGCGTCCACCCGGTCGCCGGGCTTCAGCGGCTCCGCGCCCCAGCCCGTCAGCAGCACCAGCCGCGGGTCGCGCACCTCCGCCGAGGTGGCCGGGCGCAGCACCGCGCCGGAGTCCGACAGCGCGAGCACTCCGCCCGAATGCGCCAGCAGCGCCGCGGTGGCGCGCGGCTCCCACGCCACCTCGACGCGGTCCGGCCAGACGCGGCGCACCTCGACTCCCGCCAGGTCGGGCCGCGCGGCGAGGCGATCCTCGACCTCCCGGAGTCCGGAGAAAAGGTTCGCGCCGTCGAAATCCGCGGCGTCCACCGGCGCCCGCGCGCCGTCGCGCAGCGGAGTGCGCAGGTCCACCTCGCGCACGGTGAAGTAGTCGGACCGCGCGAGGAAGTCCCAGAAGGCGGCGCCGAAGGCGGCCGCTCCGGCGAGCGCGCCGACCGCCGCAAGGCGCCGCAGCAGCCTCCGCGGCGCCAGCAGCGACGAGGCGCCGCGCCCGGCGCGCAGCGCCGCGTCCGCCACGGAGCGCCCCGCGGCCCGCGCCGTCGTCCGCAGCCGGCGCTTCACGCGACCGCCGCCGCCCGCTCCAGCGGGCCGCCCAGGATCTTCACTTCCGCCTCCAGCTCCACACCGTGCTTCTCCTGCACCACGTCCTGGATCAGCGTGATCAGCGCCAGGAAGTCCTCGCCGGTCGCCTCGCCCAGGTTGATGATGAAGTTCGCGTGGCCCTCCGACACCGCCGCGTCGCCGATCCGGTAGCCCTTGAGGCCCGCCTCGTCGATCAGCTTGCCGGCGCTGACGGGCTTCCCGCCCCCCGCCGGGCGCGGGTTCTTGAAGATGCAGCCGGACGAGGGCCAGTCGTACGGCTGGCCCGCCTTCTTCGCCTTGAAGTCCGCCTTCCGCCGCTCCGCCTCCTGCGCGTGCAGCGGCATCAGCCGGAAGTCCGCCTCCAGCACCACCACCTGCGACAGCTCGGAGAAGCGGTAGCCGTAGTCGAACCCGCCGCGCCCGACCTCCAGCAGCCGGCCGTCGCGCGTCAGGCACAGGCAGCGCTCCAGGAACTCGCACAGCCCGTAGTCCCCCGCGCCCGCGTTCCCCGCCAGCCCGCCGCCCACCTGCCCCGGCACCATGTGCAGGAACTCCAGGCCCATCAGGCCGTGCTGGTTCGCCAGCTTCAGCAGCCGCGGCATCGGCGTGGCCGAGCCCGCGCGCAGCATCGTCCCGCCCAGGTACTCGACCTGCGCGAACGCGTTCCCGAGCGTCACCAGCACGCCTTCGTAGAAGCCCGCGGCGAAAAGCGTGTTCGCGCCGCCCCCGAGCATCCGCAGCGGCCACCCCATCGCGCGGGCGCGGCGCAGCAGCTCCGCCAGCCCGCGCGGGCAGTCCGCGTGCGCCAGCATCGCGGCGCGGGCGCGCGTCTTCATCGTCGTCTTCTTCGTCACGTCCGCGAACGGCGTGAAAGAGACGCCCGGGATCGGGCGGTCCAGTAGTTCGCGGAACTCCGCCGCAAGCCTCATGCGAGCACCCCCGCCTTCGCGGCCGCGCGCCGCGCCGCGTCGGAGATCGACCCCGCCCCGAGGCAGAGCACCACGTCGCCGGCGCGCGCGCCCTCGAGCGCCTCGCCCACCGCCTCCGCGGGGTCCGGCACGAAGCGCGTCGCGCGCCCGGAGGCCGCGCACACCGCCGCCACGTCGCCGCCGCGGCAACCGGGGATCGGCTCCTCGCCCGCCGCGTAGACGTCCGTGATCCACACGCGCTCCGCGCCCTCCAGCGCCTCGCCGTAGCGCGCGATCGTGTGCTCCACGCGCGAGTAGCGGTGCGGCTGCACCACCGCGAACAGGCGCCCGCGCCGCGCGTCCGCCACCTGCCGCGCGGTCCGCACCGTCGCCTCGATCTCGCTCACGTGGTGCCCGTAGTCGTCCACCAGCAGCACGCCCCCCGCGAGCGCGTGCCGCGTGAACCGCCGCCCCACGCCCCGGAAGCGCGCCAGCGCCCCCGCCACCGCCGCGGGATCCATCCCCGCGCGGTGCGCCAGCGCCAGCGCGCCGGCCGCGTTCAGCGCGTTGTGCCGACCCGGCACCCCGACGCGCACCGGCGTCCGCGAGCCGTCCGGCAGCCGCAGCAGGAACGCGCTGCCCTCCGCCCCGTGCTCCAGCGACTCGATCCGGTAGTCCGCGTCCTCCGACTCCGCGCCGTAGCTCAGCGCGACGCCGCGCCAGTGCGGCTCCAGCGAGCGCACGCCGGGGTCGTCCGCGCAGACCACCAGCCGCCCGCCCGCGATGCGCTCCATGAACTTGCGGAAGCCCTCGCGCAGCGCGTCGCCGTCGCGCCAGTAGGCGAGGTGCTCCTCCTCGATGTTCGTCACCACGGCGTACTGGCCGGGCACGCGCAGGAAGGTGCCGTCGCTCTCGTCCGTCTCCGCGACGCAGACCGAGTCCGCGCCGCCGCGCCGGCAGTAGCCGCCCCACTCCGCCACGTCGCCCCCCACGAAGACCCACGGGTCGAGCCCCGCCGCCTCCGCGAGGAACCCGGCCATCGCCGTCGTGGTCGTCTTGCCGTGCGTGCCCGCCACCAGCAGCCCCGCCCGGTCGCGCAGCAGCAGCGCCAGCCCCTCGACGCGGTGCACCACCGGGACGCCCTGCGCCTGCGCGGCGAGCAGCTCGGGGTTGTCGTCCGGCACCGCGGAGGAGCGGATCACGACCTCCGCGTGCGACAGGTCGCGCGCCCGGTGCTCACCGAAGACGTTGATGCCGAGCTCGAGCAGGTGCGCCAGCTTCCCGCGCGGGCACGGGTCGGTGCCCGAGACCGCGCAGCCGCGCGTGTGCAGCGCGAACGCGAGCCCCTGCATCCCGACGCCGCCGATGCCGAGCAGGTGGGCGCTGCGCGGGAAGGCGCCGCTCCAGGTGGGGGCGTGCTGCGTGGCCTGCGAGAGCGTCGTCATCGGCGGATCTCCGCGGGATCTAGGGTGGCCGCGCCGCCGGTCCGGCGCGCGTCGAGCGACTGCGAAATCGTGGAGAGCATCGCCGCGCAGGGGTCCGCCGCGTTCAGCGTCCGCGCCGCCGCGCCCATCGCGGCGGCCCGCGCCGGGTCCGCGAGCAGCGCGCGGACCGCGTCCTCCAGCGACTCCTGCGGATCGTTGACTTCGTCAACCATCACGGCCGCGCCGCGCTCCGCCGCGAAGCGCGCGTTCGCCCGCTGGTGGTCGTCCTTCGCCCGCGGGTACGGCACCAGCACCGCCGGCGCGCCCGCGGCCGCCAGCTCGACCAGCGTGCTCGCACCCGCGCGCGACACCGCCAGGACGCTCCGCGCCAGCAGCGCCGGCACGTCCGCGCAGAACGGCAGGAACTCGATCGACGGATCCGCCGCGGAGCCCTCCGGCGCCGACGCGCCCAGCACCACGACGCGCAGTCCGGGATGCGCCTCGACGATGCCGCGGGCCAGCTCCGCGCCCGCGTCCGCCACGCGCTTCGCCCCGAGGCTGCCCCCCAGGAAGCACACCGTGTCGCGCACGGCGGCGGGCTCGACCGAGCGCGCCGGCGTTCCCGTGACGAGCGCGTTCGCCACCGCCGCGTCCGGCGGGAAGCCCAGGAAGGCGCGCTCCGCCAGCCGCGCGAAGATCCGCGTCACGCGCCCCGGGCGCCGGTTCGATTCGTGCAGGAAGACGGGCAGGCCCATCGCCTTCGCCGCCAGCAGGAACGGCACGCCGTAGGCGCCCCCCATCGACAGCACCGCGTCCGGGCGGAAGGCGCGCAGCGTCCGCGCCGCCGCGGCGAGGTCGCGCGCGACGTTCCACGGCGCGAGCCGGCCCCGCGCGTTGATGCCCACGCGCAGCGGCACCCGCAGGCGCTCCTCGCCGAGCGCGGCGTAGACTTGCTCCTCCACGGGGCGCGCGCCCGCCGCCAGCGCGGCCTCCGCGCCCGAGGCGCGCGCCGCGCGGGCGAACACCACGCCGGGCACGATGTGCCCGCCGGTGCCCGCGGCGACGACCAGCAGTCGGGGCGCGCGGCGCTCAGGCATGGGAGCCCTCCGCCGCGAGGCCCGGCTCCGCCGAGCTGTTCGCGATCCCCGCCAGCAGCCCCGCCACGATGAACGACGCGAGGATCGACGAGCCGCCGTAGCTGAGGAAGGGCAGCGTGAGCCCCTTCGTCGGCGCCAGGCCCAGCACCACGAAGAAATTGATGAACGCGCCGATGCCGACCAGCAGCGTGAGGCCGCCCGCCGCCAGCGCGCTGAAGTAGTCCGGCGCCCGCAGCGCCGTCCGGATGCCCAGCGAAAGGAACGCGAGGTACAGCAGCACCACCGCCGACGCCCCCACGAAGCCCAGCTCCTCGCTCACGATCGCGAAGATGAAGTCCGTGTGCGCCTCGCTCAGGAAGTGGTACTTCTGCAGGCTCATGCCGAGGCCCTGCCCCCACATCCCGCCCGAGCCCACCGCGATCAGCGACTGGTTGAGCTGGTAAGCGTGCGTCAGCGCGTACTTGTCCGGATCGAGGAACGCGAGGATGCGGTTCACCCGGTAGCTCTGCGTCAGCACCAGCAGCACCCCGCCCGCGAGCCCGGCAACCGCGACCGCCGCCAGGTAAAGGCTGTGCAGCCGCGCCAGGATCCACATCGAGAAGCACGCGCCGCAGACCAGCGCCGTCATGCCGAGGTCCTTCTCGAGCAGGATCAGCGCGGCGAAAACGCCGAGCACCGCCGCCGGCGGCAGGAAGCCCTTGGTGAACGACGTGTGCCTCAGCCGGTTCTCCGCGAGCATCCGCGCCATGAACAGCACCAGCGCGATCTTCGCGAACTCCGCCGGCTGGATCGTCACGGGCCCGAGCCGCAGCCAGCGGCGCGCGCCCTTCGACTCGACCCCGAGCGGACCGACGATCACCAGCACCAGCAGCACCGCCGCGAAGCCGAGCAGCCAGGGCGCCGCGCGCCGCCACAGCTCCGCCGGCAGCGACGCCAGCAGCGCCATCGCGGCGATCCCCAGCGCACCCCAGACCGCCTGCTTCACCGCGTACGTCGCCGCGTAGTGCCGCGCGAGGCCGTCGCCCGAGAGCGCCTCCTGCGCCGACAGCGCGACGCCTTCCTCCAGGCCGGCCCGGGCCCCGCTCGCCGAAAAGACGGCGACCACGCCCACCGCGAACAGCGTGGACGCCACGAGCATCAACAGGCCCGCGGGGCTCCGGAAACCGGCGAGGAAGTCGTTCACGCGCGCGTCACAGCCCCAGGTGGTTGCGGACCGAGCGCTTGAAGCTGGCGCCGCGGTCCTCGAAGTCGCGGAACATGTCGAAGCTGGCGCACGCCGGCGACAGCAGCACCACGTCCCCAGGCTGCGCCAGGCCCGCCGCCGACTTCACGGCCTCGTCCATGTCCTTCGCCCGCCGCGTCGGCACCAGCGCGCCCCAGTGCTTCTCGATCAGCGGCGCCGCCTCGCCGATCAGCACCAGCCCGCGGACCTTCTCCTTGATCAGGTGGTTCAGCCGGTCGTAGGCCGACGCCTTGTCGCGCCCGCCGGCCAGCAGCACGATCGGACGGTCGAACGCCATCAGCGCCTTCTCCAGCGAATCGACGTTCGTCGCCTTCGAGTCGTTGTAGAAGCGCACGTTCTCCTTCGTCGCGGCGACGAACTCGATGCGGTGCTCCACGCCCTTGAACTTGTGCAGCGTCCCGCGGATCGAATCCACCGAGACCCCCGCGCGCGTCGCCATCAGCAGCGACGCCAGCGTGTTCTCCACGTTGTGCCGCCCCGGCAGCGGGATCTCCGACACGTTGCAGACCGGCGTGATCTCGCCGCCCACCTTCAGGTACAGCCGGTCGCCCTCCAGGAAGGCGCCCTGCTTCACCTTGTTCCCCGACATCGAGAACGTGAAGACCTGCGCCTCCGTCTCCTCCGCCAGCTTCATCACCAGCGGGTCGTCCTGGTTCAGGATCAGCGAGTCCTCCGCCGTCTGGTTGCGCGTGATCTGGAACTTGGCCTCCACGTACTCGCGCATCGACGGGTAGCGGTCCATGTGGTCCCGCGTGATGTTCAGGATCGCCGCGATCCGCGGGCGGAACGTCTCGATCGACTCGAGCTGGAAGCTCGACACCTCGGTGACGAGCACCGACTCGCGGGTCTCGTCGAGCGTCGACAGCACGCCGTCCGAGAACGCGCGCCCGATGTTGCCGGACACCACCGCGTTCACGCCCGAGTCGGCCACCATCTGGCCCGTCAGGATCGTGGTCGTCGTCTTGCCGTTGGTGCCGGTGATGGCGACGATCGGCGAGCGCGCGAAGTACGACGCGAGCTCGACCTCGGAGATCACCGGGAGGTCGCGCTCGAGCGCCGCCTCGACGAACGGGTGGTCGAGCCGGATGCCGGGCGAGAGCACGATCGCCTCGCAGCCGGCGAGCATCTTCGGCGACAGGTCGCCGAAGTGCGCCGTCACGTACAGCCGGCGGATGCGCCGGATCAGCGAGCGGAACTCCTTCGCGGGGCGCTCGTCGACGAGCGTCACCTCGATGTTGTGGTGCCGCAGCAGGTGCATGGCGGCGACGCCGGAGCGCGCGGCGCCGAACACGCACACGCGGCGGAAGGGGAACGAAAGGGAAGGCTGCATCAGCGGGAGGTCCTCCGGAACGGGAGCGGGAGTGGGATGGAGGGTGGAGCGGGGGAGAGGGTTGACTAAGTCAAGGAACGGATCGGCGGTGGCGCCCTCGCGGGCCGGTCAGCGGAGCTTGAGCGTCGAGAGTCCCGCCAGCGCGAGCAGCGCCGACACGACCCAGAAGCGGACGATGATCTTGGATTCGGGAACGCCGAGCTTCTCGAAGTGGTGGTGCAGCGGCGACATGCGCAGCACCCGGCGGCCGGTGAGCTTCACGCTGCCCACCTGCAGGATCACGGAGCCCGCCTCGAGCACGAAGATGCCGCCCACCAGCACCAGCAGCAGCTCGTGCTTCACCAGCAGCGCCGAAGCGCCCAGAAGGCCCCCGACCATCATCGAGCCCGTGTCGCCCATGAACACCTGCGCGGGGTGCGCGTTGAACCACAGGAACCCGAGGCACGCGCCCACGAGCGCCGCCAGGATCACCGCCACCTCGCCCGCGCCCTGCACGTGCGGGATGAACAGGTACGTCGACATGTCCGCGCGCCCCGCGAGGTACGCGACCAGCGCGAAGCACATCGCGGCGACGGTGCTCACCCCGGCAGCCAGGCCGTCCAGCCCGTCCGTCAGGTTCACCGCGTTGCTCGTCGCCGCCAGCACCAGCACCGCGAACGGGATGTACGCGATCCCCAGCGCGAACGCCCACTCCTTCACGAACGGCAGCACCAGCAGGTCCGCGCCCGAAACCTCCGTGACGCGGTAGCGCACCATGTCGCCGCAGAAGTAGTAGAAGCCGGCCGCGAAGATCAGCCCGAAGGCCGCCTGCGCCGCCAGCTTCTCGCGCTCGCTGATCCCCTTGTTGTTGCGGCCCGTGAACTTCCGGTAGTCGTCGATGAAGCCGATGATCCCGAAGGAGAGCGCCGCGAAGTACGCCAGCCACAGCACCGGCTCGTCCCAGTCGCCGACCAGCGCGACCGACACCGTGAGCGCCGCGAGCATCAGCAGCCCGCCCATGGTCGGCGTGCCCGCCTTCCCGGCGTGCATCTCGTGCAGGCTCACCGCGTTCTCGCCCTCGGAGCGGCGGATGTGCTGCCCCATCTTGCGCGCGCGCAGCCACGCGATGAAGCGCGGACCCGCCAGCACGCAGAGCCCGAACGTCAGCACCAGCGCCGCCGCCGCCCGCACGGTGATGTACCCCGCGAGGTTGCCGAGCGCCGCCGACTGCGACAGGCCGAGGAGATCGAGGAGCCACAGGATCACGTGGCGTCCACCTCCAGCATGTCCGCCGCCGCCAGGCCCGCGCGCAGCCGCTCGACAGCCTGCTCCAGGCGGTTCGCCCGCGAGCCCTTCACCAGCAGCGCGTCGCCCTCGCGGAGCTCCGAGGCGAGGAGCCGCGCCGCCTCCGTGGAATCCGCGCAGTGCACCGCCAGCAGGCCGCCGCGGGCCGCCTCGCGCACCGTGTCCACCGTGTGCTCGCCGACCGCGAAGAGGCCGTCGAGGCCGCCCTCCGCGGCGGCGCGCCCCACGACCTCGTGGAAGCGCGCGGTGAACTCGCCCAGCTCGTACATGTCGCCCAGCAGCGCGAAGCGCCGCTTCACGCCGCGCAGCTTGCGGAAGCTCGCGATCGCGCGCAGCATCGGGTCCGGCGAGGCGTTGTAGCAGTCCTTCACCACCAGCACGCCGCCGATCCACTCCGCGTCGCTGCGCAGCGCCGGCGCCGTGAAGTTCCCCAGCCGCGACGCGATCCGGTCGATCCCGACGCCGTAGTAGTGCGCCACCGACGCCGCCGCCCAGACGTTTGACACCTGGTACTCGCCGAACAGCGGCAGCTCCAGCGCGCGGCGCTCCTCGCCCACGCGCAGCACCATCCGGTAGCCCACCGGATCGATCGGCGAGACGTCCTCGATGCCGACCTGCGAGATCGCCTCGCGGCCGAACGGCGTGAGCAGGAAGGGCGCCTCCGCCTGGCGCAGGTGCGCCGAGAGCACCGGGCAGTCGGCGTTGAAGAACACCACCTCGTGGCCGTCCAGCGCGTCCAGCACCTCCAGCTCCGCGCGCACCAGGCACTCCTCCGAGCCGAAGTTGCCGATGTGCGCGTTGCCGATGTTCGTCATGACCACCGCGTCCGGCGCGGCGATCTCCGTCAGGCGCAGCAGCTCGCCGGGGCGGTTCATCCCCAGCTCCACCACGGCGAAGCGGTGCTCCGGGCGCAGGCGCAGCAGCGTCTGCGGCAGTCCCACCAGGTTGTTCTTGTTCCCCTCCGTGGCGAGCACCGGCGCCGCGCCGTTCATCAGCGCGGCGGTCATCTCCTTCGTCGTCGTCTTGCCGGCGGAACCGCTCACCGCGACGACGATCGGGTTCAGCGCCCGCCGCCACGCGTTCGCCAGCGCGCCGAGCGCCTCGAGCGTGTCCTCGACCACGACCACCGGGAAGTCCGCGGGCAGGCCCTCGACGGGACGGGCAAGCAGCGCGCCCGCGGCGCCCCGCGCCATCGCCGCGGGGAGGAAGTCCTCGCCGTGGAAGCGCGGGCCGTCGAGCGCGACGAACAGCTCGCCCGGCGCCGTCGTCCGCGAGTCGGTTGAAACGCCCTTGAAGACGATGTCCCCCGGGCCGCGGAGCCCGCCTCCGCACGCCTCCGCAGTGAATTGCGCGGTCAGTTCCAAGTGGCGCCCTCCGTGTGGGTTTCGATGCTGGCGGATTCGACCGGGGAGCGCCCCTGCGCCCAGTCGGCGGCCATCGCGGCGAGCGCCCCGCGCGCCGCCACCCGGTCGTCGAAGGGGTGCCGCACGCCGGCGACCTCCTGGTAGTCCTCGTGCCCCTTGCCCGCGATCAGCACGCAGTCGCCCGGCGCCGCCATGCGGAGCGCCGATTCGATCGCGAGCCGCCGGTCCGTGATCGCCGTGTAGCGCGACCGCGGCGTCCGCTCCTCGCGGAACCCCGCCAGGATCTGCGCGATGATCGCCTCCGGGTCCTCGAAGCGCGGGTTGTCGCTGGTGACGACGGTGTAGTCCGCGAGCTGCGCGCAGGCGCGGCCCATCAGCGGGCGCTTGCCGGCGTCGCGGTTGCCGCCCGCGCCCATCACGCAGAGCAGCCGCGAGGAGGCCAGCCGCCGCGCCGCGCGCAGCGTCCGCTCCAGCGCGTCCGGCGTGTGCGCGTAGTCCACCAGCACCGTGAATGGCTGCCCCGCGTCCACGCGCTCGAAGCGGCCCGGCGCCGGGCGGCAGCCGCAGAGGCCGCGCGCGATGCTCCGCACGTCCAGCCCCGCCGCGTCGCAAAGCCCCGCCGCCGCCATCATGTTCGAAATGTTGAACGAGCCCACCAGCGGCGCGCGCACCCGCCCGACCTCGCAGCGGATCCGCAGGATGAACTCGCTGAAGCTCGCCGTCGTGTGCACGTCGCCCGACTGGATCGTCGCCGACGCCCGCGTGCCGAGCGCGTAGGTCGAGACCGGCGCGCCGCCAGCGGCGTCGCGCAGCTCCTCGCCCGCGGCCTCGTCCAGGTTCAGCACCCACACCCCCCGCGACGGCCCCAGGTGCTCCGTGAAGAAGCGCTTCTTGCACGCCACGTAGTTCTCGAAGGTGCCGTGGTAGTCCAGGTGGTCCTGCCCGATGCTGGTGAGCGCCCCGGCGAGGAACGGCACGCCGTTCACGCGCCCCTGGTCGATCGCGTGGCTCGACACTTCCATGGCGAGGTGCGTGACGCCTGCCGCGCGCATGCGGCGCATGATGTCCGCCAGCTCGATCGGTCCGGGCGTCGTGTTGTTCAGCGAGTGCTCCGAGCCCGCGAACGCGTAGCCCAGCGTGCCGATGCGGCCCGCCGAGATCCCCGCGTCCGCGAGGATCGACTCCGTCAGCCAGGCCACCGTCGTCTTGCCGTTCGTGCCGGTCACGCCGAGCACCGCGAGCGCCTTCGCCGGGTTGCCCGCCGCCGCCTGCGCGATGTGCCCGAGCGCCCGGCGCGAGTCGCGCACCAGCGCCAGCGCCACGCCGTCCGGCACCGGCACCGGCTCGCTCGCGATCACCGCGGCCGCGCCGCGCTCCACCGCCCGGCCCACGAAGTGGTGCGAGTCCGAGTTCGCCCCGCGCTGCGCCACGAAGCAGGCGCCCGGCTCCACGCGCTCCGCGTGGTCCGCGAGCCCCGTGAGGAGCGCGCCCGGCGCGCCGCGCAGCTCCGCGTCGCGGACGCCGGCGTCCGACAGCAGTTTCACGAGGGTGATCGGGTCGGTGCGCAGCACTGGGTCTATTCTCCGGAGGGGGCGGCGAGGGTGGCGTTGGCGAGGCGGAGCGCCTCCACCGCGGCGCTCGTCGAGAGCGGCTCGAAGTGGAGGAAGATGTCGGTGGACGGGTCCACGGGCTCGCCCGGGGCGGGCGACTGGTCGGTGACGATTCCCGTTCCGACCAGCTTGAGCGAGGCCGGTCCGGCGGGCACCGCGCGGCGCGCCGCCGCGGCCGTCAGCCCGCGCAGGTCCGGCATGGTGCCCTCCGCGGCGCGCGCGAACAGCGGCGAGGGCAGGTCGAACTCCGGCTCCACCTCGAGCAGGTCCGCGTCCTCCGCCGGCGCCGCCTCCGAGGGGGGCACGCCGAGCTGGATCATCGCCGCCCGCGCGATCCGCGCGAACGCCGGGGCCGCGATCGTGCCGCCGAAGCGCGCCTTCGTCGGCGCGTCCACGCACACGTAGATCGCCACGCGCGGACGGTCGATCGGCACCACGCCGGCGAACCCCGCGATGTACTCTTTGCGGTCCCGGATGTGGCTCTTCACCGTCGTGCCCGTCTTGCCGCCGATCAGGTAGCCGGGGATGCGCGCCTTCTTGCCGGTGCCGTCCATCACGACGTCCTGCATCAGCTCGCGCATGATGGCGCTCGTGGTGGGGCGGATCGGGCGCTGCAGCACCTCGGGCTCGAAGCGCTCGAGCACCTCGCCGGAGGCGCTGCGCACCTCCCGCACGATCCGCGGGCGCATCAGGCGCCCGTCGTTCACCAGCGCCGCGACGCCCAGCGCGACCTGCAGCGGCGTGACCGAGATTTCATAGCCCATCGGCAGCGACGTGCGGCTCAGCCGGGTCCAGCGCTCCACCGGGTGCAGGATGCCGCCGCTCTCGCCGCCGAGCTCGAGCGACGAGTCGCGCCCGAAGCCGAAGCTCGCGAGGTAGCGGTGCCACGGCTCGTTCTCCATCATCAGCGCCGGCTTGATGATGCCGACGTTCGACGAGAACGCGAGCGCCACGCGGAACGGCACCACGTGCAGCGGGTCGTGCCCCGGCGCGTCGGTGATGCGCCGGCGGTCGATCACCGCGCGGCCGCCCTCGCAGTCCACCAGCGTCGCCGGCGTCACCAGGTCCTGGTCGATCAGCATGGCCGCCGTGAACAGCTTGATGACGCTGCCCGCCTCCAGCGGATCGGTGATCGCGCGGTTGCGGCGCTGCTCCGCCGTCGCCGTCTCGAAGCTGTTGTTGTCGAAGGTGGGGTAGCTCGCGAGCGCCAGCACCTCGCCGGTCTCGACGTCCACCGCCACGGCGCAGGCTCCCCGCGCCGCCCACTTCTCGACCGCCTCCGCCAGCGCGCCCTCCGCCGCCTCCTGGATGCCCGCGTCGATCGTCAGCACCAGCGTGTTGCCGCGCGAGGCCAGCACGTCGCGCTCCGGCACCGGCTCGAGCGCCTGGCGGATCCCCGTGCGCGCCACGCGGCCCTCGACGCGGCGCCCGGCGAGCACGCTGTCGAAGGCGATCTCGACGCCCGCCAGGCCCGTGTTGTCGCCGTCGCCCCCGCGCGCGCAGAAGCCCACCGCCTGCGCCGCCAGCGGACGCGGGTACACGCGCCGGCTCTCGCGGTGGAACCAGAAGGCCCGCCCGTCCAGGTCGTACATTTCGAGGAGGCCGATGATGCGCTGCGCCTCGTCCTCGCGCAGCGCCCGCGCCAGCGGCACCGGACGGTCGCGGTCGAAGCGCTCGCGCAGCTCGCCGCGCGTCAGCCCCGTGTAGAAGGAGAGCTGCGTCGCCAGCCGGTCCAGGTCCAGCTCCGCGTGCGGCGGGCGCAGGTACACCGGGTGGACGTACACGCTGAGGCGCCCCACGGAGCGCGCCAGCGCCGCGCCGTTGCGGTCCAGGATGTCGCCGCGCTCCGGCTGCAGCACCACGCGGCGCGCGTGCTGGGACTGCGCCCGCTCCTGGTAGTGGCCCTTGTCCTGCAGCTGCAGCTCGTGCAGCCGGAACACGACCACGACCCCCAGCGCGGCGAACAGCGCGAGGAAGAAGGCGAGCACGGGGCGGTGCGGCTGCTTCAACATGGCCCGCTGCCCGGATGCGTCCGGATGCCGCCGGCGAGGGGGGTGTCCGATTCCCGGAAACGACCGAACGTTTCTCGCGACAAGAGGAGGCCAGGAGCGCCTTGGTGTCTCCGGGCGGGCCGCGGGAACGGACGTCCCCGTCGAGGCCAAGCCGGCCATTGCGCATCGGAACGGGGAACAGGAGCGGGAACGTCGGAGCCGGGATCCTCGCGGAGCGGGCTCGGACAGGGAACGGGATCGTCGGGCTGCGCACCCGGCGGCCGACTGGCCGGTTCGAAGACGCTGAACCGGCCGGTGGGCACCCTCTTGCTCCTGGCCTCGTCTTGTCGGGGAAGCGGCCTCCCTAGCGGGACGGCTGCCTACCGCGCATCCAGTCCTCCTTTCCTCTGGTTTTCGTCCTCTTGCAGGGCGCGCCACTCGGCGCGGGCGCGCTCCGCGGCGGCCGCCCAGGCGGCGCGCGCCGCCGGCGCCAGCGCCAGCTCCTCCACCCGCTCCGGCGACAGCTCCACCAGGCCCGAGCCCTCCGCCGAAACCGCCGCCACGCGCGCCGAATCCTGCGCCCGCGCCAGCTCCGCGCCCAGCTCCCGCGCCCGGTCGCGCTCGCGCAGCGCCGCCTCCTGCGCCACACCCGCGCGGATCTGGTAGTCGCGCAGCCGGAACACCGCGTCCACATGCAGCAGCCCCAGTCCGATCACCACCGCGAACGCCGGCGCCATGGCCAGCGCGTGGCGCCAGTCCGCGCCCGCGCGCCGCCGATCGCGGGCCGGCGTCGCCGCCCCGCCGAACACCTGCCGGCGCGCCTCGCGCCAGAAGCGACGCCCCCTCACGCCGGGACCTCCCCCGGCCGCAGCCGGCGCACCGCGCGCAGCCGCGCGCTCCGCGCCCTCGGATTGCGAGCCACTTCCTCGTCGGAGGGCTTCATCGCGCCGCGGCTCTTCACCTCGTACTCGAGGCCCGACCGCGTCGTCGCGGAATACGGGTTCCCCGGGTCCGGGCGCGGACTGCCGACCGCGTCGAAGGCCTCCTTCACGCGCCGGTCCTCGCCGGAATGGAACGAGATGACCGCCAGCACGCCCCCCGGCCGCAGCGCCGCCAGGCACGCGCGGAGCCCCGCCTCGAGCACTTCGTACTCGCGGTTCGCCGCGATGCGGAGCGCCTGCATGGGGCGCGTGGCCGCGTCCACGGGGCCGCGGCGCGCGGCGGCGGGCACCGCGGCGCGCACCACCTCGGCCAGCCGCGCCGTCGTCGCGATCGGCGCCTTCGCGCGCTCCCGCACGATCGCCGACGCGATGCGCCCCGCGAACCGCTCGTCCGCGAACTCGCGCATCCACGTGGCGAGCTCCGACTCCGTCGCGTCCGCCACCAGCTCGGCCACGCTCGGCGTGCCCGGCTCCGCCGGGTTGAAGCGCATGTCGAGCGGCCCGTCGTGCTGGAAGCTGAACCCCCGAGAAGCGTCCGCGAGCTGGATCGAATTCAGCCCGAGGTCCAACGCGATCGCGTCGGCGCCCTCGAAGCCGTGCTTCGCCAGCGCGTCGCCGGCGCGCTCGTAGGACAGCGCCTCGACCGCGAACCGGGGCGCGTCCGTCCGCGCGGCGCACGCTTCCGCCAGCCGCGCGCGGCCGCGCTCCGCCATCGCCGGGTCGCGGTCCAGCCCCAGGAGGAAACCCTCCGGGCCGAGCCGCTCCGCCAGCAGGCGCGCGTGCCCCGCGGCGCCGAGCGTGCCGTCCAGGACCACCGAGGAGCGCGAGGGGTTCAACACCTCAAGCACCTGCCTCGCCATGACCGGTTCGTGCCTGTGTTCCATAGACACCGGTGGTCAGCCTCCTTTGCACGCCGGCCTTCGACGCCGCCGCGCGCGTCTGGGCCGACGCCGCCTGGACGAACGACTGCAAGACCTCCGTCACGCTCGCCACCTCGAGGTACGTCCCGCAGCCCCGCACCGCCGCGTTGAACGGCGCGCGCTCCGCCGCCTTCACCTCCGCCACCTTCGCCACATAGTCCAACTCCGGATCGTAGCCCGGAGCGTTCTGCTCCGCCGACTTGGGCATCAGGATCGGGAGCATCAACTGGGGCACCTTCAAACGGTTCTGGGCGTCCAGAGATTGCTCTTCACAATGATTCAACAGGTTCGTTAGGTATTCGTCGAGTTCGGGCGACTCCGCCGCGCTCTGCTGCAAATCCTCGAGGAACCGCTCGAACACCGGAACGGGGAAGATCGCCATGTTGCCGCGCAAGGAAAGCGAGACGACCACCGCCAGGTTGTCGGTCCCCTCGACCCCCGACAACCGCCCGAAGGTCTCCAGAAAGCGCGACGGCACGGTCAGGCGCGACTTGGCGTCGATCGTCTGGACAATGGTGCCGGTGAGCTGTTGGGCGAGGAGCTTCACGGATTGGGCGGCTTTGGGTGACTTAGGGCAATTTCCCCACAGCGGGAACAAGAGTATCGGAGAGTCGACCAGATGGAAGGTCAAGTGCGATGTGGCACGATTTCCGCACGCCGGATTTCAGCCCGTATTGCACCACCCGTGGCGTCCAGAAGCGGTGCTGCGCACTGCATCTTGTATTAGCGAGGCGCGCTGTCGGTGATCGCCAAGCGCCGCGCGGCACCGCCCGGGAGCCCGCACCGGGGCGCACGCGGTCGCTCCGCGGAACCCGCGAACATTGGGTTTTTCTGGCTTTAGGGGGCGAAAGAAAAGCGGCCCCGGGGGAGCCGGGGCCGCTTAGCGCACTACCAACATGCGAATCGGGTTTTCCACAGTCGGCTCACATGGGGGATTACTTCCCCCCACGACGCCGCTCTTCAGCAATCCTTGCCTTCAAAGCTGTGAATTCCCGGTGCCATGTCATCGTTCCCTCGGCGGGCGCTTTCGGCTTCGCAAGCAGACGCTTCCGCGCCTCCGCCTCGATCTCCTCGATCACGAACAATTCATCCCGCATCGCCTTCACCAGCTTGCGCCGCAGCGAGTCTTCCATCACCCGGCACTTCACCGAGGGAAGGGCGCGCACCCCGGCGACGATCTCGCCGGCCAAGTGGCTCAATCGCTTTTCCGATATCTGCTGTCCCATCAGGGCGCCCTTCGCGGTTGATCCAGAGCCTGCAAAGCCCTAGCCTTACCCCCAGTCCGACGCAAAGCGAATCCTCCCCCCGCGGAGCGAACCGAGCCAGCATGTCCGAAACTCCGCCGCCCCCGCCGCCCCCGCCCCCTCCGATCCTGGGCCCGGACGGTTCGCCCTACGAGGCCGGCCCCGCCGCGCCGCCCAGCGACGCCTCCCCGGGCCAGCCCTTGATGGATTCGGACAAGCAGCTCGCCGCGCTGGGTCACTTGGCGGGCCTCCTGGATTTGGGAACGGGCATCTTCGGCACGGTCGCGATCATCGTGCTCTTCGTGATCCACAAGCAACGCCACGGATTCACCTTCGACCACCTGCGGCAGAGCCTGAACCTGTTGATCCTTTACTGGATCCTGCTCGCCATCGCCTTCGTCAGCTTCTTCCTGACCTGCGGCCTGTCGGCGTTCCTGTTCGTGCCGATAATGCTCGTCGTCGGCGTCGCCTACGCCGTCCTCCGCATCATCGCCGGCATCAAGGCGTTCAACGGCGAAACCTACACCTACCCCGTCGTCGGCAGTTGGCGCCACTTCAACTGATTCCCGCCGCAACCCTCCAAAGGAACGCACCCATGAAGACCACCCTCGCCGCGCTCGCGCTGGCGTCCGTCGCAACACTCACCGCCTGCCAGAAGGCGGAGGAGCCCCCCGCCAGCAAGGCGCAGAAGGACGCGCAGAAGGCCATCGCGCAACTCGGCGAAGGCGCCCGCGCCGCCGCCGAGGACCTTGGCGACGCGGCGCAATCCGCCTTCAAGGATATCGACAAGTCCATCGCCGGCCTCGCCGAGCAGATCGACGGCTCCTACGGCGGCGAGCTGGCCAAGCTGAACGAGAAGCTCAACAGCAGCTTCGCGGCCCTCGAAAAGCAGCTCGCGGACGCCAAGTCCCGCACCCCGGAGTCGGTCCAGAAGGCGTTCGATGACGTCCGCGCGAGCCTCGGCGACCTCGACGGCAAGCTCAAGGCGGCGAAGCAGGAAGCCGCCAAGCTGAAGGACGGCGACCGCTCCCGCCTCGAGGAGCTGGTCAAGTTCCTCGAAGAGAAGCGCGACGCCGCCGCCGAGGAACTCGAGGACCTGCGCGACCGCAACGCGCCGCTCCTGGAGGAACTGGAGTCGAAGGCGGGCGCCGCGGCGGAAGAGGCCAAGAAGGCCGCGGGCAAGGCCGGCGACGCCGCGAAGAACCTGCTCGGCGGCGGAAAGTAGCGGCGGCGGCGGCGGGGCGTGTTTCCTAGCGCCCTGCTACTCTGGGCCACGATTCCCCTCGGGCTCGCGGGGTTGGCCGCCTTGCTCCTCCGCCCCGCCGGCGGGGAGCCCGGCGGCCTGCCCTCCCCCGTGTGGGCGTTGGTCGCGCTGCTCCCCGCCGCGGCCTTCGCCGCGATGCGTGGAAGCGCGCAGTTCCTCTTGGGCGGCGACGAGTACGCGCGCCCCGCGGCGGCCATGGCGTGGGCCGCCAGCCCCTTCTTCGCGCCGCACGACCACGTCTGGCTCGGCGGACACTTCTATGCGATGGGCCTGCTGTACCGGCTCGCCGGCTCACTCGTCGTCGCCAACGCGGTCCTCTCCTGCGCCGGATTCGCGGCTCTGGTAGCGGCGGCTTGGTGGACCGCGGGGAAGGTTTGGGGCGCGGGCCCGGAGCAGGCCGTCGCGGCCGCGCTCGCCGGCTGCGCCCCGGTCGTCCTATGGATGTCGGTCAACCCGTGGGCGGAAGCGCTCGCGTACCCCCCGCTCCTCGCCGCCTACGGCTGCTGGGCCGCGTTCCGCGCGGAGCAGGAAGCGCCCGACGGCGACTGGCGGCGCGAGCGCTGGCTCGCGTTCGGCGCAGCGCTGCTGGCGTTCGGAACGACGCTGCGCTACGAAGCATGGATCGCGGGGCTGCTGCTCGGCCCTTACCTTCTCTGGCGCGGCGGTTGGCTCGCGCGCCGGGGCGAGCGCCGGGGCGCCGCCCTGCTGCTCGCGTCCGCGACCCTGCTCGCCGCGTACCCGCTGGCGTGGGTGGTCTCGAGCAAGCTGGCCCTGGGCTCCTTCACCGCCTTCGCGGAGAACAGCCGCCGGATCAACTTCGAGCAGAACTACTTTTACGACTACTCGACGGCGCTCTCGCGCCTCCTGGTCTTTCCGACGACCTTCGCGAAGGACCACGGCTACCTGCTCCCGCTGGCGTTCGCGGGCGCCGTTGCCGCCCTGCGGAGCGGAGCCCGCGGTCCGCGGGCGTTCCTCTACGCCTTCATCGCGGT
Source organism: Candidatus Sumerlaeia bacterium (assembly GCA_033764015.1). Lineage (GTDB taxonomy): Bacteria > Sumerlaeota > Sumerlaeia > SLMS01 > JANRJK01 > JANRJK01. The sequence goes on along the minus strand of JANRJK010000021.1, from coordinate 31,015 downwards.
CTTCCTGTTCGCAACCCTCAGCACCATGCGGAGCGGGCTCGGCTCGAGCGTGCGCCCGCGCATGACGATGGCCGCCATGCTTCCGGCCGCGGTGCTCGCGGCGGGTGGCCTCGCGGCGGCGGCGCGGCTCCTCCCGGAGCGGCTGCGCCCCGTCGCCCTCGCCGCGGTGCTCGCGGCGGGCGCCTTCGCGCAGGCGCGCTGGGCCGTCGTCCGCTACGACCACGGGTGGGGCCAGTCCGCCGACCTGCTCGCGCTCGCCTCCCGGATCGCCCGTGAGCGCGACCCCTCGCGGCTCGGCCGCGGCGAGGCCCTTGTCCATCCCTGGGAAATGCGCCTCCACGTTTACGACGCCGGCGACCCGCTCCCGCACTGGGTCCTCTCGTACTTCTCCCCGGAGCCGGCCCTCGTCGAGCCTCACTATTCGAAGGAGGGGCTCCTCGCCTCACTGGCGTCGGAGCCTCCCGGCGCGCGCGCACTCGTCCGCGCCGCCGAGTTCCCCGACGGCCTGCCCGGTAGCCGTCGGGTTCTCGGGATGGGCGCGTACGATGTATGGGAGCGTAACGCCCAGTAACCCCGCCGCCTACTGCTTGGACTCCTTGTAGATCGCGGCTCCCGCGGCGACGAGCTGCTCGTAGGCGCGCACCGCGTTGGCGATGACCGCCGCGCCGCCGATCTCCTCGTAGAGCGCCGACGCCCCGATCGCGACCGCACGGTCCGCGAGCCGCTGCAGCTCCTTGAACATCACGTCGAACTTCTTCGCCGCGTCGTCGATCCCCTTCTTGTCGCGCAGCGCGGAGTTCACTGTGCCGAGCACCGCGCCCACGTTCTGCAACTCCTTGAACGTGCGGATGTCCCTCGCGAGACGCTGGTGCTCCTCGAAGGCGGCGAACGCCTGCCCCATCTCCGGGTAGCTGTTCCGCATGGAGCCCGACACCTCGAACGCCGCCGGCGGACGCGCGGCGCCGCCGGCCTCGCCCACGAGCCCGGACTCCTCCCCGATCCAGGTCCGCATCCGTTCCGCGATCGCCAGCGACATCCCCCGAACCAGTTCCCCGTACCCCGGGTCCGCCTGCGTGGACGGATGCCCAACGCGGTCCGCCGCGGCCACGAAGAGCCGGTCGTGGAACTGCGGATAGAACGCGTAGCTGCCGCCGCTGAGGCGCTTGTCCGCCGCGGCCACCGCCTGCGACGGCACCCAGCCCCCGCGTCCGTGCACCGCGTCCGCGAAGTCGCGCAGCGCGTCCCAGATCGCGTCGACGGAGGGCGACGGTTCGCTGAGCAGCAGCGCCATGCGCGCCTCGAACGCCTTCTCGAGGCCCCCCACCGGCGAGTCCGGGCGCTCCGTCAGCCCCGCGCGCAGCTTCTCCCGGTAGGTGTCGAGAAAACTGACCGGCGAATGGCCACCGGTCAGCAGCAGATCCATCGCGACCCGCGCCGCGTGGGATGTTGTCGGGTTCTCGTACCCCTGCCCGGGGAGCGACCCGGAAAGCAGGCGCGCGTAGCCTTCCAGCACCGCCCATGTCTGCTCCGGCCGGTCGACGTGGAGCAGGCGCGCCGTGGTGAGCGCCTTCACGAAGGCCATGGCGCCCATCCCGCGCTCGCCTCCCGCCACGCGTTCCAGGAGGCACGGCTCGATGCGCAGCGCGAACTCGAGCGCCTGCCGCTCGTCCGCCTTAACCGCCCAGGCGTTTTCCAGCACCTTGTTGAACGTCAGCGAGTCCGCCGCGTCTTGGTCCGCGGAGATCTCCCGGGCCGCCGCGTACGTCCGCAGCACCTGCCACTCGGGCGAGCCCTCGACGCCGTCGCACTGCGTGCCGGAGTTGCGGTTCGAGTTGGCGGCGACCTGCCCCAGATGCCAGCGGGCGAGCAGCTCGAGGGTTCGCACCAGCGGCTGGCCGCGCTCTTTCCGGTCGAAGACCGCCTGCTCGAGCGCGTCCTGGTACAGGCGCGCCACCTGCACATGGTTCGCTTCGTCCGCCACGGACAGCGAAGCGGCCATCAGGTCCGAAACCGTGGGCTCTGCCTCGGCGGGCTTGCCGAGCTGCAGGTTCCGGGCCGTCGCCAGCGCGGTCAGCACGGAGTAGGTCTCGATGCGCTCGCGCCCCGAGGTGGTGCGGAAGCGGGCGATCCACTCGAGCATGTCGATCAGCGCGGCGGACTGCTCCGGCGAGGCGGAGACGCCGTCGGTGAGATCGCGCTCCCACGCCAGCGCCAGATACTTGCGCGGCTCCTGGGGCGAGTAGCGGTACAGCATGTCGGCGCGCGCGGACCGGAAGCCGACCGGCTGCTCGAACTTCGCCAGGTCGTCGCAGGCGCGCATCAGCAGCTCCGCCCGGCGCGTCTTGCGCGCGCGGCTCTCGTTCGAGTCCGGCTCGCGGAACGCGGCGAGGTAGTCGCCCGAGGCTTCGTGCACGTAGACGCGGCGGCCGTGCAGCAGCGCCTGCCGGTACGCCTCCTTCAGCGCGTCGGGCACCGCCGGGTCCTCCGGATCCATCGAGAAGAGCACGCCCTCGCGCTCGATCGCGAGCATCCGCAGCACGATCAGGAATTCGCTCGCGTAGCGCTTCGTGGCGTTCGCGTGCGTGGCCTCCGACAGCTCCTTCGGATCCACCTTCGCGTGCTCCGTGGCGTGGTCGTTGGAGTAGTCCGTCGCGGATGGCGAGAACGCCAGCGGCGCCCACTCGGGCACCTCGACCGGGATCGCCGCGGTGGCGGCCCAGTCCTCCGCGAGCAGGATCCGGCGGCAGTAGGCCAGCATGCGCTCGCGCACCGCCGGGTCGTGCGCCGTCAGGGCGTCGTAGTTGATCAGGTACGCCCGCAGCCCGAGCAGCGCGGTGAGCTGGTCGAAGACCTGCCGCATGTCCGCGTAGTCGCGCCAGTTCGCGCGGTACTTCGACTCCCACTGGATCAACTGCCCGTAGAGCTCGAACGCGGTCCGCTCGATCTCGCCGACGTGCCAGCGGCGGTTCGGCTCGTGCGCCGCGCCGCGGAGGCTGCCGGTGTCGCGCCCGCCGCGGTTGAGCGCCTCGCGGTTCGAGTCGATGGAGAGCAGCCGGTACACCTCGGCGGCGCGGACGCGGGCGTCCTCGCGGCAGCGCTTGCACACCTCGGCGAACTCGTTCTGCAGGCCCGGATCGTCCTCCCGGTAGGCGATGAGGTGGCGGCCCGCCTCGTAGGCGAGGTTCCAGTCGCCGTGGTCGCGCGCCTTGGCGAAGATCGCCTTCAGTCCCGCCACGCTGCCGTCGGGCCGCTTCTCCTCCAGCTTCGCCACCTGCCAAAGCTTCTCCGCGATCAAGCCGTCCGTCGGCGGCTCCGGGATGTTGCCGAGCGTCCACAGGCGGCGCGTCTCCTCGAAGCCGGGCGCCTCGACCTCCGCGACGCCGCGCACCTCGGCCGACTCGTGCTTCGCGGCCAGCGCCAGCAGCCGCTCCATGTCGGCGAAGAACTCCGGCCCGCGGCGCGCCCGCAGCGTGGCGAACCCCTCGCTCCAATGCGCCGCCGAATTCCAGTCGAATTCGAATCCACGCTCCTTCGGCATCAGCGAGCGCACGAAGGGGTAACCCTCCGGCCCCGGCGCCCCCGCCTGCCCCGGCGCCCCCGCCGGGAAAGCCGCCAGCGCGCCCGCCAGCGCGCACAACGCCACCACGCGAACCATTCGCATCGCCCCGCCTCCTTGCCTTGGTCGCAACCATCCGTGCCGGAGCCTAGCCGATCGTCCCCCGCGTGTTCAAGTCCTCCCGCGACGCCGTTGAAACCTCCCTTGCGTCCGTTCCCGCGGCGCCGCCCGCTTGGGGTCGCGCGGATAGCGCGCGGGAAGGCGGACGAGTTGACGGAGCCGGAGAAGGAAGCCCGCCGGGCGCTGGGTTGGGGCGAGCCGAGGGGCCGCGCCACGCGCCTCCTATTGCTGCGCCACGGCGAGGTCTCGCCGGAAGCGAAGACCATCCTCTACGGCTCCATGGACGTGCCGCTCTCGGACCGCGGGCGCGCGGAGTCCGTCCGCACCGCGAAGGAAGTCGGCAAGGCGCCGCTGTCCGCGGTGCTGTCCAGCGACCTCGAGCGCGCCGTCTTCCTGGCCGAACGGATCGCGACCCGGGCGAAGGCGCCGGGCATCGTCGACGCGGGGCTGCGCGAGCGCTCCTTCGGCGAGTGGCAGGGGCGCCCCATCGCCGAGCTGATGGAGCAGCACGCGGAGGAGTACGCGCGGCTTCAGGCGGCGCGCTGGAGCCACCGCGTCTCGCCCGGGGCCGAGAACATCGAGGACGTCGCCGCGCGCGCCATGCCCCCGGTCCGCGCCGCGCTGGCGGAGCACGCCGGCGGCGTGGTTGCCGTCGTCGCCCACAGCGGACCGCTGCGCGCCATCCTCGGCGGACTGCTCCGCTGGCCCGGCGAAGTCCTCTTCACCTTTGTGCTAGGCTACTGCGGCGTCACCGTGCTTGATGTGTACGACGATGGCACGGCGCGCCTCGAGCGCCTCAACGAGCGCCGCCACCTCGGCGGCGACCCGTTCCCGCCGCCCCGCAGCCCCGAAGGAGCCGCCTGAACCAAGATGCCGCTGCTCGACCGCGACATGCTCCGCTCCTTCATCCAGGTCTTCCTGGCGGTCCTCTCGCTCATCCTCGTGATGCTGCTGGTGACCACGCTGCTCGACTACTACCGCTTCGTCTTCGGCGAGGGAGGCTCCCGCCTCGGCTGGGTGCTCTTCTATTTCCTGCTCACGCTGCCGACCAACGCGGCGTACATCCTGCCGGTCTGCACCGCCGTCGCCACCCTCTGGGTGCTCGCCCAGAAGGCCCGCGCGAACGAACTGCTCGCGTACCTTTGCGGCGGCGTGCGTCCGCACCGCATCGCGAGGCCCTTCCTGCTCGCCGCCTTCGTCATCAGCCTCGCCGCCCTCGGCGTGAACGAGTACGCCGCACCCGCCGCGGTCGCGCAGGCCTACCGCGTCGAGAAGCTCCACATCCAGCAGAAGCCCGAGGCCACCCTCGCCCGCGACCGCAACGTGATCCTCCGCGTCGGTCCCGGACGCTACCTCCGCGTCGCCTCCTACGACAGCCAGTCGCGCTGGATGGAGTTCCCCAAGCTGGTCGACCTCGATCCGGAGACGGGCACGGTCCGCAGCCGGCTCGAAGCGGCCACCGCGGTCTGGGGCGGCGCCCGCCAGGACCCCTCCTGGCGCTTCGAACAGGTCCGCCGCTGGACCTTCGACGCCGACGGCGAGGTCACCGCCTTCGAGCGGCTCGACTCGCTCGAGAGCCGCGAACTCGATCCCCCGCTCGATCCCTCCATCGGCCAACTGCTCGAAACCACCGTGAAGCCCGAGCGCATGACGTTCCGCGAGCTCCGCTCCTACCTCGCCGTCATGGAGCGCCAATCCCCCCGCGACCCGGTCCTCGCGACGGAGCTGCACCTGAAGCTCTCGATCCCGCTCGCCACGCTCCTCGTGGCGCTCCTCGCCGCCGCGCACGGGGTGCGCCCCGGCCACGCCGGCGTGCTGGTGAACCTCGGCGGCGGGCTCATCTGGCTCATCGCCATCTTCGTCACGCTCATTGTCGGAAGATCACTCGGCCACGCGGGGGCGCTCCCTCCGCCGGTCGCGGCGTGGGCACCCCACGCCCTCTTCGCGATCCTCGGAACGGGGCTGCTGGTCCGCAGCCGCTTCGCGTGAACGGCGCGCCCCAACGGGACAGGAACCGGTTGACGGAACGGCGGTCGAAGTCTTCCCTGAATGGAGCAATCGCGAATGAAGACTTTCCTTCTCGAATATAACCCGCACAAGCAGGCAGGCATGTCCCACCAGGCACTCACCCGCGAAATCCTCCACAGCCTCCCGAAGGCCGAGCTCCACTGCCACCTCGACGGCTCCATGCGCGTCGAAACCATCATCGAGCTCGCCCGCAAGCAGGGGGTCTCCCTCCCCAGTTTCGACGCCGCGGAGCTCCGCAAGGTGATGGTGCAGGACAAGGTCCGCTCGCTCGTCGAATACCTGAAGGCCTTCGACATCACGCTGTCGGTGCTGCAGGACTACGAGTCGCTCAAGCGCGCCGCCTACGAAATGGCCGAGGACGCCGCGAAGGACAACGTCGTCTACCTCGAGGTGCGCTTCGCGCCGATCCTGCACCAGCAGCGCGGCATGCGCCTCACCTCCGTGCTCGACGCCGTCCTCGACGGCCTGCGCGAGGCGGAGCGCGACTTCGGCATCCGCAGCGGCGTCATCGTCTGCGCCATGCGCATGAGCGACCCCAAGTACTCGGTCCTCATGGCCGAGCTCTGCGTCATGTACAAGCACCGAGGCGTCGTCGGCTTCGACCTCGCCGGCGCCGAGGCCGGCAACCCCGCCCTCGACCACCGCGAGGCCTTCCAGCTCGTCCTGCGCAACAACGTCAACATCACGATCCACGCCGGCGAGGCCTACGGCCCCGAGTCCATCAGCCAGGCGCTCCACTTCTGCGGAGCCCACCGCCTCGGCCACGCCGTCCGCCTCAAGGAGGACGGCGACTTGCTCAACTACTGCGCCGACCACCGCACGCCCCTCGAGATCTGCCTCACCTCCAACCGCCAGACCAACGCCACGCCCGACCTCCGCTTCCACCCGCTCCGCATGTACTACGACTACGGCCTGCGCGTCTGCCTCTGCACCGACAACGTCCTGGTCTCCGGCACGACGCTCACGGACGAGTTCCTCCTCGCCCACGAGGTCCACAACTTCTCCCTCGAGGAGCTGAAGGACATCATCGTCTTCACGGTGAAGAGCTCATTCCTGCACCACCGCGAGAAGGTCGACCTGCTCCACGACATCCTTCGGCGCCTCAAGTCGATCCAGCTCCTGCCGGGGACGGCGCCCACCGGCGCCGCGGTCGCCGACATCCCCACCGAGACGTTCACGAAGTCGCACGCCACCGTCTGACGGAGTCGCGATGCACCTCGAGCCGACGGCCACCGACACGGAGCGCAGCCTCCTGCGGGAGGGCGTGCTCGCGGCGCACGACTTCAGCGCGCTGCTCGGCGCCGTCGCGCACGGCGTCGAGCGCACCTTCGGCGCCCGCGTCGTCAACGCGCGCCTCGTCATGGCCCATCCCTATTCGCCCGATGTGCGGCTGCGCGTCGAACGGATCGGCAACGTCACGCACCACCGCCCCGCGGCCGCGGGCAAGCACCCCATCGAGGAGTTCGCCCTCGCGCTCTCCGACGAGGTCGTCGTCTCGCGGAACGTCACCGGCTGGCTCGAGGAGGCCGGCCTCAGCCTCCCCGGCGAGCATCCCGCCGCGGTGGCGCTGATCCCGCTCCGCGCCATCGCGGGCGTCAACGCCGGCGCGTTCGTCCTCGGCTTCGACGCGCCGCTCTCCAGCTTCCAGCCCAACCAGCGCCTCCTGCTGCACGACCTGCGCCGCGCCGCCCAGAACGTCCTCTCCACCTGCCGCGAACTCGAAATGCTCCGCATGACGACCAACAACATGCAGGAGATCTTCGAGGCCGCCACCATGCTCGAAGGCGGCGACGACCCGCGCACCGTCGCCCAGTCCGCCTGCGAGATCCTCGTCGAGCGCCTCGGCTTCGACCGCTCCGTCGTCACGCTCTTCAATCCGCACGAGACGGACCTCGTGGTCGCCGGCTCCGCCGGCATGGAGGGCAGCGGCATGCCGGTCCGCGTCTCGCTCGCCGAGCGCAAGGCGCTCCTCGCCACCACCTACCGCGAGGCCGGCGTCCGCTGGCTCGAGGCGCACACGGAACCGGTCTTCGCCGACGCCGCGCGGGGCGCCCCCCGGCACCACGCCGTGTGCCTTCCGCTCCTCGTCGACGGGCGCGCCACCGGCGTGCTCTACGCCGACCACGGCGAGAACTGCGTCCAGGTCTCCCCGTCCCGCCTGGTGTCGCTCTCGCTCTTCGCCAACAACGTCGCCGCGCGGCTCGAATCCGCCCGGCTGCTGTCGCACGTCGGGCGCCTCGCGGACCAGGACCCGCTCACGGGCCTCGGCAACCGCCGCGCGTTCGACTCCGCGCTCCGCCGCGAGGTGGCCCGCGCCCAGCGCCACCTCACCCCGATCACCATCCTCATGGTCGACATCGACCGCTTCAAGGAGCTCAACGACCTGCACGGGCACCTCGTCGGCGACGACGTGCTCCGCCAGACGGCGGGCCTCCTCACCAAGGTGGTGCGCGAGATGGACTTCGTCGCGCGCTTCGGCGGCGACGAGTTCGTCGTCCTCATGCCCGGCGCGGAAGAGGCCGCCGGACGCGCCATCCGCAACCGCATCCTCGCCGAGATCGACCGCCAGCAGGCTACCCTCGGACGCGAGAAGTGGACCTTCCGCCTCTCCCTCGGCGTCCGCACCGCCTCCGCCGAGGACGCCGACAAGCTGCTCTCCGAGGCCGACTCCGCGCTCTACGCCCACAAGGAGGCCCAGGTCCGCGCCGAGCTGCTCCGCGTCCTCTCCGAGGCGCGCCACGAGGACATCGGCCGCTGGGACCACTACCTCGGGAAGCTCCTCGCGGTGCTCGTCGAAAAGCAGCCCGGCTACCTCCGCCACGCGCGCGAGGTCGCCACCACCGCGCTCGCGGTCGGGCGAGCCCTCGAGATGACGCCCTCGGAGCTCGAGGCGCTGCACCTCGCCGCCATCGTCCACGAGGTCGGCAAGATCTCCATTCCCGGAGTCCTGCTCAACCGCGTCTCGCCGCTCTCGCCGCAGGAGTACCTGACGGTGCAGAGCCACGTGCGCCTCGGCGAGGAGCTGATCCGCGAGGTTAGCTACCTCGGCGACGTATGCGGCATCCTGCGCTCCCAGCGCGAACGCTGGGACGGGCGCGTGGACGCAGCGCCCCCCGCGTTCCCCGGCGAGCTCCGCGGAGCGGAGATCCCGCTCGGCGCCAGGATCCTCTTCGCCGCCGACTCGTTCCACACGATGCAGCTCGAACGGCCCTACCGCCCCGCGCGCAGCGCCGCGCAGGCGCGCGAGGCGCTGGCGGCGGAGTCCGGCCGCGCGTTCGACCCCGGCGTCGTGGCGGCGCTGTTCGCGGCGCACGCCGAGCCCCCGGCCGCGGCGGCGCGCAAGCCCCTCAACGCGTAGCGGCCCCGGATCGCTCCTGGGCCGCTACGCAAACAATCAGCGGACCGCGCCTTAGCGCGAGGTGACGGTCGACAAACCGCCCTTCTCGCGGGCGGACTCGTAGGTGCGCAGCGTCGGCCCCTGGTAGATCTGCCGCGGCCGGTTGATGCGCGAGTTGCCCTCGCGCACCTCCTTCCAGTTCGCGATCCAGCCCGGCATGCGGCCGATCGCGAACATCACCGTGAACATGTTGATCGGGATGCCGATGGCGCGCATGATGATGCCGCTGTAGAAGTCGACGTTCGGGTACAGCTTGCGCTCGATGAAGTACTCGTCGTGCAGCGCCGCCTCCTCCAGCTCCTTCGCGATGTCCAGCAACGGGTCCACGGCGCCGATCTTGGCCAGCACGCGGTCGCAGGCGGACTTGATGATCTTCGCGCGCGGATCGAAGTTCTTGTAAACGCGGTGCCCGAAGCCGAACAGGCGGAAGCCCGAGTCCTTCTGCTTCGCCTTCGCCACGATGTTCTTCACCGAGATGCCCGAGTCCTTGATCTCCTGGAGCATGCGCAGCACCTCCTGGTTGGCGCCGCCGTGCAGCGGCCCCCAGAGCGCGCAGACGCCGGCGGCCACCGACGCGAACAGGTTCGCGCGGCTCGAACCCACCATGCGCACCGTCGACGTCGAGCAGTTCTGCTCGTGGTCCGCGTGCAGCAGGAAGATCAGGTCCAGCGCTTCGGCGATCTCCGTCGGCGGCACGTAGTCGCGGTACGGCCGCGTGAACATCATGTGCAGCAGGTTCGCCGCGTAGCGCATGTCGGGGCGCGGGTAGACGAACGGCTCGCCCACGCTCGCCTTGTAGGAGTAGGCCGCGATCGCGCGCGTCTGCCCCATCAGGCGCACCACCGCCTCCTCGAAGTCCCGCCCCTCCTGCAACTCGTCCAGGTGCGGGTAGAAGCACGACAGCGCGTTGATCATCGACGACAGGATCGCCATCGGATGCGCCGTCGGCGGGAAGCCGTCGAAGTGCATCTTCATCGACTCGTGCAGCATCGAGTGCTCGTTGATCTGGTCGCGGAAGCGCGTCAGCTCCTTCTCCGAGGGAAGCTCGCCCCAGATCAGCATGTAGGCGGACTCGAGGAACGAGGACTTCTCGGCCATCTCCTCGATCGGGATGCCGCGGTACCGGAGGATGCCCTGCTCGCCGTCGATGAAGGTCACCTTCGACTCGCAGGAGCCCGTGTTGCCGTAGCCTTCGTCGAGCGTGATCATGCCGGACTGGGCGCGCAGCTTACTAATGTCCAAGGCCGGCTCGGCCTCGGTTCCCGTCACGATGGGGAGTTCGTAGGTCTTATCGCCGACGACCAGCTTTGCCGACTGTGCCATGGCCACTGCCTTCCGGTTTGATGGGCGCGCGAAGACCGGCGCCGAGCGTGCCCACGATTGAGCGCGCCCCGTGCCGGAGGGGTCAAGTAAGACGCGAAAAGGCTTTACTGGCCGGAAGCGCCGCGCGCTTCCGGCCGACGGCCCTCACGGCGCCACCCGGTACAGGTCGCCGTCGCTCGCCGTCCCGTTCGTCGGATCGTAGCGGAGGTCCTCCATCGCGCCGAGGAGCGAGCCGTAGCCCGCGTTCACGTTCGCGATCAGCCCCGCGTTCGTCCGCTCGACCACCTCGATCACCGCGCGCTCGTTGATGTCGCCCAGCCGCGCCGGCGCCTTCGTGTCCGACCGCGTCGACAGCGGGTTCGTGTTCACCGTCCCGACACCCCCGGGCGACAGCACGTCCGCGTCCGGGCCGAAGCTGGTCAGCACGTAGCCGTCGCCGCGCGCCTTCGCATCGCGGTAGGCGTAGGTGACGTTGCCGCCCACCTGCGCCGCGAATGGGTCAAGCGGCAGCGACGTGATGAACGCCACCGGCGTGGTGAGCGTCGCGAAGTCCCGCCCCGCCACCGCCCCGCTCGGGTTCCGCGTCGCCCAGGTGTAGTAGCCCCCCGCCAGCGGCCCGAAGAACGCCACCGCCTGCTCCGGCATCTTCGCCAGCGTGTCGGTCCCTTCCGGGTAGCGGTTGAAGTCCACGCGGTACGCCTCGAGCGCGGTGGCGAGCGAGCGCAGGTCGCTCTGGACCCGGCTCACTTTCGCGCGCACCTGCGCCTCGAGGAAGTTCGGCACCGCGATCGCGGCGAGGATGGCGATGATCGCGACTACGATCAGCAGCTCGATAAGGGTGAAGGCGCCGGAGCGCTGGCTGAACAAAGGGGAAGGTCCCGTCCTTTCGGTTTGGTGGGGGGACCTTCCGTGGGCCGATGTTTGTGGCGCAAGGAAATGTTTGGCATCCCAAACATGGCTACTTGCAGGCGAATAATCAGCGAGTCGTCCGGTCCCAGTTCGCGTCCGCCTTCGAAAGCTGGTCCGCCTCGTCCGCCTTGTTCCACTTCTTCAGTGTGTTGCCCAGCAGGCCGTTGTAGAACAGCAGCAGGCGCCCTTCGCTGATTTTGTACGTCTTGGGGTCCACGTCGACCTTCTCGCCATCGACCATCGCGTAGGCGCACCAGCCACCGTAGGCGGGAGCGAAGGCCACCGGATCGGCGGCGAACTTGGCGCGGTTCCCTTCGTTCGCGAAACGGTACGTGGCGCCGTCGTACCAGGAGGTGATCGTTTCCGAGCCTTTCGACGGCGTGCCGTCGAAGTAGGAGACGGGATCGTAGCCCGAGATGGCGAGTTCCCCCTTCTTGGCGACGTTCTGGTGCGCCGCGGCGCCGTCGCGGGCGATGCGGCGGATGGTGTCCCCGAGGTTCGCGGTGTCGCCGCCCTCGAGGCGGGCGAGTTCCTTCCCGGCCTTGTCGTACAGGACGACGGCGGGGCGCGAAGGCGCGGTCTCGGTCGCCGCGACCACGGAGGCCAGCTTCCCGGCGGGGGCGGCCGCGGCGGCGAGCGCGGCGGCGTCGCCTTCCGCGACGAACACATGCGCGACTCCGGCGGTCTCGGCGGCGCGGTTGACCGTGCGGGCGATGTATCCGGCGGCGTCCGCCGCGGCGGGGTAGTGGACAGCGGTGTAGGGCGCGGTGGGCACGGGCGGTGTGATGCCTTCGGGGAATTGGGCCGGGGCGGCGGCGGCGAAGAGCGTCGCGGCGAGCTGTGCGGCGGCGGTGCGCATGGGCGTGGAGTCCTTGACGGGTCGGGGGGTGGCCCGCGCTTAGCGCGCGGCGATCGCTTCCAGCGGCTCCGCCGCCGGGAAATCGACCACGGTGGCGGCGATGTGGTTCGTGTAGTTGGTCAGGATGTTGAGCGTGACGTTGCCGACCACTTCGAGGATGTCCTCGTCGTGGAGGCCGGCGCGGCGCGCGGCGTCGAGCTGCTCGTCCGCGAGGTGGCCGCGGGAGTCGGTGATTTGCCGCGCGAGCGTTGCGAGCGCCTCCTGGCGGCGGTCCGAAAGCGTGCCCCGGCGCGCGTCGAGGATCTGCTCGCGGCCCAGGCCGACGGCCTTGCCGATCGCGCTGTGGGCCGCAAGGCAGTACGCGCAGTCGTTCGCCTCGGCCACGGCGAGCGCGACGATCTCGCGCTCCTGCGCGCTCAGCTTGCCCCCGGCGAGCGCGCCGGAGAGGTTCAAGTATGCTTCCAATGTCGCTTCGGAACGGCCGAAGGTGCGGATCAGGTTGGGGATCATCCCCAGCTTCTTCTCGACGGCGCCAAGGAGGACCTGCGCCTTGGGGGTTGCTTCGGACGTGGTGACGGTGGCGATGCGCGGCATGGCGCCGACTCCTTCGGTGGGTTGCGGCGTCGGTTGCGGCGCCAGTTTCGCAAGGACTCCTTTCATCGTTCGTGCCCGGTTCCCGGGGAATTCGCCGATTGTTCTTTTCACAGGGGTTGCGCCGAGCGCCGACCACCATGCGGAACGGCGACGGCGACGCGGACACGAAATCCAGTAACGCAAACTCGTTGGCGAGGACCCACGCCATGGCAGAGCAAACGAACTATCGCGTCGAGTTCGACTCCCTCCGCGACCTACTCCGAAGGGCCTCGCACGAGCCCACCGTCGGCACGATCCTCGACGCCATCGTCAAGGGCATGGGCGAACGGGGCCACCTCGCGCGCGCCTGCGTCTGGATGGAGGAGTGCATGCTCGCGCAGGTGGACGAGGAGTTCGCCGCGCCGAACTTCTGCGGCATCCTCAAGCTCGTCGCCTGCTCGCTGAACCACCCGCCCGGCGAGGAGTACCACGAGTGGACGCACCGCTGGGGCGACTTCTCGCGCGTGCCGCCCGCGGAACCGCTCATCGGCCAGATCGTGAAGACCAAGCAGGCGCACCTCTACTCCGCGCCCGCCGAGTGGCCCGAGTACCCCGAATGGGCGCAGCGCGGCGGCATCCAGGCCATGCACGCCGTCCCCATGATCATGGACGGCACGGTGTACGGCGTCCTCGCGGTGTTCGTGAAGATGCCGACGCACGACTTCGTCGCGGAGGGCGCGCGCTGGCTGGGGCTGTTCGCCGACCAGGTGACCCTCGCCATCGAGAACCGCCGCGATGTGGGCCGCCTCGAGCGCGAGAAGCAGCGCGCCGTCCAGGAGAACGAATACCTGCGCGAGGAGATCCGCGAGACCCGCGCCTTCGGCAAGATCCTCGGCAACAGCCCGGGACTCCGCCGCGCCCTCCAGCAGATCGAGATGGTCGCGCCCACCGACGCCACGGTGCTGATCCTCGGCGAGTCCGGCTCCGGCAAGGAGCTGATCGCCTCCGAGATCCATGGGCGCAGCTCGCGCGCCGACCGCTCCTTCGTGAAGGTGAACTGCGCCTCGATCCCGCGGGAACTGTTCGAGAGCGAGTTCTTCGGCCACGTGAAGGGGTCCTTCACCGGCGCCGTCAAGGACCGCATCGGGCGCTTCCAGCTCGCCCACGGCGGCACCCTCTTCCTCGACGAAGTCGGCGAGATCCCCATGGAGCTGCAGAGCAAGCTGCTCCGCGTGCTGCAGGAGGGCGAGTTCGAGCGCGTCGGCGAGGACGTCACCAAGCGCGTCAACGTGCGCCTGATCGCGGCGACGAACCGCGACCTGAAGAAGGAGGTGTCGAAGGGCCGCTTCCGCCAGGACCTGTATTACCGCCTCGGCGTGTTCCCCCTCGAGCTGCCGCCGCTCCGCGAGCGCCTCGAGGACATCCCCACGATCGCCGCCGCGTTCCTCGAGCGCGCCTGCAAGCGCTTCGGGCGCAAGGGCCTGCGCCTCGCCGACCGCCATGTCATGCAGCTCCAGAACTACGTCTGGCCCGGCAACATCCGCGAACTCCAGAACGTCATCGAGCGCGCCGTCATCACCTCCGTCGGCGACGTCCTGGAATTGAGCATCCCGGACGACAGCCTGCCGGCGAGTTCCTCCCGCTTGCTCGTCATCCCGCGAGAAGACATCATGGCGGAGAAAATCTACACCTACACGGAACTGGAAGACTTGGAGCGGGCGAACATCGTGAAGGCGCTGAAGAAGGCGAACGGCAAGATCAGCGGCCCCGGCGGCGCGGCGGAGTTGGTCGACTCGAAGCCCACCACGCTCGCCTCGCGCATCAAGGCCCTGGGAATCGATAAGGAAGCGGTTGTTCAGGGCGAGTAGCGGCCACCCGGGCCTTGACGCTCCGCAAGAGGCGCGGCGTTCCTAGACGCGCAACCCAATCGCTCCAAAACCCTCCCTGCGGAGTCCTCGAATGGCCAGCGGCGGCAGCAATCGCATCCTTTGCGGAATACTCGGAATCCTTCTCGGCGGCTTCGGCGTGCACCGGTTCCTGATGGGCGACATCATGGGCGGCATCCTGCGGATCGTGCTCAGCTTCCTGTGCGGCATCGGCGCGATCATCGGCCTGATCGAAGGCATCATCTACCTCGTCAAGTCGGACGAGGAGTTCGAGCAGATCTACATGGTCGGCAAGAAAGCCTGGTTCTAACGAACCTGCGCCATCAGCGCGCGCGCCGCGGGGCGACGCCGCGGCGCACCAGGTCGCCGGGGTCGGAGACGGGGCGCGCCTCGGTCCATTCGATCGCGCCGTCGTCGTCCGTGCGGTCGGGTCCGTGGCTCCATAGCATCCACACCCCGGTCGCCGGGTCGGCGCGGTAGGACAGCGGCCCGCCATCGCGGCGGAACGGATCGTTCATCGCATAGGGCAGGTGCCCCGAAGCGGCCAGTTCCGCGAGGTCGCGGGGCGCCCGGCCGTTATCGGCGCCGAAGCGCCGGATCGCCTCCGCGGCCTCGTCGAGGCGCGCGGAGACGGAGCGCGCGTTGCGCCGCGTGTCCAAGTCGAGCTGCGCGGGAAGGCCCAGCGAGGAAAGCGCGGACTCGAGCGCCTCACGGGTGCCCGGCGCGTCGGCGCGGACGCCGAGCGCGGGCGAGTCCGAGCGCATCGAAAGCACCACGCGCAGGAAGTCCGCGGCGTCGCCTTCGCCGCCCGCGGACGCGAGCCGGATCGCCGCGACGGGGAACGCTCCCGGATCGTCGTCCACACCCGCCGCGGGCGGGACGCCGGACACCGCCGCGAGACGCGCGGGCGCGTTGCCAGCAAGGAGCAGCGGCCCCGACGCGAGGAAGCGCCAGCCGCTCGCCGCCTCCAGGAATTCGCCATCCAGCGCGGGGCGCAGGAGCCGGGGGAGCGCGGCCGCGGCGAAGTACCCCGCCAGCTTCTCCGGATCCGCGGCGCCGGCCATCGCCAGCATCTCCGCCGCACCGTCGCCGCCCGGCGCCAGCGACACCGCCACGCTGCCATCGAGCAGCCCCGCCACCGTGGCGAGGTCGACCCCGAGGCGGTCTTCCAGGTCCGCCGTCTGCGTTGCCAGCGCGGCCCCGTCGCCGGCGTAGACCTCGTGCAGCAGGAGCTGCTGCCAGAGCGCCAGTAGCGCGGGGCCGTCCGCCGCGCGCAGCGCGAACGCCACCGCGGAGTCGGGCGGCATCAGCTCCACCAGCGCTTCGGGGGAGGGGCCGGTGGGCTCCGAGGGAGGCTCGGCGCCTTCCGGAGCGAGCAGCGGCATGGAGGCTTCGAGGCGCCAGCGCCCGTCGCGCACCGAGAAGGTGCCGGACAGGACCGAGCCCGGCGAGAGGGACAGGGAGGAAACCGTTTCGCGCGCGAGCCCGTTGCGGCGGAGCAGCGCCGGCACGTCGAGCACGAAGGCGGTCTGGCCCGGTTCGACGTCGGAGAACGTGGCGGTGAGCTCGCGCCCAAGCAGCGTGTCGCCGAGGGAGACCCCGCGGGCGAGCTGCCCCCCTCCGGCCATCACCGCGCCGTCCGGCAGCAGCAGCGCGCCCTTCGGCATCACGATCAGGCGGGCCGTCTCGGTGTTGGCGTTCGGCTCCGTCGCCGTCGGGCGCCGCGCGAGCTTCAGGTACGGCAGCCCTTGCGAATCCTCCGTCCAGACGCCGTTCGAGGAGAGCACCGGGCCGATCAGGTCCAGCAGGCCGTCCGCCGCCCGGCGCGGATCGTCGGAGAGCGTGAGCAGGTAGGGGATGCGGGTGCGCGGCAGGAGCGCGGCGACCAGCGGCCCGTCGAAGCCCGCGGAGGCGGCCTCGCCGGAGGTGGCGATCATGGCGCCGATCGCGTCGCCGGGGAGCAGCGACAGCAGTGCGGAGGCGCTGACCGTTCCCGTCTGGGAATCGAGCGCCGGCGCCTGCGAGCGCTCCTCCGCTCCTTCCGCGCCGCGCTCCGGCACCGTCATGGCCCCGGTCCAAGTGCCGATGGACAGGATCTCGCGGGCGGAGAGCTGGCGCGGGAGCGCCTGTCCCGCGCCCGCCGGCGCGGCCTGCCCGACCACCAGGTCGAGCGGCGGCGCGGAGCCGCGGACCAGGCGCAGCGTGCCGTCCTTAACCCGCAGTTCGTCCTCGCGCAGTTCGAACACCACGCGGGTCGCCTCCACGCGGACGCCTCCCGGCAGCTCGATGGCGAAGGGCCGCTCCGAGGAGGGGAGCGAAAGGTAGAGCGAGCCGCCCTCGAGGCGGAGCGTGTCCGCGTCGGCGGCCCGGAACGCGCCCGGGCCCTCGATGTAGAGCAGCGAGTTGCTCCGCTCGGCCAGGGAAAGGCCGATGCGTTCGCCGGGGCCGAGGCGGTACTCCTCGCGCGAGAGCACCTGCGATCCGTCCTCGATGCCGGCGGCGTTCGAGTCGGCGACCACGGCCACCGGGCGCGGGGCGCGGAGCATGCCGAGCGCCGTCTCGCGCTGCACGAAGAGCGCGGAGGCGCCGAGCAGCACGAGCGCGAGGCCCGCCGCCAGCGGCATGTGCTGCGAAAGCGCGCGCCAGCGGCTCCGCGGCGCGGACTGCGCCGGGGGCGCCTTCGCCGCGCGGGGCGCGCGGGGGCGCGGCGCGGACATCGCCAGCGCGTCGCCGCCGCGCTCCGCCTCCAGGATGCGGGCGGCGTCAAGCCGCACTCCCGCCAGGCCGCTGCGGCGCCACGCCGCCTCCGACGCCTGGAAGAGCGAGCGGTCCAGCGCGTGCAGCCGCTCCAGGTCCGCGGAAAGCGCGGAGTCCGACTCGAGGAGGCGCTCCAGCCGGGCGCGCTCCCCCTCGGGGAGGTCCAGCTCCAGGTATCCGACCAGCAGTTCGTCCCGGGCGTCACCATTCATAGTTCATCTCCGCCGAAACGGCCTTGAGTTTCTTCAGTCCGTGGTGGACCCGCGACCAGACGGTGCCCACTTCCAAGCCGAGCAGGTCGGCGATCTCGCGGCTCTTCATGCCGCCCAGGTACTTCATTTCGATCACCTGACGGTGCTTGTCGTCGAGCCGCTGCAGGGCGAGGCGGAGCCATCGGGCGTCCTCGCTGCGCAGGAGCTGTTCGCGGGGGTTCTCCCCGGGGTCCGGGATCGCGAGCATCGGGTCCGGCGCGTCCTCCTCGTAGGGGGACGGGTCGGGGAGCTGCCCGCGGAACTTGCGCTGCCGCAGCAGGCTGATGGCGCGGTTGCGTCCGATGGTGAAGAGCCAGGTGCGGAAGCTCATCGCCGGGTTGTACTTCTCCCGGTGCCGGTACGCCTGCAGGAAGGCGTCCTGCGCCACGTCGCGAGCCTCCTCCGCGTCCTGCAGGAGTCCCCACAGGAAGCGCAGGAGCGGCTGCTCGTGGCGTTCCACGAGCGCCGTGAACGCGTCGTTGTCCCCCTTTCGGAGGCGCCGCATCAGTTCCGCGTCGGTAAGTTCTTCCACCGCCGGCTCCACGGGCCCGGCTCACCGGGCTCCGCTGGTTCCTACGCGCGGCGCCCCGGTACCTTCAACACCTTCAACGGCGGTTGTCCGGGCTGCTACTGCGTGCGGCGCGTCCGCTTCGTCCGGTCCCCGGCGGCGCCGTCGTACTTCCCGTTTCGGAAGGAGACCTGCGCGGAGAGCTCCGGCGTCAGGCTCGCGTCCGGGTCGATGATCTGCACCTTCACCTCGAGCGTCCCCTTCGCGCGGTTCGCCTCCGGCGCGATCTCGAACACATAGCCGGTGAACTTCCGCTCCGGCGCCGCGAGCGGCGACACCTCGCAGAGCTGGTCCAGGAACACCTGCGCGGTGAACTGCTCGTTCAGGTCCACCTGCACCTGCAGGTCGGTCAGGTCGGCCATGGAGAGGAAGCTGGTCGAGGGGCCCCCGGAGCCGCCGAAGCTTTGCGGGACGACTAGCTCCCCGGCGTCCACCTCGCGGGTCAGGATCGTGCCTTCGATCGGGGCGGCGATGGTGCACCAGTCCACATAGACGCGGGCTCCGGCCACCGAGGCCTTCGCGGAGGCGAGGCGGGCCTCCGCCTGCGCGACCTGTTCGCGGCGCGGGCCGAGCTCCGCCAGCGCCAGCTCCTGCCGCGCGATGTTGAGCTGCGCCTCGGCGCTGGCCCGGGCGCGCACCGCCTCGTCGAGCGACTCCTGCGAGGCGCTGTTCACCGAGAACAGGGAGCGCCGGCGCGAGAGCGTCGCCTCGGCGTTCACGAGCTGCGCCTCCGCGTCCGAAACGCGGAACCGCGCCCGCTCCACCTCTTCGGGGCGGGTGCCGTTGCGGAACTCCTCGAGCTGCGCCTCCGCCAGGCCGGCTTCCGCCTGCGCCTGCGCCAGGCGCGCCGCGTACTCGTCGTCCTCCAAGCGCACCAGCACCTGACCGGCGGCGACCTTGTCGCCCTTGCCGACCAGGATCTCCTCCACGGTGGCTTGGAAACGGGGTGAAAGCTCGATGCGCTCGCGGGGCACTATATAGCCTGACGTGCGGAACAACTCCTCGCCCGGCACCGCGGGCGCCTGCGTGCCGGACTCCTGCAGCGCGGCCAGCCGGGGCGGCGCCGGCGCCGTGGAGGTCTCCTGGTAGCCCGCCGTGTCGAAGCGCTGGACTCCGCCGTCGCCGAGCGTCGAGGCGAAGAACGCGAGGCCTCCGATCGCGAGCAGGATCACCGGCACCGCCATCAGCACCGGGCGGAAACCGCCGCGCTTGCGGCGCTCGTCGATCCGCAATCCCTCGATCTTCTGGCGGTCGATGGAGATGTTCTGGGCGGGGGCGTGCATGGGTTCGATCCTCTCGCCGCGAGTGGATGCAGGATCGGTGCCCGGAGGCAACCGGATCGGGCGTTACGGCCGGTACCGGGCCGCGAAGGCCGGGTCGACCTCGTAAAGCATCGAATCGACCGTATGGACCACCGCCCAGGAGGACGACAGGCGGGGGGTCCGCAGGTCCGTTCCGGCGCCGGCGAGCCAGCGGGCGAACTCGCGCACGTTCGCGAAGGGAGGCGCGTAGCCGACCTCCTCGATCCGATGCGCCACCAGAGCGCCCGACCCCACCGGCGCCTCCTCGGGGCCGACCATGCCGAGGAACACCATCGCATCGCCCTTCACCAGCGGCCCGCGCGATTCGATCCAATGGAAGGGACCCTCCTCGAGGTCCTCCCGCCCGAGGATCGTCTTCGCGTGCAGCGCGGCGGACCAGGCGAAGATCTCCGAGCGAGGCGGCGTCATCCACGCCACCTTCGCCCGCGGCGCCGCGGTTCCCGCGAGGTGGATCGACACCCGCGTGCGCAAACCCTCGAGCATCCGGAACTGCACCGGGTAGCCCGACGCGTGGATCACGGTGGCGGCGGCGAGGAAGCAGCCCGCGGCCGCCGCATTCGAGGCGCACACCGCCGGCAGGACGCGAACGAGGACGCCTTCGCGCCCGCGGTGCGACTGCCACAGCCCCGCCGCCATCGCCGCGGCGAGACCCGCCAAGGCGAGCGCTCCGCCCCACAGCATGGGCTCGGCCCCGAGCGTGCGCCGACCCGCTAGGATCGCGAGCGCCGCCAGCCCGGCGAGCGCCCAGCCGGTCCGCCGGGAAGCGGCGGAGGGCGCCTGCCGGAAGGCCAGGCGCGCCGCGAGCGCCAGCTCGCAGCAAGCGGCGAGCAGCACCGCCCCGTAGGCGGGTTGCGAAAGGCGCATGGAGAGCTCCGGCCAGACGAGCAGCGACGAGAGCTGCGACGCCCCGGCCCAGGCCAGCAGCGCCGCCGGCCACAGGCCGCGGCGCGCTTCCTCCCCCCGCGCGCCGAACGCGCGCGCCACCCAGCAAAGCGCCCCCAGGGGCATCAGCAGGAACGAGGCGTCGAACCATTCGCGCAGGTAGGTGCCAAGCGCCGCGAACCAACCCGACGGCGTCTTGACCAGCATCCCGGTGCCGCCGTAGCCGGCGTCCTTCGGAAGCGAGGCGAAGACGAACGCGAGGTACGCCACGGACAGCGCGAGCACCGCCGCCGCCAGCGCCGCGAGGCGGCGGGGCCGCGCGACGCCGAACCACCGGGGGCGGAGCAGCGCAGCCGCCAGCACCGGCGCGCCGAACATCAGGTGCACCGCTCCGCTCGTCTCCTTGATGCCGCACGCCCAGAGCACCGCCGCGAGGCACGCGGCGCTCCACAGGGCGAAGCCGGGGCGGCGTTCCGCCGAGAGCGCGCGCGCGCCGGCCCACGCGGCGGCCGACCACGCCAGCAGCAGCGGCGGCTCGAACGTGTTCACGCTGAAGAAGTTGTACCAGTTCGACTGGTAGTGCGTGGTGCCCGTGCCGAGCAGCAGGGCGAACGCCGCGACGCCGGGCCACGGCGACCCCGCCGCGCGCTCCGAGAAGCGCACCGCCGCCACGCCCACCGCCGCGAACAGCGCGAAGTGCCACAGGTGCCACAGGAACCCGCTCTTCCCGAGCAGCGCGATCCGCAGCGCCGTGTACAAGTTCATGCCCGGGTAGACGCGCCGGTTGCCGGGATCCCCGGTGTCGAGGAGCTTCGCCCAGTTCCCCGCGCGCGCTTCGGCCAGGTGCCGCTCCACGCGCCCGATGTAATCCGAGTCGTCGAGTGTGAAGAACGGGACCGCCGCTGTGTGGCCGACCAGGAACGCCGCGAGGAGCAGCAGCAGCGCGAACAGCGCGGCGGCGGGAAGCGGCGCGCCCCGATGGCCGCCGGCGGGCTCCGCCTCCACCGCCCTCAGCCCTTGTTGCGCCGCTGGTGCGGCAGCTTCTTGTTCAGCACCTTCTTCTCGGCGCGCCGCCGCTTGTTGCGCTGCGGCGTTGTCTCCTTCTCCGCCTCCGCGACGAACTCGCGGCGCAGCTTGCCGGAGCGGGTGAAGGGGCTCTGCGCCTTTCCGGTGTGGTAGGGGCGCTCGTCGAAATCGAGCGGGCGCTCGAGTGCGCGCAGGCGCTCCAGCTCCTCCGCGGGGCGCTTCGGCGGCGGGCCGCCGCGCTCCTGCGGCGCGAACTCCTCGATGCGCTCCACCGGCACCCGCTGGCGGAGCGTGTCCTCGATCAGCGAGGCCGCCGCCAGCTCGCGCGGCGTGACCAGCGTGGACGCGCGCCCGGGGCGCTCGAGGCGTCCCGTGCGTCCGCTGCGGTGCACGTAGTCCTCCGGCGTGTTCGGCACGTCGTAGTTGATGACGTAGGCCAGCTCGGGGATGTCGAGGCCGCGGGCGGCGACGTCGGTCGCCACCAGGATCGCCGCCTCGCCGGTGCGGAAGGCGCCGAGCGCCGCCAGCCGCGAGGGCTGGTCGATGCCGGCGTGCAGCACGCGGACGGCGCCGCGGGCCCCCGCGAGCGCCTTGGCCACGCGGTCCGCCGTGCGGCGCGTGCGGACGAACACGAGCGCCTGCCGGTAGTCTTCCGCCGCCAGCAGGTGCCGCAGCAGGTCCAGCTTCCGCTCCGGCGCCACCGGGTGGAACAGCTCGCGGATGTTCGGGCGCACGCCCGCCGCGCCGGTGCGCACCTCCGCGGGGTTGCGCAGCAGCGTCCGCGCGAAGGTCGCCATCTCCGGCGGCAGCGTGGCGGAGAGCAGGATCGTCTGGCGCGCCTCGGGGATGTGGCCCGCGAGCGTCCGGAGCTCCGCCATGAAGCCGGAGTCGAAGAGCCGGTCCGCCTCGTCCACCACCCAGTGGCGCAGGTCCTCGAGCTTGAGGCTCCCGCGCTTGATGTGGTCCAGCGTGCGGCCCGGCGTGCCGACGGCGATGGCGCGGCGCTCCGCGAGCGCGAGGTCCTGCCGCGCGTAGCGCACGCCGCCGAACAGCTCCGCGGGGCGCACCCCGCTCAGCGTCTCGAAGACCGCGGCGACCTGTTCGGCCAGCTCGCGGGTGGGCACCGTGATCAGCGCCTTCGGGCGTCCGACGCGGACCTGCGCGTCGGCCAGGATCGTCAGCAGCGGCAGCGCGTAGAGGCCCGTCTTGCCGGTGCCGGTGGGCGCCGCGACCAGCAGGTCGCGCCCCGCCAGCGCGTGCCCGAGCCCTTGCGACTGCACGGGTGTCGGCGCGGTCCATCCCGCCCTCTCGAGGAACGGGAGAAGAGAGGGGGCCACGCCGAGGCGGGCGAATTCGTTCATCGGGTTGTCCATGGTGCGCCCCCCCGGGGGCGCGGTCGCGGCGCCGGCGGCGGCGCCTAGGCCGCCGCCGGTTCCGCGGGGAGGATTACTTGCCGCCGCCGACGGCGTCCTTCGCGGCCTTCGCGATACGGAACTTGAGGCGCTTCTTGGCGGGGATCTTGATCGATTCGCCGGTCTGCGGGTTGCGTCCCGTGCGGGCCTTCGTCTTCACGACCACGAGCTTGCCGAAGCCGGGGAGCACGAAGCCGGCGTCCTTCTTCGCTTCCTTGTAGGCGAGCTCCGTGAGCGCGTCGAACAGCTCGACGATCTTCTTCTTCGGGAGCTCGGACTTGTCGGCGAGGTACGTCATGAGCTGCGCCTTGGTCATCGCCTTGGCGGCCTTCTTCTCGGCCATGGACGGAATCTCCTTTCGCTTTCGCGTGTGGGCGGAACCGCGTTGATTCCGCGTCGTTGGGTGCTGCGCGCTGTTTCCAGCATGTCCGTTGAATCGGGTGAAGCGCGCCGGATCAAGGTCAACGGAAAACGGGTGTGGAAAACGTGGAATCGCCTTGAAAATCGCGGCGATTCTCGCGCCGCGGTCACTCCGGCGCGGGGAAACCCGCGGGTTCCGCCGCGGCGGCCTTGATCTCGGCGGCTCCGAGCAGCCTCACCGGGCGCTCGTCCAGCGGCAGCCCGATGTGGAAGATCGTCCCCTCGCCGGGCCGGCTGGTCAGCCCGATCGCCCCGTCGTGCGCCTGCACGTTCCGGTACACGATCATCAGCCCCAGGCCCGTCCCGTTGAACTTCGTCGTGTGGTACGGCTCGAAGATCCGCAGGTGGTCCGCCTCCGGGATGCCCGGTCCCGTGTCCTCCACCTCGAGCAGCAGGTGGTCCTGGCGGAGCACCGTGCGCAGCGCGATGCGGTGCGCGCGCCCCTCGGCGGAGGCCTGCGGCACGATCGCCTCGACGGCGTTCCGCGCCAGGTTCAGGAGCGCCTGCTTCAGCAGCTCCGGATCGATGCGCATCGGCGGCGCCTCCGTGTCCGGCTCCACCAGCAGCTCGATGCCGTGCGCGTGGCACTCCGGCCCCACCAGCCGCGCCACGTCCAGCAGCACATCGTTCACATCCATGCGCTGGAAGCGGGGCTGGATCGGGCGCACCGCGGTCAGGAACTCCTCGACGATGCGCGTCAGGCGCGCGATCTCCTCGCGGAACACCGCCGCGCTGCGCTCCATCCGCTCCCGCGCCTCGCCCGTCGCGGCCTCCGGCGGAAGCTGCGCCACCGCCTTCTGCAGCAGTTGCGCGTGGATCGTCAGCGAGTTCAGCGGGTTCTTGATCTCGTGCGCGATGCCCGCGGTGAGCGTCGCCAGCGAGGCGATCTTCGCCGCCTGCCGCCGGTCCTCGGACTTGCGCTCCGAGTCCGTCCGGTCCGCCAGCACCCAGACCGCGGCGCCGTCGCGCGCGGGCTCGCCGGTGCGAAGCGGGAACACGCTGACCGCCAGCCACCGCGCGCGGCGCCCCGCCACCAGCAGGTCGCGCTGGCGCAGCGGCCCGCCCTCCGCGGCGCGCTCCCGCGCGAGCGCCTTCAGCTCCTCCCAGACGAACGCCTCGGCCACCGGCAGGCCGGCCAGGTCCGGCTTGCGGTCGAAGCCCGCCAGCCGCGGGAAGGCCCCGTTGTGCCAGCGCACCCGCCCGTCGCCGCCGACCAGCAGGATCCCCTCCTCGAGCGACTCCAGCACCTCGTCGCGCCAGTCGCGCTCCGCCGCGAGCTGCCGCACCACGGCCTCCACCTGCTCCGGCGGGATCCGCCCGAGCCGTTCGAGGAACCGGGAAAGGAAGCGCGACTCCACGGGCGGGCGTCAGGACTCCGGCGGCTCGGGATCCGGGAAGGGCTGCGTGGCGTAGGGGCGGTACTCGGCGCCGCCGGGCCGCAGGTGGCTCTCCATCAGGACCACCTCGCGCACCTCGCAGGTGCCCGCGTGCGCGTGCCGGTAGTTCTCCATCATGCGCGTGAAGTCGTGCAGGTGCCGCGTGCCGCGCAGCCGCGCCAGCGTGACGTGCGGCGTGAACTTCTGCTCGACCGGCAGCACCACGCCGGACTTGCGGATCGCCGCGGCCAGGTTCGTCCGGAGCAGCGAGAGCGGCGCCGGCGTGGACTTCGCCCCGAGCCACAGGACGCTCGGATCGCGCTCCGTCGGGAAGTAGCCGAGGTGCCGCAGGTCCAGCGTGAACGGCGCGACGCCGCGCACCGCCTTGCGCATCTCCGCCTTCAGCCGTCCCGTCGTGGACGAGTCGACGTTCCCGATGAACCAGAGCGTGATGTGGAAGTTGTCGTCCGAGACCCACTTCGGGTTGGCGCCGGTGAAGGTGCCCGCGGTGTCGAGGCGCTTCACGAGCTCGTTGATGCGGTCCTTCAGCGGGCGCGGCAGGTCGATGGCGAAGAAGAGCCGGTGCGAGGCGCCTTCCGGGGCGGGGGCTTCGGGTGTCTCGGCCACGGCTCGGAACCTCGGGGGGGATCAACCAGACAACGTGAAGTAGGGTAATGCCATGGTGGCGAACCAGAGGACCAGCACAAACCCCGCGAGGTCCGTCACCGTTGTGAGGATCGGCCCCGCGACCAGGGCCGGATCGAGCCGCAGCGCCTTCACCAGCAGCGGAAGCGTGCCCCCCACCATCACCGCCAGCACCGTGTTGAGCGCCAGCGCCGCGCCCACCACCAGGCCCAGCACCGCGTCGCCCCGCACCAGGATCGCGATGATCGCCAGGAGGGAGCCCAGCAGCACGCCGTTGATCGCGCCGACGGACACCTCGCGGGCGGCCACCCGCATCGCGTCCCGCGGGCGCAGCACGCCCATCACCATCTCCCGCATGGAAACCGCCACCGCCTGGTTCCCCGAGCAGCCGCTCATGTCCGAGATGATCGGCAGGAACATCGCCAGCGCGATCACCTGCGTCAGCGTGTCCTCGAAGAACGCGATCGCGGTCGCCGCGCCCATGTTCAGCAGCAGGTTCACCCCGAGCCACGCGCCGCGCCGCCGCGTGCGGTCCCGCAGCGGCATGGTCCGCAGCTCCTCGCCGCCCACGATACCCGAGACGCGCATCCACAGCCGGTTCGCCTCGCGGGCGCTCTCCTTCTGCACGGCGGCGCGCTGCACCACCCCCACCAGGCGGCCGTCCGGATCCACCACCGGCACGCCGAGGAACCGGTGCTCGTCGAAGAAGAGGCGCAGGTTCGCAAGCGTCTCGCCGCAGCCGACGCTCTTAGGATTCCCCCTCACCAGGCCGCGGACCGGCGTCGCCTCGGAGGCGAAGAGCAGCTCGCGCATCGGGAGCACGCCCGTCAGGCGCCCCGCGCCGTCGAGCAGGTAGGAGTACTGCACCTCGAAGCGCGTGTAGCGCTCGTGGTTCGCGCGCAGGTCCCGGAGCACATCGCCGACGCGGGCGCCCTCGGGGAACGCTAGGTACTCGGTCGCCATCAGGCCGCCGGCGGTGTCGGGGGCGTAGTTCAGGAGCTGCCGCGCGCGCAGGGCGTCCGCCTCCGGCAGCGCGCTGATCAGCGCCTCCCGCTCCCCCTCCGCGATGCCGCCCAGCAGGTCCGCCTGCCGGTCGCTCCGCATCTCGTCGAGGATAGCGGCGCCGACCTCCGGCTCCAGGCGGCGCACCAGTTCGCAGGAGGTGAAGTCGGGGAGTTCGTTGAGGATGCGGGCGGCGGCCTCCGGCGGCAGCGCGCGCAGCAGCCGCTCCTCCTCCTCCGCGGAAAGGCTCGCGACCGCGAACACCTTCTCGTCCGCCGGGAGCGTCTCCAGGAATTCGAGGAGGGCGCCCGGGTCGCCGGCGTCGAGCCGCGCGCGCAGTTCGACGATGTGGTCGGGCTGCTGCAACGGACTCCCCTCAGCCGGCGTAGATGCGCAGGTCGTTAATGATCGTCCTCATCAGCTCGAGGCAGACCGCCTCGTCGGGGTGGCGCGCGATGAGGTGCGCGTCGGCCTCGTAGTTCGCCTTCCAGTCGGCGCGCGCCGCGCCGATCGCGGGGACGTGCTGGTAGACGAGGTTCGGGCCCAGCTTCCCGCGCACGCGGTCGAGCCCGACGATGTCGCGGATCGCCCCCTGCCCCTCGGCGCGCTTGCAGACCATCGTGACGTTGTAGGCGCGCGTCGGCTGCTTCGAGATGCGCCCCGTCACGGTCGCCTCGGCCCACGCGCGGAACGCGTCGAAGTCGTTCGCGTAGTTGACCAGGTCGACGATGCCGCCGCCGCCGTTGCGCGCGGCGATCTCGCCGAACACCGCCTCGCCCGCGCCGGTCAGGAACCACTCCATGTGCACGAACCCGGTCTCGAAGCGCAGCGCCGAGAGCACCTGCCGCGCCAGCGCCAGCCCGCCTTGCAGCTTCGGATGCGAGGCGGGGTCGCGGAACGTGAAGTCCGCGGGGCTGATCCACTCGTGCGTCCGCGACACCAGCATCACCGGGTGGTACTGGTTCACGCTTTCGAACAGCACCTTGCCGTCGGAGACGATCGCGTCCCAGGTGAACTCCTCGCCCGTGATGAACTCCTCCACGTTGCCCTCGTCCAGGTGGCCGAGCTTCGGCAGCAGCAGCTTGATGTCCGCGTCGCTGTCCGCGCGGTAGGTGTCGGCGGAGCAAACGCCGCTGATCGGCTTGATGACCACCGGGAATCCGAAGTCCTTCGCGGCGCGGAAGATGTCGTCCGCGCTGCGGACGCGGCGCGAGCGCGGCACCCGCACGCCGGCCGCGCGCGTGCGCTCCTTCATCACGTCCTTGTCGCGGAAGCCCGTCATCGTGTCGCGCCCCATGCCCCGGGCGCCCACGCGGTCGCGGACCGCGCCGGTCAGCACCATCAGCGGCTCCCAGAGCGACTCCACCCGGTCCACCGGGCGCCCGCCGAGCCACGCCGCGATCTCCTCCAGCGTGCGCCGCTCGTCCTTCCAGTCCGTGATCCGGCAGTAGTCCGCCAGCGAGCGGTCCACGATCGGCCCCAGCCACTCGCGGGGCACGTCCGACACGCCGAACACTTCCGCGCCGTACTCCTTCAGCGCGGGGGTGAACTGCTGCATTTCCTTGGGGAAGTGGGGCGAAAGGAGGAGGATGCGCATGGGGGCGGGATGGCTCCGGAGTGGAGGCTTAGTAGGGCAGGGTCTTGCCGTTCAGATCGAGGAACGAGCCGGTCCGCTCCATCTTTAGCGCCGCGATCGCCTTGCGCATCGCCTTGATCGAGTCGGGCGCCTCGAGCGGCGCCTCCGCGCCCCCCATGTCTGTCCTCACCCAGCCGGGGTGCAGCGCGGCGCAGCACACGCCGCGGGCCGCCTGCTCGACCGCGAGGCACTTCACAAGCATGTTCAGCGCGGCCTTCGAGGCCCGGTACGGCAGGTAGCCTCCGTTCGCCTGCGCGATAGAGCCCAGCTCCGAGCTGATGAACACCGCCACGGCGCCCGCCTTCTCCGGCAGCAGCGGCGCCAGGTAGCGCGCCGACCCCACCGCGCCCGTGACGTTCACCGCGAAGGTTTCGTTCCACGCCTCGAAGGAGGTCTTCGCGAAGGACTCCTCGGAGCGGATGTTCACGCCCGCGTTGTGGATCAGGAGATCCGGCCGCACGCCGCGCCCCTGCAGTTCGCGGGCGAACTCCGCGAAGTCCTCCTCGCGGCGGATGTCCATGGCGAACGCGTCCGCGCCGGGAAGCGCCTTCAGCGCCTGCCCCGCGTCGCGCGTGCGGACCGTGCCGATCACGGTCCACCCGTCGGCGGAGTACTGTCGGGCGAACTCGAGGCCGAGGCCGCGGGAGGCTCCGATGATGAGGACTGTCTTGGGCACGGGCGGGTTCTCCTTCGCCGGGGGGATGGCAGGGCGAGCAGAGGACGCGCGCGCCCGCGGGGGCGACGGGAAACCGCGGGGGGCGCGCCCGGGGGGCGGCGGACGCCTAGTCCTGCTGCGTGATGCGGAGCACCTCGTCCACCGACGTGGTGCCCAGTTTGCACTTCTCCCAGCCGTCCATGCGCAGCGTCCGCATGCCGCCCTTCGCCGCGATGCGCTTCAGCCGCGAGGCCGCCTCGCCCTTGATGATCAGCGAGCGGAGCCGCGAATCCATCACGAAGACCTCGTGGATCGCGGTGCGTCCGCGGAAGCCCTTGCCTTCGCAGCGGTCGCAGCCGACCGGGCCGAGCAGGCGCACCTCCTGAGCGCGGATCTTCTGCAGCTCCTCCGGCGTGGCGCCGATCTCGACCAGCCGGTCCTCGTTCATCGGCCAGGGCGACTTGCACTGGGCGCAGAGGCGGCGCACCAGGCGCTGCGCGATCACCGCCTGCAGCGCCGAGGCCACCAGGAACGGCTTCACGCCCATGTCCACCAGGCGGCTCGGCGCGCTCGGCGCGTCGTTCGTGTGCAGCGTCGAGAACACCAGGTGGCCCGTGAGCGCCGCGCGGATCGCGATCTCCGCCGTTTCCTTGTCGCGGATCTCGCCCACCAGGATCACGTCCGGCGACTGGCGCAGCATCGAGCGCAGGCCCGTCGAGAACGTCAGGCCCGTGTCCTCGCTCACCTGCACCTGGTTGATGCCCTCGATCATGTACTCGACCGGGTTCTCGATCGTGATGATCTTGGTCTCCGGGTTGTTCAGCGTGCCGAGCGCGGAGTAGAGCGTCGTCGTCTTGCCGGAACCGGTCGGGCCCGTCATGACGATGATGCCGTTCGGCGAGGCGATGAGCTGGCGGAAGAGCGCCACGTTGCTCGGCAGGAAGCCCACGTCCTCGAGGCCGAGCATGACGTTCGACTGGTCCAGGATGCGCATGACGATCGACTCGCCGTAGATCGAGGGGAGCGACGACACGCGGAGGTCCAGCTTGCGGTCCGGCAGGTTCAGCTTGATGCGGCCGTCCTGCGGCACCCGCTTCTCGGCCAGGTCCATGCCCGAGAGCGCCTTGAGCCGCGAGATGATCGCGTTCTGCCACTTCTTCGGCGGCGACGGCAGCTCGTGGAGCACGCCGTCCACGCGGAAGCGGATCGTCACCGCGCGCCGGTTCGGCTCGATGTGGATGTCCGAGGCGCGCTCGTGGATCGCCTGGCGGAACATCAGGTCGACGAACTTCACCACCGCCGGCTGCTCGTCGTCCCCGTCGCCGATGTCCACCGTCGTGTACTGGTCGATGTCGCCGCCCTCGCGCTCGTTCAGCGCGTCCGTGGCGTCGATGTACGACTGCGCGATCGGGTCCGCCTCGTAGTAGCGGCGGAAGTAGCGCTCGATGTCGTCCTCCGCCGCGACCAGCATCCGGACGTTGCAGTTCAGGATCTTCGAAAGGTCGTCGATCGCCGAGAGGTTCAGCGGGTCCGCGATCGCGAGCTTCAGCTCGTTCAGCGGCGCGTTGAAATCCACCGGGAACACCTTGTACTGCTTCGCGTAGCGCTTCGGCACCCGCTCCAGCAGGTCCTTCGTGATCACCACCGAGTTCAGCTCGACGCGGTCCATCCCGAGGCTGTCGGCCATGGCGTCGAGGAAGTCGACCTCCTTCATCAACCCCTCGGTGGCGAGCGCGCGCTTCAGCGTCGTCGCCGACTCGCCGTGGCGCTGCAGCAGCCGGTCGATCTCGCCCTCCGGGATCACACCGGTCCCCGCCAGGACGTTCGCCAGCGCGTTCTTCTTCCCCTTGCCGAGGTTCTGGTGGAACGCCGCCGCCTGCTCGCGCGACGGCACGATTTGCTTGCGCGGGCCGGAAAGCCCCATCGCCGCCTCGCCCACCGGCACATTCGCCGACGAGCGGCCGGGGGGCACCGGCGTGTTCCCGAGCCGGGGCACCGTTTTCGACGGCAGCGGCGCCGCCAGGTCGTTCATCGGATCGATCGGCTTGGAATCCTCGTCGGGCGACACCTTGGGGGTGTCCGGCTTCTTCGGGCTGCGGCTGAAAAGACCCATGGCAAGCGACTCCCGGGGCGTGGGGCTGCGGGGAACAGTGTACCTTGTTGGGGCCGGACACTGCCGCCGGTCAACATGATCGATGCCGCCGCGCGGTTCAACGGCAAAGCCACCCCTGAGGCAACGCCCCGGCGCGCCGCGCCGACCGCCTTCCCACCGCCGCCCTGGATCGAGTGGCTCGCGAACATCGATAACCCCCGCACGCGGCGCGCGTACCGGATCGACGTGGCCGATCTGATCGCCTTCCTCGGCATCGAGGGCGGGACGGAGTTCCGCCAAGTGACCCGTGCGCACATGAT
>JANRJK010000020.1:0-3553 GCA_033764015.1 Candidatus Sumerlaeia bacterium | reverse complement strand
GCGTGGGCCGCGGCGACGCGCGTCCAGATCGGCTACTGGCGCAACACCCAGACCCTGTTCGAGCACGCGCTGGCGGTGACGCGCGACAACCACGTGGTGCACGCCAACCTCGGCGCGGAGCTCGCCAGGCTCGGGCGGACGGACGAGGCGCGCGGGCACTACGCCGAGGCGTTGCGCATCAAGAGCACCTTCCCCAAGGCCCACCTCAGCCTGGGGGCCCTGCTCGCCGGGGAGGGCCGGTGGGAGGAGGCGATGGCGCACTACGAGTACGCTCTCGCCCATCGCCCGGACTCGGCCACGGCCCACCTCAACTACGGGCTCGCCCTCGTCGCCGTCGGCCGCGGCGGGGAGGCGCTGCCGCACTACGAAGAAGCCCTCCGCCTCGACCCGCGCTACGCCAAGGCGCACGTCGCGTTGGCCGGCCTGCTCGACGATCTCGGCCGCGGGCAGGAAGCGCTCGCTCACCTTCGCGAGGCGGTCGAGGCGCGGCCCGATCTCGCCGAGGCGCATGGAAACCTCGCCATCGCGCTGGAGAACGCCGGCCTCGGTGACGAAGCGCTGACCCACTATCGCGAGACGGCT
Organism: Candidatus Sumerlaeia bacterium; assembly: GCA_033764015.1. Taxonomy (GTDB): domain Bacteria; phylum Sumerlaeota; class Sumerlaeia; order SLMS01; family JANRJK01; genus JANRJK01. The sequence goes on along the minus strand of JANRJK010000020.1, from coordinate 2,971 downwards.
CGCCTGCTGCCCGAGGATCCGCGGGCGCAGTACAACCTGGCGGCCGCGCTCGAGGAGCGCGGCGCGGACGGCGAGGCGATGCGGCACAACCAGGCCGCCCTGCGCTCCAGCCCCGAGTCGGACGAGATCCGCGCCGCGGTCGCTCGCCTGATCGCCAGGGGCGGAGGGGGGGACGGCTGATGCGGGTCTTCGCCGCCACCACGCGCGAGCGTCTGCTCGCGGGTCGAGAGGAGTTCGCCGCCGGCGCTCCGTTCCCCCACCTCGTGCTCGACGACTTCCTCCTGCCGGAGGCCGCCGCGGCGCTGGAGGCGGCGTTCGCGGGTGCGCGCGGCGAGTGGATCACCTGGCACCACGTCAACGAGCGCAAGCGCGGGTTCAACGACGTGCAGGGACTTCCGGACGACGCGCGCGCGGTGGTCGACGAGCTCCAGTCGCCGTCCTTCGTCGGCGCGCTGGAGCGACTGACCGGGGTGAGCGCGCTGCTCGCCGACCCCGACCTGGACGGCGCCGGGTTGCACGAGACCCCGCCCGGCGGCCATCTCAACGTGCACACCGACTTTCTCTCCCACACGCGCCGGCGCTGCTGGAGCCGTCAGCTCAACCTGCTGCTGTTTCTCAACCGCGACTGGCCGGAAGAGTACGGCGGCGCCCTCGAACTGTGGAGTCCGGACGTCCAGCGGTGCGTGCGGCGGATCGCCCCGCTCTTCAACCGCTGCGTCGTCTTCCGAACCACGGGACAGTCCTTTCACGGTGTGCCCGAGGGCGTGCACTGCCCCGCCGGACGGACGCGCAAATCGCTGGCGCTCTATTACTTCCGCGACGAAGGTCACATCAGCCCGCTGGCGCCGACGAACTATTTCCCGCGCCCGAGCGACGACTGGGGGCGGCGGTTGCTGATCCGCGCCGACCGCTGGGCCCTCTACGCATACTCGCTCCTCAAGCGGTACACGCCGATCGACGACAAGGTCGTGGGTCGGTTGTTGCGGCGCCTGTCGCGGAGATGAACGGAGATGCACGGCCATTGGCGGGGATGATCCCGCCACGGGTGGGACGGCTGTGGACCGCGGGCGGCCCGCCCGCAACGGGTCCGAAGGACCCGTGACTCTGGTGCGGCCGGTGAGCAAAAGGAATCGGGCGGTGCTCCGAGGCTGTGAAGAAATGAGGTTTGCTCGCGATTGGCCGCCGCGATGCCACGAGGTGTTCGCTGGCCACGGGAACCGAATCGCCGAGAGCTAGGCGCTGAGGTTGGTGTACGGCTCCGTTTCTGGGCCGTCGCTGTGATCGGCTGGCCCCAGGCCGCCGTCCCACACCCGCGCGTTACGCCTTCGAGATCATCCAGAGCAGATTGAAGGTAATCGCGTTCAACAGCACGACGCAGGTGACCTTTCTGATCCCGCGTACTGGCATTCGGTCCAAGGTGCGGTGCGTTCTCAGGTCCGCGTTGACGCGCTCGATCGTCGATGCCCGCTCCTTGTAGATCTCTTTCGCTGCCGCGCTCTTCATCCGCCTGCGCCACGCACGTGCTGCCGCTGAGTCTTCCGGGCGCGCTCGGTGCGGGTCCTTCTCATCGCGAACCGCCACTGGAGCATAGAGCGTCACTCCCATCTCATCGAGCTGATCGATCGTCTTCTTATCCGGATAGCCTCCGTCCACCAGAAGCTCTTTTGGCTTCACTCCGGTCCGCCGCTCGATTTGTTCGACCATTGGCTTCGCCAGGCCCGCGTCACTTCCTACTGCACTCACTCCCACTCCCACGATCAGGCCAGATCCTGTGTCCGCCGCCAGCTGCACATTGTAGGCGGGGCGGTAGCCTCCATCGGCCATCCGCATCGTGTGAGCCTCTGCATCTGTCGTCGACCCCCGAGGCTCCGACTTGGACTTGTTCCCACCTCCGGCCTGGGCCCGCCGCTTCCTGAGATCCTCGAGCGCAGCGCGCGCCTCCTTGATCCGCTGCTCTCGCTCCAGAGCCGCACGCTCCCGGCTCGCTTCCTGCCGCGCGTTGAGCGACCCGTCTTCAGACTGCTTCTTCACCTCGCGAAGATGCTGCCGAGCCTCCTTCAGACACCGCCCCAGCGTCCGCCTGCGCCGGTACGACCGCTGTCCGGCATTCGCCCGAACTCGAATCCCGTCCTGCGACACTCGCCTGAGCTCGATCAGCCCTTTGTGCGTCAGCACTCCCAGGATCTCGGTCAGCAGGCTGTCCATCGCCGCCTCGTGCTTCACTCGGAAGTCACTTAGCGTGTGATAGCCGACCTCAACCTTTCCACGGATCCACTCGTAAGCTCGATGCTGCAGGCAAAGCCGGGCGATCTCCCGCGCCGATCCCACTCCCTCAGCTGTCGCATACAGCCACAGCGTGATCAGGATCCTCGGGTCAATCGCCGGCCTACCGCTTTCTCCTTCCCTCGACTCGATCGTTTCCTCGAACTTGCTCAGATCGAGGTCGCCTAGGCACTCCCACAGCAATCGAGCCCGATGGTCCTTGGCGATCAGTGAATCAAGGTCGTAAGGCCGCAGCTCGAGCTGGCTGCGATCAGCCTTCAAAAGGCGCACCCGCTTCCCCATCTCTGACCCCCCTCCCACTGCCCCATCACATACCACATCCTCATGGCCGATTTCTTCACAGCCTCTCCGCACCGCCTGCGGGCGTGCCGCCCGCGGTCCGCAGGGCGGCCGCAGATCGCAGCGCGCCGGCGTGCGTCAGCGCGGCGTTCCGGCTAAACCTGGCCGCTTCATGATTCGACTCGATCAGATCAGCAAGCAACACGGTCGCCAGATCCTCTTCGTCGAAGCCGCGGCGGCCGTCCACCGCGGCGAGAAGGTGGGCCTGGTCGGCCCGAACGGCGCCGGCAAGTCGACCGTGTTCCGCATGATCATGGGAGAGGAGCACCCCGACGACGGCCAGGTGTCGATCGATCGCGGGGTGACGATCGGTTACTTCGACCAGGACGTCGGCGAGATGGCCGGCCGG
>JANRJK010000019.1:0-105939 GCA_033764015.1 Candidatus Sumerlaeia bacterium | reverse complement strand
CAGCGCCGGAGCCCTCGCCGCGCTGAACCGCCTCGGGCCGACGCAGTTCCGCCTCCGCTTCGAGAACGCGGAATCGGACAACGCCACGAAGGACACGTTCCGGTTCTATACCGGCAACGCTTCGGGCACGAACCGCGCGCGGTTGGACATCGAGATCGCGCAGTAGGCGGCAGAACCCTCCGCAGCAAACAGAACCGCGCCGGGAGCCCGATGGCTCCCGGCGCGGTTTGGTTTCAGTAGCGCGCTATGCCAGCCTCTCCAGCAGCCACGCCGCGGCGCGCTTGGCGGTGAGTTCGCCGTCGAGCTGGGCGCCGACGCAGGAGGGGCAGCCGCGGGGGCAGGGGCAGCCTTCGACCATTTCGCGCGCGCCCGCCAGCACCGCGCGATGGCTGGCGAAGAGGCGCCGGGCGAGGCCGATGCCGCCCGGGTAGCGGTCCCACAGGTAGATCGTCGGCAATTGGTCGAAGGGGGCGCGCACCATCGCGGCCACGGAGATGTCGCGCGCGTCGCAGAGCACATGCAGCGGCACCGCTTGCCGCAGGAGCTGGGCGACGCCGGCGAGCGCGGGGCCCACGTCGAAGCCCCGCGCCTTGAGCAGCGCCTCAGCCTCGCGCCGCAGCGTGAACCAGCATGCCTCCGTCTGGATCTCGAGCTGCGGCACGTCCACGGGGCCGTAGCCGATCGACTCCTGCGTCTCGAACTTCACCTTCTTGAACTTGCGGATCACGGTGGTGACGCTGACGGGGCCGAAGCGCCGCGCGGCGAGCACGCCGGCGGACTCCGGCGCGGGGGCGGTCTCCTGGTCCACATCGAGCACCTGCACGGTCGAGGACGACTCGGCGTCGGTGTAGTAGTCCACGGTCTTCGCGCGGACGTAGGCGGTGCGCCGGTGCCAGTCGAGCTTTTCGACCAGGTACGTCTTGGCGTTGTGGATGTAGACGGCGTCGTCGTGGATCAGGAACGGCGCGCTGTCGTGGTCCACCTCCGCGATCACCTGGTTGCGGTTGCCGGTGTCGAGCACGATGAAGTTCTCCCCCGCGCCGGCGCGCAGGCTGACGTCCTCGGCGGGGTAGGATTCCGCGGCGTAGTACCAGCGCCCGGCGGCGTGGCGCACCACCTTCTCGTCGTCGAGGTAGCGCAGCACCGGCGCCGGGTCCGACGGGCCGAGGCGCTCGCCGTCCTCGAAGGGCAGCTCGAAGGCGGCGCACTTCGTGTGCGAGGCGAGGATCACGAGGTTGCCCGGATTGATGATCGCGGCCTCCGGCGAGCGCCCGAAGAAGAAGTCCGGGTGCTGCATGAGGTACTGGTCGAGCGGCGAGCTGCCGCCGATGTAGACCGCGAGCGCGTCGGTGGCCTTGCGCCCCGCGCGGCCCGCCTGCTGCCACGCGGAGGCGACGCTCCCCGGCCAGCCCGCGAGGATCGAGACATCCAGCCCGCCGATGTCGATGCCGAGTTCGAGCGCGTTGGTGCTGACGACGCCGCGGACGCGGCCCGACTTGACGCCCTCCTCGATGGCGCGGCGCTCCTTGGGCAGGTACCCCCCGCGATAGCCGCAGATCGCGGCGGGGTCGCGGTGCATGCGCTCCATGCCGCGCTTGAGGTACGTGGTGATCACCTCCACATCGAGGCGCGAGCGCGCGAAGACGATCGTCTGGTGGCCGCGGGCGATGAAGCGCAGCGCCAGCTTGCGCGCTTCGAGGCGCACGCTGCGCCGCACGTTCAGCTCCTTGTTCACCACCGGCGGGTTGTAGAAGACGAACGTCTTCGCGCCGGTCGGCGCGCCGCTCTCCGAGACCAGCTCGAAGGGCAGGCCGGTCAGCTCCTCCGACAGCTCCTTCGGGTTCACAATGGTGGCGGAGGACGCGAGGAACACCGGCGCGGAGCCGTAGAACGCGCACAGGCGCCGCAGCCGCGCCAGCACGTTGGCGAGGTGGCTGCCGAAGACGCCGCGGTACTGGTGCAGCTCGTCCACCACGACGAAGCGCAGGTTCTCGAAGAGCCGCGTCCACTGCGTGTGGTGCGGCAGGATGCCGCAATGCAGCATGTCGGGGTTGGTGATCACAAGATGCCCCGCCTCGCGGAGCGCCCGCCGCGTGTCCGGCGGCGTGTCGCCGTCGAAGGTGAACACCTTGATGCCGCGCCCGCAGGCGGAGGAGGCGTCGTACACCTCGCGGTACTGGTCGTGCGACAGAGCCTTGGTGGGGAAGAGGTAGAGCGCGCGCGCCTCGGGCTCGCGCACCAGGCGGTCCAGCACGGGCGCGTTGTAGCAGAGCGTCTTGCCGCTCGCGGTCGGCGTGGTGACGACGGTGTGCCGGCCGGCGAGCGCGTGGGCGATGGCGGCGGCCTGGTGCGTGTAGGGCTCGGCGACGCCGCGCGCGCGGTAGGCGTCGGCGACCTCCGGCGCGAGCGCCGCGGGCCACGGCGCCGTCGCCGCCGGACGCGGCGGCTGCGTGCGCACATGCGCGATGCACTCCCGCAGACCCGGGTGCGCGGTCAGCTCGCGCACCAGCGCCTCGAGCGCCCGCGGCGCGGTGGGATCGGAAACAGGAGCGGTCACAGCAGCGGAATCCTCGCGGAATCGAGGGCGAAGAATTGGGGAAGGCGCATGGGAAGCGCAAGGGGGATGCGGGCGGGCGCGGCCCTCCCGAGCCGCTGATTCGAGCGCTCCCCTACCGCGCTCCATGGAGCGCGGCGTTGCTGTCCCGGATCACCCCCGCGTCTCCCCCTTGCCTCAATGAGCTCGGGTGGATTTCGATCCCCGGCTTGGACAACGTTGCGTGAGGAAGCCTTCAAGTGAAGCCGAGCTTCGTTGCCTACGTCGATGAGTCCGGCGACGAGGGCTTCCTGTTCAAGCCTGATGGATCGGGCAGCTCGCGGTGGCTGGTCCTTTCCGCGGTCGTCATCCGCAAGGTGAACGACCTCCAAGTCGTGGACTGCCTCAAGGCAGTGCGGAGCATACTGGGCAAGCCGCCCCTCTATCCGCTCCACTTCGTCGATTTGAAGCACGAGCAACGCATCCCGTACGTGCGGCGCGTGGGTGGACTGCCTATCCGGACGGTTACCGTTCTGATCTACAAGCCACTGGTCCGCGAGCCGGAGAAGTTCCAGACCGAGAAACACCTCCTCTACCGCTATGCTTCCCGGCTGCTGCTCGAACGAGTCTCTTGGCTTTGCCGCGATCACCGCCGTGAGGGGGAAGGCGACGGATTCGCCGAGGTCATCTTCTCCAATCGGAGTGCCATGTCCTACGATGACCTGAGGGAGTATGTGGCGCTGCTTCTGGAGCGCTCGAAGGCGGCGTCGGAGGTTCAGCTCGACGCGACTGTCATCGCTCCCGAGCGCATCCGATCCGTCGAGCACTCGAAGCTGGCTGGACTGCAGGCGGCCGATGCAGTCGCCTCCGCGCTCCACTTCGCCGTGAAGCGGAACCGCTACGGCGAGGTGGAACCCGCCTACGCGCCACACTTGCGACGCACCCTATTTCGCCACAAGAGCACCCTGATTGGCTACGGGCTAAAGTTCTGGCCGGGGACGCTCGACGAAATCAAAAGAGAAGTCCCCGAAGCCGAAAGCCTCGGGGACTTACAGTTCAAAGGGTCCCAGGAACCGAGGATCCCACCCTGACGGGCTGCCGTCCGTGAGGACGACCTCTACCTCTCCTGCGCTTACCCTAGCGGAGCATCTCCGGAAGAGTGGCTTGGCGGCAAGGGAATTTCAACTTTTTCGCTTTTTGTTCTTCATGCTCGACCAGAGGTCCGCAGTCCGGGCGCGCCCGATCATCGAGCGCCGTCGCCTGCTCCGGGAGCCTGCTGCCGGCCTGATCGTGGACCTTTGTCCGCCCTTGATTGTGGGCGCGCAACTCCGCCCCACTCCAGCCCCAACCGCCGACCCCATTCCCCTTGCAAGCGGGGGCGCGGCGGGGAGACTCCGCGCGGATTACGAAGCGGTGCGTGGGACTCCCCGGAGGCGCGTGGCGAACCGCGGCGCCCGACAAGGACGGCTGGAACCGATGCGGCTGTTTTCCATCGCTCTGGCGCTGGTGTTCGCGCTGCTCGCGGGTGCCGCGGGGGGGCAGATCCCCATTCCTCCCGCGCCGGAGGATGGCGCCTTCGTCAACGACTACGCCGGGCTGATCCACGGGCCCGAGCTGGACCGCATGGGCGCCGCGCAGCGGACCGCGTTCGAGACGCACGCAACCCCCATCGTCGTCGTCACGGTGCCCAGCATGAAAGCCTACGGATTCACCGGCACCATCGAGGAGTTCGCCCGCCGCTGGTTCAACCAATGGGGGATCGGCACGCTCAACGACCCGTCCGGCGCGCGCGCGAACCGCGGCATGCTGCTGCTGGTGAGCGTCGGCGACCGCAAGGCGCGCATCGAGCTGGGCGCCGACTGGGGGCGCGGCGCCGATGGCTACTGCCAGAGCGTGATGGCCGCCTCGATCATCCCGGCGTTCAAGCGCGGCGACTACTCCGGCGGCATCGCCGCGGGCGTCGAAGCGCTCGCGAAGCTCGCCGCGGACCCGCCGGAATCCTCCGGCGCCCCGGTGAACTACCTGCCCCCCGGTGGGGCGGCGACCCCGCCCCCGCCGCAACAGTTCATCGCGCGCCACCAGGAGAGCTCGGGAGGCGCGGGGGGATTGCAGGGATGCTTCGGCGGGTTGTTGGCCCTCGTCGCCCTGGTGGCGCGCGCGCTGGGGTTCAAGACGCGCCGCGGCAGCACCTACAGCGCCGGGTCTTCGGGCGGCGGCTACCGCAGCCGGGGCGGGTTCAGCGGCGGGCGCTCCGGTGGCGGCGGCGCCACGGGGAGCTGGTGAGGCGCACCATGGCTAACGCGGCGCGTTTCCTCACGCAGGACGACATCGAGCGGCTCGAAGCCGCAATCGCCGACGCGGAGCGCCGCACCGGCGCCGAAATCGTCGTCGCCATCGCCACGGAGTCGGGACGCTACGACCGCGCGGAGTCGATCGTCGGGCTGCTCGGCGCGCTGGCGGGGCTGGTGGCGGCGGACGCCGCGGCGGTGTTCGGCGCGGGCGCCGGCGACTGGGACGTGTCCGCGGCGCCGCTGGCGTCGCAGCTCTTCGCCGCCGCCCTGGGCTTCGCCGCCGGCACGCTCGCGGGCAGCCACTGGCACGCGCTGCGGCGGCTCCTCACGGGGCGCGCGGAACTCGCCGCCGAGCCCGAGCGCGCCGCCAGCCACGTGTTCCACTGGGCCGGCCTCGGCGAAACGTCGAACCGGGGCGGCGTGCTGATCTACCTGTCGCTCTTCGAGCGCCGCGTCATCGTCCGGGCGGAGGCCGCCGCGCGCGCCGCCGCGGGCGACGACCTGGTGGCGAGGGTATGCGCCGCGGCGGAAACGGCCCTCCGCGACGGCCAGCGCCGCGACGCGCTCCTCGGCGCCGTCGCCACGCTCGCGGAGCAGCTCGCCAACAAGTTCCCCGCACCAGCGGACAACCCCGACGAAGTGGTGCGGCGCGTGGTGGTTATCGAGTGAGGCGGGGGGCGGTGGAGTTGGCGCGCGGACCAATTCACAGGGAGCTGACCTAGGTGGAGCTGGAGTTAGTAGATCGAATTGCAGCGGGCGAAGCACGGCAGATGCGTATAGCCCGCAACAAGAAACACCGAGAAGCGTCATAAGCCTTCGCTTTTCGCTTGCGCCCGGTGATCACCTTTGCTGACCTGCGTTCTTCAAAGGAGCCCATCCATGGCCATTACCTACCAAGACGAATCCGAGCTCGAAGAGTTCTTCAAGCAATACCGGAAGATATACAAGGGACGGATTGAGGATTACTTCGCACCTTTGTATCTGCGTAAAGTTTTTCGCATTGACCCGGAAATGGCACTTCAGCAGGTGTCCTTTGGCCGGGACGATTTTGGCATGGACGCATTCCATTTTGACGCAAAGTCTCGCATCTTCCACATTTATCAATTCAAGTGGTCGGAGAATGCGCAATTGTTCAAGTCAAGCATGATTGCATTTATCGATAAAGGAATGAGCGTACTTTTCGACAAGAAAAAGGTCACTCCACTACTTAACAACCCCTTCATTGAAAGACTTCGGCAAGAGCTTGGGCGACACCAAGATGACATTCTGGCAATCAAGCTAATTTATGTATTCAAGGGAGATCATGCTGAAGAGGCGATTCCATCGGCAGTTCTCAACCTTAAGGAAGAAATTGAGAACAAGGAGTCTTTGGTTAGAGGTTTCTTCGGCGATAGGGGCTGGGAGGTTCAATTCGTAGTCGACATAACTTCAGAGGAGCGGCGTCCCCAGCGCACGGAGGTGATCGACAAGTTGGAACTTCGTTGTGAACAGAAACCCTACAGCCTGAAGAACGCTGACGACTACGAACTTGCCGTTGTCGCAGTGCCACTTGACGACTTAGTCAAGTGCTATAGCAGGCTCGGTCAGAAATTTCTTTCAAGGAACATTCGAGGAACCCTAGACCCAAGAAAGGCCCCTAACAGGAAGATCAGGGAGTCGCTGCTCAGAATTCTGCTTCACAGCAACCTAGGACCAGATGACTTTGCCTTCCTACATAACGGCGTAACCATCTCTGCGTCATCGATTTTCTCGAGTCCCGAGGGAGGAAGCACCACGATATATAATCCGCGCCTTTTGAATGGAGCCCAGACAGTATCGACAGTGCACAAAATGATGAATGAACCAGAAAATCATAGCCTATTCACTGGAAAGAATGCAGCGAGGTTCGGCCGGATTCGTGTGCTAGCACGTGTTATACATGGTGCAGGGAATGACATCTTCATTAGGGACATCACCGTGGCAAACAACCAACAAAACAGAGTCGAGTCCTGGCAACTTCGAGCAAATGACCAACTTCAATGCGAGCTGCATGACGAATTCAAGAAGCTTGGCATTTTCTACTCCCGCCAAGACGGCATGTTCAAATCATACACAGACGAGGATAGAGAAAGGGAAGGCATCACCGAATCACGGGACATCGAGATCAAGATGCTAGGCCAAACCATCATGGCAATCAATGGTGCACTTGACAAGATTACCGACATGACCTCGGTCTTTGACTCCGACAAAATGTACAACAAAGTGTTTGCACCCAAGCTTCTCAAGTGCGACCTGCGCATTATAATTCTTGCATACAAACTTCATCGCCTGCTGCCTCGCCTCGTTGAAGGAGTTCTGGATCAAATGCCCGAGAAGCACAAGGGCGGGGTCAAGAAATCTGGTAAGTACATTGCATGGGCCTTGGCAATTCAGTGGTTTTTGAACCATAGGAATCGCGAGCACTTTCTGAACAAATATGGGGTAGACATGGTACATCAAAGGGAGCTGGGCGCGATATTACAAGAGGAAGTGGCTCGGAAAGTCGCGCGGCTTTTCAAGTCCATCCTCGCCAAAGATTACTATGCTGGCGACATTGAACTCGGGAAGTACAATTTCTTGCGTACCAACTCGTTCTTCAAGCGTTGCATGGAGGAGACTGGGAAAACTCCATGGAAGCACTATACCGTCTAGTTCTTGAAGTTTAAGGGCTGAAAACTCCAAAAGAAATTGGTCGCTCTCAATGGCTACAGTGACGGACAATATCTAGAAGTGGTATCAGTCATGCTCTCCTCTCATCACCGCCTCCTCAACCCCTCTCGAATAAGCGTCTCCGTCGTCGCCCCTTCCCCCAATGCTTCCAGGGCTTCCGCGACGGCGCGTTCCGCTTTGGCCGGGGGGCAGCCGAGGACCATGAGTCCTTGGATCGCGTCGCGGGCGGTGTCGGGGAGGGCGGGGCCGGACGGGGTGGGGGCGGCGGCGGCGTAGGGGACCATCGCTTCGCGCAGTTCGACGATCAGGCGCTCGGCGGTCTTCTTGCCGACGCCCTTGATCTTCGCGAGGTAGGCGATGTCGCTGCGCAGAATCGCTTGGGCGAAGGAGGCGATTTCGATCTGCGACAGCAGCATCAGGCCTTTGCGCGGGCCGATGCCGCTGATGCGCGTCAGGGTGTCGAAGCAGCCGCGCTCCTCTTCCGTGGCGAAACCAAACAACTGGAAGGTTCCCTCGTTCACGTTGAAGGAGAGGCGGGTTTTCAGTTCCGCCGCTTGCCCCGGGGCGGGAAGCTGCCGGGCGGTTGAGGCCGGAACGTCGAGCCGGAACCGGATGCCCCCCACGTCGAGCGTGGCGGAGTCCTCGTCGAGGTCGAGCAGGGTGCCGCGGAGCGAGTCGATCATGAAGGCGAACAAAGGGCGAACGGCGCGGCCGCGTCAACCGGGATCGCCATGGCGCGCGCTGGCGGGGGCGGCGCTACTTGCGCTGGCGGGGTGCGCGGCGCCCAACGCGCGGCTGCTCGACTACCGCGCGGCGACGGCGCGCGCCATCGCCACGTCCTCCTACCAGGACCCCTACGCGCGCGGCAACACGCTTGCGGCGATGGACGCGGTGACGGTGGCGTCGCTGGCGAACGAGCCGCGCATCGTGGCGCAATCGGTGGGCATGATCGAGGAGAACGCCGGGGCGGAGCGCGGCGCGCTGGCGGGCGCGGTGTCGCTCGCCACGTGGGAAGGCGCGCGGCGCTACATCGGCGAAACGTTCGAGCGCGCCTGGGCCTCCGTCGCGGGGGGCGCGGCCTACTGGCAGCTCGGCCAGCACGACAACGCCGCCGCGCTCTGGCGCAACGCCGCGCAGATCGACGGCGAAAGCGACGAGGGCTACCGCGAGGACTACGGCCCCGCGAACTTCCTGCTCGCGAAGTGGTACAGCACGCGGCGCAACGAGCCGGACAACGCGCGCATCTACCGCGACCGGCTGCTGCGCTCGGCGCCGCAGGCGCAGCCGATCGCGACGGACGCGGCGCTCGCCGGCGACAACGTGGTGCTGCTGCTCGAGAACGGCTTCGGCCCGCGCAAGCTCGCCGAGGGGCCGCAGGGCTCGATCCTCGAGTACAGCGAGGTGACGCGCGAATGGTCCTTCGCGCGGCTCCGCGCCAACGGGCGCGCGGTCGGCAACGACAGCGTGAATCTGGTCGACATGCGGCTGCAGGCGGCGAAGTCGCTGCGCCCGCTCACCAAGGAGGTGTGGCAGGCGATCCGCGGCACCGCGGTGGCCACCGGCGTCGGCTACGGCGTGTACGAACTGACGGACGATCCGGCGCTCGGCGTGCTCGCGGCGCTGACGACGAAGGCGCTCCCCGCGGACCAGCGGCAGTGGCTCGCGGTGCCGGGCGAGGTGCACGCGATCAGCGCGCGGCTGGAACCGGGCGTGTACGATTTCGAGATCGAGTTCTTCGGCCCCGGCGGCGCGCCGCGCCCGGAGCTGCGGACGACGTACCGGGGCGTCGAGGTGGGCGACGGCTGGGACGCGATGCTGCTGGTGCGCCCCTTCGCCGGGCTCGGCGAACGGCGGTTGCCCGATCCCGCCGCGCCCCCCACGATCCTCGCCGACAAGAAGGCCGCGGCAAACCCGGAGGCGCCGGTCGTGCTCCGATCTGGCGTGCCGGACCGCGAATGGACGCGCAACCCGCTGTACCGCTACCTGCCACCCGCACCCGAAGGAGGAACGGCCCGATGAAGCCGACGATCTTCGCAGGAACCACGATCCTCGCCGCGCTGCTCTTCGCGAGCGCCTGCGACCCCGCCCGCCGCGTGGACCTGGACGACCCCGACTCGGCGATCCGCACGGAGGACGTGGTCGCGCTGGACCGCTACGCGGCGCCGGTGATCATGCCGGACCGCCTCGCGACGGGACCGCTCGCCTTCGAGAAGAACTCGGATGGCTTCGCGGTCGTCCGCGTCGAGATCCGCAGCATCCGCTCCGCCAAGATGCGCATCGACGTGCGCACCGTCTTCCGCGACGCGAACGGCGTGGCGCACGACGTGACCGCGTGGAAGCCGTACGTCCTGTCGCCGGGCGAGCTGTTCCTCTACAGCTCGACGAGCACGCAGCGGACGACGGAGGACGCGCAGGTGCAGATCCGCAAACTGCAGTAGCGGAGGCCCGGCGCGGCAGGGATCCGGGGGCCTTTCTTCGCGAAAGGCCCCCATTTTTATCGTTTGTGAAATGCGGCACAAAGGGCCCTTTGCGCTTGTGCCCGTCCGTCGCCGCCCCCGTAGCGTCACGGCCTTGGCCGCGCCCCCTCCGCTTCCGGAGCGCGCGGCGGAAGGCAGCCGCATGGCGGACGACGATCCGATCGAGCGATCCGGCCAGACGGTGGGTAGCGGGGCGCTCGCCTTGATGCTCCCGATCACCATGGCCTCCAGCCCCATCGTGGGGTATTTCCTGGGCGCCTGGATCGGCGACGCGGTCGGGTGGGAAGGCCTCCGGTTCGTGGGCCTGATACTGGGGCTTGCGGCGGGAATCCGCGAAAGCGCAGCGATTATCAAAAGGCTCAACTCCCGCTCGGCGCGGCGGTAGCGCGCGGCGGAAACGACACCAAGGCACGGAATGCTCAGGCGCGACCAGGAAATGCCCTTCATCATCACCGCGGTGCTGGCCCTCGCCATCGCTGTGGTGGCGCTTGCGGGCGGGGCCGCGGTCTGGACGGCGCACTTCGCGGCCTGCGCGGTGCTGTTCACGGTGAACTGGTACGCCAGCGCGGTGCTGCTGCGCGGGATTTCGGAGCGCCGGACGGTGCCGCTGCTGCTGGCGTTGCAGGTCAAGCTGGCTAGCTTCGGGGCGCTCTTCGCCCTGTTCATGTTCTTCGGCGCGGACGTGACCGCGCTGCTCGCGGGGCTTCATCTCTATTTCGTGGCGTTCGCGCTGTGGCATATGGTCCGCCGCCGCGCCGCCCAGGCCGCGCCGCCCGTCGCCGCGGCCGCCGAACAGCTTCCCCTGAAAGGCGCGATCCAGCATGGATGAGTCGTTGCAGGGCCAGATCGAGTCGGCCGCCGGCGAGGCGGGCGCTGCGCTGGAGGGTGCCGCCGCGCAAGCGGAGGCCGCCGCCGGCGAGGCGCTCGACGCCGCGCACGACGCCGCCGCGGGGCACCACGACGGCGTCCCGACGCACGGCTTCAAGCACGTCGAGCATCCGCCCGAGCCGCCCACCTTCATCCAGCTCTGGGTCTACTCGATGAAGAAGGACGTGGCGGACAAGCCGCGCGAGGAGTTCACCGCCACCGAGAAGCTGGCGGAGAACCTCTACTACGGCCCGCTCGACCACAAGATGCCGATCATCAACTACGCCCCTTGGGACGCGCACCTGTTCCTGCTGATCGCTGCGGCGGTGACGGTCGGCCTCGGGCACCTGTTCGGGAAGCAGTTCCGCAGCGCGAAGGCCTCCGCCATGCGCCGCCCGGACCGCGGACAGGTTTTCCTCGAGATGGTCGTCGGCGGCATGTACAAGTTCACCGAGGGCATCCTCGGCAAGAAGCACGCGAAGGAGTACTTCCCGTTCGTGGGGACGCTCTTCGTGTTCATCTTCGTCTGCAACTTCCTCGGGCTCGTGCCGCTGATGAAGCCGCCGACGGCGTCGCTGGTGATCACGTTCTCGATCGCGCTGTGCACGTTCTTCTACGTGCAGTACACGGCGGCGTTCAAGATGGGCTACGGCAAGTACCTGCACCACCTCGCGGGCGAGCCGTCGTTCTCGAACCCGATTTCGCTGGTGCTGGCGCCGCTGTTCTTCGTTCTCGAGACGATCGGCACGCTTTCCAAGCCGGTGTCGCTTGCGCTGCGCCTCTTCGGCAACATGCTGGGCAAGGACATCCTGCTGGGCGCGTTCCTCGGGATGGGCATCACGCTGATGTCGGTGGTGAGCCACACGCTGGGCGAGTACGTGGGCGTGCCGCTGACGTTCCCGTTCTACTTCCTTGGGATCCTGCTCGGGGCGATCCAGGCGCTGGTGTTCACGATCCTGTCGGCGATCTACATCCTGCTGGTGCTGCCGCACGAGCACCACGACGACCACGGACACGGCCACGACGGGCAAGGTCACGGGACGCACGCGGCGGCGCACTAGCCGGCGCGGGTTGGACAAGTTTCCGGCGGGCTCCGTCGCCGGATGAGCGGTAAGCTGGACGGAGTGGTTTTGATCGGACTGCAACGCGCCGGGGCCTTGGCTCCGGCGGCACCTCGACCCGGCGCACGGAAGCCCGTGGCCGGCACCCCCTCAGGGAGTCTCCCACCGTGACGGACCTTCTCACCATGATGGCGGCGCTCGACGCCAAGACGGCGCTTGGTTTCGCCTATCCCCTCGGTCTGGGCCTTGCGGCGATCGGCGCCGCGTTCGGCCTCGGCCGCGCCGTCGGCTCGGCCATGGAGTCCATGGGCCGCCAGCCGGAAGCGATTCCGCAGATCCAGACGGCCATGATCATCGGCTGCGCCTTCATCGAGGCGCTCGCGATCTACGCCCTGATCGCGATCTTCCTCACGGGCAGCCTCACGAGCTGATCCGGGTCCGCAGTCCGTTCGGCAACTCCCCGGCGGTCCGGCCTCGGGCCGGCACGCCGGGGGATTGAACACCGACCACGAGGAATCTGGCCATGACCGGCACTACCCCCATCATCCTCCTCGGCGCCGCCGCGGGGACGCTGACAGCGCAGGTGGTCACGACCGTGATCGCCTTCCTGATGGTGCTCTTCGTCCTGAAGAAGTTCGCGTGGGGCCCGATCCTCGCGCACCTCGACGAGCGCCGCGACGCGATCTCCAAGCAGTTCGACGACCTGGACGCCCGCCATAAGCAGCTCGACGGGCAGATCCGCGACTACGAGGCACGCCTGAAGCAGATCGACGAGGAGGCCCGCCAGCGCATCAACACCGCTGTGGACGAGGGCCGCCGCGTCGCGGCGGAGATCGAGGCCAAGGCGAAGGCCGACGCCGAAGCCGCGCTCGAACGCGCCAAGCAGGCGATCCGCATTGAAACCGACAAGGCCCGCGTCGAGCTCCGCAACGAAATGGTCGCCATCGTCATCGGCGCCACCGAAAAGCTGGTCCGCCAGCAGTGCGACGGCGACGCCCAGCGGCGCCTCGTGCAGAACTTCATCGCGGAAATGCAGGACAAGTCGCCCCGATGAGAGTCGATCCGGAGATCTCCCGCACCTACGGCGCGGCGCTACTCGGCGCCGCGAAGCAGGCCGGCATCCTCGACCGCATCGGCGACGAGGGCCTCGTGCTCATCGAGGCGCTTCGCTCTAACCAGAAGCTGCAGGTGTTCCTCGAAACGCCGAGCATTCCGGACGAGGAAAAGAAGTCCCTCGTCGAGCGGGTGTTCCGCGGCAAGGTGGACAACCTTCTGGTGAACTTCGCGCTGCTGATGCTCGAGCGGCGGCGGCTCGAGCACTTCGTGCCCGCGCTCGAGGAGTTCGAGCGGCTGCTCCTCGCGGAGAAGGGCCTCCATGAAGCCGAGATCACCACGACGCAGGCGCTCGACGCCGCGACGCAGGCGGCGCTCGTGGCCACCATGGAGCGGCATCTGGGCTGGAAGCTCTCGGCCCGGTTCAAGGTCGACCCCAAGGTCGTCGGCGGCGTCCTGTTCCGCAGCGGAGACGTGCTGGTGGACACCACGCTGATGACGCAATTGCACGAACTGGAGCGCCGTCTGCTCCACACGCAGGTCCTGTAGTCGAGCGACCGCGGGCCGCCGGGCCCGCGCACCATCTCCCCCTTAGAAGCGGTCAACGGATATGTCCCTGCGCGCCGATGAAATCACCGCGGTTCTCCAGAAGGAACTCGCGGGCTACGACAACAAGGTCGATGTGGAAAACGTCGGGACCGTGCTCCGGGTGGGCGACTCGATCGCCACGGTGTACGGGCTCCAGGACGTGATGGCGGGCGAGCTTGTCGAGTTCCCCGGCGACATCACGGGCATGGTGCTCAACCTCGAGGAGAATAGCGTCGGCTGCGTCATTTTCGACTCCACCGCGCAAATCCGCGAGGGCGACGTGGTGAAGCGCACCGGACGCGTGGCCGAGGTGCCCGTCGGCGACGAGGTGATCGGCCGCGTGGTGAACCCGCTGGGCCAGCCGGTCGACGGCAAGGGCCCCATCGCCACGAAGCAGTTCCGCCGCATCGAGTCGCCGGCGCCGAACGTCATCTCGCGCCAGTCCGTGAAGGAACCGCTGATGACCGGCATCAAGGCGATCGACGCCATGATCCCGATCGGCCGCGGCCAGCGCGAGCTCATCATCGGCGACCGCCAGACCGGCAAGACCTCCATCGCCATCGACACGATCATCAACCAGAAGGGGCAGGGCGTTTACTGCTTCTACGTCGCCATCGGCCAGAAGCAGTCCTCCGTGGCCGGCGTGGTGCAGACGCTCGAGAAGTTCGGCGCGATGGAGTACACGACGGTGATCACGGCGAGCGCGGACGATCCCGCCTCGCTGCAGTTCATCGCGCCCTACTCGGGCGCCTCCATGGCCGAGTACTTCCTCTACACCGGCCGCCACGCGCTGATCATCTACGACGACCTGTCGAAGCAGGCCGCCGCCTACCGCACGCTGTCGCTGCTGCTCCGCCGCCCGCCGGGCCGCGAGGCGTACCCCGGCGACGTGTTCTACCTGCACTCGCGCCTGCTCGAGCGCGCCGCGAAGCTGTCCGAGGATCCGGCGGTGCTGAAGACCGCGGGCCTCGATTGCATGCCGGGCGGCTCGCTCACGGCGCTGCCGATCATCGAGACGCAGGCCGGCGACGTGTCCGCCTACATCCCGACGAACGTGATCTCGATCACCGACGGCCAGATCTACCTCGAGCCGGACCTCTTCTACCAGGGCGTCCGCCCCGCCATCAACGTCGGCCTCTCGGTCTCCCGCGTGGGTGGCTCGGCGCAGACGAAAGCGATGAAGAAGGTCGCCGGCAAGCTCCGCCTCGACCTCGCGCAGTACCGCGAACTCGAGGCGTTCTCGAAGTTCGGCTCCGACCTCGACAAGACCACGCAGGCGCAGCTCACCCGCGGCGCCCGCCTGGTGGAGATCCTGAAGCAGGGCCTCCTCGAGCCGCTGGCGCTCGCGCGCCAGGTGGTGCTGATCTTCGCCGGCACGAACGGCTACGCCGACCCGGTGCCGGTCGAGCGCATGGTCACCTACGCCTCCGAACTGCCCGCCTACATGGAGTCGAAGTACCCCGACGTGATGCAGAAGATCACCGGGTCGAAGGACCTCGACGGACCGACGGCGGAGAAGCTGAAGGCCGGGCTGGACGAGTTCACGAAGGCCTTCGTGGCGAAGAAGTAACCCGAGGAATCCGATGCCCGAGAACATCAAAGGCCTGCGGCGCCGCGTCCGCTCCATCAAGAACACCGCGAAGATCACTCGCGCCATGGAGATGGTGTCGGCGGCCAAGCTGCGCCGCACGCAGCAGGTGATGCGCTCCGCCAAGCCGTTCCTGCTCAAGCTCGAGCAGGTCCTCGGGCGCCTCGCGCAGAGCGAGTCGGCCAAGGCGAACCAGTACTTCCAGCGGCGCGAGCAGGGCGAGCGGCTGCTGGTCGTGATGACGGCGGACCGCGGCCTGTGCGGCGCCTTCAACACGAACCTGATCAAGGCGGGGGTCCGCGCACTCAAGGCGGACCCCGGACTGAAGGTGTTCGCCGTCGGCCGCAAGGCGCGCGACTTCTTCGCGAAGTACCACCGCGCCCGGATGGCCGGCGAGCTGTTCGACTTCGCCGGGCGTGTGGACGGGCCGAAGGCGGAGCAGCTCGGGCAGCTCCTTCTCGACCTGTTCGAGTCGGGCAAGTTCAGCCAGATCGACATCATCCAGGCGGAGTACGTTTCGAGCGTGGTGAACCGTCCGCTCCAGACGCGCTTCCTGCCGGTCGAGGCCGCGAGCCTCGGGCAGGGCGCGCAGGCGGGCGCCGCGGAGGAAGCGGACTACATCCTCGAACCCTCGCCGGAGCGGGTGTTCGAGGCGCTCATGCCGCGCTACCTCAAGTCGAAGGTGTACCTCGCGCTGGCGGAAACGCTCACCAGCGAGCACTCCGCCCGCATGCTGTCGATGAACAACGCGACGAAGAACTGCAAGGAGCTGGTCTCCACGCTGACGCTGCGGATGAACAAGCTGCGCCAGGCGGCGATCACGACGGAGATCATCGAGATCGTCTCGGGCGCGGAGGCGTTGAACTAGGCGCCGCGCGGCGGACCGGCCTTGCGGGGAACGCCCCCGGGGCGGCAAGCTGCGAGGCGCGTCGGAGGCGCGGGGGAAATGGTGGAACGGGAATACCGGGTGGTGATCGAGCGGGGAGAGAGCGGCGGCTTCTGGGCCCACGTGCCGGCGCTGCCGGGTTGCTTCACCGCTGGCGAGACGGTGGAGGACCTCATGCGCCATGCGCAGGAAGCCATCGCCGCCTACATCGAAGTCCTTGAAGAGCAGGGAAGGCCGGTCCCGGAAGGCGACGCGCCGGGGGCGGGAGAGAAGTTCGAGGTACCGCTTCGGGTGGCGGTGTGACGCATGGGCAGGGTGCCTGCGCTGAAGCCGCGGGAAGTCCTCAAGGCGCTCGGCAGGGCGGGCTTCGTGGTGGACCGGATGCGCGGCAGCCACGCGGTCCTGTTGCGGGAGAACCCGAAGGGAATGGTCGTGGTCCCGGTGCATCCGGGAGACATCGACCCGGGGCTTCTCCGCGCGATCATCAGGCAGGCGGGGCTCGAACCCGACGATTTCTTGAAGTTGCTCGATTAGGCAGGAACGAAGAGATGGCGGACACGCGGACAGGACAGGCCGGGGAGCAAGGCGCGCCGAAGGGCGCCGCCGGCATTCCCGCGCGCTACCGCCGCGAGCGCCTCTCGCCCTACAATATCGGCAGCGTGTACATCCGCAACGGGCTGCTGGACGCGATCCGCGGCGGGGTCGACCGCTGGCGGCAGGCGCTCGCGAAGGACGCCGAAGTGCTCGATGTCGGCTGCGGGCGCCAGCCCTACCGTGCGCTCATCGAGGCCGGCGGCTTCCGCTACACCGGTGCCGATTGGCCCAACAGCATCCATACCGGCGACGCCGCCGGCGAGGTCGTCGCCTGCGACCTCGCGAGGATGCCCTGGCCGTTCGAGGCCGGACGCTTCGACGCGCTGCTCTGCACGGAAGTGCTCGAGCACGTGCCCGCGCCCGGCTCGTTCCTGGCCGAGTGCCGCCGGGTGCTCCGTGATGGCGGGCGCATCCTTCTCACGGTTCCGCTGGTTTGGCCGGAGCACGAGGCGCCGCACGACTACCACCGCTTCACGAGGCACGCGCTTCGGCGGCACTTCGCCGACGCCGGGTTCGCGCAGGTCGAGGTCGAGCCCCGCGGCGGCTGGCATGTCACGATCGCCCAGCTTCTCGGCCTCTGGTCGTACTTCGCCGTGCGGAAGCCTTGGAGCTACGCCACGCGGCTCCTGGCGATGCCGGTCATGGCGGTGCTCGCCGCGCTGGACCGCCCCGCGCGCGAGGACGATGCGCTTCCGATGACGCTTGGCTACACCGTTCACGCGGTCGCCGCCGCATGACGGCTCCCATGATTTTCCGGTTCCCCCAACGCCTCCCCGAGGCCACTTTCCAACCCAGCGAGGTTTCCGCACCATGAGCAACGCCGGCGTTGTCCGCCAAGTCATCGGCCCGACCGTGGACGTCGAGTTCCACTCCGACCACCTGCCCGACATCAACACCGCGCTGAAGATCGACGACGCGGCGAAGGACATGCACCTCACGCTCGAGGTGGCGCTCCACGTCGGCAACAACATCGTGCGCTGCATCTCGATGCAGTCCACGGACGGCCTCGTCCGCGGGACGCCGGTGCAGAACACCGGCGCGCCGATCACTGTGCCGGTCGGCGACCAGGTGCTGGGGCACATCTTCAACCTGCTGGGCGAGACGCTCGACGGGCGCGGCACGCTGCCGAACCCGGAGCAGCGGCTCGCGATCCACCGCCCCGCCCCGATCTTCACCGATACGCTCCCCGCCACGCAGATCCTCGAGACCGGCATCAAGGTGATCGACCTGCTCGCGCCCTACGCGAAGGGAGGCAAGATCGGCCTGTTCGGCGGCGCCGGCGTCGGCAAGACCGTCATCATCCAGGAACTCATCAACAACATCGCCAAGGGCCACGGCGGCTACTCGGTGTTCGCCGGCGTCGGCGAGCGCACCCGCGAAGGCAACGACCTCTGGCACGAAATGAACGAGTCCGGCGTCATCGTCGACTCGACGCACCCGGACAATGCGGGCAAGACGTCGAAGGCCGCGCTCGTGTTCGGCCAGATGAACGAGCCCCCCGGCGCGCGCCTCCGCGTCGCGCTCTCCGCGCTCACCATGGCGGAGTACTTCCGCGACGAGCGCGGGCAGGACGTGCTCCTCTTCGTCGACAACGTGTTCCGCTTCACGCAAGCCGGCTCGGAAGTGTCCGCACTCCTCGGCCGCATGCCGAGCGCGGTGGGCTACCAGCCCACGCTCCAGACGGAAATGGGAAACTTGCAGGAGCGCATCACCTCGACCCGCAAGGGCTCGATCACCTCCGTGCAGGCCATCTACGTCCCCGCGGACGACCTCACGGACCCGGCGCCCGCGAACACCTTCGCGCACCTCGACGCGACGACGGTGCTCTCGCGCCAGATCGCGGAACTCGGCATCTTCCCCGCCGTGGACCCGCTCGACTCGACCTCGCGCATCAAGGACCCGCGCGTGATCGGCGACCGGCACTACCGCATCGCGACGGAGACGCAGCTCACGCTGCAGCGCTACAAGGACCTCAAGGACATCATCGCGATCCTCGGCATGGACGAGCTGTCGGAAGACGACCGCAACATCGTGAATCGCGCCCGCAAGATCCAGAAGTTCCTCTCGCAGCCGTTCCACGTCGCGGAGCAGTTCACCGGCCGCGCCGGCATCTACGTCAAGATCGACAAGACGCTGGAGTCGTTCGAGCGCATCAACTCGGGCGAGTTCGACGACAACGAGAAGTTCCCGGAGCAGGCCTTCTACATGTGCGGCGATGTGGAAGACATGATCAAGAACGCCGAGAAGATGCGCGGGTAACGCCGCGGAGCGAATCCCCCGCCGCCGCGCCCGGCGCGGCGGCGGCTTCCCCCTTTCCGAGGAACGCCCCCATGCCCAACTACCAGCTCCAGATCGTCACCCAGCAGGAAGTCGTCTTCACCGGCGAGGTGACCGCGCTCACGCTTCCCGGCGAGGAGGGCTACTTCGGCGTGCTCGCCAACCACGCACCGATCATCGGCGTGATCGGAAGCGGCAAGGCCCAGATGCGGGTCGGCAAGGACGAGAAGTCGTTCGAGGTTTCCGGCGGCTTCTTCGAGATGAAGGACAACAAGGCCACGCTGCTGGTCGACACGCTCTCGGGCTTCTGACGCGTCCGCGGCGCGTCAGCGGATGAAGCCGAACGCCAGCGTGGTGAACGGCGTTCCCAGAAGCAGTTGCTGCGCGCGGGGGATCGCGAGTTCGCCGATCCACTCCTCGCGCGGCTCGCGACCCACCTTGAGCGCGATGATGTGGAACAGCTCCTCCGCCAGGCGGAAGAGGAGCAGGTCGCGCTCGCCCATCGCGAACGGGCAGTCGGAGGCGTGGATCCTGGCGAGCAGCGGCGCCAGTTCCGACGCCTGGACCAGCGCCGTGTCGACGTCGGACTCCTGCGCCTGGTAGGGCGCGGGCCGGTCGTCCGAGGCGCGCACCACGCGGACCTTCCACCCATAGCGCTTGATGAGCGCCTCCACGAGCGGCCGGTGTTCGTCGGCGTTCCAGTAGGCTTCCCACTGGCGCGGCGACCCGAGCTGCCGCGGGAGCTTGGCGCGGGTGTGGTCGAGCAGGACGCGGGCGCGGCGCTCGGCGATCTCCGCCATTTCCGGCGCTGGCGGCAGCGGGTCGCCGCCGTTCGCCAGACGCCACCGGCGCACCGCGTGGTCGAAGGGTTCCAGCCAGTAGTCCGAGTACTTTGGCGCCATCAGGCAGCGGTTCCGATCAAGCCGAGTTGGCGCAGCCGTTCGAGGCGGCGGCGCGAGATTTCCGACGCCGCGGGGCTGCGCAGAAAGAACGCGGGATCGCGCCGCAGGAGCGCAACCGCCGTCTCGATCACGGCCATCGCCGGCGCCATGCGGACGGTCGCCCCGGCGAGGGGCCCGGCGCGCTGGAGCCCGAGCCGCTCGAGCTCCGGCTCCAAGGCGGGAAAGCCCTCGGGCGAACCGGGCACTTCGCGGAGCGTCGACCGCGCGATGGTGCCATCCTCCCGCAGCGATAGGCCGGTTTCGTGGTCGCGCTCCGGCGTGAAGGCGACGTCGAGGTACGGTGCGGGAGCGAGGCACTCGGCAATGTGGATCGTCGAGTCGCGCTCGTGCCCCACGCCGATCAGGAGCACGAGCGCCCCCCGCAGCGCCGCGAGGTGGAGCGGGCATCCCGCGCCGAGCGGCGTGTGCGAGGCCGGGTCGGTGGCCGCCAGTTCCCGCGCGCCATCCCCCCAAGCGGCGACGCTGTGCGACGGGTGCAGCGACCGGTGCACGTCCTCCATGCGGCGGAAGGTCTCCGTGAGGAGCCCCGCGCGGCTCGGGGTGCTCGGCGCGTGGAACGGCCCGAAACCCCACGACGCGATCGAGTAGGTGAACGTCGGCATCACAACGAGTCCCGATGGGCCCACCACATCCTGGAGGGCGCGGACGAGCGCCTCGGGCCCCGGCTCGAGGCGCCCCACGGCGCGCAGAGAGCTGTGGACGACCAGCACGGAACCCCTCGCCAGACCCAGCGCTTCGAGGTCCTCGCGGAGCGACCGGCGGCCCGTCGCGCGGGAAGGGAGTCTGGGGAAGAGGCCCATGGATTCGAAGCGCGACCGTAGCGCCTCGGGGGGAGGGCTGTCAACCGGCCGGGAAGAAAACTGCCCAATAGGTACCGATTTCCATTGAGCGCCGTGGGCACACGCGAAAAATTGCGGATTGCAACACCCCCTACTCCAAGGACACCAACAGATGAAGGAACCCTCCCCCCGCCACGGCTTCACGCTGATCGAGCTGCTGATCGTGGTCGCCATCATCGCCATCCTGGCGGCGATCGCCGTGCCCAACTTCCTTCAGGCCCAGACGCGCTCGAAGGTGAGCCGCGCGCTTTCCGACCTGCGCACCATGCGCACCGCCGTGGAGGCGTACGCCGTGGATTGGAACCGCTATCCGCGGTTTACTTGGCCATGCGCTCACTTCAACGACCGATGGGACGGATTTCAGGTTGCCGGAACGCTCCCGACATCTATCACCTCCCCCATTGGCTACCTCTCGACTATTCCCTTGGACCCTTTCGCACAAGGCACTGAGTTCACCAAGGGAGACAAGTACTACGCGTACGCTGCGGAGTACTGGATGGAGTGGATGTTCGCGGATTCCAGGGTCCAGAAGCCTTGTGTGGTAGAGGAAGCTCCAACCTTGGTCTTCCTCGTGGGGAACCGACGGGTCGCACGGCAAGTGCGCCAATACTTTGGTGGATACTATCTTTGGTGTACAGGCCCCGCTGGCACTCAAGTAACAGCTCAAGGCAACGTGGACACGTACTTCCTCCAGTACGATCCGACGAACGGCACGATCAGCCCGGGGCGAATCTTCGTAGCGCAGAAGTTCAGCGAGCCCACCTACGTCCCCCCCGACAACTTCTTCTGAGCCTACCACCTCCAGGGCGGTCGTGATGCGGGGGGCGCGGTCGGCGACGGCCGCGCCCTTCAGCTTTCGGGAGCCCGCGTCGGCGTAGCGGAATCCGGCACGACGCCGTACTCGGCGAGGTAGTACAGCACTCCCCCGCCGTCGATATGGAGCGGGCGCCGCAGGCCGATCTCGCGGTTCGGCGGACCTCCCCACTCGTGCGAATCGCCCCAGGGCTCGCCCTCCGTGGCGAAGCTGAACTTGAACTCCATCGGGCGGAACACCGTCTCGTACTCCCACAGGACGCCGCCGGGCACTTCCGCGACCGGATGGAGCGCGACGCGGTTCGGCGTCCAGGTGCCGAGCTCGGGCCGGTTGCCGGTGATGAACACGGCCCGGGGATCGCTGGGATCCCGAGGTGCCGGATGCAGAATCACCACGCGGAGCCGACGCCCCCGTTCGAGGCCGCTTTCCGAAAGGCGGTAGGGAACCAAGCGGCCCTGCACGTCGGGGAGATGGCGTTGAGCCAGCTCGCGCAGCGGATCCTCTTCTGGGGTGGCGGGCCTGCCGGCATCGGCGATGGCGCGGGCGGCGCGTTCGCGCTCCCACGCGGCCAGCTCGGCGGACGCGCCCGGTCCGCTCGTCGGCGGCAGCCGCCAAACCTCCGGATTGCGCCCGCGGAAGGTCGCCACCACGAGGCTGTCGGCGGGGCCGACGGACAAGCTGTCCGCGCTTCCCGAGCCGAGGGCGATGCGCAACAGCTCGATGCCGTCGTCGATGGACCATACGCGGATCGTGCCGTCGGAGGAGGAAGTGAGCAGGCGGCGCCCGGAAGCGGAGAACGCGGTGTCGGTCAGCCACGCATCGTGGCCGCTGAACTCCCGGATCAATTGGGTCCCGTCCACTCGCCATAACCTGGCCACGCCGTCCCAGCCCGCCGTCGCGAGGAACTCGCCGTCCGGGGTGAAGACGCCGCGCTCGGTCCATTCCGGGACCTTGGGGAAGGTGGCGACGCTGCCGGCGGTCTCGAAGTCGATCAGCGTCATCAAGCCGTCCTGGGTGCACACCAGGACCGTCCCGCCGTCGGGCGCGAACTCGACATTCATCACGTTCGAACCGGGGCTGGTGTCCGTGTCGAGCGTCCGCGAGGTGCGGAAGTCGTGCAGGCGGACGCCGCCGCCGGTGAACCCCGCGGCGATGCGCCAGCCGGACGGGTCCATCGCCATATCGTCCACCTGCGTTCGAAGCGGCGCCTCGTGGAGAAGATCCCCAGTGGCGGTGTCGTAGATCTGCGCGATGTCGGCGCGTGTCGCGATTCCAAGGCGAGTTCCGTCGCGGGAAAGTCGGCCTTCGCAATAGGCGTACGGCCCGATCGGCGGCTGGATGCGGCGGCGTTCGTTGTTGGCGGCGAGGTCCCAGATGCGCGCCTGGTTGTCGTGGGCGAGCGTGGCCGCGACCGCGCCGTCCGCGGAAACACCGCGGACCACCACGCGCCCGCGGTGGCCGGGGAGCTGGCCGTGCCGATCCGTCCGCAGGTCCCACAGGCGGACCACGCCGTCGTCGCAACCGGTCGCGAGGAGCCCGGTGCCGGCGATCGGCGCAAGCGCGCCGACACCCGCCGGATGCAGCGGCAGCTCGCCGGCGGGGACCTCGCTATCCGGTACCCAAAGGCGCACCCGGCCATCTGCGCCGGCGGTGGCGACGACTCCAGTGGCGGGAACGGGCGCGGCGTCGTTCAGGACCCCCTTCATCTGGATGTCGTCGGAGGCGCGCACCGAGCAGCGGAGTTCTCCGGCGTCCGGGTCCCACATCCGCAACGTGCTGTCGGCCGATGTGGAGTAGAGCAGCCCATCTTCCGCCCACCGGAGCGCCGTGACCGCGCCCACATGGCCGGCAAGGACCGTGGGCTGCTCCGCGCCGACGGTGTGGATGCGGACCGCGCCGTTGGCGTCGCCGAGCGCAAGGCGCCGCCCGCCCGGTTCGGCGGCGATCGCCGTCGCGGCCGCCGGGTCCTCGCCCTGAGGGGTGTAGGGAAGCGGCGGGGGGCCGGCGGGGCGCGGGGGAAGCGCCGCCACGGTCCAGGCATCGAGTCCGATTTCCGCGCGGCGGCCATCGCGGCCTTCGACAAGGAGGGCGCGCCGCTCCGGATCGTGCGTGATCCGGGCCACTGGACCGGTCCCGGCATCGGCGGCGGCCAGTTCCGGATGGGCCATCCGGTAGAGGAGCGACCATTCGATGTCGCGCCGCTCCGGCTCCGTGGCGAGGAGACGCTCCCGCGCGAGCTGGTGCGCTCCGGAGTTGGCGAGGCGTTCCGCGAGCGAAATGGAGGAGCTGTAGAGCTGCGCTTCCAGGCGCTCGTTGGCGGCCTCCGCTTCCGCGGTGCGCTCCGCGAGCCGGTTGGTGAAGAGGACGGAAAGGATGGCGACCGTCGCGAGCAGGAGGATCGTGCTGGCGAGGGCGCCGGCGCGGACCCGGTCGCGGACGCGGGCTTCGCGAACCGCGGTCGCGAGGAGCACCCCGGTCTCGGCCTTGGCGGACGCGCCGGCGATGCGCTCCTGCTGGATGCGCGCCAGCACGAGGTCGCGGTTCTTGATGGCGGCCCGGGCATGCCGCGCGAGAGCCTCGTCGCGGAGCGGCCCGATCGCTCCGTTGCCGGCCCAAAGCGCCTCGGCGCGCTCGAGGAGCGCCAGCGCGGCGGTCGACGCGGCGTAGCCGTCCGGGGGCAGCGAGAGCTTGGCGCGGGCCTCCGCCGTGAGGCCTTCCGACTCGCGGCGGCGGCGCGAACCCGACAGGAACTCCTGCAGCCGCGCGACGAACTGCTCCGCGGTCTGCAGCCGTTCGCGGGCGTTGGGGCGCAGGCATCGCTCGACCAGCTCGGCGAGCTCCGCGGGGACCGACTCCTTGGGAACCGGAAGGTAGCGCCCATCGCGGATCCACTCCTTGAGTTCGCTCCCCTCCACGCCGGCGCGCAGCGCCGTGCCCGTCAGGATGGAGTGCAGCGTGGCGCCCAGAAGATACGTGTCGGTCCAGTAGCCGACTCCGGCCGCGGTGGGCTGCAACTGCTCCGGAGCCATATAGCGGGCGGTGCCCGCGGGCGCGGGGGCGCTCTCGTTGGTCGGCAGGAGCTGCCCCCCGGTGGACTGCGGAACGCTGTCCAGCCGCTCCCGGTCCACGCAAAGCGCGAGGCCCCAGTCCATCAGCGTTACTTCGCCGTACTCGCCGACGACGACCTGCTGCGGCTTGAGGTCGCGGTGCACGATGCCTCGGGAGTGGGCGAACGCGACCGCCTGCGCCACCGCGAGGAGGATCGGAATGTGCGCGGCGAGGCGCTCCTCCATGGGTAGCGTCGCGCAGTCGGTGGCGAGCCGCTCGTGCCACGGCGTGCCGCGGACGTACTTCATCGCGATCAGCAGTTCGCCGTTGGGCCCCTCGCCCAGATCGTGCACCGGGACGATGTTCGGGTGGTTGAGCTGCGCGGTGACGAGCGCTTCCTTATGGAAGAGGAGCCTCGCATGGTGGGTGCCGGGATCGTTGCCCGCGCCCTTCAACCGCTTCACCGCGACGGTGCGTTGCAGGCTTTGCTGCAGCGCGACCCACACCTCGCCCATGCCGCCGCCGCCGATCCGCGAAAGCAGGGTATAGGCGACGCCCTCGCCATCGGAATCGGTCGGCAGAGGGGTGGACTTGGCGTCGACCAGCCATCGCGTGGCTGTCAGCCCGCCCCCGGTGAACGAGGGTGGGGACCAGTCCCCGCCGATCGAGGCGTCAGGGTGGGCGGCGAAAGACTCCCAAAGCGCCGGGGTTGGTGGAGGCGGCAGAGGTTCGGGCATGCGGGGGGGAATCAAGTCTCCACGTGAATGGGTGCGCTGCAAGGCGTGGCTCTCCCCTTGCGATACCGCAAGGAATGCCGACCGGCCCTATACAGGGCTCAAATTCCAATGATTCCAGTGAATTGCACGCCGGTGCAGATAACGGCAAGTCGAGAATCGGATGGGTTGAAAGCAGCGCCGCCCCCGGCGGACCAGGGGCGGCGGTGGGAGCTTTCGGTAGGCGGAAGCGCTAGTCGAGCGGGGTGGACTCTCGGACATCCTTGATGCCTTTGCCCGCCTTGAAGGTGACCGCCTTGTGCTCGTTGATGGGGTAGGCCACCTTGTTGCGCGGGTTGCGGCCGACCCGCGCCTTGCGGGTCTTGACTTGGAAGACGCCGAAGTTGCGCACCTCGAGGCGCCCGTCCTCGGCGATGACTTCCTTGAGGCATTCGATCGTGGCGTCCACGACCTGCAGCGCCTCCTTGTCCTTCAAGTGGAGCTGGTCGGCGACGGCGCGTACGATGTCCACCTTGATCATGGCTGCGCGGCTCCGGGGAGGGGGTTCGTGCGCTACGCGTTCAAGCCTTGAAGAAACTCTTCACGGCGTAAACAGTAAGTTCGCGCCCCATTTCGGCGATGGCGTCGGTGAGGGGGATCTCCTTCGGGCAGACGCGGACGCAGTTCTGGGCGTTGCCGCAGTCGCCCACGCCGCCGGGACCCATGAGGGCCTGCATGCGCTCCTCGTAAAGCGAATCGCTGCCGGGCTGCGTGTTGAAGCGGTACGCCTGGCCGATGGCTGCGGCGCCGATGAAGGAGCTGTTCTCGTTCACCTGCGGGCAGGCTTCGAGGCAGCAGCCGCACGTCATGCAGCGCGAGTAGGGGTAGATCTCCTCCTGCACTTGCGGGCTCTGGTGCGGGCCGGCGCCGAGGTCGTAGGTGCCGTCCAGCGGCACCCACGCGCGGACGCGCTTGAGCGCCTCGAACATGCGGCTGCGGTCCACCAGCAGGTCGCGCATCACGGGGAACTTGCTGAACGGCTCGAGCACGATGGGCTGCTCGAGTTCGTCCACGAGTGCGGAGCACGCTTGGCGCGGCACGCCGTTGATCCGCATGGAGCAGGAGCCGCAGACCTCCTCGAGGCAGGCGGCGTCGTAGGAAACGGGCGCGGTCGCCTTGCCTTCGGCGGTGGCGGGCTTCTGGCGGATCTCCATCAGGCAGGAGATCACGTTCATA
The DNA here is from genome assembly GCA_033764015.1 of Candidatus Sumerlaeia bacterium. Taxonomy (GTDB): domain Bacteria; phylum Sumerlaeota; class Sumerlaeia; order SLMS01; family JANRJK01; genus JANRJK01. The sequence continues at coordinate 79,424 of JANRJK010000019.1, read as the reverse complement.
TTGGCCTTGTAGGGGATCCGGAACGTCTCCCAGTACGGCTCGGCGCCGGGCTCGCTCTGGCGCTTGATCCGGAGTTCGATAGTCTCGGGCATGGCGGGCGTTGTCTCCGAAGGTCGTGGGGTGGTCGGTTTCGGCGGTTACTTGTAGATGCGCGGGCGGGGCGGCTCGAACGAGACGGCGACGGGCTTGAAGGTGACGTCGGCGCCGGAGACGCCGTTTCCGGCCTTGTACTCTGCGATGGTGCTCTTGTGCCAGTTCTGCTGCTGCTCGACCCACTTGTCCATGTACGCGTTGAACTCGGGGCTGAGGGTCTTGCCCTTGGCCTTCGGGACGTCGAACTTGCCGCCCCACTTGTCCTTCAGGCCGCCGATGAAGCCGCGGTATCCGGCGTGCTCCGCGGGGTCGCCGAGCTTGTCGGCCTCGGGCTTGTGCAGCTCGAACTCGGGCTTGTAGTGGGCGCCGCGGCATTCGTCGCGCAGCCGCGCGCCCTTGGCCATGGCGCGGGCGAGGACAATCATGTCGCGGATCGAGCGCGCCTGCCCGTAGGCTTGGTTCACGCTGTGCTTGTCGTCCGCGACCGTCATGCGGTGCGTGCGCTCTTCGAGTTCGTCGAGCTTCTCGAGCAGTTCGTCGAGCGCCTTGTTCTCGCGGACCACAGTGCAGCGCTCGGTCATGAGGTCGCCGAGTTCCTCGCCGATCGTGAAGGGGTTCTCGGGGCCGGAGCCCTTGAGGAGGCCCGCGGCGATCTCGTTCTGGCGGTTCAGTTCGCGCGTGAAGACCGCGTCGGGCGCCTCGGACTTGACCGCGGTGCAGTATTCGACGGCGCGCTCGCCGGCGAGGTCGCCGCCGTAGATGCATGAGAGCAGCGAGTTGGCGCCGAGGCGGTTCGCCCCGTGGTACTGGAAGTCCACCTCGCCCGCGGCGAAGGTGCCGGGCACGTTGGTCATCTGCGACACCATGCCGTCGCTGTCGGAATAGCCGACCCAGAGGCCGCCCATCGAATAGTGCATGCCCGGGAAGATCTTCATGGGCACTTGGATGGGATCGTCGCCGACGAACTTGCGGTAGATTTCGAGCACGCCGCCGAGCTTGCGCTCGAGCGCTTCGGCGCTCTGGCCGGAGCGGGCGGGCGTGATGTCGAGGTAGACGGCCTTCATGCCGTCCACGCCGCGCTTCTCGACGGTCACCATGTGGAAGATCTCGCGGGTCGCGACGTCGCGGGGCACCAGATTGCCGTACTTCGGGTACTTGCGCTCGAGGAAGTAGTCGCGGTCGGAGTCGGGGATGTCCTGCGCGGCGCGCGCATCGGTGCGGTCCTTGGGAACCCACACGCGCCCGCCTTCGCCGCGGACCGATTCGGAGATGAGGCGTAGCTTGTCCTTGCCGGGGATCGAGGTCGGGTGGACCTGGATGAATTCTCCGTTCGCGTACCAGACGCCCTGCTGGTAGGCGCGGCTGGCGGCGGCGCCGGTGTTGATGACGGAGTTGGTGGACTTGCCGAAGACGATGCCCGGGCCGCCGGTCGCGAGGATCACGGCGTTGCCGCGGAACACCTCGGTCTTGCGGTCCCAGATGTTCATCGCGGTGATGCCGCGGGTCGCGCCGTTGTCGTCGAGGACGAGCGAGAGGAACTCCCAGTACTCGTACTTCTCGACGAGGCCCTGCGCCTCGTAGCGGCGCACCTGCTCGTCGAGCGCGTACATGAGCTGCTGGCCGGTGGTGGCGCCGGAGAATGCGGTGCGGTGGTGCAGCGTGCCGCCGAAGCGGCGGAAGTCGATGTTGCCCTCCGGCGTGCGGTTGAAGGGCACGCCCATGCGGTCGAGGAGGTCGATGATGCGGGGAGCGTTGGCGCACATGCCGGCGACCAGCGGCTGGTCGGCGAGGTATTCGCCGCCGAACAGCGTGTCGGACGTGTGGATGTCGGGGTGGTCGCCCTCGCCCTTGAGGTTCTTGGCGCCGTTGATGCCGCCCTGCGCGCAGACCGAGTGGGAGCGCTTCACGGGGACCATCGAGAAGAGGTCCACGGAGTAGCCGCGCTCCGCCGCCTTGATCGCTGCGGAAAGGCCCGCGAGGCCGCCGCCGACGACGATGATTCGCTTCGACATGGGACTAAACGCTCCTGGGGTGCGGGTGGTTGGGGTGGAAGGTCACTTGGTCGCCGCGGCGGCGGTTTCGACCTGCACCGCGCCATGCTTGCCATGGATCTCCTCGCCGATGCGCTGCGCCTCGGCGGGATCCATCTTGATGAAGCCGATCAGCGAGGAGGTCGCGAGGAGCATCAGCGCCGCGCCGACGCCGACCGCGGCGCGCGCCATCCAGAGCTGGCTGGTCCGGCCCACCGTCAGGCCCCACGTCATGCAGAAGGTGCAGATGCCGTTCGCGAAGTGGTACACCACGGAGAGCGAGCCGAGGAAGTACACCGCTACCCAGAGCGGGTTCTTGAAGAGCTGCGCCAAGTGCGCGCTGAACGGCACCGCGTCCATGTCGTGCAGGAAGCGGAGCGTGACCACGTGGTAGAGGATGAAGGCGAGCGCCGCCCAGCCCGAGAGCCGCTGAAGCGTGTAGGCGATGTTGCGCCCGTACTTGAGCGTGCCCGCGTTGCTCTTGCCGGTGAGGGCGATCACAATGCCCAGCGCGATGTGCAGGGCGAGCGGGATGAAGATCATGACGGCCTCGACGATCGGCAGCGCCGGCCCGAGGGAGTGGATCAGCGCGACCTTGTGCTCGAAGGCCTCGGCCCCCATGATCGCCTGCCCGTTGGTCACCAGGTGGCCGAACAGGAAGATGCCCAGCGGGAAGATACCGAGGAGCGAATGGAGGCGCCGGAGCAGGAAGTACCGGACGTTCTGGTCCATGGCTTTGGATGTTGCCGTTGGCTGGTGGCCCATGACAGTTGGCGTAACCCCTAGCGGATCGCGGGGCCTTCCGGCCACGCGGGGGCAAATGGAACGCGGACAAGGCGGCGAGGCAATGACGAACTGCTTGTATAATTATGGTCTCAATCATCGCCGTGCGCCGTATTGACGCGTGCTTGTGAAAAAAGCCACAGATGTGCCCGGCGGTGAAGCCGTTTATTTGTCCGACTTCGCTGCCCGGCAACACAGCGCGCCGCGCCTCGCGCGCGCCCGTTGACACTTCCCGAGGGGCAACCGCTTCAATGCTGGGGCGGAAGGATTGGAGGAGCGGGCTTTGGAGCACATCGCGGTGATCGGCGCCACCAGCGCGGCGGGGCGGGAAACGGTCCGCCGGGCGCTCGCGTTCGGCTTCCGCGTCACGGCGCATTCGCGCGAGCCCTTCGTGCTTCAGGACCTCGACGAGGACCGCGTCCGTGTGGTGGAGGGCGCCATCGCCAATGCGGCGGTCGCGGAGAAGGCGGTCCGCGGCAATGTGGCGGTGGTGCTGCTCCTCGGGTACGAGGCGCCGCTGCAAGGGAAGGAGTGCGCCGCCGCCGCCTCCGCGGTCATCGAGGCGATGCGCAAGTGCGGCGTGCGGCGGCTTGTCGCCGTGAGCCATGCGCTGGTCGGCAAGTCCGACAACCTGGGCTTCTTCGCCCGCCGCCAGCAGCTCGCCCTCCAGGACGGTGCTTCGGAGGCGTTCGACGACCGCTGCCGCCTGGAAGAAGTCATCGCGCGCTCGGGCTTGGAATGGACCATCGTGAAGCCCTACGCGCTGGCGAAAGGCGCTCCCAAGGGACGCGTCTCGGTGGGGCCCGAAGTGACGGTCGGCCTGCTCTCCTCGGTGCGGGAAGGGGATTTGGCGCAGACGCTCGTGGACGAAGTGCAGCTCCGCGACCACGTGCAGCAGCGGGTGTTCATCAAGAACTGAAACGCCGGGAGAGTTCCGCGGCGAGCGCCGGGGCCGAGGGCTCCGGCAGATCCTCCCACAAGTCGTAAAGCCGGAAGAGCGCCTCGCGCATGTCCCCGCCGGAGGCGTCGAGGAGCAGCGCGAGTGCTCGCTCCGGCAAGTCTCCCGGCGCGGCATCGAGCAGCGAGGCGCAGAGTCCCGCGAGCCGTTCGGCCTCCGCGCGGACGGGAACCGTCTCGCCGAGCCCGAGCGGTGCATGGGTCGTGAGGAGGAGCGCGGCGGCGCGGAGGCGGCGCCAGCCGTCTAGCGCCGCCAGCACGGGGCGCGGCACCACCTCGGCGCCGTCGATGGCGAGGATGCCGCCGTATGGAAGGCGCAGCGCACCGGGGAGGCCGCGGACCCTGCGCTCCGTGTTGGCCCGCAGCAGCGTCGCCGGCCGGTCCGCGGCCGCGAGCACCGCCCGCATGAGTGTGCTCTTGCCGACCCCGTGCGGGCCGGTGAGTTCGAGGGCCGCGTGCGGGGCGCGGAGGCGCGCCGCGATCCCTCCGATGTACCCGGACGGCGCCAAGTAGGGGGTCCCGGCGGGACCGAGCCGCTGGACCGCGAAGGGGTTGCTGCGCGCTCCCGGGCGGAAAGCGGAACCGCCGGGAGCCTTTCGGCCCCCGGCGGTGGATGCTTCGTGCGGGTGGTCGCCGGTCAGTTCGGCGTCACCGTGAAGGTGCTCGATCCGGTGCCGACGCGCACTTCCATCTGCTCGGTGAGCGGGATGACGAAGCGGGTGAAGGCGTCGAGCTGGCTGATGCCGCTGTTCGTGACCGCTTGGATCGTGACCGCGCCCTCGGTGCTGTTCGTCTGGGAGAAGGTCGTCGCGGAGTAGCTCGATACGAAGTTCTGGCCGAACTTGAGGAGGTCGAGGTTGTTCACCGAGACACCCATGCGGACGTAGAGGTCGGCGCCGGTGTTGTTGGTGTAGGCGACGCTGACCGTGTTGGAGCCGCCGGTGAGCGAGATCGTCTTGGAGATGAGTCCGTTCGGGGACGTGAACGTGATCGAGGAGGCGCCGGTGGAGGCGTTGTAGATGGCGTCGGCGTAGGTGCCGCCGGCGGTGTCCTTGAAGGCGGAGCAGCGGCTCGCGTTCGCGATGCCCTCCTCCTCGCCCTGGCCCGTGGGGTTGTTGATGGGCGAGGTGCCGAGGAAGGAGAAGGAGTCCTGGAGGACCGGGTCGTAGAAGTAGGCCTGGGTGCAGCGTCCGCCGCGGGCTTCGAAGGCGAGCCAGACGCGCTCGTTGGCGAGCACGAATTCGTTCTGGCCGTCCTGGTCGATGTCGGTGGAGCTGACGGTGACGCCCGCGGGGCGGGTGCCGGTCTTGATCGAGTTCGACCAGTTGGCCGCGGCGGTGGTCGCGGAGACGGTGCGCAGGTGGTTGGCCAGGGTGAAGAGCCAGCCCGAGACGCGGTCGTAGGTCGTGTCGGGGAAGAGCCACGTCTTGTAGTTCGTCCCCGGGTTGCGGTCGTAGTTGGTGTTATCCTCGTCGTGCCAGGCGGTTTCGTAGATCATCGAGGCGTAAGCGATTTCCGCGAGGCGGCGCAGGTTGTTCTGCGGCGCCGCGGAGACGGTTGCCCAGGTGTCGTAGATGATCGTGCCGGGCGTTGCGATGTCGCCGAAGACCTTGCCGCTGGGCATCGCGGTGCCGCTGCCCACGTTGCCCGAGACGGTCGGGACCGCGTTGCGGAAGCTCTCCTCGAGGCCGGTCTGGCCCCAGTACCAGTTGTCGTAGGAATCCTGCGTCGCGTGGTGGAGGTAGTCGTAGGTGTCGAACGGCTTGTTGCCGATGTCGCCCTGGTTGACCACCCAGCCCGCGTTGTACTGCGGGTTGGCGGCGTTGGTGGCGCGGTCGAGGACTTCCTTCAGCGTCACCACCTCGATCCACGGCTTGTTGGCGACCCAGCGCATCACGGTGTTGTAGTTGAGCGCGTTGTCGTTGTAGCCGCTGCCGAAGGAGTAGCCGGCCATGGCCTCCCAGTCGTCGAAGATGAGCGTGACCTGGGCCTGGTCGGTGTCGAGCGCCTTGTAGAGCAGGTTGAGGCGCCAGTTCATGTTCGCGCCGCCGTCCTGCGGCCAGAACTTGTACTGGTCCTCGTTGTCGTTGATCTGGAACGTGTACACGCCGTTGATCAGGTGGATCTTGTGCTGGCGGGCTTCGCCGTAGGCGCCGCCGATTCCGGTCCACGGGTCCGAGGGGTAGAGCCAGTTGCGGATGTGGGCGACCTCGTCGATGTACGTGGCGCGGTACTCGGAGTCCACGATGTCGTCGAAGGGGTCGCGGGCCGGCGAGGCCTTGCTGTTGGTGACGCGCTCCGGGATGTGCATCACGTCCATCTCGTCGCCGGTGATGCCCCAGACGGCCTCGGTGAGTTCGTCGAAGTGCGTGATCGAGGCGGCGTTGATGGGCCCGTTGAAGTAGGGCATGATGTGCTCGGACCACACGCCGCCGACCTTCGCGCCGGGGTGCGTGACCTGGTTGGCGTCGACGATGTCGCCGACGATGTTCAGGAAGTTCTGGCCGTCCCACTTGGGGTCGGCGTCTTTGATCCAGCCGATCGCCGAGATGAGCGTGCCGCTCATGTGGACGTTCAGCGGGATGTTATAGATCGTGTGCGTGTCGAGTGTGAGGCGGAATCCGGAGGGTGCCCCGGTGCCGGTCTGCGCGGCGGGCTTGTAGATGCGGTCGCGCATCGAGTCGCCGCGGTTGAGCGACTGGTTGCCGTGGGCGACGATGGCGAACTTGCCGCGGCCCGGGTTCGTGTTGGCGGAGGACATCCAGCCGCCGATCTCGTCCCGCTTGGTGGTCGTGAGGTCTTTTCCGGTGAACACCCAGAACCAGACCGGCGAGGTGCCGTCCCAGCCGGCGGTGGTGAGGGCGCTCTTCTTGACGCCGAACTCGACCGAGTCGAGGTCCGAGCGCCAGTAGGAGCCGAGGTGCGCGTTGGCGATCGTGGTTCCGTTGGAGCGGATGATGGCGGAGTTCGTGGCGTCGTAGGTGGCGACCGCGATGTCCCACTGGCGGTCGGGCAGCGTGCCCGAAATGCCGTTCGGGTAGCTGCTGGTGCCGCCGGCGGCGCAGTCGATCAGGACGTACACGTCGACGTTGCCGTTCTCGGCGAAGATGCCGAGTTCGAGCAGGTCGACGCGCAGCATCAGGTTGTCGCCCTGGAAGCGGCTGTAGAACGCCGAGATGTCGCGCGAGCCGTCATAGCCGTCGCCGAGGGCGGCGGCGTCGTTCGTGTCGAGGCCGCGGACGTCGGCGGCGGTCCAGTCCTGGAACTCCTGGTTGTAGGAGGTGCCCTCGACGTTGGTGCCGAGGCTCGGGCCCGGACCGATGACGATGGTGGGCTGGGTCGGAGCGCTGGTGACGGTGAGGAAGACGCTCAGCATCTGCGGCCCGCTGTTGCCGCCGGCGACTTCCACCGCCGCCGCGTACGTGTCGGGCGCGAGGCCCGTGGTGTTGTACGAGACGGTGATCGTGTCGGCCTCGCCGGTCGAGGTTCCGCTCGTCGGCGACACCGTGAACCACGCCACGCCGTCGCCGGTGTTCTGCTTCGTGAGCGTGTAGTTGAGCGTGCCGGTGCCGCTGTTGCGGACCGTGAACGTCGAGTTGGCGGGGGTGGCGCCCTGCTGCGCGGAGGCGTTGACCGAGCTGGTCGAGAGCTGCGTCTGCGGGTTCGGCGTGCCGCCGCCGGTGATGGTGAGCGTCACCGGGATCGTGCGCGGCGAATTGGGCGCGTTGCCCGTGACGGTGACCGTGCCCGCATAGCTACCCGCGAGCAGGCCCGTGGTGTCGAAGGAGACCGTGACCGAATCGGTTTCGCCCGTGGACGTGCCGGCGGTCGGGGTGAGCGTCAGCCAGCTACCGCCGCCGCCGTTGATGCCGCCGTTGCCGACCGCGGCGAAGGGCTCCGAGTAGTTGTCGAAGTCCTCCCACTCGTTCGGCGAGTTGGACTGCGAGACGCCCGGCGTGTTCGTCGTGGCGGGGTCGTTCGGGATCGAGTCGACGCCGGAGAAGAGGTCGCCTTCTCCGTGGCTGACCCAGATGCCGATGCCGTCGGTGTCGAGGTCTGGGCTGCCGATGAGGGCGAGCGGAATGCGGACCTCGAAGAAGCTGGAGCGGCCTTCGTTGTGGCTGGTGGTGGCGACGTAGTCCTTGCCGCCGGGGCCGATGATGTCGCCGCCGGCCCAATGGTTGGCCGAGGCGCCCCTCAGACCCGTGGGCGACGGGCCGGTCGTGTCGTTGTCGGGGTCCCATCCGTTGTCATACGGGCAAAGGAAGGGGCCCTGCCAGAAGTTCGAGGCGAAGTAGACCTGGTAGTCCGGGCGGTTGTCGCCGAGGAAGCCGTGGCCCTTGCCCCACATGTCGCCGGTCGCGGGATCGGAGCCGTAGCCGCCGTCCTTGGTGTCGATGGCGATGTACTGGATCAGGTTCATCTGGTGCGGGCGGGTGCCCTGCGAGGAGCCGGCGTTGGCCGGGTCCTCGACGTCGATCACGTCCGCGATCTGGAAGGCGACGTAGAGGAACTGGTCGTCCCAGGCGGAGTAGAGCTGCGTGTAGTCGAACTGGGTTTCGTGCGTGGACCAGTTGCCGCCGGAGACGTTCGCGTTGTCGAAGGCGGGATCGGAGGCGACGATTTCGTTGTCGGTCCATTCGCCGGCTGTGTTGACGCCGTCGATGGCGATGGTCTTGCGGGTGCCGCCGCCGGTGCCGCGGGCGGCGCGGAGCGGATCGGGCGTGAAGGAGGCGCTCCAGTTGAGGACGCCTTCGCCGGCGTTGCGGACCGTGAAGGTCTGCGTGGAGGGCGTGGCGCCCTCCGCGGCGGTGGCGGTGATCGAGCTGGTGCTGAGCTCGATCGCGGCGTCGCCCGAGTTCACCGCGAAGTTCCAGTTGTTGTTGCTGTTATTGTCCCAGGTGGTCCCGGCGTTGTTCGTCACGAAGTTGAGCGACGTGGCGTTGGCCGGGATCGTGATGTCGGCGAACCACATGGTGGTGGAGCCGGACTTGGTCATGGGCGTCGACGTGACGTTGGACCAGGCGCTGCCGCCGGTGGGGCCGCCGTTGATGCCCCAGTGGAGGTTGATGGCGCTGAAGGCCGCCAGCGGGCCGCCGGCCTGCTGGTACCAGACGCGCGCCGCCTCGCCCGCGTTCGGCGGGTTCGGCACCACGGTTGTCGTATTGGGAATCGAAGCGGTGATCGTCAGGTTGACGTCAACAGACTGCGGGCTGTTCGCGGCGTTGCCCGCGACGTCGATACGGGCGGAGTAGCTGCCCTGCGCGAGCGCCGTGGTGTTGTAGGTGACGGTGACCGTGTCGGCTTCGCCGGTGGAGGTGCCGGAACCGGGCGCGACCGCGAACCAGTCGGTGCCGCTGCCAGTGCTCGCCTTGGTGAGCGTGTAGCTCAACGTGCCGCCGCCGGAGTTGCGGACCGTGAAGGACTGGCTCGACGGGCTCGATCCCTGGACCGCCGTCGCGGTGAGGGTGGTGGTGGAGAGCACGATGCCGGGCGCACCGCCGGTGACGGCGAAGTTCCAGTCGGCGCCCGCGTTGTTGTCCCAGGTGGTGCCCGCGTTGTTCGTCACGAAGTTGAGCGACGTGGCGTTGGCCGGGATCGTGATGTCGGCGTACCACATGGTGGTGGTGCCGGACTTGGTCATCGGGGTGGTTGTGACGCCCTGCCAGGTGCCGCCTGCGGCAAGCCCGCCGTTGATGCCCCAGTGCAGGTTGATGGCGCCGAAGGATGCGAGCGGGCCGCCGGCCTGCTGGTACCAGACGCGGGCGCCCTGTCCCGCGATCGGCGGGTTCGGGACCACGGTCGTGGTGGCGGGGATGTTCTCCGCGACGTTGAGCGTCACCGCGATGGTGCGCGGCGAGTTCGGCGCGTTGCCCGCGACGGTGATCGTGCCGTTGTAGGTGCCGGGCGCGAGCGCGTCGCTGTCGAACTGGACCGCGATGGTATCCTCTTCGCCGGTCGAACTGCCGGAGGTTGGGGTCGCGATCAGCCAGCTCGGCGCGGGCCCGTCGTAGATGGCGTCGGCCATGTCGACCACGCCGTCGTTGTTCAGGTCCGCCGCCATGTCGGCCGGGTCGAGGCCCAGGACCATGCGGGCGATTTGGGCGGGGGTCGGATTGAGCCCGCGCCGGCCCGCGGTCGAGGTGGCGACGGTGTAGTTGAGCGTCCCGACGCCGGAGTTGCGCACGGTGAAGCTGTCCGCGGTCGCGTCGCTGCCGACGATGGAGGACGCGGTGATCTGCGCCTTGTTGAGCGAGATGCTCGGGTCCGTGGGCGGGGCGCCGACGTTGATGAAGTTCGTCTTCACCTCCTCGTCGGAGCCGAAGGTGTTCGAGGCGACCAGCTTGACCGTCTTGAAGCCGGCGGTCGTGTAGGTGAACTGCGGGTTCTGCTCGGTGCTATCCACCGTGCCGTTGTTGTCGAAGTCCCACTCCCAGGCGGTGGGCGAGTTCGTCGACGCGTCGGTGAACTGGACCGCGAGCGGTGCGACGCCGTTGGTGGGCGAAGCGCCGAAGGCGGCGGTGGGCGGGTTGTCGGAGCCTTCGATGGTGTTGAAGGCCCAGTCCTGGCCGCTGTTGTTATCCCAGGTTCCGGTGCCGTTGTTGAAGACGGCGTTCACCACGGTGGCGGTGTCGGGAACCGTGAAGGTGTGGGTGAACTGCTTCGGCGTGCCGGTCGGGACCATCTGCGGGTCCGGGGTCACGACGTTCTGCCAGCCGTTCTGGCCGCGGTGGATGTAGACGTTCGCGGCGGCGTCGAGCGGACGGCCGGTGGCGTTGTAGGTGATCGTGGCGGATTCGCCGCGGACCGGCGGGTTGGGGGCGATGGTGACGGTGGTGTCGCCGCCGCCGGAGCCGGAACCGTCGCCGATGTACACGTGCTGGATTGGCGAGCGGCTGACGTTGCCGCGCGTGTCGACCGATTCGACGTAGTAGTCGATCAGCACGTCGCGGAGGCCGTTCACCGGCACCGAGAAGTGGTCGGCGATGTGGGTGGGTAGCTCGAAGAAGTTGATCGCGCCGTTGGTGTAACCCGCGGGGAGGCCCTTCGGGAAGACGCGCTTGGTCATCGCCAGCGACTGCCAGGCGCCGACCTCGCCGGTGGAGCTGCCGTCCGCGTACAGCTCGTTCACGTGCGACGTGAGGGGGTTCGCGCCGTCGGTGTCGATGCGGTACTTCAGCGTCGAGGAGGCCACGCCGGAGGCGTCGGCGGCGAACGTGTAGATGTGGAAGTCGCCGTCGTCGACGACGCGGCGGTAGCCGAACTCGACGCCGTAGTTCTCGCCGCCCGGGTTGTACGGGAAGCGCTGCGGCAGGAGGATGGAAGGGGGCGTGAGGTCGTTCGACAGGTTCGAGAGGATCGAGTCGATGCGCTGGTTCGCTTCGTTGCAGCCCAACGTGGCCTTCACTTCGAGGTCCTCGGCGGGCCCGAAGTACACGTTGCCGGAGTCGAGCGAGCCCAGGAAGTAGTGCCAGGCCTTGTCGACCGCGGCGGTGGAGCCGTCGGGGTTGAGGATCTTGGCGAAGTTCGGCGTGTGGCCGGTGATCTGCTGGGCGGTGAGGACGCGGTTCAGCGTCGCCGTGAAGATCGCCATGTCTCGGATCTTCTCGTGCCAGCCGTTCACCGGATCGACCTGCCCCGTCGACGACAGCAGCGGGTAGTTCCAGTTGATGAAGGTCGGGGAGCCGAAGTCCGAATCGGCGTTCACCCAGCCGCCGTCCTCGACATGGATCACGTTCGAGGTGCTGGGCGGGAACTGGCTGAGGTACTGCTCGACGACGGTGACTTCGTAGCCCTTGTTGCGCGCGTCGTTGGCGAGGTTCGGAACGCATTCGAGGTAGTAGGAGAAGCCGCCGCCGAACGCGTTGTCGCCGTCGTGCCCGAGCACCACGAGCGAAGGCTGGTTGGTGTTGTTGCGAGAGTTGATGTCATCGAGGAACGAGGAGCCGATGCAGCGGTAGCCGTCGTTCCAGCTCCACGCCTGGTCGATGGGGACCGCGACCATCTTGCGGACCGTCGGATTGCCGAGCGGGCTGTTGGGATCGACCCACTGGACGTAGGCCGGCTGGTAGGAGGCCGGGTTGGCGTTCACCGGCGAGCAGCCGCGGTCGATGGAGTAACGGAGGAAATTCACGCCCGGGGGGTTGAGCTTGTCGGCGCGGTTGGGCGGTGCGCACATGACGCCGCCGGACCCGAGGACGAGCGGGAAGTCGGGCATGGCACGCGCGATTTTCTCGCCCGAGACGTAGGTCCACTCGATGCCCGCGTCCAGCAGCGTCGGGATCAGGCGCGTCGAGAACGTCAGCTCCGTCGGGAAGAAGCCGTCGGAGAGGTCGTTCATGGAGAGGCCCAGGGTCTGCATCTGCATTTCCTGGTTGAGGCGGATCTCCATCGCGATCGTGACCGGGTCCTGTAGGCCGGTCAGCGAGTGGTGGTGAGTGAAGTTGGTGATGTCCATGCGGCGCGCGCCGCCGGTGGTGCGCCAGTTGATCGCCTCGAGGATCGGGTTCTTCCAACCGCCCGAGTAGCCTAGCTGGTTGGCGTTGCCGAGGCTCTTGATGTTCTCCATGAGGGCGCCGGAGTAGGTGACAGTGACGCCGGAGTTGAGGTGGCTCCCGATGCTGCCGAGGGAGTCGCGCATGCGCCACTGGTAGGCCGCGACGCGGTCGTCCTTGCCGAAGATCTCGCGCAGATTGTTCGAGGGGTGGGCATTGCCGCCGTCCTTCTGTTGGATCGACTCCCAGGCGGTCTCGTAGCGGTCGTCCGCGGAAGAGCGGGTCTTGTCGTTCCAGTAGATCGGTTGATGCTGGTGCCAGTGCCACGTCACCTTGGGTGCGCGGTTCACCTGGCCTTGCGCGGGAGCGGCGACGGGAGCCGTCAGCACGCCAAGCGCGGCGAGCGCGATGGCGAGCGCGGACAGTCCCGAGACGCGCCCGGGCGGGCGCCGATGGTCGAAGTTCACGTAGGAAGCCTCCTTGCAGGCATGGAGGGGCGGCCGCCCCGCCGGTAGTGAGCATGTAAGGAAACCGTTTACCCCGGCAGGCGTCAACCATGACCGGGCTCCGGGACGAAAAAAGCGGATTTGTCCCACGTGATTAGTCTATTTAGTATAGAGTACTCTGAAATATACGCTTGTATTCATCGGATAGCCCCGGGAGGCGGGAATCGACAGGCTGTGTCGACAAACCAGCGCCGACTTCTCCCTAAGCCCAGCCCATCTCCGCCGAATCGAGCCAGATCGTCACCGGCCCGGAGTTGACCAGCGACACCTCCATCATCGCGCCGAACTCCCCGGTCTCGATGTCGCCGCCGGGGTGGAGCTGGCGGAGCGTGGCGATGAAGGCGTCGCACAGGCGGGAGGCATCGGCGGGCGCCAAGGCGCCGGTGAAGGAGGGGCGGCGGCCCTTGCGCGCGTCGGCGTAGAGCGTGAACTGCGAGACGACCAGCACGCCGCCGCCGGTTTCGAGGAGGCTCCGGTTCATGTTCCCGGCGTCGTCGGGGAAGATGCGCAGGTTCAGCACCTTCTCGGCCGCGGGGCGGATCAGCCGCTCCGTGTCGCCGGCGCCGAAGCCGACAAGGAGCAGCAGCCCCGGGCCGATGGCCCCGGTGGTCCGCTCCCCCACCTCGACCTTCGCCCTGGCGACGCGCTGGACGAGGATCCTCATGCCAGCAGCGCCGAAGCGATCTGGTAGGCGGCGAACGCGCCGAGGTAGGCGAGGGTGGTCATGTAGCCGAAGGCGAAGGCGGGCCATTTCCAGCCGTTGGTTTCCCGGCGCATGATGGCGAGCGTCGAGACGCACTGCATGCAGAGCGCGAAGAAGACCATGATCGACAGCGCGACGGGGAGGTTGAAGAGCGGCTCGCCGGTGTCCTCGCGCGTGGCGGCGGCGAGCTTCTGCGCTAGGGAGGCCTCGTCGTCGGCGCTCTCCGCCCCGAGATCGAAGATGACGCCGAGCGTGGCGACGATCACCTCGCGCGCGGGGAAGCTCGCGATGGCCGCCATGCCGATGCGCCAATCCCAGCCGAGGGGCTCGACCGCCGGTTCGATGACCCGGCCGAAGCGCCCGAGGAAGGAGTTGCGCAGGTGGGCGCCCTCGCGCTCCGCCTCCACCTCTGCGAGCGCCGCCTCCAGCGCGCCGGCCTCGGCCGAGGCGAGCCGCATTTCGGCACCGAGCGCCTTGGTGTCGTAAACGAGGTCCACGTCGAGGGACCGGGGGTAGTAGCTGAGGCCCCAGATGATGATCGACGCGGCCATGATGACGGTGCCGGCCTTCACGACGAAGACCTGTCCACGCTCGATGACGCGGTGCAGGAGGTTGCCGACGAGGGGGCGGCGGTAGGGCGGAAGCTCGATGAGGAAGGTGGGTGTCTTGCCCTTCAGGATCGTGCGCTTGAGCAGCAGCGCGACCGGGATCGCGACCACGACCCCGACGAGGTACATCGCGAGAAGCGTGAGTCCTTGAAGGTTGAGCACTCCGAGAACCGGCCGGTCCGGGACGAAGGCGCCGATGAGCAGCGTGTACACGGGGAGGCGCGCCGAGCAGCTCATGAGCGGCGCCACAAGGATCGTGGCGAGGCGGTCCCGCGGGTCTTCGATGGTGCGCGCCGCCATGACGCCGGGGATCGCGCAGGCGAAGCTGGAGAGCATCGGGATGAAGCTGCGGCCGCTGAGGCCGCAGCGCGACAGCACGCGGTCCATCAGGAACGCGGCGCGGCTCATGTAGCCGATGTCCTCGAGGAGCGAGATGAAGAGGAAGAGGATGCAGATCTGCGGGAGGAAGATGAGGACGCCCCCCACGCCGGCGAGGATGCCGTCTGCGACGAGGCTCCGCATCGGGCCCTCGGGCAGCGCCTCCGAAGCCCAGCCTCCGAGCGCTCCGAAGGCGGCGTCGATGAGGTCCATCAACGGGCCGCTCCAGGAGTAGATCGACTGGAAGACGACGGCCATCAGGACGAGGAAGATGGCGGTGCCGAAGACCTTGTGCGTGAGGATGGCGTCCACGCGGTCCGTCAGCGCGTCGCGGGGTGCGGAGGGGGCCTTCGGAAGCAGGGGCGCGACGTGCTCGCGGATCCACCGGTAGCGGGAGGTGGCTTCGAGGGAGCGCGGCTTCAGGCCGGCGGCTTCGAGCGCCGAGCGGGCGGCGGCGACGCGCTCCGGCGAGCCGGGGAAGAGTTCGGCGAGTTCGCGCTCCGCCATGCCCTCGGCTTCGAGCAGCGCGCGGCGGACGAGGAAGCCGGTGCCGGGCGCGGAGGCGGGGTCGACCGCGGCGGCGAGTTCCGCGGCCGCGCGTTCGAACTCGGCGGGGAAGCACTGCGGCGGCGCGGGCGGCGCGCCGCCGAGGGCGTCGAGGGCCTTGGCGAGCTCCGGCAATCCGTCGCCGGTGCGCGCGCTGACGGCGAGGCAGGGGGCGCCGAGCCGTTGCGCGAGCGCGGCGGCGTCCACGAGGCGGCCCTGCTCGCGCGCGGCGTCCGCCATGTTGAGCGCGACGACGGTGGGGAGTCCCGCCTCGAGGAGCTGCAGCGCGAGGAAGAGGTTGCGTTCGAGGTTGGTGGAGTCGACCACGACGACCAGGCCGTCGGGGCGCTCCTCCCCTTCCTGGAGGCCGAGGAGCAGGTTGACGGCGAGCATCTCGTCGGGCGAGGCGGCGGCGAGGCTGTAGGTGCCGGGAAGGTCGACGAGGGTTGTGGGGGCCGCGGCGGCCTTAAGGAGCCCCTCGCGCTTCTCAACAGTGACGCCCGAGTAGTTGCCCACGCGGGCGCGGTGGCCGGTGAGGGCGTTGAAGAGCGTCGTCTTTCCGGTGTTCGGATTGCCGATCAGCGCGATGCGCCGGTCTCGGGTCGCGGTGGCTGCCATGGGCGGTCCGGATCAGGGGTTGGGCGAAACGGAGACGGCGCGCGCGTCGGCGGCGCGGAGCGACAGCGCGATTGCGCCGTCCACTCGGATTTCGATGGGGTCGCCCAGGGGGGCGGTGCGGAGGAACTCGACGTTGGCGCCTTCGACGAGGCCGAGGGCCATGAGGCGCTGCGCGAGGACGGGCTCGCCACCTACTTCGAGAACGGTCGCGGTCTGTCCGGGCTTGAGCTTGTCGAGCGCGAGCGTCACGACGCGGCGGGGAGCAGGCGCTCGACGAGGATCGCGTCGAGTTCCTCGGCGCGGATGGAGAGGCTGGCGCCGCCGGCGCGCAGGAGGCAGGTGCGGCCAGGGGCGAGCATCCGGACGACCATGCCGGGGCAGAGGCCGAGTTCGCAGAGGCGGCGTCCGCAGCCGCGCGCGTGGGCGACCTCGACGATGAGGGCCTCTTCGTTGGGGCGGAGGGCGGCGAGCGGGCGGATGGCGTCGGTGTCGGTCATGATGTGGGGACTCTAGGGGCTGCGGCGGCTGGGGTTGCAAGCGGATTATTGGCTAGCCAAACATTCGTTGGACGCCGGATAGTTTCCTTGCGGGTGGAGAACGGCGCGCGCCGGTGTCGTGGTTGCGCAAAAAAGGCTTGCGCGGGGGCGTGGGGGTGGGGCTCACTGCCGCGCTTGCCGGGCGGTTACCGCTCGGCTCGGCGGTAGGGGCATAGCTCAATTGGTAGAGCGCCGGTCTCCAAAACCGTAGGTTGGGGGTTCGATTCCCTCTGCCCCTGCCAAACGAATCGCCACACTGCGGTCGCACCCGGGCCACGGCCCC
This sequence comes from Candidatus Sumerlaeia bacterium, assembly GCA_033764015.1. Lineage (GTDB taxonomy): Bacteria > Sumerlaeota > Sumerlaeia > SLMS01 > JANRJK01 > JANRJK01. Next base: position 62,888 of record JANRJK010000019.1, on the reverse strand, counting down.
GCGTCTCGCAGGAGAACCAAGGAGTTGCGGATGGCTGAAGCTGCAGCCACCAAGCCAAAAGGGTTCAACGGCTTCCTCGCCTCGACGGGAAACTATTTCCGCGAGGTGAAGGTCGAGATGACGAAGGTCACCTGGCCCACGAAGGAGCAGGTCAAGGCGTACACGTCGCTGGTGCTGGTTTCCACGGCGGTCGCCTCGGTCGTGTTCTTCTCGCTGGACAAGGGGCTTTCGGAGCTGGTCCAGCTCATCTTGTCGCTGATCGGCTAAGGAGGGCTCCGGCCCGCCTGCGCCTCGGCGGCACCCCGCCCACGGCATCCCTGAACGGCTTTGAGTGACGCGCGCGCCCGGCGAGGCGCGGGTTGCGGAACGGCCACCCCACGACGCGGACAGGAGACTCCGATGTCCATGCAATGGTATGCGGTGCATACCTACTCCAGCTTCGAGAAGAAGGTGAAGCGCGACATCGAACATCGCGCTTCGATCGAGGGCCTGCGCGATAAGATCGGTCAGATCGTCGTGCCGGAGGAGAAGGTCGTCGAGGTCAAGGACGGCAAGAAGAAGGAGTCGAGCCGCAACTTTATGCCCGGATACGTCTTCATCCAGATGGAATCGGATGGGGAGGTGTTCAAGATGGTGCGGGAAGTCGGCGGCGTGTCGAGCTTCGCCGGCACCGGCGACACCCCGGTGGCCCTCTCGGAAGAGGAGATCGGGAATGTGCTGGGGCTGATCGAGGACAAGAAGGACAAGCCGAAGGCGGAGATCCGTTTCCGCAAGGGCGACAAGGTGAAGGTGATCGAGGGCGCGTTCGCGAACTTCCAGGGGACTGTCGAGGAGATCGACGTGGACAAGGCGCGGCTCCGCGTCATGGTGTCGATCTTCGGCCGCGCGACCCCGGTGGATTTGAACGTGCTCGAAGTGGAAGCGATCTAAGGACCCTCGACCGAACGGGGGCCGCCAAGGCGCCCCGAAGACCCAATCGGAGTAGGCTAAATGGCCAAGAAGGCAGTCGCCCAGGTCAAGCTGCAGTGCCCCGCCGGAAAGGCGAACCCCTCGCCGCCGGTCGGCCCCGCGCTGGGCCAGCACGGCGTCAACATCATGCAGTTCTGCAAGGAATTCAACGCGCGCACCGCGAAGCAGGAAGGCTACACGATCCCGGTGGTGATCACGGTCTTCTCGGACCGATCGTTCACCTTCGAGACGAAGTCGCCCCCCGCTCCGACGCTGCTCCTCAAGGCCGCGGGCATCGCCAAGGGCTCCGCGAAGCCGAACAAGGAGAAGGTGGGCAAGGTGACCCGCAAGCAGCTCGCGGAGATCGCCGAGATGAAGAAGAAGGACATCAACGCCGCAAGCCTGGAAGCCGCCGTCTCGATGATGGCCGGCACCGCCCGCAACATGGGCATCGAGGTCGTGGACTGACATTCGGTGGGAGGCGGCCCTTCGGCGGCCGCCGCTCGGACCACATGGAGACGCTAAGATGAAGAAGCACGGCAAGAAGTACGCGAAGGTAGCCCCGCTCGTCGACAAGGCGAAGCTGCTGACCGTCGAAGAGGCGGTGGCGCTGCTCAAGATGGTGAGCTTCGCGAAGTTCGACGAGACGGTGAACCTCGATATCCGGCTCGGGGTCGACCCGCGCCAGGCGGACCAGCAGGTGCGCGGCACCGTCGCGCTGCCCCACGGCACCGGCAAGAAGGTGCGCGTGCTGGTGTTCGCCAAGGGCGACAAGCTGCGCGAGGCGGAAGAGGCCGGGGCGGACATCGCCGGCGGCGCGGAGCTGGTGCAGAAGGTCCTCGAGGGTTTCCTCGATTTCGACGCGGCGATCTCGACGCCGGACATGATGCGCGACGTCGGCAAGCTCGGCAAGGTGCTCGGCCCCCGCAACCTGATGCCGAACCCGAAGGCCGGCACGGTCACCGCGGACGTGAAGAGCGCCATCGAATCGCTGAAGGCGGGCCGCATCGAGTACAAGCTGGACCGCTTGGCGAACATGCACCTCGTGGTCGGCAAGATGTCCTTCGACGCGGCGAAGCTGGCGGAGAACATCCAAGCGGTGCTGGAGGCGATCCAGAAGGCGCGCCCGGCTTCCGTGAAGGCCAACTACCTCCGGACGATCTGCCTGTCCTCGACGATGAGCCCGGGCATCCGGATCGCAACGTCGGCGGGCACGGCGCTCGCAGCGGCGGGCTGACGATTTTTCCACGGTAACGGAACGCCCCGGCGCGCGAAAGCGCGCCGGGGGCAACCCCTCGACCGGCCGCGCGAGCGGCCGAACAACGAATCGCCTACACGGCCGCCAGAGACAGCAGGCGGGGCGCGCGGCGCACCAAGCGGTGCCGCCGCAACCCCCCTAAGCCCCCGCGAGGCAACGCGCGGAGGACCTGCCGAGGCCCCGCAACGGAACGGCGCCACCCGCCCCCGGAGGACGACTCCGGCGCGGGCGACCGCTCCGCCCCGCGGGCCCTCGCACGACGAGTGGCCCGGACGGGGCGAGCAGGAAAGGTGGTGAAACCCACATGGCAAAGCTCGGCAAAGAAGCCCGCAAGCGGCGCGGACGCGCCCCGAAGGTCGTCGCCTCCTCCAAGATCGCGAAGGCGATCGTGGACGGCAACGGCGTCCTTTTCGCGGACAACAAGGGCATGACGGTGGCCGATGCGACCGCCCTGCGCGCGAAGGCGCGCGAGGCGAAGGTATCGGTCCGCGTCGTGAAGAACACGCTCCTGAAGCGTGTTCTCGCGGAACGCGGGTACGACGTCTCGAAGCTCGACAAGATGCTGAAGGGCCCGACGGTGATGTTCGCGGGGCAGGAGGATCCGGTGACCCCGGCGAAGCTCCTGATCGCGGCGGCGAAGGACCTGAACGGCAAGCTGGTCGTGAAGGGCGGCTACTTCGAAGGCCAGGCGCTCAACGCGGCCGGTGTCGAAGCGCTCAGCAAGACCGCGTCGCGCGAGGAGATGCTCGGACGCCTCTGCGGCAGCCTGCTGTCGCCGGCGACCAAGACGGTCCTGGCGCTCAATCAGGCGGTCGGCAAGGTCGTCTACGCGGTCGATGCGCACCGCCGGAAGCTGGAAGAGGGGCAGAGCGCCGCGTAACGCGGCGCCCCGGCCCGAACCCATTGGCGTAGTTCCCAACGCGGTGGCCCGCAGCGGCCCCGCCCCCCCCGGGTAGCGGGGGACAAACACTCTGACGTTCGGAAAGGAACGATTCGAATCATGGCTCTCTCGAACCAGGAAATCGTCGAGGCGATCAAGGCGAAGCCGCTCATGGAAGTGGTGGAGCTTGTGAAGCTGATGGAGGAGACGTTCGGCGTCTCCGCCGCCCCGGTGGCGGTAGCGGGCGGCGCGGCTCCGGCCGCGGCGGCGGCCCCCGTTGAGGAGAAGACCGAGTTCACGGTCATCCTCAAGGACGGCGGTGCCGAGAAGATCAAGGTCATCAAGGAAGTCCGCGCGATCACGAACCTCGGCCTCAAGGAGGCCAAGGATCTCGTCGAAGGCGCCCCGAAGGAAGTCGTCAAGGACGTCCCGAAGGCCGACGCGGAGAAGGTCAAGAAGCAGCTCGAGGCCGTCGGCGCCGTCGTCGTCATCGAGTAAGCAGGCCGCTTCCACAAGGTCTTGCGTTCCGGATCGGGACGCGGACAACAGCCGCGCGCCGGGGGGCCGAAAGCCTCCCGGCGCGCCGGCTTTTGGAGTGGGCGGTGGGATTTAGCCGGGATCGCCGGCGGGGCGGAGGCGCGCCGCGCCGGAATCGGCGCAAGGTATCGCGCCTTGACCGCTTGAAGTTTTCTGTTGACGGATGAGGGGGGGGGTAGCGACCCCCTATCTCGACTTGATCGAGTGAGATTTCCACCCTTTAGGGAGATAGAGATGAGGAGATCCATCACCGGGCTACTCTCAGCGCTTGCTGTGCTGTCGGCGATCCCCTTAACTTTGGCGAAAGTCCACGCGGAGGTTTGGCCGGGAGCCGAATGCGTGTTGACGGCCAATCCGTGTGTGGTCCCACCCGACGACGATTACGATATCTGCCTTGAACCAGGCGCGGGGTACTGTGGAATCTTGCCGAACGGTTGGCAATCCTGCGCGGATACCATCGACGCTTACCAGTACGACCCAACTCCGAACTTCGCTTCCTGCGCGGCCGCCATTAACAAGGAGTGCAACGCCGGAACGATCCCCTGCGTTACGAGGAGACCGTGGACCACGATCTATAACCGCCGAACCGGCAGTTACTCCTGTCGACTCGGTCTTGCGACGGTCTTCTACAGCACGATCGGCTGCAATCATCCGAGCCTGAGCTTCCCCGCAGGTTGACCCGAAAGGAGACACCAGATGGTCCTCGCATTCCTAGTTCTCAGCCTCGGCGCATCGGTCGAGGCGCCGATCAACATGAAGGTCGTCGAATCAACCCCGAGCGAAGCGCTAGAGCTGTACTCGGCCATCGCGCCGTTGGAGTCCGGTACCGTGTTCCGTTACTCGCTTCGCTCCGAACAGGCAGGCGGCGGGAAGGCGCCGTCGGAGTCCAAGTCTTTTGACTTCAAGGCGATTGCTACGGATCGATCAGTCGTGTTCCAGCATATGGAGACGACCGACCCGACGCTTGCGGCCTCGCCACAGTTCTTGATGTTCTGGGATGGCGTCCTGACCGTGGAATGGATGGGGGGAGCCTACACGGCGTTCCCGAGTGCCTCAAGCGTTGCCACGTTCGTTCCCCCCTTCAGTGTAGTCGGAGACATGATCGTTGGCCCGGATTCCGTGTCCAGCCGGGCGTTGATGGTGGAAGAGGTTTCGAGGTCCTCGCGTCCGTACCTGATATCGGCCCCCGAGCCGGGCGTGCTCTGGGTGTCGGGGAAGGAACCAGTCGCAACGCAAGAGGGCTTCACCACCTACAGCGGTTTCTTCGACTTCATCGACGCTTCCAATGGAAGCGTCACGAGGAGTGCGGCAGGGACCGCCGTGGTTTGGGGCAGCGGCTCCGAGGTGACCTTTCTCCCGTCGATTTCGATGCAAACATCCGGAGGCCGTCCGAACGAGCCCGGTCATCAGGTGACGGAGACTTCTTACGGGATCCGCACCGACCTCCGGAGCGCAACATCCGCCGCGGAGCTGCGCGCCCTGTTGGGGGAGTACGAGGCGGTCGCGAAGAGCCGGAGTACGTATACGCTGGAGGAGGTTCGCCCTGTTGATCCTGCTCGGGACATTGTCTCGCCGGCGGGATTGGCGGAGCGTTCCTTGTTCTACCGGTCGGGAGATTCGGGGGCGGCGCCGATCCCGATTTTCGAGGATCCGAACTCGAAGACCGGAAGGCGGCTCGTCTTCAACGAGGCGACCTTGGACTTCGCACCCGGTCGGTAGCCGGGGCGCAGCTCTTGGTCTCGAAGCGAAACGAAACCGCCCCGCCGGATGGTCCGGCGGGGCGCGCTTGTTGTTCGGGGTCGACTGCTCGCGCGCGGACGCGCGGCCGGGTTACCAGCGGTAGTGGGCGAAGGCCTTGTTGGCTTCGGCCATGCGGTGGGTGTCTTCCTTCTTCTTGAAGGCGCCACCGGTGCCGTTGAAGGCGTCCATGACCTCGTTCGCGAGCTTGGCGGCGGTGCCGCGTTCGCCGCGTGCGCGGGTGTAGTTGACGAGCCAGCGGAAGGCGAGGGCCTGCTGGCGGTGCGTCTTGACTTCGATGGGGACCTGGTAGTTGGCGCCACCGACGCGGCGGCTCTTCACTTCGACGATCGGCTTGATGTTGTCGATCGCCTTGTTGAAGACCTCGACGGGCTCCTGCTCGGGCATCTTGGCCTTGATGATGTCCATGGCGCCGTAGAAGATCGACTGGGCGACGGACTTCTTGCCGTCGACCATGATGGCGTTGATGAATTTGCTGACGAGCGTGCTGCCGTAGCGGAGATCGGGTACTAGGCCGCGGCCGGGGGGTATGCGGCGGCGCGACATCTTGCGTTGGCTGCGTGACCGCTGGTCCTTTTTCTTGCGCTTGGGCACCGTGGAAACCTTTCGGAGCGTATGAAGTCTGGGGTCTGAGGTTACTTGGGCTTCTTGGCGCCGTAGAGCGAGCGGCGCTTGCGGCGGGCGGCGACGCCCTGGAGGTCGGTCTTCCGCGCGCCGCGGATGATGTGGTAGCGCACGCCGGGAAGGTCCTTCACGCGGCCGCCGCGGATCAGCACGATCGAGTGCTCCTGGAGGTTGTGGCCTTCGCCGGGGATGTAGGCGGTCACTTCCATCTGGTTGGTCAGGCGCACACGGGCGATCTTGCGCAGCGCCGAGTTCGGCTTCTTCGGCGTGGTGGTGGAGACGCGGGTGCAGACGCCGCGCTTTTGCGGGCAGCCCTGCAGGGCGGGCACCTTGTTCTTTCGCTTCTGGGGGGCCCGGCCCTTGCGGACGAGCTGGTTGATCGTAGGCATTCAGGACTCCTGCGGGTGGGCGGCGAATACCGCCATAACACAAGCGTGGAAGTGAGCCTCGGCGGCCAAGGTGCTGTCAAGCCTTTCCGCTTGGAGGATCGCGACGGGGAACCGCGCCGGAGCGCCTGTCAATCCGCTCCCTCCGCGGCCTTGCGGGCGTCGAAGCCGTTGTACTTTCCGGCGGCCTTGGCGACGCCGTCGCGGAGGATCGCCTCTAGGCAGTCGCAGGCGATCTCCGTCATGTAGGCGGCGTCCTCGGCGTAGGCGCCGTGCGTTTTCATGAGGACGAACTCGCGAAGCGGGATCTTCTGGACGCCGGTGGGCTCGATGCCGAGGCGCAGGCGCGGGAAGTCCTGCGTGCCGAGGTGTTGGATGAGGTTGTTGAGGCCGTTGTGGCCGCCGCTGGATCCGCCTTCGCGGACGCGGAGGCGCCCCATCGGCAGCGCGACGTCGTCGCTGATGGCGAGGACGCGCTCCGGGGGGATCTTGTAGTAGCGCGAGAAGGGGCCGGCGCTTTCGCCGGAGAGGTTCATGAACGTGGCGGGCTTGGCGAGGTAGACGCGGTCCTCGCCCTCGCCCCGGTGGGTGGCGGCGCATTGGAAGCGGCGCTCCTCGTGCCAGCGCAGGCCGTGGCGGCGCGCGAAGAGGTCGACGACGTCGAAGCCGAAGTTGTGCGGCGTGCGCTCGTAGCGAGTGCCCGGGTTGCCGAGTCCGACGACGAGCCACATGGCCGGGTTGCGCGCCGCGGCCCTTAGCCGACGATGCCGCCCTTGTCGGCGGAGGAGGAGACGCCGGCGATGTAGCGCTTCATGGCGTAGAAGTCGTCGCAGAACTTGGCGCCTTCGTCCGTCGAGATCGCCTTTTCGCGCACCAGTTCGGCGAGCGCCTGGTCCATGTTCTGCATGCCTTCGTCGCGGCCCGCCATGACGCCGCCGATGTCGAGCACGCGCCCTTCGCGGATCAGCTTCTTGATGATGCCGTTGACGATCATGATCTCCTGGGCGGCGCGGCGGCCCTTGCCGTCCACGGTCTTGACGAGCCGCTGCGTGATGACGGCGGCGAGGTTGAGCGAGAGCTGGTCGCGGAGGAGGTCGTGCTCCGCGAGGTCGAAGTAGCCCATGATGCGCTGGATCGTGTGGACGGCGCCGCGGGTGTGGAGCGTGGAGAAGACGAGGTGGCCCGTTTCGGCGGCCTTGATGCCGATGCGGATCGTCTGCTGGTCGCGCATTTCGCCGACCAGGATCACGTCCGGGTCGGCGCGCATCGCCTGGCGGAGCGCGGAGGGGAAGTCCGCGACGTCGCGCCCGATCTCGCGCTGCGAGATGACGCTCTTCACGTTGGCGTACTTGAACTCGATCGGGTCCTCGATGGTGATGATGCGGCGCGCCTCGAGGGTGTTCATGTGGTTCAGCATCGAGGCGAGCGTGGTGGACTTGCCGGAGCCCGTGATGCCGGTGACGAGCACCATTCCGCGGTGCAGCATGGCGATCTTCTTCAGCACCTCGGGCAGGTGCATGTCGTCGATGGACGGCACCTTGAGCGGGATGTTGCGCATGGCGACCGCGAGCTTGCTGTCCTGGTAGTAGGCGACGCAGCGGAAGCGGGCGATGGTCTCGTGCTGGTAGGAGAAGTCGACGCCGTAGTTGGCTTCGAGGTCGGACTTGTAGCGGTCCGGCATGATCTGCTTGAGGAGGGCGACCATGTCGTCGTGGGAGAGGGGCGGTGTCTCGACGCGCTTGAGGTCGCCGCGGATGCGGAAGTACGGGAGCTGTCCCTCGATAATGTGCACGTCGGAGGCGCCGTTCTGGACGGCTCCGATGAGCAGCGCGTTGAAGTTCATCGCCACGGCGGTGGTAGCTCCTCGGGTGTGGGGTCCGCGCGCGCCGGTGCTAGCGGCGGAAGTATTCCTTCTGGCGCAGCGTCTTCTCGTGGATCAGGCGGTCCTGGGACGCGGCGCGGCCCAGCGTCATTTCGAGCAGCTTCATGAAGCCGGTGGCCTCGGGCTTCTTCGCGAGCTGGATGCGCTCGCGCACCTCGAGGACTTCCATGTCGTGGGCCTGCGCCTCCTCGACGGAGGGGAACCAGTCTATGCGGGTGCCGCCGTTGCTCTTTGAGCGCACGACGAGGAGCACCTTCTCTTCGGTCTGTTCGCGGAGTCCGGGGTTGAGCTTCATGCGGGGTCCTGCGGGGCTTGGCGTTTGGCGCTGTGCGCGTCTTGGACATAGAGGTGAACGCGCCGCTCGCGTGGCAAGGGCGGATTCCCCGCGGGCAAGGGGCCGTTGACCCCGCGGCGGCCCGGCGTGAACGGTCGCCCATCCACCAGACCGCCTGGAGCCCGCCCCGCCGATGCCCCGCAAGCCCCCCGCCGCGACAAACGCCGACACCGCCCACCTCGTCACCATCGGCACCACGCCCTCCGGCGTCCCCAGCGACGTGGTCGAGGCGCTGATCGCGGACTTGAAGCCGCTGCGCCCGGCGCACCTGTCGGTGATGGCCACCGGCGATTCGGTCGACAACGCGGAACGGCTGCGCGCCGGCCTCCGGCTGCCGAAGGGCAAGTTCCGGCTGGTGCTCCTAGAGTCGCACCACTCGATCGACGAGGCGTACTCGCGGGCCAGCGAGGAGATCGAGGCGCTGCTGGACGGCGGCTTCGACCGGCGGCGGATCGTGCTGAACTACACCGCGGGGACCAAGGCGATGTCCGCGGGGGCGGTGCTCGCGGCGGTCGGCGCGGGGATCGAGGGGCTGCGCTACCTGCTGCCCGCGCCGAAGGGGAGCGCCGGCGCGTCCGAAGCGGTGCACGCCAGCACGCCGGCGGCGCTCGTCGCGCGGCGCCGGCTGGACGAGGCGACCGACTTCTTCTTCGAGCAGCGCTTCGACAAGGCGGCGGAGACGGCGCATTCGCTGGACGCCTCGCTGCTGCCGCCCCCGGCCCGCGAGCGCCGCGAACTGGTCGAGGCGTTCGCCGTCGCCTACGGCGCGTGGGACAACTTCCAGGTGGACACCTTCCTGTCGGAGTACGAGCGCCACGAGGCGCGGATCCCCGCGAAGGGGAGGCTGAAGGGGCTGCGGCTGCGCCCGCGCGCGATCGAGCTGCTGCGCCCCATCGCGCGCACCGGGCGCGAGTGCGTGGACTTCCCGCCGGAACTCATCGTGGACCTCTTCAACAACGCGGTGCGCCGCCTGCGCGAGCACCGCTTCGACGACGCGCTTGCCCGCCTCTACCGCGCGGCGGAGCTCTACGCGCAGGCGGTGATCTTCAAGGAGTACGGCCTGCGGACGGACCGGCTGGACATCCGGCGCGTGCCGCCGCGGCGCCGCGCCATGTTCGAGTCGCTGCGCAGGATCGACGACGCGACGATCAAGCTCGGCCTGCGCCGGTCCTACGAACTGCTCGAGACCCTCGGCCATCCGCTGGGAACCGCGTTCCGCGAGAACACGTCGTTCCAGCAGGTGCTGGAGGCGCGGCGGCGGCTGGTGCTCGCGCACGGCACCGTCCCCTGCCCGCCGAAGGACGCGCTGGACATGGCGCGGGAGCTGTCCGCCTTCGTCGAGATGACGTACCCCGACTTCGCGAAGAACGCGGAGGCGATGCAGTTCCCCTGGATCAGCAACCGGACCGTGCTGGCGGAGCTGTCCGCGGGGCGCTGATCACACCGCGGCCCGGAGCCGGGCGGCGGCGTCCTCCGGCGGGGTCGAGTTGATGTAGGCGCCGGTGGCCCATTCGAAGCCGCCGAAGACGCCGCGGCGCGGCAGCAGGTGCAGGCTCCAGGGGAGCGCGGCGCCGCAGCCCGGCGGCAGGGAACGCAGCAGCGCGTTGTAAGGCGGGTCGCCGCAGGCGCGGCGCATCCGGCGCACCATGGCGCGGAACTGCTCCGCCGCCTCCGAGAGCGCGTCCTCCGGCTCGCCGTGGAAGGGCGCGGCGCCTCCGAGGCGCCATAGGGCCTGCTCGAAGGGGACGCGCGAGGCGAAGGGGCAGGCGCAGAGGAACCGCGGCGAGCGGTGGAGCAGGCGCTCCACGGCGGCCTCCTCCCCCGCCACGTGGTCGGCGCCGAGGTCGCGCCCCGTGCGCGCGGCGTATTCCTTGACAGAGTCAACGACCGCCGCGGTGCGGGCCGGCAGGAAGGGCAGCGCGAGGAGCTGGAAGTGCGGGTGCTCGAGGGAGGCGCCGGCGAGCCGTCCGTGGTTCTTGAACACCTCGACGGCCGCGACGCCGGGCTCGCGGTAAAGCTCGGCGACGCGGCGCGCGAGGAGCACCAAGGCGTCGGCGGCGCGCGCCGGCGGGAGTTCGTCGAAGGGTTCCATGCCGGGGGACTCGATGAGGACCTCGTGGAACCCGTGGCCCGGACCTCCGGGGCCGGGCGCGGGGGCGACGCAGTTGGGCGTCAGCGCCGGATAGCGGTTCGGGACGAGGCGCGTGGTCCAGCCGACCCCGTCGGCGGGGGCGCCGCCGGCGCGGACGGCGGCGATCTCCGGCGGGGTCTCGGATTCGTTGCCCGGGGCGAAGGGATCGCGGGCGGCGTCGTACGGCGGCCCGGCGGCGAGCGCGGGGGCGGTGAAGGGACGGGCGGCGCGGAGGGGCGCGATGATGACCCGCTCGCGGGTCACCGGGTCCTCGCGCCAGTGCGGTTCCGCCGGCGCCGCCACAGGGACTAGTTTTCCATCGCCGTCGGCCAGGTGAGCCGGTCCACCGCGACGCTGGCGAGGCGCTCCTCGGCGCGGCTGCGGAGCTCGCGGTCGGCGCCCATGCGGAGGACTTCGCGGTATTCGGCGGTGGCGCGGCGGGGGTTCATGGCGCGGCGGTACACCAGCTCCGCCAGGGTGAACTGGATCCGCGCGGTCTCGGGTCCGTCCTCGCGGGAGGCGACGGTGGATTCGAGGAGGGCCATCGAGTCGTCGAGGTTCAGGCGCTGGAGGCCGGCGTCGGCCACGAGCAGGGCGCCGAGTTCCTCCGCCGCGGGCGCGGCGAGGGCCGAATCCGGATACGAGGCGAGGAGTTCCCGCAGCCGGTCCGCGCGGGCGACCGGCGAGGCGGTGCGCGTGGCGGCCTGCCAGATGCGCAGGTCGCGATGACCGAGCGGGGCGCTCTGGGCGAGGAGGCGGAGGCGGTCCGCCACTTCGCTCTGCACGTCGGGGGGAAGGAGCTGCTCGGGGAACTCGTCGAGGCAGCGGCGGTAGGTCGCCTCGGCGGCCTCGAAGTCGTTCCGGTACTCGAACTGGACGCGGGCGGTCTGGTAAAGCGCGAGGAAGCCGACAAGGCCGTCGGGGGACGCGGCGCGGGCGGCGTCGAAGGCGGCGAGCGCCTCGTCCGGGCGGAGCGCTTCGAGCGCCTGCTCGCCGCGGGCGTACTCGGCGAGGGCGGCGACTTCGAGCTGGATGCCCGGGTCGGAGGCGGCGCCGGCGAGGGCGACGATCAGCGCCTCGAGGTTCCGCAACTGCGCCCCGATCCGGAGGTCGTCCTTCGCGACGGAGGCGAGCTTGATGCCCTGCACCTGCTGGAGCGCGCGGCCCAGGAGCGCGCCGTCGAGGGAAGGGAAGCCCGAATCCATCGCGAACTGGCCGGCCAGCTTCGCATCGGCGTCCGCGGCGGGGAATGCGCGCATGGCAACCTCGGAACGGGTGCCGGGCGCGGAGGCGACCACTTCGTCCATCGCCCGCCCTTCCGTGGCGGGGGGCGGCGCCTGCGCTGCGGCTTCCGGCGCGGATGCCACCTCGCCGATCGCGTTGCCGGCGGGAAGGTCGCGCTGCACCACAACGTCGACGGGGCGGGGGCGGTTCGCCGGCGCGAGGCCGGGCTGGGGCGTGTCGGGGGCCACGACCATGACCGCGATCGCGGCGGCGACGCCGAGGCGGACGGTCTGCGCGGCGACGCCGCCGCCGAGGAATAGCGTGCGGAGCCAGTCGGCGAAACCGCCGGCGCGCGCCGCGTCGGCGGGGCGCAGGAGCGACTCCGCCTCGAGGCGCGAGCGGATCTCCGCGCGGAGGGCGTCGCTCTGGGCGGGAAGCAGGCGCGGAGCCGGGTCCGCCTCGCGGAGCGAGTCGGCGATGGCCAGCCAGCGCTCGTCGGCGTCGGCGGCGGGATCCCAGCCGGCGGGGAGTTCCTGCTCCATGAGGTCTTCGTTATGCGGTGCCATGGCTGGTCACTCCTTTCCCCGGGGTTCCGGTTCGCCGAGGCCGAGGCCCCGTTCGTCCGCCAGATCGGCGAGCAGGACGCGGAGCTTCCTGCGTCCTTGGAAGATGTTGAACTTGACCGCCCCCTCGCTGCACCCGAGCTGTCCGGCGATATGGGCGATGCTGTGCCCCTGGACGTCGAACATGAGGACGGCGGTCCGCTGCCGCGGCGGGAGGTGCGTGATCGCTTCGTTGACGCGGGCCATCACCTGCTTGCGTTCGGCGGCTTCGCGCGGGTTGGGGCCGGCCTTCGCCTGCACCGGTAGCTGCGAATCCTCGGTTTCGATCGCGGGCTCGAATTCCTCGAAGCGGATCTTGGAGCCGCGGGTGCGCCAGGTGTTCGCAAGGTTCACCACCATGCGCCCGACCCAGCCGGCGAACTTGCGGTCGTCGGAGAGTGATCCGATGTGGCGGTAGATGCGGACGAAGCATTCCTGCAGGGCCTCTTCGGCGTCGTCCTCGTTGCGGAGCAGCGAGTAGAGCCAGCGGTACAGGTCCTGGTGCAACATCGTGAACAGCTCGTCGAAGGCGGCGGAGTCACCGCCACGGCAACGCTGAACGAGTTCCACCGGTACGTCGGAAAGGGCCACGGTCCGCCTTCGGGGAGGCTGCGAATCCGGGTTATTCCGACTGGACCCGGTAAGTGGGACAAGTCCTTAGCGCGGCGGGTTTGGCTTCGAGGGGTGGTTTAGCGGAGTTCCGGGAGAGTGGTCCACGCGGCAAGGGGCCGGGACCATTGCGCGGCGACGGATTCCGCCGCCGCGCGGCCGACGCCCTCGCCGGGAGCAAGGAAGAGCGCGGTCAGGCGGGGGCTCCCGCCCGGGCCTTCGCGCCACGCCACATCGCCGGTGCCCAGGAGGCCCGCCAGCGCGTCGCCGGCCGGTGCCGCCCCGGCGGCGTCCTCGAAGTCCCACTCCGCGAGCCCGCAGCCGCGCCAGCCTAGGCCCGCGGGGCTCCAGCGAAGCGCCACGCGCCGCAGCACGCCCTCGACCGTGAGGCGCTTGAGCGCGGCAAGGACCTCGGCGGCGGGGATGTCGAGCTCGGCGCCGAGTTCCTCCCAAGGATCGCGGTCCGCGGCGAGGGGCCGCGGGCGGGCGAGCGCCATCACCAGTTCCGCTTCCCACTCCTCGCGGAACCGGAGCCGGGGGGTTGCGGCCGGGTCGCAGCGGAAGGAGCGCTCGCTGTCGGGCGCGAGCAGGTGGGCGGGCTCGGCGCGGAGGCCGCCGAGGGGGAGGCCGGCCTTGAACCACTGGAGGTCGCGCCGCGATCCGGCGGGGGGCTCGGCGCCGAGGAAGAGCGCGGAGGCCGCGCCCGGCGACCGCCAGCGTGCGATGGAATCGGCGGGCGGCGCCGCGAGGAGCGCCTCCGCGGCTTCCGCGAGTTGCGGGTTCAGCTCCGCCCAGAGGCCCGCGACGATGCCGCGGGACTGCAGCTCCGCGAGGCGCGCGGGGAATTCGGCGGGGGGCACCTCGAAGCGGAAGCCATGGGCGAGCGCCGCAAGGCATCCCGGCACAAGCGGGACGGCGCTTTGCGTGCTCTTGAAGAGCTTGCCGAGGAAGGACAAGGAGGGGCTAGTACTCGCCCGTCGTGTGGTCGCCGGTGTTGCTGCGGCACTCGTCGCAGATGCCGTCCGGGAGCGGCGACATGTAGACCGTGTGGCACTTGGTGCAAACGTTGCGCTTGTCGTAGCTCTTGGCGAGGCGCCCGTTCCGCAGCGCGTGGAACTCGCGCAGCATGACGGTCGAGGTCTCCTTCAAGTTGTCCTGCCAGAGATACGAAATGTTGGGCGCCACCAGCGTCGGGTGGTCCTTGGTGAACTTGGCCAGCGCGGCGGACGCGGAGTTGACGTAGCCGAGGATCGTCGACAGCTCGTCGAGGATCTTGACGTCCTCGGTCTTCACCTGCATTCCCGGGGTGCGGCGGATCTGGTCGTAGCGGCTGTTGGGCTCGCCGGCGCGGAGCGTTGGCGCGGGAGCCGGAGTGGGCTCGGCGGGCGGGGCCGGAGCCGCGGCGGGCGCCTCCGCCTTGGGGCGGGGCTGCGGCTTCGGGGCCGGGGTGGCCGATTCGAGTTCCTTCAGCGCGTCGGCCCAGGAGAGGGGACCCTTGCCGACCTCCGCGGAGAGGTCGATCTGGCCCAACGGGGCGGGGCGGGGCTCGGGGGTATCGGGCATTGGCGGGGTTCCTCTCGCGCGGCTACAGGCTGGAAGCATGGCGCGGCGGGCCCCGGTTGTCAAACCGGGCGGGGGGTTAGAAGACGCTTGCAGAGACGGCTCCGGGGCGGGACAACTCGGACCATTCCGCCCCACGGTGAACCACATGACACTTAAAACCTCTTGGCGTCGCGCCGCCGTCCTCGCTGTCTTCGCCGCGATGGCGTTCGGCGCCGCCGCCGAACCGCGCCTGCCGGCAGCTGCAAAGCCGAGCAACACGGAGCAGGCCGCCTTCAGCCGCCAGCTCCTCGAGTTCCATCCCGGCTCGCCGAAGCTGATCGAGCCCGAGACGATCTTCGCCTCCACCCGCGCGGAGAGCGGACGCATGCGCGTGATCGTGAATCTGATCGATCCGCCGCAGCGCTCGCGGGCGCAGGTGGACTGGTCCTCCGACGCGGACCTCTCGGTGTGGCGCTCGCAGGTGACGTCGCACAGCAAGGACGTGCTGGCGCAGCTCGACAAGAACGCGCACGAGGTGATGGCGGTTTACGAGAATTTCGCGGCCTTCGCCGTGGACGTGGACGCGACCGGCCTCGCGGCGCTGCTGGAGGACCCGCGCGTGCAGTCGGTCGAGCCGGAGCGCTTCGCCGAGCGCTTCGATGCGGAAGGGATCCCGCTCCTGAACGCGACGACGGTCCGTACCACGCACCGCGGCGCCGGAATGACGATCGCGATCCTCGACGACGGCGTGGACTACACGCACCCGGACCTTGGGGGCGGTGGCTTCCCGAACTCCAAGGTGGTGAGCGGCATCGACACAGCAGGCACCGCGGCGGGCGGCGCGGGCGACAGCGATCCTCGCAACGCCACCGGCGCCCACGGCACAGCCTGCGCGGGCATTTCGGGCGGCGGCGTGCCGAGCGGCGCCGGCTCGCCCGGGAGCTACATCGGCGGCGTCGCGCCCGACGCGCGCATCGCCGCAGTGAAGGTGTTCCCCGACGGCGCGGACCAGTTCGCCTCGAGCATCGACATCGTGCAGGGCATGGACTGGTGCGTGACGAACCGCACCGTGGTGCCCAGCGCGCCAATCCGGGTGATGAGCATGTCGCTCGGCGGCGGTGGCTTCACGAGCGCGTCGAGCTGCGACGCGAGCAACCCCTCGTACCTGAACGCCGCCAACTCGGCCATCGCCGCCGGGATCATCGTAGTCGCGGCGACGGGCAACAACGGCTTCTGCAACCAGATCGCCGCGCCCGCCTGCGTGTCGCCGATCATCCGAGTCGGCGCCGCCTACGACGCCAATATCGGCACCATCGGCTTCTGCCTGGACAACTCGACCTGCTATGCGGGCGCCACGGCGGATGCGCAGTGCGGCGGCCTCGACCTCGCTTTCGAAGCCACCTCGGCCAAGAAGGTGACGATGTATTCGAACGTCGCCAGCTTCATGGACGTCTTCGCCCCGTCGAACAACGCGGCGGCGACGGACCTCGTGGGCACGGCCGGGTATTCGACGGGGAACTACACGCAGAGCTTTGGCGGCACCTCCGCCGCCACGCCGTATGTGGCGGGCGTGATCGCCATCCTCCAGTCCGCATCCTTCACGAAGCGCGGGTCGTACTATACCGCCTCCGAGATGCGCACGCTCCTCGTCAACAACGGGGACAACATCACCGACACGAAGAATGGCGGCCTGAACCCGGGGATCACCAAGCCCTTCGTCAACGTGCAGCGCGCCTTCGACGCGATCCCGGGCGCAGCGACGCCGGTCATCGCGCTCAACAAGACCACCCTGGCCCCCGTCGGCACCGAAAGCTCGGGCCCGGGCAACGACACTTTCACGGTGCGCAACAGCGGGGCCGGCACGCTCTCCTATACGGTGTCCGACAACCAGACTTGGCTCTCCGTCTCGCCCACCAGCGGCACTTCGACGGGCGAAGAGGATACGGTCACCGTTACCTACTCGACCTCTGGCCTGACGCCTGGGAGCTACAACGCGACCATCACCGTGACGGCGTCTGGAGCATCCAACTCGCCGCAGACCATCGCCGTGTCCCTTGAGATCATCCAAGACTGCAACGGCAACGGTGTGCCGGACTTCTATGACGTGGTGAACCTCGCCGCGGCAGTCGGCTCCGCGTCGTGCGGCGCCGGGCCGGACATCGGTCCGGGCTTCACCTACACGGGCAACACATCGGCGCTGGCGACGGACCTTGTCGCCGCATCCTGCGCGGATGTCGGCAAGAGCGTGTTCTACACCTACTGGCCGGCGCAGAGCGGCCAAGCGACCATCTCCGCATGCGACTCGTCCTTCGACACCGTGATCGTCGTGACGGACGGATGCGGCGGCGCGGAAGTCGCCTGCAACGACGACAGCTCCTGCGCCACCAGCACGCGATCCATCGCAACCTTCAATGCGGTGGCTGGCACGGTCTACTCGATCCGGCTCGGCGGCTTCAACGGCGCCGGTGGCGCGTACAGCTTTACGCTCACCGGCCCAGCCTCGATCGCGGGCACGTCGCAGGACACGAACAGCAACGGGATCCCGGACGAGTGCGATGCGCCGCCCTGCACAGTTTCCGCATCGCCAACTAGCCTGAGCTTCGGCGCCTCCTCGGGATCGCAGAACCTCACGGTCACCGCCTCCGCGCCGAGCTGCGCGTGGGACAGCAGCGAATCGCTCGACTGGGTGACGCTCTCGCCCACGTCCGGTACTGGCGGGGGCACCGTGCAGGTGACGGTGACGCAGAACAGCGGGCTCTCGCAGCGGCAGGGCACGATCACCGTGGCGGGTACCTCGGTGACCGTCACGCAGTCCGGCAGCGCCCCGCCCAGCGACGACTCCTTCGAGTCGAACAACAACCTCACCGAGGCCCGCTCCCGCCCCTCGCTGCCGGTTGGCACGACGTCGGGGCTGGTTTCCCTCAACGAGGATTGGTACCGCCTGCCGAACGCGTCCTGCGGCACGTTGCGAGTCACGGTGAACTTCACCCACGCGAACGGTAATCTAAACGCGGAACTTTACGACGGCCGCTGCACCGATTCGGGCGGCTTCCCGCTGCGCCTCGCGGAGAGCTACTCGACCACCAACCAGGAGACGTTCACCTACGTGGACCGCTCCGGTGTCGGAACGGAGCTCTTCCTGCGGATCTACGGCGAGGGCGGGGCGACCAACCCGTCGTACTCGGTGACCATCGCGGAACTCGGCGCCGACGACGCGCTCGAACCGAACAACTCGCCGTGCCAGTTCACGTCGATCAACCTCGGCCAGACCTACAACGACCTGATCCTGAAGGACGACGACTTCTACCTCGTCAATACCACGGGGCTCTCGTCGATCAACGTTCGGATGGAGGCGAACAAGCTCTCCGGCCAGCTCTACTTCATGGTGATGGCGGTCGATCCGGGCTGCGGTTACGACATCCTGTTCGGCAACTTCACGCCGAACCTCGACGTGAACGAGTCGCTGAACATCCCGACCGGCGGGCGCTCGCAACTCCTCGTCCGCGTCTACGGCGCGACGCGCGGCACGAACACCTACAACCTGCGGGTCTCGACGGGCGCGCGCTCGGCGGACGCGGAGGACGAATCGATCCCCGCCGCCACGCCGACGCCGCTGCCGTCGCCCACGCCGACGCCGGCGCCGGCAAGGTAGCGCGAGTGCAACAACGCGGTACAAGACGGGCTCCGGGAGGCGACTCCCGGAGCCCGATCTCTTTGTCTAGGGAGCGACTACCCGGCTGCCGCTGTCCGGGATGGCGGGAGGTGCGAACAACTCCTCGATGCGGCGGCGCTCCGCTTCCAGCGCCTCGTCGAGCGTGAGCCCGCCGAGCACGCCCCGCTCAAGGTCGGGGAGGCGCTCGGCGATGTAGGGTCCGAAGGGGACGCCCTCGCGGACGGGTGAGTCCTCTGGGAACGGCGCGTGGCGGGCGACCAGGGCGTCCCAGTCCACAAGGGGGGCGACGCGGTCGAGGTACTCGCGCGCGCGCTCGGCGTACTCGTCGGCGGCCTGCTTCGCGACCGCGGCGCGCACCTCCAGCGGCGCCATCGGATCGAGCATGGCCATGCGCTCCAGCACGAAGGGCGGGCTTCCCATGTTCGGCCCGCGCACCAGCTCCGCCGGCGGAGGTACCGGAAGTTCGAGGCCAAGGCGCCGGAGTTCGTACTCCCAATCTCCCGTGGGTGTGTCTGCGAGCCGGACATGCGCGGCGGCGCGCAGCAGCACGGCGGAGGCCGCCTCGCGGTCGCCGCGTTCCGCGAGTGCGCGCGCGGCGTCGAGCTGGTGGCGGAGCAGGCTAGCGAAGGCCCACACTTCCGAGTCGATCCTGGGCGACTCCTCCAAGCGCCGGCTGTAGGCCGAGCCGATGAGGATCGCCGCGGATCCCACGGGGCCGTTGAACAGCTCCGGCGCCGCCTGGGCGGTCGCGTTCAGGACCGGGAACTCCGTAAAGCCGTCCTCAATTGGAGATCGGAACAGGTCGGCGGCGAGCGTGAACGCGGCGAAGAGCTCGAGCCGTGTCCGGGGGAACCGAAGTGCCGTATCGTTGGCGGGGACTTCGCCGATCGAGAATAGGTAGCTGAAATCGCGCAAGGCGGGAACCGCCCCGGGCTCCAAGACCGCCGCCCCCGCGCTCCAGCCCGGGTGGACGCGGTGCCGGATCGCGTACTGGTGCCATGTCCTGTATCGGTCGAGCCGCCAGCGGTGGAGGGCCGCATCCGCCGAGTCGGAACCCGCGGCGCCGACTTCCGCGAAGGCTTCCTTCGGGGCCAGCGACACCAGTGCGCTGATCCTGCCGGCCTCGACCTCCGCGAGGTACATGTCCTCGCTCGCGCTGAGCGATCCGAAGCCATCCCGGATCGTGAAGATGTCTTCGCCGGTAGCGGGATCGAACAGGCGGGCCTCGCCGTCTCCGTATGCCATGAGCCGCGAGTCGCCGCCGACGAAGCGGAGCGCGAAGAGCGGGAAGTCCGTCCGCTTGGACTGGGAGACGACCGTGCCATCCCCGAGTCTGCGCACCTCGATCTGCCCCGACTCGCTCCAAGAGGCGACCAAGTCGCCCGCCCGCGAAACCGCCAGCCCCTGCGGCTCGAAGCTGAAGGGTACCCGGTTCACCATGGTGCCGTCGATTGCGGAAACCAACGTCACGATGTTCGAGTTGTCAATCACCACCAAGTGACCGTCGAGGCGTTGTGAAATGAGTAGGATCGGGTTGGGGGTCGGCTCGAACTCGCGGAGAACGGTGCCTTTCGCAGCATCGACCACACATAGCCGCCCGGACATGGTACCCAGATAGTATGTCGCACCATCCGGCGAGCTCGATCCGAACGTGAAAATGTCTTCTGCCTCCGCCTTCATTTCGATGAGGAGTACTGGCGAATCGCCCGACAATGAATAGATTTCAGCATTTGTCCCATCGGGGGCGAGGAACCCAATGGTGGACTTCTCGGCGGAGAAGAAGGCGCGTCGGAAGCCGAAGTCGAAGACATGCTCTTTCAACAATACTTTCTTCTCGTAGTCGAACACACGGACGGTGTATTTTTCGCTCCGCACCCCGGGAAGAAGGAAGCGCTTCCGATCCTCAGACATGTCGGAACCCCGGTAGATGTTGAATTTGCCTCCCGAGTCGAAAATTCTCTCACCAGTGGAGGGGTCGAAGTGGTCGTGAGATTCGTGCTGCAACGCAGCGATATAGGCGTCGTTGGTCCCGAAGCTCGGGTAGCTGCCGGGGATGGGAAGTCCCGCCCACGCCGAGGAAGCCGGGACTGTCCGGGTGGGGCCGCCGGGGCGCGCCACCCAAAGGGCCCGCCCTGATGGATGGAGTGTGACACGGTCCATTTCCCTGCCAGAGTAAACGGACTTGCCGTTCAAGAGGGCGGAGAATGAGGGGTAGTTCCGCAATGCATAATCATGCCGCCTTTCGAGCACCAGAGCGACGTCCTCCGCGGCGGACAAGTCCACGTAGTGAACATCGTTCGCCACATGCAAACTACTATTTTGATCGATAGCTTGCACCTTCGGCTGCGCCCTTCGCGACACATCTTGTCCGGTCTCGAGGTCGTAGACCGCCACTTGCGGTTCGAATCCAAACCCTGGAAGGATCAAGTGCTGTTGGAGACCGCTAAAGGACCACTGTATTGCTGGGTGCGAGTAGGTAATGGGAACGCCTGCCTCGATTCCCACTGAGGCAACCTTTTCAAACACATGTCCGAAGGCGACGTGGGTGCGCTGCCGGTTCGCACTAATCTTAAAAGGACGGAAGGGAACACTGGCCGCTCCGGTGCGGTAGACCAATGTATGTGCACCACTCTTCGGATCTACCCGGCGAAGCTCGTCGGGGGATGCCGTCATCAACTTGGTCTCCCCCCAGAAAACCCCGATGATCGGAGTCGAATGGCGGGCGAGCGCCCGCTCGGATCCATCCGCGAGCGGCATCACGGTCACGAGCCCGCTTTCGTAGCCCAGTGCGAGCTGGCGTCCGTCCGGGGAGAAGTCGATCGCGCGCACCGTGTCGGTGGTCGAGGGGTCCTCGCTGCGGAGCACCCGCCAGCTATCCGTTTCCCAAACCGTCAGCGGAAGCGTCGGGGCGTCGAGGGCCAACAGCGACTCGTCGCGCGACCAAGCGACGACCAACCCGTCCGGCAGGGCATCGACCAGGGGCGCCAGCACGGTTCCGGGCTCCGCGAGGAGCGCGGCGAGGCCCTCCCCCTCCAAGTTCCCCAGCACGAACCTGCGGGAGGGCGAGAAGTGCATGTACTCGTAGGGGCTGTACCAAAGGTCCTTGAGCGCCTTGGTGAGCAGATAGCGCCACTCGAGGCCGCGCTCTTCGAGGGGGATGCGGCGCAGCTCGTTCACGGCGTCGTCGAGGCGGTCCTCGGCGATCAGCGACTCGGCGAGGAGGAGCGTGGCGCGGCGGAGCTCGAACTGCGCCGCGCGGCGGGCGTCCGCCTCCGCGATACGGGCTTCGCTGGTGAGGACGAGTTGCACCCGGGTGGCATGATTGGCCTCGGAGAGCCTGAGGGTGAAGACCGCGCCGCCGCCGAGGATGACGAGGAGCATGGCGGCGGCGGCGAGCCCGAGCTGCTGGTTGCGGCGCTTCTGGAGCGCGGCCGCGCGCGCCGCGTCGTCGATCTGCTTCAGCAGCCGGAGCTTGGCCTCGCCGTCGTCGAGCCGCTCCGCCTGCGCGCGGGCGAGGGAGAGGTCGCCCTCGCGGAGCGCCAGCTTCGCGTAGCCGAGCAGGTGGCGCTCGCGCAGCGGCGCAACGTCGTGGTTGCCGGGCCAGAGGCGGATCGCGTTGGCGAGCTTCGCCAGGCCCGCGACGTAGGCCGCGTAGTTGTCGTCCGGCGCTTCGAGCGCCATCTCGTCGGTGATGCGCTCGGATTCCCGGCGGTTCGAGGAGCCGGTCATGAACTCCTGCAGCGCGTCGGCGAACTCGCGTCCCGTGGGGCGTTCCGCCGGATTGGGCAGCATGGCCCACATCGCGACGCGTTCGAGGTCCGCCGGCACGTGGCGTCCCGGCGCCGCCTCCGCGAACGGCTGGACCACTCCGTGGGCGGCGTGGAGGTAGACTTCCTGGCTGGTGCGTCCGGGATGCGGGAGCTTTCCGGTGAGGAGCCGGTAGAGCGTCCCGCCGAGGAGGTAGATGTCCGTCCACGGGCCGATGCGCGTGGTGAACATCTCGGTCTGCTCGGGCGCCATGTAGCCCGGTGTCCCGGAAGGGTTGTCCGCGGTCGCCGCCGTCGGGTAGCGGGCGTGGTACGTGGAGCGGTCGATGTGGCTCGGCGGATCGCCGATCATCATGGCGAGGCCCCAGTCCATGAGGAGCACTTCGCCGTACTCTCCGATCATGACCTGGGTGGGCTTCAGGTCGCGGTGGACGACGCCGCGGGAGTGCGCGAAGAGGACCGCCTGGACCACCTGCATGAAGATGGGCAGGTGCTTGGCGAGGTAGTCCTCCGGTTCGAGGGCCTTGAAGTCGCGCTCGATGACTTTTTGCCAGTTGGTGCCGCGGACCAGCTTCATCGCCATGAGGGGGCGGCCGGCGGAATCGAAGCCGAGGTCGTAGACCGGCACGATGTTCGGGTGGTCCAGGAGGGCGGCGGTCAGCGCCTCGCCTTCGAAGGAGTGCAGGGCGGCGGTGCTGTGATGATCGTCGGAGTCGCGTCCGCGCGGGCGCAGGCGCTTGACGGCGACGATGCGCCCGAGGCGTGCCTGGACGGCCTCCCAAACTTCGCCCATGCCGCCCCGGCCGATCAGTCGTTCGAAATGGAAGCCGAGCGCGTCGGCGTCGTGAGTGATCGCGCCGTCGCGGATCGCCTTGCCGATGGATCCCGAGCGGCTGCCGGGCGCTTGCTGGGCGAGCGTTTCCGGCGAGCCATCGTCGTCGCCCTCCTCCGAATCCGAAGAGTCCTGGGCGTTCGGGAAGCGGCGGTTGTACGATAGCGACGGTCTCGCCGGCAAGTCGCTGGGGACATGCAGCGGAACGGTGTTCGCCAGCTCGCGCGCGTCGGGGGTCGGATCGTCTTCCATGGTCCTGAAATGGTTTGCGCGGGCTCCCGCGTACCGGCAAGGGGGAACGCCGCCATAACCGATGTAAAGGGTCGTGTCCGCCTAGACTTGACCGAGCATGCGGCAAGGGTGGACAAAACAGGACGAGACGCACCCACTAGAGGATCGCACGCGTGAAGACCCGGGCCGCCACCGCCGCCGCGCTGCTGAGCTTCCTCGCATCGGAGTCTCACACGTCGACGCCGCAACCGTTCGACCAGCCGGTCCGCGAGGTCGAGCTGGTGGTCCGGTACGAGATCCGCCCCCGGGGGCCGCTACGGCGGATCGTCCTGCGGCAGTCCTCCCCGCGCGACATCCACCACCGCCAACGGGTGATCGAGCGGTCGTTCTCCCGTGCGCCTTCGGCGGAGTTCGAGGCGGAGGGCGAGAGTTACGCGGAATTCCTCTTCGAGGACCTGTCGGGGCCGGTTTCGTTCGAGGCCCGGTATCTGGTCCGTCTCGAGCGGGACGGGCTCGCGAAGGCGCGGGTGCGTCTGCGCGAGGGGGAGCGGGCGGTCGCCGCCGGGGCGGAAGGCAAGGGCGGCGCGGCGGGCGCGGGTGGCGCGGCGGGCACGGGGCGGCTGTCGCTGTTCTCGCTTCCAGAGCCCTATATCGAGAGCGACGCGCAGGAGATTGTCGGGCTCGCCCAACGGATGCGCCGGCCGGCCGACACGGAGACGCTGCACGACTTGCACCAGTTCGTGATCCGTCGGCTCGCCTACCACGGATACAATCCCGACTCGGTGGGCGCGACGGAGACGCTGCGCCGCGGCGGGGGCGACTGCACGGAGTACGCGGACCTGTTCGTGGCGCTGGCGCGCGCGTCGGGCTTCCCGGCGCGCGTCCTGACCGGGGTGACGGTGGAGGACGCGGACACGGTGAAGCACAACTGGGCCGAGGTCTGGATCGAGGATTTCGGCTGGGTGCCGTTCGACCCGCTGCACGCGCAGCGGCTGCCCTCGACGAACTTCGAGGTGCTCGACAACAAGTACATCGTGCTGTCGCACACGCGCACCGACGCGCGGCTGAACGGGTTCTCCTTCTACAGCTACGAGTACCTCGGCGCGCGGCCGGAGGTGGTGGAGCGCTACGAGTTCCGCGAGCGCTGAAGGGGGACCACGGGGCTACTGGGTCTGGAACTTCGGCAGTTCGCGGCTCAGCTTGAGCTCTTCCTCCTGCCTCCGGCGCGCTTCCTCCGCCTTGCGCCGCTTCTCGACCGCGAGCCCCCGATTCACCACCGCGACGCCGGCGATGATGACCGCGCTGCCGGCGACCAGGCGGAGGCTCATGGTTTCGCTGCCCAGCAGCCAACCCACCAGCACCGCGACGACGGTGTTGATGTAGGTGATCAGCGACACCGCGTCCGGCGACATGGTGCGCAGGATGAGGACGTAGCCGCCGAAGCCGATCCACGATCCGGCGACGACGAGGTAGCCGAGGGCCGCGAGGGACTCGGGGCTCGGGGCGAGCGGGCGGGCCCATTCGCCCGCGGCGGCGCTGATGGCGAGCTGGCCGGCGGCGCCGATCAGCATCTGGCAGGCGACGGTCATCAGCAGCGGCGCCTTGGACGGCGCGCGGGCGGTGACGACGCCGCCGACGGCCCACGTGACAGTGGAGACGAGCACCGCCACAATCGGCCAGAGGAGCTTCGCGCCGTCCGGCGCGCCGGCGAGCTTCGCGATGTCGCCGCCGAACAGCACCAGGACTCCGACGAAGGCCAGCGCGAGACCCGCCCAGGTGGAAGGCACGATGCGGTCGCCGAGGAGCGCGCTGAGGCCGACGTACGCGAAGGGTGACGTGAGGACGAGCACGGCAGTGAGGCCGCTCGGGAGCCATTGCTCTGCCCAGCCCACCAAGCCGTTGCCGATCGCGAGCATGGTGACTCCACCGACCGCGATCGCAGGCCAGTCCGATCGCGTGGGCCAGGGGGCGCCGCGCCACTTGAGCACCAGGAGCAGCGGCAGACCTGCGATCAGGAAGCGCACGCCACCCATGAGGAAGGGCGGAAGCGTTTCGACGCCGATCTTGATCGCGAGGTAGGTGGTGCCCCAGACAAAGCAAACGGAGGCGTAGACGAGCTTGTGGAACGTGCTGGCGGAGGTGTCGGGGAGAGTCATGCGAGGACGAGTTTTGCGGGAGCGGACCGCGCGTGGCGATGGGATTCCCGATTCACCTTTACCTGCCGTGCCGGAATCGCCCACATTCGATGTCTTAAATGGGGTTCATTGGCCTCGGACGTGGAGGCGGTTGCCATGCATCGATCAGATCTTGGCGGGACGAGTCGTTCCCGGCGCCGCGCGGCGCTGTGGGGAGCGTTGCTCGCGCTGCTGGCGCTGCTGCTTCCCGCGCTGGCGCCGGCGGACAAAGTGACGCTCCGCAACGGGCGCGTCATCGAAGGGAAGGTGCTCGACGAGGACGACAAGACGGTCCGGATCGAGACGGGCACCAGCACGCTTTCGTTCCCGAAGGCGCAGGTGCTTTCGGTGGAGCGGGGCTTCTCGCTCGAGTTCGTCCAATCCGAAGTGCGCAAGTCGGTGACGGAGGCGCGGGCGCAGGCCGCGGCGCAGAACCGGCCGCGCGCGCTGCAGATCATCGCGGAGCGGGCCGCCTCGCTGGACGCGATGCGCGCCGCCGGGCAGCTTGGCGACGAGGACCATGCGCGGCTGTCTGGCGAGCTCGCGGCGCTCCGCGCGGAGCTGACCGCGACGCGCACCAGCGCCGACGACGCGCAGGCGGAGTACGACCGGGCGCTGGCGCTGATCGACCGCGTGGAGTATCCCGCCGCGCTGATGGCGCTGAACCGGGCGGCGGAGCTGGCGCCGGACCGCGAGGAGGTGCAGCGGCTGCGCGCGGAAACCGCGGTGCGCGTCCGCGACAACGATTCCGCGATCGACGCGTTCGAGGCCCTGGTGCGCCTCGCCCCGGCGAAGAACTTCGACCTCGCCGCGCCGAAGCTCGCCGAACTGCTCGGCGAGCGCAGCCGCCGCCTCCTCGCGGAGGACCGCGCCCCCGACGCCGTGGCGACGTTCGTGCGCCTGCTCGAGATCACCGGCGACACGGGCGGCGCCGCCATCACCTACGCGGAGTTCCAGGAACGCGCGCAGGAGCGCTCCGCGGAGGACGAGGCGGACAAGCTGCTCCGCGTCTACGACTACGCGGATTCGCGCGACTTGGTGGACTTGGCGCTGGCCTCGATCCAGAGCGTGGAGAGCCTGCGCCCCGGCGACGCGCGCGTGCGGCAATTGCGCGAGGAGGCGTCCTTCTTCGACGCGTTCCGCCGCCGGATCCGCGACGGGAAGCTGGAGGAGGCGTACCGGCTGGCGAAGGACGCGCCGGCGTCGCTGCGCGATTCGGCGGCGGCGCAGGAGCGGCTGGCGCGCATCGCTGGCGACAGCGCCGGGGAGCTGGAGGCGGCGGATCTGCTGGCGCAGGCACGCGAGGCGCTCGCGGCGCGGCGTTTTGACGACGCGGCCGCGCGGGCCATGGAGTACCTCGAGCGCTTCGCCGACAGTCCCGGCGCGGAGGAGGCCCGGCAGGTGCACCGCGAGGCCACCGTGGAGGCCCCCGTTTCCCTCGGCCTGGTGAAGGCCCGCATGGCGATCGCCGCGACGGAGTTCGACGAGGCGGAGGCGGAGCTGCGCAAGCTCATCGACTTCCCGAGGCTCGCGGAAAGCAAGGACGCCAAGACGGTCGAGGAGCTGGCCGCGTCGATCCCCGCGGAGCGCTCCGCGATGGAGCTGTGGATCGAGGCGCAGGCGAAGATGGCGGAGGAGCTGCTGGAGGAAACGCTCGCGATCCTGCGCCGCATCGTCGAGGAGTTCCGCGGCACGGTCGCCGGGCTCCGCGCCTCCGAGTGGCTGGCCGAGCACGAGCGGCGGATCGACGCGGTGGTGCGTCGCGAGTCGATGCTGGGCGAGGGCCTGTTCGCCTCGCTCGCTGACCCGGAGCTCTGGGGCGGGACGGTGAAGCGCAGCCGCACGGCGCTCGGAGGTGAGCGCTCGGAGATCGACCGCGACAGCCCCGCCTGGGAACGCTTTGAAGTCGTCACCCTGCAGGACGAGGAGAACCAGCCCGACACCCGGAGCGCGCTGCTGCTGGTGGTGCTGCCGCTGCTGCTTGGCGCGTGGCTGGTGGGTTCCGTCGCCTGGCACACGGCCCGGCCCGGCGACGCGGTGCTGCCGGAAGCGGACGAGACCGTGCGCTTCGCGGGCGAGGAAGTGGTCGCCACGATGGCGCAGCAGCACGACTGCCGCATGTGCGGCCTGGCGCTCGGCGCCGAGGACCGCGAGTGCAAGCACTGCGGGGCGCCCACGCAGCTCTCCGAGGTCGAGAAGGGGCGCGAGTTGGAGAACATGCGCGAGGCGGACTTCGATCCGTGGGACTCGCGTCTGACGCTGAAATCGAAGAACGACTTCGTCGCCAAGTTCGAGAAGGCGATGGACATGGTGATGGAGGAGCGCCCTCCGGACGAGTGCATCCGCGCGGTGCAGATGGCGATCCAGGAGGACCCGCGCCGCGTCGAGGCGTGGTCCACGCTCGCCGCGCTTTACGAGCAGACGCGCGAGCGCGCGAAGGAGGCGGAGTGCTACCGGGAGATCCTCCTGATCGACCCCGCCAACGTGATCGTGCGGCAGAAGATCGAATCGGTGCTCTCGCTGTCGTCCGCGCCTCTGGACCTGGGGCGGCTGCCGATCGCGCTCTCGGGGCTGCTTTGGTGGTACGGCTACTTCGTGACGGTGTCGCTCGATCCCCAGATGCACCTGGCGCGCGCGGTGCTGGCGGTGATCGGCGCGGGATTGTCGGTCGTGCTGTGGCGCAGCCTCCAGAAGCACCGCACCATCGCGTTGCCGGCGAACAAGCGGCCCAAGCCGGACCACCACCACCCGCTGCCGAAGGGGCGCCTGCCCTGGAGCGCGATGAACCGCCAGGCGCAGCGGATCTCGTGGTGGGTGCGCGACCACACCGGCGTCGAAGTGCCGGTGATCTCGACCTGGCGCCTGCTGTTCGCGCTCGGGATTTCGTTGGTCCTGCTGGCCGGGCTGGCGGCGCTCGCCTGGACGCAGGACAGTCTTGTTCCGCTGCTCGCCTGGCCCGCGGGCGCGCTGCTGCTGCTGTTCCTGATCGAGATCTACCCGATGCTGCTGACGGCGCATGTGCTGCTCCGCCACTTCATGGAGGAGGTCTCGGCCCCCTGGGCGGATCCGCACGGCGAGTTCGTCCCGAAGGGGCACCAGGCGAAGGGCGAATTCCTGGTGCGGCAGCCGAGCGAGTTGCCGCTCCGCTGGGTGCTGGATATGAAGCCCTACACCCGGGACCGGCAGGGGGTGCTCAACGCGCTGCAGCAGGTGCTGAACCGCCACTGGTCGTGCCACCGGTTCTACAGCGAGCTGCACATCGTCCGCGACATGGACATGCCCTACCCCGCGGGAATGCGCACGGCGACTTCGCTGACGCTGGGGCTGACGCTCGTGGCGCTGGCGGGGGCGCTGGCGCTGCCCGCGCTTGCGGCGCAGCGGGAGCGGCGCTACCGCGAGGCGATGGAGAGCGGGTTCATCGAGCTGCTGAAGTCGGACCTAGCGGCGGCGCACACGGACTTCCACGCGGCGCTGGCGCTGAATCCGAAGGCGGCCGCGCCCGCGCTCTACCTCGCGCACACGTTCGCCGCGATGGGCGCGGACGCCCGCGCCGAATCGTCCTTCCTGCGAGCGACCTCCTCCGGCTACAAGGTGGCGGCGGCGAACAACGACTACGGCAACTTCCTGCAGCGGCTCGGCCGCATGAGGCCCGCGCTCGAGCAGTACCAGATCGCGCTGGAGAGCGAGCCCGAGAACCCCGACGTGCTCAACAACGTCGGCTCCGCCTTCTTCCGCCTCGAGCAGTACTCCAAGGCGGAGGAGGCGCTGAAGAAGGCGGTCGCGATCGAACAGCGCCACACGCGCGCCTGGACGACGCTGGGGCTCACCTACGAACGGCTCGGCGAGCGCGAGAAGGCGCGCCAATCCTACCAGCGCGCCGTCGAAGTCGCGCCGGAGGCGCCCTACACGCAAGTCGCGCGCGACCGTCTCGCGCTGGACGTGGCGCCCGAGGAGGGGTTGCCGGAGCTGGGGCCGCTGGCGGAGCGCTAGGCGCGCGCCGTCCGCACGGCACGCCGCCCGCTCCGACTCTCTAATGTCGCACGACGAACCGATGGCCGAGCCAACCTGGTCCGAGCTCTTCCCCGGAATCCACGCCTGCGCCATCGGCGCGGAGGGAGCCGCGGTGCTGTACGTCGCGTGCGAGGCGCGGCGCACGGAATGGATCCCACGCACGCACGACACCTCGGTGCCCGGCCGCGCCGGCATGGTCGCCACGGTCTTCGAGTTCGAGGGCGGTCTGTTCCGGCTCGAGGAGGAGCGCGCGGACGGGGCCGGTTGGCTCTATGTGGCGGAGCCGCTCGCGGAGGGCGTCCGGGCGCCGCACAAGGTGCTGCTGACAGCGGAGGCGCTGCTCGAGGAGGAGATGGCGCGGCAGGAGCGCGAGAAGGAGACCACCCGGAGCGAGGCCGCCGGCTGGTACGACTGGGCGCTGGGGGTGCTTCCCGGCGGCGCGCAGGAGCTGCTGGCGGAACGGCTGCACTTCGACACGGCGCGGGCCACGGCGCGGAGCGGGATGGTGGAGTTCACGCTGGGCCTCACGCTGGGGGCGATCGCCATCGCGCGCCTGTTCGCGGCGGGCCTCGGCGCGGGGGACGCCGCGTCGCCGCCGGGGCCGGTGGAGCTGTTGGTCCTGGCGCTGATGGTGGCGGAGGGGGCGGGGCGCATGATGCACGGCAAGCACGCGGAGCGGGCGTTCGGAACGCTGCCGCTGGAGGCGCTCTGGCGGCTGGGCGCGTTCGCCGTGAAGGCGCTCGGGCGCTAGAGTTCGTCGGCGAAGCGGTCGCTCAGGCGCCGGAACACCGCCTGGCCCGCCAGGAAGACCAGCACCGCGAACACCGTCGAGGAGGCCACCGCGAGCAGGAGCGTCTTGTCGTCCAGTTCGCGTCCGCCGTGGCGCAGGAGCGAGCCGAACCAGAGCCGGCGGTAGGCGCAGACGATCGGCGTCATCGGGTTCAGCAGGTACAGGTAGTACAGCACCTCGTGGCCGTCGTCGCGCAGCTTGTTCCGCGCGAGCTGCAGCGGGTAGATGATCGGCGTGAGGTAGAACCACATCGTGACGACGATCTCGGTGACGCTTCCGACGTCGCGGTAGAAGACATTGAGCGCCGCGACCAGGTAGGCGATGCCGAGCAGCATGAGCGTTTGCACCGCGATCAGGAAGGGAAGCAGCAGCACTTCCCAGCCGAAGGGGATGCTGGAGAAGAGCACGAAAACCGCCAGCACGCCGAGCGCCAGGAACAGGTGGACGAGGTTGCCAAGGACCGCCGCGGTCGGAAAGACGATGGAGGGCACGGCGATTTTCTTCACGATGTTGCCGTTGGCGAGGATGCTCCCGTTGGCTTCGAAGACCGCCCCCGTGAGGAACATCCAGGGGAGGAGGCTCGAGAGCAGTTGCAGCGGGTACGGCAGGTCGGCGTGGGCGGTTTCGATGCCGACGAACTGGGAGAACACGGCCCACAGGATCGCCATGATGGCGAGCGGCCGCCCGAAGCTCCAGAGGAAGCCGAGCGCGGTGGACTTGTAGCGGATCTTGAGGTCGCGCTTCACGAGAGTGAAGACGAGCTCGCGGGCGCCCCACAGCTCACGGGCCGCTTCGATCAAGCGCCGCCTCCGAGGACGAGGCGGGCGACCGCCTCGACGTGGTACGTCTGGGGGAACATGTCGACGGGGCGGACGCGGTCGAGCCGGTAGCCGGCCTCGAGCGCCTGCTGCAGGTCGCGGGCCATGGTCGTGGGGTTGCAGGAGACGTAGACGAAAACGGGGGCGCGGATCGCGAGGAGTTGCTCGAGCGCCTTGCGCTCCATGCCGCCGCGCGGGGGGTCGACGATCACGCGGTCGATGCGCCCGGGCATGGAGCCGAGCGCCACGGGGAGCGTGTGGCGGATGTCGCCGGAGACGAACCGGCAGTTCGCGAGGCCGTTGCGCTCGGCGTTCTCGCGCGCGTCCCAGACCGCCTCGGTGAGCAGTTCGAGGCCCAGGACCTCGCGCGCGGCGGGCGCGCAGTACTGCGCGATGGTCCCGGTGCCGCAGTAGGCGTCGAGGACGCTTTCCGCGCCGGTGAGCGAGGCGTATCCGCGCACCACCTCGTAGAGGCGTTCCGCGCCGCGGGTGTTCGACTGGAAGAAGCTGGCGGGCGAAATGCGGAAGCGGAGGCCGCCGAGGCGCTCCTCCAGGAACGCGTCGCCGTCGGTGGCGAGCACGCGCTCCGCGCGGGCGACGTCGCTGTCGCGCGCGTTGAGGCCCCAGACGACCGCCTTGAGCGAGGGCTCCGCGCTCCGCAGCGCGGCGGCGAAGGCGGGGAAATCGAGCGATTCGTCGCCGGTGAGGAGCAGCGCGAGCAGCGCGTCCTCGTGGACGCTGTGGCGGACGACGAGCTGGCGGAGCGTGCCGCGCTTTTCGTGGGGGCACCAGGCGGAGAGCCCCTGGCGGGCGCCCTCGGCGACGGCGGCGCGGAGCGCGCGCTCCATCGACTCGGGCGCGAGCCAGCAGCGCTCCGCGTCGAGGATGTGTCGCCAGTTGCCGGCCTCGTGGAAGCCGGCCACCAGGCCGCCGTCGAGGCGCGAGGCGCCGAAGGTGAACTCCATCTTGTTGCGGTAGCGCCAGGTGTCGGGGCTCTCGACGAGCGGTTCGACGACGGCGTCGGCGAGGCCGGCGATCTGGCGGAGCGCGTCGCGGACGATGCGCTCCTTGGCCTCGCGCTGGGCCTCGATGGAGACGTGCTGCCAGTTGCAGCCGCCGCAGGTGCCGACGAGGGGGCACAGGGGCTCGACGCGGGCGGGGCCGGCTTCGAGGAGTTCGCGCCCGCGGGCCTCGCCCCAGGAGCCCTTGGACTTCGTGACCACCACGCGGAGCCGGTCGCCCGGCGCGGTGTGCGGGACGAAGAGGACGAAGCCGTCGGCGCGGGCGACTCCCGCGCCGCCGAACGCGAGCGACTCGACGACCACCTCCGCCTCGCCGCCCTTCTTGGGGCGCGCGGCGCCGCTTTGCTTGCGATCATCCACCATCAGTCGAAGTCCGGATCGATTCCCCACTCGTCGAACGTGTCCGTTCCGACGTAGTTGACGACGAAGGGCTTGGGGCGGGGCGATTTGCGCCGGTCGTCGAAGAGCACAATGAACTGCGTGCGGCGCCCGCGCTCGATGTTGACGATCATCTGCGAGGAGAGCATCCGCGTGAGGTAGAGGCCGCGGCCGCTATCGTCGAGCAGGCCCTCGCGGTTGAAGTGCCGCTCGAGCTTGGCGAGGATCACGCGGACCGGGAGCGAGCCCGAGCTGTCGGTGACGGCGAAGCCCGTGGTGGCGCCGTCGCTGCCGAAATCGAGGCGCACCGATTCGCCGTCGTCGAGCTGCATGAACTCGCGGATCGAGTACTTCTCGGCGCCGCCGGGGGTGCGGAAGGCGTGGAAGAGCGCGTTGTTGCAGAGCTCCTCGAGGGTGAGGCGGACGTCGTAGAGCTCGTGGATGTTGAAGCCGATGGTGGCGAAGTGGTTGATGGCGCGCTCGATCGCCTCGATCTTGCCGTGGATCGTGCGGATGGCGAGGCTGTGCACTTGGCAGGTGTTGGCCATGTAGCGCAGCAGCCCGAAGCCTTCGATGGGCGCCCGGACGGAGCGGAGGAAGAGGCCGAACTCGAAGTCGTCGAGGGGGGGCGCCTTGACGCCGACCTGGAGGATGCCCCAGCGGCGGAGGTCGGAGAAGTGGTCCTCGTAGGGCTGGCCGGCGACGGCGGCCATGGGGACCCTGCCGCGGAGGTCGCGGAGGCCGCCGAGGGCGCTCGTCGGCGTGTCGCGGAGCGTGTCCCAGTCGAGGAGGACGGTCGCGCCGTCGCGGTCGTGGAGCGCTGTGAAGAGCTGGTCGAGGGATGGGTACACCTCGACGGCGGCGAATCGGCGGGCGAGTTCGAGGAACGGCGCGGAGGCTTCCGCGTCGCGGTCGAGGTAGAGGATCGTGCCGCCGGTTGCTTCGTCGCTCATCGCCGGTCCGCTAGGCGCTGCTGTCGAGCGCGGCGAACGCCTCCCCGGCGGGGTCGGGGCGTTCGACGAGTCGGCTCAGCGCCAAGGAAATCTCGAACAGTACGTACAAGGGCCCCGCCATGAGTGCTAGCGTGAAAGCGTCCTGCGTGGGCGTGACGACGGCGGCGACCACGAGGAGGGCGATGAACACGTAGCGGCGGCGCTCCGCGAGCCAGCTCCGGCGCACCAGCCCGAGCCGCACCGCGAGGAGCGTCGCGAGCGGCAGTTGGAAGAGCGCCCCGAAGGCCGCCATGGTGAGCAGCACGAAGCCGAGGTAGCGCGTCATGTCGTTGTAGTAGAAGGCGCCCTCCTGGATGAAGCCGGAGAAAAAAATGAGGGCGAACTTGAGGCTGAAGTAGGCGAAGGCCGCGCCGAAGGCGAACAGCGCGGCTCCGGCCACGACGAAGGGGCCGCCCCAGCGGCGTTCGGTCTCGAGCAATCCGGGGCTGATGAACCCCCATAGTTCGCCCAGGACGTAGGGGAACACGAAGACGAGCGCGAGGATGAGCGAGACGTTCATGGTCGTGGTGAACGGCCCGGCGGGGGTGGAGTAGATGATGCCGGAGGGGGTGGTGCCGAGCCAGAGCAGTTCCGTCGCGGGATCGGCGGCGGAGACGAAGGCGATGCGGTCCAGCTTCGCGCCGCTCCGCGCAAGCGCTTCAAGCCCCTCGGCGCGGACGAGGCCCTCGGCGTCGACCACAAGGCGCAACTCGCGGCGGCGCCACTGCTCGTTCAGCTCGTCGAAGGGGCGCGTGAGGAGGTGGATGACGTGCGGGGCGGCGAGCCAAGCGAGCAGGAGCGCCGGCGCGGCGGCGAGGCAGACGCGGATCAGCCGCGAGCGCAGCTCCGCCAGGTGCTCCAGGATCGGCATCGACCGATGCTGGTCGTGGCCTTGCCGGGCGGACCGGGTGGAGGGGGCGGGACCGGTGGACAACTCCGGGCGGGGACGCGGGGGGGGGCGGCGCTACTTGCCGGCGGTCGTGGCGGGCGGCTCGACGGAGGGCTTCTTGCCTTCCTCCGGCGGCTCCTTGGTAAGTTCGTCGTTGAAGGTGTTGGCGGCGGAGCGGAACTCGCGCATGCCCTGACCGAGCGCGCGGGCCAGCGCGGGGATCGCCTTGGGACCGACGAGGAGCAGGACGAGCAGGAAGATGACGAAGAGTTCCTGGTATCCGAGCCCGAGGATCGCGAGCGCGCCTAGGGTGGCGAGATGGGCGGTCATGGCGTTTCCTTTCGCGGGCCGGCGGCGTGAGCGCCCCCGGAGGCGCTAGGGGACGCCATCGGCGGGGCGACGTCAACGGAGGTGTGGGGGGCGGGGGGCGAAGGGCCCTGCCGCGGCGGGGCGGGGATGTAAAGGAATGGGCTTGACGCGCCGCGGGGAGGCGCTACCCTCGCCTGCTTTGTGAACGGGGCCGCTGCACGGCCGGCGTTCGCGCACCGGCGATTTCGTTTCCCAAGCGGACGCCCCCACACAGGTTTACACCAGATGAACGCACGACAGACGACGATGGCGAAGGCGCAAGACCTCGCCGAAACTTGGTACGAGTTGGACGCGGCGGGCCAGATCGTGGGCCGCTTCGCGGCGCGCGTGGCCACGCTCCTGCGCGGCAAGCACCTGCCCAACTTCACGCCGCACGCGGACCACAAGATCCACGTGATCATCAAGAACGCGGACAAGGCGGTCTTCACCGGCGACAAGCTGGTGTCGAAGAAGTACTACTGGCACTCGCGCTACCGCACGGGCCTGAAGTCGGAGACCGCCGGCGCGCTCCTCGAGCGCCGCCCGGAGGAAGTCCTCCGCCGCGCGATCCACGGCATGCTCCCGAAGAACCGCCTCGGCTCGGTGATGGACCGCCACGTCCGCATCTACAAGTCGGGCGAGTACACGGGCCAGCACGCGGCGCAGCAGCCGCAGGTCATCGACATCCAGACCCGCGAGACGGTCTGACCCCCTTTCCCGCAAGGACCACCCGAGGAACCATGGCTATCACGCTGGAACAATTCCTGGCCACCGGGCGCCGCAAGACCGCTGTCGCCCGCGTGTACCTCCGCCCCGGCAAGGGCAAGCTCATCATCAACGGCAAGGACTGGAAGAAGTACTTCGAGGGCCGTACCGGCATCGACTCGGTGATGCGCTCGCCGCTCGCCGAGACGAACAGCCTGACGAAGTTCGACGTCCTCGTGAACGTGAACGGCGGCGGCGTCATGGGCCAGGTCGGCGCGATCCGCCACGGCATCGCCCGCGCCATGCTCAAGGTGAATGCGGAGAACCGTCCCGCCCTCAAGAAGGCCGGCTTCCTCACGCGCGACCCGCGCGCGAAGGAACGCCGCAAGTACGGCTTCCTCAAGGCGCGCAAGCGCAGCCAGTTCAGCAAGCGCTAACAGCCCCGGTTCCACCGGAGCCTTCCCCGTCCCCCGGCGCCGCGCGCCGGGGGACGGCCCTTTTCCGGGATTCCGCTTGCCGTCGCCGCGCTCCTTTGTTCAATATATTGAACACCGGAGCGCCCTTATGCCCACGTCCGTCTTCGACGTCTTCAAGATCGGTATCGGCCCGTCGTCCTCGCACACCGTCGGCCCGATGCGCGCCGCCGACCGCTTCGCGCGCAAGCTCACCGACGAGCACCTGCTCGAGGCGACGGCCCGCGTCCTCGTCCAGCTCTACGGCTCCCTCGGCGCCACCGGGAAGGGCCACCATTCCGACAAGGCGATCCTGATGGGGCTCGAGGGCGCCTCGCCGGAGACCGTCGAACCCACCGCCGTGAACCCGCGCTGCGACGAGATCGCCCGCGCGGGGCGGCTGCGCCTCGGCGGTACCCATGAGGTGGACTTCTCGACGAAGGACGACCTCCTGTTCAACCGCGGGAAGCGCCTGCCCGGCCACAGCAACGGGATGCAGTTCACCGCCTTCGACGGCGCCGGCGGCGAATTGCTTGACAAAGTCTACTATTCGGTCGGCGGCGGCTTCATCGCGGACGCCGCGCCGGACAGCTCGATCCTCGTGCAGAAGCTCGACCTGCGCGAGTTCCCCTACGAGTACTCGACCGGCGCGGAGCTTCTGGCCCTGTGCGCGCGCGACGGGCTCGCGATCTGGGAGCTGGTGCTGGCGAACGAGTGCGTGCTGCGGCCGGAGCCGGAGGTCCGCGCCGGGGTCGAGCGCCTCTGGGCCGCGTTCCAGGACTGCGTGCGCCGCGGCATCAGGACCGACGGCGAGCTGCCCGGCGGCCTGCACGTCCGTCGGCGAGCTCCGCTGATGCACCGCTCGCTGACGGAGAACATGGAGCGCCACGTCGGCGACCCGATGGCGGCGCTGGACTGGGTGAGCCTGTACGCACTCGCGGTGAACGAGGAGAACGCGGCGGGCGGGCGCGTGGTGACGGCGCCGACGAACGGCGCGGCGGGCATCATCCCCTCCGTGCTGCACTACTACCACCGGTTCTGCAAGACGACGCCGGACGGCGTGTTCCGCTTCATCCTGACCGCCGCGGGGGTCTGCCACCTGTACATCGTGAACGCCTCGATCAGCGGCGCGGAGGTCGGCTGCCAGGGCGAGGTGGGTGTGGCGTGCTCCATGGCCGCGGCGGGGCTCACCGCGGCGCTGGGAGGTACCAACGCGCAGATCGAGAACGCGGCGGAGATCGGCATGGAGCACAACCTGGGGCTCACCTGCGACCCGATCGGCGGCCTCGTGCAGATCCCCTGCATCGAGCGCAACGCGATGGGCGCCGTGAAGGCGATCAACGCCTCGCGCCTCGCGATGCTCAGCGACGGCGAGCACAAGGTGTCGCTCGACAAGGTGATCCGCACCATGGCGCGCACCGGGCGCGACATGGCGACGAAGTACAAGGAGACGAGCCGCGGCGGCCTCGCCGTCAACGTGGTCGAGTGCTGAGCCGGACTACCCGGCGTCCTGCCGTTCGAAGACGACCAGCACGAAGCTGATGCCCGGGTGGCCGTGCTCGAAGGCGGCCACGGCGCCGAGCTGCCGCGCGAGCTGCTCCACCCAGTCCCGGGGCGGGGGCTCCCCCTCCCAGTCGCGCTTGCGGTAGCCCGACAGGTGGTCCGGGTGCGCCAGCAGCCGCTCCTCCATCGGCGTCCATCCGCGGAATCCGTCGAGCGACTCGGGCGCGCGGTACGGCGCGCCGGGGCGGCGGTAGAGCGCGTGCACGATGTAGCGCGGCCGCTGGTCCAAGACGTACGCGGGGTCGTAGAGCTTCTGCAGGAAGGCCCCGGGGGACTTGGCGATCTCCCGATCCGTGAGGCCGCTGACATCGAGGATGCGGAGCCGCGGGTTGCGGTAGCCGATGATGCCGATGTCCATCACCGCGACCGTCTCGCCGGGCTTCGCGTTCCCGCCGACGAAGGCAGCGACGGCGCCGTGCCCGGTTTCGTACCCCTTGGCGCGCACCGCGACGTTCTGCGCGGTGAGCAGGCGCTGCCGCGCCGGGACCGCGAAGAGGGCCACCACGAGGAGCGTGAGCCCGGCCAGCCGCAACCCCGTGGGTCGCGCCGCGCGGCAAAGCGCCCAGGACCAGCCGCACGCCAGCGCGACCGCGAGCGGCGCCAGATAGGGGACGCTCATGCGCCCGCCCATCATCCAGTCCGCCCCCGTCCAGATCGGGAGCGCCGCGCCCGCGAGACCGGCGACACCCAGCACCGCGAGAGCCGGGGCGCGCTTCGCCGCGAACGCAGCGAGGCCGAACCCCGCGACCAGCGGCAGCCAGCCAAGGAACGGGCGGGCCAACGACTCGGCGAGGTAGCTCACCGATTCGACGCGCCCGAAGCCGCCGGACTTCGCGTGATAGGTGTTCGGCACCAACTCGCCGTCATAGAGCGCGTAGCGCAGGCCCACGAGGAGCAGGAACGCGCCGAAGGCGGTAAAGCCGTCGGCGAGGAGCGCGCGCGGGAAGCGGCGCCAATCCCCTGCCGCGGCCAAGGCCCACGCGGCGGCGGCGCACCATGCCACGGCGAAGACCAGCGGCACTTCGGGGCGGCACCAGACCGCCAGCCCCCACAGCACGCCCGCCCCGCGCCAACGGCGGGACTCCGCCGTCAGCGCCAATGCGGCTATCCCGAGCAGCACTAGCAGCGCGGTGGGCAGCGTTTCGAGGCCGCTCATGGCGTTCACCGCGACGTTGGGGGTGAACGAGAGGAACGCGGCGGCGATGAAGGCCGCCGCGGCAGGTACGAACATGTCGTCCCGGTCGGGATGCCAGCGCCACGCGGCCCACGCCGCCACGAGGACCAAGCCAACGGCGGACAAGGCGCCGAGCGCCTTGGCGAAGAGATGCACGGAATCGCCGCCGCCGAGCGCGATCCACAACGCCGCGAGCAGCATCAGCAACGGGTTGGTGTACCCTTCCACGTGCTCGCCCGGGTTGAAGTACGGCCCGACGCCGGCCGCGAGGTTCGCGCTGTAGCGGAACGTGATGTACGCGTCGTCGTTGACGTAGGCGCGGAACAGCAGGAGCTGTGGCAGCAGCGCGAGCGCCGCCACGCCTCCCCCCGCGAGGAGCGCCGGGCGAATCCCCCGGTGTGGAGTCCCGCTGCCTTCTGTGTTCAACGCCGGATCAACCCTGCGTCGGCGCGGAGCGCTCGACCTCGACGTCGATCGCGATGCCGCCGCGGACGTTGAAGCGCGCGGTCACCTTCATCCACTTGGGCTGGACGAAGTCGAAGAGCTCGTCCAGGAGGATGTTCGCGAGGTCCTCGTGGAAGACGCCGGTGTCGCGGTAGCTCCAGAGGTAGTTGCGGAGCGACTTCGATTCGATGGCGCGCGCGGCGGGGATGTAGGCGATCTCGAGCGCGGCGTAGTCGGGCTGGCCCGTGAGGGGGCAGAAGCACGTGAACTCGGAGCAGCGGAAGGTCACGACGGTGTCGCGGCCGGCGTGGCGGAAGGGGAAGGACTCGAGCTGGCGCGTGGGGCCCTTGGTCGGGGCGCCGAGCTGGGTGAGGCCGCTGGTGTCGGAGAGGACGCGGCGCGGGGAGTCGGGTTGGGTCACAGTGCGCTCCTTGTTTCGCCGACAAGCAGGCGCGAGGAGCGGCGCGCGGTCAACGTCGCCGGAGGGTCACATGCGCCGCTTCGAGCGGATCAGTTCCTTGGCCTTGTCGATGCCCTTGATTTCGACCCCTTCCCAGTTCATGCGGAAGAGCGGGCAGGGCGTGGCGCCGAGGTAGTGGCGCTTTTCGGGATGCGAGCAGTTGCAGTGCGTTTGCGCCTCGGCCGCGAGTTCCAGGCGGTTGAAGTAGGCACAGGAGCTTTGACGGCAGGCGACCTTGATCATGGCGCTGCATCCATAGGGTCTCGGAACCAAGGATGGGGCGCTTCCGCCGCGCTGTCACGGCGAAAGGGAGCGCGGGGTCAGCCGGCCTTTTCGCGCGCCCAGCGCGCGAGGCTTTCTAGAGCGGCGGCCAGGCGGCCCACCAAGCCCGCCGGCGGGGAGGGAAGCGCGGCTTGCGCCTCGTGGGCCGCGAGCTCGCGCGCCCGGCGCCGCTCTTCCATCTCGCCGAGCTCCTTGCGGGCGACCGGTTCGTTCGGGTCGAGCGCGAGGACCTTGCGGAATTCGCCCTCGGCGCGCTCCTCCTGGCCGAGTTCCTTGAGGCAGAGCGCGTAGTTGCTGCGGAACTGGGGAGCCTTGGGGGCGAGGCCGCACGCCTTCTCGAAGGCGTCGAGGGCCTCGACGCGCTGCGACGACTGGGCGAGGAGAACGCCGAGGCTGCTCCACTGGGCGGGGTTCAGCGGCAGCGCTTCGACGACATGGCGCTGGGCCTCGGCGGCGGCGGAATAGAGGCCGCGGCGGAGGCGCGCCTCCGCCAGCACAAGCCAGAGCGGCGTCACGCCGCGGTGGCGGTCCGCGAGCCCGGAGAACGCGTCGAGGCGGGCCATGCCCTCCTCCGTGGTCAGGACCGGGCGCGCCTCAGCGACGGCCTGCAGGAAGCGTCCACGGTCGCGCAGGGCCGGCGGCAGGGCGGCGAGCTCCGCTTCCAGCGTCGTGCGGAACAGGTCGTGGTCCCCCGGCGAGGCGAGGGCGAACTCCTCCATTTCGAGTTCGAGCCGCTCGGGCTCGGCGGTGGCGAGGCGGCGCGCCTGGTCGAGCGCGAAGCGCGCGGCGCGGAGTTCGCCGAGGGTGCGGCGCGTGCGGGCCAGCAGCAGCCAGGGCATGGCCTGCGTGTCGGAGGCTTCCGCCCAATCGGTGGCGATGTCGTTGGCGTCGGCGACGCGGCCGGCGGCGAGGTACGCCTGCACGAGTCGCATACGGACCGGGTCGCGGTCGCGCCCGGTGGCGAGGGCGCGTTCGAAGAGGATCAGCGAGCGGTCGCGGTCGTCCTCGTTCCAGAGC
Source organism: Candidatus Sumerlaeia bacterium (assembly GCA_033764015.1). Classification (GTDB taxonomy): domain Bacteria; phylum Sumerlaeota; class Sumerlaeia; order SLMS01; family JANRJK01; genus JANRJK01. The sequence continues at coordinate 22,151 of JANRJK010000019.1, read as the reverse complement.
AGATTCCCGAGGTTCATCAGGGCGCCGGTGTGCTCCGGATCGAGGTCGAGCACCTTGCGGAGGCAGCGCTTCGCCTCGTGGAGCCGCTGCTCCTCGGCGTGGCAGGCGGCGAGTTCGCCCCACGCGTTGATGTTCTCCTCGTCGAGGAGGACCGCCTCCTCGAAGAGCTTCGCGGCGTCGCCGCGGCGGCCCTGGGACCGGTGGAGCGTGCCGAGGATGCTGAGCCCGCGGGATCGGCCTTGGCGGTCCGTCTCGAGGGTGAGGTACTGCTCGAGCACGCGCTGGCCGGCGGTGACGTTGCCGTGCGAGGCCATCCACATCCCGAGCGAGCCGTGGAACGGGGCGTAGGCCGGGAGCGTTTCGACCGCGCGGCGCAGCACGGAGATCGCCTCCGCCTCGTGCGACTTGTCCTCCCACAGGAAGTAGAGGAGGAGGCCGTTCAGCCGCTCGGCGCATTCGATGTTGGTCGGGTCCGCCTCGATCGCTTGGAGCATGCACTCGAGGGCTTGGCGCGGATAGGCGGGAAGGCGGGCGGCGGCGAGGTGCCCGAGCGCCATGAGGTACGGCTCGAAGGAGGCGGCGAGGCGCGTGGGGGGATCGAGGGGCGACTTGAGCGCGTGCTCCGGCATTTCGCCGACGAGCTGGCGCGCGAGGTCGAGCATCGCGATGCGCAGCTCCGCGGGGAACTCCTGCTCGCCGCGCCCGATGCGCTGTTCCCACTGCGCCATGGAGGCTTCGAGCTCGACGAGCTGGAGGTCGAGCTGCCACTGGCCCCGGTCCCGGCGCATGGCGCCGTGCAGGACGTGCGTGGCGCCCAGCTCGCCGGGTATCGGCATTTCGACGATCTGCTCAAGGGTCCAGACGGCGCCCGGCATCGGCGCTTCGATGGGGCCGTCGGGCCCCTCGGCGGAAAGGAGCAGCTTCTGCGTTAGGACCTCGACCCCAGGCAGCCGGTCGAGGCGCTCCTGGACGTACTCGGTCAGGCCGCGCGCGAGGCGGTTCGAGCTGCTGAGGTGCGTGTTCCCGGCGGCGGCGAGTGGAAAGACGAGGACTTTGGCCTTGGGTGCCATGGCGTGATGCGAGGAGTGCGCGCTCGCCGTCGCGGGTTCAGGTTCGGGCGGCCTCCGGCTGGGGGAGGGACTCGTCGCGGGACGCCGGTGAGTCAGCCCGCGACACCCGGGACGATTCAAGGGCGAAGCGTCCGCCGCCGCGTAGAAGCACGGCAAGAAACGCTCCCAAGAAGGTCGCGTTCCGAAGAACGGTCGTCATGGATATCTGGTCGCCGGAAAGGAACTTGGCCACGCCGCCGAGCAGGGGGACCCGCCGCAGGCCGTCGAAGGTGTTCCCGAAGCAGCCGCAGTCGATCGGAAGGTCGCGCGCGATCACCGAGATGATGCCCCCGGTGAAGCCGAGCATCATCGCGAAGAGGACCGCCGCGGCTTCGCGTGAAGCCCAGCCGACGACGAGGAGCGCGCCGGCGATCACTTCGGCCCAGGGGATCACGAACGCGAGCACCGGGAGCGCCTCCGGCGGAAGCGGCAGCTTGAAGGCGTCGATCGCAAGCGCGAACGCGCCCGGGTTCATCAGCTTGCCGCCGCCGGCGAGGAGCAGGAGACCGCCGAATACAAGGCGGCAGAAAAGGAGGAACGCGCTTTCCGGGGTTCCGGGCGGGTTGCGGAGGAAGCTCACGGCGTCATCAGCTCCCCGCCGTGGGCGATCCAGCCCGGGAAGCCTTCCTTGTAGACGAGGACGCTCTGGAACCCGTAGCTTTCGAGCATCTCGCGAACCTTCTCGGAGGAGTCGCAGTCGCCGCCGCCGCAGTAGACCACGGTGAGCGTGGAGGGGTCGTGGAAATCCAACACCTCCGGGCGCCCGGCGAGGAAGTCCGGCAGCGTGAGGTTCACCGCGTAAGGCAGGTGGCCCGCCTCGAACTCCGCCGGAATGCGGGCATCCACGAGGAAGAGGCTGCCGCCATCGATGAGCTGGCGGAGGATCGGCGCGGTGAGCGTATCGTCCGAGAGCTCGGTGGCCGCGGCGGGTTCGGCGCCGGCGTCCTCGGACACGGGAATCGAGACGGCGAGCGGCTGCCGGTCCGCGCGCGGTTCGCCGAACTTGGGCAGGGTGACGGGGCGCAGGGAGCCGTCGACCGCGGAAACGGAGAGGATCACGAAGCCGATGGCGACGAAACGGTACGGGCAGAAGCCTGCCACGGGACGGCCTCCGGAGGGGGTCGGGTGAGGATGGGGCGGGGCGGCGTCCCGAAGGGCCGCCCCGCCCGGGGGCTGGTACGCTACTTCTTGGGGACGACGGTGCGCTTCGCGGCGTCGGCGTTGCCTTGCGGGAGCGCCGGGCGGGAGGCGCCCTGCGGAGCGACGGGGCCGGCGTTCTCGGGGCTCGTCATCACCTGGACGGTCACTGGGAGGCGGATCGTCTCGCTGTAGTCGCCCATCTTGGCGTCGACCTCGATGATCGAGCTGAAGGCGCCGAGGCTGTCGGGGGCCTTGAAGCTGACGACGAGCGTCTTGCCGCCGTTCGCCCCGGGGGTGGCCTTCTCGGTGACGGTGAAGCGCTGCGCCGCGTCGCCGGTGCGGACGCCGCTGATCACGAAGTCGCCACCCTTGCGCGTCGTGATCGACGCTTCGCGGGTCACGCTGCTGCCGGGGGCGAGGCGCCCCATGGCCAGGCGGCGGGGCGCGACGATGAACTGGCCGGAGACGGTTCCGTTCAGCGGCGCCGTGTAGCGCGGGCGCTTCGGGTCCGTCGTGTCGACCGTGAGGACGGTGTTGAACGGGCGCACCGGGTAGTCGGATCCGATCTCGATGGCGATCGGCGTGCGCTTGCCCTTCTTGCCATCCAACTCCACGTCGACGGTTTCGCCGAGCGTGACCTTCACCTTCTCCTCGGAGGTCGACGCGCCGTTCACCACAACGGGAGGGTCGGAGAAGGTGAGGAAATCGACGGTGCGCGTGGCGCCCTGGCCGAACTCGATCTCGCCGAACTGGATGTTGCGCTCCGACAGGTAGTTGATCTGCGTCGCTTCGCCGGTGAAGGTGAGCGTGTAGAGGCCGCCGCCTTCGCTCTCGTCGGTGAAGATCGAAACGGTCTTGGACTGGCGGCCGGGGCGGCCGGTCGAGTTGTAGGCGACCTTGATCTCGTCCGTCTGTCCCGGTTCGATGAACTCGGGGTTGTCGGTGGCCTTGGTGCAGCCGCAGGAGACCTGGATGCGGGTGATGTTGATGCGTCGATCCGTCGCATTCGTGACGGGGAATGCGATGTCGATCGTCTCGCCCTCGGAGATGATGCCGTAGTCCTTGGTGGTGGCCTCGAACTTGAGAGCGTTACCGGGCGAGGCCTGCTGGGCGGGCTGCCCGACCTTCGCGGGGGGAGTGGAGGACTCGACCTGGGCAGCGGCGGGCACCGCGAGCAGCGCGCAACCGGCGACGGCGGCGAGGAAGGCGGTGCGTCTCAGCGTGTTCATCTTGGGACTTCTCCTGTGGGGAAAGCGGTTGGCGACGCGGGAATGCTCGCGCGAGTAGGGACGCCGTTCAGCCAGAACCGTACCCGTTAGATGGAGGATTGGTTGGCCGGAGCGCCTCGTTGAGGCTGCCGGACCGGAATCCCCCGAGGTCGAGGGCCACCCAGCGGAAGCCCAGCGACTTGAGGTGCGACTCGATCTCGGCCCTTTTCTGCATCAGGGCGGGGAAATCGTCGGGGGAAACTTCCAAGCGGGCCAGGTCTCCGTGGTGGCGGCATCGCAATTCGTTGAATCCGAGCGAATGCAGGAATCGCTCCGATTCGGCGACCTGCCGCAATTTCTCCGCGGTGACCTGCTGGCCGTAGGGGATCCGCGACGAGAGGCAGGGCGCGGCGGGGCGGTCGTGGTTGGGGAGCCCGTAGTGGCGCGCCAAGGCGCGCACGTCGGCCTTCCGGAGCCCGGCTTCGCGGAGCGGCGAGCGGACGCCGTGCTCCGACACCGCGCGCAGCCCGGGGCGGTAGTCCCCCGCGTCGTCTACGTTGCTGCCGTCCAGCACCGCTTGGAAGCCGCGCCCGGCGGCGAGCGCTCCGAGGCGCGTGTAGAGCTCGTTCTTGCAGAAGTAGCAGCGGTTCGCGGGGTTGGCGGCGTAGTTGGGGATCGCGAGTTCGCTGTATTCGAGCACCTCGTGCGCGAGACCGGCGCTCTCCGCGACAAGTCGGCACAGTGCGATGTCCTCGGCGGTGTTGCTCTCCGAGCGGGCGGTGACCGCCAAGGCGCCGGCGCCGAGCGCGCGGTGCGCGGCGACGGCGACGACGCTGCTATCGACCCCGCCGCTGAAGGCGACGACGGCGCGTCCGTACGGGGCGATGACGCCTTCGACCGCGGCGGCCAGCTCGGCACCGGTCACTTGCGGCGTTCGCGGACGAGGGGCTCGACCGCTTGGACGAAGCGCTTGCCGGCGGCGCCGCGGACGAATTCCTGGCGGGCGCGGCGGCGGCCCGCGGCGGCCAGCCGCGCGCGCAGGCCGGCGTCCTCCGCCAGCAACTCGAGCGCCGAGTCCAGCTCGCCGCCGGGGCTCACCACGTAGCCGTCCACATCGTGCTCCACCAGCGAGGCGGCGGCGCGGCAGCGTCGGTTGACCACGACCGGGAGCCCGGCGTGCCACGCCTCGACGATGACCATCCCGAAGGACTCGGACTCGCTCATGAGGACGAAGATATGTGCGTTGGCCCATGCCTCGACCAGCTCGTCCTCCGAGAGGCGCCCGAGCCAGCGGCAACCCTCCGGGAGGGGGGCGCCGTCCGCGTCGGGGCCGGCGCCGATCATCACCAGCGGCAGACCGGCGGCGCGTAGCCTTCCGACGGAGGCGGCGATCTCCATGTATCGCTTCTCGCCCGTCTTGCGCGAGAGGGTGAAGACGACGACCGGCATGTTCTTCGAGTTGGCGCGCTTCGTCTCGAGGCGGGTGAGCCGTTCGTCGGGCCAGATGGGCGGGCCGATGAAGGCGGACTTGGCGCCGATCTCCTTGAAGAGCGTCTCGCCGCTCGCCTGGTTGATCGCGAGGTTCAAGTCCGCCCCGCGCATCGCGTCGAAGTAGTGGCTCCAGTAGTAGTACGAGTCGCCGAGGTGCATCAGCGGCATGATGGTTCGGATGGCGCCGCCGCGGGTGACCTTCGGCGGGTCGAAGAGGCGCCACGGGAGGTTCGCGGTGAAGATGACGTCGCGGTTGCGCGACTCGCGCGCGAGGGCGCGCTGGAGCGCGGGACTGTTCGGCCCGCGCAGGTAGTCGAAGAGCATTCCCGAGGCGGGCGGGCGCTTCGCCGCGCGCGCGACCAGGGCGGAGTCGCGGGCGAGAGGTCGCGCGTCGATCCACATGTTCGCGCCGTAGGACGCCTCGCCGGTGTCGAGAAAGATGTCGGAGACGAGGACGCCGAGTTCGCGGAAGTCCTTGGGAGGGCGGAAGGCGCCTTCCGCGCGGAGCTGCAGCACCACGGCCTCCCGTGTCGCCGGCACGGTGACTTGGATGCTGAAGTGCTGGTCGACCGCCTGGCGCTTCACCACCTCTCGGGTGTCGGGGCCGGCGCAGCGGAGCTGGAGCTGCTGCGGGCGCGGGGTGTAACCGTTGATGGTGAGGAGCGATTCCCGCCCGCCCGGGGCGAGGAACACGCTCGAGCGCGCCCAGCTCCACCGGCGCGCGAGACCCTCGCCGGCGGATTCCGCCTCGTGCCAGTCGGGGCCGAGGAGGATGCGCTCCGGCGTCAGGAAAAGGCGGCGCGGATCGACCTCGACGGCGTGGCGCTCCCATTCGAACTGGAGCGCCTTGGCGAAGATCCCCATGAGGAGCTTCGACTGCGGGCGCATCGGGAAGCGGCGCACCTTGATGCCGTTGTCGAGCGTGTCGCCCGCGGCGTGGAATTCGGTCCAGCGCTCGCCCCAGTGGGCGAAGTGCTCGAACTTGTGGCCGGTGGTGGTCCAAACCTCGACCTCGTGGCCGAGTTCGAGGAGTTCGAAGGCGAGGCGGCGGTGGAGCAGCTCGGCGCCGCCGAGCAGATCCTCCCCCCAGCGGTAGAGCGCGAAGAGGAACTTGAGTCGGCTGCTCACGCGCGGGCCTCCGCGGCTTCGAGGCGGCCGATGCGCTCCTCGAAGGCGTCGACCATGGCGCCCCAGGAGCGCCCGCGGGCGAAGGCGCGGCGCGCTTCGCGGACCGTCTCCGGCTCGCGACGGGCGAGCAGTTCGGCGAGCGCCGCGGGCCAATCCGGCGCCGCCGCGATGGTCGCGTGCGGGGGGTACTCGGCTACCACGTCGGGGATCGGTGTCGAAAGGACCGGAAGCCCGGCGGCGAGGTACTCGAGGGCCTTCACAGGATTGATGGCGCGGGCGGCGGGGGTGTCGGCGAAGGGCATGATCCCCGCATCGCAATGGGCGTAGTAGGCGGGCAGGTCGGAGTGTGGCTTCAAGCCGAGGAAGAGCAAGTTCTTTGGCGCCGGCCCCGGAAGGGCGAAGGAGCCGTGGCGGGGCCCGACGGCGACGACGCTGCCGGAGCGGTTCGCCTCCGCCGCGCGGAGCAGGAGCGACGCGTCGAGCCGGTCGTTGAGCGTGCCCACGTAGAGCAGCCGCGGGCGCGGCGCGGCGCGCAGGTCCCCCGGTTCGGTGAAGGAACCGGCGAAACGCTCCGCGTGGACGCCGCTGGGCAGATAGTCCACGTCGAAGCCGCGCTGGCGCCAGCGCCGCGCCAGCGTGCCGGTGCCGGCGACGACGAGGTCGGCGCGGCGCGCGAGGAGACGCTCGCTGCGGCGGGCGCCGCGCGGCGCCCAGGCGAACCCGGCGAAGTCGTCGATCAGGTCCAGCGCGAGGTGGCGCGGGCGCAGCGCGCGCGCCAGCTCCCAGTCGAACAGCGAGTTGGTGAGGTAGATGAAGTCGCGCCCCGGCAGGACGCGGCTGAGCAGCCGTGCGCGAAGGAGGTTGTTCAGCGCCGCCACCGCACCGACCTTGTAGGTGCCGGAGAACTCGACCGGGGAGAGGACGAGCAGGCGGCCGTCCTCGAGGCGGCGGACCGGTTCGCGGGCGGCGCCGACGCGCAGCGCGGCCTCGTGCCATTGCACCGGGCCGAAGAACACGACCGGACGGCGCCGCGATAGGCCGAGCGCGAGCTCCTGCGGACGCTGCCAGACGCTGTCCCACGGCACCTGCGAGAAGAGCAGGAGCGGCATCGGCCCACCGGGGGCGGAGCGCCGCGGCGGGGCGCCGGCGACCAGCAGCCGGGCCAGCTCGCGATGCGTCGCGAGCACGGCGGACAGCAGCTTGGGCAGTGCGGCGGATTCCACGGGCGCCTCCATGCGGATCGCGAAGCACTTGTTGTGCGCCGCGGGAGGCCGCGGAGCAATCGGGCTTGTGGGCCCGGCGCGCCGCTGGTGGAGTCGCCTCGCGGCGGCCAAGGAGCCGCCACGCCATGCCCGCCGCCTTCAAGCCCGCACCGCTTCCGAAAGCCCTCGCATCGCGCCCGGAGATCTTGGCGCCTGCCGGGACGCGCGATATGATGCGAGCCGCCGTCGAGAACGGCGCGGACGCGGTCTACTTCGGCGTGCAGGAGTTCAATGCGCGCCTCCGCGCGGCGAACTTCGCGCTGGACGAATTGCCCGAGACGCTCGCCTGGCTCCACGAGCGCGGCGTGCGCGGCTACCTCACGCTCAACACCCTCGTCTTTCCGTCGGAACTGGAGGAGGCGGCGCGCGTGCTGCTCGCCGTGAACGCCGCGGGGATCGACGCGGTGCTGGTGCAGGACCTCGGCGTGGCGCGGCTGGCGAACGCACTCGCGCCGGAGATGCCGGTGCACGCCTCGACGCAAATGTCGCTCACCTCGGCGGAGTCCGTCGCGGGCGTCGAAGCGCTCGGGCTGCGCCTCTCGCGCGTGGTGCTGGCGCGCGAGCTATCGCGCAAGGAACTGGGCACCGTGCGCCGCGGCACGGAGGCGGAGCTCGAGGTGTTCGTCCACGGCGCGATTTGCGTGGCGTACAGCGGCCAGTGCCTCACGAGCGAGGCGCTCGGCGGGCGCAGCGCGAACCGCGGCGAGTGCGCGCAGGCGTGCCGCCTTCCCTACGACCTGATGGTGGACGGCAAGCACCTCGATGTCGGCGACCTGCGCTACGTCCTCTCGCCGAAGGACCTCTCCGGCTTCGAGGACATCGGCGACCTGGTGCGGCTCGGCATCGTGAGTCTCAAGATCGAGGGCCGGCTCAAGTCGCCCGCCTACGTCGCCGCCACGGTGCGCGCCTACCGCGACGCGGTGGACCGCGCGTTCGCCGCGGACGAGATCGCCGACCCCGCGCTGGACGAGGCGAACCGGCGCGCGCTCGAGATGACCTTTAGCCGTGGCTTCACCGGCGGCTATCTGCACGAGATCAACCACCAGGCGGTGGTCGAGGGCCGCTTCCCGAAGAAGCGCGGGCTCTTCCTCGGCACCGTCACCGCCGTCGCGCAGCGCCGCGTCGCCGTGCGGCTCCAGGGGCCGCTCAAGTGCGGCGACGGCGTGGTGTTCGACGCGGGGCGCCCGGATGGCGACGAGCAGGGCGGCCGCGTGTACACGATGTTCCGCGACGGGCAGCTCATGAAGATCTTCGATCCGCTCCTCGACGCGGAACCGTTCGTTGAAGCGCTGCTCGAGTTCGGCTCCGGCGCCGTTGACCTCGCGAAGGTGAACGTCGGCGACCGCGTGTGGAAGACGAGCGACCCCGCGCTGGACGCGGAGCTCGACGCCACCTGGGCCGGCGACCGGATCCGCTTCCGCCGTCCGGTGGAGATGGTGGTGCGCGGCGCGGCGGGCGCGCCGCTCGCGCTGGAGATCACCGACGAGGACGGCCTCCGCGCCGAGGTGCTCGATGCGGAGCCCGCCGCAACCGCGGCGAAGCACGCGCTGGACGAGGCCACGCTCTGCGAGCAGCTCGGCCGCTTGGGCAACACGCCGTTCGAGCTGCGAGGACTCGAGGCGGAACTCGAGGGCGCGCTCTATGTCCCGGTGAGCCGACTCAACGAGCTTCGCCGCCGCGCGGTCGCCGCGCTGGTGGATCTTCGCCGCGAGCGCGGCACGCGGCGCTCCGCCGATCCCGGCGCGCTGGCGCGGTTGCGCGCGGAGGTGCCCCACGCCGAGCCCGACGCGGAGCCGCGCCTGTCGGTCCTGTGCCGCACGCTCGCGCAAGTGCGCGCCGCGGTCGAATCGGGCGCGGTGCACACGGTGTACACGGACTTCGAGGACATCCGGCTCCACCGCGAGGCGCGCGCGCTGGTGCCGGCGGTGGGGCCGCGCTTCGTGCCGGCGACGCTCCGCGTGATGAAGCCCGGCGAGTCCGGCTTCGTCCGCAAGCTCATCGAGGCCGCGCCTGACGCCGTGCTGGTGCGCAACCTCGCCGCCTGGCAGGTGCTCCGCGCCGAGGCGCCCGGCCTGGAACTGCTCGGCGACTACTCGCTGAACGTCGCGAACGAGCTCACCGCCGCGCTGCTGCGCGGGCGCGCCTTCACGCAGCTCGTCCCGAGCTACGACCTCAACATCGAGCAACTCCTCGACCTGCTTCGCGCGGCGCCCCCGGCGTGGTTCGAGGTCACGCTCCACCAGTACATCCCGATGTTCCACATGGAGCACTGCGTGTTCTGCCGGTACCTGTCGGACGGCACGGACTTCACGAACTGCGGACGCCCCTGCGAGTCGCACGAGCTGGCGCTGCGCGACCGCGTCGGCTACGAGCACTACGTGAAGGCCGACGCAGGGTGCCGCAACACGGTGTTCAACGCGGTGGCGCAGAGCGCTTCGGCGTACTTGCCGCAGTTGCTCGCGGCGGGCGTTTCGCGCTGGCGCATCGACTTCCTGCGCGAGGACGCGGAGGCGGTGCGGCGGGCCGTCGCGCTCTACGCGCCCGCGGTGCGCGGCGAAGTGGACGGGCGAGAGATCTGGCGGCATCTCCGCGCGAACAGCAAGCTCGGCGTCACGCGCGGCAGCCTGGACCGCGAGTAGCCGGTGGGCACGTTCAACTCGCACTGCCACCTCGAACTCGGGTTCCTCAAGGGCGCGATCCCGCCGGGGCTCCCCTTCGCCGAGTGGCTCGAGCGGCTGCTGCCGCTGAAGCGCGCCGGGTCCGCGCTCGCCAGCGCCGCGAGCGCCCGCGCGGGCCTCGCGGAGCTCGCCGCGAACGGCACCACCGCCGTGGCCGACATCCTCGCCATGGACACCGCGGACGAACCGTTGACTGAGTCAACCACCCTGCGGCGCGTGCTGTTCCGCGAGGTGATCGACACCAACCCGCGCACCGGCGAGGAGACGCTGCGCGGCGCGCTGGACCGGCAGGCGCTCTCCCGCGCCAAGGACGCGCTCGCGCGCCACGGCCTCTCGCCCCACGCGCCGTACACGATCACGGCGCCGCTGCTGCGCGCGGCGGTGCGCGAAGCGCGCGCCCGCGGCCAGTGGCTCTGCATCCACGCCGCGGAAACCGTGGAGGAGACGGAACTGCTGCTGCGCCGGCGCGGGCCGCTGGCGGACTTCCTCCTCGAGTTCCACCTGCGCGCGGGTTGGGAACACCCCGGCCTGCGCCCGGTCCCGTGGCTTGCGGAATGCGGCGCCCTCGGGCCGCGCACGCTCCTCGCCCACTGCAACGACATCGACGACGAGGACATCCGCCTGATGCGCGAATCGGGCGCGAGCGCCGTCGTCTGCCCGGGCACGCACGCCTACTTCGCGCGCGGCCCGTTCCCGCTGGCGCGGCTGCTCGAGGGCGGCGTGCGCTGCTACCTCGGGACCGACTCGCTGGCGAGCAACGCCGCGCTCGACATGGAGCGCGAAATCGCCCTCGCCTGCGACCTCTCGCCGGGCCTCGACCGCGACCGCGTCCGCGAGCTGGCGGACGACTCGCGCGCGGACGCCTTCTTCAGGTAACGCGGCAGAGTGTCGCGGGCGTCCATGCGGCCTGCCGCGTTCCTGAAGCGCAACACTTCGCGTCCTCGCGGCCTCGCGTGAGAGCTTCTCTTCTCACCCCGAATCCGTCCTCCGCGACATCGTCCAGCACCCCACCCGCCGTGCCGGCATCGACATCCGCGGCCTCTGCGTCCACTCGCTCCGCGCAACCGCCGCGACCAACGCCCTGGAGCACCAAGCCGACATCGCGAAGGTGCAGGAATGGCTCGGGCACGCAAACGTCAGCACGACCAGACTCTACGACCGGAGGCGGAGCAGGGTGGAGGAGTCGCCGACTTGGAGGGTGGAGTATTGAGAAAATGCCCCACTGGAGCAGTCGACGGACGGTGATCCTTGGCCACAGGCTTCTTGGGGATCGCGAACTGGAGGTAGTCGACTTCCGTCAGCCGGCCGACGCCGACTTGGCGCGCGACATCGGCCTTCGTCGCGCCCCCGGTCGACCTCGAGGATCGCCTCGCGGCGGACCCGCGCGAAGCGCTCAAGATCGACAAGCATGTGGTAGCGGTAGGGCTAGCGGGTGGACATACGGGCCGCTGGCGCAAACGCGCCCAAACAACGTCAAGCAATCAAGTGCAGGTCAGCATCAATGGGGTGAGGGATTAGGTAGCTGGTCTCGCATCGTGACCAGACAGTTCATCCCTAAATCACTCATCTACCCTTTCGAGCACGAAGTGCCTTCAACTCTTCCATTGCCCGAAGTTGAACATTGCGGTTTCTTTCAGAGTGCTCGACAAGCCGCACGTCGCTTTGTTTAAAGTACTCCTTCGCGCTCTGTTCGAGACTCGCAACCAAATCGTCGGACGACTCCGCGACGTCTAGGCACTCTGCCCCCGTGAGGATGATATCCCGATACAAGAAAACCTGCTCCACGTCTGTGTCGTAGCGAAGCCCTGCGACGACAGAATGCATCCTTCCCTCGTGCCAGAACTCGAAGTAACCGCCCTCTGGACCCATCCTTCTCAAGCGCCCTCTTGAACCGCTCGATGCTGTCTGACTTCGACCACACAGAAAGGAAACAGCCCTCTTCAGAACGGACATCAGATTCACGATGCACCTCCGAAGGGACGATTCATTGATGCCATCCAAGCGCCTCGAAGTACTCGCGCGCTACGTAACGCACATCAGCACAACTATTGTTCATCAGTTCAGGCATCTCAACCCGCCTTAGCACGGAGTTAGGGTTCTTTCCCAGCGGGGCGATGAATGTCCTCCCCCTTGCAGTCCGAGCATAGTGGCGGGACATATGATCCCACATGCGATTCGATACTCCCCCTCTTAGCTCGCTACTCATCCCCGACTTTCCCATTGCATTATCTAGAGTTGTAGCAAAGCGACCGGCAGGAGTATTCGCCAGCATTCGTCCACCGTTCTTCTCAGCCAAGATCAAAATCTCGCCGCGACTCTTTTCCCATCCATCGTACAAGAATCTATTCCTACGACTTCCAAATGCCATCCTGTCGAAACCTCTACCGACACCATACACACTAGCTCCGATGGCGACACCCCGGAAAATGTCACCGGATAGATGCTCAGAACGCTCCAATGTCGAAAGCTTCCGCCCACTCATGTCGTAGCCGCTACAAGCAGCGTGCAGTCCTGTGCCGACTTGCAGCATATCTCCAACTGCAGTTACACTACTGGCCATGTAGTAACCACCGAACCCGATGACATTGCTGATCGGTCCCGTACCATATCTTGCAGCCTTCACCTCCAGCGGTTCAGACCACTCCTGCAACCAAATGCCCCAGTCAAGTGGGGCCTCGCCAAACGGATCGATAAAGTCAATAGAATCCCCCATGCAATACATGTACTGACTCGCACCCCCTGCGTACCCAATCGGATCAAGAGTAATGAACCGCCCCTCGAACGGGGAGTACCAACGTGCGCGGATGTGGTACACTTCGCCAACTGGAATCCAAGGCCGGGCCATGTAGAGGTGCTTGATACCAATCCGCGACATCGCGGCGGAGTTACGCACGCGCCCCTTGTCAAATGAGCTCGCTCCGAACGGAGAGTCGCTCATCGTCAGGTACGCCGCGTCCGCAAACTCGCCTCGACGTGTATTACTGGTAACGCTTGAAGTGGTGGTGACAGTATCCTTGTCGTCGTCCCACACGACGGTGCGAACCATCGCCCCGTCCTTGTAGTGAACGGTAGGAATGCCGTAGGGGGTGTACTCGTAAGCTTCGACCGCCTTTAGCCCAAAGATGCGATCCAACTCGATGATGCCCCCGCCACCGGGCGGCACGCGAAGCGTCTGCATCCCGCTCGACTCTTCGCCGATGACCTCGGCCGTTGGCGGCGCTTTCCCCGTCTTGCTCGATCTCGTCAAGCACACGTCGTCGGCTTCCTCCGTGGCGGCGAGGGAAGCCCGGCTTACGGCGTTCTCGCAACCGGAATCGGGGCGGGCCTCCCCCTCGACTAGCTCTCCGCTTCCGCGTCCAGCAGGGCCTTCAGCGTGGCCACATCCTTGTCGCCGCGGCCGGAGAGGGAGACGAGCACCACGGCGTCGTCGGCGATCCTGGGCGCGAGCTTTTCGAGCAGCGCGGTGGCGTGGGCGGTTTCGATGGCGGGGATGATGCCTTCGAGTTCGCTCACGCGGCGGAGCGAGGCGATCGCCTCGTCGTCGTCGATGGGGAGGTAGGTGGCGCGGCCGCTATCGGCGTAGAAGGCGTGCTCGGGGCCGATGCCGGGGTAGTCGAGGCCGGCGCTGATCGAGTGAGCCGGGGTGATCTGTCCGTCGGGGGTTTGGAGGACGAAGCTGCGGGAGCCGTGGAAGACGCCGATCTGCCCGGCGGCGATGGAGGCGGCGTGGAGTCCGCTCGCGACGCCGTGGCCGGCGGCCTCCGCGCCCCAGAGGCGCACGGAGGGCTCGTCGTAGAACGGGAAGAAGATGCCCATGGCGTTCGATCCGCCGCCGACGCAGGCGACGACGTGGTCCGGCAGGCGGCCTTCGCGCTCCGCGAGCTGCTCCTTGGCCTCCTTGCCGATCACGCTCTGGAAGTCGCGCACCATCATGGGGAACGGGTGCGGGCCCACGCAGGAGCCGATGATGTAGTGCGTGTCGTCGCAGGTGGACATCCACTCGCGCATCGCTTCGTTGGTGGCGTCCTTCAGCGTGCCGGTGCCGCTGGTGACGGGCTGCACCTTGGCGCCCATGAGGCGCATGCGGGTGACGTTGAGCGCTTGGCGGCGGGTGTCCTCCTCGCCCATGAAGACGGTGCATTCGAGGCCGAGGAGCGCGCAGGCGGTGGCGGTGGCGACGCCGTGCTGTCCGGCGCCGGTTTCCGCGATGATGCGGCGCTTGCCGAGGCGCTGCGCGAGGAGCGCCTGGCCGAGGGTGTTGTTCAGCTTGTGGGCGCCGGTGTGGAGCAGGTCCTCGCGCTTGAAGTAGATGCGGAAGCGCCCGCCGAGGGCGTGCTCGTAGCGGCGCGCGCGGGTGAGCGGCGTCTCGCGGCCGGCGAACTCGGAGAGCAGGCGGGCCAGTTCGGCTTGGAACGCGTCGTCGAAGGCCACGGAGCGGTACGCCGCCTCGAGTTCGATCAGCGTCTGCATCAGTGTTTCGGGCACGTAGCGCCCGCCGAAGCCCCCGAAGCGCCCCGCCGCGTCGGGGAGCGCGGTCGAGTGGGGCAGTTGGGTGGCGGTGCTATCGGACATGGGCGGGTGCTCCTTGCGGTGCGCGTTCGTATCGATGGTGCCGCGCGGGTGCGGCGTGGTCAATCGGGCCCGCCCCGCTACGGGAGCACGCGCCCGGCCAGTTCCTCGGCGCCGTGGCGGCGCAGCTCCGCCGCCACGAGCGGCGCGCGGTCGGCGGGGACCGCGGCGAGCGCCTCGTCGAGGCGCGCCCCCCCGCCGGCGGCGAGCAGGCGCAGCGCGTAGGCGGCGCGGTGGGCGGGAGGCCCGGCCTCGACGAAGGCGGCGAGGCCCTGCGCGGCCGGCTCCCATGCGGAGGCGTCCGCGGCGGCGGCCTCGCGAAGCGCGCCCGCCTCCGCCTCGCCGCGAAGATGGTCGAGGAAGCGCTCCGCGCGGAACGCGTGGTACGGGAGCAGGTGGAGTTCCGGATGGTTTGCGGCTTCGGCGGCGAACTCGGTGGCGAGCGCGGCGAACTCGTCCCCGGAACCGCCGAAGCGCGGGAGCGCCGCCTTGAGGGCGGCCGCCCGGATCGCGAAGCTGGCGGGGTGGAGCACGAGGCCCTCGCGAAGGAGCAGGTGCACGTCGTCGCGCTGGCCCTGGATGGCGGCCTTCGAAATCTCGAGAGCGACTTGCTCGGGGCGCGACCCCACCGCCTCGCGCAGCGAAGCGATCCTCAACTCAGTGGCTTCGCGGAAGTAGCTTATCGTGTCCAGGGTCTCTGCATCTAGTTCCGCGTAGGGGCGCTCGACCACGAAACCCTCGCACACCCGTGTCGCGAGCGCGGCGGAAAGGGAAAGCTCGGGACCGGTTTGCGGGGCCCTGCCGTGCCAATAGTGGAGGATGTTGTAGATGGCCTCTGGGAGATCGCGGGGGCCGAACGCGTTGGAGACCTCCGCGAGCGTGGGGAATCCGCCGGGAAAGCGGTTGTGCCCGATAAGGAGTTCGAAGCGCGCGGCGCGGCGCGCGCCGTTCCCTCGCCAGACCGCGACGCGGAGGAGGTGTTCGGCTGGTCCGGCGGCGAATCCGGCGGGGCCGGTGACGAGCAGCTCCGCGGCGCGCTCCGCGTCCGCGGCGAGAAGCGCGGGCGCGACCAGCGCGCGGACCTCGACGTCGCCGGGAGCCTTCGCGAGGAGTTCCTCCGCGGCGGCGCGGTCGGACGCCCGCGCCTCGGCCACTTCGTCGAAGGTCTGGAAAAGCCCCGCGTAGGGCGGAACGCCGTACGCGGCGCGCTCCTCCGCCGGGAGGTCGGCGGGGAGTTCGTCCGCGATGGCGCCCGCAAGCTCACTTACTGCGGCGAGTGGCTGCTCCGCGGAGAACGCCACCGTCGATGCCGACTCGGAGCCGTCCGGGCTGCGGAGCAGGAGGCGGAGTGTGGCCGGATCGCCGGTCGCCTCCACCAGCACCGAAAGGTCCGCGCGGATGTACCGCATGGCGAAGTCGGCATCATTGGGCGAGGGCGCCTCGCCTGTCGGGCGCGCATCGTCCCAATCGACGAGGCCATGGAGCGTTTCGTAGTCGGCGAAGCGGACCGAACCGCTGCTCCGCGCGTTGAGATGGTCGAGGAGGGCGTCGCGGACCGCCGCGGCGGTGGCATAGGCGCCGGCGGGGGCGGCGGCCGGCAGGACGAGCACCGTGCCGCGCAGGCGCGTGGAGGCAACGCCGAGCGGATCGGGGGGATAGTCGTCGAAGTAGGTGCGCGGGCCGCTCGGCGGGGGGGGTGTGGGGGAGGGGGTCTCCACGGCATCCGCACGGCTTTCGTCGGGTGGAATGGAACGGAATCCGACGAAGAAGAGCGCCGCGCCTCCGCCCAGGAGGAGAAGCACCAGAATGAGGAGCGCCCACGTTCGGGGGGGGGAGGCCATGTCGATGACTTTGCCGGGGGGATAAATGGTCTGGGTCTGGGTGGAGGAATCACATGGGTAGCGGCGCCGAGCAACGGCGAAGTTCCCTCTCGGGATGCGGCCCTGCCCTTGCGCCCGGCGCCCTCCGGGGTTGGTCTTGTCGAGTCGTCACCTTTCTTGCTTCGGGAACTGCTTGACCACCCGCCAAGTTCCCGCATTCTAGCCCTCGGGGTTAGCCCGATTCTTGCTAGTGTGTAAGCCAGAAGCCACCACAGCTAGCGGAAATCCGGACCTAACACCAAGCGTGTCAATCCTTGGCAAGGGCGCGTCGGTGTCCACCGGCTAGGCCCTCAGGAAGCGGAGCCATGGCTCTCTCGATGCAGCAATCGATGCGGCAGACGCAGCGTCTGATCATGACGCCGCAGATGCAGCAGTCGATCCAGCTCCTCCAGATGAACTCGATGGACCTCGAGCAGATGATCCGGAACGAGATGCTCGAGAACCCGTTCCTCGAGGTGGCCGACGACTTGGAGCAGCTCGAATCGGGGCCGTCCACCGTGGAGGGCTCCGACGCGCCGGAGTTCCCCGCCGCGCCAGAGTCGGGTCTCTCGGAGCAGGCCGCTCCGGACCCCGCCATGGGTGACGAGGACTTCTCCGAGGGCCCCGAGGCCACGTTGGACCGCATCGCCGCGGCACCCCCGGACGGGTCCGGCGTCGAGGCGAGCGCCGCCGGCGAGGAGTCCGCGGAGTTCGAGACTTTTTCCCAGAACGACGTCGATTGGGAGAGCCAGTACGACGATTCGGACACGATCAAGACCGCTTCCATCGCGGAGGATCCGGACGAGGAGCGGGACTTCACCGAGTATACGGCCTTGCAGGAGGGCCTCTACGAATCGCTCCGGCGGCAGCTTTCGCTGTCGTCGCTTCGAGGAGCCGAACTGGCTGTCGGCGAGTTCCTGGTCGGAAACCTTAACGAGGACGGGTACCTCGACTGCTCGCCGGAGAACCTCGCGCTGATGATGCGCGTGCCGGTCGAGTACGTCCGCCCGGAATTGGCGGGACCGGCGGAGGCGGTGGACCGGCGGCTGCGGCGGGCGCTGGCGCGCATGCACGGCGGTGTGGACCCCGCCGCCTACGAGACGATGAAGCGCAAGGAATTGATCCTGCGCTGCCTTTCGTACCTGACGAAGACGCAATACGACGAGGCCGCCCGGGGCGGGAAGGACCTGTTGCTGCGCCGCATGATCGCGGTGCGCATGGGGCTGGACCGCGACGCGTTGGACACGGTGGCCCGGGAGGAGCTGCTGCTCGAAGTGGTCGCATTCCGGATGAAGACCACGCCGGAAACGGTGTTCGACGTGCTGGAGGTGGTGCAGGAGTTCGAACCCACCGGCGTCGGCGCCCGGAACCTCGCCGAGTGCCTCCGGCTGCAGTGCGAGGAGAAGGGCATCCGCACGCGCCTCCTTTACCGCATCCTCGAGGAGTCGCTGGACCTGTTGCTGCAGAAGAAGTTCCGTGACTTGGCGAAGCTGTACGCCACCTCCGAGGAGGAGGTGGGCCGCGTCTTCAACGAGGTTTCGCGCCTGGAGCCCCGCCCGGGCCGCTCGAAGTCGAAGGAGATTCCGCGCACCATCGTCCCCGACGTGTATGTGAAGAAAGTGGACGGGCGGTACCTTTACTTCCTGAACGAGGGCGACGCCGGCCGGCTGGTGGTGCCGTCCACCTACCGCCGGCTGGTGAAGGGCGAGGCGAACACCGACGCGGAAGGCCGCCCGGTGATGGAGGATGTGGACCTCCCCGCCGCTCCCGAGGTGGTGAAGCTCGATCCGGAGTTCGCCCACGCGAAGCTGAAGAGCGCGGTGTGGCTGATCAAGAACATCGAGAAGCGCAAGTCCACGATCCTCCGCGTCACGGAGGCGATCATGGAGTACCAGAAGGGGTTCCTCGAGAAGGGCATCGAGTCGCTGCGGCCGCTGACGCTGCGGGACATCGCGGAGGTGGTCGGCATGCACGAGTCGACGATCGCGCGCGTCACCTCGAACAAGTTCGTCGAAACGCCCCGCGGCGTGTTTCCGCTCAAGTACTTCTTCAACAGCGGCCTCGAGACGGACGAGGGCGACATGGCGGCGTCGCGTTCGATCAAGGAGATCATCACGCAGCTCATCGGCGCGGAGAATCCGAAGCGCCCGCTGAGCGACCAGAAGATCGCCGACAAGCTGAAGGACAAGGGCATCCAGATCGCCCGCCGCACCGTGGCGAAGTACCGCGAGCAGCTCAAGATCCTGCCCGCCCGCCTCCGCAAGGAGGTGAAGGCGGGATGAAGGCCGGGGCCTCGAAGCCCCGCGCCGCCGCCTAGTTGCCGAGCACCTGCCAACCGGTCTCCGTCGCGGGCGGGACGGCGGAGGTGAACGTACCAAACTCGATGTCGTCCACGTACCAGCCGGAGCCGCCGACGCTGCCGTCGGATCCGGTGCGCCAGCGGACCGAGACCGACTGGCCAGCCCAGGGGGAGAGGTCGACGACGACTTCGGTCATTTGGCCGAGGGTGCCGCCCACGAATCCTTGGATACCGGCGAGGGGGTTGGTGGTGCCGCTGGCCAAAGTGCCGTTGTAGCCTCCCGCGAGGATCCTCGGGCCGAGGTTCGACCACGCGCCGCTCCCCTGCGGCTGGACTTCGATGATGCCGCCGTCCCAGCTTCCCGACTCGAATTGGAAGGTGTGCTTGAAGCGGAGCAGTCCGCCGCCCGCGGGGATCTGGACCTGCGGGGTGGCCATGGCGGCTGTGGCGGCCGTATTGATGTTGGGACCGAACATGGAGTGGGTGGGGCTTGCGCTGTTCGCGTACGTGACCCACTGCCAGTTCGCCCCGGTGGAGCCGGAAATCAGGGCGGTGGTGATGCCGTCGCTATCAGGCTCCATGTCGAAGAACGCGGTCCGCTGGAACGCGAGCGTCGTGAATGGGAAGCAGGCGCCGCCCGCATCGAGGACCGCGCTGTTGCCAATGGAGTCCTGGACCTCCGCACGCCCGCGCAGAAGTGTTCCCGGCGGGAGGCCGGCGAGGCTGGCGGTGTAGGTGTTCGGGGCCGCTGCGGCCACGAGCGGCGCGGAGTACGTCGAATCGCCGCAGGCCGTGCCCGCGGTGAAGGTGCCGGAGGCGGGTTCGTCGAAGGCCAGCTGCCAGATCGCCGTGGTGTCGCGTACCTCGAGGAGCGTGATCGAGACCGGTTCCGGCGCGTCGCAATCCAGCGCGCCGGTCGTCGCGATCTCCGCGGGTGCGCCTTCGCCCGCGTCGGCGTCCTCGTAGGTCACCGAGAACGTGCCGCCGGAGGTGCCTTCCAAGGTTCCGTTCCCGGCCGCGGGCACTCCCTGGGCGATTGTGAACGAGGCGGAGTGGACGCCGTCGCCCATGGCCGGGAGGGCGAGCGTCTCCGTATCGCCGGAGTCCGACGCGAGGGCGACTTGCTGCGTGCCACCGGTTGCGTTGCCGTCGCGGAGGGTCACCGTGACGGTGTCGCCGCAGGTGGCGGTCCCCGGCGAGAGGGACAGCGCGCCGCGGCCTCCGGGCCCGATCGCCCCGTTCGCGGCGATCGCGTAGCCGACCGACGGGTAGAGCGCGTTGACCGTGGTGCCGCGCACCGTGATGGTCCATTCGCCCGCTTCCGGCGCGGCGATGGAGACCACCTCGACGTTGTTGAGCGTGTCCGCGCTGCCGCCGGTGGATGAGAAACCTCCGGTGAAGACGTTGCCGCGGTAGGTGGCTCCACTCGGCGAGACGACCTCGAGGTCGAGGTTGTTGATCGGCGCGGAGGAGGCGCCGATGGAGGCGGCGGGATCCATGAAGGCGAGCGTCACGCGGAGCGGCTCCGCGGTGGAGGTGACCCGGATGCTCTCGGAGCGCGTGGCTCCCTGCCCGAGGCCTTCGCCGGCGCTGCGCCGGTAGTCGGCCACATAGAGCGTGCGCGTGTCGCCGTCGAAGTAGAGCGCGTTGTCGAGGAGCAGCCGGCCCCAGCCCTCCGCGTTGGACGGGTAGCCGGTGACGCTCGTCATGTCGACGGTGCCGTTGAGGAGGACCGCCTTGATGAGGGCGCCGGAAGGGATGAAGCCGTCGCCCGAGGCGGCGCCACCCGGGTGGAAGCCTTTGCGGAAGTACTCTCGCACGAGGATGCCGGCGCCGGTGACCGCGGGGCAGGCCATGCTGGTGCCGGTGGAGGAGGCCGTGGAGCAGGTGCTGGTACTGGCGCTTACGGTGTTTTCGCCCGGGGCGAAGATCTCCGGCTTGAGGCGGCCGTCGCTCGTGGGCCCCGCGCCGCCGGTGCTCACGGCGTTGATGTTGGTGCGCCGCGTGGAGCCCACCGCGAGGACGTTCTTGGCGTTCTCGGGCGTCTTGAGCGTCGAGGTGTTGGTGGCTGCGAAGACGATGAGCGCGTCCTCGTTGTCCCAGGAGAAGCGGTCGATGTCCTCGCAGAGGTTCGTGTAGCTGGTGACGGCGTCGTTGCCCCAGGAGTTGGTGTGGACGAAGGCGCCGGCGTTCTGGGCGACGAGCAGCCGCGCGTCGAAGGTGGAGGGCGCGGTGGCGTTGCCGATGTTTGTCACGAGTCCGGTGTTGCCGTGGGCGATCTTCGCGTTATGGGCCACGCCGCGGTTGGTGTTGCTCGCGAGGTTGAGCCCCGCCGCGGTGCCGGCGGTGTGCGTGCCGTGGGCGGTGTCGCCGCCGGATCCGTCCAGCAGCACCATCTTGCGGTGCCCGGGGCCGATGGCCGCGGAGTCGTCGAAGAAGCAGGACGATTCGATGATCGCGCCGTCCATATGGCCGATGATCTCGCCGGTGCCGGTGAGGCCCGCGGCCCAGACGGGGCGCGAGCCGTTCGAGACCGCCTCGCCCGATTGGACTACCGTGGTGACGAAGTCGTTGCGCGTCGTGATCTCGTTCATCGGTTCGAGCCAGCGGACCGCTTCGAGGTCGGCGAGCGCGGCGAAGTTCTCCGGCGCCGCGGAGACGGAGATGCGGGCGCCGCCGGTGGAGTCGTAGGCGATGCCGAGCGGTTCGAGGCCGGCGGCTTGGAGCGCCTCGGCGGCGGCTTTCGCATCCTCGCCGGGCCACAGGGAGGCGAGGACGGTGGCGGGCTCGCTCGAGCGCATGGCGCCGGCGCGTTCGCGGAGCGCCTGCGACGCCTTGTAGCCGCCGTGCCAGCGGTCCGCCCAGCGCACCAGCGGGTCGGCTTGGGGAACCGCGCGGGAGGCCGCGCCGGGGAGTCGGACGAAGTAGGCGTTGTTCGGGACGTAGCCGAGGAACTCCCAGCCGCGGGCGCGGCGCTCGTCGAGGTCCGCGGGCGTGGCGGCGCGGTTGAACTGGACGAGGAAGTAGCGCCCGGACGATTCGGCGCGGGAAGCCTCAGCGGTGGAGAAGAGCCGCGCCGCGGGGAGCGCTTCGCGCGCGGGGTCCACCTCGCCGTACTCGAGCAGGATCTTCGCGGGGTCCTGGCGGAGCGCCGTGTAGACGGCGTGCGGGTCGGCGGCGGAAAGCGGCGGAGCGGCGGCGAGGAGGGATGCGAGCGCGGCGAGGGCGGCGCGGCGGCGGAGGCGGTTCGAAGTCATCGTTGGTCCCGGATTCGTCGTTCGAGGGTGGGTCGCACCCGAAGGGAGGATGGGGTGGCGCCGGGGGCCCGGCAATGGATTTGAGCCGGAAACGCGGGCGGGGGGGGGGGGGGCGGGGCCCCCCCCCCCGCCCCGCGCGGGCGGGGGGGGG
>JANRJK010000018.1:0-60511 GCA_033764015.1 Candidatus Sumerlaeia bacterium | reverse complement strand
ATCATGTGCGCACGGGTCACTTGGCGGAACTCCGTCCCGCCCTCGATGCCGAGGAAGGCGATCAGATCGGCCACGTCGATCCGGTACGCGCGCCGCGTGCGGGGGTTATCGATGTTCGCGAGCCACTCGATCCAGGGCGGCACGTCGGCCAGCCCTTGAAACTGCGCGGCGGAGGTTCTGGCGCGGGGGCCCTTGGTACCGCATCCGCCTTGACCACTGGTGTTGGCCGATGCCCAAGTTCGTCTAGACATACTTGCTACGCTATACCACACAAGTACTCCCGCAATGAACATAATTAGTGCAGGCTTCACCCTCATCGAGCTCCTCATCGTCGTCGCCATCATCGCCATCCTGGCTGCCATCGGCGTTCCGAACTTCCTCGAAGCGCAGGTGCGCGCGAAGGTCACCCGCGCCAAGGCAGACATGCGCTCGATCGCCACCGGCATCGAGTCGTACCGCGTGGACAACAACCGCTATCCGCTGCCGGACAATGTGGACGGCAGCGATATGGTGAGCCCGCGGCCGACGTTCTTTGAGACGAAGTTGCCGCGGCGCCTCACGACGCCGATCGCCTACATCACGCTGGTGCCGAACGAGCCGTTCCCGAACCTCGCCGAGAACAGCGAGACGTACTTTGCGTACCACTATGCCACGCGCGAGTACTCGCGTGTGGCGGAGGAGGCGGCGGACGGCGCCGACTCGCTTTCCGGCGAGCAGGAGTTCGACGCGTTCTTCCTCGCGACGATGGGGTCGCTGAACCGCGCGTCGGCGTGGTATCTGTTGAGCCATGGGCCGGACAGCGACCACGACGCGGGGGCCGAGCAACGGAACGGCGCCGGGACTTCCGGGGCACATCTCGGGCGACGGCGTTGTGTCGTACGATCCGACCAACGGAACGGTGTCGAACGGCGATCTGGTGTTGTGGGGGTCCGGGATCGGGTTCGCCCGCTAACGCACGCCACCACGCCTCTCCCCGCGCGGCGGTTGCGGCGCCGCGCGGGGAGGGGAGGGGTGGCGCCAAAGGCTGGTTGAGGGCCTCCGGCGCCGGCTGGGGGATGAAGCTGCTTCAGGGGGTCATGGCGGGGGAGTGGCGTCCGCCCCGGGGGGGAGCGGCGCCGCGTGGCCGGGCGGCTTAGAGGACGCCGCCGGACCAGAAGGTGCGGCCGATGCGCCGCTGGGTGAGGTACCAGGAGCCGAAGTGGCGCCGGAACCATTCGACGAGGGCGGGACGCAGGGGGTTCTCCGCGTCGCGCTCGCGCCAGATATCGCGGCCCGCGCGTTCCGCTTCGAGCCACTTGTAGCGTTCGACCTCTGCCATCATGGCGTCCAGCTCGTCGTCGCGGAGCGGGAGTTCCATGCCGAGGGCGTCTTCGGCCATGCGGCGGCGGCCACGGAGGCCGAGCGCCGCGAGTGCCGTATCGGTCGCGCTGGAGACGGCGGCGCGGATCGCGTCCGCGCAGGCGTCGAGCCAGGCGTTGATCTCGTTGCGGTGGGCGGCGATCACTGCGAACGCCACCGTGTGGGGATCTCCCGTGCGCATCGCCAGCTCGACAAGCCCGGCGTCGTCGCGGATGCCGTCGACGTAGCGGACGGCGTGGGGGATCAGGGTTCCGGGTTGGGTCCGCCCCGGACGCGGATGCGTGCTTTCCATGTTGGACACTCCTTCGGGAGTTAAAGCACTTCCTTTCCTTTTATTCAACCGCTGCCTTCGTTCGCACCGGGCCACGCGGGTGGCTGGATTGTCAAGCGGCGGCCGCCTTTTCAGTAAACATTTTACCAAAAAGGGCCGCCCGGGGGGTGTTCCGAGGTCGGAAATCGTCCCCGGGTGGCATGGGACGGTGTGCAAACGCCGCGCCGGAGTGCGGCTGAAAGGCTTTTAGTAAATTGTGGGTTGGATTTTTGATTTAGCTAAGTGCTACGAAATGAGGACTGCGCACTCGATGTCAGGGCCTGCTAGGCCAAGATCGAGCCGAATCCTCCGCGTTGCCGTGGGCGCTCCGAAGTGTCCCCCGGTACCCCGACCGCCCTGTTTTCGGCGTCGGAACCGGGTCCAAACCGCCCATCGAGGCCGTGCTGGAGCGTGTACATGTCGTGGTAGCGTCCCTTCGCCGCCAGCAGCGCGGCGTGCGCCCCGCGCTCGACGATGCGCCCGCCCTCGAGCACGAGGATCTGGTCCGCCGCGCGGATCGTCGAGAGACGGTGCGCGATGATGAACGTCGTGCGCCCCTTCATCAACGTGCGCAGGCCGTCCTGGATGTACGCCTCGGACTCGCTGTCGAGCGAGCTGGTGGCCTCGTCGAGGATGAGGATGCGGGGGTTGGCCAGGATGGCGCGGGCGATGGCGACGCGTTGGCGCTGGCCTCCGGAGAGCTTCACGCCGCGCTCGCCCACGATCGTGTCCCAGCCCTGCGGCAGCTTCTCGATGAACTCGCCGCAGTGCGCGAGCCGGGCCGCCTCGTGGAGCGCCTCGTCGGACGCCTCCGGCCGCGCGTAGCGGATGTTCTCCGCCACCGTGCCGTCGAAGAGGAAGTTCTCCTGCAGCACCACGCCGAGCTGCCGCCGGTAGTCCGCGAGGCGCACCGTCGCCAAATCGCGCCCGTCCACCAGCACGGCCCCCTCCTGCGGGCGGTAGAAGCCGGCGAGGAGGCCGATCACCGTGGACTTGCCGCCGCCGGACGGCCCCACCAGCGCGGTCGAGGTGCCGGGCTCCGCGTCGAAGGAAACCGTGTGGAGCACCTGCTTGCCGGCCTCGTAGGAGAACGACACCCCGCGGAATTCGACGCGCCCCTCGACGGGGCCGAGCGGCGCGCGGGCGTCGTCGCCGGTGTCCTCACGCTCCTCGCCGAGCACCTGCCGCATGCGGTCCAGCCCGGCGAACGCTTCGCTCAGCGATCCGGCGATGGAGACCGCCTGCGCCACCGGGGCGATCATGAAGCCGACGTAGAAGATGTAGCTGATGAAGGCGCCGGGCTGGAACTCGCCCGCCATGATCTGGTGCCCGCCGACCAGCAGCACCGCCGCGCCCAGCAGGCCGGTGAGGCCGGACGTCGTGAGCGCCAAGAAGGCAATGATGCCGATCGTGCGCAGGATCACGTCGAGGAGCCGGTTCGCGCCGGCGGCGAAGACCGTCTGCTCGGCGCCTTCCGTTGTGTAGGCCTTCACCACGCGGATACCGCCGAAGCTCTCCGTCAGGCGTCCGGTCACCACGCCCATCGCCTCCTGCCGCTCCTCGAAGATCGGGCGCAGCTTCTTGAACGCGAAGACCATCAAGATGCCGAAGAAGCCCAGGAACGACAGCGCCACCAGCGTGAGCTTCCAGTTAAGCCAGAAGAGGATCGGCACCACGAAGAGGAACGTCAGCGCGCCGTTGAGCAGCTCGACGATGCCGGTGCCGAGCAGGTTGCGGACGCCTTCCACGTCGTTCATCACGCGGCTGGTGACCTCGCCGGAGCGGTGGCTGTCGAAGTAGCGCAGCGGGAGGCGCGAGACATGGCCGTGGATCTTCACGCGGAGGTCGCGGATCAGGCGCTGCCCCGCCTTCGAGACGGTCTGCGTCATCAGGAAGATGCTGGCGCCCTGGATGAACGACGCCGCCACCACCGCGGCGACGATCTGGTAGAAGAAGCGCGTGTCGCCTTTCGCGAGCGCGTCGTCGAAGATGAACTTGGGCGCCGCGGGGAGCACGAGGCTCGCGGCGCGGTTCACGAGCAGCAGCACGAGCGCGAACGCGAGCATCCCGCGGTACGGCCGCGCCAGGGCGAGCGCCTCCGGCAGCGCGCGGCGGAACTGCTCGCGGCGCTCCTGCATGGTGGGTCGTGGTTTCTTCGCCAAGTCGCGCCTGCCGCCTCGCATCGGAATGCCGCCCGCGCGGCGTCGCCATAGCGCCACCGGCGGGCGGGCGGGTCACGATAAGAACACACCGCCTGAGAGGGAGCGAGTGGCGGGCCAGCGACCAATCCGGTTGTCAGTCCCCCGGGCGGCGGGGGAGCACCTGACCCGCTCAGCACGGATGGTAGCAGCATTCGAGAGGGGATGACGATGAGCACGGAACTCACCTCACGGTTCACAAGGGCGTTCGCCCTCACACACGACCTCGTCGCGCACCTCGACGAGGCCGCGTTGGGGTTGGATCTGCCGGGCCTGCCGTCGAACCGGATCGGGGGGCAGCTCTGGTGTATCGTCGGCGCGCGCGAGAGCTACCTCCGCGCGATCGCCTCGGGCTGTTGGCAGGGCTTCAATTGCAGCCTAAGGTCGCCGCAAAACAAGCAATCGGTGCTCGAGGCCCTCGAAGCCACCAGCGGCGCGCTTCACCAAGTGGACGCCGCCGGGCTGATGCCCGCCCAGCTCGGGCTCGCCCTTGATCTTCTCGAACACGAGGTGCAGCACCACGGCCAGCTCATCCGGTTCGTCTACGCGAACCGCCTGACCTTTCCGGCCAGTTGGAAGGAGCGCTACACGGTCTGACCGTAGGCGCTCCACAGGGAGCGTAGCTATCGACCCGCCGCACCCCCCTGCAACCGGCCCTTGCGGGCGCGGCGCGCCCTCGTCGCGGCCCAATACCGGAAAATGGCTTCGTTCAACGTGGAGTCCTCCTGCGGCGCCCGCCGGGGGTTCAACGCTCTAAGTGGGGACTACCTTTTGTTGCCCTTCTTCTTCGGGTCCATCTGCCCTGCGCGGTTGTCCTTGTCCGTCCGCTTCCCTGGAATGTTCGTGCTCTTGACGTCGGGCCGCTGATCGTTCGGCTTCTTGTCGAAGTCCATGCTGCTGTTCCTCCTTTCGTAGAGATCCAAACAGCCTTGGCCCCGCGCTGCTGAACTTTAAAGCGCGAAGTTGATGCCAACGGTCGGAATCAGCCAATGCGTGGAGCGGGCCGCCGCGGATGGCCGGCTCGAGCCTGCGCCGCTCCCGCGCGACGCGCCCGACGGGAGCGACAAGGCACTCGTGGATACTCCCTCCCTGGCCGCGGGCTCAGCCTAGTTGGGAGGACGGGATCCTCCGCCACCCGACCGCCGTCCGCGGTCCCCGGCCGCGGCCCGCCGCTTGGAGTGAGGATGGCGACAGGCCAGTCGGCACGGCGAGCCGTCCCGGCAGTGGCGCCATCATCGTAGCCGCGCGTCTCTACGCGGGGTGGGGAAAACCATCGGAAACGGACCCCGGCAGGGGTTCCACTATGTCGGGGTATGACGAGCGGCTGTGGCACCCCTGCCGCGTTGCCCGACGCTCGATGCGGAGAATGGCCCCGGGTCACCGCATTATCGTGCGCCGGGGCCTGTTTTCCCATTCGCTCTTCGCCGTTCGCCACTCCGCCTGCGCGGCGAAGCCGCGGGTGGGTGTATGCTCTCGCTCTGCCCGACCTCTCGACCGTCGGCACGCAGCACCCACCCGGCCTCTCGCTCACTTGGCCCGCTTACCGGACTGCGAGGACACGGAACCCGATGCTGGTGCTCCGGATAGACGGCGAGAAATCGTTGCGCCGGGCCGACCGGCAATCGCGGGCGTTGTTGTTCCAGTTGCCGCCGCGGAAAATGCGGAAACTGCCGGAAGCAGGCCCGGTCGGATCGGTGACGGTTCCCGGATACGCGTCAGCCCAGTCGGAGCACCATTCCGACAGGTTGCCGTGCATGTCCCACAAGCCCCAGGCGTTCGCGGGCTTCTGGCCAACGATCTTCGTTCCGGTCGGTGAGTTGTTCCCGCAGTACCACATGTTGCCGGTGCGCTCGGTGGTCGTGCCGCAGCCCTCATCGTCCGTGGGGTGCAGGCCGTCGCCGAAGCTGAACCGCGTCGTGGTGCCCGCTCGGCAGGCGTACTCCCACTGCGATTCCGTCGGCAGCGTCGCCGTTGCGGGTCCTTGGCTTGTGGCCGTGAGGTGGTCGTTGAGCAGCTTCATTAAACCCGTCAAAGGATTCATAATGTCGTCGTGCGAGACGAAGTGGACCGCAAGGTTGTCATTCGTGCCATGGGCCTGGCCCAGCGTGAAGGAGCCACGGATCGCCAGCCACTGCTGCTGTGTCACCTCCGTCTTCCCGAGGTAGAAGTCCTGCGACAGCGTCACCGTGTGCTGGGTTTCGTCGCCTGCGCGGGAGAGTTCGGTGGCAGGCGACCCCATCTCGAACGTCCCCGCCGGGATGCGGATCAGGTCCATTGTCACGAGCGAGGGAGTTGTCCGCAGTGTGACGGTCCAGGTGTCCTGGTAGAAGTTGGAGAGCGTGTCGCCGAGCGTGGCGACTCCGCTCGCCACCGAGGTGGCCGCGCCCCCTGGCACCGCGGCCGTGACCGCGCCGCCGGGGCTGGTGACCTCCAGCGTGTACACCGCGCCGGAACCGGCGAAGGCGCCCTTGGTCCCGTTCGTCACCGTCACGTCGGCGGCGTCGAAACCGGTTACCGGCTCCGCGAAGGTGAAGGTCAGCACCTGCGTGCCGAGCTGATGCACGGCGCCGCCGTTGCTGGTGATCTCGAGCGGGATCGGCGCGCCGTCTTCGGCGAATACGCGCACGACGAAGTTCCCCGCTAGCTGCAGTCCGGGAAGGTCCGTAGCCACGGCCCAGTCGATGGTCTTGCCGGTGCCCGGCGTCACGCCCGCGCCCACGGCGCCTGTAGTGGTGGTGGCGGCGGAGAAGCTAGTGCCGCCGTTGGTCGAGTAAAGCAGCGACACCGTCGCGTTGCCGTTCGGGGAAGCGAGGTCGTAATTCACGCGAACGCGCGTGGAACCGGCGCCGTCCGGTTGCTGGACGAAGGCGACGTTGCTGACGACGGGCTGCGCGAAGAGCGCCGCCGGAAGAGCGAGGGCCGCGAGGAGGGAAAGAGAGCGGAGCGATTTCATTAGTTGAACAAGCTCCAGTCTTCCACGCTGTTGTGGAAGTTCGTGGTGGCCTGCCCGGTGCCGATCGAGCCGGAGGGCGCGGCGCTGCGGTTGCCGAGGGTGTCCTCGGCGACAAGCTCGAAGTAGTAGGTTCCCGTGGCGCCGGGCGTGTAGTTGAAGAAGCCCAGAACCGCCGTTTCGAAGAGCGACGTAAACGCCCAGGAGGCGGCGTCTTCGCGCGCCCAAAGCTCCACGCGGGCGATGCCGGAAGCGTCGCTGGCGCCGGAGTAGTTGACCATCGCCGTCGTGGCGACCGCGGCGGGCGCCGTGAGCGACCCCGCGACCGGGGCAACGGTGTCGAGCGATCCGGCGGCCGACGTGCCGCTGCCGGAAATCGCGAAGAGGTGGGAGGACGTGAGGGCGAGCGAAACCAGGCACGCCCACCGCAGGGAAGTGGATTGCCTCATTGTCCGGATAGCCTTGGAAGGAGTGTGCTGCTTTGCCATTTTGGTTCGAATGCTCCTCTCGGTCAGGAAGGTTGCTCATCGGGCTAATCCCAATCAGCCAAGGAGCCGTCGGAAACAGGCTCGGGAAATGCCTGAGAGCTGGGTGTTTGCAGCCCCTCGGTGTGACTGCCCTCCATGAAGCGGGGAAGGTCCCTCGGAGGGCCGTGGATCATCCGGTGATGCTTCGTGGCTGGGATTGGGGGGTTATCTGTAGAAGGGTCGGGCGGAGGTCCTGAGTTTCAGGTCCCGCGCCCACCTCCAGCGTCCCACCCCGTTCATCAGCGGTAGTTCTGCCACGATTTCACACCGGCAGGTTCCAACAGGCCCGACTGGCCGCTGAGGAAGATCGAGTAGACTTGGGGGCCATTCAGGATCGGCCCGTCGGACTCGACCCGGAGCGTCCAGCCGCTGGTGGCACCGGCGGGAGCGTCGATGCGGACTTGGCGGACGTTATCCACGTCGTTATCGCCGGTGGTCGCGAGGGCGGAGGGATTGGTGCCATCGAGCCTCCACTGCCGGTAGACGGTGGAGTCCGGCCCGATGATCGAGATGTCGAGATCGTTGACGAGCTGGCGCGTGCTCTGGTCGGGGCCGCCGCTGG
Organism: Candidatus Sumerlaeia bacterium; assembly: GCA_033764015.1. Taxonomy (GTDB): domain Bacteria; phylum Sumerlaeota; class Sumerlaeia; order SLMS01; family JANRJK01; genus JANRJK01. The sequence continues at coordinate 52,605 of JANRJK010000018.1, read as the reverse complement.
CGTCGAGCGGCACTCCTGCGGGATCGGTCCAGCAGATCGTCGCGACGATGGGGCTGGAGCCGTCCCAGATGAACAGGAAGTCGTCGACCGTATCGGTGGCGTCGGTGAGCGAGTCCTCCCGCATGAACAGGTCGTTGGGCTCGTCCGCGTGGGCTTGGATCTGTTGCGCGGCCGCGAGGCCGTTCACGAGGCCAAAGCCGTTCTGGTAATCGGGTCCCGCGGGGCCGATGTCATCGGCGGTGTGGATGATCAGACCTTTCAGCGTCGAGGCGAGCATGTCGCCGCCCGGGAAGCGCCGGCGGTAGAAATCGATCAGGAGCGAGGCGGTCCCTGCGACGTTCGGGGTCGCGGTCGAGGTGCCGGAGCCATTGCTGTAGTCGGCGTCGAAGACAGCCATCGAGGAGTACACAAACAAGCCATTGCCGACCACGTCGGGCTTGAGGCGCCCATCGTCCGCAGGACCCCAGCTCGAGAGGCCGAGATTGACAGCGGAGGGGAGGTCGCGTTCGCCGTTGAGGACGGCGTCGGCGACGGCTCCGACGGTGACGATGTTCTTCGCGATTCCGTTGAAGGAGATGCTGTCGTAGCCGGTCCCGCTGTTGCCGTCGGAGCCCGGGTGGACCGCGGGGTTGTAGTTTTCCGGCGTCCACGCCGAGGCAACCGGGTCCCAGCGGAAGAAGACGCCCCCCGGCGCGGGTGGTCCGTCGAGGCGGTCATTGCCGGCGGCCTTGAAGTGCAGGTAGTAGGGGTTGCTGAACGCGAGCTCGTCGAGGTCGCGCGCGGAGCTGTCGTAGAACCCGAAGCCGGTGTCCTCGGCCTGGCCCCAGGTGCCCATCCAGTACCGGCCGAAGCCCGCTCCGAAGTTGCCAGTGGCCCAGCCTGCCACGAATCCGTAGGAGTGGTTCGAATGGTAGAGGCGGTTCGTCTGGCCGGGCGCATCCGCGGCCACCAGCGCCACCTCGGAAACGTCGTCGAAGAAGTCCGCGGTCCACACGAGCGATCCGGGAGCCATGCCGAGTGCGTTAGGATCCACACCGGCCGCGGCGAGGGTGCCGGCCATGTGTGTCCCATGGTTGGAGAGGATCGAGGCACCGTCGATCACAGTGACGCGCGAGGGGCCGGAGGGAGGGTCGAACTCCTGGTGGGTGCCTCGCACGATGCCGTCGTCCCAGACGCCTACGGTCACCCCCGTGCCGTCGACGGAGAGGAATGCGGGGTTGCCCCGCACCTGGTGGGCGTTGGTCGAGATCGCTGAATTGACGTTGTGCGTGACGAGGAACATCGGCGCACGCCCGGGGAGAATCCGGTCGAGGCCCGCGACTGCGCCACCCTCGTCCTGGATCCGGACCGGGATTCCGGTACGGGCGGAGAACGCCTCGACCTCGGCGGCACGGCGTGCCGCCTCCGCTTCAAGGCGCGCGGCCAGCTCATCACTGCCTGCTTGCGCGGAACTTGGCACCACCCCGCCCGCCAGAAGGCAGGCGAGGAAGGCGGCATGGATAGGGGACTTGCGAAGTGGCATGTGAAGCCTCCGTGTGTGGCAGTGCCGGAAGGCACGATGGGTACGGCCGCGGGCATCTTAGCCTCGCACGGTGAGCGTTGCCACAAGGAAAAAGAAGCGATGTAAGAACATGGCCCCCGCGAGGCACCGCGCGAGAATTCTCCCCGCCGCGCGGGGGCCAGGGACGCTCGGCACGCGAGCGTGCTTAGGCCATCCGGGAGCCGCCGCCCGCCCGACCGCGAACCAGAACGCGACCGAGCGTTATCCATGTCATGACCCGAATGTCTTGCCTATCTCCTGACTGAACCCGGTTCACTCAACCCCCCACCTCCAGCACGCCGCCCCGCTCATCCACGCGGATCGCGCCGCCTTCCTTGGCGAGGCCGCCGATGAGGGTGCGGGCGATGGGGGTTTCCAGTTCGCGCTGGAGGAAGCGGCGCAGCGGGCGGGCGCCGTAGACCGGGTCGTAGCCCTCGCGCGCGATGAACGCGAGCGCGGCGGGGGAGAGTTCAAGGCCGATGCGGCGCTCCGCGAGGCGGCGGCGGATGTCCTCCGTCATCAGCAGCACGATCCGCTCGATCTCCGCCGGACGGAGCGGCTTGAACAGCACGATGTCGTCCACGCTGTTCAGGAACTCGGGGCGTAAGTGCGCGCGCAGCTCGCGCATCACGGCGTCGCGGGCCGCGGAGCGGATCTCGCCCGACTCGGTGATGCCCTCCATCAGGAACGGCGCGCCGATGTTGCTCGTCATGATCACCACCGTGTTCTTGAAGTTCACCACGTGGCCCTGCGAGTCGGTGAGGCGTCCGTCGTCGAGGAGCTGCAGCAGCGTGTGGAACACGTCGGGGTGCGCCTTTTCGACCTCGTCGAAGAGGATCACGGAGTAGGGGCGGCGGCGTACCGCTTCGGTGAGCTGGCCGCCTTCGTCGTAGCCGATGTAGCCCGGGGGCGCGCCGATCAGGCGCGAGACCGAGTGCTTCTCCATGTATTCCGACATGTCGATGCGGATCAGGTTCTCGTCCGTGTCGAAGAGCGTCGCGGCGAGGGTCTTGGCCAGCTCCGTCTTGCCGACGCCGGTGGGGCCGAGGAAGAGGAACGAGCCGACGGGGCGGCGCGGATCGGAGATGCCCGCGCGCGAGCGCAGCACCGCATCGGCCACCAGGCGCACCGCTTCGTCCTGGCCGACCACGCGCTGGTGGAGCACCTCCGGCAGGCGGAGCAGCTTCTCGCGCTCGCCTTCGAGCAGGCGCGTCACCGGGATGTTCGTCCAGCGGGCGACGATCTCGGCGATCTCCTCACCGGTGACCTCTTCGCGGAGCAGGCGGGGTCCGCCGCCGCCCGCGGCGACCGCCTTCTCCTCGGCGGCGAGCTGCGCCTCGAGCTGCGGCAGGCGTCCGTGCTTCAGCTCCGCCGCGCGGTTCAGGTCGTAGGCGCGCTCGGCGAGCTCGATGTCGCGGCGGAGCGACTCGATCTGCCCGCGGAGGTCCTGCAGTTTCTTGATGGCGACCTTCTCGGTTTCGTACTGGGCGCGGAGCGCGTCGGCCTTGGCGCGCTGGTCCGCCAGTTCCTTCTGGAGTTCCTTCAGGCGGGCGCGGCTGGCGTCGTCCTTCTCCTTCTTCAGCGCGGCCTCCTCGATCTCGAGCTGCATCACGCGCCGCGTCGCCGTGTCCAGCTCCGTGGGCATCGAGTCGATCTCCGTGCGGAGCATCGCGCACGCCTCGTCCACGAGGTCGATCGCCTTGTCGGGGAGGAAGCGGTCGGAGATGTAGCGGTGCGAGAGGACCGCCGCGCTCACGAGCGCGTTGTCCTGGATCTTCACGCCGTGGTGGACCTCGAAGCGTTCGCGGAGCCCGCGCAGGATCGAGATGGCGTCCTCGACGGAGGGCTCGGCGACGAGCACCGGCTGGAAGCGGCGCTCGAGCGCGGCGTCCTTTTCGATGTGCTGGCGGTACTCGTCGAGCGTCGTGGCGCCGATGCAGTGGAGTTCGCCGCGGGCGAGCATCGGCTTCAGCATGTTGCCGGCGTCCATGGCGCCCTCCGCCTTGCCGGCGCCGACGATCGTGTGCAGCTCGTCGATGAAGAGGATGATGCGCCCCTCGGCGCTGCGCACTTCGTTGAGCACCGCCTTCAGGCGCTCCTCGAACTCGCCGCGGTACTTGGCGCCTGCGATCAACGCCCCCATGTCGAGGGCGAAGACCGTCTTGTCCTTCAGGCCCTCGGGGACGTCGCCGCGGACGATGCGCTGCGCGAGCCCCTCGGCGACGGCGGTCTTGCCGACGCCGGGCTCGCCGATGAGCACCGGGTTGTTCTTCGTCTTGCGCGACAGGATGCGGATCACGCGGCGGATCTCCTCGTCGCGGCCGATCACCGGATCGAGCTTGCCGTCGCGGGCCATGGCGACCAGGTCGCGCCCGTAGCGGTCGAGCGCCTCGTAGGTGGCCTCCGGGTTGGCGGACTGCACGCGCTGGTTGCCGCGGACGTCGGTGAGCGCCTTGAGGAACGCGTCCGGGGCGACGCCGGCTTCCTTGAGCGCGCGCGCGGCACCGCCCTCGCCCGCGAGCAGCGCCAGCGCGAGGTGCTCGACGGACACATACTCGTCCTTCAGTCGCTTCGCCTCCTTCTCGGCGGCGACCAGCGTCTTGGCGAGGCGCTGCGTGATGGCGACGCGCCCGGGCTCGATACCGGCGCCGGCGACCTTTGGGAGCTTCGCCAGCTCGCGCTCGACCGCCCGGCGCAGCGCGGGGAGCGGCACCTCCATGCGCTGGAGCAGCCGCGACACAAGACCTTCCGGCTGGTCGAGCAGCGCTAGCAGCAGGTGCTCTCCGTCGACCTCGGTGTGTCCGAAGGAAACAGCGAGGGACTGGGCGCTTGCGAGCGCCTCCTGCGACTTCTGGGTGAACTTGTTGATGTCCATCGGTGTCTCCTTTCGGCGCACTGGGCGCTGGCGCCAACCTCTTCGCGAAGTTGGTGCCGGCGCCGAACTGTGTCCAAAAGGGTCACGTTGGCTTCCGCGCCGCCGGCAGTACCGCTACCTCTGCTTGCCGACGTCGGCGGCCGCCTCGGCTTCCATCACGGCGAGGTTGCGGGCGCGGTCGGCGTCGCCCGGGGTGGCTGCAACCGCCGCGCGGAGAGTATCGAGCGCCCCCGCGAGGTCGCCCTGCCGGTGGAGGACGAACGCGAGCCCCTCAAGCGCATCGCCGTTCGTCGGTTCGCGGCGCAGGGCCTCCTCGTAGTAGGCGCGTGCGGTGTCGACACGTCCCGCCTCCTCCGCGTACCTCCCGGCGAAGAGCAGGTCCTGCACGGTGGGCCATGCTTGCGGCGGGCGGGCGAAGGCGGTGTCGAACTCGCGCTCCGCCTCCTCCCGGTCGCCCTCGCGGAGCCGCAGCAGCCCTAGCTTCGCGGCAGCCCACAGCGCCGTGGCGTCGCTGATCGAGGGTTGGCGCCGCGCACTGTCCAGCAGCCTTGCCAAGGCATCCGCGTCTCCGCTGCCTTCCAGTTCTTCCGCCTGCGCCATCAGGAGGCGGTGGTCCGCCGGGAAAATCCTGGCCGCCTCCGCCAGCAGGCGCGTGCGCTCGGCCGGGTCCTGCGAGGCCATCGCCTTGCGCGAGAGCGCGTCCGCGAGGTTCCGCCGGATCAATGGCGCCTCCGGGAACTGCTCGCGCGCATGGGTCCAGAGCGTGACCGGGTCACGCCACTTGGCCGCATAGGAAACCGTGCCCCACGTGAGAAGGCAGGTGATGGACAGGCAGAACCAAGCGGCCCCCTTGCGCAGCTTGCCATTGGCGGAATCGAGCGCCCGGCAAGCGGCTGGCACCAGGCCCATCAGGAGGAGCAGCGAGGGGATGTAGCTGTACCGGTCCGCCGCCCATGCCGCGCCGAATCCGACGATTCCGGAAACAGGGCCCAGCGAAACGAGCGACGCGGCCACTCCCCACGCCACCAGAGGGCACCGCTTCCAGTTCGCCAAGAACACCCCGAGCGCCGCGGCGAGCACCACAGCGGACGCGATCATGCCCACGCGGCCGCGTCCCGGGGCGCTCTCGATCGGATGGAGCGGGGAGAGCCAGATCGGCTCGAAGGTTGTCGCCAGGTAGTGCGCCGGGGCGAACGCGGCCACGAGGATGCGCGATTCGAGTTCCAATCCGGGATTCAGCGCCCCGGTCTGCGCGCGCATGTTGAGAATCGAGAAGACTACCGCCAGCGCGATGGTCCCGGCATGGAACCACACGGTCCTGCGGAGCGCGTCGCGCCGGAGGAGCAGATCGTACAGGAGGAGCGTTGCGGGCAGGCTGACCGCCATTGCCTTCGACATCAGGCTCGCGGCGGTCAACGCGGCGGCGAGCGCCATCCGCCGCGGTCCGGGTCGCGGATCGTCGGCGGTCCAAACGTGGACCGCCGCAAGGTAGAACAGGGCGCAGAGCAGTTCCTTGCGCTCGCTGATCCAAACCACCGCTTCGACGCGCAGCGGGTGGAAGCCGAAGAGGGCCACCGCGAGCAGGGCCGCGGCCTGCGACGCGCCGGCCCGGGTGAGCCAAGCGAACAACAGTCCGCCGCAAGCCGCGTGCAGCAGCAGGTTCACCATGCGGTAGCCCGGCGCCCACGGTCCCCAAAGCGCGTGCTCGATCTGGTAGGAGAGCATGGTTAGGGGATGGTAGTTGAAGAAGTAGGGCTGCGCGAAGACGCCGATCACCTTCGAGGGCGAGAGATCGCCCAGCCACGGATTCAGCAGGATGTACCGGTCGTCGTCCCAGTTCTCGATGAAGCCGAAGCCGACTGTATGGAGGAACGGCAGCGTGCAGAGCAGCCCGGCGACGGCCGCGCGCGCGGGCGCGGGCAGGTTCCCCCACCACCTGCGGATCGCGAGCGCCAACTCCATCAGCATCTCCGGGCCAAGCTCGTCGCGGGGTTCGGGGACGGCGCCTCGCGCCGAAGCGATCCCGCCCGCCGAATGCGGGTTCCACACGGCGTTGCGGGGCAAGCAGCGAACCGGTGCCTCCCGCGCGCGGCCCCCCCAACGCATCACGCCCCGCCGCGGTTTCCCGCGGCGGGGCGTGCCCGAAGGGATGCGATGAAGTCTTGGTAGGGGTTACTTGGCCTGGAGCTTCGCGAGGAGTTCCTTGAACCGCGGGTCCTCGCGGAGGGACTCGAGATCGCTGTCGGAGGCGAGGAGGCGGGGGTTGTCGAAGCCGGCTTCGACCGCCTTGCCGAGCCACTCGATGGCGGCCTCCCGGTCTCCGTTGAGTGCGTGGCCGCAGGCGGCGTTGTAGGCGCTGAGGGCGGGTCGGCGGCCCTCGTCAAAGAGCTTCTTGAACGCCGGGATCGACTTGTCGTAGGCGCCGTCGTAGTGGTTCTCGAGGGCGTCGCCGAAGCGGTCGCCGCCAAGGAACGAGTCTCCGTCGAAGACCCAGGCGGTGGCGCCATTGCCGGCCTCTCGGCGGGAGGCGAGCGCTTCGCGCACCCCGGCCAGCGCTTCCCGCTGGGCTTCCATGGCTTCGCGAAGTGCGTCGCCATGGATTTCGCGGACTTCGGCGAGCGCTTCGCGCTGCGCTTCCACGGCCTCTCGGACGGCCTCCTCCGCCGCCTTTTCGTCATCGCCGCCGGCCCAGTACTGGAACAGGCCGTTGGCGGCGCGGTTCCAGCGGTTGGCGCGCTGCTCGGCGCGGGCGACCAGTTCGGCGAACCGCGGGTCGTCGCGGAGGCTGTCGAGGTCCTTGTCCGCCTTCAGGTGCCGAGGATCCGCGAAGCCGAGTTCCTCCGCCTTGGCGAGGGCTGCGAACGCGGCGTCCTTGTCGCCGGAGAGGGCGTGGGCGCAGGCGATGTTGTAGGTGGCGACGCCCGCGCGGTAGTCCTTGGCGACGGCCTTCTCGAAGTACGGGATCGCTGCGGCCGGCTCGCCGTTCGTGAGGAGGGAGAAGCCCGTGTGGAACGCGAGGTACCCATCCTCGTCGATGGCGTCGAGGCGCGGCCCGAGCGTCTCGGCGAAGCCGGCCCAGTGGGACGGGTCCTGCGCCTTGGCGAACTCCTCGTCCGTGGGCTCCTCGATGGTGATGGTCGAGCCGTTGACGACCACCTTGGCCGGACGCTGGTTACCCGAGGCGGCGGCGAGGTATGCGTTGGCCATCGCGAAGGGCGTCTGCTTTTCGGCGTTCTTGCGCGCCCGGTCCAGCCGCTCCTGGAAGCGGGCGTCGGCGCGGATGTTATCGAGGTCCGTGTCCTGCTCGAAGAGGTCGTCCTGGGCGAAGCCCGCCTCGAGCGCGATATCGAGCCACTCGAAAGCGGCGTCCGCTTCACCTGCGCGGGCGTTGGCGCAGGCGGCGTTGTAGGCGGACACGTCGCGCCGGTGGCCGAGCTCGAAGGCCTTTGCGAAGCCGAGGGCGGAGGTTGCGAAGTCCTCCGCTTCGAGGCCGGCGAAGCCCGCTTGGAACCACGCCTCGCCCGCCATGGAGCGGTGGTCGTGGACGTCGGGCCGCGACTCGCCGGGGAAGCGGATGACGCCGCCGTCGGCGCCGGCTTCGTTGCGCGGCTCGCCATCGGCGTAGACTGCGACCTGGAGAAGCGAGAGACCGGCGACCACGAAGGCCGCGCCCCCCGCCGCGAGCAGGACCGCGCGCCGGGCGACGCCGCGGCGCGGGCGGCGTCCGTCGAGGACCGCGCGGACGCGCTCCTCGACCTCGCTCCGGGAGGCCATTCCAAGGGCGGGCGAGCCGCCCGCCATCGAGACGCCGCGCGCGAAGGCGATCAGCACGTCCGCGTACTCCGACGCGCGCCGGCCGGCGTTGAGCACCTGGTCGTCGCAGGCCTTCTCGGCCTCCATGCGCTGCTGCGCGGTGGCGAACCAGACGGGGGGGAGGAACCAGAAGAGCGCCGTGGCCAGCCGCCCGAGCAGGTTCCACGCAAAGTCGCCGCGGGCGATGTGGGCCAGTTCGTGCCGCAGCACCGCCTCCCAGCGTGCCTCGCTCCAGCCGTCGCAGGCGGCGGGCACCACGACGACGGGGTATCCGATGCCCCACGTGAAGGGCATGACGGCCTCGTCGGAGCGGAGCAGCGCGACCGGGCGGGAGATGCCCGTTTCCCGCCGCACCGCGTCGAGCAGGTACGCGGGGCGCCCCGCGGTGATCCGCGCGGCGCGCCGCATCCCCGCGTCGAGGCGGAACAGGTTGAGGCCGAGCCGTCCGAGGAGCAGCCCAGCGCCGAGGGCCCAAACGGCGGCGGCGAGCGCCACCAGCGGAGGGTCGAGGCGGAAGGGCGTGGATGCTCCGCCGGCCGGCGCGGACGCCGCGGCGCCGGGGGCCGGAGAGATCGTCGCAGCGCCGGCGGATGCCCAATCCCTCAGCGGGACCTGGTCGCCGGAAATGCTCCGGGCGGCGAGGCCCGCCACGCCGGCGACGGCGGGCGCCACGGGCGCGTGAGCAGTGGCGCGAGGCTGGACGCGCGTCTCAACCGGCTGGGGCGGGCGGAGGCCGATCGTCTGGGAGGGGAGCACCTCGGCGGCGAAGGGCGCCGCGAGGCACGCCGCGAGCGCGCACGTCCAGGCGACGTGGCGGGTTGAGGCGGGGGCGTTGCGCAGCAGCCGCGCGCCCACCATTCCGGCGCCCACCAGCAGGGTCGCCTTGAGCGACCCATCGACGAGGAAGTCGATGACGGCGCGGGCGGCGCCGACCGGATCAAGTTGCGGTTCGAGGAATGCCATCAGCGGCCCTCCTTGCGGGCTTCGTCGACCAGTTCAGAAAGGCGGTCGAGTTCTTCGGGGGTCAGCTTGTTTTGTTTGAGAGTGAGCAAGGTCGCGACGGCGTCCTCGAGGGAGCCGTTGAAGAACGTCTGGAGGACGTTGCCGAGGGCGGACTTGCGGGTCGCTTCGCGGTTCGCCGTGGGGACGTAGACGTAGCGGGCGCCGTCGCGCTCGATGTTTAGGTGGCCCTTTTCGTTCAGCACGCGGAGGAGCGCGCGGACGGCGGAGTAGCTGGGAGGGTCGGACAGCCCTTCCTGCACCTCGGCGGCGGTGGCGCGGCCGCGGGCGAAGACGATGTCCATGATCTGGCGCTCCCGTCTACTCAGTTCGGTCAGGTTTGTATCGCTCATGATCGGTTGCCTGCGGATGGTGTGGGCTTGGGACGTCCCGTTTCCCCGGCCAAGGTGCTAAAAAAGCAACACAGCTCTGGCGCCCCGTCAAGGGCCGTGTGTTGTTTTTTTAGCACCCTCCGCGGTTGCCATCCGCCAGCGCTCCCGATGAGATACCGCCATGGTCCGCCCCCGCTTCATCGCCCACCTCGCCGACGGCGGTGCCTGGCTGCTCTGCGCGTGGATGGGTTGGGAGGTGTGGAAGGATCTCTCTTCGACCGGGTGGTTCGCCGGAATTCTCCGCATCATCTTTATCTTTCTCCTGCCGCCGCTGCTGCCCTACTGGGTCATCCTCCGCTGCTCGGTGCCATTAGTGCGAGCGGCGCGCGATGTCGAGCGGCGACGCGAGTTGTGGCTCACGCCGGAGGGCCTGGTCTTGGATTGGCAAAGCCGCGTCCAGTGGCATCTTCGTCGGGCGGTGCTGCCGTTTTCCGCGCTTTGGCTTTACTGCGCCGTGGGCGGGCTTCTGGCTTGGCTCCGAGAGGGCGGCGGTGGGTCCGACCCACACCTGCTCTCCGCGCTGCTTCTATCTGCGATCGGAACCGTCCTTGGCGCGGCGCTTTGCTTCTTTGCGGGCGCCCGCATGGCGCGCCGCCCGGAGACGCCGCTTGCCGGCCTCGCCGCGGCGTGCGTCGGAGGGCACACCGCGCTGTTGGCGGTCCTATACTTCGCCGCCGACTTGGTTTTTGAAAGCTTGATACGCGAGTTGTACTGGGTTTTCCCCGCCTGCCTGCTGGCTCTCGTTGTGCCGATGTGCTTTCAGGCGCTCCGCCGCTGGTCCGCGTTGCGGGTGGCGTTCCTCGGCCTTCCGGAGGGGGACGACGGGTGAGGCAGGGAACGGCGTTGCATCGCGGGCGGGCGGGTGCTTAGCTCCGCCCACGCGTAGCGTGCGCGTCCCAGACATCCGAGAATCGAGCAATTCCCGCATGACCTCCCTCCGCCTCCGCGGCTTCCTCGCAGCCGCATGCTTCGCCTCCGCCCTTGCGGCTGGTGTCCCCGCCGAATCGCCCGAGGTCCGCACCGTCGGGCGCTTGGCGGTCTCGCTCGTCGAGGACGCGCCGAATCCCGCGCTCGCGCCACTGCGCGCGAAGCTCGAAGCGGCCCACGCGGCGGAGCGAACCGACCCCGCGTCGCGCCAACGCATCCTGCACCTGTCGCCGACCTACGACGATCCGTCGCAGTTCAACGCGATCATCCACGATCCGGCGAGCGGCGAGGTGGACGAGTTGCGCCTCGACGCGGAGGGCGCGGAGCTGTCGCGGCGTTCCCGCGAGGGCTACATCATGCCCGGCGAGGGCGAGATCGAGCTGGGGCGCGCGGCGATCTTCAACGATCCCTACTTCGGGCCGATGCTCGAATCCGGCGAGGTGTTCTACCACGAGGCGATGCCCCCGATCACCGTGACAAAGGAGGGGCGCCGCCTCGTCAATGTGTGCATCACAGGGGGCGAAAACTCGATCACGGGCGTGACCACCTACAACGAGATCGCGGGCGTGGATGTGGTGACCGGCGAGGTGGTGCGCTACCCCGAGAACGCGCCGCCGACGGCGATCGCCACGCGGGGGAGCTGCGGACCGAACCCGGCCTCCGGCTCCGGCACCTTCACGGGCGCCGTGGTGACGGTGAGCTGGCCCGCCGAGAATCCCGTTTGGAACTTCAACGTCCGGCGCCCGTCGCAGACCCGCAGCGGCACGCCGGACGGGCGCGGCCTCGAGCTGACGCACGTGCGCTACCAGGGCCGCTACGTGCTGGCGGCGGCGCACATGCCGGTGCTGAACGTCGAATACAACGGCGACGCCTGCGGCCCGTACCGCGACTGGCTCTACCAGGAAAACCACTTCCGCGCGCCGGGCACGGACCTGTTCCCGGGATCGGCCACGACCGGTTTCCGGCTGGCCTCCTCGCCGTCGCAAACCATCTGCGAGGACAACAACGACACGGGGACCTTCCAAGGCGTCGTCTTCGAGGACCTCGGGGACGAGTTGCTGATCCGGAGCGAGTGCTCCGCGGGCTGGTACCGCTACATCCTCGAGTGGCGGCTCGGCCTCAACGGCCGGGTGAACGCGGTGCTCGGCTTCAGCACCACGGTCAATTCCTGCGTGTGCGTCATCCGGCGCCACCATGGCTACTGGCGCTACGAGTTCGCCCCGGACGGCACCCCGAACTCGACCACGGACGGGCTTTCGACCTTGGCGTACCTGCCGGGGGACGGGAAGGAGCTGCCGATCGCCACCGAGCAGAGCCGAATCCGCGCGGCGGGGGAGAAGGGCGTGGTGCGGATGGTCAGCGCCGACCAGACCATCAGCGCCACCATCACGCCCGGCTCGCGCGACCTGAGCGCCGTCGACGACGCCTACGCGGTGGCGGACTATTGGTTCCTCGCCCGCAACGACAACGAGATCGAAGACGCCGGCAGCGCGAACACCCGGATCAACCTCGCGCCGTACACGAACGGCGAGTCGGTCGGGTCCGCGAAGCGCAGCGTGCTGTGGATGCACAGCGGCTTCCTCGAAGACTACCAGGGCGTGCCGCCCGGCGGCATCTACTGCACCCGGATCGGGCCGACGCTGCAATTCTCGATCGCCGAGCCGACGCCGCCGGAGACCGGCGTCACGGTGCAGTGATCCCCGCGGAGCGGATCCACCTCCTTTACGGGAACGAGGAGGTGAAGTTGGAGGACGCGCGCTACGAACTGGTGTGCTCGATCCTTCCGGCCGAGGAGCGGGCGGGGGGCGTGGTCGAGCTGCGCCCCGCGGGCACGCAGCCGTACCGGCTGGAGCGGGCGTTCACTGAGATCACCTCCGAGCTGGCGCAGACGACCCTGCTCGGCGACATGCCGAGGGTGGTGGTGATCCGCAACCTTGCCGACCTCTACGGCTCGAGCGGGTCAAAGGCGAAGGCAGGCGCGAAGAAGGGCAAGGAGCCGGAGAAGGACCACGTGGCGGCGCTCGAGGAGTTCCTCGACGGCACCTTCCGGGATGTGCCGAACGTGGCGGTCTTCGTCTGCGAGGAGGACGAGGACAAGAACCGGGCGGTGGACGACCGCTCGCCGCTGTTCCAGATGCTCGCCCGGCGCGCGCGGCTGCGGGCCTTCCGCGAGAAGCCGATCGCCCGGACGCTCGAGGAGGAGCTCTACAACGGGCGGCTCGAGCGCGCCGTCGAGGTGATGAACGAGTGGAAGGAGCGGGCGGGAAACGAAAGCGCGGCGAGGCTGAAGATGTACCGGACCGTGAGCGGGTTCGCGGAAATGGTGGTGCAGGCGAAGGCGGCGCAGCTCGCGCGGGAGAACGACTGGCCCCGGGACGACCTGCTGCACGGCGCGGCCTACCCGAGTTTCGCGAAGCTGCCCGATTTCCGCCGGGCGCAGGCGAGCCGCTTCGCGGCGCGGACCGGGCTCGCGGAGCTGCGGCGGCTGGTCGCGGAACTGCACCGCGTGCAGACGCTGATGTACCCCAAGGGGACCGAGGCGTATGTGGCGGACTGGTTCGAGGCGCTCGAGCGGGCCCTTCTCCGGTTGACCATTTCCCTGCGCGCCGCCTGATGGAACGAGTGACAATCCGAACGGCCGCGGGGGACGGACCATGAAGATCACGCGCGTGGCGGTGCTGGGCGCCGGTTCCTGGGGCGCCACCCTGGCGGACCTGCTCGGCCGCAAGGGGCTGGATGTGCGCCTTTGGGACGCCCATGCGGAACCGCTCGAGCGCTTGCGCGAGGAGCGCCATCCCTTCGGGATCCCGGAGCTGCGGCTCTCGGAGGGCGTGCGCCTCTGCGACGACATCGAGGCGGCGATGCGGGGTTCGGACGCGGCGCTACTGGCCTGCCCGGCTCAGGCGCTCGATTCGCTCGCGGCGCGGATCGCGGCGCTGCCGGGCTCGTCGCATCCCGCCTCGCTGGTGGTGGTGGCGAAGGGGATCGAGGTCTCGACCGGGCGCCTGCCGGCGGAGGTTCTATCCGCGCACCTGCCATTGCCGCTGGCGGTGCTGTCGGGGCCCTGCATCGCGCGCGAGGTTGCCAAGGGGGTGCCCACCAGCGCGGTCGCGGCGTCCGCGCACGGCAAGCTCGCCACCGCCGTGCAGGAGGCATGCATGACAGCGCGCTTCCGCATCTACACCCACGACGATGTGGTCGGTGTCGAACTCGGCGGGGCGCTGAAAAACGTGGTGGCGATCGCGGCGGGCGCCACGGACGGCCTCGGCTTCGGCGACAACACGAAGGCGGCGCTCGTGTGCCGGGGCTTGGCGGAGATGACCCGCCTCGCCGGCGCGCTCGGGGCGCAGCAGCGCACCCTTGCGGGGCTCGCGGGACTGGGCGACCTCACGGTGACGTGCTTCTCGCCGCACTCGCGCAACCGCACATTCGGCGAGTGCCTCGCGAAGGGCGAGTCCGCCGCGGCGATCGTCGACCGGCTGGGGCAAGTGGTGGAGGGCGTGCCGACAGCGCGCGCGGCGGTGGAACTGGCGATGAAGCACGGGGTCGAAGTGCCGATCATGAGCGCCGTGCACCATCTATGCACCGGGCGGCTCACCGCGGTGCAGGCGCTCGACCAGTTGATGAATCGCGATCCGAAGCCGGAATTCGCCTGATCAGCCCTGCTTCTCCAGCAGGAACCAGGTGCCGTCGTCCATGGGGAACACCGGATCGCGGCGGTAGCAGAAGCCGTAGTCGCGCAGCCTCAGGTTCGGGTAGCGGTCCAGCAGCTCGCCAGCGAAGTCGCGCTTGAAGAGCTTCCCACTGTGCCCGCGATAGGGGATCTCGACCGGGGTGGGGTTGTAGTACTCCGCCACCAAGATGTAGCGGCGTGCGTTTTCGTACAGCGCCGCGTACGCATCGGGCAGGTCCGCTGGGGGGATGTGGATGAGCACCCCCGCGGTGAAGGAAAGGTCCGCGGGGCTGCCGAGCCGGAAGCCGAGGAGCGAAGCGTTCACCGCGTTGATCGTGGGGATGGCGGCGAGCAGCCGCGCGGACTCCGCGTTGATCTCCACGCCGGTCAGTTCCGCGTGCGGGAGGAGTATACGTAGAGCTTTGAGGTTGTTGCCGATATTGGCCCCAAGCTCGATGGCCGAGTGGATAGGCGCGCAGGAGCCGAGGACCTTGCTGAAAAGCGCACAGCGGGCGGCGACGAGCGCGGCGCCGGTGTTGCGCTCGCGGTAGCCTGCGCCGAACTCGCCAGCCCAGAAGCGCTCCGCGTCCGAGAGCGTTGTACTAGTCATAGCCGCTTCCTTCCAATGGCGCGATCGAAAGCCGGTTTCGGGCCGGAGGCTAGCCCGGAAATCACACAGGGCTTTGGCGTCGCCGCTTTCCCCCGGGCGGCGCGCCGGGCTGGGACGGGGCGCCACCTTGGCGCTGGCGGCAGGGGCGTGTGGTTGTTCCCGGGGCGGTGCCCCGGGCTGTGATGGGGGGCGCCGTTGGCGCCCTAGGCGGCAATCCCGGCCTAGCGGGCCGCTGCCTTCGCCTTCCGCGGCGGTGCCTCGATCCGCTTCATCGCTTCACGGGCGACCGCTAGGTAGTCGGGGCGGTCCGAGACGTTTCGGTGGTAGTAGGACACGAGGACCTTTCGGTCGTGGATGGCGAAGAGGCCCGGCATCTGCAGTGAGGACCCGTCGGGGAAGGCCCACCCGTGGCCCGCGAGGATGGCTTCGACGCTCCGCAGCATGCTGCCTGGGGAGAGCCATTGGTCGAGGCGGGCGTCGGTGAGGCCGAAGGCGTGGTAGAGCTTGCGCTCCGGGTCGTGGACGCGGGGGCAGGCTTCGAGGCCGGTGTCGCGGAGCAGGCGAAGGAAGCGGTGTTCGTCGCCGTGGTGGACGAGGATCGCCTCGGCGCCGTCGTCGAGGAGCTGCGGGCGTACCTTGGCGATGTCGTCCACCGCCTCGCGGCAGAAGGTGCATCCGCTGTGGCGGAAGAAGACAAGGAGATGGCACTTGGAACCGCTCAGGTCGCCGAGCGAGCGGTCGTCCTTGGTTCGGAAGTCGACCCAGGACGGGTCGATCGGAGGTGCCATGTGCGCTGCGGGGGTGCCTGCCTGTGCGGATTCCACGCCTGAGCCATCCTGCGCCGTCGGTGTTCGCGCCGCAAGGAGAAGCCCTGTGCGCAGTGTGCCACCCGTGCGGAAGGGCATGAAACGGGCCACCCCCGGAGGAGTGGCCCGCTGGACTTCGTCGGCGATGCAGGACCTGCCGACTACCGGACGGTGAGCGCGTCGGGATCCGCGGGGTTGGCGAGATCGAGGATCCACTGGCGGATCAGCTCCGAGCCGGGCTCGTCGATGATGTTGGACGCGAGCGGGGGCATCTGGTTCTGGCCGCGCCGGTGGATGCGCTGGTAGAGGACGGAGTTCTGATAGTCGCCGGGCTTGACGATCTGCGGATCGACGAGGCCGAGCGTGCCGCTTCGCGGCGGCGAGTCGATCGCGTTCATTTCCGAGGCGAGCGTCGTGAACCGGAGGTCCATCGAGGAGGGAGTCGGTCCGCCGGGCTGGTGGCAGTAGGCGCAGTTGGCCTGGAGGTAGGAGCGCGCCCGGGAGCGGATATTGAGCGTGGCGTCGAGGATGTCGGTCTGCTTCGGAAGCGCGGCGGGCTGCGCGGGGAGGCCGGGGCTTTGGAAGACGCCGAGGTGCGCGAAGGTGCGGAGCTGGTTGTCGGCCACGCCGCTCCAGGGGTACTCGTACTCCCAGTTGAGCTCCGGCGTCTGGATGCCGAGGACGCGGTTCGCAATCGTGGTGTGGCACTGGAAGCACTGGGACTCGTTGGGGAAGTCCCACTTCACCGTCTTGGGCCCGAGCGCGGTCTGCACGAGGAACTCGCGGGTGTCGGCGCTGGTGAGGAGGTCCGCGTCCGTGCCGGCGTCGTTCCAGCGGTAGCTGAAGGCGCGCCAGTCGGCGCCGTCCTTCACCATGAGGCGCGTTTCGACGGGCATGAGCGAGGAGGGATTCGACTCGTCGAGCGGGTAGTTGAAGTGCTTCACGAGCACTGAGGCGTCGGGGAACTCGTAGCCTTGGTAGTCGAGGTAGCCGATCTGCTCGAGGCCCGGGATCGCCATGTAGCGCGACTTGATGGCGTTGTCGGACCAGAACTGGACGCGCGGCTGGTAGGGGATGATGCCCGGCACCTCGCCGCCCTGCACGAGGTCGAGCAGCGCGGGGAGGTCGCTCAGCTTAAGGGGCAGGTCGGACGGGGGCGCGGCGCCTTGGCGGATGATCTCGTAGATCTGACCGTTCTGGGCGCCGATGAGCAGTTCGCCGTCCTCGCGCTCGCCGAAGGTGAGGATGTTGAGGCCGGTGCCGGCGTTGAGCTGGTTGTTGAAGCTGAGTTGGACGCCATCCCAGCGGAGGCCCCGAAGCCACCCGTTGCAGTAGTCGGTGAAGATGTACATGCCGTAGAGTTCCGGGAAGGCGGAGCCGCGGTAAACGTAGCCGCCGGTGATCGAGCATCCGGTCGGGGATCCGCCGCTATGGCGGTAGGTGTAGATCGGGTCGACGTAACCGGTGAGGTCGCACGTGGAGTCGATGGAGGGCGTGCAGATCTCGCCTTCCGCGTCGCGCCAGCCGTAGTTGCCGCCGGCGACGAGGAGGCTCACCTCCTCGCGGGCGTCCTGCCCCACGTCCCCGATCCACACCTGGCCCGTGACGCGGTCCACGGAGAACCGCCACGGGTTGCGCATGCCGTAGGTGTAGATCTCGGGAAGTGGCGAGCGCTTCACCAGCCGCACCGCGTCGACGAAGAAATTGCCCGCCTGCGGGCTGCCTTCGGCGAGTTGTACGTAGTCGCTGCCGTTGCCGGCCATCGGAACATTGCGCCGCAACAGGCGCCACTGGTTCCCGGTGCTGCCGCTGTTGGCCGAGTAGGTGTACGACATGGGCTCACCGTCGTTCACGATAATGTAGACGGAATTGGCTGCGTTCACCGACGGGTCGGAGGGCGTGGTGACGTAGACGTCCCACAGGCCGGGGGTCAGCCCCGCCGGGGTGAATCGCACGGCTGCGTTGACGCTGGAGTTGGTGCTGAAGCGGCTGCCCTGACCCGAGAGGCCCGTCACGGTGCTCTTGAGCGGGGAGTCCTGGAACTCGCCGGAGAGCTCCTGATACCCCTGTCCGGGGGTGGTGGTGGTGCCGTTCGGCTGGCGGCTCTCCACGATGACCTCTGTCGGCCCCGGCGTTGACACGGCGAAGGGGTTGTCGGCCGGGATCGCGTACTGCTTGCCGGGGGCGAAGGCGGCGTCGACGTCGATGCGGAGGATCTTGCCGAGGAAGCTGCCGACGTTCTGGGCGGTGTCCTGGGGGTCGTTGGCGCTGCCGCCGTCGCCCGTCGCGATCAGGAGCTTTCCGTCGGCGTCGAAGTCGATGAATCCGCCATTGTGGTTGCTGAAGGGCTGGTTGAACTGGAGGAGGATCCGCTCGGTCGGGACGGTGGTGCCCATGTTCCCGGCGGGGTTCGGATTGATGAACTCCGACACCCGCGTCACAAGCCCGCTCGTGTCGTTGGTGTAGTTGACGAAGAAGCGGCCGTTGCTGGCGTAGTCGGGGTGGAACGCGAGTCCGAGCAGGCCGCGTTCGCCGCCGGATGTCACGCGCGCGTCGATATCGAGGAAGAGGGACGCGGTCCGTGTGGGGTCGTCCGCGTCGTAGACGACGATGCGCCCGGCCTGGTCGACGATGAAGACGCGGTTCGAGCCGTCGTTCGCGTGCTTGATGTCCACCGGTGTTCCGATGGAGACGCCGGCGACCGGAACGGATTGAAGACTGATGGAGCCTGATACCGGGGGCAGGTCTTCGATGACGATCGAGGTGTTCGGCACCCGGGTTTCGATGCCGTGGGGTTGCGCGGCCGCCGCGCTGGCTAGTGCGAGGCCAAGCAGGAGGCCCGGGATAGTGCCGGTTTGTGGACGAATCATGGTGGTTCCCCGTCGTGCGAGCGCTTGGCGGAGAATGAGAGGGCGGCGGGGGCAAGTCCACCCGAAAGCTGGGCGCTCCCGACCTCCGGCGGCCGGAATCCCCCTTGGCTTGAAGCCCGTTCGCGTTAGACCTATCCGGCAGTGGACGCGCCGGGGGAACGATGCTGAACCGCCACCACCATTTGCGATTCCTGCTGGTCCAGCTCGTCGGCGACGCGCTGGCGATTTCGGGCGCGCTGTGGGGTTGCTACTGGCTGCGCTTCCACAGCGGCTGGGATCCGTCCGCGGTCGAGTCGGTCTCCTACGAAAGCCAGTTCTGGTGGGCCCTTGGCTTGTGGATACTGGCGCTGAGGTTGGCGCACGCCTACTCGAACCATCCCCGGATCATCAGCTTCAACCGCGCGCGGCGCATCCTGATCGGCTCGTCGCTGGCGGTGATGCTGGTGGTGGCTCGGAATTACTTCGTGCGGGACATGGACGTATCGCGGTGGCTGTTCCTGGTGGCGTTCTTCGCGGGCGTGGTGTCGATCATCCTCGTCCGCGTGCTGCTGCAGTGGCTGATCGTGCGTTTCTTCCTGAGCGGCGCCGGCTCGCGTTCCCGTGTTCTAATCCTCGGCACGGGCACGGTGGCGATGCGCCTCGCGAACCGCTGCCGCATGCAGCCCGAGTACGCCTACGACCTTGTCGGGTTCGTCGGGATCAACGACGATGAGGCCGGGCGCATGGTGCGCGGCACGCCGGTGATCGGCGTGATGCGGGAACTCCGCGACATCATCAAGACCTACCGCATCCACGAGATCTTCGTGACGCAGGCGAACCTGCCGCCGGACCAGCTCGAAACCGTCTGCCTCGAGGCGGAGCGCGAGAACGCCCTGGTGCACGTGGTGCCGGACCTCTTCGAGATCATGCGCACGCAGATCTACTACGACGAGATCGCGGGCGTGCCGATCTACTCGATGAAGCAGACGCCTCTCTCGGGGTGGAACGTCTTCGCGAAGCGCGGCTTCGACGTGCTGGTGGCGACCGCGGGGCTTATCGCCCTGGCGCCGCTGCTGCTGTTCCTTTGGTGGAAGACGAGGCGCAGCATCCCGAACGCCTCGGCGATCTACCGCCAGCCGCGGCTTAGCCTCGACGGGCAGGAGTTCACCTGCTACAAGTTCCGTTCGATGCGCCCGGACGCGGAGGCGGCCGGACCCGGTTGGGGCGGTGCGGTGGACACCCGGGCGACGCCCTGGGGGAACTTCATGCGCCGGACCGGGCTCGACGAACTGCCGCAGCTCTGGAATGTGCTCCGCGGCGACATGAGCCTTGTGGGCCCGCGCCCCGAGCGCCCGGTCTACGTGGACCGCTTCAAGGAGGAGATCCCGCGCTACATGGCGCGCCACTCCGTCCGCACCGGCATCACCGGGTGGGCGCAGGTGCACAACCTGCGCGGCAACACCAGCGTCGTCCAGCGGCTGCGGTACGACCTGTACTACGTGGAGAACTGGTCGCTCTGGCTCGACATAAAGATCGTCGTGATGACGGTCTGGAAGACGCTCTCGGAGTTGCGCCGCGCGATCACCGGCGCCGCGGTGGCGCCGCCTCCGCCGGATGCCGAGATCGCGGAAGCGCCGCTCCGGCACCACGCGGCCGCCCAGTACCGCGTCGAGCCCGCCATGGAGGCGGTCGCGGAGAAGCTTAAGTAGCAGCGGCCCGCGCTTTGCCAGGGCCGCCCCATCGCCAAGGAGTGGTCACACCCATGAGCACCGCCAAGAACGTCCTCGGAACACAACTCCAGCAGTGCAGCGCCGAACCGTTGACTGGATTCTTCCGGGACGGCTGCTGCCACACCGGGCCCGAGGACCGCGGCATCCACACGGTTTGCGCGGTGATGACGGACGAGTTCCTGGCCTTCTCGAAGGCCGCCGGCAACGACCTCAGCACGCCGCATCCGGAGTGGAGCTTTCCCGGCCTCAAGGCCGGCGACCGCTGGTGCCTCTGCGCAATGCGCTGGGTGGAGGCGTTCGAGGCCGGCATGGCGCCAAGGGTGGTGTTGGAAGCGACCCACGCGGCGACGCTCGAGTTCGTGAGCTTGGCGGACCTCAAGCGGCACGCGGCCCCGGCGGGGGACCTGAAGTAGGCGCCTACCCGGCCGCGCCGAGGCGCTCTTCTACGCCCTGAGGCGACGCCAGAGCGCCGCCGCGGGACTCGCCCACTCGATACGCATCAAGAGCTCGAGCACCGGGCCGAAGCCCTCCTTGAAGCGCGCGACGCCCGGGGTGTTCGCGCCGCACCAGTCGTACACCGCGGGCCACCCCTCGGCGGCGAGAAGCGCCGACCCGTCGGTGTGGAGCAGAGTCGGCGCGCCGCTGCCAAGCAGCCCCGGGTCCGAAGCACCCATCGCGTAGTAGGTTCGGTGCGCGTCGGCGAGGAGGAGGGCCCCCGCGTGCACGGCTCCGTCCTCCGAGCGCGCCAGCAGGACGGCGCTCCGAACGCCGGTGCCCGCCGCCGCGCCCAGCGCGAAGAGCCGCTGGTAGCCCTCCCAGGTCACGGCGTCGGCGAACGAGTGCCGCGCGGTGGTGGCGGCGCGGAGGCGCTCGAGTTCCCCGAGCCCGTCGCCGCGCTCCGCCCGGAGCCCCGCCCCGCGCGCCTTGCGGAGCTGGCGCCGCGCGGCGGGGGAGAGGCTGGCCTCGATCCCTCCCGGCGCGTCGAGCCGGTTCACGAAGTTGTAGTGCGGCGCGGCGCTCCAGCCGTTCCAAGCGAATGGGCGGGCGTCGACCTCTCCGGGGCCCAGGATCGCGTCGGCGCGCGCGCAGGCCCCGGGGACCGCGCGGGCGATCGCCGCCATCGCCTCGTCACGGTCGATTCCCGGGGCGGTCAGGACTCCCTGGAACGATACCGGCGCCGCGTGGCGCAGCGCGGTGCGCCCGAACTTAACTTCCCGCGCGAAGGCGAGCGCGGCCACCAGCCGGGTGCTTTCGAAGACGCCCCATGGCGCGAGCGCCGCTCCGCACGCGGCTTCCAACACCGCGGGCGACTGGGGCAGCCACCGGTGCGAGGCGAGCCACAGCGCGTCCCAGGCGGGGCGCTCGGCGGGCTCCATCGGGCGTGCGGCGAAGGTGGCCATGCGCCGACTCCGCAACACCCCGGCCCGCCGGGCAACCAGCGACGGCAAGAATCGTTGCGTCCCGGTCCGGTCGTCGCCGAGGTGTTCCCATCGACCTACCAGACGAACCAGGCGCCCCGCGGCGCCCCGGGACAGGAATCCACGATCAACATGTCCGCAACCGGCCAGGCCATCCGGCACACGTTCCTCCTCTGCTCGCCCGAACACTACGTGATCGACTACATCATCAATCCGTGGATGGAGAAGAACTTCCACAGCGCGAAGACCGACAAGGCGATGGCGCAATGGGAGGCGTTCCGAGACGCGCTAGCGGCGCGGGCGAACGTCGTGATGGCGGAGCCGTTGCCGCCGCTGCCGGACTACTGCTTCGTCGCGAACGCCGCGCTGGTTTACAAGAAGGCGGCGATCATCGCGCAGTTCCGCCCCAAGGAGCGCCGCCCCGAGGAGCCCCACTTCAAGGAGTGGTTCCAGCGCAACGGCTACGACGTGCCGACCATCCCTTCGGACGTGTTCTTCGAGGGCGCCGGCGACGCGCTGCTGGACCGTGGGCGCGACGCGACGCTCTTCATGGGCCACGGCATCCGCACCCAAGCGGAGGCCGCCGCGCCGATCGGCGAGGCGATGGACCTCGAAGTCCACCCGCTGCGGCTCGTCGACCCGCGTTTCTACCACCTCGACACCTGCTTCTGCCCGCTCACCGGCGGCAACGCGCTCTACTTCCCCGGCGGGTTCGACGACGAATCGCGCGCGCGGCTCGAGTCCTACTACGCGCCGGAGAAGCGCTTCGCGGTCGAGGAGGAGGACGCGCTCGGCTTCGCATGCAACGCGGTGGACACCGGCTCGGCGGTGCTGCTCAACAAGGCCGGGGACGCGCTCCAGGCGCGGCTCCGCTCTTGGGGGCTCGAACCGGTCATCACGCCGCTGACGGAGTTCCTGCTGGCAGGCGGGGCGGCCAAGTGCCTCACGCTCCGGCTCGACGAGCCCTGACCCCGGGCGCTCGGTGGAACCCCTTACGAATCTGTTGGACATGATGGCAGCAGCGTCCTAGCCTCTTCATTCAGAAGGAGAGAAAGAGATGGCCGAAAAGCACGGCGCACCCGCCCTTCCGACCGGCGCGGAGAACGACTACGAGATGCAGGTCCGCGACGAGACCCAGCTCGGCTCGATCCAGATCGCGAACGGCGTCATCGCGAAGATCGCCGAGCGCGCCGCGCAGGAGGTGGACGAGGTGCGCCTCGCCAGCAGCGCCGGCGTGATGAAGCGCCTCGGCCTCGGCGACGAGGTGATCCGCGTGGACAACATCGAGGAGGACCGCGTCGCGATCACCCTCCAGGTCCAGATGGCCTACCGCTCCTCCATGGCCGAGATCTCCCACGACCTCCAGAAGCATGTGAAGGATGTCGTCGAGGGGATGACCGGACGTCCCGTGGACTCCGTGAACGTGGTGATCGTCGGCCTGTACGACAAGGCGGACGGGGAGGACTGACCGCCATGGCATCCGCGGCTCCGGGGGATTTGGGACGCTTCGAGCGCCTGGTGCGCTACCTGTGCGCCGACACGCCGGATGTCGCGATGGAGAAGCGGCTGGAACCGATCGTCTACCGCGACGAGAGCGGTGCCATCGCGATGCAGGTGCGGCTCCTGGTCGCCCTCGAAACCGAGGCGGACGACGCCTGCAACCGGTTCCTCGCCCGGGTGCACGAACTGCTTCAACGCTTGCCCGAAACGCCGATCAGCCATATCGAGGTGTGTGTCACGGGCAGGTATCCGCGGAAACCGCCCCCCAAGACGAAAACCTACCAGGCCCACTGACCCTTGATCCGTTTCGCCCGAGTCACCCTTTCGACGTTCTCCTTCGTCATCCTCTTCGTGCTCGGGCTTGATTGGCTGCTCGACGCGGCGATTCTCGAACCGGTCTTCCCGAACCTGACGGGCTACACCCTGCTGCGCTCGCTGCCGCTCGAAGGCCGCATCGCGATCGGCTCGGCGGCGGTGCTGCTGCCGCTCGGCGTGGCGTCGCTCGCGCTCCTCGAAGCGGGCCTGGGCCAGGGCATCCGCGTGCAGCGCGCCGGCTTGCGCGTGACCGTGCGCCCCGAGGCCTTCGAGGCGCCGCTCCGCCGCCAGCTCGAGGGCAAGGTGGACGGCCTCGAATCCGTCGAGCCGCTCATCGACCGCGCGTCGGACGGCTCGCCGAAGGTGACGCTGCGGCTGATGGTCGAGGAGGATGCGGATCTGGAGACGTTGCAGGACGAAGTGCGCCAGCGCGCCGACGCGGTGGTGAAGCGCCTGACCGGGAAGCCCTGCGGCGACAATCTGGAACTGGTGGTCCGCGGCTTCCGCAAGGGCCGCGCCGAGTCGCGCCGCGAGCGCCGCCCCCGCCCCGACGCGGCGCGTGGCGCCAAGGGTTCGCGCCCGCGGCAGCCGCTCCTGCGCGACAAGAAGGCCGCGGTCGTCGACGAGGACGAATGAGCACGCAGCACAAGATCTTCCACGACCGTCCGGCGCTCGCGGAGCTGCGCGGGCGGTGGCGGGCCGAAGGCAAGCGCGTCGTCTTCACCAACGGCGTCTTCGACCTCTTCCACCCCGGCCACCTCGATTCGCTGCGGCAGGCGAGGGCGCTTGGCCAAGCGCTCGTCGTCGCGACCAACACCGACGAAAGCGTTCGCCGCCTCAAGGGGCCCGAGCGCCCCATCCTGCCGCTCGACCAGCGGCTCCGCATCCTCGCCAGCTTCGACTGCGTGGACGCGGCGACGCCCTTCGACGAGGACACGCCCGAGGCGCTTCTGGAACTGCTCCGCCCCGATGTGCTGGTAAAGGGCGGGCACTACCGCATCGACCAGATCGTCGGCCACGAGAAGGTGTTCGGCTGGGGCGGAAAGGTTGTCGCCGTTCCGCTCTTGCCCGGCTTTTCCACAACCAGCTTGATTGACGCGATGCGGCGGGGCGGAAAGCCCGCGGCCGCCCGCTGAGAACCCCCGAAGAAACGCCCCCACCACCATGGCAGACAAGAAGTCGATGTATCCCGAGATCCAGAACAACGTGCAGGTCCGCCACCCGAAGTTCGGGCTTGGCAAGGTGCTCCTCCGCATCGGCGACGACGACAACAGCAAGGCTATCGTCCGCTTCCAGGAAGAGGGCGAAAAGAAGCTGGCGCTCAAGTTCGCCCGCCTCGTCCGCGATACCATCGAAGACGACGGCGAGGCCTGAGCCCATGGCGCTCACGCCCCAGGACGTGCGCCATGTGGCGCTCCTTTCGCGCCTCGAACTCGGCGACGCCGACATCGAGCGCAACGCCGAGGAGCTCTCGAAGATCTTCGCGTTCATCGAGCAGTTGAACGGGCTCGACACGGAGGGCGTGCCGCCGACCACCCACGCTCTGCCGATGAGCAACGTCTTCCGCGCGGACGAGGTGCGTCCGAGCCTTTCCCCCGGGGAGGCGCTCGCCAACGCGCCGCGCCAGGCGGCGAACTGCTTCAAGGTCCCCCAGATCATCTGACGCGCGCCCCCCGCGCGTCCAATCCCACGTTTCCCTGGAACCACCCATGGCGATCCGGACCGCGCACGAACTGGCCCGACTGCTGGCCGAGAAGCAGGCCTCATCCCGCGAGCTTGTCGAGGAGCACCTCGGCCGCATCCGCCGGCTCGAGCCGCGGCTCCACGCGTTCGTCAGCGTGCTGGAGGAGTCGGCGCTCGCGCAGGCGGACGCCTCCGACGCGCGCCGCCGGGCGGGGCGCAAGCTCTCCGCCTTCGACGGCGTGCCCGTGGCCGTGAAGGACAACATCTGCACGCGCGGCGTCCGCACCACCTGCTCCAGCCGGATCCTCGAGAACTTCATCCCCCCCTACAACGCCACCGTCGTGGACCGCCTCGCCGCGGCGGGCCTCGTCACGCTCGGCAAAACGAACATGGACGAGTTCGCCATGGGCAGCTCGACGGAGAACTCGGCGTTCGGCGAAAGCCGCAACCCGTGGGACCCGGAGTGCGTGCCCGGCGGCAGCTCCGGCGGCTCCGCGGTCGCGGTCGCCGCGGGCGAGGCGCCCTGGGCGCTCGGCTCCGACACGGGCGGCTCGATCCGCCAGCCCGCCGCGCTCTGCGGGATCGTCGGCGTGAAGCCGACCTACGGCATGGTGTCGCGCTACGGGCTTGTCGCCTTCGCCTCCTCGCTCGACCAGATCGGGCCGATGACGCGCGACGTGCGCGACGCGGCGTCGCTGCTGCAGCTCGTCGCCGGGCAGGACCGGATGGACTCGACCAGCGCCCCGCGCGCGGTGCCCGACCTCGAGGCGGCCGTGGAGAAGGGCTCCTTCAAGGGCGTCCGCATCGGCAAGCCGCGCGAGTACTTCCCCGAGGAGGGGCTCGACCCCGAGGTGCGCGACGCGGTGCTCCGGGCGCTCGAACTGGCCCGCGCAGGCGGCGCCGAAATCGTCGACGTGTCGCTGCCGCACTCGCCGTACGCGGTCGCCTGCTACTACCTCGTGGCGACGGCGGAGGCATCGAGCAACCTCGCGCGCTACGACGGCGTGCAGTACGGCTACCGCAACCAGGACGCGCGCAATGTGGTGGACATGTTCAGCCGCACGCGCGCGGACGGCTTCGGGCGCGAGGTGCGCCGCCGCATCATGATGGGCACCTACGCCCTTTCCGCGGGCTACTTCGACGCATACTACCTGAAGGCGCTGAAGGTGCGCACGCTCATCAAGCGCGACTTCGAGGCCGCCTTCGACCAGTGCGACGTGATCCTCGGGCCGACCAGCCCCACGCCGGCGTTCCGCATGGGATCGAAGACCTCCGATCCGCTGCAGATGTACCTCTGCGACATCTTCACGATCTCGCTGAACCTCGCGGGAGCGTGCGGCGTTTCGCTGCCCTGCGGGTTCTCCTCGAGCGGCCTTCCGATCGGGCTCCAGCTCCAGGCGAAGCCCTTCGCGGAGGAGGCGCTGCTCGGCGCCGCCGCGGCGTTCGAACGCGCGCTGGCGGCGGACACCGCCCGCGAGCCCGCGATCCTCTCCGGCTCCGCCTGACGCGGATCCGCGCCGCCGGGCCGCCCGCGTGGACCTCTCCGGCAAGCGGATCCTCCTCACCGGAGGCGCGGGTTTCCTTGGCGCGCGGGTCGCCGAGCGGCTCGCGGCGCGCGGCTGCGCCAGAGTGTTCGTTCCGCGCTCCGCCCGGTACGACCTGACCGATGCGAGCGCTGCGGCGCGCCTCTTCGAGGAGGTGCGCCCCGAAGTGGTGATCCACCTCGCCGCCGTCGTCGGCGGCATCGGTGCCAACCGCGCCAATCCGGGACGCTTCTTCCACGACAACGCCCTGATGGGCATCCACCTGATCGAGGGCGCACGCCGCGCCGGCATCGAAAAGTTCGTCGCCGTCGGCACGATCTGCTCCTACCCGAAGTTCACCCCGGTGCCCTTCCGCGAGGAGGAGCTGTGGGACGGCTACCCGGAGGAGACGAACGCGCCCTACGGCCTCGCGAAGAAGATGCACCTCGTGATGCTGCAGGCGTACCGCGAGCAGTACGGGCTCAATGGCATCTACCTCCTGCCGGTGAACATGTACGGGCCCGGCGACCACTTCGACCTCGCGAACTGCCATGTGGTCCCCGCGCTGCTGCGCAAGTGCCGCGAGGCGCTTCGGGACGGCCGCGGAGAGATCGAGGTCTGGGGCACCGGGCGCGCCACGCGCGAGTTCCTCTACGTCGCCGACGCGGCGGAGGCTGTCGTCCTCGCCGCGGAGCGCTACGACGGCGCCGAGCCCGTCAACATCGGCGTCGGCGCGGAGATCTCCATCCGCGAGCTGGCGGAGCTGGTCGCCCGCGTGACGGGATTCCGGGGCAGCTTCCGCTGGGACGCCTCGAAGCCCGACGGCCAGCCGAGGCGCATGCTCGACACCAGCCGCGCCCGCGAACGCTTCGGCTTCACCGCCCGGACGACCCTGGAGGACGGGCTCCGCGCCACCTGGGAATGGTACAAGGCGCAGCCGTGAGGCCGCACTTTCCGGGTGCGCCCGCGCCCGGCCCGGCCAAGGATTCGCGCCCATGAACATCCTCATCATCGGCGACGTCTTCGGCTCCCCCGGGCGCCTCGCAATCAAGAAGCTCCTGCCCAAGCTGCAGCGCGAGACGGAGGCGGAGTTCACCATCGTCAACTGCGAGAACGCCGCGCACGGCAAGGGCATCACGGAGGCCACCGGCGTCGAGCTCTTCGAGGCCGGCGCCGACGCGCTCACCGGCGGCAACCACATCTTCCACCAGCGCGGCTCCGACGAGTACCTCGACTCCGAACCGCGCATCATCCGCCCGCTCAACTTCCCCCCCGGCGCGCCGGGCCGCGGCAGCGGCGTCTTCACCTCCGCCTCCGGTGTTCCCGTGGCGGTCGTGAACGCCTGCGGGCGCGTCTTCATGGAGCACTTCGACGATCCCTTCCGCGCGCTCGACCGCGAGGTCTCCGAGCTGGCCCGCGAAACGCCCATCATCATCGTGGACTTCCACGCGGAGGCGACGAGCGAGAAGGTCGCCATGGGCTGGTTCCTCGACGGGCGCGCGACCGCCGTCGTCGGCACCCACACGCACATCCCGACCGCCGACGAGACGCTGTTGGACAACGGCACCGCCTACGTCACGGACCTCGGGATGACCGGTCCCTACGACTCGGTGATCGGCGTGAAGAAGGAGATCATCCTCGAGAAGATGCTGACCATGCGGCAGGCGCGCTTCGACGTCGCGGAGGCGCGCCGAGTGCGCCTGCACGGCGTCCTTGTCCGCGTCGATCCCTCCACGGGCCGCGCGCTGCACATCGAGCGCGTCCGCCGCGAGCTCTAATCCCCCGTGGCCGCCTTCATCCTCAAGCGCCTCCTGCTCGCCGTGCCGATGGTCATCGGCAGCTCGCTCCTCGTGTTCGGCATCTTCTACTTCAGCAAGCTCGATCCGGTGCGCCGGCTCCTCGGCGAGCGCAGCACCAACGAGGAGCTCGTGCAAAAGATGCGCGAGGACTTCGGCCTGAACCGCCCCGCGCACATCCGCTACTTCGACTTCCTCGGGGGGGTCGCGCGCGGCGACTTCGGGCGGTCCATGGCCACCCGCGAACCGGTGATGAAGGAGATCCGGCAGCGGTTCCCCGCCACGCTGGAGCTCACCATGGCGGCGATGCTCGTCAGCGCCACCGTCGGGCTGCTCTTCGGGATCGTGGCGGCGTTCAAGAAGGACACCTGGATCGACTACGCCTGCATGGGCTTCTCGCTCGCGGCGGTCTCGCTGCCGGTGTTCTGGCTCGCGCTGATGCTCTCCTACTACTTCTCCGAGAAGCTCGGTTGGTTCCCGCTGCAGCAACGCTACGCGCTGCGCTTCTCCGGCGAGGTGCCGACGCGCACCGGCCTTATGCTGGTGGACTCCGCCATCGCGGGGCGGTGGGACGTGTTCGGCAACGTGATGCGGCACTTGGCGCTGCCGGCGATCACCCTCGCCGCGGTGACGAGCGCGCTCGTGGCGCGGATGACGCGGGCTTCGGTGCTCGATGTGCTGCGGCAGGACTTCGTCCGCACCGCGCAGGCGAAGGGGCTGCGCCCGGCGCGCCAGCTGCTCCACGTGATGCGCAACGCGCTGATCCCCATCGTCACGATTATCGGTCTGGAGATCCCCGCGCTGCTCGGCGGCGCCGTCATCACCGAAACGATCTTCGCGTGGCCCGGGATGGGGAAGTACCTGGTCGACTCGATCCTGAGCGCCGACATCCTCGCGGTGCAGGGCGTCATCATGTTCATGACGCTGGTGTTCATCGCCATGAACCTGCTCGTGGACGTGAGCTACGCGTTCATCGATCCGCGGGTGCGGGACGCGCTGGCGGGTCCCGCCTGACGCTTCGACCTAGCGCCGCCGCGCCCGCTCCTGCTCGCGCCGGTTCTGTTCGTCCTCGCTCAACCCGAAGTAGGTGTCCGCGTCCATCGCCTCCGGCGTGGTGAAGCGGAACGTGTACGGCAAGTTCTCGATGCGGTCGCGGGTGATGGTCCGCCCGCGGCGAAGCGTCACGCGGTACTCCGTGTCGTAGTCCCACTGCCCGTCCAGGTAAACCGTCGTCCAGCCCGTGTTGCGGTCGTTCCGGAAGCGCAGGTTCGGCAGCGCGACCGGCTCCGGACGGAAGCTGAAGTCGCCGATATCGAGCGACGTGCGGTCCACCGGCGCGTTGAAGACCACCTGCACCGGCCTGTCGAAGAACGGAAGCACGTCCTCGGCGCCGTCGACCGGGAAGCTGTCGATCACGCGGGCGCCGCCGGTCGTGAAGGAGAACTCGTAGGGCTCGGCCATCTCGACGCCCTTCAGGTCGCGGGCGCCCTCGGCGATCGAAACCGTGTAGCGCTTGCGGAACCCGAGGGGCTTGCCGCCGGAGCCGTCGAGGAGGAGCTGCACCACGCTGAGACCCTCGCGGGTCGACGCGCCGCCGCCCGCCTGGAAGCGGAAGGAAACCTCCGGCGTGATCGACAGCGCCGCGCGCACCGAGCCGGCGTCCATGGGCTGCGAGAACTGGATCGTGACCGCCGTGGGCTGCTCGATGGCGACATCGCGCGCGCCGTCGTCCGGCGACGTGAAGACCACCACCGGACGCTCGACGTCCTCCTCCAGGTACAGGTCGTCCGCCGTGTACACGCCGGAGCCCTCGATCCCGATCCCTTCGATGCGGTCCGGGAGGAAGCCGTTCAGCGTGGCGACCAGGTCGTACTCGCCGGGGGGCACGCGCTCGAGGCGGTACTCGCCGCGCGGGTCGGTGAAGGCGACGATGGAGGTGCCGGAAAGCAGCACGGAAACGCCGGAGAGGGCGCGGCCCTCCCCTTCGATGAGCACGCGGCCCTCGATGGTGGCGGTCTCAAGCCCCACATCGCCGACCTCCTCGAGCAGCGCCAAGGCGACCTCGACGCTCGGCAGGTCGTTCACATTGGCGAAGGCGGGCGATTCGAGCAGGTAGCCCGGCGCGGACGCGGCGACGCGGTACGAACCCGCCGGCAGCCCGGAAAGCTGGAAGAACCCGTTCGAGTCCGGCGTCGTCGCGTAGCTGGTGCCTTCGACCGCGATCCGCACCGACGCGTAGTCCGCGCCGAGCGTCCCGTCGGCGAGCTGGAGCTGCACGCGCCCGAGGATGGTGCGCGTGGCGCCACCCGCGAGTTCCGGCGACAGCGTGACGGGCGCGGGGGACAACTCCTTCCCGGCGACCACTTCCTGGACCAGGTTCGCCGGTCGGTAGCCCGTGCGCTCGAAGAGCAATTGCGCCGTGCCGGGCTCGAGCCGCGCGAGGAAGAAGCCCCCCGCCGCGTCGGTCACGGTGCGGACCTCGGTGCCGGAAACCGACACCACCACGCCGGACGCGTCCGGGGAGCCGGTGAGCAGCACGCGCCCGCGCAGCGATCCGAAAGCGTTCTCCGGCGTCTCGGGGATGAGTGCTGCGGCGGTGGCGCCCGCCGCCTCGCGGGGCTTCAGCTCGACGGGCTTCAACGTGAAAGCGGGCTGGGGTTTGAGCAGGTCCTCCTCCGCCACGGTGATACTGGCGACTTGGACCGAGTCGTAATCCGCGTGCATGGCGCGCAGCACATACGCGCCGACCGGCACGTTGCGGATCGTGAAGCCGCCCGAGGAATCGGTGAAGGCGGAGAAGCCGGTGCCCTCCGCGAAGACCTGCACCCCGAAGGCGTCGGCGCCCTCCGGGACCTTGACGCTGCCCGCGACCGTGACTCCGTCCGGCGGGGCGGCCCGCTCGCCCGCGCGGTCGCCGCGGCAGCCCCCCAGCAGCAGCAGGAGGGCGCTGAGAAGGGCGGCGATGAACAGCCCGGGCAGGCGAGGTGTCATGGTGCTGCGGCTCCTGGCGGATCGCATGGCGCCGACCCGGGCGCACCGGACCGGCAGCCGACTATCGCCCCGCCGTCAGGACCGGTCAAGCAGGCGCAGCAGTTCGCGCATCATCGCAGGCAGGTCCGGCGGCGTCCGCGAACTCACCAGGTTCCCGTCCACGACCACTTCCCGGTCCTCGTAGATCCCGCCCGCGTTGACGACGTCCGTCTTGATCGCGGGCACGCAGGTGAACCGGCGCCCGCGCGCGATGTCGGCCTCGGCGAACAGCCAGGGGCCGTGGCAGATCGACGCGACCGGCTTCCCGGCGTCGAAGATCGCACGGATGAACGCGACGATCTTCGGATAGCGGCGCAACTTGTCCGGCGCGTAGCCGCCGGGGATCACCACCGCGTCGAAGTCCTTCGCCTTCGCCTTGTCGATGGCGAGGTCGCTCGCGAGCGGATAGCCGTGCTTGCTGGTGTACGTGTGCCCGCCGAGCGGGGCGACGACCACCACCTCATGCCCCGCCTCCCGGAGTCGTAGGATCGGGTACCAGGCTTCGAGGTCCTCGTAGATGTTCTCGGCGAGCACGGCGACGCGCTTCGTCGCGGGCTTGGCGGCTTTCCCGGCCATGGCGGAACTCTCCTTCGGGATTAGCGGTTCAACAGGTCCTTCATCTCGCGCTTGCCCGCCTTCCAGAGCAGGCCGCGGTCGTGGGCGACGAGGTTGTGGCATCCGAGGCAGGAGTCGTGCTTCACCCCCCGCGTGAGGTCGGCGCGGACCGCGCGCCACTCCGGGCTGTTCCACAGCTCCTCGACGTCGTCCGTGAGCACGTTGCCGATCGCGGGGCCCTTCCACCAGCAGCAGAACTTCACGGAGGCGTCGACCGTCACGTGGACCTGCTCCCACACGTTGTTGCAGTGGTACACCGCGCCGGATGCGCCGTTCGCCGCCGCCTGGGAGAACCCGTTCGGCGCCGCGGTGCCGTTGCTGAAGGCGCTGGGCTGGGCCGCCGCGCGGCGCTCGCGCTCGATGCGCTTGCGCTCGTCGAAGTCGAAGGCGAGCGGCAGGTGCTCCACGCGCACGCCGCAACGGGCGCCGCGCTCCCGCGCCCGGGTCACCGCGTCGATGCTGTCCTGCAGGTTCTCGATGCGCTGGTCCGCCACCGCCTCCACATACGGGTACATGTTCTGGAAGACCACGACCGAGACGCCGTGCTCCGCGGCGATCTCGACGATCCTCTCCGTCTCGCCCATGTTGTCCTTCATCAGGCAGCACAGGAAGTTGACGATCGGGTGCACGGAACCGTGGCGCGCCTTGGCGGCCTTCAGCGCCGCGAGGTTGTCGATCACGTCCTCGAAGATCGCGGGGCGGCGCCACCGCTCGAAGGTCTCCTTCGTGCCGCCGTCGAAGCTCACCATGATGATCATGGGGCCCAGGCGGGGGAGCACGTCGATGAAGCCGCGCCGCTTCCAGAGCGTACCGTTGCAGATGATCGAGGGCGTCGCGCCCGCGCCGGTGACGATCTCGAGGATGTCGCGGAACTCCGGGTGGAGGAACGGCTCGCCGTTCCCCGCGAGCCCGACGTAGTTCGCCACCTCGAACAACGGGGCGAGGCGGCGCACCGCTTCGAGCGGCAGGTTGCCGGTGTTCTTGCGCGACGCGGGATTCTCGCGCGGGCAGTGCGGGCACCGCAGGTTGCAGAAGTCGTTCACTTCCAAGTGCACCCGCAGGGGCCGTGCGAGCACGCGGTCGCGCGCGAAGATCTTGTCCGCGGCGGCGAGGGCGGTGTTGGCGATCCGCTGGTATGAATGGCGCGTCGTTGAAGCTGGCAGCGGCGTGGGACTCCCCAAGGTGTGCCGACAGGAGAAGGCGCGCGGCGCCGACGGGCAAAGGATTTGAGCGCCCCCGCCGGCACCGTTCGCGCGCCGCCTCAGCCCTTGCGGCGCCCCTTCGCGGGAGCGGCGGTCACTTCGTAGTCCACCTCGAACCGCTGGCCGCTGCGCCAGATTCCCAGCCGCAGACGGTCGCCCGCCTGCCGGGCGCGCAGGAACGTCACGAGGTCGTCCGGGCGCGCCATCGCCTTGCCCTCCGCCTGCACGATCACGTCGCCCACCACCAGCCCCGCCCTGTCCGCGGGGCCCCCCGGCGCGAGTTCCGTGATCAGCACGCCCGTCTCGCGCTGGTTCCCCGTCCGGAGCAGCACGCCCTCCATGTCGAAGTCGAGCAGCCGGGTCCGGACGCCGCCGAACTCGCGCACTTCCTCCAGCACGCGCCGCACGCGGTTCACCGGGATGGCGAAGCCGATGCCCTGCGAGCCGCCGGAGCGCGAGAAGATGAAGGTGTTGATGCCGATTAGCCGCCCGTTCGAGTCCACCAGCGGCCCGCCGCTGTTGCCCGGGTTGATCGCCGCGTCGGTCTGGATCATGTCGGTGAAGACGCGCCCGCCTTCCGGCTGGAAGCTGCGCTGTGTGGCGCTCACCACGCCGGCGGTCACCGTGGGGCGCGGATCGCGCACCATGGGGCCGAAGGGGTTGCCGAGCGCGGCCACCTCCTCGCCCGGCTGCAGGTCGTCCGAATCGCCGAAATCGAGCGGCTTGGGCAGCCCCTCCGCCTCGACCTTCAGGATCGCGATATCGAGCGCTCCCTCCGCGCTCAGGAGCCGCGCCGGCAGCTCGCGCCCGTCCGGCAGCGTCACGAAGATCTCCTCGGCGCCCTCGATCACGTGGACGTTCGTCACGACGTGCCCCTCATCCGACACGATGACGCCGGAGCCGAGGTACGGCAACCGCTCGACGCTGCGCTGCACGTAGGGGCGGAAGAAATCGTACCCCCGCCGGTAGCTGGTCCGCACCGCGCCGACGGTCACGACGGCGGGGGAGACCTCGTGGACCACCGCCGCGAGGCGGGACTTCGGAACGAAGCCGTCCGCCAGGGAGGCCTGCGCCGCCGTCGCCGGCGGCGCCACGCCGCGGTCGGCGACCAGCGCCGCCACTGCGGACAGGAGCATGATGTTGGTCAGGAGTAGGAATCGCTGAAGGAAGGAAGGGCGGTGCGCCATGGCGGCGTGGCTCCGGCACGGGATGGAACCCGCATTGCAAGCGGCTTGCCAGCCCGCGTCAGCGCCTCAGGTACTCCCCGGCCACCTCGTTGATCCGCTCCGCCATGATCCGCGCGCCCTTCTCGTTCGGGTGGATCGCGTCGAAGCGCAGCGACGGGTCGGAAAGGATGCCGTCCAGGATGTCGGGCACGAGCACGGCGCCCGTCTCCTGCGCGAGCGCGCGGAACTCATCCTGGCCGGTGGCGCCGAGCAGCGCCGGCCCCTCCAACGCGACCAGCACCACCAGCGCGCCGCGGTCCTGGGCGAGGCGGATGATCCGGCGCAGGTTGTCGACGATCGATTCGATCGGCTGCCGGCGCAGGTAGTCGTTCCCCCCGAGGAGCACCAGCACCACGCGCGGATCGCGCTGGAGCACGTCGCGCTCAACGCGCCGCAGCGCGTCCTCCGTGGTGTTGCCGGGGACGCCCGCGTTCTCGATCTCCTTGCCGATCATCTCGGCGAGGAAGTCCGGATAGGTCTTCAGCCCGAGTTCCTTCGGCATCCGCGTCAGGCTGTCGCCCAGCGCGATCACGCGCGTGCCGCCGCGCGGCGGATCGTTCGTGATGGGCCAATCGTTGATGGAGCCCCCCGCCAGGAAGTAGAACGCGGCGAGCAGCAGCGCGGCGGCGATGGCGAGCGTCTTCTTGTCCATGGAAAGGGGCGTGTGGCTCCGGGGGGCGGTTGCAGGGGGTGGAGCGCGCTCCGTGCCCGCTCGACGCTACTCCTCCGCGAGGCCGCAGAACGCCTCGTTCTCCCACTTGAAGTTGTCGTGCGCCACCTCGCGGCTCCAAAGGTGGCCCGTCGAGGTGGAGATGTACTCGTCGCTCCGCTGGAACTCGTTGCGGAAACCCTTGTTCCGCAGGTGCCGCGCCCCGACGCGCCGCGCGGCGCGCTCGACCACGTTCAGCGCCGAGTCCTCCACTTGCGGGGCGATCAGGGCCGCCCACTCCTCGGGGGTGCAGCCGAGCGCCTCCAGCCCGTGGCGGCCGTGCGCTCCCGCGAACCCGAGCAGCTCCTCCTGGAACACCGCGAACAGCTCCGCCGCCTCCGTGCCCCGGTCGGTCCAGTTCAGCGCGTGGATCGCGTGCACGACCGCGAGCGTCATGTTCACCACGTTGTGGTACACCGCCCGGTTATCCATGTTCTCGAAGGCGAAGGCGGGCGAAGAAAGGCCCTCGTGCGCCAGGAACACGGCTTCCGCCGCGGCGCCCGCGGCGACCACTTCCTCCTCCGGCAACTCCTGCCCGTCGTCGTCGCCCCCGGCCTCCCGCAGCAGGATGTCCGCGCAGTAGTCGGCGATGTTCACGTCGGCCTCGCTGCACACCTGCTGCGTGTAGTGCTCGCGGAAGCGCACCCGCGCGTACTGCACCAGGAAATCCTCCACGTTGCGCATCATGACCGGCACGCGCGCCACGCCGGACAGCGCCCGCAGCAGCCCCAGCATCCCGCCCTGGAAGGTTTTGGGATCGCCGACCACGGCCCGGTGCACGCGCTGCAGCGCGCACCAGAGCGCGTACTTCCACACCGGCGGTGCGGTCTCCTCGCGCGTGGTGCCGTCCGCTATCTTCCGCGTGTAGGTCCGCGGCGGCGACGCCGGCCCGCGCCCCTCGCCCAGGCTCGCCTCGCCGAGGAAGCGCGACAGCGAACCCGGCGCGTCCGCGTGGTACTCCCAGCAGGTGTGGTCCACGAGCTGCGTCCTCCGCGGCTCCGACTCCTCCATGCCGTAAAGGCCGAGAAGCTTGCGCCGCACGAAGAGGTCCGGACCCGCCGGCTGGTAGCCCAGCTCCGTCAGTTTCAGGATCTTCAATTCGAAGTTGTTGCACGCCTTGAAGGTGCCCAGGAGCGTCGCCACGGGCTCGAAGTGCGCCCACTGGTGGTCGACCTGCCGGTCCCGAAGCGCCGCGTCCACCTTCGCGATGGTCCGGTCGAGCTGCTTCTTGGTCGACGGATGCCCCTGCACCACCCAGTCGGAGAACGCGCGCTCGCGGAACAGGATCGTGACGAAGTCGCGCGTGGTCGGCGCCGGGCGCAGCGTGTTCCAGCGCTTCATCAAGTGCTCGATCTCCGTCTCCTTGCTCTGCGCGGTGTCGAGCAGGACGACGAGGTGCGCGGGCTTGATCGACTCCGCCTCGCAGCGCTTCGTGAATTCGGCGTGGAGGATCTGGAGGACGCGCGCGCTGTAGGCGCCTTCGGGAAGGTGGAAGACCGCGATGAAGTACTTCTCCCCCGTGTTCCGCGCAGCCGCGCGGTTGAACTTCTTGAGGAGCGGCCAGTAGTAGTCCAGCCCGATGCGCACCAGCAGCCGGATCTCGAAGTCGTGCTTGTACAGCGGCAGCAGCGTGTGGAACGGCGTGGTCGCCACCGGCGTCGCGTGGCCCCCCGCGAACAGTCCCTCGAAGCGGCTGTAGCTGTTGTCCGCCCGGTCGTAATCGAACTCGATCACCTGCGACAGCGTCTCCGGGTCGAGTCCAAGGCCCACGAAGGAGACCGCGCCCCGCTCGCCGAAGCGCCCCGTGTTGGTCCCCTGCATCTCGTGCGCGATCCGCCCCAGGTCCGTCGAAAGGTGCTGCAGGAACTTCAGCTCCAGCTCGACCGGGTTCTTTCCCTGAAGCTGCTCCTGGTTGAACTGCGCCGTCAGCGGCGCCAGCCGCTCCGTCCATTGCGCCGGAGAACTGAACAGCTCGAGCAACTCGTCGAGGTCCGCGTCCTCCAGGCTGATCGGAAGCTCCCGCTCCATGTCGGTGCGGACGCCGACAGGATAGGTGTACTCGACCTGGATCGGATGCAGGCGCTGGGCGGACGTGGCCAGGGCGGGAGCCTTCGGACGCGCGGGCTTCTCGGTGGGATCGGGCGCACTCGCCCCGCGGACGGCTCGGGTCATGGAACCACACTCGGCTGCTGGCTGGGGCGGCGTTGCCCCGGGATTGTCGGCTGGGCGCCTCTCTCGCAGTTCACATGGCGCGGGCGAGTCGATCAATAACATTCGGCTCGCCGCGGCGCCTTTTTCGACATCCCCCGGCGCCGGGCGGTGGCCGCGTCAGCCCCCGACCGCCAGCAGATGCGCCGCCAGCAGGTCGAACCGCTCGACCACAAGGGTCGGCGGGT
The DNA here is from genome assembly GCA_033764015.1 of Candidatus Sumerlaeia bacterium. Taxonomy (GTDB): domain Bacteria; phylum Sumerlaeota; class Sumerlaeia; order SLMS01; family JANRJK01; genus JANRJK01. The sequence goes on along the minus strand of JANRJK010000018.1, from coordinate 14,978 downwards.
GCGCCGGCGATATCGGCTCCAGCTCCATGTACCATGTCTTGCGGTGCGGCACGTAGGCCGTGAAGAAACCCGCGCGCTTCGCGTTGTTGATGTCGCTCCGCGGCGAGTTCCCCACCATCAGCGCGCGCTCCGGCGCCACGCCGAACTTCTCCGCGAGGCGCCGGTACTCCTCCGGCGACTTGTGCGCGCCCACCTCCGCCGCGTGGAAGAACCGCTCAAGCCCGCTGCGCGCCACCTTGCCCAACTGGTCCCGCGGGTTGCCCTTCGTGAACATGATCAGCCGGTGTTCCGCTGAAAGCGCCGGCAGCGCCTCGCGGACGCCCCGCAGCAGCTTGATCGGATGCTTCCGAAGGAACGCGCACCAAGCCGACGCCCGCGCGCACAGCGCCGCCGCCCGCTCGCTCCGCCCCGCCATCGCCGCCATCTGCCGCACGGTCCGGTGCAGCGACTGCTCGTAGCTGTCGTACCCGTACCCGATCAGCCGGATGTTGCGCATCTCGTTGCGGTGCATCAGCGCGTCCGCCGCCCGCCCCGAAAGCCCGAGGTCGCGGGCCTCCCGCACCAGCCAGTCGTGCACCTGCAGGAAGTAGATGTTGTTCTCCCACAGGGTGTCGTCGATATCGACGAAGATCGCGTCGAAGCGCCGCGGGAAGCTCATCGGCGGAACAGCCGCTTGACGATCTCGACCAGCGCGAACAGCAGCACCAGCATCAGGCTGATCGGCAGCGCGAGCAGGAAGACGATCGGGCTCAGGAGCCAGGCGTGCAGGCCCGGACCCGTCACCGCGGTCCGCGGCGTGTAGGAGACGGCGCCCGCCCGGGAGCGCTTCCGGGCCGTGGGCTCGGCCGCCGGCGGGGGAGCCGCCAGGGCGCCCGGCACCGCGACGGCCGCCCCGCGCTCGCGGCGCCGCGGGTCGCGGCACCACGCCGCCAGCGGCTCCGTCGTCCGGTCCCAGGTGTAGCGGTCCGCGGCGAGCCGCTGCGCCGCCTCCGCGCGCCGCGTCGTGTCCTGCGGGCGCCGCAACGCGCGCTCGAGCAGCTCCTCCATCCCCGCCGCGTCCCCCGGGTCCAGCGCCCACCCGGCTTTCGCCGCGTCGATCGGCCCCGCCAGCTCGTCGTAGTTGTTGTGCAGCGGCGGCACCCCCGCCCAGAGGTACGCCACGGTGCGCGTGGGGAACGCGATCAGCCGCTCCGCGTTCGCCGGCATCAGGTCCAGCGCGAGGCCGCAGCGCCGCATCTTCTCCACCATCTCGGGGAACGGCATCGGCGCGTGGTACTCGACCCGGGGGTGCGCGCGGAGCTCCAGCAGCAGGCCGTCGAAGCGCCCGCCCCCGACGTCCGCGGAAGGGTGCGGCCCGCCCACGAACACCAGGCGCGCGCGCTCGTCCCCCTCCACCGCGCGCAGCGCCGCCCGCAGCACCGCCGACGGGTCCTGCCACGGCAGGAACATCCCGCCGTAGAAGAACGCCCGGTTGTCGCGGTCGGCGGGGATCTCCGGCAGCTCCGGCGACAGCGAGAACGGGATCGCGGGGCAAAGGTCCGCCGCGCGCGGATCCCACCCCGCCTGCGCGAGGTGCGCGATGAAGTAGTTGCGCTGGAAGGCGCCGCTGCACGTGACGAAGTCCGCGCGGTGCAGCGCCGCCAGCTTCTCCACCAGGTCGCCCTCCCGGTCCTTCGAACCCCACAGCGCGCGCTCGAGCAGGTGCGGTCCCGCGAGGTCGATCGCCACCGGGCAGCCGGGCTCGCGCCGCAGGTCGCGCATGATCCCCCAGTGCTGGAACACAAGCGCCCGCGGCGACAGCTCCGCGATCCGGTCGTCCAGCTCCGGCCGGTTCACGAACTCGACGCCCTCCGGCGGCGCCGCGGCCGCCTCGCGTCCCCGGATCGCGTCCGCAGCAACCAGCAGCCGCGCGTCCGGCGCGCCGAGCGCGCGCAGCCCCTGCAGCAGGCCCCAGGCGCGCAGGCCCGCTCCCGTCGCGGGAACGCCGGGGATGGGAGGGGGCTCGGTGGTGAGGAGGACGACGGGGTTGCTGGTCATCGGGTCGGGGGGGCCTTAGCGGGCGTCTCGCGCCATGTTCGCGAACAAGGTGTACTCGGAGAAGAAGAAAAGCGGCACCGAACCGGTCGGGCCGTTGCGGTGCTTCTCGATCAGGATCTCGGACGGGATCGGCAGGTTCCGGTTCACCGGCTTCCCCTCCTCGTCCTTGTCCAGCTCGGCCCGCTCGCGGTGCACGAACATCACGATGTCCGCGTCCTGCTCGATGGCCCCCGATTCGCGCAGGTCCGACAGCATCGGCTTCGCCTGCTCCTTCTTCGTGCTGCGCTGCTCGATGCTGCGGGAAAGCTGGCTCAGCGCAAGCACCGGCACGTGCAGCTCGCGCGCCAGCAGCTTCAGGCCGCGGGAGATGTCGCTCACCTCCTGCTGGCGGTTGATGTCGCGCCGCTTCGCGGTCTCCGGCCCCGCCATTAGCTGCAGGTAGTCCACCACGATGAAGGAAAGGTCCGGGTGCTCGCTCTTCAGGCGCCGCGCCCGCGACCGGAGCTGCGTGATCGATAGCCCCGGCGTGTCGTCGATGTAGATCGGCGCCTGCCGCAGGTCCGCCGCGGACCGCTGCAGCGACTCGAACTGCTGCGCGTTCAGCAGGCCCTTGCGGATCAGGTTCCCCGGCACGCGCGAGTGCGCGCAGAGCAACCGCGCGTTGAGCTGCTCCGCCCCCATCTCAAGGCTGAAGATCGCCACCGGCAGCCGCTCCCGCGTCGCGATGTTCAGCGACAGGTTCAGCGCGAACGCCGTCTTGCCGACGGACGGGCGCGCCGCCAGGATCAGCAGGTCGCTCCTCTGGAAACCGTTCAGCATCCGGTCCAGGTCCGTGAAGCCCGAGGGAATGCCGGGGATGCGCCCCCGGTTCTCCATCAGCTTCGACACCTCCGCCAGCGCCTCGTCCATCAGCGACTCGACGGACTTGAAGGAGTCCGCCCGCGCGCGGCGGCTCACCTCGAACACCAGCCGCTCCGCGATCTCGACGACGTCCGCGGCGCCCCGGCGGTCCTCGCTCGCCTCGTGCAGGATCGCCTCCGCCGCGCGCATCAGCCGCCGCAGCGTCGCCTTCTCCGCCACCACCTTCGCCAGCTCCGGCGCGGCGTGCGTCGTCAGCACGCTCTCCTCGAGCCCCGCGAGGTACAGCACCCCGCCCGACTCCTCCAGCACCGCGCGCTGCCTCAGCAGGTTCGACAGCAGCACCAGGTCCACCGGCTGGCCGCCGTCGTGCAGCTCGATGATCCCCGAGAAGATGTGCCCGTGCGCCGGCTGGTAGAAGTCCTCGGCCTTTACCTCCTGCACCACGATGTCGATGATCTCGTTGTTCAGGAGCATCGCCCCCAGCACGCCGCGCTCCGCCTCGATGTGGTGCGGCTGCGCCAGCGAAAGCGCCGGGCGCTTGGATGTCTGCGGTTGGCCGTTCTGGGTCATGGGCGGAGCTGCGGAGGAGGCCTGGAGGGGCGCGGGGGCGGAACCCCGAGGGCGCGTGTGGAAGGGGATTCGCTCCACCCACCCCGAGGGACGGCAACAGGGAACTGGTTCCCCACCAACCGCACACAATCCCCCCACAGGGTTATCCACAGGACGCCGCCGATGAACCGCTGGAACTCCCTTTTCTCTCCACAGCGAAGCCGCCCCGCGATCCTCGCCGTCCTCAACGCCTCCCCCGAGTCCTTCTACGCCGGATCCGTTGAGACCGGCGCCGGGGAGATCGCCCGGCGCGTCCGCCGCATGGAGGCCGACGGCGCCGACGCCATCGACATCGGCGCCCGCTCCAGCGCGCCCTACAAGGAAACCGCGATCACGCTCGAGGAGGAAGTGCGCCGCATGGCCCACGCGGTCCGAGCCGCGCGCGCCGCCACCACGCTCCCCATCAGCGCCGACACCCCCCGCGCCGAGGTTGCACGCGCGGCCCTCGACGAAGGCGCCGACGCCGTGAACGACATCACCGCCCTCGAAGGCGACCCCGCCATGGGGCGGCTCATCGCCGAGCGCCGCTGCGGAGGCCTCCTCATGGTCAACGACTCGCCCACCCTCGACGAGCAAGGCCAGCCGCCGCACCGCGTGGTCGCCCGCCTCTTCGAGGCCGCCGCGCGCCGCGCCCTCGACGCCGGCATCCCCCGCGACGCCATCTCGCTCGATCCCGGCGTCGGCTTCTTCCGCCAACGCTCCCTCCCCTGGCACCAGTGGGACCTCGACGTGATCGCCCACATCGGGGAGTACGCCGCCCTCGGCTACCCGGTGGTCCTCGGCGCCTCGCGCAAGAGCTTCCTCGGGCCGCTCCTCGGACGCACCGACGCCGCCGACCGCCTCGCTGGCTCGCTTGCCCTCGCCGCCTGGGCCGCCATGCGCAACACCGCGATGCTCCGCGTCCACGACGTCGCCGAAACCCGCGACGTCCTCGAAGTGCTCTCCCTCCTCTCGTCCAAACAGTCGGGTCAATAAGGCCCACAAGTTCACCCCAACCACCCCCCGCACCACCCCCCGCGCGGCCCGCAACTGTATCGCAGAGCGTCACCAATCGCCCCTGCATACCGCCCCCTGCGCCGCCGCGCGCCATCCAGCGGGCCACAGCCGCGGAAGCGCCACTGCCGCCGACCGCCTAACCATCGCTTAATCAATGCCCTACACCATTTCAGCCTGCTTGGCATCGCAGATGCAAAGTGACCCGCCGACAGCAACGGCGCGGACCGCGCCGCGATTCCAACCCCAGGAGAGCATGGTCATGATGACCCGCACCTTCGACCCGTTTGTTGAACTGGAAGCCGTGAGCCGCGACATGGAGCGCCTCTTCGGCCTGCCCGTGTTCCGCAACCGCCCCTTCCGCACCGCATTCCTCCCCGGCGCCGCCGCCCGCGCCTACCCGCTGATGAACGTCGGCGAGGACCCGCACGGCTACGTCGTCGAGGCGCTCGCACCCGGGCTCGACCCCGCGAAGCTCCAGATCAGCGTGCTGCGCAACCAGCTCACCGTGGCCGGCGAGAAGACGCGCCCCAACGGCGACATCCCCGCCGACGCCTTCCACCGCAGCGAACGCGCCGCCGGGCGCTTCGTCCGCACGATCCAACTCGGCACCGAGATCGACGCCGACAAGGTGACCGCCGAGTACCGCCACGGCCTGCTCCGCATCGCGCTCCCCAAGGCCGACAGCGCCCGCCCGCGCCAGATCGCCGTTTCGCTCAACTAACCGCCACGCAACCAACCACACACGCCCAAGGAGCACACCCATGGCTGAACTCACCGTGTCCAACCCGAACGAACTCGAGGCCCGCGCCAACGCCCCGGCCACCCGCGACGAAAGCGAATTCCTCGTCCCGCCCACGGACATCTACGAGACCAAGGAGGCGCTCGTCGTCGTCGCCGATCTCCCCGGCGTCGAACAGTCCGGCCTCTCGCTCCACGTCGAGGACGGCGTCCTCACGATCGACGCCACGCCCTCGAGCACGCTCGCCGAGGCCCCCGCGTTCCGCGAGTTCCGCCTCGCCCGCTTCCACCGCCAGTTCCGCCTGACGGACGAAGTGGACCAGGACCGCATCGCCGCCGACCTCAAGCACGGCGTCCTGCGCATCACGCTACCCAAGGCCGCCAAGGCCCAGCCCCGCGCCATCCCCGTCCGCGTCGAAGCCTGACGCCCACCACCACAAACCCCACCGCCGCCGGAGCCCCCGCCAAGGGCCCCGGCGGCGGTTGTGTTTGGGGCCACGCTTCGAGCCGAAACCTAGGGGTTCTTGCGAACATCCCTACCACAAGACCCGCAAATCCGCCGCCCAACCTTCACCGGATGATACACGGCCCACCACCGGACCTTCTCCGGTTCATCTCCGGCCCGCGGCTTCTCGCGGCGGGAACGGGCGGATTTCGGGGAGTTCCCGGGCGGGGCGGCCCGCGGGGCTCCACCGCGGCAGCACAGAAGCGACTACGGACCGCATCCCACTTCATCATCCATAGGCGTTACCCCGAGTCTCGAACCAAACCCAAGAACCGCCTGACAACTTCCTAACAAACTCCTCCCGACTCCGAACAGCATCCCGAGAACCGCCCGCCCCATCATCATCCCGCGTTCGCCGCCGCAAAGGTGGCGCTGCAAGGAGTTTGGCCATGCCGGATCTGTTGGCGCTTGGGGCGGCAGCCGCCCTGGCACTCGGTGCCTTCGCCTTCGTGAGCGTGTTCGCACGCCTCGCGGAGGAGCGCTCATGAGCTTGATGACGATGCTCTTCCTCGCTGTTGCGTTGCTGCTGCTCGGCTACCTGGCGGCGGCACTGCTGAAGCCGGAGTGGTTCTGATGGAACAAAGCGCACTCTTGCAGATGGTCTTGTTCCTCGGCGTGCTCACCGTGGTCGCGGTGCCGCTCGGGCTGTACATGGCGGCGGTGTACGACGGCCGCCGCACGTGGCTGTCCGCCATTCTCTACCCCGCCGAACGCCTCCTCTACCGGCTCGCGGGAGTAGATCCGCGGGATGCGATGGATTGGCGGCGCTATGCGACGGCGGTTATCGTGTTCAGCGCCCTCGGCTTTGTCGCGACCTACCTCCTGCAGCGCGTTCAGCACCTGCTGCCGCTCAATCCTGCGGGGATGCCGGCGGTCGCGCCGCACTCTGCGCTGAATGTCGCTGTCAGCTTCGTGACCAACACGAACTGGCAGAACTACGGCGGCGAGGCGACGATGGGCTACCTCGTCCAGATGCTCGTGCTGACGGTGCAGAACTTCGTTTCCGCCGCGACGGGCATGGCGGTGCTCGTTGCGCTGGCTCGAGGAATCATGCAGCGCGAGTCGACCGACCTCGGCAACTTCTGGGTCGATCTCGCGCGGGGCACGCTACACATTCTGCTACCGCTCTCGCTGGTGTTCGCGCTGTTCCTTGTCTCGCAAGGCGTCGTGCAGACCTTTGCGCCGTACGCGCAGGCGACAACGCTGGAGGGAGAAACGCAGACCATCGCTCTCGGGCCCGCGGCATCGCAGATCGCCATCAAGCAGCTCGGCACGAACGGCGGAGGCTTCTTCAACGCCAACTCCGCGCATCCGCTGGAGAACCCCACGCCGCTGTCGAACTTCCTCCAGATGCTCGCGATCCTCCTGATCCCCGCGGCGCTGTGCCACACGTTCGGCAAGCTCGTCGGAGATCGCCGCCAGGGCTGGATACTGTTCGGAACCATGGCCGCGGTCTTCCTCGGATTCCTCACGGCCGCGCTCTGGGCTGAGGCGCAGGGAAACCCCGCGCTGGATAGCCTCGGCCTCGCGGGGGTCGGCAACATGGAAGGCAAGGAGACCCGGTTCGGCGTCGGCAATAGCGTCCTGTGGGGGGTCGCGACCACCGCCGCGTCGAACGGCTCCGTGAACGCGATGCACGACAGCTTCTCGCCGCTGGCGGGCATGGCGCTGCTGCTGCTGATGCAGCTCGGCGAGGTGATCTTCGGCGGAGTGGGCTCGGGTCTGTACGGTCTCCTCATCTTCGTGATCCTGTCGGTTTTCGTGGCGGGGCTGATGGTGGGGCGCACGCCGGAGTACCTCGGCAAGAAGATCGGCCCCTTCGAGATGAAAATGGCGGCGTTCGCGGTGCTGCTGCCATCGGTGGTGGTGCTGACGATGACGGCCCTCGGCGTGCTCGTGCCGTCGTTGCTGGACTCGCGCAGCAATCCCGGACCGCACGGACTATCGCAGGTCCTCTACGCCTTCACCAGCCAGGCGAACAACAACGGGAGCGCCTTCGGCGGCCTCTCGGCGAACGAGCCGCTCTACAACTACCTCGGCGCGCTCGCGATGTGGATCGGGCGCTTCGGCGTGATCGTGCCGGTGCTTGCCATCGCGGGATCGCTGGCGCGCAAGAAGCACACGCCGCCCTCGCCGGGCACGCTGCCAACGCATACGCCGCTCTTCGCGGCTCTCCTGATCGGCGTGCTGCTCACGGTCGGCGCGCTCACGTTCGTGCCTGTGCTCGCCCTGGGCCCCGTGGTCGAACACCTCTCCTTGAAGTCGGGACGGTGACCCCATGAAGCAGTCCTCCGGCATCCTTACCTGGCACGCGGCGCGGCCCGCCGTGCTCCAGTCCTTCCGTAAGCTCAACCCGCGGCACCAAGCGCGCAACCCGGTGATGTTCACCGTGTTTGTGGGCAGCCTCCTCGCGACGCTGCTCGCCACCACGCAGTTCACTCCCTTCGTCGCCGCCATCGCCGCGCTGCTCTGGCTCACAGTGCTCTTCGCGAACTTCGCGGAGGCCGTCGCGGAGGGCCGCGGCAAGGCGCAGGCGGAGTCGCTGAAAGCGACGCGTTCGAACCTCGTCGCGCAGAAGGCGCGCCCCGGATCGGACCCGCTCCACGCCGATCCTGTCCCCGCCGACTCGCTGCGCCGCGACGATGTCGTGCTCGTTGAAGCGGGTGCCATCATCCCATGCGACGGTGAAGTGATAGACGGCGCCGCCTACGTGGACGAAAGCGCCGTAACCGGCGAAAGTGCGCCCGTCGTGCGCGAGTCCGGCGGCGACCGAAACACGGTCACGGGCGGCACGCGCGTGATCTCCGACCGGCTCGTCATCCGCGTGACGGCGAACCCCGGCGAGAGCTTCCTCGACCGGATGATCGGCCTGGTGGAAGGCGCGAAGCGGCAGAAGACGCCGAACGAGATCGCGCTTTCGATCCTCCTCGCGTCGCTCACCATCGTGTTCCTGGTCGTGTGCGCCACGCTGCTGCCGTTCTCGCTCTACTCGGTGGCCGAGGCGGGCGGCGGCGAGCCGATCACGCTGATCGTGCTGCTGGCACTCTTCGTGTGCCTCGCGCCGACGACCATCGGCGGCCTGCTCTCCGCGATCGGCATCGCGGGCATGGACCGGCTGCTGCAGGCCAACGTGGTCGCGACCTCCGGCCGTGCGGTCGAGGCCGCCGGCGACGTGGACGTGCTCCTGCTCGATAAGACCGGGACCATCACGCTCGGCAACCGCCAGGCGACGGAACTCATCGCCGCGCCGGGCGTGGACCCGAAGGCTCTCGCGCAGGCGGCGCAGCTCGCCTCCCTCGCGGACGAGACGCCGGAGGGGCGCAGCGTGGTGGTGCTCGCGAAGGAGCAGTTCGGCATCCGCGCGCAGAGTCTCGCGGAGCTTGGCGCGCACTTCGTGCCCTTCACCGCGCAGACGCGCATGAGCGGCGTCGACATCGGCACGCGCCAGGTCCGCAAGGGCGCCGCGCAGGCCATCGAGGCCTGGGTCGGCGCGCAGGGGGGCGCCTTCCCCGCGGGGATCCGCACCGCCGTGGATGCCGTGGCAAAGGAGGGCGGCACGCCGCTCGTGGTTGCGGAGGGCGCGCGCGTGCTCGGCGTGATCCGCCTGAAAGACATCGTGAAGCAGGGCATCGCCCAGCGCTTCGCGGAGCTCCGCCGCATGGGCATCAAGACGGTGATGATCACGGGCGACAACCCGATGACCGCCGCCGCGATCGCCGCAGAGGCGGGCGTCGACGACTTCCTCGCGGAGGCGACGCCGGAGAAGAAGCTGGCGCTCATCCGCGAGTACCAGGCGGGAGGCCGCCTCGTCGCCATGACCGGCGACGGCACCAACGACGCGCCGGCGCTCGCGCAGGCGGACGTCGCCGTCGCGATGAACAGCGGCACCCAAGCTGCCAAGGAGGCCGGCAACATGGTCGATCTCGACAGCAATCCCACCAAGCTCATCGAGATCGTCCGCATCGGCAAGCAGCTCCTCATGACGCGCGGCGCGCTCACGACCTTCTCCATCGCGAACGACATCGCGAAGTACTTCGCGATCATCCCGGCGGCCTTCGCGGCGACCTATCCGCAGCTTGGTGTGCTCAACGTGATGGGCCTCGCCACGCCGCAGAGCGCGGTGCTGTCCGCGACGATCTTCAACGCTCTCATCATTGTCGCCCTCGTGCCGCTGGCGCTCCGGGGCGTGCGCTACCGGGCGGTCGCCGCGGCGCAGCTCCTGCGCGACAACCTGCTCGTGTACGGCCTGGGCGGCCTCATCGTGCCGTTCATCGGCATCAAGATCATCGACCTCGCGCTCGTCGCGCTGCGCCTCGCCTGAAAGGAGCGCTCCCATGATGAAGACCGCACTCAAGGAACTCCGCCCCGCCGCGGTGATGCTGATCGCCTTCACGGCGATCACCGGCGTGGCGTACCCGCTGCTGGTGACGGGCATCGGGAAGGTGGCCTTCCCGGCGCAGGCGGAGGGCAGCCTCGTCGAATCGGATGGCAAGGTGGTCGGCTCCGCGCTCGTGGCGCAGCCCTTTGCGTCGCCACGCTGCTTCTGGCCGAGGCCGTCGGCTTGCGGCTACAACGCAGCGGCCTCCTCCGGGTCGAACCTCGCCATGTCGAACCCGGCACTGGTGGATGCGGTGAAGGAGCGCATCGCCGCCCTGCGCGCCTCCGACCCCGGGAACGCAGCCCCGATCCCTGTGGATCTGGTGCTGGCTTCCGGCAGTGGTCTCGACCCCCACATCAGCGTGGACGGCGCGCGCTGGCAGGCGCCGCGCATTGCAAGGGAGCGCGGCATCGCTCTGCCCCAGGTGGAGGCGATGATCGCCACTGCGGCCGAACCGCCGGCCTTCGGCATCCTCGGCGAAGCGCGGGTGAACGTGCTGCTGCTGAATCAATCGCTCGACGCAGCAAGGTAGCCGGGAGGATGCATTCACCGTGAGCGAGCACGACCCGAGCCGCCCCGACCCCGACGCCCTCCTCGCGCGCATCAGCGCGGAAGAGTCGCGCGCGCACCGCGGCCGCCTCCAAGTGTACCTCGGCATGTGCCCGGGCGTCGGCAAGACGTTCGCCATGCTCGAGTCCGCGCAGGAGGACCGCCGCGCCGGCCGTGCGCCGCTCGTTGGCATCGTGGAGACCCATCGCCGCGCTGAGACGGAGGCGCTGCTGCATGGGCTAGACGTGCTGCCGAGGCGCACGGTGGAGCACCGCGGCGTGACGCTGACGGAATTCGATCTCGACGCCGCCCTCGCCGCGAAGCCACCGGTGGTTCTGGTGGACGAATTCGCGCATACGAACGCGCCGGGATCGCGCCACGGCAAGCGCTGGCAGGACGTGCGCGAGCTTCTCAACGCGGGCATCGACGTGCGCACCACGCTCAACATCCAGCACGTCGAGAGCCTCAACGATGTCGTCGCGCAGATCACCGGCGTGCGCATGCGCGAGACGGTGCCGGACTCCGTGCTCGACGAGGCGGACGAGGTGGTGCTGGTGGACCTTCCGCCGGAGGAACTGCGCGAGCGCCTCGAAGCGGGTAAGGTGTACCTCGGCGAGCAGGCCGCGCGCGCGGCGGACGGCTTCTTCCGCCCCGCGAACCTCACCGCGCTGCGCGAGCTGGCGCTGCGATTCGTGGCGGGGCGCGTGGGGCGCCAGGTGCGCTTCCACCGCGAGGCCGCCGGGAGTGCCGCGATCTGGCCGACACAGGAGCGCGTGCTCGTGGCGGTGGGACCAGCGCCGTCTTCCGCGACGCTGGTGCGCGCGGCGAAGCGCCTTGCCGCGATGCTCGGCGCGGAATGGTTCGCGATCTCCGTGGAGACGCCGCGCGCGCTCGATGCGGCGGGGCGCGAGCGCGTGATGGCGCACCTGCGGCTCGCGGAGTCGCTTGGCGCGCGCACCGCAACCGCCGCCGCCGACACGGTGCCGGAAGGCATCCTCGACTTCGCGCGGCGCGAGAACGTGACGAAGCTGGTGGTTGGCAAGCCGGTGCTCCCGCGGTGGCGCCAGCTCCTGCGCCCGTCGCCGGTGGATGAGCTGGTGCGGAACTCCGGCGACATCGACGTGTACGTGATCCGTGGCGACGCCGAAGCGGGCGCCGGGGCCGTGCCGGCCGCACCGGGTCGGCCGATACCCCGGAAACGCTCCTGGATGTTTGTGCCGGTCGTTGGGGTGGCACTCACGGTGGTGGTCGCCAAGGCACTGGACCCCGTCATCGAACTGCCCGATGTCGCGATGATCTTCGTGCTGGCGGGGGCCTGCGTCGCCCTGCTCGGCTCCCGCCGCGCCGCACTGCTGATGGCCGTGCTGTCGTTTTTCTGCTTCAACTTCTTCTTCGTTCCACCGCTCCACACGCTTTACGTGGCCGGTACGGAGTACCTGATCACGTTCGCGGTGTTGTTCCTGGTCACGGCGATCCTCGGCGAGCTCACCGTGCGACTGCGCGAGCGCCAACTCCTCGCGAAGCGAAGCGCGGAGCGCACCGCAGCAGTGTACCGGCTCAGCACGCTGCTCGCCCAGCGCCGCGGACGCGACGCGCTGGCGAGGGCCGCTGCCGCCGAACTCTCGAAGGACCTCGCCGCGCCCGTGGCGCTATCGCTCCGGGCATCAGAGGGAACACCTGTCCACTTCGGCGCTGCGCTCGGTGACAAGGAGCACGCGGTCGTCAACTGGGTGCTCGACAACCGCCTGCCTGCCGGGAGGGGCACGTCAACCCTCGCGTCCTCGACGATGCTCCACCTCCCGCTCGCGGGCCCGCGTGGCATCGTCGGCGTCGCCAGCATCGGCGGCGACCCGCTGGGGCCGGAGGAGACCGAGCTGCTGCACGCGCTCCTGCGCCACGTTGCGCTTGTCCTGTCCGTCGAAGCTCTTGAGGAGCAGCACCGGATTGTTGCGCGCGAGGCCGAGACGGAGCGCCTCCGCAACTCGATCCTCTCCGCCGTCTCGCACGACCTGCGTACTCCGCTGGCGTCCATCCTGGGCTCCGCGAGCAGCCTGCAGGAGCAGGGGGAGCTCCTGAGCGAAGTGACGCGGCGCGAGCTCCTGGGCACCATCACCGAGGAAGCGGACCGCCTGAACCGACTGATCGCCAACCTGCTGGAGATGACGCGAATCGAAGGCGGCGCGCTACGCCTCGAACTCGTTCCACTGCCCGTGGAGGAGCTTGTTGGCACGAGCCTCCACGCCATGCGCCGCGCCATGGCCGGACGATCGGTTCGCACCTCGGTTCCGCCGTCGCTGCCATTCGTACTGGCCGATGAGCTATTGCTTCAGCAGGTACTCGTCAACCTGCTCGAAAACGCCTGCAAGCACACGCCCGCGGGGACCGCGATCCACCTGAGCGCGGAACAGGCCGGCGAGGTGGTTATCCTGACCGTTGGGGACGAGGGCCCTGGCCTGCCGGACGTTCCTTCGGAGCAGCTCTTCGAGCGGTTCTACCGGGGCGACCGAGTGGGCACTGGCGTGGGCCTCGGCCTTGCGATCTGCAAGAGCATCGTCGCGGCGCACGGCGGTAGGATCGACGCCCGTAACCGACCCGACGGCGGCGCGGAGTTCCGCTTCACGCTCCCCGCAGCGTCGGGTGCCGATGTCCCTTCCGGGGAGGAGGCATGATGGGTACCTTTCGTGTCCTCGTCATCGAGGACGAGGCTCCGATCCGGCGGTTCCTCCGGGCCAGTCTCGAAAGTCAGGGCGCCCAGGTCATCGAAGCGACCACGGGCGCGCAGGGACTGGCGTTGGCGGGTACCGACGCGCCGGATGTCATCCTCCTCGACCTTGGCCTTCCCGACATCGACGGCATCGAGGTTGTGCGCCGGCTCCGCGCGTTCGTCGCGTCGCCAATCATCATCATCTCCGCCCGAGGCCAGGAAGCCGACAAGGTCGCCGGTCTCGACGCCGGCGCCGACGACTACCTCACCAAGCCGTTCGGCGTGCGCGAACTCCTCGCCCGGGTCCGGGTCGCCCTCCGGCATCGCACCCGCCCCGCGGAGGCCCCGGGCGTCAGTGCCATCGACCTCGGCCGCATCCACATCGATCTCGACGCGCGGCGCATCTCGCGCGACGGTGCGGAGGTGAAGCTCACGCCGAACGAATGGAAGCTGCTCGCCGCCCTCGTGAAGCACGCGGGCAAAGTGGTGACGCAGAAGCAGTTGCTCAAAGAGGTCTGGGGGACCACCCGCTCCAGCCAGGAGCACAGCATCCGCGTCTACATGCACCAGCTCCGCCAGAAGCTGGAGGACAACCCCGCAGACCCGCGCTTCCTCATCACGGAGCCATGGGTCGGATACCGGCTGGTGTTCGACTCGGAACAATGAGGCCGGCTCGGGCCCCTGGCCCTCCCGCCCCGGGCGGGCGCGCCAGTGCCGGTTCTGCGTCGCCTGGCCAATCTCCCCCCGCCCACCGTCTTGTCGGCGGTCGAGGAGTGGGAGTACACACCCTACGGCGTGCCGACGGTGCGCCCGAACGAACGGGGCCAGCCGTTGCTGCGCATGTGGGACGAGGCTGCGGAAGCGGTCGCAGAAGGCGGCGGGCTGGTGGCGAACCCGCGCAAGGGCCGCCCCTCGGAAGAGTGATTTAGAACGCCTAACATAACCGCTCCCATCTCCTGTAGGCGAGCTTGATGCAGCCGAGCGTGATGAAGCCTTGGTGGATGTCGTGGCTGCGGTCGTAGCGGGTGCGGAGGCGGCGGTTCTTCTTGAGGTGCGCGAAGGTGCGTTCGACGGGCCAGCGATTGTGGCCGAGCGGTTCGGAGCCCGCTTCGCCCCGCCGCCGCAGGTGCGGTTCGACGCCGAGCAGGCGGAGCTCCGCGCGGTGCCGCTCGCTGTCGTAGCCCCGGTCCGCGTGGAGTTCCCGGGGGCGCCTCCCGCGAAGCGCGCGGGGCAGGAGCACGGCGAGGAGCGGCAGGAGGAGGCGCACGTCGTGCACGTTGGCGGCGGTCGTGAAGCTGGCGAGGGGAAGGCCGTCCGCGTCCGTGAGCAAGTGGTGCTTGCTGCCGGGCTTGCCGCGGTCAGTCGGGTTCGGGCCGGTGCTTTTCCCCCCCGCCCACGGCGCGGAGCGACGAGGAGTCCACAATGGCGCGGGACCAGTTGATGGCGCCGCGCTCGTCGAGTTCGCGGAGCAGGAGCGCGAGCACCTTGTCCCAGACGCCCGCGCGGCTCCACTCGTGCATCCGCCGCCAGCACGTCATGCCGCAGCCGCAGCCCATTTCCCTCGGCAAGTCCTCCCAGGGGATCCCGGTCTTCAGCACGAA
>JANRJK010000017.1:0-139201 GCA_033764015.1 Candidatus Sumerlaeia bacterium | reverse complement strand
GCCCGGCGTCCGCGGCGCGGAGCGCCTCGGCCATGCGCGCGCAGCCCGCCTTCGGCCCGCAGCCGCAGGCGCCGCCGCGCTGCGCGGCGACCGCGCGCCAAGCCAGCCGCCCGAGGTAGGCGGCGGCGGCGGCGACGATGGCGAGGGCGAGGAGGTCCTGCATCATGGATCGAGGCTAGCGGCGCCGGCGGTGCCGGGCAAACAGGAACCGGCTCCCGCCTGCGCGGCGCGGCGGCCCCGCGAAAGATTCCCTTGCGCGATCAACGGCTTGATGATTTCGTTCAACTGAAAAAATCCTCTCGCCGCGCGACTTCCGGGGGCCTTGTCCCTTGACGCCGGAGGCCACCGCCCCCCTTGTGCTGAGGGTACTGCGGTGGACGTGCAACCTGTCGCGTCCCATGCTTTCACCGGGCTTACGGCCCGCCCCCACTGTCCCTCGAGGTATCAGATGCCCCGCATTAATCCGCTGAACCTGACCCGGAACATCGGGATCATGGCGCACATCGACGCCGGCAAGACCACGACCACCGAGCGCATCCTCTTCTACGCCGGCAAGATCCACAAGATCGGCGAGGTGCACGACGGCGCCGCGACGACCGACTGGATGGAGCAGGAGCGCGAGCGCGGCATCACGATCACCTCCGCCGCCACGCGCTGCGAGTGGAACGGCCACCAGATCAACATCATCGACACCCCCGGCCACGTAGACTTCACGGTCGAAGTCGAGCGCTCGATCCGCGTGCTCGACGGCGCCGTCGCCGTCTTCTGCGCCGTCGGCGGCGTCGAGCCGCAGTCGGAAACCGTCTGGCGCCAGGCCGACAAGTACGGCGTGCCGCGCCTTGCCTTCGTCAACAAGATGGACCGCACCGGCGCCAACTTCCTCTACGTCGTGGAAATGATGCGCGACCGCCTGCGCTGCCACCCCGTTCCCATCCAGCTCCCGGTCGGCGCCGAAGAGAACTTCGAAGGCATCATCGACCTGATCGAGATGAAGGCGCGCATCTGGGACAAGACCGACAAGACCGGAAAGACGTTCACCTACGGCGAAATCCCCGCCGAGATCATGGACGAAGCGCGCCAGTGGCGCGAGAAGATGCTCGAGGCGCTCGCCGAGTACGACGACGTCTTCGCCGAGAAGTTCCTCGAAGGCGGCGACTTCCAGCCCGCGGAGCTCCTCGCCGAGGTGCGCCGCGCCACGCTGGCCGCCAAGATCACCCCGGTGCTCTGCGGCTCCGCCTTCAAGAACAAGGGCGTGCAGATGCTCCTCGACAAGGTCTGCGACCTGTTGCCCTCCCCGCAGGACGTTGCCGCGGTCCGCGGCGAGAACGCCCAGTCGGGCATGGAGGAGGAGCGCAAGGCGGAGGACGACGAGAAGTTCTCGGCGCTGGCCTTCAAGGTCATGCGCGACCCCCGCGGCGTCGACAAGCTCACCTACATCCGCATCTACTCCGGCGTGCTCAAGACCGGCAGCTACGTCTACAACGCGTCGCGCGACTCGAACGAGCGCATCGGCCGCATCTACCTGATGCACGCCGTCACCCGCGAGCCGCTCGACGACGCGCGCACGGGCGACATCGTCGCGCTGGTCGGCATGAAGAACACCGGCACCGGCGACACGCTCTGCGACCCGGAGGCGCCGATCCGCCTCGAGTCGATGAACTTCCCCGAGCCCGTGATCTCCGTCGCGGTCGAGCCGAAGTCGAAGGGCGACCAGGAGAAGCTGGGCCGCTCGCTCGCGCGCCTCGCCGAGGAGGACCCCACGTTCCGCGTGCAGGTGAACGAGGAAACGGGCCAGACGCTCATCTACGGCATGGGCGAGCTGCACCTTGAAATCATCGTCGACCGCATGAAGCGCGAGGATAAGGTCGAGGCGAACGTCGGCGCGCCGCAGGTGGCGTACCGCGAGACGATCACCAAGTCGGTCGAGGTCGAAGGCAAGTTCGTCCGCCAGTCCGGCGGCCGCGGCCAGTTCGGCCACTGCTGGCTGCGCGTCGAGCCGAACGACCCGGGCTACGGCTTCACGTTCAAGAACGAAATCGTCGGCGGCACGATCCCGAAGGAGTACATCCCGGCGGTCGAGAAGGGTGTCATCGAGTCCATGGGCACCGGCGTCCTCGCCGGCTTCCCGATGGTCGACATCCGCGTCGCGGTGTTCGACGGCAGCTTCCACGCCGTCGACTCGAACGAAATGGCGTTCAAGATCGCCGCGTCGATGGGCTTCAAGGAAGGCTGCCGCAAGGCGTCGCCGATCCTCCTCGAGCCGATCTTCCGCCTCGAGGTCGTGACGCCGGAGCAGTACCTCGGCGACGTTATCGGTTCGCTCAACCAGCGCCGCTGCCGCGTGTCGGAAATCACCGACCGCAACGGCATCAAGACGGTCTCCGCCATGGCGCCGCTCGCCGAGATGTTCGGCTACGCGACGTCGCTGCGCAACATCTCCTCCGGCCGCGCCAGCTTCTCGATGCTGTTCGACCACTACGAAGCGGTCCCGAAGGCCGTCGAAGAGAAGGTGGTCGGCGACCGCAAGGCGGAGATGGCCGCGGCGAACTAACCGCTGCGACCCCACCGCAAGAACACACCCCGCCCCGGCCACCCAATCGCGCGCCGGGGCGGGTTTTTGTTTGGGGGGGAAGGGGCAGGCGGTTCTGCGGGTCCTCGCGGGCGGGACACCCGAACCACTTTCCCCATCGACATGGCAAGGGGCGCACGCCTCCGCTCCAGAGGCGCCAACCGTTCGCGTTCCTCACGCCCTCGCGTGAGACTTTCATTCAATCCTCCAGCAGCACCTAGCCCGCCCACGCCGAATCCCCCCTCCGCGCAACCGCCTTCAGAAACGCCCTGGAGCACCAAGCCGACATCGAGAAGGTGCAAGAATGGCTCGGCCACTCGAACGTCAGTACGACGTGGCTGTATGACCGGAGGCGGAGCAGGGTGGAGGAGTCGCCGACTTGGCGGGTGGGGAGTTGAGGAAGTGGACCACTGGGTGGGGCATGTGCGGGGGGAACCGAACTTCCTTGAACCCAGGGCTGGCGAACCGAAATCAGTAGTCATGGGTCTGGCGGCTGACGCCGTTTTCGCGTGCAAAGTGGGCGCTCCTCGCGCCACCACCGGCCTCGAGTACCGCCTCGCTGCGGGCTTGCGTGGATCGCCCCGGATCACGAACTTTCGGTAGGGGCAAGGTCCGCGGCTGCACATGACACCTGTTAACGCATGCTCACCGAAACAACCGCAGGGGGTCAGGGGGAGGTTACTAGGGCAGGGGTGCCAATAGACAAGCCGGTCTCAGGTGGGAGGATGACATAGACTTCATTAACAAGTATGTACTCCCAATTCTTTAGTTTCACTCGAATCACTCTACCATCTAACACCTCTGCTTCTCTAACCAAAGGGGTATCTTCGAGCCAAGCTGTGGCAAATAGACCGAACTCCTCACCACCGTGATTCGCAAACTCTTGCATCAAAGATTCCCCGATTCTCCTTCCCCACGCTCTCATCAGGGATCCATCGTGGAGAACACGAAGCACCTCAAAGGAGACCCCGACACAGAGTCCCAGCAGAAAGCAGGCTAGGTACTTAACTGCCTTTCGGCGACGAGGTTCAGGGGGAAACGGGGAGTGAATCACTCGTGGATCACACTGGGTTTGGCGTTGGGCACAGATGGAGGAACGATACCGAGGACACTTTGCATGAAACACTGGACAATGCCATGGCGCGGGAGTCTGTCCGGCCCATCCCGCCAATCATCGTCCGAGAGACAAACGAGCGGGGAGGCGCGCCGGCTCTTGGGCCTATGTCCTCCACAGCTATCGCCCCCCAGCTGATTCAGTGGTGCATTCCCATATCGAACAAAGGTACCTCGCTTAGCCGTTTCCACATACAGATACTCGTGTCCCCAGCCCACTCTATTGTGGACAATGATAACGTCCAGCCCCCACGGATCCACCCAATTCGCCGGATCCCCGCCGCAGTACATATACACGTTGTGCCCGTCGGCGTAACCAATCGGGTCCATCGTGAGGAAGCGCCCTTCGAGCGGCGAATGCCACCTTCCCCGCAGGTGGTACACTTCACCCACGAGGGTCCAGGGGCGCGCCGTGAAGAGGAACTTGAGGCCGATGGAGGATTGCGCAGCGGAAAGCGGCGCGAGGGCGGATTGCGGGGTGCGGACCGCCGGGGAGAGCAGGGCGCCCACCGCCACGCCTTCGCGGGCGTTCGAGGAGAGCGTTCCGTTGGCTGACCTTATCTGCATCTCGCCTCGCCCCAGCCCAGAGCTGTGCAGATCCGTTCGCTTCGCACGAGTGGATCGTCGGCACACCGTAGGGACTGTACTCATGCGCTTCGGCGGACTTCAAGCTGAATACCCGGGGCAACTGGCCCCAGCCGCCGCCGGGCGGGGGTGACCTCGTCGACCCGGTTGACCCGGTTGCAGGGTGGATTTGCTCGGACGGGTCATGCACACGGTCGGCCTGCCCCTGGGGGCCTCGCTTGAAAATGGGATTGGTCGGTCGCCCGCTTGACCCCGCCGCGCGGGCGGCTATCGTCAAGCGCACTGGAAGGCGCCCCGACACCTACCCGGCCGGCTTTTCCTGCCCGGCCCCCTTCCTGTTGGACAGCGATGCAACCCCAGTCCCCCCCGCGCTGGAACCAATACACCGGCGTGCTCCATGTCCACACGGACCGCTCCGGCGGCGGTGGCACGATCGAGGAGATCGTCGAAGCGGCCAAGTCGCGGAGCGTCGACTTCGTGGTGGTGACGGACCGCGGGACGCGCGGCCACGCTTGGGACGGCAAGGAGGGTTGGCACGACGATGTGCTGATCCTCTTCGGCGAGGAGGTCGCGGCCTCGCACGGGCACTTCCTGGCCTTCGAGACGAACTCCGACGTGGGGCCGGACCTCGGCACGGAGGCGGCACTGGAGGAGGTGCACCGGCAGGTAGGGGTCGCGGTGAGCGTCCACGCGCAGTTGGCGGAGCGCTATCCGACGATCGCGCCCTCCTGCCACTTGGATTTCAAGCACGCGGACGCGATCGAGATCTGGAGCTTCTACGACGAGTTCCTGGCGAGCGTGGACGGGCGCACGGTGATGCAGTCCTCCTCGCGCCCGGACCGGGTGATCAAGGGGCCCTCGCGGAAGATCCTGAACCGCTGGGATGTGGAGCTGGGCCGGCGGCGCGCACCGGTGGTGGGTGGGCTGAACGTCGCGCCGCGCAAGGCGCCGCTGCTGGAATGGCGCACGCTGTTCCCCTACAAGACCGCGTTCGCCACGGTGCAGACGATCATTCTCGCGCGGGAGCTGCCGCGCATTCCGGCGCGCGCCCGCGACATGGTGTGGGAGGCTCTCCGCGAGGGGCGCAGCTTCATCGCGAACGCGTCGATCAATCCGCCGCGCGGATTCCAGTTCTACTGGGTGGACCGCCGCGGCAAGCAGCGCTTCATGGGGGAGGACGCCGAGTTCGAGAGCGGCGGCCGCTTGCAGGTGATCCTGCCGACGGAGGCCGAGGTGGCGATCCGCCACAACGGCCAGCCGCTTTTCTGGGGCACCGGCGAGGAGATCGACTTCCCCGCTCCGACGCCCGGGAGCTACCGCGTCGAGGTGCGCCTGAACCGGCGGCTCTGGATCCTCAGCAACGCGATCCGGCTGCTCGAGGACAACCGCCCGGTGCAGCCGACGGTGAGCGACTTCACCTGAGCGCTGCGGCGCTCCCGAGGCGCTCCACGTGGCGCGCCGCCGTATCGGCGTCGATCTCGCCCGCCAACGACAGGGCCGGGCGCCGGCCTCCGAAGAGCGCCTGCGCCGCCGCGCGCACATCCTCGGCGGACGGTCGCTCGATGCGGGCCACCGCCTCCTCGACGGTGACGTGCGGCTCGCCGTAAAGCTCGCGCGAGAGGTTCAGTCCGGCGCGCTCCGCGGCGCGCTCCGTGTATAGCACGACCCCGCGGGCGAGCAGCGCCTTCGTCGTCGCCAGCTCCTCCTCCGTCGGGCCATCCGCCATCAGGTGGTCGATCTCCGCGCGGCACACCTCGAGCACCTCGCCGAGGTTCGCGGGCGATGTGGAGCCGCTGACGCAGAACGTCCCCGTGTCCGCACCGAGGTACACCGAGCTGCCGATCGAGTAGACGAGGCCGCGCTTCTCGCGCACTTCGTTGAAGAGCCGGCTCCCCATGCCGGAACCGAGGATCGCATCGAGGAGGTAGACCGGGAAGCGGGCGGGATCGACGCGCCGCACGGCGCGGACTCCGAAGCAGAAGTGGACCTGCTCGAGGTCGTCCCACTGGTGGTGGGCGAGGCCCGCGAGGGGCTCCGGGGGCGGCTCCGCGGCGGCGCCGGCAAGGCCCGCGGGGAGGGCCGCCAGCAGCGGTTCCGCGATGGCGACCGCTTCTTCGAACGACAAGCCTCCGGCGAGCGAGAGGACCGTGTTGGGGCCTGTCGCGACGCGGTGCCAGTAGCCGAGCGCCTCGTCGCGCGCGAAGCCTCCCACGGTTTCGCGGGTGCCGATCACGGGCCGCCCGAGCGGGTGGTCGCCGAAGAGCGCCTCGGTGAAGGACTCCGCCGCGACATCGCCGGGCGAGTCTTCGTACTCTGCGATCTCCTCCAGGATCACGGTGCGCTCGCGCTCGACCTCGGCTTTGGGAAAGTCGCTTTCGACGGCCATCTCGACCATGAGGGAGAGGCCCTCGCGCAGGTCGGCGGCGACGAAGCGGTTCTCGAGCATGATGTGGTCGAGGCTGGTGGAGGCGTTGGCGTGGCCGCCGAGGACGTTCAGGCGCTTGGAGAGCGTCTTCCAGTCGTGGCGTCCGGTGCCCTTGAAGAGCAGGTGCTCGCAGAAGTGCGTGAGGCCTGACTGCGCGGCGACCTCGTGGCGGCTGCCGCGGTCGAAGCAAAGGAACGCCGCGACGACGCCCCGCCCGGGCATGGGCTCGACGACGATGCGCGCGCCGTTCGCGAGCTGGTGGACGTGGACGCCGTTGGGCATTGGAGGCCTCCTCGGGGGCGGAAGTTCGAGACTGCGCTTCCGGCGAGGGGGGTGCCATAAAATTCGGACGGCCCCCGGGTTAGGGGGGCCATCCAGGGCAGGCCGGCTACCCTGGTTTCAACGCCGTGGGTTGGGAGGCGGAACGGCTTAGAAGCCGCTCCCCTGGAAGTTGGTGACGTCGTCCGTGTCGAGACCCCGAGACGGGGAGGGGAGCGTGACGCCGTCCACGCCGAAGGAGATGATCTGGAAGCTTGAGGGGTTGTAGTACGTCTCGTTCGCCGCGAAGGGATTCGATGCGGGGAGTTCGGTGCCGTCAAGACCCGAGTAGTCGCGGAAGTTGACGTAGGCGTAGGGCTGGCCGAACGGGTCGCGGAACGAGCGGTCGCCGAGGTCCGTCGAGGTGTCGATGGGGGCGCCGTCCGCTTCGGAGAACTGGCGGTAGTCCCATTCGATGTAGGGACCTTGCCAGCGCGGAGAGGCGGGGTTGTTCATGTCGCCCGACATGGAGGAGCGCAGGGCGAGCTGGAGGAGGCCGGACCCGTCGGAGGTGAGGGCCGGGGTGCGGCTTCCGCCCGGCGGGTAGGTGCCGAGGTCGGAGTAGTAGCGGTTGACGGCGATGCTGAGGGAGGCGATGTCCGCGCGCGCCTTCGCGTAGCGCGCGCGGACGATTTCCTTCGTGTACACGCCGACCGCCATGGTGGCGAGGAGCGAGAGGATCACGAGGACGACGAGGATTTCCAGCAGCGTCAGGCCGGGCTGCGGCTTGCGGCGGCGGATGTCAAGCGGTCCGTTCAACGGTGCGTCCTCGGTCGGGTTGTGGTCTTCTCGGGTGCGTTCGCCGTGGGGCTGTTAGAAGCGCGAGTAGGCGGTTTCGTTCTCGATCGAGATGCTGAACTCGTAGAAGATGTCGTCTTCGGGCGTGGTGCCCGCGAGCGTGCTGGTCACGCCGTCGCTGTAGCCGTTGGGGCCGAGGGAGAGCACCGCCCAGCGGTCGAAACGGGCGCCTTCGACCGTGCGGAGCACGCCGTTGTCGGTGTCGATCGGGTACGTCGTCGGGTCGATGGCTCCGGAGGCGCTGGAGGGCGGGGTGTAGTTGCCGACGAGGCCGAGCGGGCTGTACAGGAGGTAGGGGCGGTTCCACGGATCGAGGATGTAGTCGCGCGCCAGTTCCTGCCGCGTGAGCGAGCCGGGGTTGTTCGAGGAGGAGTTGGGGTTGAAGACGCGCTGCGGCTGGAGGTACGGGCCGGCCCAGAAGTTCACGAGGTTCGCGACGCGGGCGTTGCCGGTGTCGCTGATCGTGGCTTGGTTGCCGAGCTGCGCGTCGACCGACTGGAAGGGGTCGATGAGGAACGAGCCCGTGACGGTGCCATCCACGAAGTCGTCCTCGGGGGAAGCGGAGCCGCGGCTGGGGACGTTGTCGAGCACGCGGAGCGGCACGACGTAGCCGTGGAGGGCGGCGGCGGAGTTGAGCGCCTGGACGATCTCGCGCTGCTCCTGCCGCGCGATGGCGACGCGCGCCAACTGCAACTTCTGCACGTAGGTGGGAACCGCGATCGTCGCGAGCAGCGAGATGATCACGAGGACCACAAGGACTTCCGTCAGGGTGACGGCGCGCCGTGCCGGCATCGTAAGCTTCATGGGATGGCATCCTCCATCGGTTGGCCCGTGCGGGAGCGGAGCGTTTTCGGCTTCCTTCCCCACAGGTACATCTTGGGTCTGGCTTGCGGGACCGTCAACCGCGCCCGCCTCGCGGCACCGCGAAAAAGTCATTCCATCAGCGTCCGAACGACCGGAAGAGGTCGTCGCCGTCTCCGAAGGTCGTGGCGCCCGACGTCGCGTCGCCCGGCGTGCCGTCCGGCCCGGTCGACGCGATGGTCGGCCGGTCGAACCCGGTCACGTCGTAAGGGCCGCCGCTGGTGTAGTTGCCGTTCGAGGAGAGGGCAACCGAGTTTGTCTCGAGCGAGCCCTGCGGCTCCAGGATCAGCCCCAGCCGCGTGAAGAACAGGTAGTTGTTCCCCCACGGATCGTCTGGGATGCCGTCCGCGGCGACGACGCCGGAGGCCAGGTTGTTGTCGCGCGTGAACGACAGGTACGGTCCGCCCCAGCGGTAGAGTTCAGAGGGCCCGTAGTTCGTTTCGTTGTTGTTGATGCGCAGGCGGATCGTGGTGTTGCGCGAGGGCGGCGTGAGGAACGTGTTCGACTGCGGATCGATGAAGAAGTTGTCGATGTTCTGGTAGTAGCCGCCGGCCGCGTCGTACTGGCCGAGGCCGTCGATGTAGCCGTTCGGCGGGTTGGGCCGCGTGAAGGGCAGCGTGCCGCCGTAGGTGTCGTTCAGCGCGAAGAGGCGGACGTAGTACCCGGTGTCCACCGACGCGCGCTGCTGGGCCTCGACGATGTTCTCGAGGTCGTTCAGCGCGCGGGCGTTGCGGGCGTCCTCGGTGCGCTTCGCGATCAGCGGGATGAGGATCGTCGCAAGGATCGTGATGATGATGATCGCGATCAGCAGTTCGACGATGGAGAAGCCGGAGTGCGCCCGGCGCCGCGTCTGGGACATCTTGCGCGATCCTTTAGAAGATGAATTCATAATCGTCGCCCGTGCCGAGGATGCCCCGCTGCGCGCCCGAGAGGAAGCGGTCGCCGCGCCGCAGGTAGAACGTCCCCGCGCTGCCGTCGCCCGGCAGGCCGTCCGGACCCGTCGTGTACACCACGCGCGAATTGAAGGTCGACTCCGTGTCGGCGGAGAGGCGCCCGCGGCCGAAGAGCAGGTACGGGTTGCCCCAGGGATCGACCGGGTAGCGGTCGGCGGGATCGTCCGTGATCGCGGATCCACCGGGGTTGTCGTAGGTCGGCGAGTTGCCGTTCGCGCCGACGACGTAGATCGGCCCGTCGGGATAGATCGCGTCCGGGATGAGCGCCTCGATCGACTGGATCTCCGCGAAGCGGCGCACGGCGAGGTAGGGGCCGCGCCAGTTGGGGACCACCTTGGTCGCGCGCTCGTCCGGGGCAGTGGCGGTGCCGCCGACATTGTAGCCGAGCGTGCGGTTCCACTCCGCATAGGGGGGCTCGGTCGAGCGCAGGTTCGAGTCGACGAAGCCGCTGCCGAGGTTCTCGACGTTGTCGAGGTCCTGTAGGCGCGGCGTGAAGTTCTCGAGGTCCGCTTCGACGAGGATCATCATGTTGACGATCGAGCGGAGCTCGTCCTGCGCGGCGGCCTTGCGGGCCTCCTCGGTCCGCTGGCGGTACACGGGGAGGATCACGAGCGCGAGGATCGCGAGCACCGTGGCGACCATCGCGATTTCGATCGCGGTGAGGCCGCGCCGGGGGTGGCGTCCGAAAGCGTGCATGCGTCCAGTCTCCATCAGTGGTCCTCTTGCCGTCCGGCGTGCCTCAGAATTCGTAGATGATGTCATCGCTGCCCGAGTCCGTGATGCCGACGCCGCGGTTGATGTCGTCGGCGGCGGGCTGGAGCGTCGTCTCCGAGAATCCGGCGGTGAGGTAGAACGCGCGGGTCCAGGCGTTGGCCCGGCGCAGGCCGGGGGCGCCGAGGAACCCGGCGTCGTCGAGGTGCGTGAAGCTTGTGAAACCCGGTCCGATCACGTAGAGGCAGAGTCCGGCGGGCCCGTTCACGTCGCTGATGTCGGCCGCGGGGCCGGCGTCGCCGCCACCCGGCACGCGGTTCGGGCCGTAGCTGACCACCGCGTTGATGAAGTTGCCCTTGGAGGTCGGATTGATGCCAACCTCGGGGTCTTCGTTGATGAAGCGGAGCGTCTCCGTGGACGGGACGATATCGAGCATGTAGACGGTGTACGGATTGCCCCACGGATCGGCGGGCCAGCGGAAGCCCTGGTCGCCGGTGGGGAAGCTCGACAGCTCCGGGAGGATCATCGTGGCGATGCCGCCGACGCCCTGGGCGAGGCCCGCGCGGGACGGCGAAAGCGAGGCGTAGGGCCCGCGCCAGTTCTGGGAGATGTCGAACGCCTTGCCGAAGGTGTCGCGTCCGTTCTGCTCCATGTAGTTGTAGATCTGCGGCGCGCCGGCGGCGCCGAAGAGGCGCGTGCCGATGAAATCGAGGCCCGCCTGCCCTTCGATCAGCCAGCAGACGCGCGGGAAGATGCCGGTGTCGAGGTTCGCCATGTCCATCGCGGATGCGATCTGGCGGGCCTCGTAGATCGTGGCTTTGCGCTGGTTGTTGCGGAACTGGGTCTGGATGCTGAACACCGCGAGTCCGGAGAAGAGCGCGATCAGCGCGCCCACGATCACGAGCTCGACCAGCGTGAAGCCCCGGTCGCGCCGCGTGGCGCGCAAGCCGCTGTCGAGTCGCCGTTGGGAGGAAGTCATCCGATTCTCCTTCGCATACGTCGAAAAGATGGGACGCGCCGTCGGGACCGTCAACATCAGCGCCGCGCCTCCCGCCGGGTCCTCAGGCCAACCACATGCGGCGCCAGCCGATCGGTGGCGACCAGGGCCTCGACGATAGCCGGTTGGCTGGTGCTTCCTGACTCATTAGGCTGCTCGCCAGCCCGGCCCACAAGGACAAAACTGCGGGTCGAGAACGTCGCCTCGTCGTAGAGCGCGGAGAAGGCGGCGAGCCGCTCCGCGTCCGATTCCGCGCCGCCGAGTTCCCAGAGCCGCGCGTCCGCGAGCAGGTCCGAGGGGCGCGAGTAGACCATCGCGCCGCCGCCTTGGAGCATCGCGCGGCTGCGGCGCTCGAGGATGTGCGAAGCCTGCTCCGCGGTGACACCCGGAAGCGAACGCAGCACCTCGCGCGACGCCGTGTTGAGGTTCACCAACCCGAGTCGGAGCCCGAGCGGTGTCTCGAAGTAGAGGTCCCAGCCGCGATCGCGCGAGTCCTCCCAGTTGGTGGGAGCCGCGAGCGGGCTTGCGGACTCATCTAGGCGGGGGCGCTTGGCGTCGTTCAGCTCGCCGTCGCCGTCCTGGTCCATCAGGTTCGCCGCCACGTCCGCGGCCGGGCGGCGTCCGCGCGTTTCGACCGTGAAGATGTCGAGCAGCCGTGCGTCCAACTCGGCGCCGACGGCGTCCGCGCCGCGGCGGAGCCCGGGCGCCGGGAACCGCACGCCGTCCTCCTGCTCGGAGCCGGGGCCGATGGCGGCCAGCACGTCGAAGAGCTGCGTGGTCGCGGTGAAGGGCATGTCGGGGGGGTACTGGGAAAGGCGGGCCAGCGCCTCCGCGGAGGCGACCGGCTGCTTCGGCGCCGCGAAGAGGCGCGCCCGGCCGCGCGTGACGGCGCGCGAGAAGAGCGCTTCGCGCTGGAACGAGTCCACGCCCGCTTCGTGCCGCTCGGTGACCGTGAAGGCGAAGCGGTCCACCACCTCGCCGCCGGGGGCGGTCAGGGCGATCTCGTGCTCGCCGGGTTGGTTCGGCATGCGGAACTGGCGTGCTTCCAGGATGCGCCGCGCGGGCAGAACCTCGGCCACGCCGAAGATGTCGTAGAGCGACCCCTCCCCCGCCGCGGCCGGGGTGGAGTCGTTGCGGTTGTCCTTGTCGTTCGTGACGATCAGGTAGCCGCGCGGTGCGATCGTGCCGGAGAGCGGCACTTCGCCGCCCGCGCCGCGGAGCGACCAGCCGGCGAGGTCGAACGCTTCGGGCCACGGGTTGTGGATCGCGGCGAACTGGCCGTCGGTAGTCTGCAGCGTGATCTGCCGGGGATGCGTGTACGCCTCGGTGAGGAGCGGCGTGCGCTCGAAACCGAACAGCTCGGAGCCCGGCGCCGAGCCCGCGCGGCGCGTCGGCACGCGGTCCGGATCGCGGGCGTCCACGAGGTTGAGCGCGAACTGGAGGAGCGCGTCGTCGCCGGGCGCGGCCTCGGCGGGGAGCGTCCCGGCGGGCGCCTCGTGGGCGTACAGCTCGCGGAGCGCGGAGTGGATCTCCTCCACGGTGGCGCGGTTCAGGTCGAGGAGCGGCTTCCAACCGCCTTCGGCGGCGGGGCGGAGTTCCTGCGCGACGCTGAAGACCGTCGCGTGCGGGCGGAGCGCCTCGATGAGTTCCGGTGTGAAGCCCTCGATTCGCCCGAGGTCCTCCACCGCGAGGTAGCGCCGGTCGTCGCCATGGGCGGGGCGGCGGATGTCGGCGAGGAACTCGTCCTGGTCGTCGACGCCGTTGAAGAGCTCCTGCAGGCGCTCGGCCCGCTCGATGTGGGCGGCTCCGCGGAAGGTCGTGTCGGTGGGCTGGTGGAGCGAGCGGACCGTGTCGCGCGCCATGCCGTGGCGGGCGAGGGCCGACTCGGCGTCGGGGGAGAGGCGGTTCAGCTCGGGCTCGTCCGCGTCGTCGTCCACGCCGGACCCGCCGGGTGCGCCGTCGGGGCCGAGGCGCCAGGCGGCGGCACCCCGCGCGAGCGAGTCCGCGTCGACCGCGATGCCGCGCTGCGCGGCCACCTGGGCGATCAGGGCGCGGAGGGTGGGCTCGGGGGCGGTGTTGAGGTTCACCATGCCGGCGGCGTCGCGGACTTCGACGCGGGCGCCGGGGAGCTGCGCCATCGCGCCGAGCGCGAGCGGCTGCAGCTCGGGGGGCACCCCGCCGTCGGCGGCGGAGGCCGAGACCCCGCCAGCGAAGCGGGCGGGCAGCGCCGCGGAGGGGCCCTCCGGAAGCGAAGCGCCAAGCTCGCGGGCGGTCCGCGCGACGCCGGTGAGCGTCGAAAAGCGGTCCTGCACCTGCGCGCCGTAGTTCGCCGCGGCGACCGAATCGAGTCGGCCCGAAAGCGATACGGTCGTCACCAGCAGGATGAAGAGCGACAGGACGCCGAGGACGATCAGCAGCGTCGAGCCGCGGCGCGCGCGGTACACTCGGATCGTCATCAAGGGTCCCTCACATAGACGGCGTATTCGGCGCTGCCGAGGACGGACTCGACGTTCACCACGGTCTGCGCTGTTTCGGTCTTGAGGGGGCGGTTCTGCAGGAACCAGGGGCCGATCTCCGCCAGCGGGACCTTCTCGGCGCTCACCACCACACGGACGAAGAACGATGTCGGGTAGGCGAACGGCGGCACCCCGAGCGGGGCGTTCAGCGGACGGGTTCCAAACGGAAAGGCCGACGAGTCCCACGCCGTGAGCCAGTAGGGCTGCACCGGAACAAATCCGTCGGTGTTCGAGTTCCAGGCAAGAATGTCGAGGCTCACCACATCGAACACCACTGGCTCCAGCACCGTCACGTCGGGCGAGACGCTCGGGTCGAAGGTCGTCACCTCGCGGACGAGGACGTTGTCCTCACCGTCGAAGGTGTCGATGCGGTACGCCACGCGCTCGCGGATCGGCACGCCGGGGATCGCGGAGGGGCCCAACGTGCGGAGGAACGCGACCTGGTCCCGCGAGAACACCGTGTCGTCGTCCACGCCGAGGTCGCCGAGGTCGGGAAAGCCGACGTAGGCGGAGCGCTCGGTGCGGAAGTTCACCACCTGGTGCTGGTCAACCCAGTCGGTCGTCGGCTCGTCGTCCGCTCCATCCACGGTTTCCTCGTCGAGGAATCCGTCGCGGTCGTTGTCGACCAGGTCGCCGTAGGCGAGCGGCTGATCCACGAGGACGAGCGTGTCGGCGGTGATGCCAAGGAGCGGATCCACCTGGAGGAACTTGAGGTCCTGGGTGATCGCCTCCGCGGCGGCGCGGGCGCGGTTGTGGGCGTCGGACGAACGGCGGGTCTCGTCGGAGGCGTCGAGCGTCAGGGTGAAGACCATGACGACGCTGCCCACGAAGATGACCGAGATCACCATCGCGACGAGGAGTTCCGTCAGGGTCACCGCGCGGCTGGTGCGGAGCGTGTTCCTCATGGTCCGAGGAACCTCAGCTCGTACAGCACCGGCTCCGTGTCGCGGAAATCGGGCGCGTAACGGACGATCACGCGGGGAACGCCGGGCGTGGAGGCGGGCTCGGAGGCGTCCGGGACCGGGAACTGCAGCGATTCGCCGCTGAAGCTGTAGGTGAGCGAGTCGTCCGTGGGCATCGGCAGCGCTGTCGAGGGCGCCGGGAGAGCCGAGATTTCGTTGATCAGGGAGTTCGCCAAGTTCGCGTCGCGGCGCATCTCCTCGACCTTCTGCTGCGCCAGGAGGATGGCGCGCCCCTTCGCGGAGGACTCGCGCACCGACTTGAGCGCAGCCGGGAACACGGCCCACACGCCGACGATGCCGATGAGGAACACCAGGAGGGCGACCAGGACCTCGGTGAAGGTGAAGCCGCGGCGCGCGCGCACTTGCCCCCCCTAGAAGCGGCGCCGCGGAAGGATCCGCGGGTCGCTCGAGTTGGGATGCAGCAGCACGGTGGTCACCTTCGCCGCGTCGGAGGCGTCGTCGACGCGGCGGACCACTGCGGCGCCGAAATAGGGGTTCTCGCCGGTGGAGGAGAAGCGGGCGAAGGCGCGACCGGCCCTCGTCGGCCGGCTGCTGCCCACCCGGACCTCGTCGATGACCGCCTGCACGGGGACCTGCTCCGGCTCTAGCACCTTCGCCACTACCGGCGGCGGAGGCGGGTCGAGCGTCAGGTCGTCCGCCGGGTGGGTCTCGTCGATCCAGAAAATCTGCTCGTCGAG
Source organism: Candidatus Sumerlaeia bacterium (assembly GCA_033764015.1). Lineage (GTDB taxonomy): Bacteria > Sumerlaeota > Sumerlaeia > SLMS01 > JANRJK01 > JANRJK01. The sequence continues at coordinate 123,695 of JANRJK010000017.1, read as the reverse complement.
GTCGATCCAGAGCGTGGCCTCGGTGTTCTTCGAGACGGCGTATTGCTTCGCGAAGACCATGGCCCGCTTTAGGCGCTGGCTGGTGGTCTGGATCGAGGCTTGGCGGGCCTGCGCGGCGTAGGTGGAAAGGGCGATGGTGCTGCCGATGGTGATGATCGCGAGCACAACGAGGACCTCGATGAAGGAAAACCCCTTCCGGCGGCGCGTCCACAGGGAAGCGCAACTCCAGCGAGTTGAAGGGTTCAATAGTCCCATCGGATCGATCGCGGTCTCCTCGTCCGGGATAGGTCTGGGGCGTCCCGGGCGGAACGTCAACGGTCCCCGCGCCCCGTACCGGCTGCTTCGACTGCCCGGGATACTGGATTCCGCCGGGGGGGCGAGTCCATCGCATTTCCTTCCCGGGAAACTGAATTGGACCAGCGCCCGGGAATCCGGGCGGAACACTTGCGGACCCCGGAGCTCCGCTTTCCCCGTCCTCGGGCCGCCGCATCGCCTTGCATCGGCGGCGCCGCCGCCGTAACATCCCCTCCCATGAGGATGATCCGATGACCCAGCAGACCGCTGACCAGCGCTACTACAAGTCTTCCCTAGGCCTGAAGAAGGAGATCGAGGGGGAGGTCGCGGGCGATTACCACAGCGCCATCGTCGACGAGCTGCGCGCCAACGGCCAGCGCCTCGACACCCCGGCGTTCTCCGTCCGCCTCGCCAAGGAGTTCGGCTTCTGCTACGGGGTCGACAAGGCCATCGACATGGCCTACGAGGCGCGCCGCAAGTTCCCCGACCGGCGCCTGTTCCTCACCACGGAGCTGATCCACAACCCCCGCGTGAACGCCCGCATGCGCGAAATGGGGATCGAGTTCCTCACCGGCGACCACAAGTGCGGCGTCGCCATCGACGACATCCAGCCCGAGGACGTGGTCCTGATCCCCGCCTTCGGCGTCAGCGTGGAGGAGCTGGAGCGCTACAAGTCCCGCGGCTGCATCATCGTGGACACCACCTGCGGCTCCGTCGTCCACGTCTGGAAGCGGGTGGAGAAGTACGCCAAGGACGGCTTCACCTCGCTGATCCACGGGAAGTTCTACCACGAGGAGACGATCGCGACCACGAGCCACGCCTCGAACAACGGCGGCCCCTACATCGTGGTCCGAGACCTTCCGCAGGCGGAACTGGTCTGCGGGTTCATCCGCGGCCAGCGCGACGCCCGCGAAGTGCTCGACACGCTCAAGCTCGGCCTGAGCAAGGGGTTCGACCCCGCCCGCGACCTCGCAAGGATCGGCGTCGCGAACCAGACGACGATGCTCGCCAGCGAGTCCCTCGAAATCGCGCGCCTGGTCGGCGACGCGATGAAGGACCGCTACGGCGCCGCGGCGCTGCCGGAGCACTTCCGCAGCTTCGACACGATCTGCTCCGCCACCCAGGACCGGCAGGACGCGATCCGGACGCTTCTCGACGAGGAGAGGATCGACCTGATGCTGGTGGTCGGCGGCTATAACTCGTCGAACACGAACAACCTGGTGATCATGGGGCTCGAGAAGTGCCCCACCTACCACATTAGCGACGCCGCGGAGCTGCTCTCCGCCAAGGAGCTCCGCCACAAGCCGCCGAAGCAGAACGATCTGCTCCTCGTCGACGGCTGGCTTCCGGAGGGTCACTTCACCCTCGGCATCACCGCGGGCGCCAGCACCCCCAACCGCGCCATCGGCGAGACGATCGAACGGATCGCCTCGTTCAAGGGGATGTCGGCGGCGGACCTGCTCGCCGCGGCGCGGCAGGCGAATCCGGCCTAAGTGCAGTCCTGAAGGACGAACACCTTCAGGTACTCCGACTCCGGCACCCCGAGCAGCACCGGGTGGTCGAGCGGCTGGCCACCCATGGGGAGCACGCGGAACGAGCGCGAGACGTCGCGGGCCGAAAGCCGGAGCGACTGCTCGAAGTCGTCGCGCGTGACGTTGTGCGAGCACGAGCACGTCACCAGGAAGCCGCCGGGGGCGACGCGCTTCATGGCGTTGCGGTTCACCTCGCGGTAGCCGCGCAGCGCGTCGGGCACCGCCTTGCGGTTCTTCGCGAACGCGGGCGGGTCGCACACGACAAGCCCGTAGGAGTTCTGGTCGCCGCGCAGGAACTGGAAGACATCGCGGACCACCGGTCGCACGCGGTCCGCGGGAAAGCCGTTTTCGTCCCAGGCGGTGCGGAGGCCGGCGAGCGCCTCGGGACTCTCGTCGACGGAGGTGACATGCTCCGCCCCGCCGGCCCCTGCGAAGAGCGTCCATCCGCCGTTGTGGCAGAAGAGGTCGAGAACGCGCGCGCCGCGGGCGAGTTCGCGGGCGATGGGCCAGTTCGACGCCTGGTCGAGGTAGAGTCCGGTCTTCTGCCCCTTGAGCGGGTCCGCGTAGATGCGCACGCCGAGGTGGTCCACCACGAGCGAATCGGGCAGCTCGCCATGGAGCACGCCGGAGACGCGGGGCAGTCCCTCGAGGTCGCGCGCGGAGCCGTCGCTGCGCTCGACGATGGCCGCCGGCGCGAAGAGGTCGCGCACCGCGTCGACGATCATCCCGCGCCGAGCGTCGGCGCCGACCGTGAGCAGTTGCAGCACGAAGACTCGACCGTAGCGGTCGAGCACGACGCCGGGGAGGCCGTCGCTGTCGCTGTAGGCGACGCGGTACGCCTGGCGTCCCGGCAGGAAGCGGGCGCGCAGGGCGTCCGCCTCTGCGAGGCGGGTGCGCAGCAGCTCGCCGTCGAATCCCATGGTGTGGTTCGCGTAGATGCGCGCGGCGATCAGGGCGTGCGCGCTGTAGAGCGCGCAGCCCATGAAGGTGCCGTCCGGGGCCATGACGGCGACTTCGCCACCGTTCCCGCCGCCGGATTCGACCTCCGCCACCTCGTTCGAGAAGATCCAGCGGTGGCCGCGGCGGACCCGCTTCAGCGAGTCCGGCTTGAGTGTCAGGCGTGGAAATCGGGGCTTGTCGGTCACGCGCCCTCGATGCCGGCGCGGACGTGCGCCACCACTTGGTCCGCCGGGATGCGGACCTGCTCCATCGTGTCGCGGTCGCGGATCGTCACCTTCTGGTCGTCGAGCGAGTCGACGTCCACGGTGATGCAGTACGGCGTGCCGATCTCGTCCTGCCGGCGGTAGAGCTTTCCGATCGCGGCGGTGTCGTCGTACACGGCGTAGACGTGCTTCTTGAGGTCCGCGGTGAGCTTCTCCGCCATGGCGACCAGCTCGGGGCGGTTGCGCAGGAGCGGGAATACCGCCGCCTTGATCGGCGCCAGCTTGCGGTGCAGCTTGAGCACCACGCGCTTGTCCTCGCGCACCTCCTCCTCCGTGTAGGCGTCCACCAGGAACGCAAGCGTCGAGCGGTCCGCGCCGGCGCTCGGCTCGATCACGTAGGGGATGTAGTGGTCGTTCAGTTCCTGGTCGAAGTAGCGCAGGTCCTTGCCGCTGTGCTTCATGTGCTGCGTCAGGTCGAAGTCGGTGCGGTTCGCGATGCCCTCGAGTTCCTGCCAGCCGATGGGGAAGAGGTACTCGATGTCGCTGCACGCCTTGGCGTAGTGCGCCAGCTCGTCCTTGGCGTGTGGGCGCAGGCGGAGGTTCTCCGCGCGGATGCCGTAGCGCACGTACCACTCGAAGCGGCGGCGCATCCAGTCCTCGTGCCACTGCTCGTCGGTCTTCTCGCCCTCCTTGCAGCGGTCGCCGGGCTTGCAGAAGAACTCGACCTCCATCTGCTCGAACTCGCGCGTGCGGAAGATGAAGTTGCGCGGCGTGATCTCGTTGCGGAAGGACTTGCCGACCTGCGCGATGCCGAAGGGGAGCTTGCGGCGGGCGGACGCGCGCACGTTCTCGAAGTTCACGAAGATGCCCTGTGCGGTCTCGGGGCGCAGGTAGACGGTCGCCGCCTCGTCCTCGACGGGGCCCACCTTGGTGGTGAACATCAGGTTGAAGTTGCGCGGCTCGCCGAGCGCGCCGCCGTCGTCGGGCCCGAAGAGGCCGCGGCGCATCGACCCCTCGACCTCCTCGATCTTCACCTTCTTGCCGGCGAGGCCGAGGTGCTTCTCCCAGTAGTTCTTGTAGAAGTCCTTCGCCTTCGCCTTCGAGGGCGCCCAGAGCTGCGTGTCGTGCGTGACCGGGTTCGCGTCGTCCGTGATGTCGGTCACGGTGTAGCGGGCGCACTCGGTCTCCTCGAGGTGGTCGGCGCGGTAGCGCTTCTTCGAGGGCCCGTAGCAGTCCACGAGCGGATCGCTGAAGCCGTCCACGTGGCCGGAGGCCTTCCAGGTGGTCGGGTGCATGAGGATGGCGGCGTCGAGCCCCTCGCAGTCGTCGCGCTCGTACACGACGGAGCGCCACCAGGCGTCCTTGACGTTGCGCTTCAGCTCCACGCCGACGGGGCCGTAGTCGAAGGTGCCGCCAAGGCCGCCGTACACCTCCGAGCCGGGGAAGATGATGCCGCGGCGCTTGCAGAGCGAAACGATGGTGTCGAGCGTGACGGCGGAGCGTGCCTTGTCGGGGGCGGAACTCATGCGGGAATCCTAGGGGTCGGCGCTGGCCGCGCGCGCACGCGCGGCGAAGAGCGGAACGATGCGCCCCGCCCCCCGGCGGTGAAAGGGGAAAGGGGCTAGCTGCGCCGCGAGCTGAGCAGTTCCGCCGTCTCCTCGAGCAGCGCGCGCAGCGCCGGGGGCGTTTCCGCCGCCGCCGCCATCGCCTCCGCGCGGAGCCCCTCGCAGTACTCGAGGGCCGCGTCCATGGCGCCGTGGCGCTCGAACAACGCGATCGCCCAGTCCACGTTCGCCTTCGTCGTCTCTTCCCGCGGCGCGTCGAGGATGCGGAGCAGTTCGGCGCGCTCCTCCGGCGAACAGCGCGGCAGCGTCACCGCCACCAGATAGCTGCGCTTCCCCTCGCCGATGTCCGACCCGCGCTCTCCGCGCCCCTTCCCCTCGGTCAGGTCGATGACGTCGTCGAGGATCTGGAACAGCGGCCCCACGGAGAGGCCGTAACGGCGGAGCGCAGCCATGGTGCGCGCGTCCGCGCCGCCGATCTCGGCTCCGCCGAGCAACGCCACCGCGAGGTAGTAGCCGGTCTTTTCGCGCACGATGCGGAGGTAGTCGTCCACGGTGAACTCCGCGGTGCCGCGCGCGCCGATATCGAGGCACTGCCCGATGTGCGTGTGGTCCATCGCCTCGCTGATCAGGGTGAAGAGCCGCAGCCGCAGCTCCGCCTCCCAGATGCCGGGCTGGACGAGCGTGCTGACGATCTTGCAGGCGATGAAGTCGCCGATGTTGATGCCGTGCGCGACGCCCCACTTCTTGTAGACGCAGGGGCGCCCGCGGCGCATTTCGTCGCCGTCCTCGATGTCGTCGTGCACCAGGGCGAAGTTGTGGAACAGCTCGATCGCCGCGGCGAATGGCAGCGCGTCCGCCGGGTCGGCGCCGAGCGCCTCCGCGGCGGCGAGGCAGAGCGCGGGTCGGATGCGCTTGCCGCGCGACGGCCCCGGCGGCAGGTCGAGCCCCAGCGCGTAGCGCACCGCGTCGTGGAGGTTCGCCACCTGCTCCTCGCGGTCGAGGAGGCCATCGAGATAGGCGTCCACGGCGGCGGTGTGGCGCGCGAGGCGCTCGGCGAGCGGTTGCTGCGGGGAGGGTGCGGCGGTCACGGCGCGTGCGTCCTGCGTCGGGAGTGGTGGCGGAGACTCGGCGGGGAGGCTCCCGGGGCGCGGGGTCTGGGTCAACGCGGTTACCGCGGGGGCGGATGCGCTCGGCGGTGAGCTCCCGTCGAGTGGCCCCTCGAGCACGATGGCCACACGCTCCCCAAGCCCCAGCGAACGGTAGAGCGCCAGCGCCTCCACGTTGTCCGGCTCCGTCGCCACCCACACGAGTGCCGCGCCCCGGGCCGATCCCCAGGCCATCGCCGCGCGGACAAGCCGGCGACCGATCCCCCTCCGCCGGTAGGCAACCGAGACCCCGAGGTTGTCGAGGTAGAGCTCCGTGGGTTTGTCCGCCTGCTGGTGCAGATGCGCGAGGCACTGGCCCACGACAAGCCCATTGGCGGATGCGACCAGGAGGAGACTCCCCTGCGCTGCGGCCAGCTCGAGCGTCCGCGCCGGACTCAACTCCTCATCGAAGATATCCGGATCGTGCCGGTCGAGCAGGTCCGCATTGCTCGAGTCGATCTGAAGGATTCGCACGTCGGGATGACACATGGACCATGGGTCTAGCAGGCGGGATGTCGGGAAGACAAGGGACCCGCGGGCCGTTGTCAATCGCGGGATGGATCGCGCCCTGCCGCCGACGCTGGTGGGGACGAGGATACGCGCCTTGACATACGTCGGAAGCCGTATCAACGTCGTCCACGCAAAACCATCCCTAGACCGCGTGCCTGCGATGCCCCCCGAAAGTCCGTTACCCACCGACTTCGAACTGGAGATCTTGCAGGAGCTATGGCGCGTCGGCGGGCCGGCGACGGTCCGTCAGGTCCACGAAGCGCTGAGCGCGAATCGCCCGATGGTTTACACGACGGTCCTCAAGGCGATGCAGGTCATGCACGAGAAGGGCATCGTGCGGCGCGACGAGTCGGAGCGCGCGCACCGGTACCTCCCTTCGGAATCCGAGCAGTCGGTCAAGGACCGCCTGGTCTCCCGCTTCATGAAGAACACCTTCGCGGACTCCGCCGCAGAGCTCGCGATGCGCGCTCTCTCCGTGAAGCCGGCGAGCAGCGACGAACTTCGACGCCTCCATGAGCTTCTGGATGAGATGGACGATAACGCCGGGAAGCCCAAACCCTCCTGACGGGGGAAGGGCGCGGAAGCAGGCGCTCCCGAGATGCCACGAGAGCTGATCCACGCCATCGGTTGGACCCTTGTCCACTTCGTGTGGCAAGGCGCGCTCGTGTGGTTCGTCTTGGCGGCGGCGCTGCGGCGCGTTTCCGAGCGCGAGGCGCAGCGGCGCTACCTGCTCGCCTGCGGTGCCCTGCTCGCCACGGCTGCGCTCCCGGTCGCGACGTTCTTCGTCGTCAGCGGCGGCGACGCCGTCCGGGTCCCCTCGACCATTTACGATCCGTCACCGGGCGCCTATCCCCCGACGGTGACGCTCGCTGCGTCGATGGAAGCCGCCCCCCCGGATAGCTCCGGGAGCCTGTACCAGCGCGGCCTCGGCTTCATCGAACGTTGGTTCCCCCACCTCGTGCTGCTCTGGTCCGCCGGCGTCTGTGCCTTCGGAGGCCGGCTCTTGCTGGGGTGGCTAGAACTGCAGCGTCTCCGCTTCCGGTATGTGAGGCCGGTGGGCGAATCGCTGCGCCGCCGCGTGGAGGAGATCGCCGCGAGCCTCGGCGTGCACCACCCGGTCTGGCTGCTCGAGTCAGCCATCGCCCCGGTCCCCGCCGTTGTCGGGTGGCTGCGCCCGGCGATCCTGCTTCCCGCCAGCGCCATGACGGGCCTTTCGCCGAGGCAGCTCGAGCTGGTGCTCGCCCACGAACTCGCCCACGTCCGGCGCCATGACTATCTGGTGAACTTCATCCAGTCCACTGTCGAAGTTCTCTTCTTCTACCATCCCGCCGTCTGGGGGATATCCCGCATCATCCGGCGTGAACGGGAACATGCCTGCGACGATCTCGCGATCGACGTGATGGGAGACCCGTTGGCACTTGGCAAGGCGCTCGCCGCGCTGGAGAAGCTGCGCCCAGCCGCCCCGATGCCGAGCCCAGCCGTCGCGGCCACCGGCGGCGACCTCTACCGCCGGGTGAAGCGCCTCGTGGTGCCGCCGATGGAGACGGGAAACAACCGCACCCCCCTGCCCGCGCTCCTCGCCGGCGCGCTCCTCCTTCCGTCGATGCTTGCGATCGCGACGCCCCCGCCCCGCGAAGCCCCCCGGTCCGTCGAACCCGCCGTCGCGGCCTTCAACGACCTCAAGCGCAAGGTCATCACGGTCGAGATGAAGGGCACCACCCTCGGGGCGGCGCTCGCCGAGGTCACCCGCCAAACGGGCGTCCGCTTCGTCCTGCCCCCCGGCGCCGCGGAGCAACCGGTCGACTTCGAGTTCGAGGGGGTTAGCGCCGGAATGGTCATCAATTCCGCGTTCAACCTCTTGCAGATGGACTTCCCCGCCGATCCCGCCACGCAAACCGTCACCGGAGCCTGGTGGGACGGCTGCGGCCCCTATCCCGGCGTCTACCGCCTCTCGCTCCACCACTTCCACGAGCGGCAACGGATGTTCGGCCAACTCAAGCGGGAAGTCCAATGGGGCCGCACGACGCCAATCCCACTTGAACAGGCGCTTGGGCATGTCTCGGAGGTAACCGGGCTCCGGTTCCAGTACGACGCCGCGCTCGCCGCGCTGCCGGTGCCAACCTGTCTCGAGACGGTCACCGCGAGGGGGGTCATCAACAAGATCGCCCACGAGCACGACCTCGTTTACCGATACGAGGACGACTCGACGATCACGTTCATCCGCCCCCCCTAAACCCAACTTTTTTTTCGGCCTATGTACGTTGACCATCGTACGCGGTGCCGCGTAGCTGCGCCTGCAACCCAACCGACCGCCGGAACCAGACCGGCCTTTACTCCCCGCAAAGGACCCCACCATGAAGTTGCGCCACGCCCTCGTCATCGCCGCAGCGGCCCTCGCTCAAACCCCGGCCCCCGCTGGGCCCACCAACCCCGTCCTCTTCGTCACTGTAACCCCATCCACCGGAGGCACCATTTCCGGCACCTACGGCCACTTTGTCAGTTTCGTGGACAGCCACCAGGCGCGGGTGTCGCGCGCTCCGCGCGGCGGGGACTTGCACATCGTCTACCCCGACGGAACGCTCCGGAACCTGACCGCGGAAGCGGGCTTCGGGCTCGCGCCGGGAGCGGAAATCTGCGTGCGGGAACCGAACGTCCACTGGAGCGGCGAGAAGGCGGTCTTCAGCATGGCCGTCGGCGGCACCGGCTTCAATCCGCCGGATGTGTACTTCCAACTCTACGAGGTCAGCGGTCTCGCCCAAGGCGCCACCGCGACCATCACGAAGCTGGTGCAACCCTCCGACTGCAACAACATCCAACCCTGCTACGCCTCGGACGGATCGATCATCTTCGCTTCCGACGACGTGGTGACGGGCGACCGCTCCCACTACCCGCCCCTCGACGAGTACGAGTCGACGCCCATCGTCTCCGGCCTGTGGAAGATGAACGCAGACGGAAGCAACCTTCACGTTCTGGACCACTGCCCGTCCGGGGACTTCACGCCGTTCGTGGACAGCTTCGGCCGCGTGGTCTTCACCCGCTGGGACCATCTCAAGCGCGACCAGCAGGCGGACTTGACGATCGACGAGATCGTCCGCGGCCTGCCCCAGCAGCGTTTCCCCGTGACCTTCGACAGCGAAGCCTCGCCGAGCTACCACCCGATCCAGTTCGGCGACGAGTACTTCCCCGAAAACGGCCGCCTCCATCCCGACGTCGCCGGCTCCCACAACCCGGGGAAGGTTCCCCATCCGTACTGGGACCAGGACTTCGTGCCCGGAATGCGCAAGCAGGACTTCAACTTCTTCTTCCCCTGGATGATCAACCAGGACGGTACCGACGCAGAGGTGCTGAACCACCTCGGGCGGCACGAGTTCTTCGGCTACGTCCCCACCGCGTGGGACGACCTGCCGGATTTCTCCCGGAACGGCGACGTCTACATCCGGTCCTTCAACCAGATTCGCGAAAGTCCAGTCGTTCCTGGGCGCTACTATGGGATCGACGCCGCCGAGTTCGGTACCCACGGCGCGGGGAGGCTGCTCCGCTTCGACTCTCCCGCAGGGCTGAATCCCGACAGCATTTCGGCGACCATGGTGGCGGTGACGCCGCCGGACGCCTCCGATTGGGCGGGCGACGTGGTCGCCACGATGTTCCGCGATCCGATGCCGATGAGCGACGGCACGCTCTGGGCGGCGACGAACGGCACCGGCGCGTTCGCCACGAGCACCGCCGCCGATCCGGGCTTGCCGGCGCCCTATCCGCTCTCGAGCAACTACCAGTTCACCATCCGCAAGCTCGTCGAAAATGGGGAGGGCTTCGTCGAACCGGCGGAGGAGCTCGTGCCCGGCGGGATCACCAAGTCGATCACCTACCAAGTGCCCTCGTTCTGGCCCCTCCGTTCCGTCACCTACTCGGGGCGGATGTGGGAGCTGTTTCCGGTCGAGGTCGTCGCCCGCCCGGCGCCAACGCCCGCGGCTCCCCACCTGCCGGCGATCGAAGCGCAAGTGATGCTGGAGGAGCTCGGATCCCCGCAGGGCGTAGAAGTCTTCAAGCAGTGGCTGAAGGACCAGAACCTCGCCGTCATCACCGCGCGGGATGTGACCGTCCGCGGCGACAAGCAGCAGCCTTACAACCTGCGCGTCTCCTGGAGCGGCCACGAAACCACCGAGGCCGGCGAGGAACCGGAGGAAATCAGCTACCTCCAGCTCCTCTCCGCGCAGTACGTCCGAGGGTACGCCGACAACATCAACCACAGCACCGTTCGCCCCGGGCGGAGGGCCCTCGCCCGCTTCCACGACGAGGGCGCGAATCCCGACCCGGGCGGGAGTGCGCCGTCGGGCGCGGTGAAGATCGCCGACGACGGATCCGCGGCGGCGTTCGTTCCCGCGGGCCGCGCCATGACCTGGCAGACCGTCGGCCCGGATGGAACGCCGGTGGTGCGCGAACGGTACTGGCTCACGATGGCCGCGGGCGAGGTGCGGAGTTGCACGAACTGCCACGGCGCCAACACCACCGACGTGTTCGGCAATCCTCCCCCGGCGAACGAGCCCCTCGCGTTCCGCCAGCTTCTCCAGCACTACAAGAGCATCATGGCCCCCGCCTCCGCGACGGAGTCCTGGAGCCTCTACTAACCTACCGCCTCGATCGGAATCCGAGACCGGCAGCCTAGGGGGCCGGTTTCGGATTCCGAAATCCCCCGGTTGACATACGTGGCAATTCGTACGACACTACACGCAACAAGGTCGCCTCTGATCAAGCACTCCGCCGCGGGACCCACCAACCGGCCTCCACTTCACGGGCCGAACCTACGGCGCAGAACGTACGGCGGCGGCGCTAACCAGCCTCGGAGAATGGCACCACCCATGAACACCAAGCTCTTCCGCAGCCGCCGAGCCCTCGCCGCTGCCCTCGTCATTTCAGGCGTCCTTGCGCGGACCGCGCCCGCGCAGCGGCTCTTCGACAACGTCCGGGTCGATTACCGAACCGCCAGCGCGGTCTCGGAGACAGTGATCGCCGACCTCAATAACGACGGGGTTTCCGACGTCGCCGCGACGATTCCCGCCAGCAGCCTTGTCCTCGTCTACCTTGGGCTCCCGGACGGCAGCCTCCTGCCGCCGCTGCAAACCACCGTGGTCAACTCGCCCAACCCGATCGCAGCGGGTGACCTCGACGGCGATTCGGACACGGATCTGGTTGTCGGCCTTACCGGAACATCGGGCGTCCGTGTGCTCCTGAATGACGGGTTCGGCGTCATGACTGCGGGAACGGTCCTCGCGACTTCAAACCCCTCGTACGACGTCGTGCTCATGCAGGTGGATGGTTCCGACGGTCTGGACATCGTCTCCACGGGAGCCGCCGCGCTCGATGTGTTCTATGGGGACAACGCGGGCGATTTCTCGGCGAACGCCCCGGTTTCCGCGTCGAGCACTCCCTTCCGCCTCCACGAGGCGAACCTGAACGCCGACGGTCGTCCCGACTTGTTCGGGCGCGCTTTGGGCGCGGCGCCGTTCCTGAGGGCGATCAACAACGGGACATCGTTCAACTCGCCATCGATCATCCCTTCAGCCACCCAGACCGGCGAGCTGCCGGTGGATCTCGATGGCGACGGCGACGATGACATGGTGCTGGCGCAGGGCGGCTCCGGCCAGCTCCGGATCATCCGCAACGACGTGGTGTCGGTCACCGACCTGGCGGCGCTCACCGGGATCACACAGCCCGGTCCACTCGCCGCCGGAGACGTGGACCTGGACGGGGACTTGGACTTGTTGGTGGTGAGCAACATCGGCTCGCATAGCGGGATTTACCACAACCTAGGTACGGGCGCGTTCAACACAACGCCCTTCGTCCTCCGCCACGGACTGCCTCCGACCCACGTAAGCGCGGGCATGCTCGGCAACGATGCGGCGCCCGACTTCGTCATCGCCGGGGCGAACGGCCTCAGCACCTTCATGGGAGACGCGGCGGGGGGCGTTCACCTCGCGGAGTCGCTCGCCATCGGCCCGCCGTTTGTGGACATCGACGCGGCCGACGCGGACGGTGACGGTGACGTCGACCTCTTCTGTGGCACGCAATCGGGTGCCGCCGTGGTCCTCCGCAGAAACACCGGATCGGGCGCCTTCTCGGCCTCCGAATCCATCGCAGGCTCCATCGGCATCCAGCGCTTCACCCTCCTCGACACGGACCGGGACGGCGACACGGATCTCGCCTCGCTCGCAAACACCGGGAGCCTCCAGATTTTCGAGAACGACGGATCGGGCACATACAGCCTCGCTTCTTCGCACGCGATGCCGATCCCGGGAATCACCGGCGAGGTGGAGGCGCTCGAGGTTGACGGCGTGAATGGGGAGGACCTGGTTGTCTCGCTGACGACGCTGAACCAGTTGCGGGTGCTGCTGAACGACGGGAACGGCGGGTTTGTCCTCCAACCTTCGCTTGCGCAGGGTGGTCAACCAACCGCGCTCGCCCAGGGGGACATCGACAACGACGGAGACACGGATCTCGCCGTGGCCCTCCAAGCCGCGGACTTGGTCGCGGTCTACACGAACAACGGCGGCACCTTCTCCGTGGCGACGGTTGCGACGCTCGATCAGCCCCACGGCATCGAACTCGCCGATCTCGATGGCGATGGACGCCCGGAACTGATCGTGCCCCACAACGGGGACACCCACACGCGCGTCTACCACAACTCCGGGCCCGGCGGGTTCACACTCGCAGCGGGCGTCCCGACCGGCTCCGGCAACAAGCACGCCCGCACCGTCGACCTCGACGGCGACGGCGATCTCGACCTCGCCGTCGCCGTGGCCGACGAGAACACCATCTCGGTCATCGGCAACTTCGGCTCGCTAATCTTCGCGGCGCTCCCCGGGTATGAGGCGGCCAACTTTCCAAAACGGCTGGCGGTCGGCGACATCGATGGCAACGGGTCGCCGGATCTCGCGGCGGCGAACTCGGGTAACGGGATTGCGACGCTCCTATTCAACAGCACCCCCACGGTGACCGGGGTCGAAGTAACCGGTCCCCGCGAGATCACCGTGACCTTTAGCGAGCCAGTGGAGAACCAGGACCTCTTCCCCGGGAGCTACACGTTGGCAGGCAGCGCGCGGGGAAGCCTATCCGCCACCCCCGATTCCGTCGCCGCGGGGACGCCGCTGCAGCGCATCCTCACATGGAACACCGGCGAGATGCTCCAGGGCGGCGACGCGACGGTGGCCGTGTCCGCGTTCCTCCGGGACAACCGCCAGAACTCGCTCGGCTTCCGGACCGCGCTCACCGATGTGGGCGGCGGAATCGGGACCGCCCCTGCGGGCGCCTTCTCCACCGCGTTCGGAGACGCCACGAACAGCCTCGCGTTCTCGGTCGACTTAATCCTTTCGGAAACCCCGGCGCCCGGGTTCGGAGCCGGCAGCGTCGTCGTCTCGAACGGATCGATCCAAGGCTCGCTGTCCGCCGGCGGCTCGTTCACCTTCGACATCCTAGCCGCGGGCGAAGGCCCCGTCACGCTCACCGTCCCCGCGGGAGGCGCCACCGACCCCGCGGGCAACGCCACGGCGGAGGACATCACCATCACCGTGGTCGTCGACCTCACGGCGCCCGAGCCCGCGCTGGGGACCTTCGACGCGACGCGGGTCGGTCCCGCGCCGGTCACGGTCGACTACAACCCGGGGGAGGGCGGCGCGGGGATCGCCGCCGCGACGCTGCTGGTCCGCGAGGCCGGCGCCGGTGCGTTCACCCCCTTCGCCGCGCTTCCCGGCACCGCCGCGGCGGTGGCGTTCGCGCCGGCCAGCGACGGTGTATACGAACTCGCCGTGTCGGCAACGGACCTGGCGGGCAATGCCAGCGCGGCTCCGACGACGCTCCTAACGGTCGTGTACAACGCCGACGCCGGGCCGTTCACCCACGAGATCTCCGCGCCCGGAAGCTATCCGTTCCCCATGACCAACGAGCTGGACGTGACGGCCACGGTGGCCGGCTCTCCCGACCCCGGGGCCACGATGACCGTGAACCGCCGCTTCAGCACGGCGGCGCCCGCGGGCATGACACCCTCGCGGCTCATCGACGAGTACCTCGAAATCTCCGGCGATATCAGCGGCGCCCAAGCGACCTTCCTCTGGGCCTACGATCCCGCCAGCGCCGATGGGCTCAACGGGGTCATCGACACGGTCTTCCAAATCGAAGCCGGCATTGTCGTGGACGAGCATCCGGCGACCGTGGGTGGCTCCGCGATCACCTTTGGCCCGGTGGCCACCTTCTCGGAATGGTGGGCGGGCAATGCGAGCACTTCGGTCCAAGACTGGGATCTCATGGACTGAGTCCACGACACAGCCGGCTGGAGGAGACCTTGTGAGGTTCATGATCATCGAAAGGTTCCGCGGCGGGGACATCGGCCCGACCGGCGAACGCTTCCGCACGCGGGGACGCATGATGCCCGGGGACGTCCACTACATCGCGAGTTGGATCGTCCCCGACGGCTCCGTCTGCTACCAGCTCATGGAAGCGCCGAACCGGGAGGCCCTCGCCGGCTGGACGCGCCACTGGGAGGACCTCGTCGACTTCGAAATCGTCGAGGTCCTCGAGTCGGCGGATTTCTGGGAACGGCGACGCCCATCCGGCTAACAACGCGGCGGTACTCCAGCCCCCGGTTGCGGCGGGCTAGCGCAGCACGTGGCTGCCGAGCACCTTCAGCAGGTCCGCGACGGGCACGCTGCGCCCCACCTCGATGCGGATCGGCGCCTCCGACGAGCCGACCCAGACGCGGAACTCGGCGTCGAAGTCCATCAGGCCGGCGGTCTCGGCGCTGAAGCGGGTCACCTTGTTGTAGGGGATCGACATCCACTCGACCTTGGTTCCGCTGACGCCCTGCTTGTCGACGAAGATGAGGCGGTGCGTGGTGAAGACGATCAGGTCGCGCACCAGGCGGTACGCGCGCTCGACCTCCTCGCCGGGCACGAGCAGCGGCTCCAGTTCCTTGCGGATCTTCTCGGCGTCCGCCTCCGTGGCGTTGCCGCGCAGCATGTCGATGAGGCTCATGGGAGGGGATCCTCGGGGGAGTGTTCCGTCTGCGGGTTCGGACCGGCCCGGCGCCGCCGCAGCATCCCATGAAGGCGCCCCCGGCGTCCCCGCGGGCAATCGGAGTCGCCCCCCGGCGGGCGCGCCTTCCCGGGCGATTGTCCTTGCGTGGCCGCGCTCCCACCCAGCAAGCATTTCCACTTGGCGCGGAAAGGGCCCGCCGATGATTCCCCGTGACCTGCTCGACATACTCGCCTGCCCCCTATCGCGAGCACCGCTGGTGCTCGACGGTGGACGGCTGGTGAGCACCGACCCCGAGACGCGACGCGCGTACCGGATCGAGGGCGGCATCCCGGTCATGCTCATCGACGAAGCCACGACGCTCGCGCCGGAAGACCATGCGGAAATCCTCCGTCGCCACGGCGCCGAACCAATGAGGCCCCCGCAGAAAAAGGAAGCCCTCCGATGAAGGACAAGATCCACCCGAAGTACGAGTTCGTCGTCTACCGCTGCCCCGCCTCGGGCACGGAGATCCTGACCCGCTCGACCAAGCTCAACGGCCCGAAGGCGAAGTTCGAAGGCAAGGAACTCCCCAGCGTGTTCCTCGAAATCTGCAGCGACAACCACCCGTTCTACAGCGGGAAGAACATCCTCGTGGACACCGCGGGGCGCGTCGACGCGTTCCGCAAGCGCTTCGAGAAGTCCAAGGCGATCGCCGCCGCGAAGAAGTAACCCGCCGCGCCCGAACGGCGCGCCGCGATCCATATCCCCGGGGAGTCGGCGCAAGCCGGCTCCCCGGTTTCGTTTCCACCCGCCGGGGAGCGGCTCAGGGCGACGCGTACATCCGCACGTTGTTCACGGCGAACTCGAGCATCGCGCGCACCTCGCTGTAGCTCTCGTGCCGGAAGCAGAGGAAGCCGTCGCTCAGCAGCGTCTTGGTCCAGTCGCGGCGGTGCGCGCCGACGGGGAGCAGGTTGTCCCAGACCAGCGCGGCGCCGAGGCGGGCGCGCACCCGGTCCATGCCCTCGATGTGCCGGATGTAGCCCTGCCCCTCGGCCCGCTTGAACGTCATGCCGACGTGGTACTTGCGCTGGATCGGCTCCTCGAACCGGCCGCGCATCACCGCCTGCGCCCAGCCCCGGAACACGTCGAAGTCGTTCGAGTAGTTCATCATGTCCACCAGATGGCCGCCGCCGTTGCGGACGCCGATCTCGCTGAAGACCGCTTCGCCGGCGGGCGTGAGGAACCACTCCATGTGCGTGAAGCCAGTGCCCATTTCCATGGCGCGGAGGATGTCGTGGCCGAGCTTCACGCCGGGCGCGATGCGCGCCTCCCGGTCCGGGTCGCGGAAGGTGATCTGGCCCGGGGAGATCCACTCGTGGGAGCGCGCGTCGAGCGGGCACGGGTGGTACTGGCTCACGCTGTGGAACGCCGCCTTGCCGTTGATCGACACGGCGTCGAAGGTGAACTCGTCGCCGGTGATGAACTCCTCGACGTTGACCTCCTCGACGTGGGCGATGCGCGGCAGGATCGCCTCGGTCTCGCCCTTCGAATCGAGGCGGTAGGTGTCCGCCGAACCGGCGCCGGCGATCGGCTTCACGATGACCGGATAGCCGATTCGTTCGATGGCGGCCCAGATCTCGTTCACGGTGCGGGCGCGCTCGGACTTGGGCACGCGCAGCCCCGCCGCGCGGACCTTCTTCTTCATCAGGTCCTTGTCGCGGAACGCGCGGATCACCTCGTAGCTCATCCCCGGGACGCCGAAGCGCTCGCGCAGGCGCGCGGCCAGCAGCACGAACGGCTCCCAAAGGCACTCGATCCGCTCCGGCTCGCGCCCGCGGAGCCACGCGGCGGCGGCATCGACGATCGCCTGCTCCTCGAAGAGGCTCGGCACGTGCATGTAGCCGGAAAGGTAGCCGCGCACATGCCCGGGGAGCTGCTGCTCCGGCACGTCGGCGATGGCGTAGAGCTCCGCGCCCGTCTCCTTCAGTGCCCGGGAGAACTGCTCCTGCTCGGCGGGGAAATGCGGCGACACCATCAGCACGCGCATGGTTGGAGGGACCTTCGTCTGGGGTGCGCCCATGTCGCGGCGACCGCGCGCCCGTCGTCAAGCCGCGTCGCGTCGGCGCGGGGTTGCCGCACACACCCCTGCCCCGCCCCTCAATCGCCTTGCCGATGGCGCGGCGCGCGTGGTGCAACGGTGCCGCCCGCGGCGCAAGGCCGCGCGCCGCCATCCCGACCGAACAGGTTTAGCCCCTTGATGAAGAGCCGGTTCCTTGAAGTCCTGAACGAGAAGATCATCGTATTCGACGGCGCCATGGGCACGTCGCTGCAGGCGATGGACCTCAAACCGGAGGACTTCGGCGGCAAGGACGGCGCCAACGACTACCTCTGCCAGACACGCCCCGACGTCGTGAAGACGGTGCACCGAAACTTCCTCAAGGCCGGCGCGGACGCGGTCGAAACCAACAGCTTCGGCTCCACGCGCCTCAAGCTCGACGAGTACGGCGTCGGCGGGATCGTCCACCAGCAGAACGTCGCCGCCGCGCGGCTCGCCCGCGAGGTCTGCGACGAATTCGCCACGCCCGAGCGGCCGCGCTTCGTCGTCGGCTCCATGGGCCCCACCGGCATGATGCCCAGCACCAACGACCCGATGCTGGGGCAGATCCGCTTCGACGAGCTGGCGCACCTCTTCCGCGAGCAGGCCCGCGGCCTGATCGAGGGCGGCGTCGACGCGCTGCTGATCGAGACGGTGGTGGACGCGCTGGAGGCGCGCGCCGCCATCTACGGCGTGAAGCAGGCCATGCTCGATGTCGCGCGCCGCGTGCCGATCATGGTGCAGGCCAGCCTGGACCTCACCGGGCGCATGCTCCTCGGCAACGACATCGGCTCCTGGTACTGGACGCTCGACGGCCTCGGCGTCGATGTGGTCGGCATGAACTGCGGCGTCGGCCCGGACTACCTGCGCGACCCGGTGCGCTACCTGTGCGAGAACGGCCGCCTCGCCGTCTCCTGCATCCCGAACGCGGGCCTGCCGCTCAACGAGGGCGGGCGCACCGTGTACCCGATGAAGCCGAAGCCCTTCGCGGAACTGCTCGGCGAGTTCGCCCGCGAGAACGGCCTGAACATCGTCGGCGGCTGCTGCGGCACGACGCCGGACCACATCGCCGCGGCGGCGGAGGCGGTGCGCGGACTCGCCGGGCGCGCGCGCTGGCGCGAAGCCCTCGCCGAGCCGCGCCGCATCTTCGCCGCCAGCCCCATGAAGGCTGTCGCCCTCAAGCAGGACGGCACGGTCACGCTCTTCGGCGAGCGCCTCAACGCGCAGGGCTCGAAGAAGGTGAAGGAGCTGCTCCTCGCCGACAACTACGATGAACTGGTGCCCATCGCGGTGTCGCAGGTCGACGGCGGCGCGCACCTGCTCGACGTCTGCACCGCGCTCACGGAGCGCGCCGACGAGGACGAGCAGATGCGCCGCACGGTCAAGCTGGTCGCCCAGTCCGTCGACGCGCCGCTCGTCATCGACTCGACGGAACCCTCGGTGATCGAGACGGCGCTCAAGCAGTACCCCGGCGCGGCGGTGGTGAACTCGATCAACCTCGAGAACGGACGCGAGCGCATCGACCAGGTGATGCCGCTCGTGATCGACCACGGCGCCAGCGTGATCGCCCTCACGATCGACAAGTCGGAAGGCGGCATGGCGAAGACCGCCGACGTGAAGTTCAAGGTCGCGAAGAAGATCTACGACATCTGCGTGGGCGAGTACGGCCTCGAACCGGGCCGCCTCGTCTTCGACGCGCTCACGTTCACGCTCGCCACCGGCGAGGAGGAGTTCCGCCGTTCCGCCATCGAGACCATCGACGGCATCCGCGCGATCAAGGCGAAGCTCCCCGGCGCGCTCACCACGCTCGGCGTGTCGAACGTCAGCTTCGGCCTGCCGAAGGCGGCCCGCCCCGTGGTCAACTCCGTGTTCCTCCACCACTGCATGGCCGCGGGGCTCGACTCCGCGATCATCAACGCCGCGCACGTGCTGCCGTACTTCGAGATCCCAGGCGCGGAGCGCGAGCTGGCCGACGACCTGGTCTACGACCGCCGTCCGGACGCGCTCGCGCGCCTCATCGAGCACTTCGAAGGCAAGTCCGGCGCCGCCACGGTCGCCGCGGTCCGCGAGGACGCAATCGACTGGGACGACGCGGAGGGCCTCGCCCGCGCGATCCACTACAAGATCCTCCACCGCAAGCCGCAGGACGCGGACAAGTGCGTCCACGCGCTGATCGGCACGCACAAGCGCGACGCGGTCGAAACGCTCAACACCGTCCTCCTCCCCGCGATGAAGGAGGTCGGCGACAAGTTCGGCGCCGGCGAGCTGATCCTCCCCTTCGTCCTCCAAAGCGCCGAGGTGATGAAGAAGTGCGTCGCCGCGCTCGAGCAGTACCTCGAGAAGAAGGAGGGCGTCACGAAGGGGAAGCTGGTCCTCGCCACCGTCTTCGGCGACGTCCACGACATCGGCAAGAACCTCGTGAACACGATCCTCACGAACAACGGCTACACGGTGTACGACATCGGCAAGCAGGTCCCCGTGCAGACGATCATCGAGAAGGCGAAGGAGGTCGGCGCGGACGCGATCGGCCTTTCCGCGCTGCTCGTCTCGACGTCGAAGCAGATGCCCGTCTGCGTGCGCGAGCTGGCAGGCCAAGGGCTCACCTTCCCCGTCATCATCGGAGGCGCGGCGATCAACCGCAGCTTCGGGCGCCGCACGATGTTCCTCGGCGACGACCCCGCGGACACGTCGAAGCGCTACGCCCCCGGCGTGTTCTACGCCAAGGACGCGTTCGAGGGCCTCGACATCATGGACACGCTGATGAGCGACCGCCGCGCGGAGTTCGTCGGACGCATCCACGCCGAAGCCGTCCACCAGCGCGAGCTCGAGACCGCGAAGGCCGCAGCGCCCGCCGCGAACGGCGCCTCGAACGGCGCCGCCCAGCGCAGCAAGGTCCGCCGCGACGTGCCCCTCCCCGAGGCCCCCTTCCTCGGTTGGAAGCTCCTCGACGGCATCCCCCTCGACGAGGTCTGGAAGCACCTCGACCACACGCAGCTCTTCCGCGTGGGCTGGGGCGCCAAGGGCCAGCGCGGCGACGAGTACGACCGCACGGTCCGCGACCAGTTCATGCCCAAGCTCTCCGAGCTGCAACGAGAGGCGAAGCGCTTCAAGTGGCTCCAGCCCCGCGTGCTCTACGGCTTCTACCCCGCCGCCGCGGAGGGGAACCAGCTCGTGGTCTACTCGCCGGAGAACACGGAGCTCGAGATCGGGCGCTTCGACTTCCCGCGCCAGGGCCGCGACGAGTTCCTCTGCCTCAGCGACTACGTCCGCCCCGTCGACAGCGGCGAGAAGGACATGATCGCGCTCCAGGTGGTCACCGTCGGGCCGAAGGCGAGCGAGCTTTACGACGAGTGGCACGCCGCCGGCGACGTCACCAAGGCGTATTTCTTCCACGGCTTCGCCACGGAAACCGCCGAGGCGCTCGCCGCCTGGAACCACAAGCGCCTGCAGGAACTCTGGGGCATCCCGGAAAACCGCGGGAAGCGCTACAGCTTCGGCTACAGCGCCTGCCCCAACCTCGAGGACCACGCGCTCGTCTGGCGCATCCTCCCGGTCGAGGAGCAACTCGGCGTCCGCCTCACGGAGAACTTCCAACTCGTTCCCGAGCAGAGCACCGTCGCGATCGTCTTCCACCACCCGGAGTGCGTGTACTACGTGGTCTAGCCCGGCTTGCGCCGGGCCGCCCCCGCGTGCAGACTGGCCTCCTCAGGAGGAGACCGCCCATGCGCAAGAAGCTCACCTACGAACACCTCGACAACGGCTCGCGCCGCGAAGTGGTCCTCCACATCTACGAAGAGGACGGCCACTTCGTCTCGAAGATCGACTCCCTCGACGGCTCCGCCGACGCCCCCGCCGCGCCCACCTTCTACGGCACCACCCCGGAACAAGCCGAACGCCAAACGCGCAAGGTGCTGGAAAAGGACTGGGAGCTGGTGGCGGAGGAAGCGGTCGGGGAGTAGCGCGGGGACTCGCAGCGCCGCTTCTCCGGGGATACCCGGTGCAACCGGCCCCGAACCCTCACCGGCCCACCACCGGTTGATCCGGGGATGATGCGCGGATGATCTCCGGACGTGGAGCGGTCGATCTTGGGAAGGTGGAAAGTCAGGGATTCCCCGGGGAGGCAGGCGCGTCCGGCGAGGCGGCTGGCGGCACCTCGATGCCGAGTTCCGCGCAGAGGTCGGTGAGGATGGCGGCCTCGAGCGCGGGAAGGTTCGCCGCTGCTCCCAACTCAAGGACTCCCTGCAGGATTCCCCGAGCGTCCTCGGGGCGGCCCACACGCAGGTAGGCGCGCGCGGCTCTGACTTTGGTCTTGGGCCTATAGCGCGCCGCTCCTCCTCCAGCGTCGAGTGCCTTGACCGCGGAGAGGTAGGCCTGCCGGGCTTCGTCGAGCTTCCCCTGCGCCTCGAGGATGCCGCCGATGCGGCTCCACGAAACACCGAGGTCTCGCTGCCACCTCGCGTTCGTCGGGTCCGACGCCGCCAGCTTCTCGAAGATCGCGAGACTCTTACCGAACGCCTCCTGAGCCTCCTCCTGTTTCCCCTGCGCCTCGAGGATGTCGCCGATCCAGTTCCACGAGTTACCGAGGTCTCGCTGCCCCCCCGGATTCGCCGGGTCGGATGCCGCCAGCTTCGAGTAGATGGTGTGGCTTCTCTCCGAGGCCTCCTGCGCCAGATCGAGCTGTCCCTGAGCCTCCCTGATTCCTGCCAGCAGGGCCCACGAAAGGGCCAGCTCGTTCTGCCAGCCGGCGTTCGTTGGGTCCGACGCTACCAGCTTCTCGGCGATCGCGTGGGCCTTCCCGAACGCCTCCTGGGCCTCATCGAGCTTCCCCTGCGTCTCGTGGATCCCGCCGATACGGTTCCAGGAAATGCCAAGCTCTCGCTGCCACTCCGCGTTGGCCGGGTCCGCCTCCGCCAGCCGCTCGAAGACCCCGAGGCACTTCTGGAACGCCGTGTTCGCTTCCTCCAGGTTGCCTTCGGACTGGAGCACTCCGCCGATCAGGTTCCACGAAACGGCGAGCCCCCGCTGCGACTCCGCGTTGGCCGGGTCCGAAGCGACCTGCTGCTCGTAGAGCGCGCGCATCTTCCCGTAGGCCTCCCGCGCTTCCGGCAGCCTTCCCCTCTCCCTCATGACCTTTCCCATCATGATCCACGACGCGGCGAGCCCGTTCGCCCACGTTGCGGTCGCCACGTCGGACGGTGACAGCTTCTCCATGATCGCGAGGCACTGCTCGGCAGCCGCCCACGACTCCTCCAGCTTCCCTTGCTCCCGCCGGATGTCGGCGATCTGGACCCACGCCATGCCCAACCGTTGCTGCCACTTCCCGTTGGCAGGGTCCAGCGACGCGAGTGCCTCCGCTTCGGCGAGCGCGCGGCGGGCTGCGGCGTCGGCCTCCTCCACCCTCCCCTGCGCTCGCCGCACATCCACGATTTCGATCAGCAGCCCGACCTGCGCATCCCGTTCCCGGGTGGTCAGCCCTTCTCCCCGCCGCCCCTCCAGCAGGGCATCCACTCTGGCGAGCACGTCGTCCATGATGTCGAGGCGGCCGACGGGAATCAGCTTCGCCCTGAGGTCGCCCACCATGAACCCGACAAGCTCCTCCGCTTCGGTGCGAGCGGCGTCGGCGCGGTCGCGGGCGCTGCGGGCGTCGGCTTCGGCGGCGAGGGCGCGGGCCGTCTGTTCCTCCGCCGCGCGGCGCGCGCGCTGGGCCTGCACGAGGAGCACGGAGACGACGACGAGCACGATGCCGCCCACCGCTCCCGCTGCGGTTGCGAACCGGCGCCGCCGGCGCGAGCGCTCCAGCGATGCCAGGGCCGCTTCGGCCTCCGCCGCCTTGCGCCGCTCCTCCGCGAGGGCCGTGCGCCGCGCCTCAAGCGTGCGCAGGCGGTCCGCGAGCCGCTCCGCGTTGCCGAGCCGCTTGCGCGGGTCGCCCGCGACGCACCACGCGATGTCCTCGCGCAGCAGCTCGTCCGCGACTTCCTCGCGCCAGTCGCTGGAGAGCGCGCGGCGCGCATCGCCCACCACAAGCTGGTAGAGCAGCACGCCGAGCGCATAGATGTCCGCCTGGATCGTGGCGGGCTTGCCCTCCAGCAGCTCCGGCGCGGCGTACATGCGCGTGCCGCTGCTGGCGCCGGCCGCGCTCGCCACGATCGACATTGCCGTGAGGTTCGTCTCCGCGAGGCCCGCCGACTCGAGCCGCGAGCGGTCCAGCACCGCGCCGATGCCGAAGTCCGCCAGCCGCGCCCGCGGCCCGTCGCGCCTGGCGGTCACCAGCACGTTGGAGGGCTTGATGTCCTTGTGCAGCACGCCGACCGAGTGCGCCGCGCCCAGGGCCCCCGCCACCTGCGCGACGAGTTCGAGCCGCACCGCGAGAGGCACCTGGCCAAGGCCTCCCTGCCCCTCCGCCCAGTCCAGCAGGTCGCCGCCGTCGGTGTAGTCGCTCTCGATGAAGAACGGCGCCGCCTCGAAGGACCAGTCGATCACGCGCGCAATGTCCTCGCGGTCGCCGAGCGTTTCCTTCAGGAGGCGGAACAGCGTCACCTCGCGCTTGAGGCCGCGGAGGCGCTCCACGTCGAAGCAGAACTTGAAGACGCGCGGCTCCTTCGTCTTCGCGTGACGCGCGAGCCACACTTCGCCGAAGCCGCCTTCGCCGAGCCGCTCGGCGAGCACCCAGTGCTCGCGCCCCGGAATCGCGACCGAGGGCGCGGGGCGCCAGCCGAGCATGTCCTCCTCGCCGGGCCGCAGGCCGCGCCGCGCCTTCTCCGAACCCGCCGGCGCCTTCAGCGGCGCCAGGCCCGGCACGCCCGCCTCGAAGACCTCGATCGGCTCCTCGACACCCTTGAAGAGGTATGGGCCGTGCGCCACCCAGCGCGCGCCGCCGGGCACCGCGTCCGTGCCCACGCTGGCGCGCCGCGCAAGGTCGAACGCCGCGCGCGTCAGGAGCGTCTGGCGCGGTTCCGCGAGCGACATCACCCGCGCCGCGAGCGGCTTTGCGAGGCCCTCGACCTCGAGCGGTTTCGCGCCGCGGGCGATGTCCGCCGGCGGGTTCTCGCGGAGGACCACCTCGGCGAAGTGGATGCCGGTGCGCGCGGCGAGCGGCTCGCCTGCCTCCACGCCGAGCGCCGCCAGCGCCGCATGGTGCGCGAGCGCGAAGCGCACCGCGTCGATCGGCCGCTCGAAGAGCAGCAGGAATCCGTCGGTGCGGTCGATCTCGCGGCCGTTGTGCGCGGCGAGGAGGTCCCGCGCGGCGCGGTCGGTGCGGGCGAACAGCTCCCCCGAACGCGCGTCGCCGAGGCGCTCGACGAGCGCCGTGCTACCGACGAGATCCGTCAGCAGCAGCGTGCGGAATTGGGGGGTGCTGGCCATCTTTAGCACGGAAGTGTGGCGGGGCGGGACGTCACGTCAAGCAGGGTGGGGCATTTCGGCGGCGGGCGCGTCGGGTGCGCTACTTTGGCCAGTGTCGGACGCACCATGTGGCTCGGGAGTAGCGCCAGCCGGGGCACGCGCTTCAAGCAACCAAGATTGCGAAAAAGTAGGCTTTAGGCCCGCTCGTTTGACCGTTCGAGCGGGACGATGCAGCAAAATGGGTCGCCCGTTCGCTCTTGGGTGCAACCGATCAGCGGCGCTTTGGCATGATTGGCGCACTCTGGGTCGCAATGGTCCGGTGCCGGACCGATTCGAGTTGAGTTACTCCAAGCGCCTCAGGACCCGCCCCCCGCCCCCCAATGAAGTCCGTCCAACTGATGCCCACCTACGACAAGGTCGAGTGCAAGACGTCGAGCCCCCTCGCCGAGGGCCTGCTCGCGATGCACCTCGAAGTGCCGATGCTCTGCGGCGGCAACGGGCGTTGCGCCACCTGCCACGTGCTGGTGGTCGGCGGAGCGGAGAACCTGTCACCGGTCGAGGCGAAGGAAGAGCGGGCGCTGGCGATGCTCTCGACGCGCCAGCCGAATACCCGGCTCTCCTGCCAGGCGCGCGTGCTCGGCGATGTGCAGGTGGCCATCCCCAACGCCACCTTCATCGAGCGTATCGACGAGCTGGACGCAATGGTCGGCAAGCGGGCCGAGCGCGACATCTGCGATGCCATCGACGGCCGGGTCCTCGTCAAGGCCGGCCAGATCATCAGCAAGTACGTGATCAACAAACTTCGCCAATCGAACTGAGGAGCGCCCCATGAGCGTCATCGGCATCAAGGAAGGCGGCAGCAAGGAAGTCCGCCACAACTACTACGATCCGGAGGACTTCTTCAACATCCATCCCGAGAGCGGCGAGATCCGCCGCAAGGATGGCCAGCGTGTGGTGGCCCTGTCGGAGGACTTCATCGCAGCGGTGCTTGCCGGAATGTCGCACGAAATCGGCGAAGAGGCCGCCCGCGCGATCCTCTACCAGACCGGCTACCGCTGGGCCCTCGAAGACATGCGCAATTTCAACGACAACATCGTGAAGGAGTTCGGCAACACCCCCGTCTCCGGAATGCACCTGGCCTTCGTCCTCGAAACGTGGTGGTGGCCGCTCACCACGATGGGTTGGGGCGCGTGGAAGTACGATTTCACGATGAAGTCGCAAGGCATCATCACCGTCGACCTCTACGAGTCCGTGGTGGCGAAGAGCCTCGAACGCCTCGGCAAGCCGGTCTGCTACTGGTACGCCGGGCTGTTCAGCGGCCTGATGACGCACCTCTCGCAGAAGGAGCTGGCGTCGATCGAGATCCAGTGCTTCGCGAGCGGCCACGATGTCTGCCGCTTCATGGTCGGCAGCGACAAGCGCATCAATCCAGCGGCGTTCTGGGTCGAGGAAGGCGCCACGGCGCAGGAAGTCCTGGAGCGGCTGGCCTGACATGGCCCTCGCACTGAACATCCCCGAGGCGGCCTCACTCCGCCGCGCCGCCGCGTCGCTCGCAAGCGCGCTGTCGGCGGAGCCCGCCGCGCAGCAGGGCCTCTCGCTCGACCTCGCCGCGCGCATGTTCTTCCGCGCCTTCCCGTGGACCGGCGAGCGCCGCACGCATGTCCCGGCGGCGGACCTCGATGTCGAGACGGTCGGGCAGTACTTCCGCGCCTTCAACTGGGAGGGCGTCCCGGCCCCCGCCACCGCTTACACGCTCGCGGCGGCGTCCGATCCGACGCCTCGCCTGCCCGGTGCGCCCTCCTCCGCCGAAATCCTCAAGGAGTACTTCTAAGACCTCCATGCCCGAGCCGCAAACCCACCTCGCCCGCGTCATCAAGAACGAGCCCAACCGCCCGTTGACCGAAGACGACTTCACCCGGATCCTCGCGGAGGAGCCGCACCTCGCGCAGCGCGTCGCCGCCGCCCGCGCCGCGGCCGCCGCGGAGGCCGCCGTCGTGAAGGCCACCGTCGACACGGTCCTGCGCCGCTTCGATTTCGTCACGGGGCGCGCCGGATACGGCCCCGCCAAGTGCTACCGCGACGTCGGCGGCGTGTACCACTACGCGGTCCTCGCGATGCTCGCGGGCGATCCGACGGTGTACGAGAACAAGCTGCTCCTCTGGATGCGCACCATCATCCAGGCGCTTGCGTTTCCCGAGGGCTCCATCGCGTTCACCTACGCCCTCCTGCGCAAGGAGGCGTCGAAGCAGCTCCCCGCCGCCGCCGCGCAACTCCTCGATCCCTACCTCGCCCTCGCCGAAAAGATCCTCCCCGCGGAGTCCGTCCTCACGTGATCCAGCCCGTTCCCTTCTTCGAGACGGACTACTTCATCCACGACCTGCGCCGCGGTACGGTCCACAACCGGTCGAAGACGAAGCTCTGCTTCATGCCGAGCGAGTTCCTCCTGGCGCTCAAGCAGGTGCTCGAGGAGGAGACCGGCGACGCGTGGCGCGAGATCATGCTCCAGTCCGGACGCATCTGGGGGAAGCGCGTCGCCAAGCGCTTCCACAAGGAGATGTCGGACTTCTACGGGCGCCCGCTCCACGAGCTGCCCACGCGGGAGTTCATGAATCTGCTCGAGGCGTTCTTCCGCTACCACGGCTGGGGGCTGCTCACCATCGACCTGCAGCACGCGGAGCACGGCTACATCGTCGCGAAGCTCGAGAACAGCGCGTTCGTCGAGATCACCGGCCCGTCGCGGCAGCCGGTTGACATGATCGTTGCCGGCCTCCTGGGCCAGTTCATCGCGCACGTCTCCGAGCGCCCCGACGTCGAGTGCGTCGAGACCGCCTGCTCGGCCACCGGCGCGCCTCACTGCATGTTCCTCGTCGGCATCGCGGCGCGGCTGCAAACGGCCCGCAACATCATCGCCGAGGGAGGCACTCACGAGGACGTGCTGGCCGGGGTCCTCCCGATGGGCGGCGCGTTCGTGAGCGACTCGGACACGGAGCAGTTGAACCGCCGTGGATAGCAACGCGCGGGTGCGCTTTCTCGACGCCGGGGCGGAGGCGCGGGTTTACCGCGTCGAAACGCCCGCGGGGCCGCAGGCCGCCAAGGAGTTCGCGCCCGGCTCCGCGCGCGCCTTCCACCGCGAGCTGTCGCTGCTTTCGCGCGTCCGCCATCCGCACATCGTCGAGCTGCTCGGCTTCGAGGACACCCCCGACGCGCGGCGCCTCTACCTCGAGTTCTGCGCGGGCGGCTCGCTCCGCGCCTACCTCGAACGGCGTCCCGTCGCCGGGCTTGAGACGCTCTTCGAAGTATGGCAGCAAATCGCTTCCGCGCTCGCCGAACTGCACCGCCACGGCATCGTCCACTGCGACGTGAAGCCAGGGAACATCCTCCTCCGCCGCAACACCCGCGCGGAGGAGTGGGTGCTTTCCGACTTCGGCCTGGCGATCGACCTGCGCTCCGGCACGCGACACCGCTTTTGCACCGAGGCCTACGCGGCACCGGAGGCGAAGTGCGGCGAGCGATCCCCCGCGGAGGACGTCTTCGCGCTTGGCGCGGTCCTCGACGAGCTGCGCCGCCGCGTCGACGACCCCGGCGCCTCCTTGGCGCCGCTGCTCGGACGCGTCGACCGCTTCACGCTCGCCATGCGCGCCACCGCGCCGGCGGAGCGCCCCTCCATCGACATCGTGCTCGAACGCTGCGACGAAGCACGCGGCGAGTTCCTGGCTTTCCGCTACACAAACTTCGAGAGCGATGGCGCAGTTCCCATCGCCATTGGATAGGACAAACCCCGTGTTCGCAAAGATCAGGGAACTCATCGACTCCGTGACAAGGAAGCGCCTCCCGCAGGAGTCGCTCGATCCCGCCACCGGCCGCATCCGCCAAGGACTCGACGGCATGGACTTCGGCGAAGCGGAGGAGCGCGACCCGTCGTCCGCGTCACCGCGCATGCCCGCCATCGCCCCGCGCAAGGCCGAGGAAAGCTACGCCGCGCTCGAGCCGGAACTGGAGCGTCGGGCGGTCGTAATCCCCGCGACGCCCGTGCTGCCGCAACGGGCATCCTCGAAGCCGATCCCCAAGCAGCAAACGCCCCTCCCAAAGGCGCCAGCCGCGCCTCCACAAGACAAGGGCTGGGACGTGTTCGGATGAGCGACACCACTCCCGCCAAGCAGCCCCCCATCGTCGTGGTCGCCTCCGCCAAGGGAGGCGTCGGCAAGACCACCTTCTGCGTCCGCGTGGCCGAGGAGCTTTCACGCCGCGGCATCCGCACCGCCATCGTGGACGTGGCCCCGTATCCCGCGGCGCATTGCCTAGTGGCGAAGGAGTCGCGGGTCCCCGTTGTGCACGGGCGCGCCGCCACCACCCCGGTCGCCGCCAAGGCGATGGTCGCGCCGCAGGCGGCCCTCGGCGCGCAGCTCGTAATGGTCGACACCGGCAGCGTCGGAGACCCCGCGCTCGCCCCTTGGCTGCGGCTTGCTCACTCCCTCGTCCTCCTCACGGAGCTCCACGCGAACTCGGTCAACGCACTGCCCGCGGTCTGGAGCTTCCTCGACCGCATCCGCGCCGAGCACCCCGCCCTCGCCGTGCTCGGTCTGCTCTCCTGCAAGGTCCAGCCGGAGCAGCTCGGCCTCCAGCGCAGCCTCGCGCAGAAGTATCCGCAGGGGTTCCTGACCGCCTGGGTGGGCTGGGACCCGCAAGAGCCGACCCGCGCGCAAGCCCCCTATGCCCTCCCCCCGGTGCCGGTCCCGCCGGTGCCAAGGGAGGCGTGGGAACCCGCCGTGTCTTGGCTCGCCGCGGACTTTGGCCTCCGCGCGCCCGAGCGTCCCGCCGCCGTGGAGGCTGCGGGCCCCACGCAGGGTCTCCTCGGCAAGCTCTGGAAGCTCGCGGGCGGCCTCGGCCGCCGGGTCGCGGCCATCCCCGCGGGAGGTGGCCGGTGAGCGCTCCCCGCCGCGAGCTCTGGCTCGTCTGCTCGCACGTCGGCGGCGCGATGAAGTCCACGCTCGCCGCGCTCCTGGCCATGGAGGTCGCCGCCGCCGGGCGCTCCGTCCTTGTGGTCGACGCGGCGCCGGCGGGCGGACCTTCCGGCTTCGCCCTCTTCCGTCACCGCGGCATCGTCGCCCGCACCGGCGCCCGTCAGGCGGGCTCGCACGCCACGCTGCCGGTCTACGCCACCCACTTCCCCGCCGTTGTGGGCATCGGCGAGGACTCCTCGGGCGACTTCCTGCTGCCCACCGGCGAGGAGCCCGGCGTAACCATCGTGGACCTGCCGCAAGTCCCGGTCGGCGACATGCCGGGGCTCCTCCGCGCCGCGACGCAAGTCGTCGTACCGGTCCCCGCCAACGCGGTGATGCTGCGCACGCTGCTCGGGTTCCTTGATGAGCTGAAGGACCAGCGCGCGCGTCCGGGGCGCGAGTTCCAAGCGCGCGTGGTCCCCACCGGCGCCGGCCTCGGAACGCCGTTGGCCTCCGCGGTGGACAAGTTCCTCCAAACCTACCTGCGGCCCGTGCTCTCAGGCGCCTTCCTCCCGCATGACGATGGACTGAAGCGCGCCATCGAACTAAACGACGAGTTCGACCCCGCCGCGCTCGCGCCCGCGGTCCGCTCGAACCTCCGCCTCCTCGCAACGGAGCTGCTTCCCGCGTGACGCCGCCCGCACCGGCGCCGGCGCTGCGGCCGCGCGCATCGCTGCGCTACCTGCTCCGCGCATGGGACGCCCTCGAAGGGGCGGGACTCCGCGGCGAACTCTCGCCGCGCAGCTTTTCGACGCTCGGCAGCGCTTCCGCCAGCACCACCGTGGCGTTGAATTTCGCCGAGGTGTCGTTCCCCGGCTTCGGCGTCCTCCGCTTCACCGGCATCGATAGCGCGCGGATCGAGATCTTCTCGCTGCTCGCCTTTCCCGACGACCCGGAGGCGCATCCCGTCTTCGCCAGCGAGTACGTGTTCATGGGCAGCGTGGTGCGGGCCGCGGTCGTGGACTTCCAGCTCGGCGCCCGCTGTCCGGCCGCGCGTGCCGCGCTCGCGCGCCTCGCATCGCGGCACGCGCGCCTCTTGCACGACGGCGAGTACCCCGAATGGTGCCGGCCGCACTTCACCCGCTCCGCCGTGTTCCAGCTCCGCGAGACGGCGCTCGAGCGCCGCGTGCTCGAACACGCCTTCGACGACTATCTGGGCGAATTCGCCGGCCTCGTCGCGCGGACCGGCGCCCCCGCGCCGGTGGAGGACGCCGCGGAACTCGCCGACTACAAGGCCCACCATTGCCGCCACACGCCCGGGCGGCCGTTCCTGTCGCGCTGCTTCGGCGCCGATTGGACGGAGGACTTCCTGGCTGGCGCGATGTACGCGCCGCAGCCGGGCGCCGGGGTGCTGGCGGCCACGGGCTAGCGGGAGGGCGGGGCGCCGCCCCACGGGGTTACCCAGGCGGGCCGGGCTACTCGTACAGCGTCCAGCTACCCGCACTGCCGGAAGGAAGCTGCAAGCCCTCCGCTCGGACTAACCGGAGCGCAGGCCCCGAGGCCGGGCCCAATTCCTCGAACGCCGCGACCTCCGGAGGAACGCCGGAGCCGATCGACGACAGCACGCCGGTCGATAGCGGCGCGGCGTACACCTGGTCGTCGCCGACGAAGGTGAAGTAAACCTCATCCTCCGAAACGGCCACCATGCCCGACACGCGGCGGAACGTGGCGCGGTCCTCCTCCGGGCTGCCGAGCTGGAGCGGCACCGGCGCGCCAAGCGCCGGCGTCGGGTCCGTCAGGAGTTCGCGGATGGCGGGGGGCTCCGCAAGGTCCAGCAGTAGAATCTTGCCGGCGGGCGTGCTGGTGATCCGCGAGACCCGCTGGCCCGCCCCGGACACTCCGGGATCGGCTGCCCAAAGCTGTGTGAAGGCTCCGGCCCCGGAAACCTGCCACACTTGCCGCACCCCGCGCCCTGCGAAGAGGAAATGGCCGCCCGCGACCGGGTCCGCCGCCCAATCGAGCACGACGCCGTCGGTCGCGATGCGTTCGGCCTGAGCGACCAATGCGTCGCCCCCGGGTTGTGGAATGACCAGGTGCGAAACAAGGAAGCGAGATGCATCGCTGCTGTCGGTATCGCTCGGCGCCGGCTGGAACATGACGAAGCCGGACGGGGCGCGGAAGAAGTAGGGCTCCCAAGAGACGCTTGGAAGCCTCGCCGTCAGCTTTCGGTAGCCGGTCGAGGGAATCACTTCGAGGATGCGAGGGAACTCCTCCGTGCCAGTGAGGAGGAAGAGGTCGCCTTGGGAATCCCGCAGCATGTCGTCCAGGATGCCGATGCGTTCGCCCCCGCCCATGTCGAGGAGCGCAAGCGCCTGCGACACGCTCCCCGTTGCCGGATCGACGGAGACGATCCCTTGGTGGACCGGATCGTACAGGCGGAGCGTGCCGTCGTCGGCACCGATGACTTGCGTGGCCGAAGACAGATCGGTGCGCAGCGCGTCTTCGCCGCCTTGGGTGAAGGTGACTATCGATTCGAGGGTGAGCCCGTCCGGGAACCCGGGAAGGCGGTAGAGCGCCGCGCGGTCGAGGAGGTAGAGGTCATCGCCAACCCAAGCGGAGGCGAGCGGGCGGAGTGGGAAGTTCGGAAGGGCGCTCGTCGGGACGCCGAGGACTTCCGCGCCGGCGCCATCGATCAGGGAGAGGTGCTTGAGCCCGGTCGACAGCCGGGGAGTCAGGAGGAAGCGTCCGCCGGGAGCCTGAGTAAGCGCGGGAGCTTCCGTCATCGGGCTGTAGGGAAAGCCCACATTGATGAAGGTGCCGTCGCGCCGGACGATGAACACCCAAGCGGCCGGGCGACCGGTGATCTGGCAAGCAAGCGCATCCGTTTCGAACTGGAGGATGTCCGTGCTGATGGGGCTGGTGAGGGCTGGCACTAGTCCCACATAGCTCGGATCGGCGGCGAACTGGTCAAACACCAGGCTTGAGGTGGCGTCGTCCAAGCGGACGATTCCATAACGCACCGGAGCGGCGGTGAACCGCGACGCCAGCAGCACCGCGCAGGAATTCGCCTCCAGCGCCGGCCCCCAGTTCAGCAATCGAAACCCGGGATCGAGCGTGAGAGTGGCTATCTGCACCCCGTCCCGCTCTTGCAGATGCACCAGGCCGTCGTCCCGCCGATCGACGACAAACCGGCGTCCGTTGGGAAGGAGACAGACGTCGGTGGGCGCTTCGCGGAGCTCGGCGGAGAGTAATCCCGCGCGATTGCCGTCCGAGGACTTCCAGGCCACCGATGCGTTGGCTGGGTCGAAAACAAGGACTTGAGTGGCGGACACCGGCGCTGCGCCGATCAGCATGGCTGCGGCGATACCGATGTTGAGTGCCGATCCTGTGTGGCCCCTTCCAGTTGAAGTTCCCATCAGAATGCTCCCGACACGGTGCCGCGGCTGCGCTCACCGATCATGATCGGCCCGCTGCTGGCCGTGCCGTTCGTCGGGTCGTAGAGGGCATTCGTTCCGATGTTGGTGGAGAAAGCCTGCGGCAGATACTGCTCGTCGAAGTTGGGGCCGACTGAAAGTATCGCATATGTGCCGATCTGCCTCTTCGACGCCCTCTGCTGACTCGGATTCAATGGTCGGTAGAGAAAGCCCGGCTGGCCGGGAATCGGCACGATGGCACCGACGTTGAATAGAAAAACATGCGTGTCGATGTTGCGGTAGCTGTAGAGCGCTCTGGCGGTGTTCTGGAACCCGCTTAGGAAAGGATCTTCGGGGATCCCATTGAGATAGGCGATGGGAGTAGTGATGCCTTTCGGTAGGGTTCCCACCGCGGGCACGCCGTCCGGCGTGAGCCTGTCGGCATTGCCAAAGTAACCGGCCCAAGTCATCACCGGGTACTCCGAATGGTCCGCCGCATACGCAACCACCGCGCGGTGCTGCGTTCGAAGTTCGTTGATCACTTGGGCGTACTTGGCGCGGGTGGTCGCTTCATCGTAGCGGGCGCCAGCAAGTAGCGCGAGGAGGGCGATGATGCCGACGGGGACGGACAGCTCGGCGGCTCGAGTGAGAAAGTTTCCGGGGCGGACATTGCTTTGCATTGGTTGGCTCCCTTGATGGACAAAGTCCGAATCTCGACCATCATCGCACGTCAATCCGAAACGCCTTGATTCGACCGTCTTGGCGCCCCTACCCCCGCAGCGCGCGGTCCAGGTCGCGCTCAATGTCCGCCGGATCCTCGAGCCCGACGGACAGCCGCAGCAGGTCCTTCGGTGTGGGCGAATTCGGCCCCTCCGACGGGTAACGCCATTCGAGGAGCGACTCGACGCCGCCGAGCGAGGTGGCGTTGCGCACAAGGCGGAGCTTGCCGGGGAGGCGCGACGCGGCCTCGTCGCCGTCCGCGTGGCGGAAGGAGAGCACCGCGCCGGGCGCCTTCATCTGGCGCGCGACGAGCGCGGCGTCGGCCGGTCCCGCGAAGCCGGGGAAGTAGACCTGCGAGACCTTCGGGTGCGCGCGGAGGTACTCCGCAACGCGGCGCCCGTTCTCGACATGCGCGCGGACGCGGACCGGCAGCGTCATCAGCCCGCGCCGCGCCAGCCAGCAGTCGAACGGCGAGGGCACTCCCCCGCCGAGGAACTGGATCGAGCGGAGCGACTCCGCCAGCGGGCCCGCCCCGCGGAGCACGAGCGCGCCGCCGATCAGGTCCGTATGCCCGCCGATGTACTTCGAAGTGCTGTGGAGCACCACGTCCGCGCCGAGCGCGAGCGGGCACTGCAGCACCGGCGTCGCCCAGGTGTTGTCCACGAGCGAGTGCGCGCCGTGGCGCCTCGCGAGCGCGGCGAGCGCGGCGATATCGAGCACATGGAGCAGCGGGTTGCTCGGCGTCTCGATCCACAGCAGCGCGGTGGGCCTCTCGGCGAGGGCGCGCTCCGCCTCCGCGTGGTCGCGCAGGTCCGCCTCGGCGAACTCGAGGCGCCCCTGCCAAAGTTCGCGCATGGCGCGGCGCGTGCCGCTGTAGATGTCGCGGTGGTAGAGGATCCGCGAGCCCGGCGGCAGCGCGTGGAGCATCGCGTGCGTCGCCATGTTGCCGGAGCTGAAGGCGTACGCCACCGCGCCGCCCTCAAGCGCGGCGAGCGCCTCCTCGAGCGACTTGCGGTTCGGGTTGTCGTAGCGCCCGTAGAGGTAGCGCCGCTGGTCCAGGTCCTCCGGGGCGGGGTGCTCGAAGGTGCTCGAGAGGACTATCGGCGGAGCCACCGGCGAGCCGTCCGCGGGGATCGGCAGGCCCGCGTGGATGGCGAGGGAATCGAAGGCGAGCGGCGTTTCAGGCGTCATGGGGCGCTCCGGCGCAGGGTGCCTCGGCGCCGGAGCGCGCGAGGATCCGCCGGTTCGCGGCGGTGATCACTTCGAACATTTCGAGCACCACGTCGCCGAAGCGGCAATCGCTGGCGATATGGACGCGGGCGCGGATCTCCTCGACCGCGTTCGAGGGCGCGAAGGAGACGGCGGCCTCGCGGAGGAAGCTCCAGTCCACCCAGGAGTCGCCCACGGCGGCCACCTGGCCCGCGGGGATGCCGGTCGTTTCGCACCACCAGCCCATGCCCGCGCCCTTGTCCAGCAGCGGCGGCATGAAGGTCAGCACGCTGAAGGTGGCGTCGATCCGCACGCCCCCGCCGGCGAGCGCGGCGATCTCCTCCGCCTCCGGCACCAGCTCCTCGGTGCGCACGGGGCGCCGCGGGATCAGCGTCACCTCGGCGATCTTCCCCGCTTCGAGATGGTAGCGGCAGCCCGGAAGCGCCGCGCGCTCCGCCGCGATGCGGCGCACCCGCGCCATGCGCTCCAGATCGGACGCGGGCAGCTTCGGGTGCACGAGCAGCTCGTGCCCCGGGGGGCCCCACAGCACGAGCCCGTGCTCGCAGAGGCTCGGGAGGGACACGTGGGCGTGGCGGGCCATGCACTCGACGTAGGGCTGCGGGCGTCCCGTGTTGAAGGCGAGCCGCGGGATCGCCGGATCGGCGGGCTGCGCGTCGGCGTACGCCTGCAGCCGCGCGAACAGCGCCGCCGGCACGCGCCACTGCGTCCCGGAGGTCAGCACCCCGTCGAGGTCCGCGAGGATCGCGAGGATCGGGCGCTCAAGCCTTGCGGCGAGCTGTTCGGCGAGCTGTTCTTGCTGCATCGGGCGGGACGCGGATTCCTCGGCTGCGAGCGTTCCCCCCGGACCGGGGCGCGTCAAGCGCGCCGCGGCGGTTGAAGCGCGGAGCCCCCCGCGCGTATCCCTTCGCATACCCGCCCCGGGAAGCACCGACCTGTCCGCCACGCTCCGCATCCACGATGTAGTGAAGATCTACGGCAACCTGCGCCGCGCGCTCGATGGCGTCCACCTGGAGCTGGGCGAAGGTGTGTTCGGTCTCCTGGGCCCCAATGGCGCGGGGAAGACGTCGCTGATGGAGATCCTCTCCGGCGGGCTCGGGTTCGAGGCGGGCACCATCGCCTTCGCCGACGGCGTCGACGTCGCGCGGCAGCCTCGCGAGTGGCGGCGGCGGCTCGGCTACATGCCGCAGGCTTTCGACTTCCTTCCGCACCAGACCGGCGTCGAGGTGCTCGAGGAGGCGTGCCTCCTCCTCGGCCTTTCGCCGCGCGCCATGCGTCCGCGCATCGAGGCGCTCCTCGAGCGGGTGAACCTCGTCGACGCCGCCCGCCGCGACGCCGCCTCCTACAGCCGCGGCATGAAGCAGCGCCTCGGCGTCGCGCTGGCGCTGCTGCACGATCCCCAGCTGCTGCTGATGGACGAGCCGACCGCCGGCCTCGATCCGGAGGAGCGGGTGTTCTTCCGCGACCTGCTGGCGGAGCTGGCGCCCGGCCGAGTTACGATCCTGTCGACTCATATCGTGGGCGACGTGGAGCGCACCTGCGCTAGGCTCGGCGTGATCGCGAAGGGGCGCGTGCTGTTCACCGGCACGCCGGCGGAGCTAACCGCGCGCGTGCGCGGCAAGGTCTGGGCGCTCCCCGTGGGGCGCGAGGCGCTCGCCGCGTGGCCCGGACCGGGCCAGCTGCTCGGCATCGAAGCGGCCCCCGGCGGCGCGGTGGCGCGGGTCCTGGCCGCCAGCCCCCCCGGAGCCTCGGCCCGCCCGGTGGAGGCCACGCTGGAGGACGCCTACATGGGGGCCATCGGCGAGGCGGGCGAAACTTGGGCGGAGGCGGCCGGTTGAGCGCCCGCGACGCCGCCCTCGACGGCGCCATCGCCAGCGCGGTCCGCACGCGGCTGCGGCTCGCGAAGCTGTGGCTCCGGCCCCAGTTCCGCCGCGACGGCCTGCGGCTGCTGCGGCTCCAGCTCGGCGCAGTGCTCGGCTGGCATGGCGCGCTCATGCTGGGGCCGCTCGCGCTCGCCATCGGCTACCTCGCCTACTTCCCCCCGGTCACCGCGCAGGAGGGGTATGTCGCGCTCGCGCGATTCTACGCCGCCTTGGCGATCCTGCTCACCGCGCCGATCTATGCGTCGGAGCAGCGCCAAGGCACCTTCGAGCTCCTATGGCTCGCGACCGGATCGCAGCAACGGCTGGTCGCGACCAAGGCGACTACGCTGATGGTGGCGCTCGGGCTGGCGATCCTGCCCGGCGTGGCGGCCGTTTCGGTGTTCCTGGACGGCGCCTTCCCCGCGGCGGGGGCGGTGCTGTGCCTGCTGCTCAACTCCCTATTTGTCGTCGGCGTGATGGCGTGGCTCGGGACGTTCCTCGTGCAGGCGTGGGCGGGCGGCTTGCTCGGTGCGTGCCTGCTCGCCCCGCTGTTCTACCTGTTCGAGCGCTGGCAGGAACCGCTGAACTTCCTCGGGATGCCGACCGCGCCCGCGAAGGACCTGGTGGTGGGCCGGGTCATCTGCCTGGTGCTGTCGCTGGTGCTGCTGGGGCAGGCGGCGGGCCGGTTGCGCAAGGCGCTGCGGGGCTGAGACGCCGCATCTGGCGCCCCGACGGGTCTTTCCACACAATCCACAGCTTTCCTACGCGCGATTTGCCTCGACAGGATTGCAGCCCGCCCCCCTCTCTGGAGCGTGGATAGGGTCTTGGTCGCATCGAGTCCTGCCCGCCGGCAGGACGTTCTTGCGCCGCGATCCGTCGCCGCCGCCACGGAGTGCGCCGACCATGCTGAATCAGGGGGTTCTGGTCCTCAACAACGGATGGACAGCGATTCACGTCACCAACGTGAAGCGCGCCGTCGGACTCGTGGTCGAGGGCCTCGCGAAGGTCGTCGACGACAACTACGTCACCTACAACTTCGACTCCTGGACGCAGTTCAGCCAGCATGTCGACATCCACGGCAACCGGTTCATCCACACCCCGAACCTGCGGATCCTCGTGCCCGACGTGATCCTGCTCGTCGGCTACCACCGCACCCCGCCGCGCTCCGTGAAGTTCAACCGGCGCAACATCTACATCCGCGACAACAACACCTGCCAGTACTGCGGATGCCGCCCGGCGCGGGAGGAGCTGACGATCGACCACGTGCTGCCCCGCTGCCTGGGCGGGCGCTCGACGTGGGAGAACGTGGTCCTCGCCTGCCAGGGCTGCAACGCGAAGAAGGGCAGCAAGCTGGTGCGCGAGAGCGGCATGAAGCTGATGAAGGAGCCGCGCCGCCCGCAGTGGTTCTCGACGCTCCGCGCCTCGCTGCGCGGACCCGGACGCCCCGTCTGGGCGAAGTTCGTCGACGCCGCGTACTGGAACGTCGCCCTCGAGCAGGACTGAGGTCCCGCCCCGCGCGGGGGCTCAGATGCTGTAGCTTGCCAGCTCCTCGGAGCGGTCGCGGGCGACCATGCGCTCCATGGCGTCCAGCGCCTGCCGCAGGTCCGCGACCAGGTCGTCGACGTCCTCCAGTCCCACGCTGATCCGCACCAGCGCCGGCGAAATGCCCACGCGCTCCTTGATCTCCGCGTCGAGTTCCGCGTGGGTCATGGTGTACGGGTGCTCTGCGAGCGACTCGATGCCGCCCAAGCTCACGGCGAGGTGGAACACGCGGAGGTTGTCGAGCACCGCGAACGCCTCGCGCTCGCCCCCTTCGACAGTGAACGACATGACGGAACCGGGGCCGCTGCACTGGCGCTGGTAAAGCTCCACCTGGTCGGTGCCCATGCAGTCGAGGCCGGGGAACAAGACGTCCTTCACGCGCGGGTCCGACTGGAGGAAGCGCGCGACGCGCGCGGCGGACTCCGCCTGCTTCTCCATGCGCAGGCGCAGCGTCCCGAGCGAGCGGCAGATCAGCCACGCGGTCTCCGGGTCGGGACATGCGCCGAAGATCGTGCGGGTGCCGAGCATCGGCGTCACCACGCTCCGCCGCCCGAGCGCGAACCCCGCGATCAGGTCGCTATGGCCGCCGATGAATTTCGTCGCGGAGTACACCACGATGTCCGCGCCGAGGCGGATCGGTTGGCAGAAGACCGGCCCGAGGTAGGTGTTGTCGACCACCACGAGCGGGCGGGGGTCGAGCTCCGCCGCGAGCTGCGCGGCGGCCGCGATGTCGTTCAGCACCGAGCTCGGGTTCGCGCAGGTCTCCATGTAGATCATCTTGAGGTTCTTCATCCCGGCGGCCATCTCGCGCACGACCTCGATCTTCGAGCCGGCGGGGTACGGGACCGCTTGGATGCCGAACTCGGGAAGGCTGTGCCGGAACAGGTACTCGGTGCCGCCGTAGACTGGATCGGCGAACAGGAGCGAGTCCCCCGGGCGGAGGTGCGTGAAGCACGCGCACGCGATCGCGCCCATGCCGGAGGAGAACAGGGCCGCAGCCTCCGCGCCGTCCCATGCCACGATGCGGTCTTCGACGATGTTTACGTTCGGGTTGTTCACGCGCGTGTAGATCAGCGCGGGGATCTCGCCGGGCGCCGCCTCGTCCAGGCCGTAGGCGAGCTGGAACGCGCGCTTGCCGTCCGCGGCGCTGCGGAAGACGAACGTGCTGGTGCGGAAGAGCGGCGGGACCACGGAGCCTTCGCTGAGTTGCGGGTCGTAGCCCGCCATCAGCATCTGCGTCTGGGGGTGCATCGGGCGGCGCGGTGGGGTCATGCTCGGAATGCCTGCGTGGACGGGGATGCTTGAAGGGTGCTGCGACGCGATAAAGCGGTCAACCGCGATGGGGCCCGCTCTTGGCACCGAGTTCGCCAAGCGGTTCTCCACCATGATCCTTTACGACTACCACTGCCCGGCCTGCGGCGCTGTGCGCGAAGTGCGCCACTCCATCAAGGAGTCGCCCGCGGTTGCCTGCCATGCGTGCGGCGGGCCCATGGCGCGCGGCATCCCGGATTCCCCCTCCTTCACCGTCAAGGGCGGCACCGTCAAAGGCTCGATCCAGCGGGAGCACGACCGCCGCGAAGGGGGCGAGGTGCGCTCCGCCAAGGAACTGGTCGCGGAGCTGGGTTCCTGGCGGGAGGCCCGCAAGAGCGAACTCGGCCCCGACATCGCCGCGCGCAAGCCGCGGAAGCTGGACGAATAGCGGCCACCCGGAATGCTCCGGTCGGAGCGTAGCGCTCCAGCGACCCTTCAGCCGGAGGAGTCCGCGATGCCAGCGGCCGGCTGAGGCGCGGTCGACGCCTGCGCCTTCCCATAGCGCTCACGCCCCGCGGCGGTTAGCCATGACATGTCGATCTCGCCAAGTGTCAGGAGCACCTCGCGCCACGCCTCCCCGGCGGCCTCCGGAGTCGACGCGGCTGCCGCCTGCTGCTCCCCCACAAGCAATAGCGCCTCGATCATCTCGCGCGTAGTGACGTTGGAAGGGCCGATCTGGCGCCGGCACTCCGCCAGCGCATGTCCCAGCAGCCAGTGGGCCGCTTCGAAGTCGCCGCGCCGAGCCTTGAACTCCGCGAGGTAGCGCTCGATGTGCAGCACGGATATCCGGGGCTCGAAGTTTAGGCTCGCCTGGTTGTGCGCCAGCGCGAACTCGAAGGCGGCATCGGCAGCCGCGAAGTCCCCTTGCGCCTCCTTCACCAACGCCAGCGAACGGTAAAGGTCCGGAAGGCTGCCGCCCTTCGGATGGCGGAGGTGTGCGTCGATGGCGGCCAGGATCAACCGTTCCGCGTCCTCGTGGCAGCCGCGGGCGGACTGGATATGCGAGCCGCTGCTGAAGGCCCAGGGTTGCGCCTCGGGGTAGCGGGACACTGCCAATTCCGTGGCGCGCATGGACACGCGTTCCGCATCGTCCAACATGTCGGCGGAAAGGAACCGCGAGGCGCTTTCGAGCAACTCGTTGCAGGTTTCGAGGCTCTCCCCGCCGGTCACGCGGGCGGTGGTCGCGACCGCCTCGTCGAAGAGGGCGCGGACCGCCGCGCGGTCGCCGCGCCGCAGGTGGATGTTGTAGGGGTGCCATCGCGACTCGCCGATGGTGGCGTGCTGCGCCCCGTAGGCGCGGATGCGCGCGGCCAGCGCCTCGCGGTGGTGGTGCTCCGCCTCGTCCAGCCGCCCCTCCTTCGCGTAGAACGTCCCGAGGTTGTTGTGCATCAGGCCGTAGTTCGGGTGGTCGCGTCCGTAGACGGCTTCGAAGCCTGCCAACACCTCGCGGTAGATTTCCTCGCAGCGCGCCTTGTCCGCCGGGTCGCGCCCCAGGACGCACCCGAGGGTGTTCTTGCTGCTGAGGGTCGAGGCATGCTCGGCGCCGAGGCGGCGGGTGCGGACCGCGATCGCCTCTTCGAGGTGCGCGCGGGCGGCGTCGAGCCTGCCCATGTAGTAGTAGAGCAGCCCAAGGGCGTTGCGGCGCGCGGCGAGCGCCAACTCGTCGTGCGGGGCATGCGCCTCCGTGAGGCGGAGCGCCTCGAGCAGGTCGGCCTCGCCTTCGTCGAACTTGTTCATCCACATTCGGAGGACCCCAAGGGACTGCAGCGCATCGGCGCGCTCGAGCGGCCCCGGGCCCCCTTCCAGGGAAACCGCGCGTTCGAAGATCACCTCGGCCTTGCCATACTCGCGGATGTCCTCGAGGACGGATGCTTGGGCGCAGAGCAGCTCGAACTCGGCGGAGGGCTCCCCGCCGGGCTTGGCGGCGATCAAGGCGAGCGATGCGCCGCAAAGTTCCAGCGCATCCTGGTGCCGGGCCCTCGTGCGCAGCACGGAGGCCAAGGCCGCGCGCGAGCGCAGCGCATCCGGATGGTCCGGCGCCAGCAACGCGCGGCGCAGCCGCAGCGACTCCGAAGCGAGGTGCTCCGCGTCCTCCAGCACGCCGAGTTCGAGGAACGCGCGCGAGACCGATTCGAGCTGCGCGGCGTGTTCGAGGCGCGAGCGCTCGTCGAGGCCGTCCGCCGGGACGCCGCGGTAGTAGTCGCCGACTCCCTTCGCGACGGTCTTCGCAATCCGCTTGTCATGCTCGCGCTCTAGGTCGAGCACCTCCCGCAGGTCGGACAGCGTGAAGCCCACCAAGGCGGAGGTACCCTTGAGGCGTTCGAGGACGAGGGCGGACTGCTGCTCGGCGGCGCGGCGGGCTTGTTCCGCTTCGAGGCGGAGCGCTGCCTCGCGGGTGGCGCGGAGCGATTGCGCATGGGCGGTCCACAGCGCGCCCGAGGCGATTGCGGCTAGGAGCACCGCCGCCGCTGCCACGCCCCGGGCGGCGCTCCGGCGCAGGCGCGCGCGGCGCCTTGCGGGGCGCCCGCGGAGCCGCGCCGCCAGTTCGCCCGCCGATGACAAACGGCGCGCCGGATCCCCCGCCACGCATGCCGCGATGTCCTCGCGCAGGAGCGCATCGCCGATGTCCGCCTCCCAGCCTGCCGCCAGCGCATGCCCCAGCCTTCCCGCCGCCAATTGGTAGAGGACCACGCCGAGCGCGTAGAGGTCCGACTGGATGGTTGCAGGGCGCCCCTCGAGCAGCTCC
Organism: Candidatus Sumerlaeia bacterium; assembly: GCA_033764015.1. Taxonomy (GTDB): domain Bacteria; phylum Sumerlaeota; class Sumerlaeia; order SLMS01; family JANRJK01; genus JANRJK01. The sequence continues at coordinate 81,286 of JANRJK010000017.1, read as the reverse complement.
GGCGCCATGTAGAGCCGCGTGCCGGTGCGGCTGCTATCATTCGCGGTCAATGAAGCCTCGCTCAATCCCGTCCCGGTGACACCCGCAACCGCGAGGACCGCCCTGTCCGTCACCAGCCCGATCCCGAAGTCCGCCAGGCGCGCGTGCGGCTCCCCGGCCGAGTCCTCCGCGACGAGCAGGTTCGACGGCTTGATGTCCTTGTGCAGCACCCCGACGCTATGCGCGGCGGCGAGCGCCTCCGCCACCTCCGCGGCGAACTCGATGCGCCGGTCGAGCGCGATGCCCGCCAAGCCGCCGCGCCCCGCCGCCCAATCCACCAGGCAGCCGCCGGGGGTGAACTCGCTCTCGATGAAGTAAGGCGGCCGCTCGAAGTTCCACTCGAGGATCCGGGCGATGTCCTTCCGGTCCCCCAGCACCTCGCGGAGGACGCGGAAAAGCGTCACCTCGCGCTTGAGCCCGCGGACCCTGTCCGGGTCGAAGCAGAACTTGAAGACCCGCTGGTCGCGCGTCTTGGCGAAGTGCGCCAGCCAGACCTCGCCGTATCCGCCCTCGCCGAGTTTCCGGTCCAGCGCCCACCCCGGCCGACCTGGCACCTGCCCGCCGGGAGCGGGGCGCCACCCTAGCAGTTCCTCCTCGCCGGGACGTAGCGCCCGGCGCGCTTTCGTGCTGTCGGCGGGCGGCCGCAACGGGGACACTCCGGCCTCCCCCGCCTCGAAAATGTCGACCGGCTCCTCCACCCCCTTGAGAAGGTAGGGTCCATGGGCCACCCACTGGAGCCCCGGGGGGAATGATGCGTCCCCCACCACCGCGCGGCGGCACATGTCGAACGCCCCGCGCGTCAACAGCGTCTGGCCGCCCTCCGCGAGCGACATCACCCGCGCAGCGAGCGGCTTCGCCAGACCCTCCACCTCGAACGGCTTCGCGCCCCGCGCCACGTCCGCCGGGGGATTCGCCCGCAGGTACACCTCACCCAAATGGATCCCCACGCGCGCCTCGAGGCGGCGCCCCGAATCCGCGGAGAGGCCGCGGAGCGCCGCGTGGTACGCGAGTGCGAAGCGCAACGCGTCCGCCGCGCGGTCGAACAGGAAGAGGAAGCCGTCCGTCTTGTCGATCTCGCGGGCCGTGAAACCCGCCAACAGCGACCTCGCCGCCGCATCGTGGAGCGCTCCAAGCCGCGCCGCCTCCGCATCCCCGACCGACTCGACAAGCTGCGTCGAACCCACGAGGTCCGTGAGTAGCAGGGCCTTCAGCTCCGGTGCCCCGACAGCAACAGTGTCCATGGGGACAGACTCTATTGAGGACTTATGTTGTCAATGATAGAGTCTTACAGGGTCCCATCGGCGGACCCGCGCCATGAGCACCTACGGCCGGGCCTGCGGACGTGGAGGCTGCCACCCGACTTGCGACGCCCCACGGGGACGTGCTCGCAGCCGACTCTGTGCTAGGTGTGGTCTGCCGCGGGGCCGCCCCCGGTGGTCGCGCTCCCGCGGGCTAGCGGGCGAGGATGAAGAGGGCGATGGCCTCGACGACTTGGCTGTCGACGTGGCCGCGCAGGTCGTAGTCCTTCGGCGAGCCTTCCGCGCCCGCCATCATCAAGTGCGACAGGCCGGGGAACACGCGCAGCACGTCGCGGTCGCTGCGCGGGAAGTCGGGTCCCCACAGCTCCGCCTGCGTGGGCGGCACTTGGTAGTCGCTGCCGGCGTAAAGGACCGCGACGGGCACCGGCAGCGCCTTCGCGATCCCGGCGGTGTCGATTGCCATGATCTCGTCCCAGTAGTAGCCCGGCGCCCCCATGACCGCTTCCGCGGGATCTTCGGCGGTGCCGTCCGCAAGGCCGCGGAGCTGCCCGCGGAGGCGTTCGAACTGGGCGCGTTCCGAGGGATCGATCTCCGGGCCGCGCGACGCCTCGACCACGTCGATCTGGTCCAGCACGATCTGATAACTCATCCGCGCCGTTCCGGCGAGGACGATGACGCCCGCGGTGCGCCCGTCCTCCGCCGCGATCTTGGGCGCCAACGCGCCGCCGAGGCTGTGGCCCAGGATGAACACGCGCGCGGCGTCCACCTCGGGGCGCGCGCGCAGCAGTTCGAGCGCGGCGAGCGCGTCCGCCTCGACCTCGTCGCGGAGCGTGAGGCGCTCGACCTGTGAAAGCGTTCCGGGGGCCTCGTAGGTGCGCTTGTGGTATCGCAGCACCGCCACCCCGTAAGTGCCGAGCCCGAGCGCGAGGTCGCGCAGCGGCCTGTTCGGCCCGATCTTGCCGTCCATGTCGTTCGGGCCGCTGCCGTGGATCAGCACCACAGCGGGCACCGGCGACTCCGCGGTGGCGGTCTTGGGCAACGTCAAGCGCCCGGTGAGGCCGTTCACCTCGACCGCGTGCTCGACGAGGTTTGCGGGCACGGCGTAGGGCGGGAGCGAGTCCGGGCTGTCCGCGCGCGCCGCCGGCGGGGCGAAGAAGAGGCCCGAGATCAGGAAGGCGCCCTCCGAGCCGGCCCAGGACACGCGCGCTTCGAGCTCGCCCTTCTCGAAAACGAGCGGAAAGCGGACGAGTGTGTACTGGACGCCGCCCTGTTCGAGCGGGGCGGCCGTCGCGGTGTCCGCCCGCTGGAAAGCTCCGTAGGCGCGCACCAGCTCGGGCACCATGGAGCCGAGGCGTTGCGGCGGGAGCGCGGCCTTCATCGTGTCGTCGAAGCGCCCGTGCAGCTCGACGGCTCCGCCGTTGAACAGGCCGGAGACGAGCGCCTGCGAGACCGCGGGGAGGTCGGCGGCGGTTTCGGGCGCCGGCGCCGCGTCCTGCGCGGGGGCGGCGGCGAGGGCGGCGAGCATTGAGAGTGCCGTGGAAAGCGAGCGGAGGCGGCTCATGGATCGGTCCCGTTCGAGGGTGGCGGGCAAGGCATACAGCCAGCATCGGATATGAGGTTGACGGTGGCAACGGCGGACGGCAGGCTTGGACGAATCATGGACGAATCTTTCGACACCGCCCGCGACGAATTCCACCAGCGATGGGGACAGACGTTCCTCGCGGGTGGAGTTGTGTTCGCGCTGGCGTGGGCGTCGAGCGTGGTGCTGAACCGGGCGGAGGCGCGTCCGTTCCTCGAGCAGAGCTTCTTCGAGGGCGCGCTGGCGGCGGCGGCGGGGGCGGCGGTCGCCGGCTTCTTCCATCCGTGGCGCGGAGTGTCGCCGTCGGAGCGCCTTGCGGACGCCGCGCTGGCGCGGAGCGTCGGGCTGTGGCTTCTGGCGCTCGGCGCGGCGGCGGCGGCGGTGGTCGGCTACGTGCACCAGGAGCAGGCGCCGGGCTGGTGGGCGCGCTTCGGCACCGGCCTCGCGACCGCCGCGAGCCCGCTGGCGTTCGTGTACTTCCTCGCCTCGACCAACTGGCACTACCACACGCGGCACGCGGGCCGGCGGGACCGGGAGTAGGCGCCCGGGAGGGCCGCCCCGATGGAACGCTTTATCGCGCCGCGCCCTTCCGGGGCGCGGCGCTTCTACTTGCGGGGAGCGTCCAGTGTGTTTAATATCCTAAACACTTTCACCCGGAAAGGGACGCGCAATGGGCCAGGACGCCTTCCGCTTCGAGACGCAGTGCATCCACGCGGGCTACTCCCCGGACAGCGCGACGCACTCGCGCGCGGTGCCCGTCTACCGCACCTCCAGCTACACGTTCCGCGACACCGAGCACGCCGCGAACCTGTTCGCGCTCAAGGAGCTCGGCAACATCTACTCGCGCCTCACGAACCCGACGAACGCGGTCCTCGAGGAGCGCGTCGCGGCGCTTGAGGGCGGCGCCGCCGCGGTCGCGCTCGCCTCCGGCACCAGCGCCATCCACTACGCCATCATCAACCTCGCGCGCGCCGGCGACGAGATCGTCTCCGCCAACGACCTCTACGGCGGCAGCTACACGATGTTCGACGCGATCCATCCGCAGTTCGGCATCGCGACGCGCTTCGTCGATCCCCGCGACCCGGAGAACTTCGCCCGCGCCATCACGCCGCGGACCCGCGCACTGTTCGTGGAGTCCTGCGGCAATCCCGCGCTGAACGTCCCGGACTTCGACGCCATCGCCGATATCGCGCAGGCGCACAACCTGCCCCTCGTCGTCGACAACACCTTCGCGACCCCCTACCTGCTGCGTCCGATCGAGCACGGCGCCACGATCGTCGCCAACTCGCTCACCAAGTGGCTCGGCGGCCACGGCACCGGCATCGGCGGCGTGCTGGTGGACAGCGGCCGATTCGATTGGACCGACCCCAAGTTCGCGCTCTTCAACGAGCCCGACCCCAGCTACCACGGCCTGCGTTTCGCCCACGACCTCGGCGACCTCAACGCCGTCGCCTACGCGGTCCGCGCCCGCATCGTTCCGCTGCGCAACCTCGGGGCGTGCATCTCGCCGGACAACGCCTGGGCCTTCCTGCAGGGGATCGAAACGCTTCCGCTGCGCATGGAGCGCCACAGCTCGAACGCGCTGGCCGCGGCGCGCTTCCTCGCCGCGCACGACGCCGTCCAGTGGGTTCGATATCCTGGACTCGAGGACGACCCGACGTACCCGACCGCGCGGAAGTACCTCCGCCACGGCTTCGGCGGCATGGTGGTGTTCGGCATCCGCGGCGGCGCCGCCGCGGGGCGCCGCTTCATCGAGGCACTGCGCCTCTTCAGCCACCTCGCAAACGTGGGCGACGCGAAGAGCCTCGCGATCCACCCGGCGACGACGACGCACAGCCAGCTCACGGAGGAGCAGCAGCGCGCCGGCGGCATCGCGCCGGAGCTGATCCGCCTCTCCATCGGCATCGAGCACGTCGACGACATCATCGACGATCTCGACCGGGCGCTCCACGCGGCGGTCGGCGCACCCGGCGTGGCGGTGGGCTGAGATGCCCACCCTCTCGCAATCGAAGCCCGCGCTCCGGACCGGGGCGCCGCGAGCCGCCGCGGAGCCGGCGCCGCTCTCGCGCACCCGGTTCCTCGACATCGCCGCGCCGTCGCGCCCCTTCCGGTTCCGCGACGGCGGGGCGCTCGAGTCGCTCACGCTCGCGTACGAAACGCACGGCACGCTTTCGCCGCAGCGCGACAACGCGATCCTGCTCTTCCACGCGCTGAGCGGTAGCCACCACACCGCGGGCCACGATCCGGTCGGCCCCGCGAACCGGTTCTGGACGGCGGAATGCCACGAGGGCTGGTGGGACGACTTCATCGGGCCCGGCAGGGCGCTCGACACGTCGCGGTACTTCGTCATCTGCGCGAACTACCCGGGCGGCTGCTACGGCAGCACAGGGCCTTCGAGCATCGACCCGGAAAGCGGCGAGCCCTACGGCAGCCGCTTCCCGGCGCTCGCCGTCGAAGACATCGTGGACGCGAACGCCCGGCTGCTGGACGAGCTGGGCATCGACGCGCTACACGCCGTGGTGGGGGCTTCGCTCGGGGGCTGCTGCGCGGTCGACTTCGCGCTGCGGCACTCGCGGCGGGCGCAGCTGGTGGTGCCGATCGCCACGGGGCTGCGGGCCACCTCGCTGGCCAAGGCGCACAACCTCGAACAGATCCTCGCCATCGAGTCGGACCCGGAGTTCCGCGGCGGCGACTACTACGGCGGACCCGGCCCCGAGCGCGGGCTCGCCCTCGCCCGCATGATCAGCCACAAGACGTTCGTTTCGCTTTCGCTCATGGAGCGCCGCGCCCGCGGCGAAATCGTGGAAGCCGGCGACCGGCTGGCGCGCTACCGGCTGCGCCACCCGATCGAGTCGTACCTGCTGCACCAGGGAAAGAAGTTCACGCCTCGCTTCGACGCGAACACCTACCTCCGGATCCTCGACGCCTGGCAGTCCTGGGATGTGCCGTCGCGGGCGGGCTGCGGCGGCCTGCCGGCGCTCTTCGCCCCGTGCGCGCACCAATCGTGGCTGCTGTTCTCGATCAGCTCAGACGTCTGCTTCTACCCCGAAGAGCAGGCGGAGATCGCCTCGGCGCTTCGATCCGCCGGGGTGCCGCACGAGCACATCACCGTGAATTCGGAGAAGGGGCACGACTCGTTCCTGCTCGAACCGTCGCTCTACGCGCCGTACCTCGGTTACAAGCTGCGCTCCGCGCCCCTCTTCGCCGACCACGGCGATGGGATTTAGCACCCTCTGCGGCGTGTCGTGGATCGCTTGACCGGGAGGGCGGCAGGCTAAAGCCTACGGACCGGAGGTAGGGCCATGGCGACGATGCGGAAGCGTACGGGGACAGGATGCCGGCGGGCGGCGCTCGCGGCCGGATTGGCGATCGCGGGAGCCGCCGCGCAGGCGCAGCAGGGCACGGCGACCCTTGCGCCCGCGGTGTTCGACCGCGGCGACCAGGTGACGGTCACCTACGACGCCACCGGCGGGCCCCTCGCGGGCGCGTCGCCGGTCCACTTCTACTACGGCTTCAACGGCTTCCAGAACATCCAGCAGCCGCAGATGACCTCCCTCGGCGGCAACCGCTGGAGCTTCACCTTCACCTTCCCCCAGAACGCGACGAACGTCGACTTCGTGTTCCGGAACGCGTCGAGCACGATCTTCGACAATAACAGCCAGCGCGACTGGCGCTTCTGGATCGACCTCTCGGGATACCCGATGGGCGCGACGCAGCTCTCCGCCGCGGAGGGCTTCGGCGTCGTGTTCCGCGTCTGGACGCCCAACTCGACCTCCGCTTCGGTCGCGGGTTCCTTCAACGGGTTCAGCACCACGGCCAACGCGATGCGGGAGGAAGGCGCCACGAACATCTGGTCCGCCTTCATCCCGAACGCCGCGCGGAACAACACCTACAAGTACGTCCTGAACGGCTCGAACTTCCGTCAGGACCCGCGCTCCCGCGAGCTGGTCAACTCCGTCGGCGACTCGCGCATCGTCGATCCGGCCACGTTCAACTGGCAGAACGACAACTTCACGATGCCCCCCGCGAACGAGCTGGTGATCTACCAACTCCACATCGGCACCTTCGAAGCGCTCACCGCGCCGGTACCGTCGACCTTCGTGAACGCGCAGACGCGGCTCGACTACCTCGCGGACCTCGGCGTGAACGCGGTGAAGCTGATGCCGATCTCCGAGTTCGCCGGCGGCATCTCGGCCGGCTACAACAAGATGAACCCCTACACGGTGGAGGCGAACTACGGGCGCACCGCCGACCTGAAGGAGTTCATCCGCCAGTGCCACCTGCGCGGCATCGGCGTGATCCTCGACGTGGTCCACAACCACTACGGCCCGACGGACCTCGACCTGTACAACTTCGACGGCGGCACGAACGGAGGGGCGTACTTCTACAACACGCCTACCTCCCTCGCCGAAACCCCCTTCGGACCGCGCCCCAACTATTCCACGCCGGAAGTTCGCGATTACATCAAGGACAACATCCAGTTCTGGCTGGAGGAGTTCCGGGTCGACGGCTTCCGGTGGGACTTCACCAAGGGCATCCGCGGGCAGGTGGACGGCGGATTCAATATCACCGCGCCAATCCCCGACGGCGTCTCGCTGCTCCGCGAGATCAACGACTTCATGGCGGCGAACCATCCCGATGCCATCCGCATCGCGGAGGACCTGGGCGGGGAGCCGCTGATCACGACGCCCACCAGCAATCCGAACGGTTTCGGCTTCCAGGCGGAATGGGAGGTGGGCTTCCACAGCGCGGTGGTGGGCGAGCTGGAAAAGTCGGTGGACGCGAATCGCAGCACAGAGGTCCTCGCGGCCCAGATCGACGACGGGATCGGCTTCACCCGCGTGCATTACCTCGAGTCGCACGACGAAGTCTGGACGGCGAACAACAAGTTCCGCACGGCGCAGCGCTACGACACGCCGGACCCGCAAGGCCTCCGCTCGCGCCGCTCGGGCTCCCTCGCGGCGGCCCTTTGGGCCACCTCGGAGGGGATCCCGATGCTGTTCCAGGGCCAGGAGCTGCACATCTCCGGGGGCTGGAACGACACCGTCGCCACGACGTGGAGCCTCGCGAACAGCACGATCAACGGCGGGATCAAAAACCTTTACGCGGACTTGATCCGGCTTCGGCGCAACGCGGACGGCATCTCCCGGGGCCTCACCAGCGACCGGACCGAGGTGTTCCTGAACCTGAACAACATCAAGGTCTTCGCCTACCGCCGCTGGCAGGAAGGCGGCGCGCCCGGCGACGACGTCGTGGTTCTCATGAACCTCTCCTCCACCAGCTACCCCGTGTTCGAAATCGGCCTTCCGCAGGCGGGCACGTGGTACGAGGCGATCAATACCGACTCGAAGCGGTACAGCAGCGACTTCGGCGACTTCGGAGTCGGGCAGGTCGTGACCACGACGCCCAGCCCCCAGCACGGATACGCGCAGCGGGGCGCTGTCGCCTTGCCGGCCTACTCGGCGGTGATCCTATCGCGCGCCCGACGGAGCTCCGCGAACGGATTCATGGTGCGCTGAGGCACCGGGCCAATCCTTGCGCGTTCCCGAGGGGTCGTGACATGCAGGGTGCGCCACGCGTTCCCGGAACCGGCTTGGAGGAATTCGCCATGAACATCCGCCGCGCCGCCGCGGTCTCCGCCGCCTGCCTGCTCGCCTTCGCGGTGTGCGGCCACGCGCAGGAGCGCGCCCGCCCCGAGCCCGCCCCCGCGCAGGCTCCGAAGGCTCCCCCCGAGTACCGCCGCGTCCGCCTGGAGAAGCTCCCCGCCGTGCGCCTCGAGCCCTCCGACGGCGCCCCGCTCGAACGGGGCCGCCCCATGCGGTTCCGCGTCGTGCTCGAAAGCGCCCCGAGCCCCGTCACCATGGCGACACTCCGCATCGAGGCCACCGCTGGTGCCTTGGCGCATCCGGTCGTGGTGGCCTGCCCGGACCGCACCGCGCGCATCGAGGTGTCCAAGGGCGCGCCGCTCGCCGACGGCCGCGACACGTTCCTGGTCGCCGCTGTGCTGCCCGCCGGCGTCGCGAAGGGGACGCTCCTCGAACTGGAGTTCACCGTCGCGGAGGACGCCCCCGACAGTGTGGCCCTCGCGCTGTCGGACCATCCGCACTTCAAGGAGCGCCTGGTCCACGACGGCGTGGAGGGTTCGGTGGACTACGAGCGCCGGCTGGACGACGCGCCGGTGCGCGCGCTGCCGGTCGTGGACTCCGGGCCCGCGAAGGCGGCCCGCTGGCCCGCGGCGAGCTGGAAGCCCGCCGCGAAGGCTGCAACGCCAAGGCGCTAGAGAACCACTCCCTCAAGCCGATCACCGAGGCAGACGCCGGTCGCGCGAGCCGCGGCGATCAAGTCGTCTGTCATGCTCACTTTCTTGAGCTGGTGCACGGCGTCCTCCAGCGGGACGTCCACGATTTCGTCGCCTTGTGCGGCTACCATGCGCCCGAAGCGCCCCGCAGCCGCCATCTCCATCGCGTGGAAGCCGAAGCGCGTCGACAGGATGCGGTCCACGGCGACGGGTGTGCCGCCCCGCTGGAGGTGCCCCAGCACGGTCGCGCGGGTTTCGATGCCGGTCTTGGCCGAGAGCTGCGCCGCGATCACGTGCGCCACGCCGCCGAGGCGGACCGGATCGGGCGAATCCTTCACCATCTGCGCGACGGTAACGTCGCCGCCTATGGGCTTGGCGCCTTCCGCGACGACGATGATCGAGGCGCGCTTCCCGCGGCGCGAACGGCTGAGCACCTCCTTCGCGACGATGTCGATGTCGAAAGGGATTTCCGGGATCAGGATCACATCGCCGCCGCCGGCGATGCCGGCGTGCAGGGCGAGGTGCCCCGCGTAGCGCCCCATCATCTCGACCACCAGCGCCCGGTGGTGCGAAAGCGCCGTGGTGTGCAGCCGGTCGATGGCCTCCACCGCGGTCTGCACCGCCGTGTGGAAGCCGAACGTGTAGTCCGTGGCCGACAGGTCGTTGTCGATGGTCTTGGGCACGCCGACCACGTTCATGCCCTTCTGGGCGAACTGGAGCCCCATCGTCAGCGTGCCGTCGCCGCCGATCGCGATGAGGCAGTCCCAACCCTGCTGCTGAATGAAGTCCACGCATTCGTCGGAGACGTCGACCACTTGGTCGGTGCCGTTGATGGTCATGTGGTGGGCGAAGGGGTTGTGCCTGTTGCTGCTGCCAAGGATGGTGCCGCCAAGCGTGAGGATGCCGGACACCTCGGCGCCGTGAAGCTGCTGGGCGCGGCGGTAGATCAGTCCGTGGAAGCCGTCGAGGACCCCGTAGCAATCGACGTGGTACTTGTTGATGGCGGTCTTGACGATGGCGCGGATGACGGCGTTGAGGCCCGGGCAGTCGCCGCCGCCGGTCAGGATCGCGATTCGGGAAACGGCGCAGTCGGCCATGGCGCGTGCCTCCGGGAGGTTGCGCCGATTGGGCGCGGCGCGGCGGCGCGGGGCAATCGGTGCTCGGGGGCATCTTCCCACTGTACGCTGTGCGGCGCCGGAGGGTACTTTCGGGGGTGCGGCTGGCGGCGCGATTCGTGCATTTCCCGCGGGCCAATCGCGCGCCATCGCTCCGGACGGCCGCCGGCGGCGCAAATCGATGCACTCGGGACCCCTTCATGGAACTCAACGAAATCAGCTTCGAGTCGAAAATCCTGCCGGTGCTTCCGCTCCGGGACCTGGTGGTTTTCCCGAACTGCATCACCCCGCTCTTCGTGGTCCGGCCCAAGAGCCTCGCCGCCCTCGAGGACGCCATCGGGCGCGACAAGCTCCTGCTCGCCACGCTCCAATCCAACCCCGACACCGACTCGCCGAGCGCGAAGGAGCTCGAAACCATCGGCACCGTCTGCGAGGTGCTCCAGGTGCTGCGCGTGCCGGACGGCTCGGCGAAGGTGCTGATCGAGGGGCAGTACATCGCGCGCTCGATCGAGTACACCGAGACGGAGCGCATCATCCAGGCGCTCACGCTGCGGGCGCCCCGCGACGCCGCGAAGGGCAACCGCGGCCGCGCCATGATGCGCATCCTCAACGCCAGCTTCGCCGAGTACGCGCGCCTCTCCGAGAAGATCCCGGACGACCTGCTCTCGAACATCCAGAAGATCGACGACCCGGACTCGCTCATCAACTCCGTGGCGCACTACGCCGGGCTGAAGACGGCGGACAAGCAGCGCGTCCTCGCGGCGTCCTCGCACGAGGAGAAGTTCCGCCTGCTGCAGGAGACGCTCGCCGCCGAGAACCAGCTCCTCGAACTCGAGCAGAAGATCGTCTCGCAGGTGAAGAACCAGATCGGGCGGAGCCAGCGGGAGTACTTCCTCAACGAGCAGCTCAAGGCGATCGAGCGCGAACTCGGCATCTCGCACGACGAGGACAGCGACATCGTCGAGCTGGAGCTGGCGATCAAGGCCGCCGAGATGCCCGAGGAGGCTCGCGAGAAGGCCGAGAAGGAAGTGCGCCGCCTATCCCGGATGCAGTCCCTCTCGCCCGAGGCCACCGTCACGCGCACGTACCTCGAGTGGATGACGGAGGTGCCCTGGAAGAAGGCGACGGAGGACAAGATCGACCTGGCCAAGGCGGAGCAGATCCTCGACCGCGACCACTACGGCCTCGAGAAGATCAAGCAGCGCATCCTGGAGCACCTCGCGGTGGTGCGCCTGGCGGGCACCACGCGCGGGCCGATCCTGTGCTTCGTCGGGCCGCCGGGCGTCGGCAAGACGTCGCTGGCCCGCTCCATCGCGACCGCCATGGGGCGCGAGTTCGTCCGCGTGTCCCTCGGCGGCGTCCGCGACGAGGCGGAGATCCGCGGCCACCGCCGAACCTACATCGGCGCGCTTCCCGGCAAGATCGTCCAGCACATGAAGAAGGCCGGCGTCGTCAATCCGCTCTTCCTGCTCGACGAGATCGACAAGATGTCCGCCGACTTCCGCGGCGACCCCGCCTCCGCGCTCCTCGAGGTGCTCGATCCGGAGCAGAACAAGGCCTTCAACGACCACTACCTCGAAGTCGACTACGACCTGTCGAAGGTGATGTTCATCACGACGGCGAACACCATGGACGGGATCCCGCTGCCCCTGCTGGACCGCATGGAAGTGATCCGGCTGGTGGGCTACACCGACCTCGAGAAGCGCCACATCGCGACGAAGTACCTGATTCCGCGCCAGGTCGAGGCCGCCGGCCTGAAGAAGTCGCAGGTGAAGATCGGCGCCGACGCGCTCGCGCTCCTCATCTCCGGCTACACCAAGGAAGCCGGCGTCCGTAACCTCGAACGCGAGGTCGGCAGCGTCGCCCGCAAGATCGCCAAGGAGTTCGTCTCGTCCGGCGCGGAGCCCGGCAAGAAGCGCAAGCAGGTCGTCGTGGACGCGGAACGGCTGCGCCAGATGCTCGGCCCGTTGCCCTTCAAGGACGCCGGGGTCGACCGCAAGCCGGAGATCGGCGTCGCGCTGGGCCTCGCGTGGACTTCCGTCGGCGGCGAACTGCTCCCGGTCGAAACCACCACCATGCCCGGCAAGGGCAACCTGTCGCTGACCGGCAAGCTGGGCGAGGTGATGCAGGAGAGCGCGAAGACCGCGCTCAGCCACATCCGCTCGCGGTGCCGCGAACTCGGCATCGCCGAGGACCTGTTCAAGGACATCGACATCCACGTCCACATCCCGGAGGGCGGCATCCCGAAGGACGGACCGAGCGCCGGCATCACGATGGCCACCAGCATGGCCAGCGCGCTGGCCCAGCGCGCCGTCCGGCAGGACATCGCGATGACCGGCGAGGTGACGCTGCGCGGCAAGGTACTTAAGATCGGCGGCCTCAAGGAGAAGTCCCTCGCCGCCTACCGCCTCGGCATCCGCCAGGTCGTCATCCCCGCGGACAACGAGGACGACCTCGAGGACATCCCGAAGGAGGTCCGCTCGAAGATGACGTTCCTTCCGGTGAAGACGCTGGCCGAAGTGTTCCAGCTCGTGCTGGAGCCGGCGGGCCGGGGCGCCGCGAAGGGCAAGGCGGGGCATCCCCCGCGAGTCGCCGCGCCGGCGCGGTCGGACGCGGCGGGGCACTGACCGCCGCCGCTCCCGGATGGTCCCGCACCAATGAAGAAGGGGCCGCCCGCGGGCGGCCCCTTCCTGTTTCCTGCAGGGTGTTCGAGTCGATCAGGGCGTGTAGCCAGCGACCTGCGAGGGCTCGATCATCTCCCAGTCGCCTTCCTGCACGAAGATGAAGGTCGGCATGCCCGGGGGCGGCTCGTTTGTCGCGAGGGTCGAGTCCCAAGTGTAGCGACGCACTGGTGGGCTGTAGTAGCTCAAGCCCCAAGGCCTGTTAGCCACCTTGCTGCGGAACAGGATCAGGAGCGAGCCGTTGTGGAAGTGCTGCCGCGAGCCCCAGCTTTCCAAGTACCGCATCGAGTTGTGGAGTCCACCGGAGAGCTGGTTGGTCGCCGCCGTGGTGACGTAGCTGTTCGGGTCCTGCTTGTTCTTCGGGTCGGTGTGGGTGGTGCCAAAGAGGAGCACCATGTTGGTCGTGGTGTCGACGCTGACGGGGGTGTTGTTACCCGTGTTCGCGTCGAACTCCTTCGAAAGGACCGTCACCGCGTCGCCGGCGATGAGGAACGTCTTCTTGTCGGTGGTGTTGATGTTGCCGACTGTGTAGACGGGACGGTCGGTGGCGAGCGTCATACCCTTGTTGCCGAAGGAGTTGGGAACCTTCGACGAGTTGACGAGCTGGACCGAATTCATCGTCGGGCCTGTGTCGTTGTTGTTCAGGGTGGAGGCGTAGATGATGCCGGTGTTGAAGATGAAGTTGCGCGGGTTGCCGTTCAGGTCCTGCGCCGTCTGCCACTGGACGAGGTTCCCCATGTCGATGGAGAGCGTCTTGACCGTCTTGTTGTCGCGGCGGTCGGTGAAGGTGGTGGCGCGGGCCACGCTGCGCGTCTCGTAGACCGGTTGGCCGTTCACGGTGCCAGTCTGGACACGGTATGTGAGCGGGAGTTGGTTTCCGTTGAAATCGACCGCGTACCAGGTGTCCGGGTTGGCGGCGGGGTCGCCGTAGATTTTCAGGTCGGCGTTCTGCTCGAACTTGATCGCCTTCACGGCTTCCGAGTCATCCGCCTTCACGCGTTCGATCATGGTGTAGGGGTTGGAGGTTTCCGGGAGCGGCGGGTTGATGGGGGAGATGCCCATCGCCGCGTCCTTCACCGTCCCGCCCCAACGGCTGGTCGCGCGCTGCACCCACTGCGGGTCGAAGGAGTCGAGCCAGTTGCCCCCCAGCCCCGGGGCGGCGTGGTCGCTCATCGAGGAGGCGCCCTTGATGCCCGGCAGGCTGCCCTTGGATGCGGGATTGCCGGCGCGCGTGGCGTCCATCTGTGCGCGGGTCGCGATCTTCACGTCGCCTGAGCGGTTCCAGTTCTCGCCGGCGCCGGTGTAGAAGCGTCCAACGGAGGTCACCTCGCCCCAGATGGCCAAGCCCGTGTTTGCCGCCAGGCGCATGTCGGCGTTGCTGTGGACGCGTCCGCGGACCTCCATGTCGGGGCCGGGGTGCAGTTCGAAGGGGTCTTCGCGGCTGCCGGTGAGCGCCCAGTAGGCCCACATCGGCACGTAGTCGATCGTGACGCGGCGCCGCATGGCGACGCCGGGAAAGCCCTGAGCCGCGAGCGGCGCGGCCGTGGTGTCCTTCGCCATCGCCACGATCTGGTAGTCGAGGCGCGTCGTCGTGTAGCCGTACCAATAGTCGTTAGGGTCGGTGATTTCGTTCCATTCGAAGTCGTTCTCGGCGCTGCCCCAGTCGGTGACGTAGCTGGAGACGATTTCCACGCCGGGCGTGGGCGGAGCCTTGATCGAGCGGACGAAGGTGTTGATGGCGTCGATGGCGCCGTTGAGCTGCGGCGGGCGGTTGTTGACGATCCAGACCACGTTTTCGCCCATGGCCGCGATGGCGTTCTTCGCCGCGGTGAGCGAGCCGTCCACAACCTGCTTGCGGTGGGTCTGGCGGAGCTGGTGTGTGGCGGTGTTCACCATCGTCGCGAGGATGAACCCGACGACGAAGATGAACCCGAGGGCGATGAGCATCGCTTCGCCCCGGTGCTTCTGGGGCCTCTTGCTCGTCCTGAGGGATACTGGTGGCTTCATGGCGCCGACTCCAAGGGGGAGAAACATCCGGGAATCCCGAAGTGTTTGGCCCCTACATGCACGTGCCACGCCAATCGGCGATCGCACCGCGATGCGACTAACTCCAGTCCTGTCAATGCACCTCCCCGGATTGGGGCCCCATCGATGAACCGCTTGGTACCTCCTGCCGCTTTCTTGTGCACGGCGCTTTCCCAGCCCCCAGACGCCGCCGCCTCGGGGTTTTCCGGTCCCGCCGACCACGGGCCTCCGTCGCTGACGGGTCGGACCAAGCTGGAACGATCATCGCTTCCATTTTGATCGAACAATCAGGCGCCTGCGGCCTCTTAACGCCTGTCGTTTGGGTTTCGGGTGGCACGCGGGCGCGACATCTTGTCCCACTGAAGGGCTGTCACCCGTCGTCCATGATGATCGACGTCAGCAACCTCACCAAGCTATACGGCTCCACCCGGGCCGTGGACGGCATCAGTTTCCAGATCGACAAGGGCGAAGTGGTCGGCTTCCTCGGCCCCAACGGGGCGGGGAAGAGCACGACCATGAAGGTCCTCACCTGCTTCATCGCGCCGGATGGCGGCACCGTGAAGGTGGCCGGGCACGACGTGGTCGACGACTCGATCGGGGTCCGCCGGTCGTTGGGCTATCTTCCCGAGAACACGCCGCTCTACGAGGAAATGGGCGTTGTGGAGTTCCTCCGCTTCGTGGCCGGCGTCCGCGGGGTGCCTTCGTCGAAGCGCAAGGAGCGGCTGGACCACGTTATCCGCTCCTGCGGCCTGGCGGGGGTGGTCGCAAAGACCATCGGCCAGCTCAGCCGCGGCTACCGGCAGCGCGTGGGCCTCGCGCAGGCGCTGATCCACGATCCCGACATCCTGATCCTCGACGAGCCGACAAGCGCGCTGGACCCGGCGCAGATCGTCGAGATCCGCGACCTGATCCGGGAGATCGGCAAGACGAAGACCGTGCTGCTGTCGACGCACATCATGCAAGAGGTGGCCGCCACCTGCTCTCGCGCGATCATCATCTCCCGCGGGAAGATCGTCGCCTCCGGCACGCCGGAGGAGCTGACGGGGCAGCGCAAGGGCGAGCGGCGCGTGCGGGCGGAGTTCCGCGCGGAGCCGAAGGAGGTCGAGGCGGCGGCGCGCGCACTGCCGGGCGCCCTCGGGGCGGAGGCGGTCGCCGGCAATAAGGGCTCGGCGGTGCTGACCGCGACGTTCAAGGACGGCGGCGGCGATCCCGCGGAGGCGCTGTACCGCCTCGCCCGGGACAAGGACTGGGCGCTGCGCGAGCTCCGCGAGGACCGCGCGACGCTCGAAGAGGTCTTCATCCGGGTCACCAAGCAACTCTAAGGAAACAAGCAGGAGTCACGACGCGATGGGCACTACGCTCCGGATCTTCGGGCGCGAGTTCCGCGGCTATCTGAACTCGCCCGCCCTCTACATCTTCCTGGTGGTCTTCGTCTCGATGTGCGGCTGGGTGCTGTTCCACCAGTCCGCCTTCTGGACCCAGAACTTCGCGCGGCTCGACGCGCTCTTTTCGGTGATGCCGCTGCTGCTGCTGGTCTTCGTGCCGGCGGTGGCGATGCGGCTCTGGGCCGAGGAGCACAAGACCGGCACGGTCGAGCTGCTGATGACGCTTCCCGTGCGCGAGTGGGAGGCGGTGCTGGGCAAGTACCTGGCGGCGCTCCTGGTGGTCCTGCTGGCGCTGGCGCTGACCGCCCCGGTGGCGGCGATCGTCGCCGGGCTCGCCGACGAGAAGACGCCGATGGACTTCGGGCCCGTCTGGGGCGCCTACCTCGGCATGGCGATGATGGGGGCGATCTACCTCGCGATCGCGAACATGGTCTCCGCCCTCACCAAGAACCAGATCGTCGCCTTCATCATGGGGATCACGTTCTGCTTCGGCATCTTCATGGTGGGGGCCCCGGGCGTGCTGCGCAGCCTCCCCGAGGCGGTGGTGCCGTTCTTCGCCTACATCGGCCTCGGCGCGCACCTCGACGGGGTGATCCGCGGGGTGGTGGACACGCGGACGGTGCTCTACACGGCAAGCTTCGTGGCGGTGATGCTGTTCGCCACGGTGCGCATTCTCGACAGCCGCCGCTGGCGCTGAGCGGAGGGGGAACCAGATGAACAAGAACGCGCAACGCCTCGCGGCGGTCGTCTCGATCCTGCTGTTCGCGGTCGCGGCGGTCGCCGTCAATGTACTGCTCTACACGAAAAACACCCGGTTCGACCTCACGCGCGACAAGAGCCTCTCGGTTTCGCCGGAGCTCGAGGAGATCGCGGGCCGGATCACCGACGCGCTGAACGTCACGCTGTATGTCTCGCCCGACCTGCCGCCGCAGCTCCTCGCCCCGCGGCAGACGGCGGAGGACATGCTGCGCGAGCTCGCGAGCAAGGTCCCGCAACTGCGCATCGCCGCCGTGGCGATGACCAACGAGGAGGAGGAGAAGCGCCTCGAGGAACTGGAGCGCCTCGGCATCGAGCCGCAGCAGATGCAGGTGATGGAGCGCAACCAGCTCACCGTCCGGAACGTCTATTTCCATATGGCCTTCCAGCACCTCGACAAGACCGAGGTGATGGAGATTCCGATGGCTGAGGAATTCGAGTACAAGGTGGCGCGGGCGGTGATTCGCCTCACCATGGACAAGCGGCCGGTGGTCGCCTTCATCGACAACTCCCCGCAGAAGGAGTTCTTCACCCTCGCGTCCTCGCTCGAGCGTTTCGGCCTAGTGGACCTCTACGAGCCCGTGGTGATCGACGCGAGCGGGGGGAAGCCGATCTTCATGCCGCCGGGGGTGTCGCTCGCCGTCGTCTCGGCGCCGGCGCGCCTCACCCCGAGGCAGATGTACGAGATCGACCAGACGCTTCTCTCGGGCGTTCCCGTGGTGGCGCTTGTGGGCGGCGAGGACTACGAGAATCAACTCGCGATGTTCCAGGACTCCGCGACGGCGCCGAACTTCCGCGATCTGGTCCGGCACTACGGCGTGGACCTTCGGGCGGCGCTGGTGCGCGACTGGGAGTCGTCGCTGCGGACGCCGATGGAAGTGGGCCGCCGCGGGGGTTTGCGCCTGGCGGAGCTGTCGCCCAACCCCATTTTTCCGGTCGTGATTCAGGAGAACATCTCGGGCACCTATCCTGCGCTTCGCCGAGTCCAGCGAGTCCTGGCGCCGCTTGCGTCGGAAGTCGCCCTACCCGATCCGATGCCGGAGGGCTTCCGGGGCGAACTGCTCCTGACCACGACGGAGGCCGGCGACACGCAGACCACGCCGCCCTTCGACTTGCAGCAACCCGCGCCGGGCGCAAAGGCGCCGGGCGAGACGCGCAAGGTGCCGGTGGCCGTAATCCTGGAAGGTCCATTCAAGTCCTTCTTCAAGCGGGAGGATATCCCTCCAGGCGAGGATGCGAGAAGGATGGATGATCCTTCGCTCTTCGTCCGGTCTACCCGCTACCAGCCGCCGGTCTACCGTGAAACGGCGGAGGAAGGCGCGAAGCTGGTGGTGATCGGTTCGCCATACGCATTCAGCGGCCAGATCCTCCAGCAGATTTCTAACCTCGATCCGAACCTGGCGTCGTCGACGGTCGCGTTCCTGCAGAACCTGACGGAGACCTTCAGCGTAGGCGACGACCTGACGCGGATCAGGTCCCGGCGGGTCGAGGTGTCCTTCCTGCGCGCGGGCCTTTCGGAGGAGGAGCGCGGTAGGAGCCGCCTGCTCGGCACGCTCGCGGCCCCGGTGGGGCTCGCGTTGTTCGGACTCGCCTGGGGCGCCGCGCGCCGCGTCCGCCTCAACAGCCTCGCGAAGGAGTACGCCCGATGAACATGAAGTCGCTCGCCGCGCTCGGCGCGGCCGCCGCGGCGCTGGCCGCGCTCGCGGTCCTGCTGCGCCCCGACACCCCCGCCGCCCGCGTCTCCACGATCGCCGCGCAGGCCGAATCGCGCGAGTACCTCGGCAAGGTGAACGCCGACACGCTGCGGTCGGTGGTCGTCGAGCGCGAGGGCCAGGAGCCCGTGGTCCTCCGCAAGCAGGAGGGCCTCTGGAAGGTCGAGACCCCGAAGGGCCTCCGACGCGTGGACCGCGAGCGCGCGCGGTCCATCGAAAACAACCAAGAGGGAAACCCGGAGTTCACCGGTCCCGTGCCCGCGACCGCGGTCGCCGAGAGCGAAGCATCGTGGGCGCGGCTCGGGCTCGACGCCGCCACCGCGGTGAAGGCGACCTTCCGCGGCGATGGCGACGCGGTGCTAGAGACGCTGTTCATCGGGAAGGCCGGCACGCAGCCGCGCGGGACAACGTTCGTCCGCCCGCCCGAAGGCACGCGGAGCTACCAGGCGCCGCTCGCCCTCGAGAACAACTTCTCCGCGCGAACGGCCGCCGAGTGGCGCGAGCGCAAGGTGATGCCCGACGCCGCGTGGGACACGATCGAGCGCGTCGAGGTGCGCGGGGACGGGGCCGCCGGGGGCGGCTTCGTGCTCGAGTACCTCGGCGGCGGCGACAACGAATACGAAGGGCGCTGGCGGGCGACCGCGGGCGACAAGTCCGAGGAAGCGCGGAAGGGCTCCGGCGACCAGATCGCCCGCGCGATCCCGCTCCTCATGGCAGACGAGTTCCTTGACGAGCCAGCGGGCGACGAGTTCTTCACGACGACCACCATCGAACTGACCGTGAAGGTCCGCGACATCGAGGAACCGATGACACTGACCATCGGCCAGCCGGTGCCGGAGCGGCAGAATCAACATTTCGCCCGCGCCTCAACTGTCGAGGACCCATTCATTATCGGCAACTTCTTCGCCCTGCGCGCGTCGCCCGATTCGCTATTCGCGCCGCCGCCGACGCCGGCGCCCACGCCGACTCCGGAGCCGACGCCCGAGGCCGGGGATTCCGGCGGCGGCGCCGAGGCGGCGCCGGTCGGAGAGGAAGGCGCACCTCCCGAGTGACACCCGCCGAATGGCTCGCCGCCTACATCGATGGAGACGCGGAGGTCCGGCCCTGGTACCGGGGGCCGGCCTTCGATTTTTCCGGCATCCTCGCCGAGCGCGCGCGCCGCGGCTGGGAGCCCCCCACCGCCGAAGAAATGGACGAGTGGGACGGGTGGCTCGCGGCGCACGGCGCCGGCGACCAAGTGCGCGCCCGCGCCAGGCTCTTCGCCGAACCGGATACGCTTTGCGTCGCAACCGGCCAACAGGCGGGTCTCGGGCTTGGCCCGCTGTACACGCTCCACAAGGCGCTCGCGACCGCGCGCTGGGCGGCGGAGTTGGAGCGGGCCACGGCGCGTCCGGTGGTCCCGGTGTTCTGGATCGCCTCGGACGACCACGACTTCGCCGAAGCCGCCGCAACCTGTTGGCTCGATGCGGAGGGGCGGCCCCGCGAGCACCGGTTGGCCCAACCGGACGGCCGCGTCGGCGCGCCGATCCACGATCTGCCGATCGCGCCGGAGCAATGGGACGCGTTCCTCGCGGACTTCACCGGCTCGACGCGCGCGACCGGGTTCAGCCCGGAACTATCGGAGCTGCTGAAACGCGCGGGTGGCACCCTCGAGTCGCACTTCGCGACCGTCTTCAACCAGCTCCTCGGGGCTCTCGGCATCGTGCCGGTGGTGCCGCGCCTCGGTTTCCTCCGCCGCCGCGGCGCCGAGGTGTTCCGCCGGGAACTCGCCACGAACGGCTTGGCGACCACGCTGCTCGCCGAGCGGGCGGCGGCGTTACGGGAGCGCTTCGGCCTTGAGGCGATCCACCGCGACGGCACGGAGCTGAACTACTTCCGGGAGTGGGGACCCCCCGGCGCGCTCGTCCGCGCGAAGGCGGTGCGGTCCGGGGACGGCTACGCGCTCACGCATCCCGCCTCGAAGGAGACGCTGGCGCGTTGGAGCGCGGCGGAGTTGGAGGCGGATCTCGCCGAGCACTGGCGGCACTGGTCGCCCAACGCGGCGACACGCCCTCTCGTGCAGGACCTCGCGCTTCCGACGCTTGGCTACGTGGCGGGGCCGGGCGAGGCCGTGTACCACGCGCAGATCGGTCCGCTCTACGACCTCCTCGGGGTGCCGCGTCCCGCGGTGCTGCCGCGGCCGTCGCTGCTTCTATTGGAGCCGCGCATCGAGCGGGCGCTCGCCAAGTTCGATCTTTCGCCGACCGGCGCGGCGGCGCTGACGCCCGCGTTGCTCGAATCGCGCCTCTCCCCCGGCGGCGGCGGGGCCGGATCGGTCGGGCTCGCCGGGCACCTAGGCGCGGCGCTCGACGCATGGATCGCGGAACTGGGTCCCGACGCGGGCGACGAGGCGGTTGCGAAGGGGGCGGCGAAGCTGCGCGATTCGCTGGCGCAAAACGCCGCGAGGCTCGAGGAGCGCGTCGCCGCCGTCCGGGCCCGGCGCGCGGACACGCTCGACGCGCAGCGCCGCAAGGTCCTCGACGCGCTGGCGCCGTTCGGCGAGCCGCAGGAGCGGCGCCTGGGCCTGCTCGCACCGCTGCTGCTGAACTACGGAACCGGGGCGCCCGCGCGGCTGCTGGATTCGCTGCCAACGCTGCGCATCCCCGGCCGGTACCCGGCGGTGGCGCGGCTAGGGTGACACGGCGCTTGCGCGACGCGAGGGGATGCGCCAGTTTCGGATGGATCCCATCGCAAAAGGCGCACGCATGCAAAGCAACGCCGCAACCGTCGAGGAGTACCTCACCCAGCTCCCGGACGCGCGCCGCGCGGCGATTTCAACCGTCCGAGAAGTGGTCCTTGCGAACCTTGATCCGCTCATCCGCGAGGAGATGGCCTACGGAATGATCGGCTATGTGATTCCGCATTCGGTCTATCCGAAGGGATACCACTGCGATCCGAAGCAGCCGCTGCCGGTGGCGTCGCTGGCGGCGCAGAAGAACTACAACTCGCTCTACCTGATGAGCGTCTACAACGGCTGCGGCGGCGACGTGCCGACGGACGGCAACGCGCACGCGGAGTGGTTCAAGGCGGCGTGGGCCGCCACGGGGAAGAAGCTCGACATGGGGAAGTGCTGCATCCGCTTCAAGCGGGCGGAGGACCTGGCTCTCGAAGTGATCGGCGAGGCGTTCCGGCGGGTGACCGCGGAGGCGTTCATCGCCGGGTACGAGAAGGCGCTCGCCGCGCCGCGCCCGGAGAGGCCGAAGAAGAAGTAAGAGGCGACGGTCAGAGGTTCCGGAGCTTTTCCCGGAGCGCCACGATGCGGGCGCGGACCTCCTTCGGGATCGGCGCGGCGTCGTCGCCCTCGACGGGGATCTCCCCCAGCAGCGCCTCGGCCTCGCGAAGGGCGCGGTCGAGCTTCCGACGCTGCTCCTTGTGCTTGGAGTTCTCGAACTGGTAGGCGCGGGTGCGGTCGCCGCTCTTGATGACCAGGTACTCGATCACCATGACGATGACCACGAAGGCGCCGTAGGGGCTCAGGATCGACTCGGCGATGTTGTAGGGGCTGATGTAGACGACGGCGCCGCCGAGGGCGAGGATCACCAGGAAAACCGTGGCGTCCAGGGCGCGGTTCCGCGGACGCCCTTGGGGGGGCTGGCCGTCCTCTCCGCCCGGTGCGGCGTGCGTTGCCATCGCCCCCGAGGGACCCCGTTCCGGTGGGGCCGGGGCGCCGCGCCTTAGCGCAGCGCCTCGACCTTCAGCACCTCGTAGTCTTCCTTGCGGCCGTCCGGCAGCACGACCGTGAAGCGGTCGCCCGCCGCGCGGTTCATCAACTGCGAGCCGAGCGGCGTCATGTAGGAGATGATGTTCTGGCGGGCGTCCGCCTCCCACATGCCGAGGAGCGTGTAGTCGACCTCTTCGCCGCTTTCCGGCCGGCGCAGCCGGAGCCGCGTGCCGAAGCGCGAAACGTTCGCCTGGACGCGGTCCAGGTCGATGATGCGCGCGCGGGCGATCAGGTCCTCCAGCTCGGAGGCGGTCTGCATGAACATCTTCTGCCGCTCCTTGGCGGCGTGGTACTCCGCGTTCTCCTTCAGGTCGCCGAGCGCGCGGGCCGCGGCGATCGCCTCGGCGCAGGCGGGGATCTCGCACGACATGATGTGCGAGAGGTGCTGGCGCTTGGCGTCGAGGGAGGGCTGGAGCGTGTAGTGGAAGGAGGGCTTCTTGCGCTCCTCCTCCTCTTCGGACTTGCTGGCGCGGCGCAGCTCGGGATGCACCGAGAACACCATGCGCTCGATGTTCTCCTTGAAGGGTCCGGCGAGTCCGCTGTGGAGCTGCGCGCGGATGAGGAGCTTGCGCGCCTCCTCCGGCGTGCTCGAGTTAACCACCCGCTTCATGTGCTTCGCGTGGCCCTCCTGGAGGAAGGCGCGGATGCGCTGGACGATGTTCTTCGCCTCGGCGACCCGCTCGGCGGGGGCCGAGTCGCTGGTGCTGATGTCGTAGTACTCGTCGAGGAGCGAGAGCAGCTCCTCCGCGAGAAGCACCGGCCTCGTCAGGTCGCCGCCCACATCGAGCACGCCTTCGAAGATGTTGCGGACCACCCAGAGCAGGAGCTCCGGGTTCTCGTCCGGGCGTCCGAGGACGGTTTCGACGGAGTGGCGCCGTTCCGTTTCGTAGCCCTTCTTCTTCATCTCCGCGGCGACCCATGCTGCGGAGCGGCTGTCGAGATGCGCGAACGCCTCGGCGGTGTCGGCCGCCCAGGTTTCGGGATTGAGCCGGATGTAGTGGTCGAGCGCCACGCGGCGGAGTTCCGGGAGCTGCGCCGCGTCGAGCGCGTCGCCGAGGGGCATCGCGCCCAGCAGCGGATCGATCGGGAAGGGGTTCTCCCGCTCGCCGAACACGTCGGGGAACTCCTCGAAGAGCAGGCCGCGCGCGAGGCGCTCCGCGTCGGGGGTCGCCGCGCCGGACTTGGCGAAGAGGTCGAACACGCGTTGGCGGTCCTCTTCGGACAGCTCCGCGTCCTCGCCATGCATCGAGATGTCCTTGATCGCCGCGCGGAGCGCCGCGGTGCTCTTCGGCTTCGCGAGGATATCGATAACGGTGTCGACAAAGGAACGCGGGGTGGTGCGCAGCACGAGGGTGGCGTTCGAGCCGGCGCCGACAAGGTCGATGTAGGGGTCGAGCTTGAGCGCCTCGCGGGCGGTCGGCCACCACTTCTTGTACTCGTCCTCGGTCCAGAAGCGGGTGGTGAGGAGGCGCTTGAGGTCGGCGACCTTCACGCGCTTGTCGAGCGAGTACTTGAGGACCGCGCGCATGAGCGCCGCGGGATCCTCCTTCGCCTCGGCCTTCAGCGTGTTGCGGTCCGCGGCCATGCGCGCGTGGATGTGGTCCTTGGGGACGCGCTCGAGGAACTGTCGCACGCCCTCGAGGGTGAGCTTCTTGTTGGGCGACAGCTCGAAGTCGATGACGACGCTGTTGGTGGCGACATCGAGCTCGCGGACGACGCCGAGGCCCCAGGAGCGGTGGCGGAACACCTGGCCCTTCGTGGCGCCCACCAGCTCCTCGAAGCGCGAGAGGCACTTGCGGATGTCGGGGGCGTTGGTCGTGAGGCCGCTTTCGATGAGGTACTCCTCGACGCGCTCCGCGCCGCGGGGCGCATGGATGCTCTCGAGCGCCTTGAGCAGGTGCGGGCGGACGAAATCGCTGGTGGGCTCGAGGGCGAGGACGAGCTGGATCAGCTCGTAGACCCACTCCGCCTGGCCGTCCTTCAGCTTGGCGTCGAAGAGGACCGAGTAGATGTCCGCGAGCTTGAGGGACTGCTTTTTGCGGAGCAGCCGCGCGATGATCTGCTCATGGAGCTGGAGGGGGAGGCGCTCGCCCTCCGTCACCTGCAACCAAAGTTCGTCGAATTCGTCCCAGCGCTTCTCCTGCATTGCCTCGAAGAGTCGTTCTCGGACGTCCACCTGAACATCAGCCAAGGCGCCGCGCCTCCGGATCGGGGGTTGGGACGCAGCAAGCCGTCCCGTGGGAAGAGGGGACCACACGGGGGGGCGGAGTCGGCAACCGCAAATCCGGCAATTCGGCGGGCGGCGAGGCGCGGAACGCGCATTGACCCGAAGCGGGCGACCGAACCAGCATCCACGACCGCCATGGGAAACCGGCGGCCCCCCGAACGCACCCAAGGAATCCTGGACGGAAAATGCCCACCATGCATGGCGACCTGTACGACCGCGAGTTGAACCGCTTCCGCGCCGCCTTCGAGAAGAACCCCAAGGAGGCGCTCAGCCTCTACGGCTGGACGCTCATCCACTCGCTGCCGCTCGACGAGAAGTCGGTCGCGATGAAGAAGCTCGGCTTCACCCTGCAGACCCCCGCCGACATCTACAACCTCGGCATCGCCTCCGCCAAGGGCGAGCGCTGGGACGAGGCGATCACGCACTTCTCGGAAGCCGCGTCGAAGGACGTGAACCTCCTCGAGGCGGTCTACAACCTGGCCGTCTGCTACGCGAAGAAGGGCGACAAGGCGAAGGCCCTCGCCACGCTGGAGCTGTACGCCAAGAGCGTGCAGGACCCGGACGACAAGGCCGACGCCAACGACGTGATCGCGGAACTGCGCGGCGCCTAAGGCGCCGCCGCGGCCCCCCACGGGACCGGTCCCGATGCCCGTCGCGGTTCCCGCCCTCGCGCTCGACACCAGCATGCGCGCCTTCGCGGCGCGCACCATGTCGTTCTTCCTCGACCAGCTCTCGGAACTGCTCCCGCTGGTCCTCGACACACGCACGGAGGAATCGATCCACGACGCGCGGGTGGCGACGCGCCGCCTGCGCGCCGCGCTGCGCGTGTTCCGCGACGAACTCGGCGGGCGCGACGCGGTGGCGCCCGTGAACAACGAACTCCGCTGGATCGCGCAAACGCTCGGCGAGGTCCGCGACGAGGACGTGTTCATCATCTGGGCCCGAAAGCTGAAGATCGACGCGATCGAGCCGCTGCTCGAAGGGCACCAGCGGCACCGCGACGCGGCGCTGGCGGCGTTCCTGGACTCGGCGCCGCGCGAGCGGCTGCGCCTGTTCCTCGAGCTGGCCCGCGGCATGGCGCGGATGGCGGAGGGGCTTTCGAGCCCCCGCGACACCCCGATGCGCAAGGCCTGCCCCCGCGCGCTCCGCCGCGCCCGGCGGCGCGTGGTCGAGTACCACGCGGAACTCCCCCCGGACCCGGCGGTGCCCCAGCTCCACGAGCTGCGGATCCTCTTCAAGCGCCTGCGCTACACGGCGGAATACTTCAACCCGAGCTACGGCGGGCTGCTCGATCCCCTCATCGCGGACGCGACCACGATGCAGGACACGCTGGGCGGCGTGACGGACCGGCACAACCACCTGGCGCGGCTGGAAGGGGACTTGGCGCATGCGCCGGAGCCGGTCGACCAGACGCTTCGCGACGCCGTGGCGCTTGCCTCGGAACGGTGCCGGATGCAGGATTCGAAGCTGCGGCAGGAGTTCGGGTTCCTGTGGTCCCATTTCGACGGCGACGAGGGGCGGCTGGAGATGGAATCGCTGTTCGCGCGCATGGAACGCCTGCGGTGACGGCTCCCAAGCCGCCGCGCCCCCCGGCGCGGTCCGCACCCGCCCTCCCGGGCGCCCGGAAGCCACCGAAGCCCAAGGCGCTCAAGATCGCATCGGTCGATGTGGGCACCAACTCGATCCACACGATCATCGCCGAGGTGCACCCGGACGGCAGCTTCGAGGTGGTGGACCGCTTCAAGGAACTGGTCCGCCTCGGCCACGAGATATCCGAGTCGCACGGGATGTCGCCGCGCGCGATCGCCGACGGACTGGCGGCGCTGGTGCGCACCAAGTCGCTCTGCGACAGCCACCAGGTGGACCGCATTTTGGCCGCGGCCACCAGCGCGGTGCGCGAGGCGCCCAACGGCGCCGAGTTCCTCAACCTCGTGCATAAGCAGACGGGCATCCGCATCCCGATCGTGACGGCGCACGAGGAGGCGCGGCTCGTGCATCTCGCCGTCGCGCGCAGCCTCCAGTTCAACGAGCGCCGCGCGCTCATCATCGACATCGGCGGCGGCAGCGTCGAGTTCATCGTAGGCTCGCAGGACGAGTTGTTCTACGTCGACAGCGTGAAGTGCGGCGTCCTGCGGCTCTCGCAGCAGGCGCCGCTCTCGGATCCCCCGACCCGTGCGGAGATCGAGCGGCTGCAGCTCCACATCGCGACCCAGTGCGCCCGCGTCGTCGAGGAGGTGAAGCAGGTCGGCTTCGACTTCGTGGTGGGGACCGCGGGGACGGTGCTGGCGCTGCTGCAGCAAGTGGAGGGCGTCGGACGCGGCGGAAAGCTGAACCACGCGGTGGTGCCCCGCCGGCGCCTCGAGCAGGTCCGCGACCGCCTAGCCGCCTTGGCCGCGCCGGAGCGCGCGAAGCTGAGCGGCCTCTCCGCGCAGCGGGTCGACACGATCGTCCCCGGCGCGGTCCTGCTGACCACCATCATGCGGCTGTTCGACGCGGCGGAGCTGCACGGCTGCGTGTGGGGACTGCGCGAGGGGGTCCTGATCGACCACCTGGAGCGCCACCGCCGCACGATCAAGGCGGCGCCGTCGCAGCCGGACCCGCGGCGCCGGAGCGTCCTCGCGCTGCTGGGCCGCTGCAACTGGCACGAGAAGCACAGCCGGCAGGTGGCCTCCCTGGCGCTGATGCTCTTCGACCACGCGCGCGCCCTCCACGGCCTCGGGCCGGCGGAGCGCCGCCTCCTCGAATACGGCGCCTACCTCCACGACATCGGCTATGTGATCAACGCGGAGGACCACCACAAGCACGGGCGCTACATCATCATCAACGCGGGCCTGCTCGGCTTCGACCCGCGCGAGGTGCAGATCCTGGGCGCGCTCGCGCGCTACCACCGCGGGCGCCTCCCCCGGAAGAAGGACATCGAGATCGAGGGTTTGGCGCGCGCCGACCAGCGGCTGGTGGGGCTGCTCGGCGGCCTCCTGCGCATCGGCGACGGGCTGGACCGCACCCACAACAGCATCGTGGACCGCGTCGACTGCGACCTCCGCGACGGCGGGTTCGAGGTGATCGTCTCCGCCCACGGCGATGCGGAACACGAAATGCTGCACGCCCGCATGAAGTCGGATCTGCTCGCGGAGACGCTCGAGATTCCGGTGCGCCTCCGACTCGCCTGAAGGAGCCCCGCCCCATGCCCGCCATCGCCATCGTCGGCGCGTCCGCCAACCCCGCCAAGTTCGGCAACAAGGCCGTGCGCGCGTACCTGCGCCGCGGATGGACCGTCTACCCGATCAACCCACGCGAGCAGGAGATCGAGGGACTGCCGGTGCTGCGCTCCGCGCGCGAGCTGCCCGCGGGCGTCGGGACCGCGTCGCTCTACCTGCAGCCAGAGCTCGTCCCGGCGGTGCTCGAGGATCTCGCCGCGGTCGGCGTCGGCGAGGTATACCTGAATCCCGGCACCGAATCGGACGAGGCGGTAGCGAAGGCGGAGGAGCTGGGTCTGCGCGCCATCGTGGCGTGTTCGATCATCGCGGCGAGCGAACTACCCCACTAGTCCATCAAATGCCAACCGGCCGGGATCCGTTAGGGCCCCGGCCGATCGTCGCCCGAGAGGATGTGCACCGAGATGCTTCGTTACGGCGAAGTCGTCGTGATGTGCCAGTCCTTCCCGCCGTTGTTATCCCAGGTCGAGCCGCCGTTGTTGAACACGAAGTCGAGGACGTTCGCGGTCGTCGGCACGGTGTAGGTGAACTTCCAAACGCCGCTGGTCTGCTTCGTCAGCGAGGCGTCGGGGGTCACCACGTTAAGCCAGCCGTTTTGCCCGCGGTGGATCTTGACCGTGGTCGTCGTGGTGGGGATCGGGCCGCCGGCGGGGTTGTAGTACACCGTCACGCTCTGGCCCTTGTTCGGCACGGCGGGCTTCGTGGCGGCGCGGCTGGTGGTGTAGTGCCAGTCCTTGTTCGTGTTGTTGTCCCAGGTGCTGGCGCCGTTATTGAAGACGAGGTCGATCTGGTTGGCGTTCGCCGGAATGGCCCAAGTGGTCTCGTAGAAGCCGGTGGCCGCGTTGTAGGTCATGGTCTTCTGGGTGTAGACTGTCGCCCAGTTGTTGATGCCGTGGTAGAGCTGGATCGTCGCGGCGCCGGCGAGGGGACCGCCACGCTTATCGTAGCAGATCTTGATGGTTTCGCTCTTCACCGGGGCGGACATGTCGAGCGCGACCCGCCCGGGGATCGGCGTCGGGGCCGGAGTCGGCGTCGGCGTCGCGGTGGGCGTTGGCGACGGCGTGGGCGTTGGGCTCGGCGTCGCGGTCGGAGTCGGGGTCGGCGTGGGGGTTGGCGTAGGTGTCGGAGTGGGCGTCGGCGTCGGAGTCGGGGTGGCGGTGGGAGTCGGCGTTGGTGTAGGCGTCGGAGTCGGAGTCGGAGTCGGCGTGGCGGTCGGTGTCGGCGTGGGCCCGGTGCCCGTCGTGGCGAAGTGCCAGTCGCCGCCGCCGTTGTTGTCCCAGGTGGAGCCGCCGTTGTTGAAGACCATGTCGATCTGCGTGGCCGCGGCGGGGACGGTCCACGTGTGGCGCCAGCGGTTCGATCCGAGCGAGGTCATCGCCGGGTCGGGGGCGACCACGGTGGCCCAGTTGTTCGAGCCGAGGTGGATCTTGACCGTCGAGGCGCCGGCGAGAGTGGTCCCGGTGGCGTCGTAGGTGATCGTGACGGTCGACCCCTTGACCGGCGGATTCGGCGAGAGCGTGACCCGCGTGTTGACCGGCGTCGGCGTCGGTGTGGGCGTTGGCGTGGCGGCGGAGCCGTCGCCGACCCAGACGTGCTGGATCGGGGAGCGCGCGATGTTGCCGCGCGCGTCGACGGATTCGATGTAGTAGTCGAGCAGCTTGCTGCGGATGCCGGTGAGCTGGACGCTGTAGTGGTCGGAGATGTAAGTCGGCAGCTCGAAGAAGTCGTCCTGCGGGTTGTTGTACACGTTCCCCTTCGGGAAGGCGCGGCGGTTCATCGGGACGGAGACCCAGGCGTTCACCTCGGCGCCGCCGGCGTAGGTCTCGTTCTGGTTCGAGGCGAGCGGGTTCGCGCCGTCCTTGTCGATGCGGTACTTGAGCGTGGCGGTAGCCGGTCCGCTGACGTCGGAGATGAAGGTCCAGATCCAGAAGTCGCCGTTGTTCGCCACCTGCCGGTAGCCGAACTCGACGCCGTAGTTCATCGATCCCGGGTTGTAGGGGAAGCGCTGCGGCAGCCAGATGGTGGGGGGCGTCGCGTCGGCGGCGCCGCTGCCGATCAGCAGGTCGGCGTGTTCGACCGCCTCGTTGCAGCCGATGGTGGCCTTCACCTCGAGGTCGAGCGCCGATCCGTAGTAGACGTTCCCGGAGTCGGTGCTGCCGAGGTAGTAGTGCCACGCGCGGTCGAGCGCGTTGGTGTTCGAGTCCGGGCGCAGGATCTTCTGGAAGTTGGGCTGCAGGCCGGATATCTGCTGGGCGGTGAGGACGCGGTTCAGCGCGGCGGTGAAGATCGCCATGTCGCGGGGCTTCTCGTGCCAGCCGTTCGCCGGGTCGACCTGGCCCGCGGCGTTGAGCAGCGGGTAGTTCCAATTGATGTAGGTCGGCGAGCCGAAGTCGGAATCGGCGTTCACCCAGCCGCCGTCCTCGACGTGGATCACCTGCGGGTGGTTCGGGAAGTCCTTGAGGAACTCCTCGACGGTGCTCGACAGGACGCCTTGCGAGTTCGCGGCGTTCGCGTAGTTCGGCACGCATTCCATGTAGTAGCTGTAGCCGCCGCCGAACGCGTTGTCGCCGTCGTGCGCGAAGAGCAGGAACGACGGGTTCGCGGGATCGTTCTTCGCCTTGATGTCGGCCAGGAAGTCGTTGCCGATGCACTGGTAGCCGTCGACCCAGCTCAGCGCCTGGTCGGCGGGGACGACGAGGATCTTCGATTCGGCGCCGGTGTCGGGGTCGACGTACTTGGCGGTGTTCACCTGGTAGCTGAGCGGATTGGCGGCGACCGGTCCGCAGCCGCGCGAGATCGACAGGCGGCGGAAGTCCACGCCGTTCGGGTTGATCTGGTCCGCCTTGTTCGGGGGGGCGCAGTTCACGCCGCCGCTGCCGAACTGGACCGGGAAGTCGGGGCAGGCGCGCGCGATGTGCTCGCTCGAGACAACGGTCCACTCGATTCCGAGCTGCTTGAGCGTCGGGATCAGGCGCGTGGAGAAGCAGAGCTCCGTCGGGAAGAGGCCGCGGGAGACCGCGTCCGCGCCGACGACCTCCTTCACCTTCTCCTGGTGGAGGCGCAGCTCCATGTACACCGTCTCGGGGTTGTGGAGCGCCAGCAGCGCGTGGTGGAACGAGAAGTTCACGGTGTCGATGCGCGGCTTGCCGCCCTGCGTCTTCCAGCTGAAGCCGTCGCGCATGAACTGGTTCCAGGACGGCGAGTAGCCGAGCTGGTACGCCTGGCCGAGGCTGTTCACGTTCTCCATCAGCGCGCCGGAGTAGGTGAGCTGCACGCCCGCCTTCGGGAGGTGGGCGATGGAGGAGACGGCGTCCTTCGGGCGGTACTGGTAGGCGGCGCGGCGGTCGTCGATGCCGAAGATGTCGCGGATGTTGTCGTAGGGGTGGGCGCCGGCGTTCGCGTCCTTGTACTGGATCGACTCCCAGACGTACTCGTAGCGGTCGCCGGTTCCGGCGACGCGCGACTGGTCGTTCCAGTAGATGGGCTGGTGCATGTGCCAGAGCCAGCCGGTGCGGGGCGCGGTGCCTTGCGCGGGAGCGGTGGAGACGGTTGCGGCGAACGCCGCGGCGGCCAGGAAGGCGGCCAGTTCGGCGGGACGACGGGCGGACCGATTGTTCATCGGTGGAATCCTTTCGCGTCTTGCGGGTTCTACATTGATGACCAACTAAAGAACCCGATTTCCGCGGCGACGGCAACCAATTTTTGATTTTACTTTTGGATAAAATCCACAAACCAGACTATCCGAAGTAAAAAGCCCGGGGCCGCACGACGCGATAAACAGCTGATTTTAATTGGATAGCAGCATGCACCAGAGCGCTGGCGGCGCGACGCGCATTGCGCCAACGACGGCACAGGCCGACATATTTTTATTTCGGATTTTCAAACTCGCAGCAGGTCTATAAAAAATTGCCGAACGCGCTTCATCAGGCGCCCGGCAAACCGCCGGCCCGCGCGACGACTCCCCGCGCCGCCACTTCGCCAGCTCCCCGCGGAGGGGCGGCGGCGGACTTGCCCCGCTCCGCGTCGCGGCCGGGCCGAACGCAAGCGCCCCGGAGCCTTGGGGGCTCCGGGGTGCGTCCGGCCGAGGCTTCTCCAGGCAGGGCCCGCGGTCAGTAGCTGAATTGCGAGAGCTTCACCTTGCCGCGGAAGATCCAGTAGATCGACGCCGTGTACGCCAGCACCACGGGCACGCCCATGACGGCGATGATCAGCATGATCTTCAGCGTCTTCTGCGAGGACGCCGCGTTGTAGATGTCGAGGTTCCACTCCGGGTTGAGCGTCGAGGGGATCAGGTTCGGGAAGATGCCGACGCCGAGCAGCGCGATGAGCATCGTCACCGTCACGCAGGATGAGAGGAACGCGCGCCCGGGCTGGTTGTAGTACACCGAGCGCGGGATGTTCGCGATTGCCAGCACGTTCACCACCACGATGCCCCACGCCCATGGGTAGCGCTGGAAGTTTTCGAGCATCGCGGGCTGCGACACGAGCGTCGCGATCGTCGTCAGCACGTACATCACCACGAACAGGGCCACGGTGTGGATGATCCACTTCTTCGACTTCTCCTGCAGCGGGCCCTCGGTCTTGAGGTACACATAGATCGCACCGTGCATGGCGAACATCGAGAGGTTGAACACGCCGACCAGCAGCGCGTAGGGCCGCAGCAGGTCGAAGAAGCCGCCCGCGTACTCCTTGTCGGCCCCGATCGGCATGCCCATGACGAGGTTGCCGACCGCGACGCCGAAGAGGATCGAGGCGACGATGCTGGAGACCGAGAAAGCGGCGTCCCAGGTCTTGCGCCACCAGGCCATCGGCTCCTTCGAGCGGAACTCGATGGCGACCGCCCGGAAGATCAGGCAGCAGAGCAGGATCATGAAGGCTAGGTAGAAGCCGCTGAACGCGGTGGCGTACGCGTGCGGGAACGCGGCGAACAGCGCGCCGCCGCCGGTCACCAGCCACACCTCGTTGCCGTCCCACACGGGGCCGATCGCGTTGAGCATCGTGCGCCGCTCGAGGTCGCCCTTCGAGAACAGGTGCAGCGCGCCCACACCTAGGTCGAAACCGTCGAGGATCGCGTAGCCGACCAGGAGAACACCGACGAGAAGGAACCAGATGATGTTGAGGTCCATGTGCGGTTACACCTCCTTGCCTTGGTCGCCGACATCGAGCATCGCGCCGCCGCCGTGCTTGCGGGCGGTGACCGCCTCCGCGAGGTTCGACTCCTCCGGCGCGACGCTGTACTCCTCGACGTCCGGCCCCGCCTTGATCTTGCGGTCGAGCAGATACAGGAACATCGCGAAGAGCAGCGCGTAGATCAGCGTGAACATGATCAGCGACGTCAGCACCGCGTTGGCCTGCACCGCCTTCGATACGCCGTCGCTGGTGCGCAGGAGCCCGTAGACGATCCATGGCTGGCGGCCCACCTCGGCGGCGAACCACCCCGCCTGGTTTGCGACGAACGGAGCGACCACGGAGAAGACGAACACCCAAAGCAGCCAGCGCGTCTCGAACAGCTTGCCGCGCCACAGCATGAAGAACGCGAGCCAGGTGATGCCGATGAAGAACATCCCGAGCGCGATCATGATGTGGTAGGTCTGGAAGGGCAGGTGCACCGGCGGGCGGTCCTCCGGGGCGAACTGGTCGAGGCCCGTCACCGGCGTGGTGAAGTCCCCGTGCACCAGGAAGCTCAGCATCCCCGGCACCGCGATGCCGGCCACGGTTTCCGTCTCGTTGTTCGGGATGCCGAAGAGGTAGAGCGGCGTCGATTCCTCGGTCTTGTAGACGCCCTCGAAGGCGGCCAGCTTGGCGGGCTGGTGCTCGGCGACGATCATCGCGCTCCAGTGCCCGACGAGGGGCTGCGCGGTGGACGCCACCGCCGCCAGCGCCAGCGCGATCACGAAGCTCTTCTTGGCGAACTCGTGGTGGCGGTTCTTGAGCAGGTACCAGGCGGCGATGCTGAGCACGAGGAACGCGCCCTGGATGTAGGCGCCGAGCAGCACGTGGCTGAGCCGCGCCATGCTGGATGGGTTGAAGACCATCGCCCAGAAATCGGTGATCTCGGCGCGGGCGTCGAGGCCCTCGCCCACGATGTGGAAGCCCGTCGGCGTCTGCTGCCAGCTGTTCGCCACCACGATCCAGACGGCGGAGAACATCGAGCCGAGGCTCACCATCAGGGTGGAGAAGAAGTGCATCTTCTTCGAGACCTTGTCCCAGCCGAAGAGGAGCACGGCCAGGAAGCCGGACTCGAGGAAGAAGGCGAAGATGCCCTCGGCGGCGAGCGCCGAGCCGAACACGTCGCCCACGAAGCGCGAGTAGGTGGCCCAGTTGGTACCGAACTCGAACTCCATCACGATTCCGGAGGCGACCCCGAGCCCGAACGTGAGGCCGAAGATCTTCACCCAGAACTTGGTCATCTTGTGGTACAGGGGATTCCCTGTCTTCAGGTACATGCCCTCCATGACGACGAGGAGGACACCGAGTCCGATGCTGAGCGGGGGGTAAAGGTAGTGGAACGCGATCGTCAGCGCGAACTGGATGCGTGAGAGCAGGACAACATCGAGGTCCATGGCATTCGCGGTGGGTGGGATGCGGACGGACAAGCCGCCCTGTGCGGAGCATCGTTGTCCGCTCTATCCGCTACGAAGCAAGCGGAGTTTTGGCAGCCCCAACGCAGGCTACCGCGGCGCTTCCCGGCTTGCTTTGGCACCGCTCCTTTGGCTGCCTATCAGGGGTATCCCTGAGAGAACAATCGCCAAAAGTAAGGGTGTGCCGCAGTTTTCTTTGGGTTCTAACCTGTTTGATTTCAGCAATTGCTGAGAAAACCGCCCGTGAGGGGGGTTGACATGGGGCGGGTCGCTAAGTAAAAACCCCGAGTGCGGCGCAGGTGGTAACCCGCAAAACCCCCTCAGGAGAATCCCCAGATGAAGAAGGCCTTCACCCTCGTAGAAATCATGATCGTCGTGGCGATCATCGGCATCCTGATCGCGATCGCGGTCCCGGGCTTCCTTCGCGCCCGCCTCATCTCCCAGCAGCAGGCCTGTCAGGAGAACATGGTGAAGATCGACGGCGCAAAGCAGCAGTGGGCCCTTGAGCTCCGCCAAGGCCCGACCGCCGCGCCGGGCTCGACCGACCTTGCGGGCGAGACCTTGTACGTCCGCCGCTGGCCGATCTGCCCCGGTGGCGGTACCTATATCATCAACCCCGTCGACGCCCCTCCGGGTTGCTCGATTCGCAACGTCGGCCCGTTCTTCCACACCTACCCCACGGTCACCCCGTAATCACCCGTACACCCGCCACCACCAACCCCTGCCTCGACCGGGAGAGAGCCTCGCGCCTCTCCCGGTCTTTCGTTTGTCGGGCGCGAAAGACCCGTCGCGAAGGCGCTCCCCCGCGGGAGGTTCGCCGCAACCACCTTGCCGTGGCCCGGGCGGCGTCGCATACTTCCAGGCACCTGCGACCCGAGAGCCTTCAGCCATGCCCACGACACTCAGCGACCCCAGCGCCACGGCACTCCCCGGCGGCGGTGTGACCGACCACCGCGTCCTTGTTTGCGACGACGAGAAGAACATGCGGCGGCTCCTGACGGACCTGCTCAGCGACGACGGCTGGGACGTCGAGGCGGTCGGCACGGCGGAGGATGCGCTCGCCGCGCTCCAGGCGGGGCGGTACTCGATCCTCGTGCTCGACCTCGCGCTCCCCGGAATGAACGGCATGGAGCTGCTCGGCAAGATCAACGAACTCGGCATCGACGTGGCCGTGGTGATCATCACCGCGTTCGCCAGCGTGGACATCGCGGTGCGGGCGATGAAGGGCGGAGCGGTGGACTTCCTGGTGAAGCCCTTCGACAACCAGCGGCTGCGCGCGTCGCTGCGCCGCATCCGCGAAACGCGGGACATGACGTCGCAGGTGGGGCTCTCGCACCCTTCCGTGGGGACGCCGCCGGCGGACCCGGGCCACGGGGAAGCCGCTTCGCCCGACATCATCGGCACGGACAAGCGGATGGCGGACCTGCACCGGATCGTGCGGCAGGTGGCGTCGACGCGGGCCTGCGTGCTGATCACCGGCGAGAGCGGCACCGGCAAGGAGCTGGTGGCGCGGGCGATCCACTACAACGGCGACCGGCGCGAGGCCCCCTTCGTGGCGGTGAACTGCGCCGCGCTGCCGGAGACACTGCTCGAGTCGGAGTTCTTCGGGCACGAGCGCGGCTCCTTCACGGGCGCCTACGCGCTCCAGCGCGGGCGCTTCGAGCAGGCGCACGGCGGCACGCTGTTCCTCGACGAGGTGGGCGACATGCCGCCGAGCCTGCAGGTGAAGCTGCTCCGCGTGCTGCAGGACGGGCGCTTCACCCGGGTCGGCGGCGACAAGGACATCGAGGTCGACGTCCGGGTGATCGCCGCGACGCACCAGGACCTCGGCGAGATGGTGCGCGACCGCTCGTTCCGCGAGGACCTGTTCTACCGGCTGAACGTGATCCCGATCCAGCTTCCGCCACTGCGGGAACGGACCGGGGACATCGGGCAGTTGGTGAGCTACTTCGCGGCGAAGTTCTCCCGCCGGCACCGCATGCCCAAAGTCGCGATCCCGGACGAGGTGCTCGAGGCGATGGCCAAGTACGCCTGGCCGGGCAACATCCGCGAGCTGCAGAACTGCGTGGAGAAGGCGGTGGTGCTCCAGGACCTCACCGCGCTGGTGCCGTCGAACGCGGAGACCCCGGCGCATGTGGTGCGCGCGATGGTGGGCGCGGCGGGGAGCTTCATCACGGCGCACGAGGTCGTGCTGTCGCTCGCGGAGCCGGAGAACGAGGTGCGCGCGCTGCACGACGTGTCGGACGACGCGCAGCGGGCGGCGGTGCTGCGGGCGCTGCGGCTCTGCGGCGGCAACAAGGCGGAGGCGGCGAAGCGCCTCAACATCAGCTACAAGACGCTCTTCAACAAGATCCACGACCTCGGCCTGCCGATGGGGCACGGCGAGGCGTAGCGGGGTCAGCGCTTCGTCGAGAGCCCCGCGAGCGCCTTTGCGGACAGGGTGCCGAGCACGATGTCGGGGGTGAGCGGCGCGTGGCGCCAGTCGCCGTCCTCGGAGAGGCCGCGGAGCTTCGCGGCGGCGGCGGTGCGCACCACCAGGAGCAGGTCGGTCTCCTCGTGCTCCATCAGGCGCAGCGCGTCGAAGACGCTGATCGCGGCGGTGGTCGCGGGGGGGACCGGGCGGGCGATCTCCTTCGCCAGCAGAAGCGTCGGCGAGTCCGTGAGCGCGAGCGACTGGCGGATCTCCGCCAGCGTGACCAGCCCCGTGATGGCGCCGTCGTCGTCGATCACCAGGATCGCGTCCCCTTCCCCTTCGGCGAAGGCCTTGAAGACCTCCGAGAGCGTGTCGTCCTCCGCGAGGATGTCGACGACGGTGTCGGCGAAGTCCGCCGCGCGGCGCGAGGTGACGTGCGCCAGGCCCGCGTAGCGCCGCCGGTCGAAGCCCGAGTCGATGAGCGACTGCTCGTAGAAGCTGCCGGTGGTGAGCTGGTTGGCGAGCATCGCGGCGACGCCCGTGCTGGCGAGGACGGGCACGATCACCGCCGGGTCGCTGCCGGTGATCTCGAAGAGGATCAGCAGGGCGGTCAGCGGCGCGTGGAACACCCCGGCCACCATCGCCCCCATGCCGGCGAGCACCGTGATCGACACGTCGCCGGCGGTCGAACCGAAGGCGCCCGGGAACGCGGTGGCCGCGAGCGCGCCGAGCCCAGCCCCCATCACCAGCGACGGCGCGAAGGCTCCGCCGGGTGTGCCGGACGCGACCACCAGCGTGGTGCAGACGCCCTTCGCCACGACAATGGCGATCAGGACCGGAGTGAACTCCGCCATGCGGAGGAATTCGTTGATGGCCTCGTAGCCTTCGCCTCCGACCTGCGGCAGCAGCAGCGCCGCCACGCCGGACGCCGCTCCCGCGAGGGCGGCCCCGGCGATGGAGTGGCGAAGCCGCGCCGGGAAACGCGCCCGCGCCAGCCGGACCAGGTGCAGGAACGCCGAGGCGACGAGTCCCGCCCCCGCGCCCAGCAGGAGGAACAGGGGCAACTGCCCGATATGGACCACATCGGGGGCGGGAGGGGAGAAGATCGACTCCTGCCCGAAGATCGCGCGGGATACCGCCGCGCCGGTCACCGCCGCGAGGACGATGGGAATCGCCGACGCGAGCGTGAAGCTGCCGAGGATGATCTCGATGGCGAACAGGATGCCGCCGAGCGGAGCGTTGAACACCGCCGCGATGCCCGCCGCGGTGCCGCAGGCGGCGATGGTGTTGACGTCGCCGCTGGTGAGCCGCGCGCCGCGCGCGAGGCCGATTCCGGTCAGGGCGCCCAGCTCGGCGATGGGGCCCTCGGGGCCGGCGGAGGCGCCGGACTTGATCGTGAAGAGCGAAAGCGCCGCATGGAGGCCCGTGCGCCAGTTGAGTCCGCTGAAGTGCCCGGTGGTCAGCGCGCGGATCACCTCGTTCATGCCGGTGCGGACGCGTTCGCGCCCCTCGACGTTGCCGAGGATCGCCACGGCGATCACGCAGCCCGCCACCGGGGCGACGACGGTGAGGAGGCCCGCCAGCAAGCTCGACAGGGGTCCGAGGGCCTCGCGCTCGAAATGGAAGCCCAGGACCCGGCGGTAGGCCGAGGCGATCAGCCCCGCGATGAGGCCGACGGGGATCGCAAGGGCGGCGACGCGGCGCGCCGGGGGGAACTGCTCGGCGACCCACGCCCGCAGGTACGCCTGGGCCCGGCCGCTTCGGCGCGGCGGCGGCTCCGCGGCCTGCTGGCGCAGGATGCGGGCCACCGTCTTCGAGTTGCTCGCGGATCGGGGCCTAGGGTCCTCATCCATAGGCGGCCAGTGCGTCGGACCTCCCCCCTGTTTCGCAACCGGGAAGTGCCAAGCTCGTCCTTGCAGCCGTGCGCGCCGGTGGCCAGCATCCACGCATGCCTGTTGGAATCGCCACACAGCCGGACGATTGGAAGAGCGAGGCGCGCCGCGTGCTCCTGGCGGAGTCCGCCGCGCTCGCCGCCGCCGCGGAGCGTATCGACGATTCGCGCTTCGTCGAGGCGGTGCGGCTGCTTCACGCGGCGAGCGCGCCGGTCGTAGTGAGCGGTCTCGGCAAGAGCGGGCACATCGCCGCGAAGGTGGCCGCGACGCTCGCCTCCACCGGGACGCCGGCGGTTTTCCTCCACGCCTCGGAGGCGCTGCACGGCGACCTCGGCATGGTGGTTTCCGGCAGCGCCGCGCTGCTCTTTTCGCAGAGCGGCGCGACGGAGGAGGTGCTGAACCTGCTTCCGTTCCTCACCGCGCACTCGGTCCCCGTGGTGGCGGTCACCGGCTCCGCGGAGTCGCCGCTGGCGCAGGGCGCGCAGGTGGTGCTCGAGAGTCGCGTCGACGCGGAGGCCTGCCCGCTGAACCTCGCGCCGATGTCGAGCACGACGCTGCAGCTTGCGATCGGCGACGCTTTGGCGGCGGCGCTGATCCGGCGGCGCGGCTTCACCGCGGAGGACTTCGCGATCCGGCACCCGCTCGGGGCGCTGGGGCGGCGGCTGCTGATGAAGGTCTCCGACGTGATGCGCAAGGGCGCCGACCTGCCCGCGGTCGGCGAGGACGTGACGCTGCAGGAGGCGGTCGACGCCCTGAACAAGGGGCGCCTCGGCGCGGTCGCGATCATCGATGCGGAGCGGCGTCTGGTGGGCATCTTCACCGACGGCGACTTCCGCCGCTTGTGGTGCCTGCGCCACACCATCGCCGACAATGTCCCGATCCGCGAAGTGATGGTGCATAACCCCAAGCGCGTGCCGGCGGAACTGCTCGGCGTGAAGGCCGTGGACCTGATGGAGACGCACAAGATCACCGTGCTCCCGGCGGTCGATGCCGAAGGCCGGCTCGAAGGCATGGTCCACCTGCACCAGCTTGTCGAGGCGGGCATCGCGCGCTGACGGGGGCGCGGATTCCCCTCGCGCCAAGGTCCCGGTCCCGGCCGGATTTCAAATGTCACACGAGTCTTGAAGCGGCGGCATCCCTGTTCGGAGAGCAGGCATGGGGCAGTCGTTCACCGTCGAGCAGGTCCTCTCGCTCGCGCCCGACGCCTCCGCGGCGTCGGCGGGGAAGGAGCTTGCCTCGCCGCGCAAGTGGGTCTCGCTCGGCGAGGGCGGCGGCGCGCTGTGGGGGGAGTGCCAGGGAAGCGGCAAGACCCCGTACCAGGTGCGCGTGGACCTGTCGGAGCCCGCGTTCAAGTGCTCCTGCCCCAGTCGAAAGTTTCCGTGCAAGCACGGCCTCGGTGCGCTGCTGCTTTGGGCGTCCTCGCCGTCCTCCTTCACCGCCGGCGAGCCCCCGCCGTGGGTGGCGGAGTGGCTCGACGCGCGCGCCGGGCGGGCCGCGAAGAAGGCCGAGCGCGCCGAGGAGGGCCCGAAAGCGCCCGCCGATCCGGCTGCGGCGGCGAAGCGCGCGGAGCAGCGGGAGGCCCGCGTCGCCGCCGGCGTGGACGAGCTGGAGCTTTGGCTGCGCGACTTGGCGCGACGGGGCCTGGCGGCGGTGAAGGCGGAGCCCGCCGCGTTCTGGCAGCGCATGGCGGCGCGCCTCGTCGATGCGCAGGCCCCGGGGCTCGCGCGGCAGGCGAGGCTGCTCTCGGAGCATTGCGCGTCCGGCGGGGGTTGGGAGGACCGCGCGGTGCGGCAGGTCGGGCGCATCCACCTCCTGATCGGGGCGTGGCGCAGGGTCCAGTCGCTGCCCCCCGACACCCGCGATGACGTCCGCGCACAGGTGGGGTTCACCCAATCGAAGGAGGAGTTGCTGGCGGCCCCCGGCGTCCGCGACCGCTGGTTCGCATGGGCGCAGTATGCGGAAGAGGACGGGGACGGCCTACGGGTGCAGCGGACTTGGCTGGCGGGGCTGGAGAGCGGACGCATGGCGCTCGTGCTCTCCTATGCGAGACCCAAGGGCGCGTTCGACTACGCCTTTCCCGCGGGGAAGGCGCACGAAGCGGAGTTGGTGTTCTACCCTTCCGGCGCCCCCCTGCGCGCCATCGAGAAGTCGCGCGGAGCGGCGGTCGGGCGCGGACCGGCGGGGGGATTCGCAAGCCTTGACGAGGGGCTCGCCGCCTACGGCGCGGCGGTGGGCAGGAACCCGTGGATCGAGCTGTTCCCGATGGTGGTGCGCGACACCCGCCTGGCGGTGCACAATGGGCGGTTCCTGGTGGTGGACTCCGCCGGGCGCTGCCTGCCGGTCCGGGGGCGCGACGCCGAGCTTTGGCGGGCGTTCGCCTTCACCGGCGGCCACCCCGCCACCGTTTTCGGGGAGTGGGACGAATCGACGCTGCGGCTGCTCGCGCTGGACGCGGGCGGGCGCCACTTCCCCGTCGGGGTCTGACGCGATGGACGCTTGGAACGAGACGGTGCGCGCGGCGCTGGTGGGAACGGAGCGGCAGCCGTTCACTCCGCCGGCGCTCCCCGCCGGGATGGCGGCGGCGTTGAAGGCGTCTGCGCCCGCGGATGCGCTGGCGGCATGCGCGGGGCTGTTGGGGACCTGGAGGGCCGCGGGGCGGCGCGCAGCAGCCGCCCCCGATGTGCCGCCCCCTTTCGCAACGGAACCGGAGGACCTCCCGACGGTCCGCCCGCCCGCCGCGCGCCTCTGGGAGGACTACCCCGGGATCCTTGAGGAAGCGATGAGGGTGCTGGCCTCCCGCGGGCTGATCGTCCCGGCGGAAGCTGCGCCGGCGCTATTGGACCACGCGGCGAAGGAGCCCGGGATGAGGGGGTTGATCCTGCCGGTGCTCGGCAAACGCGGGCTGGCGCTCGGGCTCATGCGCCCGGAGTGGCGCGCCGTTGTCGCACCCGTGGTGGATCCCGACCACTGGGAGGGAAGTCCCCAGGAACGCGCCGGGCACCTCCGCATCATGCGCGCCACGGACCCCGCCAAGGCGCGCGCCGTGGTCGAGGCGGGCTGGAAGGGCGAGCACGCCAAGACGCGGAGCCTATTCGTGCGGGAGCTTCAGGAGGGGCTTGGCCCCGGGGACGAGGCGTTCCTCGAAGCGTGCCTCGACGACCGGAGCAAGGACGTCGCCAAGGAGGCCTCGCTGCTGTTGGCGCAGCTGCGGGGCTCCGCGTTCATCGCGCGGATGAACGAGCGCGCCCGCGGGGTGCTACGGCCCGGCGCGGGACAAGACGGGGGATTGGGCATCGAACCGCCGAAGGAGCTGGACGCCGCGGGGAAGCGGGATTGCCTGGAGCTCCCAGCGGTCAAGGGCGGCGGGGTCGTGCCGGGCGCCCGTGGCCGTCTGCTGACCGAGATCGCCACCAAGGCATCCTTGGAGGCGTGGACCGACGCGACGGGGATGTCGCCGCGCGAGCTGATCGCCGCCGTGCGCGGCAGCGAGTGGGCGGCCCAGCTCGACAATGGATGGCTCGACGCGCTGCAGGCCCAGCAGAACGTCGAGTGGGCGCGCGCCTACCTTGAGTTGGCCGAATCCGGAACAACGAGCGACATGCCCGGCGAAGAGCCCCTCGGAGGCTACCGGGCGCGGCTCCGGGGCGCCGCCGCCGCGCTGCCGGAGGCGGAGCGACTGCGGCGGACGATCGACCTGCTGGGGAAGGGGGAGCTGATCCAGGCGCTCGATCTGCTTCCTTCGTTCGCCGCGCTGCGAAGCTATCCTTTGGAGCTGTCGCGGGCGGTCGAGGCGGCGGTGGTGGCCAAGTGCAGGGACATCGGCCGCTCTTCGCGCGCCATGCGGCTTCTCTATGACCTGTGCTGGTTTGGCGCGCCTTCGCTCTACCCGGAGTTCTTGGCGCGGTGGAAGGAAGCGGATCCCCCCTCCGACCACTCCGCGGCGGAGATCGACAGAGTCCTGCGGCACTACGAATTGAGGTACCGAATCCATGAGGAGGCGAAGCCATGAGCATGGTCATGCGCGATCACGCCGAGCAGCAGTTCGCCGAGGAGCTCGCCGCCCTCGGCGAAGCCGACACCCGGACGCGTCCGCCGAACTGGAAGCTGTCGCCGTGGGCGGTCGCGACGTACCTGCTTGGTGGGAAGCTCGATAACGGTTTCGAGGTCGCGCCGAAGTACATCGGCAACCGCCGCCTGATCGAGATCGCGGTCTCGACGCTCGCGACGGACCGGGCGCTGCTGCTGTACGGGGTGCCCGGAACGGCGAAGTCGTGGGTATCGGAGCATCTCGCCGCGGCGGTCTCCGGCGACTCGACGATGCTGGTGCAGGGCACCGCGGGCACCAGCGAGGAGTCGATCCGCTACGGGTGGAACTACGCGCAGTTGCTCGCGAAGGGCCCCTCGCGCGAGGCGCTGGTGCCGAGCCCCATGATGCACGCGATGGAACTGGGGAAGATCGCGCGCGTGGAGGAGCTGACCCGCGTGCCCGCCGACGTCCAGGACACGCTGATCACGATCCTCTCGGAGAAGACGCTGCCGATCCCGGAGCTGGGAACGGAGACGCAGGCGCGCAAGGGCTTCAACGTGATCGCCACGGCGAACAACCGCGACAAGGGCGTGAACGAGATGTCGAGCGCGCTGAAGCGGCGCTTCAACACGGTGGTGCTTCCGACGCCGGCGACGATCGAGGAGGAGGTCGACATCGTCGAGCGGCGCGTGGCGGCGCTGGGGCGCGCCCTCGAGATCCCCGCGGAGCGCCCCGCCCTCGAGGAGATCCGCCGCGTCGTCGCGATCTTCCGCGAGCTGCGCGACGGGCTGACGCTCGACGGCAAGGCGAAGCTGAAGTCGCCGAGCGGCAGCATGAGCACCGCGGAGGCGATCTCCGTGGTGACGAGCGGGATGGCGCTCGCAGCGCACTTCGGCGACGGCGTGCTGACGGCGTCGGACCTCGCCGCCGGGATCGTCGGCGCCATCGTCAAGGACCCCGTGCAGGACTCGTTGGTCTTCCGGGAGTACCTCGAGACGGTGGCGAAGGAGCGCGACGGCTGGAAGGACCTCTACCGCGCGTGCCGCGAGGTCTGCTGAGCGCGCCGCGATGACCTCCGCCATGGACCAGCGGGTCGCCGTCTTCGGCATCCGGCACCACGGGCCGGGATCG
The DNA here is from genome assembly GCA_033764015.1 of Candidatus Sumerlaeia bacterium. GTDB lineage: Bacteria > Sumerlaeota > Sumerlaeia > SLMS01 > JANRJK01 > JANRJK01. Next base: position 37,191 of record JANRJK010000017.1, on the reverse strand, counting down.
GCGCGCAGCCTCCTGCGCGCCCTGGAGGAGCTGCGCCCCGACTGCGTGCTGGTGGAAGGACCCGGGGACGCGACGCACCTCGCCGCGCTCGCCGCCGACCCCGCGATGAAGCCCCCGGTGGCGCTGATGGTCTACGACCCCGAGGAGCCAAGCCGCGGGGCGTTCTACCCCTTCGCCGAGTTCTCCCCGGAGTGGCAGGCGCTCCGGCACGCCGCGGCGGCGGGAGTCCCGGCCCGCTTCATCGACCTGCCTCAACGCCATTGGCTCGCCCTCCGCAAGCAGCTTGAAGAGGCCGCCGCCGCCGCCGCGGAGCCGGACGATGCGGTGGAAGCGGACGACAGCGCCGTACCCGGGGAGGCCGGACCCGAGCAGGACGAGGAGCTTCCGCCGGAGTGGCGGCGCGACCCGCTGGCGCTGCTCGCGAGGGCGGCGGGGAGCGACGATCCCGAGCGCTGGTGGGAGCAGCTCGTCGAGCAGCGCTCAGGGCGCGACGGCGTGTTCGAGGCGGTCGCCGAGGCGATGGCCGCGGTGCGGGCGGAGGTCGGCGCCGACGAGCGCGACCTGCTCCGCGAGGCGTGGATGCGCTCGGAGATCCGCGAGGCGCGCAAGGAGGGCTTCGAGCGCATCGCGGTGGTGTGCGGCGCGTGGCACGCCCCGGCGCTCGCCGCGATGCCCGCGGCGAAGGAGGACGCGGGGCTGCTACGGGGGCTTCCGAAGATCAAGACCGAGGCGACCTGGGCCCCCTGGACCTACGAGCGGCTTGCGAGCGGCAGCGGCTATGCGGCGGGTGTGGAGTCCCCCGGCTGGTACGAGTTCCTCTGGCGCAATTCGGGCGCGGAGGGCGGCGGCGGGCTGCCGGCGCGCTGGCTCGCGCGCGTCGCCGCCGTGCTGCGCGAGCGCGACTTCGACGTCTCGCCCGGGCACTTGATCGAGGCCGTGCGGCTGGTGGACGCGCTCTGCGCCGTGCGCGGGGTCCACGCCCCGGGACTTCGCGAGATGGACGAGGCGGCCGTGTCCGTGATGCTGTTCGGAGAGCCCGCGCCGCTCGCGCTCATCCGGAAGACCCTCGTGGTGGGCGTCGCGCTGGGCGAGGTGCCGGAAGGCGTGCCGGCGCCGCCGCTCCGCGCCGACCTCGAGCGCCAGCAGAAGCGCCTGCGCCTGAAGCCGACGGCGGACCACAAGGACGTCGACCTCGATCTGCGCAATGCGACCGACCTCGAGCGGAGCCGGCTGCTGCACCGGTTGCTGCTGCTCGATGTCCATTGGGGGGCGATGCGGGAGGCCGGCGGCCGCGGGACGTTCCGCGAGTCGTGGCGGCTGCAGTGGCTGCCGGAGCTCGCGGTGTCCGTCGTCGCGGCGTCGGTCCATGGCAACACGGTCGAGAACGCGGCCGGCGCCCGCGCTGTGAAGCTCGCGCGGGAGACGAAGCGGATCGCGGAGCTGGCGACGCTGGCGCTGGCGGTGCTGCCGGCCGAGCTGCCCGACGCGGTCGCGGCGGTGATGGAGCGCCTCGGCGCGCTCGCCGCGGTGTCGGGGGACGCGGTGCAACTGCTGGACGCGCTGCCCCCGCTGGCGAGGGCGTGCCGCTACGGCGATGTGCGGGGCACCGACCCCGGCGGCATCCTGCGCGTCTTCGAGTCGATGGCGGCGCGCGCGTGCATCGGGCTCAAGGCCGCCTGCGTGGCGCTGGACGACGAGGCGGCCGGGGCGATGGCCGCGCGGTTCACCGCGGTGGATGCGGCGATTGGGCTGCTCGAGCGCGCCGCGCTCCTCGGTGAGTGGCGGCGCGCGCTGGCGGGGCTCCTCGGCGGGACGCCGCCGCACGGGTTGGTTGCGGGGCGCGCCTGCCGGCTGCTGCTCGATGGCGGCGCGCTCGCGGCGGACGAGGCCGCGGTGCAGTTCGGCCTCGCGCTGTCGCGCTCCTGCGATGCGGCGGCGGCGGGGGCGTGGGTCGAAGGATTCCTCGGGGGGAGCGGCATGCTGCTGGTCCATTCGGACGTGCTTTGGGGCATCGTCGACGGTTGGCTTTGCGGGCTTCCGCGGGAGGCGTTCATCGACGTGCTGCCGGTGCTGCGGCGGACTTTCTCGCGGTTCGAGGCGGCGGAGCGGCGCATGATGGGCGAGCGCGTCCGCCGCCCGTCGGGGACGGCGGCGGTGGCCTCGCCCGCGGTCGCGGCGGAGGGTTTCGACGCGGAGCGCGCGGATGCGGTCCTGCCTCTCCTGGCGGCGCTGCTCGGAGCGGAGGCGCCATCGTGAGCATCACTCCGGAAGAACGCGCCGCGCGCTGGCGGATGGTGCTGGGCGGCGGCGAGGCCGATGGCACCGGCCACTCCCTCGCGGGCGCGGACGCGGCGATGGAGGCGGCGCTCGCGGCGCTTTACGACCAGCCAGGCACGGGCGCCTCATCCGGCAAGCGCAGCGCGGGCGCCGCATCCGGCAAGCGCAGCGCGGGCCTCGGCGGCTCCGCGCCGAACGTCGCCCGCTGGCTCGGCGACATCCGCAACTACTTCCGCACCGATGTCGTGCGCGTGATCCAGAAGGACGCGCTCGAGCGGCTCGGCCTGCAGCGCATGCTCCTCGAACCAGAGTTCCTCGAGTCCGTCGAGGCGGACGTGGGGCTGGTCGCGACGATCATGTCGTTGAGTTCGGTGATCCCCGCCCGCACCCGCGAGACCGCGCGCCGCGTCGTGCGCAAGGTGGTCGAGGAGCTGATGCGCCGGCTCGAGACACCGATGCGGGCGGCGGTTTCGGGAGCGCTCAACCGCAGCGCGCGCATCAACCGTCCGCGGCACAGCGAGATCGACTGGAACCGGACGATCCGGGTGAACCTCAAGCACTGGCAGGCGGAGCACGGCACCATCATCCCCGAGCGGCTGGTCGGCTACGGACGGCGGCAGCGGCGCAAAATGCGCGACATCATCCTCTGCGTCGACCAGAGCGGCTCCATGGCGGAGTCGATCGTCTACTCCAGCATTTTCGGCGCGGTCATGGCCTCGCTCCCCGCGGTCTCGACGCGCCTGGTCGTGTTCGACACGGCGGTGGTGGACCTGACGGACGAACTGGAAGATCCGGTGGACGTGCTCTTCGGCGTGCAGCTCGGCGGCGGCACGGACATCAACGGCGCGATGGCCTACTGCCAGAGCCGCATCCGCGCGCCCCAGGAGACGATCCTGGTGCTCATCAGCGACCTGTTCGAGGGCGGCGTCGAGGAGCAGCTGGTCGCGCGCGTGGCGAACCTGCTGGCATCGGGAGTCCAGGTGGTGGTGCTGCTCGCGCTGAGCGACAGCGGCCACCCGTCCTACGACGCGGAGCTGGCGGCGAAGCTCGCCGCGCTGGGCGCGCCGAGCTTCGCCTGCACACCGGACAAGTTCCCCGACCTGATGGCCGCCGCGATCGGGCGGCGCGACCTCGCGCAGTGGGCTTCGGAGAACGGCCTCGTGGCGACGCGTCCCGGGGCGGAGTAGCGCGGCCCGGCTACGCGGCGCCTAGGAGCTTCCACACGATCGCGAGCGACAGCGCGGAGCGCACGGTCCAAAGCGCGGTGCGGACCCAGTTGCTTTCGACGAGTAGGCGCATCGAGGGGCGGTGCGGCGCCTGCGCGAGCAGCTCGTGGATCGGGACCTGCACCAGGAATGTCGCCGCCCAGAGCAACACCGCGCAGGCGGCGGATCCCGCCCCCAGCCAGCGGAGCGGCCCGTCCCACACCATCCACGCCAGAAGCAGCGACGCCGCCAGTTCGCCCACCATCGGAGCGGCGACCACCCACGTGGTGCGGCGCGTGTGCGCGTCGTGGTAGGCGGGCCATTGCGCGTCGGCCACGTTCAGGAAGAGGGGGTAGTGGACGACCTGCACGAACCAGATGAGGCCGGTCATGGACAGGGCGAGGGCGGCGTTCAGGAGTGCGAGCGCCTCGACGGGCACGGTGCGGCTCCGTTGGTCTGGGATGCGGGAGGCTAGTTGCCGCCGATGACCGCGCGCAACCAGTCCCCCGCCGCGAACCCCGAGAGCGCGGCGCCTTCGAGGCGGGGCTTGCCGAAGGAGTCGCCCGCGAAGGCCAGCGGCCCCGGCGCGCGGATCGCCGCCATTGGCCCGGGGTGCGGATTCATCGGCTGCGAGTAGCGCCAGCGGTGCCCCGAAACGCGGACCGGCTCGGAGCCGAGCAGCTCCGCGGCGGCCTGCACCAGGAGCTGCGCGGCGTCCGCGGGATCATCCTCGAGATGCTCGCGGCTGAACGCCTCCGTCGCATGGATGGTGACCGCGTGCCCCGGCGATACGCCCTTCTTGTGGTTGTCGGCGATCCAATCGATCGGGGAGCCCGGGGGCGGGTAGTAGCCGCCTGGATCGGGGACCAAGGAGGGCTTGGAAAGCTCGACGAGCGCCGCGATGCACGGGCGGTATTCGATGGCCGCGAGCTTCGGCCGCAGCGCGGCCCACTCATCGCCGCGGAGCGCCGCCAGAAGGCCCAGCGACTGCGGCGGCGGCGGCGTCAGGACGACGGCGCGCGATTCCAAGGAGCCTGATTCCGTATCCACTCGCCAGCGGTCGCCCGTCCAAACCACCTGGGTCGCGAAGGTGCTCTGGTGGATGTCGAGGTCGAGCGCCATGTCCGCCGCCAGCGAGGCCATTCCGTCCACCGGTCGGAACCGGGGGTGGGCGCCGTGGATACCGTCGCGGGTTCCGGGGAATCCGCGGGACCACTCCGCCGCGAGGCCGCAATCCCGCCATCGTTCCACGAAGGCTCCGAAACGCTGGTGCCGCACGGTGAAGAACTGGGTGCCGTGGTCGAAGACATGGCGTTCGTAGTGCCGCGTCGCCATCCTGCCGCCGGGCGAGCGACCCTTGTCCACGAGCAGGACGTCCAAGCCGGCGGACACCGCTTCGCGGGCGCAGCACAGGCCGGCGATTCCCGCGCCGACGATGAGGGCGTCGTAGGGCTTCATGCCGAATCCCCGGCCCGACCGCGCTTGGAGGCCGCGCGGCAGCGGTCCGAACAGTACTTCACCTGGTTCCAGTCCTTCTTCCATTTGCGGCGCCAGGCGAATGGACGGCCGCAGACGGCGCAGACTTTGGCGGGGAGGTCTTGTTTCTTCATGCCAGTCCGGGGGAGCAATGTCCGGGCCGGACGGGTCGGGATCAGGCCCCGAACTGCCGCAGGTGGTGGTCCAAGTGCTTCGCATGGAGGTAGGACCACTCGCGCATCGTCATGGGGCCGAAGAGCGGATGCGCCACTTTGCGCCGCGGATCGCGTTCGACTGCGGCGATGAACTCGTCGAGCAGCGCGAGGACCTGCTCGCGGAGCTCGTCGAAGGAGGCGTTGGGCTCGGGTGTGAGGGCCTTCGGCATCTTGACGCCCTTCGGCATCGGGAGCAGGTGGAGAAGGAGCGGCTTCATCACGTTCCGCGTCAGCCAGTTGCCGCGGGCGCGCGTCTGCACCGCCCCGTCCTGGATCGTGCCGCGGAAGGCGACTTCGAGGTGCGCGAGCATCCCCGCGCAGGTGAGCGAGCCCCACTGCCCGGCGCTTTCGGCGCGCAGCCCGGCGATCCGCTTGGCGAAGTGGCTCCGCCCGTCCTTGTCCAACCGCTTCGGGTAGCCGCCCAAGAAGGTCTCCGTCAGGCCTCGCGCACTTGCGAGGAGGATGGGATCGGAACCGGTGCGCCCCCGGAGGGGTGGACGACCGGCAGCGAGATGGTGAAGGCCGCCCCGCCGAGGGACGACTTCCCCGCGGCGATGCGCCCGCCGTGCTCGGCGATCACGCGCCGCGCGATGGCGAGGCCGAACCCGGTGCCGCCGCGGCGGTGCGAGACGAAGGGTTCGAAGATCCGCTCCTCCTCGCCGGGGGGGATCCCGGGGCCGTTGTCCTCGACGACGAGGCGGAGGCCGCCGCGCTGGCGGCGGAGCGCGACCAGGATCTGCGGATTCGGCGACTCGTCGAGGACCTGCGCCGCGTTCAGAATCACGTTGGTGAGCACCTGGGAAAGCGCGCTCTGGTCGCCCGCCACCTCGGCGGCCCCCGCGTCGCACTCGAGGCGAAGGGACACGCCCCGGCGGTCGAGCTCGGGCCGCAGGAGCGCCACCACTTCCTGTAGCACCGTCTCGAAGCGGATCGGTGTGCGGTCCAATTCCTTCGGCAGCGCGTAGTTGAGGAACGTGTTGAGGGTGCCGTTCAGGTTGGCGACGTAGCGCTGGACGTTGCCGACGATCTCCGCCGCGCGGGCGGGGCCGTCCTTGTCGGCGTGTTCGAGCTCCTCGCGGGCGACCTCGAGGTGCAGGTTCATCGCGTGGAGGGGATTGCGGATTTCGTGTGCGAGGCCGCTGGCGAGGGTGCCGATGTGCGCCATGTGCTGCGCGTCGTTGTGGCGCGCCTGCAACGCCAGGTGCCGCATGGACGCGCGGTACAGCAGGGCGATGGAGGCCACCACCAGCGCCCCGACGATCCCGACCATCCACCAGAGCAGGCGCGTGATGCGGACGCTCAGCTTGTCGAGGCTTCCGGTCGCGGCCGCCGCCGACAAGCCATACTCGAGGAAGCCGACCGTCTCGCCGCCGCGCGTGATCGGGAGCTTCACCCGCTCCGCGTCCGCCGGCATATCGGACGCGGGGATCGGGGCGGTGGCGTTCACCTTCAGGTCCCACTCCAGCTCGGCGCTCCCCGCCAGCGTGCCACCCATTTCCAGCGCGCTCTGCGCCGGCACCACCTGCGCGTCGCCCATGTTGCCGTACTGCTGGACGAGGACGGTGCCGTCCGCCTTGGTGAGGACGGCCATCACCACGCTGCCTTCGCGGGTGACGAGGCGGAGCTGCTGGCGGATCTCGTTGGCGCCCTGCACGTCGCCGAGGCACGCCGCGCCCTTGTCCGAGACGACGCGTTCGATTTCGCGGCGCGCCTCGTCGCAGACGAGCTCGACGCGCGACTTGGCGTCGGAGACCAGTTCGTTCTTCAAGCTGTTGATGAAGTAGGCGTAGCCGCCCACGGCGAGCGCCCCGAGCGACAGCAGCGCCGTCGCGGCGATCAGGATCGCCTGCATGGGGAAGGCGATCCGGCCGCACCGGGCACGGAAGCACTCCAGCCAGCCCGGAGCGGGCGGCGGGGTCTGCGGTGCGGGCTGGGATGCGCTCATGCGGACGGCCTCCGTCGCGCGACAGAGTGCAAATCCCCGGCCAAATCGCGCAAGCGCGAAGGCTCCGCTACTCCAGCCCCGGCAGGTTCGGCGCCTCGATGAAGTCCTTGTAGAGGAGCGACGGCTGCATGTCGCGGTTGTTCTGGTACTTGTCGCTGCGGTAGGGTGTCACGTTCCCCACCACCTGATGGTAGAAGATCTGGCAGATTTCGACGCCCGCGTAGATCCGCAGCGGGTGGATCGCCGTGATCTCGAGCGTCCAGTAGCCCTTGAACCCCGTGTCGCCGAATCCCGCGGTGACGTGGACGAAGAGGCCGAGGCGCCCGATGGAGCTGCGGCCCTCGAGCATCGGCACGAAGCCCTGCGTCTCTGTGTACTCGACGGTGCGCCCGAGGTAGAGCCGGCCGGGCTGGAGCACCACGCCCTCGGGGGGGATCCGGAAGCGGTAGGTCTTCGGTAGGCGCCGCATGTCCAGCACCTCGTCCTCGTACACCATCAGCTCGTCGTGGAGCCGGAGGTTGTAGGAGTTCGGGTTGAGCTGCTTCGGATCGTAGGGGTCGATCACGATGCGCTTGCCCAGGTGTGCCGAGATTTCCTCGCCGGTGAGGATCATCGCTGTCGCCTCGCGGTGCGCGGTCGGGGGTGGTGGCTTAGAACGCGTGCATCACTACGCCGTCGCGGAGCTTCGGCTCGAACCAGGTGGACTTGGGGGGCATCAGGAGCCCCGCGTCGGCCACGGCGAACAGCTCCTCCATGGAGGTCGGGTGGTGGGCGAAGGCGATCGCCGCCTCGCCCGCGTCGACCTGCCGCTCCAGTTCGCCGGTGCCGCGGATGCCGCCGACGAAGCGGATGCGGGGGCTCTTGCGGATGTCATCGATGCCGAGCACCGGTTCGAGCACGAGGCGCTGCAGGAGCGCCGCGTCCAGCCGGTCGACGGCGCTGCCGGTGGTGCGGTCGGCGGACTTGAAGCGGCGGTGCGTCCACTCGCCGCCGCCGAGGTAGTAGGAAAACGTGCCGGGCGCGGCGGGATAGGCTCCCGGGACCCCGGTCACCGCATCCGTCGCGGCGTGGATCGCGGCGCGTACCGCCTCCGGCGTGTGGCCGTTCAGATCGGTGACCACTCGGTGGTAGGGCAGGATGCGCAACTGGTCGTGCGGGAAGGCGACGGTGAGGATGCCGACGGCGATGGACTCCCCCGCCGCGACGCGCGAGGCGGCCGCGGCGCGGTGGTGGCCGTCGCAGATGTAGAGCGCGTCCAGCTCGTGGGCGGCGGCGGCGAATTCGCCCTCCGCGTCCATCGAATCGACCACCCAGAGCTCGTGGCGGACGCCGTCCTCCGCCAGCACGTCCACGACGGGAACGCCGGCGGAATGGGCCCGGAGCAGGGCGCTGAATGCGGGCGTCGCGCGGAAGCCGCTGAAGACTAGCCCCGTCTGGCAGCGCAGCGCCTCGATGTGCGCGACGCGGTCGTTCTCCTTGTCGGGGCGTGTCAGCTCATGCCGCTTGAAGACGCCTCCGTGGTACTCCGAAACGCTCGCGAGCGCCACGAGGCCGGTCTGCGACTCGCCGCGCCAGGTCAGGCGGTAGACGTAGTAGCACGCCTTGGCGTCGCGCCGCAGGGTGCCCTCCGCGAGCAGCGCCTCGTACACTTCTCGGGCCGTCTGGTATGCGGCCGGCGAGTGCGCGTCGGCGTCCGGCCCCATCACGGTTTCCGGGCGCGTGACGCGCAGGAAGCTCTTGGGCTGGCGGGCGACCAGGTCGCGCGCCTCCGCGTCCGTCGGCACATCGTAGGGCGGGCAGATGAACTCCGCGGCGACCGCCGGGTCGGGGCGGATTCCCGCGAAAGGTAGCAGCGTGGCCATGGAGTCTCCTCGGCAAGGTTCGGCGCCCGGGAGCGTCGCGCGGCGCGGAGGGCGGGACTAGCCCAAAGCACCGCGCCCCTCCCCGCGACGCGCAGGTGCGGACGTGGCGGTGGCGGCGAAGAAAGCGGAGCGGAGGGGGGAATGGTAGGCGCGCTGGGACTCGAACCCAGGACCAACGGCTTAAAAGGCCGCTGCTCTACCGACTGAGCTACACGCCCACCGACGCCCGGCGGCATAGCCCGGGCGGGGAGCACGAGAGCAAAGCACAGGAGCGGGCGCCCGCGTCAAGCCGACAGGGGGAAAGCGCGCCGGCGGAAAACCAAACGGGCCGGGGCGTTGCCGCCCCGGCCCGTGAAGCTTGGAGATGGTGCCGTCGAGAGGAGTCGAACCTCCACGCCCTTTCGGGCACACGGACCTGAACCGTGCGCGTCTGCCATTCCGCCACAACGGCACCGGCAGAATGCGCGAGAGTAGGCGCGGCGCAGGCGCGGGCAAGCGGAATCGGATCGGGGTGCGGATTCGGCGCGGAGGAACCTGATCCTTCGCGGCGCGCCGCGGACCGCGCGGGCCCGCGTATCGCTTGACAGCGGCTCGCGCTTGCCGAGGCTGGGCGCCGTTGCGATGAACGAACCGGTTTTCATTGTCCTCCCTTCCCGACCCTCGCGGCTCGCCTTGGCGCTGCTGATGGGACCCCTCGCGGCCGCGTGCGCGTTGTCGATGATGGCGGTCCGGGTGCCGGGGGGCGATGGCGAGCCGCGCACGCGCATGGTGCTCGTCATGGACGAGCGCCAGCGCCGCGGCGAGGACGCGAAGCCGCTCCCGGATGTGGATCAGGACGAGCCGGAGCCCCGGCCCGAGGCGGCGCCGTTCGGCCCGCTCTGGTTGCGCCCGGTGGCGCAGTGCCCGGCGCTGCCGCGCCGCGCGGCGGCGGTTCCCCCGGTTTCCTCCCTCCGATCCGAGGAGCCCCGCGCCACCGCCGGCGCGCCGCGTGGCCCCCCTGCGCGCGGCTGACAGCCCCGCCTGGCACTGGCACCTGTTCGCCGCCGAGCACTTCGGCGCGGGCGCGTTCGCGGTGGCCGGCGGGTACCTGGTGCGGGTGCTGCTGCCTCCGGTCGAGGAACAGCCTCTCGCGCCGGAGCCCGCCGACCCGGATACGCAAGCGTTCGCCGCCGAGCTCGCCGCCTGCTTCCGCGAAGGACGCCCGGCGCAGGCGCTCCCCCACCGATTCACCGGGGTCGCGCCGTTCCACGCCGAGGTCCTCGCCGCCTGCCTCCGCATCCCGCCCGGCTCCGTGTGGAGCTACGCGCGGCTGGCGGCGGAGGCCGAGCGCCCCTCGGCGGTGCGGGCCGCGGCCCGCGCCATGGCGGTCAACCCGCTGCCCCTGGTCGTCCCCTGCCACCGCGTTGTGCGGAGCGGCGGCGGCCTCGGCGGTTTCGGCGGCGGCATCGAAATGAAGCGCCACCTCCTCGACATGGAGGCGCGCTTCCGGGAGCGCTCCGGGCGCACCGAGTGACGCGACGGCAACCCACTGACCGCAAGGAACGCCCCGATGATCAAGAGCATCCTCCGATTCTTCCTCGGCGATAAGCAGAAGCGCGACCAGGCGCGGCTGAAGCCGGTGATGGACGAAATCAACCGCATCGCCGCCGAGTACCAGCAGCTCACCGACGAGCAGGTGGCGGACAAGACGCACGAGTTCCGCAAGCTGCTGCATGTGACGATCCGCACGACGGCCCGCTTCGGCCAGCTTGTGCTGCTGGACGACGCCGGCCTCTACCTGCGCAACCACCCGGATGTGGAGGAGGCGGTCTTCGTTTCGAGCCGCCGCGACCACCGCCCCGGCAAGCTGTTCGTCTTCGTGGTGCCCAAGGCCACCGGCAAGCCCGGCGAGGACCTCGCCATGCAGATCCAGGGCGGCATGGGGCGCCCGGGACCGGGCTTCGTCCCGGACCACATCGTCTTCCTGGACCGCATTCCCCGCACCGATCCGGAGCGCAGGAAGAGCGTGGACTACCACACGCTGACGCGGGTGGCCGAGGAACTCGCCCTGGACAAGTGGTCGAGCCACGCCTGGGCGGAGCTCTCCGGGAAGCTGAAGCCGGAGGAGCCCGCGGTCGAGTTGAAGGACCTGCTCCCGGACGCCTTCGCCGCGGTGAAGGAGTCGTGCCGCCGCATGTGCGGCAAGAAGTGGATGGCGGGCGGCAACGAGGTGACCTGGAACATGGTGCCCTTCGACGTGCAGCTCATGGGCGGCGTCGCGCTCACGCAGCAGGGCATCTCGGAGATGGGCACCGGCGAAGGCAAGACGCTCACCGCCATCGGGCCGCTCTACTACCACGCGCTCGCCGGCCGCGGCTCCCACCTCGTGACGGTGAACGACTACCTGTCGAAGCGCGACTCGGAGTGGAACGGGCCGATCTTCGAGTTCCTCGGGATGCGGGTGGACTGCATCGACAAGAGCGAGCCGCACTCGCCGCCGCGCCGCGCCGCCTACCTGGCGGACGTGACCTACGGCACGAACAACGAGTTCGGCTTCGACTACCTGCGCGACAACATGGCGACGGAAGCGCAGCAGCTCGTACAGCGCGACTACTTCTTCGCGATCGTCGACGAGGCCGACTCGGCGCTGATCGACGAGGCGCGCACGCCGCTCATCATCTCGGGTCCGGTGGACCGCGAGGTGAAGGAGTACGACCGCATGACGCCGGCGGTCCGCGACCTGGTGAACCGGCAGACCACGCTGGTGAACGGTTTCGTCAAGGAGGCGGAGGAGCTGTTCGAGAAGGAGGAGACGAAGTACGAGGCGGGCGTCCGGATGCTGCAGACCTACAAGGGCGCGCCGAAGCACACGCGCTACGGGAAGCTGCGCCAGACCGAGGGCATCCTCAAGTGGCAGGAGAAGGCGGAACTCGACTACCTCGCCCAGAAGAAGATGGTCGAGCTCGAGTCGGACCTGTTCTACGTCGTCGACGAGAAGCAGCGCCAGGTGGACCTGACGGAGAAGGGGCGGCAGGCGCTTTCGCCGAACAGCCCCGAGATGTTCGTCATGATGGACCTGGTGGACGAGTTCGCGAAGATCGACAAGCTGGGCCTCGACGAGGAGGCGCGGGAGAAGGCGCGCGCCGAGGTGATCCGCCTGCACGACCAGCGCGCCGAGCGCATCCACGTGATCCAGCAGCTCCTCACCGCGTACGCCCTGAAGCAGAAGGACGTGGACTACGTGGTCGAGGAAGGCAAGGTGGTGATCGTCGACGAGTTCACGGGCCGCAAGATGGTCGGCCGCCGCTGGAGCGACGGCCTGCACCAGGCGGTGGAGGCGAAGGAAGGCCTGCAGGTGCAGTCCGAGTCGCAGACGCTGGCGACGGTGACGATCCAGAACTACTTCCGCATGTACCAGCACCTCGCCGGCATGACGGGCACCGCGGAGACGGAAGCCGCCGAGTTCATGCACACGTACAAGATGGACGTGATCGTGATCCCGCCCAACAAGGCGACCGGACGCAAGGACCTGCAGGACGTCGTCTACAAGACGAAGCGCGAGAAGTACGCGGCGGTGATCGAAGAGGTGCGGCGCATGAACGCGCTCGGCCTCCCGGTCCTGGTCGGCACGACGAGCGTGCAGACCTCCGAGACGCTCTCGCGCATGTTCCGCTCGGCGAAGCTGGAGCACGAGGTGCTGAACGCGAAGAACCACCTGCGCGAGGCGCACATCGTGGCGCAGGCGGGGCAGCCCGGCGCGATCACCATCGCCACCAACATGGCGGGACGCGGCACCGACATCAAGCTGGGCGCCGGTGTGGCCGAGCCGCGCAAGGAGGCGGACGGCACGGAGTGGCCCGGCGGCCTGCAGATCATCGGCACGGAGCGCCACGAGGCGCGCCGCATCGACCGCCAGCTCCGCGGACGCTCCGGGCGCCAGGGCGACCCGGGCACCAGCCGCTTCTTCCTCAGCCTCGAGGACGACCTGATCCTCTGGTTCGGCGGGAACAAGATCCAGAACCTGATGGGCATGATGGGCATGGAGGAGGGCGAGGCGATCACCCACCCGTGGCTCACCAGCTCCATCGAACGCGCGCAGAAGAAGGTCGAGCAGATCAACCACGAGCGCCGCAAGCGCACGCTCGAGTTCGACAACGTGCTCAACGAGCAGCGCAAGACCGTGTACGGCCTGCGCCGCGACCTGATCCTCGAGGAGAACGTGCGCGACGTGATGCTCGGCATCTTCGCCGACACGATCGAGAACGAGTTCCTCGACAAGTTCGCCGACGCGAAGAACATGGGCGAAGCGGACATGAAGGGCTTCGCCGACTGGCTGCAGAAGTCGGTCGCGCTGGCGGACTTCTCCGCGATGCGGGGCCGCAACTACGACAAGGTGGAAAAGGTCGTGGACGACGCGATGGACCTGGTGGTCCAGGCGTTCGACACCAAGTACGCGGCGCTCGGGCCGCAGGTGGGCGACCAGCTCTGCCGCTACATCGCGATCCGCACGCTCGACACGAACTGGATCGACCACCTGTTGGCGATCGACGACCTGCGCGAGGCGGTGTTCCTCCGCGGCTACGGCCAGCGCGATCCGCTGCTCGAGTACACCCGCGACGCGACGATGCTCTTCAAGTCGCTGATGCTGGAGGTCCACAAGCAGGTGCTGGAGCGGTTCTTCCGCGCGCAGGTGGAACTCGCGGAGTCGGAGACCGCCGGCGCCCGCGTGCAGCGCGCCGTCGCCGCCAAGCCGCAGGTGCAGTCGGTCTCCGAGGCGATGGCCGCGCAGGCCGCCGCGCAGGGGGATGGCGACCAGCCGATCCCGCGCCAGGCGCCGGCCGAGGCCGAGGAGCCGCAAGGGCCCACGCCGCCGCACCGCGCGGTCCCGATGAAGCACAAGAAGTAGGGCGCGGGCCGGCGGCCAGCGCCGCCGCGCTGTGTGGAGTCCATGGGGCCCCCCGCCAGCCGGGGGGCCCTTTTCCTAGGCCAGCAGCAGGTCGTCGCCGTCGATCTCGGCGACCGCTCCGATGGGGAGCGGGAAGCTCGTGGCGTCGTGCCCGGCGGGGAGCCCGGCGATCACCGGAAGGGGCCGCCCGCGGAGTGCGTACAGCGCCGCTTCAAGGGCGGTCCGCCCGCCGGGCTTGGGAGGATCGCAGGCGGTGAAGCCGCCGAAGGCGAACCCCGCGAGCCGGTCCAGGTAGCCGGCGTTCCCGAGGTGCGTCAGCATGCGGTCGATGCGGTACGGGGGCTCGTTGATGTCTTCGAGGAACAGGATCGCGCCCTCCGGGTCCGGCAAGTGGCGCGTTCCGAGAAGCGTGGTGAACACGGTGAGGTTGCCGCCGAGGAGCCGCCCGCGGGCGTTGCCGGGGACGGGGCGCTCGGCCGCGAATCCGCCGGTGAGTCGCCGGAGCGAGTAGCCGCCCGCAAGTTCCCCGGCGAGCGCCCGCCGGGCGGCGTCCACCGTGGCGGGCGTGGCCTTCTCCGGCGTCGCGAGGGCGGCGGTGGTCGGCAGGTGCCAGGCCGAACCGCCGTGCATCGCGAGCGTGTTCAGCAGCGCGGTGAGGTCGCTGTAGCCGCCGAGGCACTTGCCGCGCGCCAGCGCACGCGTGTCGAAGCGGGCGAGCAACTGTCCCGCGCCGGAGCCTCCGCGCAGGAACAGAACCCCGTCCACCGCGGGGTCCGCGAGCGTGTCGGCCAGTTCCCTGGCCCGGTCCTCGGGGGTGCCCGCCAGGTAGTCGTCGATCCAACCGAGCGAGGCGCCGGGGCGCACGCGGTAGCCCCAGGACTCGAGCAGTGCGCAGGCGGCGGGAACGTCCCGCTCTTCGCGGGCGGGCGACGACATGGCGAGCAGCGCCACGGTCGAGCCGGGGGGGAGCGGGGGCGGCATCATGGCGCGGCGGGCTCCGGCGCCGGACGGCCAATCAGGCGGGGCGTTGCGCAATGGTCGTCGAGGAAGCCGAGCGCGGCGAGGCGGCGGCGGTACTCGTCGATCGCCGCAAGCTCCGTCGCCCCGAGCCGGTAGCGGATCGCTTGCGTGAGGTAATGCTCGAGGCTCGCAGCGTCGAATCCCGCGGCGGTGGCTTCGCGGCGGGCGATGGCGGAGGCGGCCGCCTCGCCACGGCGGCGGGCGGCGAGGAACGCGGCGGCGAGCGCCTCCGCGCGGGGGTCGCCGGGGCGCAACGCCCAACCGGCGAACACGAACGGCAGGCCGGTGAGGGCGCGCCACTCCGCGCCGAGGTCGTAGGCGTGGGGGAAGGCGTGCTCCCAGGCGAGCGCCGTGTCGCCGATGGCGAGGAACGCGTCGGCGGGGTGGCTGCGCCAATCGAACGCGCGGTCGAGCGGAGCCGCGCTGGTCTCCAACCGCGGATCGGCCCGCCAATGGTCCGCGAGCAACACCTGCGCGAGGTGGACGGAGGTGAGCGAGCTGCGGTCTAGGAGGAGGTGGCGGACCTCGGACAGCTGGACCTTGGAGAAAATCTGGACGCTGCGGACGGGACCGTCGCAGGCGATGGCGCAGCCGTATGCCAGGTCGTACCCCGCGCGGAGCGCCTCGAAGACGGGCAGCGTGGCGGCGTCGATTTCTCCCGCGGCGAGCAGGCCCGCCAGTTCGCGGGGGGTCGCGGCGATCCAGCGCTCGCGCGGGACCGCCACCTCCAGCCCCTCCAGCAGCGGAAGGACGTTGGTGTAGGGGACGATGCCGAGGCGCACGCGCGAGAGGCTCATGGTTGGCTCCTGCGGGGGGAACCCGCCGCTACCGGCCCCCGGGGCAAGGCAGGGGCCAAACGCACGGAGTCAGGCGGAACCGTCCGCCTCCGCCGCGGCGTATACCGACTGAGCGAGGATCGCCGCACCGCGCCAGAAGGCATCCTCCGCCGGGTGGAACTTCGGATGGTGCAGCGAGTAGGGGCAGCTCTCTCCCTGCATCACACCGAGGAAGCCGAAGGCGCTCGGCACCGCGAGGCAGAAGTATGCGAAGTCTTCGCCCCCCATGCTGCGGAAGTCGGTCCGGACGTTCTCCGCGCCGAGGACCGACTGCGCCGCGGCGATCAGCATCCGCGAAGCGTCCGGGTCGTTCATGACGGGGGGGTAGCCCTCTTCGATGACGACCTCGGCCTCGCAGCCGTACGCCTGCGCGGCGGCGCGGGCGGTCTGTTCCAGGTGCCGGTTCACCTTGCGGAGCTTCTCCATGTCGAAGCCGCGCGTGGTGCCGAGGATCGACACTTCGGAGGGGATCACGTTGTGGGCGGAGCCGCCCTTGATCTGGCAGAGCGAGACGACGGCGGTGTCGAAGGGATCGGTGCGGCGCGAGACGACCTGCTGCGCCGCCATCACCACCGCGGCGGCGCCGAGCACCGGGTCCACCGCGTCGTGCGGGGCGGCGGCGTGGCCGCCCTTGCCGCGCACCGTGATCTTCACCTCGGTCGCGCTCGCCATGGTGGGGCCGGGAAACACGCTGAACTGCCCGATGGGCATGTTCGGGCGCACATGGAGGCCGAAGACGTGCTCCACGCCCGCCATGGCGCCGGACTCGACGAAGTCGATGGCGCCGCCGGGGAGGATCTCCTCGGCGTGCTGGAAGAAGAACCGCACCGACCGCGGCAGTTCCGCGCGGCGCTCGACGAGCATCCGGGCCGCGCCGAGGAGCATCGAGGAGTGCGAATCGTGCCCGCACAGGTGCCCCACGCCGGGGTTCTCCGAGCTGAACGGCAGCCCCGTCTCCTCCTGGATCGGAAGCGCGTCCATGTCGGCGCGCAGCGCGATGAAGCGCCCCGGCGCGGCGGGCGCCGCCAGGTCCGCGTAGAAGCCGAAGCGGCCCGCCTTCACCGGAACCGGCGCGAGACCGAGGGAGCGGACCTGTTCCGCCAGGTAGGCGGACGTCTTCTCCTCGTGGAAGCTCAACTCCGGGTGGCGGTGCAGGTGGCGGCGGTGGCCGACAATCCAATCCTGGATCGATTGGGCGGTTTCGGCGAAGGACAGCGTGTCGGTGCTCATGGGACTTCCGGGGGGGGATGGGGCTTCAGGCATTCGCAGACTTGTCGGACTGGAGCACCCGCGCGAGGGCGATTTCAATGGAGAACAGGAGGAGCAGGAAGACGAAGAAGGCGGTGCCGGCGGCGATGGCGGTGAGGACGCGGCTGAATCCGACGCGCTTCTCGGGCAGCACGGGGCTCGAAAGGACGCGGAGGTCGCCCTTCGCGGCGGAGCCGTCGCCGACTACCAACGTCTGGTCCGCGGCGGCGCGGGCGGCGATCTCGGAGAGCGCCTCGACGGCCTGCTCGGCGAGCCCGGCGGACGCCTTCGCGGCCTCGTACTCGCCGCGAAGCTCGGCGGAGCGGGAGGCGAGCGCCTCGAGGTCCGCGCCGATCTGCGCGATCAGCTCGTTGGAGCGCTCGAGGCGGCTTCGCACGCCGGCGAGTTCCGCTGCGCCGGTGCCATCCTCCGGGCGCCCTTCGAGTTCGGCGATCCGGAGCTCGAGACGGGCCTGTTCCGCCATCAAGCCGCGGAACGAGAAGCTGCGGGAGGCTTGGGGTAGGCCTTCTGAGGGCTCCGCCATATCGAGGTTGAAGACCAGCCCTGTCTCCCCGTAGCCGGAGTCGAGCAGGCGGTACTTCGAGGAGATCACGGTATCGACCAGTTCGAGGCGCCGGCTGAGCTCCTGCTCCTTGCGGCGCAGTTCGCCGAGTCGCTCGATGGCGCCGGTCGCCTTCTCGGAGCTCGCCTCCGCGACGTCGCGCATCTGGTCGCTGAAGAGGCCGCCGTAGCGGGCCAGCGCGCCATCGAGCCACTGCTGCATCATGAAGAGGGCGGCGTCCGGCGAGGGGCCTTTTACGGTCATTTCGAGCACCGGCGAGAACGTGGTCTGCACCGACGTGTCGCGCGTGGTGACCACGCGGACGGAGAAGTTGCGCTTCAGCTCCTCGAACTTCGCGTCCCCGAGGTCGTCGGCGAAGCGCCCGCGGGCCGCGTCCACCACGGAGCGCACCAGCTCGTCGTTCGTCAGGATGTCCTTGTAGGAGGGGACCTCGAGGGAGCCGAGGTTGGGGCCGCTGCGGAGCGCCGCCGCCGGTGGGCGCACCATCACGGTCGCGGTGGCCTGGAAGTTCTCGCCGGCGAGGAACTTGAGGAACAGGTACGTCAGCACCACAAGTGCCGCGGGGGCGCCGAGCGCGAGATACCGCCTGCGCCAAAGGTGGCGCAGGAGGTCGCCAAGCGTCACCAGGACGGAGTCGGGGGGGAGGGCCTGCGTCATCGGCATCAGCGTGCGTCCAGGGGTTCGGTGGCTTCGAAGACGGCTGCAAAGAGGGCGTAGGCGACGGCGGTGCGGAGCTGCCGGGCTTCGGCGGGAAGGCCCTCCACTCCCCCGCCGTAGTACCAGCCCGCGGTGTGGCCGGAGGTCATGGCGGTGGCGGATCCCCGCAGCGCCGGATTTCCGGAGGGTAGTTCGAGCAGTTCGACCGTGACCGACGCGGTGGCGCGGGTCGAGCGCGTCGGCGCACCGAGCGCGTGGGCGATGCCGGAGAGGTCGGCGAGGCCGAACAGGTCGAGGCCCCAGCGGTGCTCGCGGATCTTGACCGAGGCCTCGTCGAGGCGGACGCGGGCGGCGTAGTCGTAGCCCTCGCGCGCGAGCTCGGCCAGTTCGCGGTCCCGGGGGACCGCCATGCGGAAGGCGCCGGTGGCGGCGAGTTCCGCGGTGGCGGCGGCGGTCAGCTCCGCGGGCCAGTCGACGCCGTAGTGGAGCGGGCCGCGCTGGGCGGAGTCCTCCGGCCGGTCATGGTGGCCGGCGGGCGCGAGCGGCAGGATCGAGAGGAGCGGCACCCGGTGCCACCAGCCCGGCCGGGTTTCGCCGCCCCGGACGTCCGTGGCCCGGAGGACGGCGACCCGCAGCGGGCGGCCCCCGTGCGCGGGCTCGGAGCGGGGCAGCGCGAGGGGCTCCCAGCGCGCGGTGGCGCAGCCGGCGGCGGCGGCGAGCGCCGCCACCGCCGCCAGGGCGCGCGCTAGGGAACCCCCGGCGTTGCTCACGCCTTGGCGATCTTGCCCGCCATGAGGCGCGCGAACTCGGAGCACGACACCTTCGTGGCGCCCTCCGTCTGCCGTTCGAGGTCGTAGGTGACGGTCTTGTCGGCGATAGTCGCCTCCAGCGCGTCGATGACGAGCTTCGCGGCGGGCTGCCAGCCGAGGTACTCGAGCATGAGCACCGCGGAGAGGATCAGCGAGCCGGGGTTGGCCATGTCCTTGCCGGCGTGCTTGGGAGCGGTGCCGTGGGTGGCCTCGAAGATCGCCGCGCCGTCGCCGATGTTGGCGCCGGGCGCGAGGCCCAGGCCGCCGACCTGCGCGGCGCACGCGTCCGACAGGTAGTCGCCGTTCAGGTTCATGGTCGCCAGCACCGAGTACTCGTCCGGGCGCAGCAGGAGCTGCTGGAACATCGAGTCGGCGATGCGGTCGTTCACGAGCAGCTTGCCCTCGGGCACCTTGCCGCCGTGCAGGTTCCACACCTCGTCCTCGGTGACGCACTGGTCGCGGAACTCTTGCGTGGCCACCTCGTAGCCCCAGGTCTTGAAGGCGCCTTCGGTGAACTTCATGATGTTGCCTTTGTGGACCAGCGTCACGAGGGGACGCTTGTTTTCGAGCGCGTAGCGGATCGCCGAGCGCACGAGCCGCTTCGAGCCCGCCACGGAGACCGGCTTGATGCCGATGCCGCTGTCGTCGCGGAGGTCCGCCTTCATCTCCTCGCGGAGGAACTTGATCACCTTCGCGGCCTTCTCGGAGCCCTGCTCGAACTCGATGCCCTTGTAGATGTCCTCGGTGTTCTCGCGGAAGATGACGACGTCGAGCTTCTCCGGCGCCTTCATCGGGGAGGGCACGCCCTTGAAGTAGCGGACGGGGCGCACGCATGCGTAGAGGTCGAAGATCTGGCGCAGGGCGACGTTGAGCGAGCGGATGCCGCCGCCCACCGGGGTCGACAGCGGCCCCTTGATCGCCACCTTGTACTCGCGGATCGCGGTGAGCGTGTCCTCGGGCAGGTAGACGTTCTCGCCGTACTTGGCGACCGCGTCGTCGCCGGCGTGGACGTCGAACCACGCGATCTTCTTGGCCCCGCCGAACGCCTTCTCGACCGCCGCGTTCACCACGATGTCCATCGCGCGGCTCACATCGACGCCGATGCCGTCGCCGATGATGCGCGGAATGATGGGGTTGTCGGGGACGTTCAACGAGCCGTCCGCTCCGACCGTGATGGTGCCCCCGGCGGGAGGCGCGACCTTTTCGTAGCTTGCCATGAGCTGTGTTGCCGACCTTTCAGCGTGATTCCCTGCGCTCTTCGCGAGCCGATTTCGGCGCGGCGCCGCCGGGGGGTCAAGGGATCGCGGTCGGCACCCCCCCGAAGTAGGCGGAACGGGCGTGGAGCCAACGCGCGGGCTGCCTCCCGCGAGCGATGCGATGTCCGGCGAGGCGCCGCCAAGCCCTGGATTCCCCTTGCCGAAGAGCCTTCCAGAGCGCTTTCCTCGCTTCCACAGAGGAAGCCAACGACGTGCGCTGCCGACACGCGATGACGATGCAGCACTTGAGGGTCAGGCCCAGGGTTTTTGGGCATCTCTGTCGGCAGCGGTCGACAAACATTGCACCGTACGCGGCGGCAGATGCACGAGTGGAGCCGAGCGGGCGTCTGGCAGAAGGTGCTCGCGCCCATGCTCCGCGAGTTGGACGGGCCCGAATGACCGCGCCAAGCCCGGCAGCAGGCACCACCCCAGAAAGAGCCGCCGCCTGCGGACCCGCTACGAGCGCAGCTACGACGTCCATCAAGGGTTCCTCAAGCTCGGCTGTATCAAGCTCACCTGCCGGAGGTTTGAGAGGTTATGCCAGTCGTTGCTAGTATCACTGTGAACAACGCGCCTTCGTCAGACGGAACAGTACAGTTGTTAGACCCACTATTCCCTCGAGGATGCCAGCTATGAAGACCTTCGCCGCACACATCCAGAAGTGGATTTCCCACAGAAAAGCGGATTTGCTCCTTTACCCGATGGGTGACGAGATGTATCTAGAAGCTCTGGAAGACCTGAGGCAGAATCTTCCAAGTCTCGTCCGTTTCGAGGACGGCAAATGGGGTTGGGAACTAACAAGTACGATCTATTGGCATAATGTCTGTCTGTTCGCAAGAAGTGAGGACCCAGCAGAGGTGATCACTCAACGCGATCTCATTGTCCGCAGCGAAGTCTATCAATCCGTGTATGAAAGGACACGGACATTGGCAGGAATTCGCCAGAAGTCCATCCTAAATTATGCTGGTCTCTGCCTCAACGCCTTGGATTGCCTATCCTTGGGCTTGTTGATGGAAGCACGCTGGTGCTGCCTGATGCTGTCACGCTTGGGGGGAGATGCATTGTACTTTATGCGCATCAATGAGACTCCCCATCTTGCCATCTTGGCGTGCGTTTTGGAACGCGCGCATCGGGTTTCTCCGAGGGAACTCGCCCGATTGAACACTCCAAAGGCGCAGGTCTATTCGGGCCTAGCCGCAGCTTGGGAGGATGAGTCTCGATTCAAAGACATCATAGTGCAATGCATAAAGTATCGGGAAAAAGAGATGAAGAAGGATACCATACAGTCTGTATTCGGAACAGGAAACTCATGGGAGATTCCGGTCGAAATCCTTGCCATTTACTGGCTTCGTCGCGAGTTGAGGCTCCCGATTCCCCACATCAATCATCCCTTCATCACAGAGAACCCCTTCTTCCTCCTCCCCGACGGACCGCGCGCGGTGCCGAGCGACCAGGTGCTCGATCTCGCGCGTGCGAAGTTTGACATCGATGCCATCATTCGCGAAGACATCGAACGGCTCGAAGCACTGCCCGACACTCTTCTCGGCGCCGAGATTCCTACAGTTTCGGCCCCAAGCGTACAACTGGATGACACGATCTCCGATGCAGAGCTCGCGCGACTCTACATGTCACCGAAATCAAAAGACATCCAGAAGGCTGCGGATGTTTCCGCTTTCGAGATTCGATGGAAAGATTCTGGTGTTCCTGCTCTGATGATGGCCTTGGAGCACGTACCCGACGAGCTCTATACGATCGAAGAGTCGGAGGATCAAATGTATGCCGACCTGGTGGTTTTCGACAGAGCCGGCCGACTCCAGCTTCGGAGGTCCAAGGAAGTGTCTCTGGCGAGCATCGTGCCCGGGCAAACGCTGATGGCTCATCTGAACACACTTCTCCAGCCGGAGTATGAACTCTGCCAATTGGCAGCCTCCAAAGGAAGCGCTGATTTAGTCTATCTTCTTAAACCCAAACCTTGGTTCGATGCCTTGCGGGCTGCGGATCCGAAGCAGTTCGGGAAGGTGTTCTTAACTCCTAAACCGTAATCCTACATCCTCATGCGATCCCCCGTAGACCAAGCCCATCCGCTTGTCGGGGGCGCCGTAACGATTGCGGATTTCGACGCGCGGAGCTGGGGCTCTTTTCCGGACTTGCGGGTACGGCGATCGGCTGGTGGGCGAGGAGGGCGCGCCGGGAGCCGGAACGCGACTGCTGGCGGGAGTGGGGGACGTTCGCGCCGCATCAGGAGCGAAGCGCGTTGCCAAGCCGAAGGCGGGCGGGCAATGGGGCTGGAGAAGGCGCTCCGGGCATTCGCGAGCCACGCGGTCCGTCGAGGCCCCCCGGGCGGCCCGGGGTCGGTTGGCGGTGCGGGGACCGGTGGTGCTTGCCCGCGTGGTGCGCGGGGCTTAGGCATCGGGGATACTGATCGATCACCGACGATGTTCCTTTCCATCCGCACCACGCACCGCCCCGCCACGGACCTCGGGTTCCTGCTGCGCAAGAATCCGGAGCGGAGCCATACCATCGAGCTCGCGTTCGGTTCGGGGCTTGTTTTCTACCCGGAGGCGCGCGAGGACGCGTGCACGGCGGCGCTGCTGGTCGAGATCGACCCGGTCGAGCTGGCGAAGCGCCACCGCGGCGGCGAGGGGCTTCTGGCGCAGTACGTGAACGACCGCCCCTACGCGGCGAGTTCGCTGCTGGCGGTGGCGATTTCCGAGGCGTTCGGCTCGGCGATGAACGGGCGCAGCCGCGAGCGGCCGGAGCTGGCGCAGACCGCGATCCCGCTGGAGGCGCACATCCCCGCGCTGCCCTCGGCGCAGGGGCCCGCCTTCGTGCGCGAACTGTTCGAGCCGCTGGGCTACGAGGTCCAGGCGACCGCCGCGCCGCTCGACCCGGCCTTCCCAGAGTGGGGTCCGAGCCGCTTCATCGACACGCGGCTGCGCGGCACGGTGCGGCTGATGGACCTGCTGCGGCACCTGTATGTGTTGATCCCCGCGCTGGACGCGGAGAAGCACTATTGGATCGGCGAGGCGGAGGTGGAGAAGCTGCTGGAGAAGGGGGCGGATTGGCTCCCGGCGCATCCGAAGCGCGAGGTCATCGCGCGGCGGTATCTGCGGCGGAGGGCCTCGCTGGCGTCGCAGGCGGTGGCGCGGCTCGCGCCGGAGGACCCGCCGCCGGCGGAAGCGGCGGAGGATCCCGTCGAGCCGCCGCCGGAGCCCGTGGAGCGGCTCTGGCGGCAGCGGCGCGACGCCGTGGTGGAAGCGGTCCGCGAGGCGGGCGCGCGGCGCGTGCTCGACCTCGGCTGCGGCGAGGGGCGGTACCTGCGCGCGCTGGTCGAGGAGGCGAAGGCGGAGGAGGTGCTCGGGGTGGATGTATCGCCGGCGGCGCTGTCGATGGCGGAGGCGCGCGTGGCGCGGCTGCCGCAGGCGAAGCGCGCGCGCGTGCGGCTCGCGCAGGGGTCGGCGACCTACGCGGACGCGCGCTTCGCCGGGTTCGACGCGGCGCTCCTGGTGGAAGTCATCGAGCACCTGGAACTCCCGCGGCTCGAATCGCTGGAGCGCGTCGTCTTCGAGCGGGCGCGCCCGGGGCGCGTGGTGGTGACGACGCCGAACGCGGACTACAACAGCGTGTGGGAGAACCTGTCCGCGGGCGCGTTCCGCCACGGCGACCACCGCTTCGAGTGGAGTCGCGCGGAGTTCCGCGAGTGGTGCGAGGGCGTCTGCGCGCGGCGCGGCTACCGGGTCGAGCTGCGCGGGATCGGCGCGGAGGACGCGGAGCGGGGGACGCCGACGCAGATGGGGGTGTTCGACCGGTGCGATTGAAGATCCCCGAGCTTTCGCTGGTGGTGCTGATCGGCCCGTCGGGCATCGGCAAGTCCACCTTCGCGGCAACGCACTTCCGCCCGACGGAAGTGGTTTCGTCCGACCGCTGCCGGGGCATGGTCTGCGACGACGAGAACAGCCTCGACGTGAACGAGGAGGCGTTTTCGCTGGTGCGCGAGATCGCGCGGCGGCGGCTGGCGCTGGGGCGCTTCACCGTCGTGGACGCCACGAACGTCCGGGCGGAGGACCGGGCGCCGCTGCTGGCGGTGGCGCGCGAGTTCCACGCGGTGCCCGTCGCCATCGCGTTCGACCTTCCGCGCAGGATCGCGCAGGAGCGCAACAAGTCGCGCCCGGACCGCGCCTTCGGCGAACACGTGGTGGCCAAGCAGATGGCGGCGATGCAGCGCGGGCTTCGCGGGCTGGGCCGCGAGGGCTTCCGCTACGTTTACACGCTGAAGACGCCGGAGGACGTCGAAGGCTGCGGAATCGTGCGCGAGCCGACTTGGACGGACCGGCGCGCGGAGGCGGGCCCCTTCGACATCATCGGCGACGTGCATGGTTGCATCGAGGAATTGCTCGCGCTGCTGCGGCTGCTTGGCTACGCGGTCGAGGAGCGCGCCACGGAGGCGCCGCCGCGGCGTTTCCGTGTCGAGCCCCCCGCCGGCCGCCGCGCGCTGTTCCTCGGCGACCTCGGCGACCGCGGGCCGGATTCTCCCGCGGTGTTCGCGCTCGTGATGGACATGGTGGCGGCGGGGACGGCGTTCTGCGTGCCCGGCAACCATGATGCGAAGCTGCTGAAGCACCTGCGCGGGCAGAACGTCACCGCGTCCCACGGCCTGCAGTCCACGATCGACGCGCTCGCCGCGTGCCCGCCGCCGTTCCACCGCGACCTGCGCGAATTCCTCGACGGCCTCGTGAGCCATTACGTGCTGGACGCCGGGCGGCTGGTGGTGGCGCACGCGGGGATGAAGCGCGAGTACCAGGGGCGCGCGTCCTCGGAGGTGCGCCAGTTCGCGATGTACGGCGAGACGACCGGAGAGACCGACGAGTTCGGCCTGCCGGTGCGGATGCTGTGGGCGGCGGACTACCGGGGGGCGGCTCTGGTGGTCTACGGGCACACACCGACGCTCGAACCGCTCTGGCTGAACAACACGGTGAACATCGACACGGGGTGCGTGTTCGGCGGCCGCCTCACGGCGCTCCGCTTTCCGGAGCGCGAGACGCTCTCCGTGCCGGCGGAGCGCACCTACTACGAAACCCCCAAGCCCTTCCTCGGTTCCGGCGCCGCCGCGGTGACGCCGCAGCAGGAGTACGATTCGCTGCTGGACGCGGAGGACGTGACCGGCAAGCGCGTCATCATGCCCCGGCTCGGGCATCCCGTGACGATCCGGGAGGGCGAAGCGGCGGCGGCCTTCGAGGTGCTGTCCCGCTTCGCGGTCGATCCGCGCTGGATCGTGTACCTGCCCCCGACCATGTCGCCGTGCGAGACCTCCGCGCAGGAAGGCTGGCTCGAGCGCCCGGAGGAATGCTTCCGGCACTACGCTGCGCAGGGCGTGCGCCGCGTGGTCATGGAGGAGAAGCACATGGGCTCGCGCGCGGTGCTGGTGGTGTGCCGCGACTTGGACGGCGCGCGGGCGGGCTTCGGCGCGCCGGGCGGGCGCCTCGGCAGCATCCAGACACGCACCGGGCGCGCGTTCTTCAAGGACGCCGATGCCGAGGAGGCGCTGCTCGCCATCCTGCGCGCCGCGCTGGAGCGCGCGGGTTTCTGGGAGGAGTTCGCCACCGGCTGGGCGGTGTTCGACGCGGAGCTGATGCCATGGTCCGCGAAGGCGTTCGAGCTGATCCGGCAGCAGTACGCGGCGGTGTCGGCCTCCGCCGGGCTGACGCTGCCGGCCGCGCTGGAGGCGCTCTCCGCCGAGGGAGCCGCGGGACTGGGCGGCGTCGCGGAGGCCCGGGCGCGCACCGCCGCGCGGGCCGGCGCGGTGGGGCGGTTCGCCGACGCCTACCGCCGCTACTGCTGGAGCGTGGCGTCGCCGCAGGACTACCGGGTGGCGCCGTTCCACCTGCTCGCGACGCAAGGCGCCGCGCACACGGACAAGGACCACTTGTGGCACATGGCGCTGGCGGAGCGGCTGGCGCGCGAGGGCGGCTCGCCGGTGCTCGTGGCCACGCGGCACCGGGCGCTCGACCCGGCGGAGGAGGGGGAGGCCGCCGCCGCCTGCGCGTGGTGGGAGGAGCTGACCGCCAGCGGCGGCGAGGGCGCGGTGGTGAAGCCGCTCGAGTTTGTGGCGAGTGGTCCGCGGGGCCTGCTGCAGCCCGCGCTCAAGTGCCGCGGGCGCGAGTACCTGCGGATCATCTACGGCCCCGAGTACGACGCGCCGGAGAACCTGGCGCGGCTGCGGAACCGTTCGCTGGGGCGAAAGCGGGCGCTCGCGCTGCGGGAGTTCGCGCTCGGCGTCGAGGGGCTGCACCGCTTCATCGAGCGCGCGCCGCTGCGGCGCGTGCACGAGTGCGTCTTCGGCGTGCTGGCGCTCGAGTCGGAGCCGGTGGACCCGCGGTTGTAGCGGGGGCGATTCGCCGCGATTCCTTTTTGCGCTCGCCGCGCGCGCCGGGCATGATTCCTTGGCGGGTTACGATCCCGAACGAGGAGCGGCGCGATGAGGCTGGGATTCTGGGGTGCGGCGGGAACGACGACCGGGTCGATGCACCTGGTCGAGGCGGGCGACACGCGCGTGGCGCTGGACTGCGGGCTGTTCCAGGGGCGCCGCGCGGAGTTCTACGAGCGCAACGCCGAGATGCCCGTGGATCCCCGCGAGATCGACGCGGTGATCCTCTCGCACGCGCACATCGACCACAGCGGCAACCTGCCGCTGCTCGGCGCGCTCGGCTTCGGCGGCGAGGTGTGCTGCACCAAGCCCACCGCCGACCTCTGCCGCAGCATGCTGATGGACTCCGCCTTCATCCAAGAGAAGGACGTCGAGTTCGTGAACAAGAAGCGGCGCAAGCAGCGCAAGGAGCCGCTCGACCCGCTGTACCGGGTCGAGGACGCGGAGCGCGTGCTGCAGCAGTTCCGCGGCTTCAAGATGCACCAGGAGGTGTGCTTCGCCCCGCGCGTCTGCGGCGAGTTCCTCATGGCGGGGCACATGCTCGGCGCGGCGGTCACGGTGCTCGATATCGAGGAGAAGGGGAAGAAGCACCGGCTGTGCTTCAGCGGCGACATCGGGCGCGCGCACAGCACGCTGCTCTCCGCGCCGTCCGCGCCAGAGCACGTGCAGACGCTGATCTGCGAATCGACCTACGGCGACCGCGAGAGCGCGCCGACGGAACTGCTGGCCGACGAGCTGGCCGCGATCGTCGAACGCACCGCGCAGCGCGGCGGCAAGGTCATCATCCCCGCGTTCTCCGTCGGGCGCACGCAGGACATCGTGTACCACCTGAACCGGCTGTTCAACGAAGGACGCCTGCCGCGGCTGCCGATCTACGTCGACTCGCCGCTCTCGGTGAACGTCACGCAGGCCTTCAAGAAGCACCGCGACTACTACAACCGCTCCGCTTGGGACGCGATGCAGAAGGACCCGGACATCTTCGGCTTCGAGACGCTGCACTACACGGCGTCGGTCGAGGAGTCGAAGGCACTGAACGACAAGGCGGGCCCGATGGTGATCATCTCCGCCAGCGGCATGTGCGAGGCCGGGCGCATCCTGCACCACCTGCGCAACTCGATCTCGAACCCGAACAACACAGTGCTGATCGTCGGCTACCAGGCGGAGCACACGCTGGGCCGGCGGCTGCTGGAGCGGCAGCCGAAGGTGCGCATCTTCGGCGAGGAGCACGCGCTGCGCGCGGAGGTGGCGCAGCTCCAGGGCTTCTCCGCCCACGCCGACGCGAACGAGCTGCGCGACTTCATCTACCGCGTGCGCGAAATGAGCGGCGGCCACCTCGAACGCGTGTTCCTCGTACACGGCGAGGACAAGGCGCGGGAATCGCTCGCCGCCTACGTGCGCGGCAACCTCGGGCTCGAGTGCCACCTGCCGCGGCGCGGGGATTCGGCGGAGATCGCATAGGATGTCGCTCCGCGCCTGGGGATTGCGGGTCCGCAACCTCTTCAGGAGCGATTGGCAGCTCTACCGGGAAGCCATGCGCCTGATCGAGGAGGGGGAGTTGGAGAACGCCCGGGTGATCGGCAACCACTTGGCGCGCAGAGGGTACTCCGCGGGAGGAGAGATCCTTTCCGTGGTCGCCGAGGAGGAAGACGACTGGGAAGGGGCGCTGCGGATCGCGCGTGAGGCAGCGGATCGTTGGCCCGGGTCGGCAGCCCTTCAGGAGCGGCTGGGTCGGATGGAGATGGCGGAAGGGAACTGGACCGCGGCGGAGGCGGCGTTCCTGGAGTTCCGGCGCTTGGCTACGGACTCCGACGAGCCGGTTCTAATGCTGGCGACCAACCAGGCACGGGCCGGCAACATCCCCGCCGCCGAGGCATTGTTGGCGGAGAGCATCGATCCGGGCGCGGCCGTCCACCGCGCAAGAGTCTGGCTCATCGTCCACTCCGAAGCCGGGAATCACCAAGGCGTGGTCGACAAGTGGGCCGAGCTCCAGTCGAGGGGGGAAACCGCCGACAACCTCCGAGCGCTCCGCTCGCGTTGGTTCGATGCGCGCGCGGGCCTGGGCGAGCCGTGCGAGGCGCTGCGCAAAGAGGCGCTTTCGCTCCGCCACTTCGACAAAATCGAGCCTTGGATGCTCTCCTTCGTTCGGAGCCGCAACCCGGAGCGCGCCTCGTTGAGCTCGATCAGTGTCTGTGTATGCCTTCCGCCGCTCGAACATCTTGGGCGCCGGATGGACGGCGCGTTCTGCAATCTGACGGTGTTCGCCGCCGGCTTGGAGGAAGCGATGGAATACTGCGGCGAGTTGCTGGGCTGCGCCACGCTGTCTGTTGAGGAGGTACGCTCCACCGTGCCCTTGGCGGATCGCGAGCGCGCGGGCGTGGTCTGGTCGTCGGGGCTCATCTTCTGGTCGGAGCAAGACATCGAATAGGCGCCTCCGGGGGCGCGCCATCCACTTCGGGAAAGGCCCGAAGGATGCCCCTGTCCCACGCCCTCGACTGGTTCCGCGACGCAGTGATCTACGAGCTCTCCGCGCGCGCGTTCCGCGATTCCTCGCGGGACGGCGACGGCGACTTCCGCGGGCTGGCGGAGAAGCCGTCCTACCTCGTCGCGCTCGGGCCGCACTGCTTCTACTGGTTCGAGCTGCGGCGGCCCCAGTAGCGGCGCGTCAGCGAGCCTCCGGCGTCAGCTCCAGTTCCAGCGTTTCGCCGTCGCGCTCGACGACGACCTCGACCGGCTCGCCGACCTTCACCGCGCCCAGCGCGTAGGTGTAGTCGTAGATGTTCGTGATGTCGGTGCCGCCGAGGCGCGTGATCACGTCGCCGCCCTTCAGGCCCGCCTTCGCCGCCGGACCGCCTTCGACGACGCCGCTGAGCAGCAGCCCCTTCACCTCGGTGGTGTAGTCGGGGATCGTGCCGGTGTAGGCGCGCACGGTGCGGCCCATCATCGGCTGGCGCTCGCGCTCCACGGAGACGTACTCGGGGCGGGGCTCCGCGAGCAGCAGCCGCGCGGTGCGCGTGCCGAGCGTCGCGATGTCCGCCATCGCCGCGTAATCCAGCTTTTCCGGCGTGTCCGACGGACGGTGGTAGTCCTCGTGGACGCCCGTGAAGAACGCCATGATCGGGATCTTCTCGTCGTAGAACGCGGCCGCGTCCGTCGGCAGGTAGGGGTCGTCGGAGAGC
Source organism: Candidatus Sumerlaeia bacterium (assembly GCA_033764015.1). GTDB lineage: Bacteria > Sumerlaeota > Sumerlaeia > SLMS01 > JANRJK01 > JANRJK01. The sequence goes on along the minus strand of JANRJK010000017.1, from coordinate 7,317 downwards.
GTCAGGTCGAGCCCGGGGACCAGGTTCGCGCGCTCGGCGATGGAGCGCCAGACGGGGCTGCTGCCGACGCCTTGCAGGGACAGCTTGCCGTCCTTCGAGCGCCCCACCATGTCGAAGTTCAGGTTCGCGACGATCGCCGCCTTGTCGAGCGTGCCCGACCGCAGGAACGCGCGGCTGCCGAGCAGGCCCAGCTCCTCGCCGGACCAGAACGCGATGGCGGTGTGCCGGGCGCGCTCCCTATCCGCCGCGAGCGCGCGGGCCATCTCGAGCACCACGGCGGTGCCGCTCGCGTTGTCGTCGGCGCCGTAGTGGATCGCGGCCTGCTCGCCCTCTCGCGCCAGCGAGTTTCCGCCACCGCCGGTGCCTAGGTGGTCGTAGTGCGCACCGACCACCAGCCACTCGGCGCTGTCGGTCGTCGCGGGCAGGTGCGCCACCACATTGGTGCCGGTGCGCACGGAGCGCTCGAGCGACGTGGCGAGCGTCACCGTGGTGTCCTTCAGGTCGAAGCCCCCGACGTGCGGGTTGCCGCTGTCGAGCGCGCTCTGCGCCTCCGCCAGCGACTTGTCGGCGCCGTGCTCGAAGAGGTAGTCGGCCATTTCGCCGGAGATGCTCGCCGCCGCGATGCCGGAGCCCGACATCGCGGTGTCGGAGGTGAGCGCGATTAGTTCGCCCGCGCGCGGCGAGTTCGGGCCGATCGCCACGAGCATCCCCTTCGCGCCGGCCCCGCGCGCGTGCAGCGCCTTGAAACGGAGCGGGAAGTACTGCGACAGCTCGTTGCGGAAGTCGCCCTCCGCGTTCTCCGGGAAGTAGTGCAGAACCAGCACGATCTTGTCCTTCAGATCGAGGCCGAAAAAGCTGTCGTAGGGCGTGCTGGAGGACTCCGGCGTCTTGATGCCATAGCCCGCGAAGACCACCGGAGCCGTCACCGTTGCGCTGTCGGAGAACGATAGCGCGACCACGCCGCCGTCGCCGAAGGTCCACGTGCGCTCGCCGTGCGGCGTCGAGACGGTGATCGTCGAGCCGGCGTCCTGCGCGCCCGCGCTGAACTCGAAGGGGAGGAAGAAGTCGTCCTCGCCCGGGAGCGGCTTGGCGCCGATGGCGGCGAGCTGCTCCGCGAGGTACTCGGCGGCGAGGCGTTCGCCCTCCGTGCCGGTCATGCGGCCCGCCATCTTCTCGGAGGCGAGGATCTCCACATGGGAGCGGAGCGCGTCCTCCGCGGCGGTCGCGGCCAAGGGCGCGAGCGCCAGCAGCGTTGCGGCGGCGGTCTCAAGGCGTCGAAGCATCGGTGTCCTCCGGTTCGGTGCCGCGCAGCGGCGAGGCGGCGAGCGCCGCGAGCGCGGCCTCGTGGTTCCAATTCGCGATCCAGATCTGCGCGCCGGCGCCGTGGCGGTTCGAGACCCACGTGAGGCGCTTGCCGTCCGGCGTCGGCACCGGCAAGCCGTCGAAGCCGTCCTTGTGCGTGACGCGGACGGGCTCGCGCTTCCCCTCGGCGTCCACGATGAACACCTCGAAGTTCGCGAAGCCGTGCTTGTTCGACGCGAAGAAGACGTACTGCTGCGACGGGTGGAAGTAAGGCGCCCAGCTCATCGCCTGGAAGTCCGTCAAGCGCCGCTGGTCGCCGCCCTCGAGGTCCATGGTCCAGATGTCGGCGATCAGTCCCTCCGCGTCGAAGCGGCGCCAGAGGATGCGCTTGCCGTCCGGCGAGAAGAACGGCCCGCCGTCGTAGCCGGGGCTGTCCGTCAGCCGCCGCTGCTCCGTGCCGTCCGCGTTCATCAGGTAGATTTCGGAATAGTAGGCGGGATTCACCTCGAATCGTTTCGCGTCCGCGCCCTCGAGCGGCGCCTCGAACGCCCCGCGGTTCGACGCGAACACGACCAGCTTGCCGTCGGGCGAATAGGCGCCCTCCGCGTCGTAGCCTTTCGCGTCGGTGAGGCGCGTGTACGCCTTCGTCCGGCGGTCGAAGGCGTGGATGTCGTACTCGGGGTCGTAGTCCCACGAGTATCGGCGCTCCTGGCCGGAGGCGCGGAACTCGAGCTCCGCGCGCTGCTGCTCTTGCGAGGTCGGGTCGAGGTGCGTCGAGGCGAAGAGCACCACCTGCGTGTCCACCGGGTTGACGAAGGAGCACGTGGTCTTCCCGTGGCCCGGGGAGATGCGCTCCGTCGCGCCCGACTCGAGGTCGAGCAGGTAGATCTGGTAGAACGGGTTGTCGGGCTCGCGCTCGCTCTGGAAGGTCATCAGGCGGCCGTCGGGCGAGAAGTAGCCCTCGCCGGAGCGCTTGCCGTCGAGGATGAGCTGGCGGGTGCGCGAAAGGAGGGGCTCCTCCGCGGGGAGCCCCGAAGCGATGGCGGCGCCGAGCAGCACCGCCGCGAGGGTGTGGCGCATCGCTTCTCCTCAGCCGATCCGGTCGGCGCCCATGCGATCGCGCAGGACTTCCGGGATCGTGATGGTGCCGTCGGCGTTCTGGAAGGTCTCGAGGAGCGTGATGAGCAGCCGCGGCAGGGCGAGGCCGCTGCCGTTGAGCGTGTGCGCGAGGCGCGGCTTGCCGCCATCCGCCGGCTTGAAGCGGATCGCCGCGCGGCGCGACTGGAAGTCCTCGAAGTTCGAGCAGCTCGACACCTCGAGCCACGTCTTCATGCCGGGCGCCCACAGCTCGATGTCGTAGCACTTCGCCGCGCCGAAGCCCATGTCGCCGGAGCTGAGCAGCAGCACGCGGTACGGCAGCCCGAGCTGGTCCAGGAACCACGTCGCGTGGCCCACAAGCTCCTCGTGCGCGGCGCGGCTGCGGTCCGGGTGCTCGAACATCACCATCTCGACCTTCGAGAACTGGTGCACGCGCGAGATGCCGCGGTTCTCCTTGCCGTATCCCCCCGCCTCGCGGCGGAAGCACGGCGTGAACGCGCAGTAGCGGATCGGCAGCGCCTTCTCCTCGAGCACCTCGTCCGCGTGCAGGTTTGTCACCGGCACCTCGGCGGTCGGGACCAGGAACAGGTCGTCCTCCGGCAGCCGGTAGAGGTCGTCCTCGAACTTCGGGAGCTGCCCGGTGCCGGTCATCGTCTTGCGGTTCACGAGGTTCGGTACCGCGACCTCGGTGTAGCCGTTCGCGGCGGTGTGCCGGTCGATGAACCAGTTGATGAGGACGCGTTCGAGCTTCGCGAGCTGGCCGCGGAGCGCATAGAACCCGGAGCCGGAGAGCTTGGTGCCGCGCTCCAGCTCGAGGATGCCGAGAGCCTGCGCGAGCTCCCAGTGCGGCTTCGGCTCGAAGTCGAACCGGCGCGGCTCGCCGACGCTGCGCACGACCACGTTGGCCTCCGCGGAGCGGTCCAGCGGCACGCCTTCCTGCGGGAGGTTGGGGAGCATCATCAGGATGCCGCTTTGCTCCGCCTCGACCGCGGCGAGTTCCCCCTCACCGGCGGCGATGTCGTCGCCGATGCGGCGCGACTCGTCCTTGAGCGCGTCGATCGGCTGGCCCGCCTTGGCGAGCTGGGGGATCTGCTTGGAGAGTTCGTTGCGGCGGGCGCGCTTCTCCTCGGCGGCGGAGATCAGGGCGCGGCGGCGCTCGTCGAGCTCCAGCACGCGGTCGACAACGGAACCGTCGGCGCCGCGCAGCGCGAGGAGTTCCCGCACGCGGGCGGGGTCGTTGCGGAACAACGCGATGTCATGCATCTGGTGTGTGGGTCCTGTGGGTTCGGGCCGCGCTCAGCGGTCCTTGAAGACGGGGGTCCGCTTTTCGATGAAGGCGCGGAAGCCCTCGCGCATGTCCTCCGTGCGGGAGAGGCGTCCGAACTCCTCCGCTTCGCGCACGGTGCCCTGCTCGATGCTGAGGTCGTACTGGTAGGCGACCAGCTCGCGGATGCCGACGAGCGCCTGCTGCCCGTAGGCGGCGATCATCTTGCCGATTCGGGTGCCGTAGGCGACGAGCTCCTCCTCCTGCGGGGCCATGGCGGTGACCAGGCCGAACTCGTAGGCTTGGCGGGCGCTGATCTGCTCGCCGGTGAGGAGCATGAAGTAGGCGCGGTTGCGGCCGACGAGCTGGGGCAGCCGCTGCGTGGCGCCGAAGCCGGGGCAGATGCCCAGCTTGATTTCCGGCTGGCCGAAGACCGCGGACTCGTCCGCGATGCGGATGTGGCACGCCATCGCGAGTTCGCAGCCGCCGCCGAGGCAGAAGCCGCGCACCAGCGCGATGACCGGCACCGTGCCGCGCTCGATCTGGAAGAAGGCGTCCTGGCCCATGGTGGCGAACTCGTCCACGGCCTCGCCGGGCTCGAGCGCCTCGATCTCCTTGATGTCCGCCCCCGCGCCGAAGTGCTTCCCGGCCGGATACAGCAGCGCGACCTTCGTGGTGCCGTCGTTGTTCACCTCTTCGGCGGCGCGGTGGAGCTCCTTCAGCAGCGCCGAATTGATCGCGTTGACCGGCGGGCGGTTCACTACGATATGCGCCAGCGCGCCGTCGCGTTCGATGCTCAGCAGTTCGTACCGGGAGCCCATGGGGGTCGCCTCCGGATCAGGTCTGCAGGACGCCAGTCCTGAAGGAATCGGCGAGGGGTGCCTCGTCCGCTATCTCCAACAACTTGGCGAGTGTCCCACGGGTCCCCCTCGGGTCAATCACGGCGTCGATCCACAGCCGCGACGCCGCGTGGTACGGGCTCGAGTGGTCGCTGTAGTGCTCGATCATCCGGGAGAGGAACGCGGCCTCCTCCTCCGGCGTCATCGGGTCCTTCGCGCGGCGCTGCTTTTCGAGCGAGAGCAGCGTCTTGGCCGCCTGCTCGCCACCCATGACGGAGATGCGCCCCATGGGCCACGAGAGCATGAAGCGCGGCCCGTACGCCCGCCCGCACAGCGCGTAGTTCCCCGCGCCGTTCGAGTTGCCGACCACCACGGTGAACTGGGGCACGCGCGAGTTCGACACCGCGTTCACCAGCTTCGCGCCGTCCTTGATGATGCCGCCGCGCTCGGCCCGGCTCCCCACCATGAAGCCCGTCACGTCCTGCAGGTAGACGATGGGCAGGCCCTTCTGGTTGCAGTTCATGACGAAGCGCGCCGCCTTGTCGGCGGAATCGGAGTAGATCACGCCCCCCATCTGAAGCTCGCCCTGCGCGCTCTTCACGATGAGCCGCTGGTTCGCCACGATGCCAACGTGCCATCCCTCGATGCGCGCGGTGCCGCAAATGAGGGTCTGCCCGTAGTTCTTCTTGAATTCGAGGAAGCTGCCGCCGTCGACGAGCGCGTCGATGATGCGGCGCATGTCGTAGGGCTTCTGGCGCGAGTCCGGCAGGATCGCGAGGATCTCCTCCGGGTCCGTCGCCGGCGCGGCGGGCTCCTCGCGGCGCAGGCCCGCGGTGCTGCGGGGCCAGGAGCGCGCGATCTCGCGTACCTTCGCCAGCGCGGACTCCTCCGACGGCTCCTCGTAGTCCGCGGTCCCCGACAGGCGCCCGTGCATCTCCGCGCCGCCGAGCGACTCGGCGTCGGTCTTCTCGCCGATCGCCGCCTCGACGAGGTAGGGCCCGGCGAGGAACACGTGGCCCGTCCCCTTCACGATGATCATCTCGTCGCAGAGCACCGGCAGGTACGCGCCCCCCGCCACGCAGGGGCCGCACACCACGGCCACCTGCGGGATGCCCTCCGCCGACATGACCGAGTTGTTGTAGAAGATGCGCCCCGCGTGCTCTCGGTCCGGGAAGATGTCCTCCTGCAGCGGAAGGAAGACTCCGGCGCTGTCGACGAGGTACACCGTGGGCAGGCGGTTTTCGAGCGCCACCTCCTGCGCGCGGAGCATCTTCTTGATCGTCATCGGCAGCCACGCGCCCGCCTTGACCATCGAGTCGTTCGCCAGCGCCAGCGTCGGGCGTCCGTGGAGGAGGCCCACGACCGCGCGGCAGCCGGCGGAACGGATGTCGCCGCCGAATTCGCCGTACATGCCGTCGGCGGCGAAGGCGCCGATCTCCACGCGCCAGCCCTCTTTGTCGAAGAGCAGGTCGAAGCGCTCGGCGACGGTGAGCTTGTGCTTGGCGTGCTGGCGGGCGATCGCCTTCGCGTCGCCGGCGAGGGCGTTCGCGGCGAGGCGGTCGGCGAGTTCCCGGCAGGTGGCGAGGTTCGATTCGAGGCTCGGGGAAGGGGCGACGGTGGTCATGGTGGCTCCGGAGACGGTGTCGCGGGAGGCTATAAAGCGATTGCTCGCGGCGCAAGCGGCGGCTCCGGCCCGCGGCACCGGCTTTCCGCTTTACGCCCCGCGCCGGTCCGCGACCCTTTCACTCTCCCCAAGGCGCCCGGCGCCCCCGACCTCCGCGCCGCCGACCGATCACCGACAGGACTCCCCCATGCGCGTCGTCTACTCACGCATCTACAGCCCCGCCCTCGGCCACGACATGCACGTCTGGGCCTATGGCCACTACGGGCGCCCCCTCCTCGCGTTCCCCTCCGCGGCGTGCTCCGCGAACAACTGGGCCGATTACGGGATGATCCATGTGCTCGCGCCCTGGATCGCCGCCGGGAAGCTCAAGGTCTACTGCACCTCCTCCGTGGACGGCGATTGCCTCCTGAACCCGGATTCGCCGGAGCCGATCCGCGTGCACCGCATGCAGTGCTTCGAGGACTACGTGCTGAACAACCTGGTGCCGGCGATCCGCTTCGACTGCCGCGGCGATGTGCAGATCGCCACCGCGGGCGTCAGCAGCGGCGGCTACCACGCCGTCCACTGGGGCCTGAAGCGCCCCGACATCTTCCCGTGGGCCCTCGGCATGTCGGGCAAGTACGACATCGCCCGCCTCTGGGAGGGGTACGGCTCGCAGGGCGCCTACTTCAGCGACGTCATGTCCTACTCCGCGAACATGCACGGGCCGCACCTCGACTGGGTGCGCCGCCACGCGCACATCATCCTCACGGCGGGGCGCGGCCCGCACGAGGGCAACTGCCTGCCCGAGACCGAGCGCCTCGGCGCGATCCTCCGCGCCAAGGGCGTCAGCAGCGAAACGGACATCTGGGGCCACGACGCCGCGCACCACTGGTTCTGGTGGAAGCGCCAGCTCACGCACCATATCGGCCGCGCTCTCGGGAATCCGTGGGGCTGAGCCGCGGCGCGCGCCACTGAAACGAAACCGCGCCGGGAGCCATCGGGCTCCCGGCGCGGTTCTGTTTGCTGCGGAGGGTTCTGCCGCCTACTGCGCGATCTCGATGTCCAAACGCGCGCGGTTCGTGCCCGAAGCGTTGCCGGTATAGAACCGGAACGTGTCCTTCGTGGCGTTGTCCGATTCCGCGTTCTCGAAGCGGAGGCGGAACTGCGTCGGCCCGAGGCGGTTCAGCGCGGCGAGGGCTCCGGCGCTG
>JANRJK010000016.1:0-19835 GCA_033764015.1 Candidatus Sumerlaeia bacterium | reverse complement strand
GGGAGTTCTCCACAGATCGGCGCGGATGTTAAGTCCCCCCGCGCCCCCCTGTGATGGTGACGGGGGACATCCCCATCGAGAACCCCGGGGGAAACATACAAGCCGCGAGGACGCGAAGCGGGGCTGATGTGCGCTTCGGGGCTACGCCGCGACGTGCCCGAAAGAGTGGAGCGCCAGCGTGGAGGTGGTCGGCGAACTGCGAGGCGGCGGCGGAGAGCTTGCGTCGGATCGCGGCCGGTGACGCGCCCCCGCGCTCCGGCTCCCCGCGCCGCGTCCACAGGTGTGGGATGCCTCCAAATCTCTCGGAATGATCTGCGGTGCCGCGCGCGCTTGGCGCTTGGCAGGGCGCCCGTGGCCGGGCCACGCTTGCCGCCTTCGAGACACCGCCGCGCGGAGCACGCGTTGACCGACCGCAGCCAGACCATCCCCCCGCAGGGCCTCCCGGCCGATCCGGCCCACACGTTCAATCCCGGGTCCCTGCTCCACGATTCGCTCGATGCGCCGGAGACGAAGGCGACGGACGACTTGGGCACGAGCCGGGTGGCCGGCGCCCCGCCGCCCGTAGACGAGGGGCCGCCGCGGGACGCCCGGGCGGAGTTCCGCTTCCTGGATCGCGTGGGGCGCGGCGGAATGGGCGAGGTGTGGGAGGCGGTGCAGGTGCGCCTCGGCCGCACGGTGGCGGTGAAGCGCATCCTCGAGTCGAAGCTGCGCGAGCACGAAAGCCGCCCCGAGACGGCGAGCGGCAGCCTTTCGCCCGCGAGGCTGTTCCGCGCGGAAGCGCTCACCGCGGCGCAGCTCGAACACCCGAACATCGTCCCCATCCACGACCTCACGGAGGACGAGGCGGGGCGTCCGCTGCTGATGATGAAGCTGGTGCGCGGCCTCCGCTGGGACGAGGTGCTGCGGACGGATTTCGAGGAGATGACGTCGGCGGATTTCCTGGCGAAGCACCTGCCGATCCTGGTGGACGTGGCGCAGGCGGTGGCGTTCGCGCACTCGCGCGGGATCGTGCACCGCGACCTGAAGCCGTCGCAGGTGATGCTGGGCGAGTTCGGCGAAGTGCTGCTCACGGACTGGGGCCTCGCGGTGGCGTTCGACCCGGCGCGGCTCCACGACTTCGAAGCGGTGACCGGCGTCTCGACGCGGGGGATCGACTTGGCGACGGCGTCGAGCCCGGCGGGCACGCCGGCGTTCATGGCGCCGGAGCAGACGGAGTCCACCGCCGCGAACATCGGCCCGTGGACGGACGTGTACCTGCTGGGCGCGATCCTGTACTACCTGCTTTGCGGCCGGACGCCGCATTCGGCGCCGACGGCGGCGGCGGCGTTCCTGAAGGCGGCGGGCGAAGTGCCGCCGGCGCCGGACCGCGTGGCGCCGGAGCGCGAGTACCCGGAGGACCTGCTGGAGCTTTGCGAGGCGTCGACGCGCTTCGCCCACGAGCAGCGGATGCAGTCGGCGCGCGACTTCCTCGCGGCGCTGCAGGACCACATCTCGGGCGCGGGGAAGCGCCGCGAGGCGGTGGCGCTGGCGGACGACGTGGCGGAGGCGCTGCGCGCGGGGCGCGACGGCGTGGACTACAACCGGCTGACGCAGCTCCGTTCGGAGCTGGCGCGGGCGCTGCAGCTCTGGCCGGGCTACACGGCGGCGCAGGAGCTGCGCGTGCGCGTGCTGTCGCTGCACGCGGAGGCGGCGCTGGAGGCGGAGGACTTCCTGCTGGCGGAGTCGCTGGCGCTGTCGCTCGACGCAGGTTCGGGCGCGCGGGCGGCGGTGCTAGAGGCGGTCGAGCGGGGACGGCGCCGGCGCGAGTACAACGCGCGGACGCGCCGCTGGGCCTTCGCGGGGGTCGGCGTGCTCGCCTTCGCGATGGTCGCGATGGGGGCCAAGTTCGCCGCGGACATCACCCGCGAGCGCGACCTGGTGCAGGCGGAGCGCGACCGCGCGGTGCGCGCGCGGGCGGACGCGGAGGGGCTTGCGGAATTCATGCTGGACGACCTGCGCGACCGCCTGACCTCGCTCGGCCGCCTCGAGCTGATCGAAAGCGCGGGCTCGCGGGTGGCCGCCTACTACGAGGAGCAGACGCGGCTCTCCGGGGACCTGGCCTCGCGGATCCGTTCGCTGGAGGCGCGCTACAAGGTCGCCGAGATCGCCCTGTCCAAGGGGAAGCTCGACGAGGCGGAGGCCACGCTGACGCCGATCTACAACGAGGCGCTCGCGCTGGACAGCGGTCCGGAGCGTTCGCCGGAGACCGCGAAGGTCCTCGCGGAAGTGCTGTCGCGAATGGTCGGCATCTACTTCCGCCGGGGCGAGACCGACCGGGCGGAGGCGCTGATCGCACAGGGCGAGGAGGCGTTCGAGCGGTCCGCCCCGCTCCACGCGGACCCGGTGCTCGGGTTCATCGACAGCGCGTCCTACTCCGGGGCCCGCATGAACATCGCCTTCGCGCGGCGCCGCTACGCGGAGGGACTCGCGCAGGTGGAGCGCGACTTGGCGAAGGTGGAGCCGCTCCTGCCCGCGATCGCCCAGGACCCCAAGGCGATGCACCGGCTCTACAACCTGCGCAACGGGGCGGTCTTCGCGCTGCTCCAGTTGAGGCGCGAGGAGGAGGCGCGGGACCGCGCGACCCGGGACCGCCGCGACCTCGAGGGCGCGCTGGAGCGCTTCCCGCGGAACACGCTGCTGCTACAGGTGCTGAACCTGAACATCAATCGGCTGATCTCGATCCACGACCGCATGGAGGCGGACGCCGAGATGGAGGAGGCGATCCGCGCCTCGCACCGGGTTTCGGGCCTGCTGGTTCAGCTCGAGCCTGGAAACCTCGATTGGTTGCGCGAGTACGCGATCACCTTCAACCGGGTCGCGGGCATCGAAGTGGCGCGCGGGAACCTGGCGGAGGCGCAGCGGGTCTACGCGCGCGGCGCCCAGCTCGCCCGCCAGCTCGTGGACTTCTCCCCGGACAACATGTCGCACTGGGACGACTACAGCGTGGTGCTGGCGCACCTGGCGCGGATGGCGAGGCTTAGGGGCGACTTCGTCGAGGCGCTGCGCCTCTCGATCGAAGAGGGGGATGTGTACCGGCGCATGGCGGACGCGAACTACGACGTCCTGGCGTCGCGCTCGTACCTGTCGACGGCGGAGTTCTGGCGAGCGACCTACCTGCACCTGCTCGGGCGGCCCGGGGAGGCGGTGGAGGCCGCGCTTTCCGCCGCCGCGATCCGCGACGCCCTGGCCGCGGAGGATTCGCAGTTCGACAACCCGCAGCCGCGGAGGATCAGCAACGCCTGGTATCTCGCGCACCTGCGGCTCCGGCTCGGCGCGGTCGAGGAGGCGCAGCGCCATGCGGACACGGCGGCGTCCATCTTCGAGGCCATGCCGAAGGAGGAACTCGAGCCGCAGGACTTCCTGGCGGACAAGCTGGCGGAGACGATGCTGCGGGCCGAGATCGCGCACCGCGAGGGCCGCTCCGAGTACGCGAGCCCGCTGCATGCCGAAGTGCTCGCGCTGGTCGAGGGCGCGGAGCCGGAGCTGGTGGACTCCGACGACTTCATGATGGCGGCGGCGGCGGCGGCGCGCCTTGGCGACCGGGCGAAGGCCGAGTCCTACCTCGCGAAGCTCCCCGTAGCCTTCTGCCCGCGGCCCGAGATGGTCGACATCCTCGAAGACGCCGGCTTCGAACGCGCGACTCTGCTGCCGCCGCGCCTGTTCGAGGTCTACGGGAAGCCCGCCGCCCCGTGAGCGCAGCGCCCCGCGCCTACGCAACGCCGATGATGCGGCAGTACATGCGCCTCAAGGAGGAGCACCCCGGCGCGCTCATGCTCTTCCGCTGCGGCGACTTCTACGAGACCTACGCGGAGGACGCGGAGGAGGCGGGGCGCCTGCTCAACATCACGGTGACGCGCAAGGGCGCCGGCGCCGACGGCGAGGTCGCCATGGCCGGCGTGCCCTACCACGCCATCGACGCCTACCTCGCGAAGCTGGTCCGCTCCGGACGCAGCGTCGCCATCGCGGAGCAGCTCGAGGACCCGAAGGCCGCGAAGGGACTCGTCCAGCGCGGCGTGGTGCGCGTGGTCACGCCGGGCACCGCCATCGACGAGACGATCGTGGACGAGCGCGCGCCGAACCACATCGTCTGCCTCGAACGCTCCCCCGCGGGTGTGTGGGGGATCGCGCTCGCCGACCTCGGCACCGGCTTCTTCGCGCTCTCCGAGGCGACGGGAGACCGCGTCTCCTCGGAGCTCGCGACGGAGCTCGCCCGCCTCGACCCGCGCGAACTGCTCGTCTCCTCGGAGCTCGACCTCGCGCCGCTGCGGGGCTATCTCGCGGATCGGCCCGTCGCGGTCACTCGGCGACACCCGTCGGACTTCCGCCACGAGACGGCGCTGCGGGTGTTGACGGACCACTTCCGCGTCCACTCGCTCGACGGCTTCGGCGCCACGGAGCTCCCGGTGGGGACCGCCGCCGCGGGCGCGCTGCTGCGCTACCTGCAGGAAACGCAGAAGACGTCGCTGCGCCACCTGCACCGGCTCCGCGTGCGGACCCGGCGCGAGACGATGCTGCTGGACGCGACGACGCAGCGCTCCCTCGAGCTGGTGCGCAACCTGCACGACGGCGGACGCGCGGGCACGCTGCTCTCGGTGCTGGACCACACGCAGACGCCGATGGGCGCGCGGCTGCTGCGGAGCTGGATCCTCGAGCCGCTGCGCGACCGGGAGGCGATCGAGGCGCGGCTCGACGCGGTCGGCGAACTGGTGGCCTCGCGTCCGCTGCGCGAATCGCTGGCGGCGGCGCTGGCGGGCGTGCGCGACCTGGAGCGCGCGGTGGCGCGGGTGAACATGGGAACGGCGGGACCGCGCGACCTGGCGGCGCTGCGCTCGGGGCTCCAGCGGCTGCCCGCGCTGCGGTTGCTGCTCGGCGGGCGCGGAGGCGGCGACGCCGCGCTGCTGGAGGGAATCGCCGCGCGCATCGACCCCCTCGAAGGGCTTGCGGAGGCGCTGGCCCGCACGCTCGTCGACGAGCCGCCGGCGGTGGCGCGCGACGGCGGACTCGTGCGCGAGGGCGCGTCCGAGGCGCTCGACAAGCTGCTGCGCCTCTCCCGCGGCGCGAAGGATTGGATCAACCAGTTCCGCGAGGAGGAGACCCAGCGCATCGGCGTCGCGGTGAAGGTGCAGTACAACCGCGTGTTCGGGTACTACATCGAGATGACGCGGGCGCAGCTCCGCCAGCTCCCCGGCGGCCAGCCGCCGCCGGAGTACATCCGCAAGCAGACCATCGCGAACGGCGAGCGCTTCATCACCGCCGCGCTGAAGGAGAAGGAGGACGAGGTCCTCCACGCGGAGGAGCGGATGCGCGCGCTGGAGCTGGAGATCTTCCAGGAGCTGTGCGGCAAGGTCTCCGCGGAGGCGCCCGCGCTGCTGGCCAACGCCGCGGCGGTCGCGGAGGCGGACTGCCTGCTGTCGCTCGCCACCGCGGCGGTGCGCGGCGGCTACCGGCGCCCGGGGCTCAACGCGGACGGCATCCTCGAGATCCAGTCGGGACGCCACCCCGTGCTGGAGTCGATCCAGAAGGAGCCGCCGTTCGTGCCCAACGACGCGGCGCTCGCGCCGGAGGCGCGCATCGGCCTGATCACAGGGCCGAACATGGCGGGCAAGTCCACCTTCATCCGCCAGTCCGCGCTGCTGGTGCTGATGGCGCACATGGGGAGCTTCGTCCCGGCGGAGAGGGCGCTGGTGCCGCTGCGCGACCGTGTGTTCACGCGCGTCGGCGCGATGGACTCGCTCGCGCGCGGCCAATCGACCTTCCTGGTCGAGATGTCGGAGCTGGCGAACATCCTCCAGAACGCGACGGACGACTCGCTCGTGATCCTGGACGAGATCGGCCGCGGCACCTCGACCTACGACGGCCTGTCGATCGCGTGGGCCGCCTGCGAGTTCATCCACAACACGGAAGGGCAGCGCCCGCTGACGCTCTTCGCAACGCACTACCACGAGCTGACGGAGCTGGCGAACGCGCTGCCCGCGCTGCGCAACTTCCACGTCGCCGTGGCGGATCGCGACGGGCGCATCGTCTTTCTGTACCGTATCGTGCCCGGCGCGACGGACCGCTCCTACGGTGTACACGCGGCGGAGCTGGCGGGAGTGCCGGACGCGGTGGTGGCGCGCTCGCGCGAGATCCTCGCGGAGCTGGAGGAGGGGCGCTCCGTCGCGCCGAGGGTCGCTTCGGAGCACCCGAAGGCGCCGGCGCCCAAGCCGAGGCGGCGCGCGTCGATCCTGCCGCAGGCGACGGAGTGGGACCTCGGCCAGCTTTCCCTCTTCGGGGTGCAGGGCCCGCACCCGGCGCTCGAGGCGCTGAAGCGGCTGGACCCGAACCGCCTCACTCCGATGGAGGCGCTGATGGAATTGCAGCGGCTCGCGGAAGAGGCGCGCCGCGAACCATGAGGCGCCTCGCCGCGCTCCTGCTCGCGCTTCCGGCGGCGCTCCCGGGGCAGGAGCTGCTGCGCGAACTCGATACGCGCGAGCGGGCCCTGCAGCCGGGCCTGCGCCTCTTCACCGCGGTGGACCGCCAAGGCGGCGCGTCGACCGCGTACGAGGCGTTGAAGGTCGAACCGCGCGCCTTCGCGGGCTCGCTCCGGCTCGACCCGGGAGGCGACACGCTGCTGGCGCGGGCGCAGGAGCGGCGCGGGGCGCTCGCGCTCCTGGGACTCGAGCCGGGGGTCCCGGGCCCCGTGGCCGAGTGGGGCCGCGTCGCGCGCTGGCCGGCGGAGGGGCCGCTCCTCATCGTGGACGCGGAGGGATCCTTCCGCCTCGCCGATCCTCCGCCGGGCGCGCCGTCGCTGCGGACCGGATCCGGCTCGGAGACCGCCCTTGGCATCGGCGCCTCCGCCCCCGCGCCGCGGATCATCCCCGGTCCCCTGGACCGCGCGCTGATCATTGACTTAGTCAAGGACCAGCCGGACTCCTTCATCATCCCATTCCCCGGCGTGTGGAACGGCTCCGGCGCGGCGCCGGGGCCCGCATTCGACGCGCTACGGATCGACGGCGCGGCGCGGTCGCTGGAGTGGAACGAGGCCCTCCTGCAAGTGGAGCTCCCACCCAGCGAGGAAGGCGGACTCGTGCTGCTGGACGGCGTACCCGCGGCGGTCGCCACGGCGCAGCTCGCGGTGCCCGCGGGCGAGTGGCTGCTGCGCGCGGGCGAGGAGGTGCCCGGCCCCGAGCCCGACCTGCGACCGGCGGCGCGGACCGTCGTCGGCGTGGATGGCGAGGGGGCGCTGTGGCTGCTGGCGGTGCCGCGCGAGTTCGCGGGGCAGACGGGGGCGCGGCGCGGCGCGCTGGCGCGCTTCCTCCTCGAGCACGGCGTCCGGGACGCGGCGCTCGCGCATCCCCGCGAGGCTGCGCTGCTCCCCGACCTGCGCGACGAGGCCACCATGGCGCGACGCGGCGCGGTCGAGGCAGGGGCGGTCCTGGTGCTCGATGCCGCGCCGGCGGTGCGCACGCTGCCGGACGGCTCGCGCTGGGGCCGCGCCGCGATGCGCGAGGCGACCACGGGGGGCGTCGCGTTCGACGCGCACCCCCCGCGCGCGCTGTTCGACGGGCGCTCGCAGTCGGAGGACGGCGGCGGGGCGCTGTTCGCCGCGGCCGCCCCCGGGGGCGCGCCGTTCGCGGTGAGGCTGCGCCTCGCGCGCCGCGGGCTGGTCGCCGCGATCGACGTGGCGCACGCCTCCGCGGCGGGGCTCGATCCCTCGCTCGACCTCGGGGGGGCGACGGTGTCCCTGCGTTCCTCCGGCGACGCCGCATGGATCGCCGTCGGCGAGGTGGGCCGTCGCTCCGGGCTTGGCCGCGAGCGCATCGCGGTCGATCCTCCGATCGAAGCGACCGAAGTCCGAATCGACATCCTGGAACCCAACCGGCTCCCCGGCGGCGACGTCGCGCGCATCGCCGAGGTCACGGTCTGGACGCTGGAGCAGCCATGAGCGACCAATCCCCCCGCGAACGGATCGAATCACTCCGCGAGGAGATCCGCGGGCACGACCAGCGCTACTACGCGGACGCGGCGCCGACCATCAGCGACCACGAGTACGATGCGCTCGCGGCGGAGCTGCGCGCGCTCGAAGCCGCGCACCCGGAGCTGGCGAGCGCCGACTCCCCCACCGCGAAGCCGGGCTCGGACCTGACGGAGGGCTTCGCGACCGCGGCCCACCTCGCGCCGATGCTCTCCATCGACAACACCTATTCGATGGACGAGTTCCGCGAGTTCGACGCGCGGCGGCGGAAGGACCTCGCGCTCCCTGCGGACGAGCCGGTCGGCTACGTGGTCGAGCTGAAGATCGACGGCGTCGGCATGTCGCTGGTCTACGAGGACGGGCGCCTCGCGCGCGCGGTGACGCGGGGCGACGGCGCGCGAGGCGATGTGGTGACGGCGAACGTGCTCACGATCAAGGACGTCCCGGAGCGGCTCGCCGGCGCGCCGGCGGGAACCATCGAGGTTCGAGGCGAGGTTTACTTCGAGCGCGCCACCTTCGACGCGCTCAACGCGCAGCGTGCGGCGGCCGGCCTCGCGCAGTACGCGAACCCGCGCAACCTCGCGGCGGGCACGCTGAAGCAGCTCGACCCCCGCGAGGTGGCGTCGCGGCCGCTGCGGTTCTTCGCCTACGCGGTCGGCTCGGCGCCGGAGGGGGCGCTCCCCGCGCGGCACTCGGAGCTGCTCGGCGCTCTGGCGGAGTGGGGCCTGCCGGTGAACGACGGGTGGCGCGCGTGCGCGGGCGTCGCGGAGGTCGAGGAGCGCGTCGCGCATTGGGAGCAGGCGCGCAAGGCGCTCCCCTACGACACGGACGGGCTGGTGGTGAAGATCGACCGGCGCGACTGGCAGGCGCGGCTCGGCGCCACGTCGAAGTCGCCGCGCTGGGTCGTCGCCTACAAGTTCGGCGCGGAGCAGGTCGAGACCGTGCTCGAGAATGTCTCGTGGCAGGTGGGGCGCACGGGCGCGGTGACGCCGGTGGCGAACCTGCGCCCGGTGTTCCTCGCGGGGACGACGGTGAAGCGCGCCACGCTGCACAACGTGGACGAGATCGCGCGGCTCGACCTGCGGCTCGGCGACGCGGTGGTGGTCGAAAAGGGGGGCGAGATCATCCCGAAGATCCTGCGCGCCGTCCCGGAGCGCCGCGCCGCGGACCCGAAGCCGATCGCGATCCCGGAGGCGTGTCCCTCCTGCGGCGGGCCGCTCGCTCGGATGGAGGACGAGGCGGCGCTGCGCTGCTCGAACGCCTCCTGCCCCGCGCAGCTCCGTGAGCAACTCCAGCACTTCGCCTCGCGCAAGGCGATGGACATCGAGGGACTCGGCGAAAAGGTCGTGGACCAGCTCGTCACCGAGGGCCTCGTCGCGAGCTTCGCGGATCTGTACGCGCTGACGGTGGAGCGGCTCGAAGGGCTGGAGCGCTTCGGGCGCAAGAGCGCGGAGAACCTCGTGGCCGGCATCGAGGCGAGCCGGACGCGCCCGCTCGCGGCGATCCTGTTCGCGCTCGGCATCCGGCAAGTGGGCGTGTCCACGGCGCGGGACTTGGCGCGGGCCTTCGGCACGCTCGAAGTGTTCCGCTCGGCGACGGAAGAGGAGCTGACCGCGGTGGAGGGCGTGGGCGGCATCGTGGCGGCGTGCATCCGGCGCTACTGGGAGTCGCCCGCGAACAACGCGGTGGTGGACCGGATGCTGATGCTCGGCGTCGCGCCGCCGCCGGAGGCGAAGCCCGTGGCGCCGTCGGGGAGCGTGTTCGCGGGAGGGACGTTTGTGCTCACGGGCGAACTGGAGTCGATGACGCGCGACGAAGCGGGCGCCCGCATCATGGCGCTCGGCGGCAAGGTCTCCGGCAGCGTGAGCAAGAAGACCACCGCTGTCATTGTCGGCGCGGCGGCGGGCTCGAAGGCGAAAAGGGCGGCGGAACTCGGCGTGCCGATGTGGGACGAGGCACAGCTCATCGACGCGCTGGCGGGGCGGAATCCGGTCGCTTCGGCGGCGGATGCCGAAGGAGCCTCCGCCGACGACACTCCAGCCACCGGCGAGCAAGGGAGCCTCTTCGACCCGTGAGCACGACACCTCCGCCCCTGCCGCCGCCCGGCGAGCCGCAGCCGCCTCAGCAGCCTTACGCGCCCTATCCCCCGCCGGAGCAGCAGCCCTACGGAGCGGCCCAGCAACCTTTCGGGTACGACCCCGCGCAGCAACCGTACGGCTACGATCCGCAGCAGCAGGGCTACGCGCCGTATGGCCCGCAGTACGGCGCCGCGCCGACCTGGAAACACGCCATCGGCGGCATGGTGGGAACGGCGCTTGGCGTGCTCGCGGTGCTGATGATGGGCATTGGCGTCGTGGTCTCGCAGGTCATCGGCGCCAAGTACGGCGGCGACCCGATGGCCGCGCAGGGCGATCCACTCGCGATCTTCTCGGGCTTCCTGCTGCTGGGCGGGATGGCGGCGGGGTTGCTGGGTGTCGTCGCCTCGATCATCGGGTTCTTCGAGCGCGACCGGAAGCGCCTCTTCGCGTGGATCGGCCTCGGGATCAACGGGCTGCCGCTTTGCTGCGTCGGGGCGCTGACGGCGCTGGGCGTGGCGGCGCTGCTGTCGATGGGCGGCCTGCCGGGCTAGTAGAGCGCAACCGGCGCGGGCGCGTGGCCGGGGAAGACCTCCGGCAGGTGTCCCGCGCCCCAATGCCTGGCGAGGACCGGCGCGAGTACGTCGCGGTAGTCCGTCGCGACGGGGAGGTCGCCGGGGCCTTCGAGGAGGCCGCTTTCGAGGCCGCGCCATTCCGCCATCACGCGCCCGCCGCGGATGCCGCCGCCGGCGGCGAGCATGATGCTGGCGCGCCCGTGGTCGGTGCCGAGCGCCGAGTTCTCCGCCACGCGGCGGCCGAACTCCGTCATCACCACCAGCGAGACGCGCGCGAAGTCGCCGCCCAGGTCGCGGCGGAACGCGGCGACGCCCTCCGCCAGCCGCCGCATCAGCGAGGGCATCAGCGAGTCCTGCGCGAAGTGCGTGTCCCAGCCATCGAGGTCCACGGCGGCGGCTTCGAGTCCGAGGCGCGCCTTCACGAGCCGCGCCACCAGCTTGAGCCCCTGGGCGAAGGGTTCGGTGGGGTACTCGGCGGCGGGCGTGTAGGACGCGCTGCGCAGATCGTCGATGCGCGCGAGCGAGCGGAGCGTGTCGCGGGCGGCGTCGCCGAGGTGGCCCTGCTCGCGCGCGTAGAGGTCCGCGATCCCGGTGGTGAACGCGGCGCCGCCGTCGCCGAGGGAGAACGCCTCGAGTGAATCGAGCGCGGTGGCGGAGGGCGCGCCGCGGAGGCATTCGGGGAGCATCTCGCCGACGGCGACGGCGGAGAGGGCGCCGCCGCGGGGACCGGGTCGCCGGCGCAGGTGCCGCGCGAGCCAACCACCGCCCCCTTGGCCGGCGCGCTCCATCAGGTCCTGCGCCTCGAAGTGCGAGCGCGTGCCGTCCTCGCTGCCGACTCCATGCAGCACGGCGAGTTCGCCCTCGCGGTAGAGCGGGAGGAGCTCCGCGAGCGCGTGGTTGAGGCCGAAGAAGCCGTCGAGCGGCAGCGCGTCGCGCTTCCGCACGGCGAGCGTCGGGCGCGCGCGGTGGTACCCGTCGTCCTCGACCGGCACCACCATGTTGAGTCCGTCCGCGGCGCCGCGGAGGAAGACGACGACGAGCGTGTGGTCGGCGGCCATGGGTCAGAACCTCTGGAAGGCGGGGGCGGAAAGTGCGAGCGCCAGCGGGCGCCCGGAGCCGAGGATCGCGCGCGCCTCGTCCGGCGTGGCGCGGCGTCCGAACAGGTGGCCGAGGGCGTGTTCCGCGCCGCCGTGGAGCGCGGCGACCGCGTCGGTCCGCGCGCGGGTGCCCTTGATGCGGTCCTCCGCGAGCGCCGCGGCGAAGTTCCACCGCCACAGCATCGTGCCGAGCCACGGGTGCGGCTCCTGCGGGTAGCCGTCCGGCGTGCCGTAGTGGAACGGCGTGTGGCCCATGCGCTGGAGGAAGCGGACAAGCCCCTCGCCGCCGTCCGTGCGCGCGCCGGTGGCGCGGAGAGACGACACGACGAAGTGGAACGGTAGCTTGAACTTGCAGCTGCGCGAGGAGAGGAACTCCTGGTGCCCCAGCAGCGCGGCGAGCGTCGCGCGGATCGAGCCGGCGGTGCGGAGGAACTCGCGCGCCACCTCCGCCACGAGCGCCCCGGAGGGCTCGTCGGCGACGAAGCGGACGCAGAGCTTGCGGGCGATGTTGCGCGCGGTGGAGGGGTGGTTCTTGACAATGTCAAGCAACTGGTCGAGGTCGCCCGGGCCGCCTCGCGCTTCGATCCGGCGCCCGAGCACCACCTTCTCCCCGTCGTCGTGGAGCGCGGGGACGAACTCGACCTTGCCGGTCTTGAAGGGCTTGAGCGGATGCGCGGTCCAGCCGGTTAGGCAGCGGGCGGCCTCCATCACGTCGCGCTGCGTGTAGCCGCCGTCCACGCCGAGCGTGTGGAGTTCGAGCAGCTCGCGGGCGTAGTTCTCGTTCGGCTTGTCGGCGGGCGCGGCGGCGCGGTTCGCCTGCCCGTCGAGGTACCACAGCATCGCGGGGCTTAGCGCGGAGGCGCGCAGCATGTCGCCGAAGTCGCCGAGCGCGTGCGCGCGGATCGTGTCGCGGTCGTCCGCCGCCTTGGTCCAGCGGCAGTCCTCCTTCGTGGGGTCGATGTTGAAGTGGTCGGACCAGAACTGGACCATGACCTCGAAGAGCTGGCGCTCGCTGGCGGCGGCGCGGGCCACCGTGGCGCCGACCAGCTCGGCGAGCAGGCGCTTCTCGTTGTACTCGTAGTGCTCGCCGAGCGGCTCCTCGAGGTGGTCGAAGCGCGAGCGCGCCCAGAAGCCGGGCAGGTCGCGGACCGACCCGGGGTCGAGCTGCGCCGCGGCGAACCGCTGCGCGGCCTCGTGCGGATCGGGCGCGAGCGCGCGGACGCGCTGCCAGTCGCCGGGGCGCGCGCCGAAGGTGGTGCGGTTCAGCATGTGCGACACGGGGTCGAGCGTCGTGGAGTCCGGGGCTTCGAGCGGGCCGCGGGGGAACTCGCCGCCGGGGAGCGCCTCGACCACGGAGTCGCAGCCGACGACGACGCCGAGCGTGGCGCAGGCGCCGAGGAGGAGGAAGGCGCGGCGGTTCACGCGGCGGCTTCCGCGCGGGGGCTCTTGAGGTACGCGGCCATGGCGCCGACGCCGGAGGCGAGCGCCAGCGGCAGCAGGATGAACCAGCCGAGCAGCGGCATCGCGAATGTGAGCAGCACCACCCCCCCGCCGCGCAGCACCGATCGCCAGCCCGGGGCCGCGTCGCGCGCGGGGAGCCCTTCGCCCACCAGCCGCGCGAGCCCCGCGGAGCCGAGCAGCGCGACGAGCAGCAGCCCGAGCAGCACGCCGCCGCCGATCATCGCGGCGCCGGGGATGGGGGCCTTGGTGAGGGCGAATCCCCCCGCCAGCAGCGGAACCCCGATGGCGCCGCCGAGCAGCAACGTGCGCACGGGGCGCGCGCGGAGCCGCTCGCGGCCGAAGGCCACCGCCGCGGGGGCGAGCGCCTCCGCGGCGAGCCAATACGCCATGATCGACAGCATGAAGCCGAGGTGCAGGAAGAGGATGCCGAGGACGACGCCGTAGGTCATGGCGGGCCACCTTTGCGCGGGGAGTCTGCGTAGTCCTACGCCGCGCGCCCGCCGTCATAACGGCGGAAACGGAAACCGGGCCGCGTCGCCGCGGCCCGGTGGGTTGCTGGTGGGGAGGTTGGCCCGGGGTTACTCGAGTTCCTTCCAGTCGCGGACGGAGGCGCCGCTGATCTGCGCGCGCCAGGCGCCGCGCCCGTGCGTGAAGACGAAGAGCGTGTTGTCGTCCTGGAATTCCAGCGCCTCGCAGACGGTGTTCGCGAAGCCCGGGGAGTTCACACCCACCCAGTTCGTTCCCGTGTTCGTCGAGCGGAAGACGCCGAGGTCGGTGCCGATCCAAAGGATGTTGGCCGCGCCGGGCTGCACGCGGATCGAGTGGACGGGGAGGTCGGGAAGGTCGCCGTCGATGGAGCTGAAGGAGGTGCCGCCGTTGGTGGAGCGCCACACCTGCGTGACGCCGAACTCGCTGCTGGTGGCGTACACGGTGTTGCCGGTGGCATCGTTGGGGTCGACTTCGAGCCAACTGACGTACGGCGCACCGGAGAGCGCGACGTCCGACCATGTCGTCGCGGAGGTCGCACTCAACGCAGCCGTATTGCGGTAGATCTGCCCGCCCCCGGTGCCGTAGAAGACTCGGTTCGAGTTGTTAGGGTCGATGGCGAGCGCGGTGGCAGCGCTTGCGAAGTTGCTGTTTGATCCGCGCTGCGTCCAGGTGATCGCGCCCGCGCTTCCCGCGGAGCTGGCGTTGGTGGTCGAGTAGGGCTCGCCGGCGCCGTACCACATGATGTTCGGATTCGACGGGTCGAGCCGGAACGGGTGGATGAAGAGGAAGCCGGTGTCGCCGGTGGCGGGCAGGCTTCCCCAGGTGACGCCACCGTCGGTGGAGCGCTGGAGCGACTGGCCCGTGTTCGAGGCGAAGAGGATGTTCGTGTTCAAGGGGTTGACCTCGACGTACCCACCATCGCCGCCGAGCAATTCGAACCAGTTGTTCAGGCCGGTCCCGTCGGAGCCGATAAGCGTGCCGTTGTCCTGGGTGCCGCCGAAGTACGTGGTGCCGTTCGGGAAGGGACGCCCGTGGTAGAACTGTGTGACGCCGTAGCTATTGTTGAGCGACGTCCAGTTCACAACGGGATCGGTGCCGTCGCCGCAGATGCCGAATCCACCGGTGCCACCGGTGGCCACGGCGCCGAGGGCGTTCGTCGTGCGGAGCACGCCGCCGTCGTTGCCAGTGAACATGGTCTGGTTCGACGTGCCGTTCCAGGACGGGTGGAAGACGATGGCATGGTTGTCGGCGTGGTTGTACTTGGGATCGCCGGATCCGAACCACCAGTAGGAGATAAGGCCCCAAGTGGCGCCTCCGTCGTCGGAGCGGAAGGAATCGACGCCGCCCGCGAAAACGACGTCGCGGTTGTGCGGCGCGACGGCGATGATGTTGTCATACCAGCCTTGGCCGCCGAAGCTCGAGGGGCCGAAGCCGCAGGGTGTCAGGTTCGCGATGACGGGGTTGCTGAGGAGGAGCCACTTCGGGTTGGTCTGGTCGAACGCGCCGGAAATCCGCGTGGCCCAGCTCGCGCCGCCGTCGGTGCTCCGGTAAACGTTCAGCACGCCGTTGGTGGATGTCGATGCAACCAGTGCGTACAAGTAGTTCTGGTCGCTCGGCGCGATGGCGAGACTGAGGCGCCCCATCGAGGACGCGGTGACGGGGACCGTTGGCGAAACCACCTGCGTCCAGTTCGTGCCGCTGTCGATCGTGCGCCAGACCCCGCGGGTTGCGGAGCCGTCGAAGTTGCCGGCGCTTGCGAACACCGTGTCGTCCGGGGATGTGTCGGTTCGAATGGCGAGGTCCAGCGCTCCGCCGGAAACTCCCGACCAGTTGAGCAGGTTGGTCCAGTTCGCACCGCCATCCGTGCTGCGCCAGACGCCGGTCCAGGTGGCTGCCCAGATGCGGTTCGCGTTCGAGGGGCTGGTGACGATCTTGTTCACGTAGTAGAAGTTGCTGTTGTTCGTCGCTGCCAGCTGGGTCCACGTGGTGCCGCCGTCGGTGGACTTCCAGATGCCGGCGCCGCGGATCGCGTCGACATTGAAGAAGCCTTCGCCGGTGCCGGCGTAGATGACGTTCGGGTTCTCTGACGCGGTGCCTTGCTGCTGGAAGGCCATGGTTGTGACGGCGATGTTGCCTTCGAGGTCGAAGACGGGAAACCAGTTCGCGCCCGCGTCGGTGGAGCGCCACACGCCGCCGCCGACGCCTGCGGTCCACATATTGTTCGCGTTCGCGCGCGAGATGAGGATCGTGCGGGTGCGTCCGCCGATGTTTCCGGGGCCGAGTTCGGTCCACGAGGCGACGTCGCCGACCGCGCGGGCGGGGTCGTTCTTCATCCCGGCGAGCTTCAGCTCCATCGCGTCCACGTACTTCTGCGGGTCGATGGGCGCGCCGCCGGTGCGCTGGTCGAGGTAGAACTGCAGAGCTTCCTTCGGCTTATCGTAGGAGGGGCCGGGCTTGCCGGCGCGGATCTTCGCGATCTTGCGTTCGATCTTGTCGAGCGGGCGGGTGGTCTTGGCACCCTCTTCCGCCATGCCTGCCAGCGGCAACGCGGCGCAAAGCGCCAGCGCGGCCATGGCGATCCTGATCATTGCCATCATCGCATCCTCGGGTTGGATTGGCACGTGGCGGCAGGGGTTGGGCCACGACCTGCCCGAGACTTGTCCTATAACTTGGGAAACCTCAAGCGGTAGTTCCCGCCGAATCAGACAATGCGGAAGCTGTCCACCAGCGTGCAGCGGCGCTTGCGGGCGAAGGTGCGGGCGGAGGTGAGGCCCTCGCCGGTGGGCGACGCGATGGAGAAGCTGCAGTAGCCCTCGCCGCCGTAGCCGAGGCCCGCGAAGCAGGGGCCGTTCTTGACGAAGATCGAGCAGTCGCACGCACGCGCCATGCGCGAGAGGGCGGCGACATCGCGGCTGTGCATCACGGCGGTGTGGCGGTATCCGTGCTCCGCGTCGAGCGAGCGCGCGATCGCCTCGTCGACGTCGCGCACCCGGACCAGTGGGAGGAACGGCATGAGCTGCTCCTCCTGGACGAAGTCGTGGGCGGCGTCTACCTCGCCGATCAGCAGTGGCACCTCCGACCCGAGGCCGCGGAGGCCGGCGGCTTCCGCAAGGACGGATGCATTCCGCCCAACGAGGTTGCGGTTCAGGCCGACCTTGCCGTCGTGGCGCGGGAAGGCGGCGGTCGCGAGGCGGTCGATGGACGGGCGGTCGAGTTCCACGCAGCCCTGCGCCAGCAGCTCGCGCTTGAACGCGTCGAACACGCGGTCGACGCAGAACACTTCCTTTTCGCCGATGCAGAGGACGTTGTTGTCGAAACCCGCGCCGGCGACCAGATGGCGCGCGGCGGTGGCGAGGTCGGCGGTGGCGTCCACGACCACGGGGGGGTTGCCGGGTCCGGCGGTGATCGCCTTCTTGGGCACGGCGAGGGCGGCATTCACCACGGCGGGGCCGCCGGTGACGAGGATCAGGCGCGTCTTGGGGTGGCGGAACATCGCCTCGGCGGACTCGACCGTGGGCTCGGCGATGGTGGTGAGGAGGTTCTCCGGCGCGCCGGCGGCGACCAATTCGCGGTTCAAGTGGGCGACCGCTTCGGCGAAGACGCGCTTGCTGGCGGGGTGCGCGTTGAACACGCCGGCGTTGCCCGCGGCGAGGAAGCCGATGCCGTTGCAGATCAACGTGGCGCAGGGGTGCGTGCTGGGCGTGACGGCGGCGACGACGCCGTAGGGCGCGTACTCCTCGATGGTGAGGCCGTGGTCGCCGGTCTTCGCCCAGGTGGGCAGGTCCTCGGTGCCGGGCGTGTACTTGCAGACCGCGTCGAACTTGAGGACCTTGTGGCTCCAGCGTCCGAGCTTGGTTTCGGCTTCTTCCGCGCGGGACCACGGTTCCTTCATCTCGAGGCCGACGCGGCGCAGGACGGCGACGTAACGCTCGCGCTGCTCCATCGTGTGGCCGCGGAACTCGAAGAACGCCTTCTCGGCGGCTTCGACCGCTTGGTCCATGGTTTCGAAGACGCCGGGCATGCGTCCGCCCGCGGCGGGCGCGGGGGGGGGCTTGGGCGCGGCGTGGCCGTTCATGCGGCCGAGCACTTCCGCGACGACCGCTTCGATTTCCTCGCGCGAGTACATGGGCTTAGTGGGCCGAACGGAGCTCGCGGATCACGCGCGTGGCGCGCTTGTCGGCGAGGTGCTCGTGGACGACCAGGAGCGCGTGCGCCACGCCGGGCACCCACCCGAGGAAGCAGAGCGGGACGTTGACGATCGCCATCAGCGGACGCCCGCAGAGCAGGATCGCGAGCGGCGGCAGGATGAAGGCGAGGAAGTAGCGCATCGGCATCGGTCCTTACGGGGATCGGGACACGAGGGTCCGCGATCCCTACGCTTCAGGCAACGGGGAATTCAATCGGGCCGCGCCGCCGGGCCACCCACTCGTCGTGCGTGGGGAAGCCGTCCGGGTCGGTGAGGCGTTCGATGTAGAGGTCGAAGCAGGTGTTGATGATCTCGCGCGCCACCGCGGGGTCGCGTCGCGCGGCGGCGAGCTCGGGGGTTTCGGCAAGCCTGCCGCCCGGTGCCAAGGGTCACCTCGCGGACGCGGGGCGGGTCGGGGAGGGCCTCGATGCCGGTGGTGTGCCAGTAGTGGCAGACCATGTGCACGTAGAGCTCCCACGCCTCGCGGCGGGGTTCACCGGTCGGAGACACGACTGCAGCAACCAGTAGGAGGATGAAGAGCGGGGCAAAGATCGACAGCAGGAAGAGGTCGCTTTCTCGGCTCGCGAGCAGGCAACTCGCGAAGGAGGGGAGCAGCAGCGCGCGAACTGTAGTCTTGCGGTGAGACACGTTGCGTTGCCGCCCGTCGAACCAAGCGAGGTCCATCAAATCGAGCCCCGTATACCCGGCCTGATGGAGGTCCAGGATCGGGCCCTCCACAGAGGGACCGCGACGCAACATGGCAAAGGAGTTGAAGAGCGGCGTAGGGTAGGGCGACCCGAAGCCAAAGCCGGTCACAATCCCATGCAGCATGCGTCGCGTCCCGCTCCGGCGCGCCACGTGGTGGGAAAGCAGCGGATGGGTCCTGGGGTCCTGCACGGAGATGTTGGCCGTGGCGACGTTGCCGAGGAGCCACATCGACCCGAACAGCATGATCGTCCCCGGCAGGTAGCCGAAGAAAATCCCGAGGAGCGGCAGGCTGAGCACCATGCAGGCGAGTGCATTCAACCAAGCGTCCCGGCGGTTGAACTCCGCGAGCATCTCAAGGAAGTGGTGCCGCAACCGCGCACCGGCAAGCGATCCGCTCGGGGGAAGCGGCAGCGCGAGCACCAACAGCGGGGATTCCGGGCGCCGCAGGCGCGGCTTGCCGCCCGTCTCCGCGGCCGCAGCCGGAACGCCGGGCGAGGTGGCTGGGGGGCTCGCGCTCATCGGGGCGGGAATAGCTGCGCGCGGTGGCCGCCGTCAATTGGGGGAGGGGGCGATGTGGCTCCGCCCGATCTTGATTTGCCCGGAGCGCCCCGCCTGAGGAGCACGACGCATCGAAGAATCGCGCAAGCGGATGGACTGGTTCTAGCGATAGCTCCCGATCCGCTCTATCTCCTGGAGTAGAGTTTGAACGCCACTCTTCTCTCCGCCGTGAAGTGTGGAGACACCTCGATGCGCTGCCAGTGTGGGATATCCTCGGGGCGACATTCTCCAAACAGGGAACGCGCCTGCGGTGGTCTTGAGGAGTCACGCCCCAGCCTTTCTTCTTTGCCAACCAAAGTCGACCAAGTCACTAACGCTGGCCAAGATGGACAATTGAATCCGAGGGATCGTCCGCGTTCCTGAGACTCTCTGCGCCGACTGGAGGTTCACATCCAAGAACGTCAGAAGCCTCCTACCGATGACGACAAAGGAGGAAAGAATGTACGTCCCTAAGAACGCCTAACAGAACGCCATTGCACTTGTTGAGCGTGCATTGCGAGCGGTGCTTGGTCCCCGGAGGGACCCGCGCCGATGGCCAAGCCGCTTCTCCCCGACGCCCTGTGGGATCGCATCGCGCCGCTCCTGCCGCCGCCCCCACCCCGCCGGGGCCCGGGCGGCAGGCCGCGGGTGCCCGACCGCGCGTGCCTGACGGGCATCCTCTTCGTGCTGAAGACCGGGATCCCCTGGGAGGAC
>JANRJK010000015.1:0-10827 GCA_033764015.1 Candidatus Sumerlaeia bacterium | reverse complement strand
CTGACGCTCGGCACCGGACTCGGCTCCGCGCTCTTCGTCGACGGCCGCCTCGTTCCGAACCTCGAGCTCGGACACCACCCGTTCCGGCACGGCAGGACCTACGAGGATCTCGTCGGCAAGGCCGCGCTCGAGAAGGCCGGCAAGAAGCGCTGGCGCAAGCACGTGCGCGCGGCGCTCGCGCAGCTCGAGCCGATCTTCAACTACCGCACGATCTACCTCGGCGGCGGCAACGCGCGGCTCCTGAAGCCGGCCGACCTGCCGAAGAACGCGCGCGTCACCTCGAACGCGGCGGGACTCCTCGGCGGCATCGCGCTCTGGCGGTAGATCGTATCGCCGACTCGATCGGCCCTCCCCTGATCAGTCGGGATACGGCGCTGCGCGCGTACGACGTCGACCTGCTCTGGACCTGACCTGCCAGCCCCGCGTCAGGCCGAGCGGTCCGACGGCGGGGCCAGCGGCTCGATCCACCCGCTGCAGCACGTGCCCGCGACCAGGCGGTCGGCCTCCTTCGGGCCCATCGTGCCCGGCTCGTAGACGTGCACCGGGCCGGGATCGCGCAGCAGCGGGTCGAGGATCGTCCACGTGTGCTCGACGAACTCCTCGGACGCGAACATCGTGTTGTCGCCCGCGAGCGCGTCGCCCAGCAGGCGCTCGTAGGGCAGCGGCAGCGGCCCCAGCGCGCGGCCGAAGTCGACGTTCAGGTCCACCGGCTCCGAGACCATGCCCTCGCCGGGGCGCTTCGCCTGCACGGTCAGCGTGACGCCGGGGTCCTGCCCGAGGCGGAAGCGCAGGCGGTTGGTCGCCGGCTGCGGCGTCTTCGGGTCCGCGAACAGCAGCCGCGGCGGCTGGTTCAGCTCGACCACCGCTTCGGTCGCCTTGTGCGCCAGTGCCTTTCCGGCGCGGATGAAGAACGGCACGCCCGCCCAGCGCCAGTTGCGCACCTCGAGCCGGAGCGCGGCGTAGGTCTCCGTCGTCGAGTCCTGCGGCACCAGCTCCTCCTCGAGGTAGCCGGGCACCGTCTTGCCGCCGATGTTGCCGGGGCCGTACTGCGCGCGGACCGTCGTGCGCGCCACGGCGTCGGCGTCCGGCACGGGGATCGCGCGAAGCAGGCGCACCTTCTCGTCGCGGAGCGCTTCCGCGTCCAGCGAAGCGGGGGGTTCCATCGCCGTCAGGCAGAGGAGCTGGAGCGCGTGGTTCTGCACGATGTCGCGCAGGATGCCGGCCTTGTCGAAGTACTGGGCGCGGCGCCCCGGCATGCCGACGTCCTCCGCCACGGTGATCTGCACGCTCTCGACGTAGCGGGAGCTCCAAAGCGGCTCGAAGATCGAGTTGGCGAAGCGGAACGCCAGGAGGTTCTGGACCGTTTCCTTGCCGAGGTAGTGGTCGATGCGGAAGATCTGCGCCTCGTCGTAGCGGGAGAGGATCTCGGCGTTGAGCGCGCGCGCCGACTCGAGGTCGTTGCCGAACGGCTTCTCGACCACGAGGCGGCCGTAGGGGCCGCTGCGGTGGAGCGTGTCGCGGACCACGAGGCGCGAGGCTTCCAGGCAGCGGATCGCGTCGTTGAAGAACTCCGGCGCGATGGCGAAGTAGACGAGCCGGTTCGGCGGCAGGCCGAGCTGCGCCTCGAGCGACTCCGTGCGGGCCTTCAGCCCCTCGAAGTGCTCGACCGAATCGAGGTTCCCCTGCTGGTAGTAGATGTGTTCGAGGAACGCGCGGGCCTCCTCCGAGGAACCGGGACGCTCCCGCGAGAACTCGTTGAGCGCCTGCTCCGCCTCCGCCCGGAACGCCTCGTCGGTGTAGGGGCGGCGCGCGAAGCAGATCACCGCGTAGCGCGCGGGCAGGTGCCCCTCGCGCGCGAGGTTGTAAAGCGCCGGGAGCAGCTTGCGCTTGGCGAGATCGCCGGTGGCGCCGAGCACCACGATGGTTGCGGGTTCGACCGGGCGTCGGCTCGACATGCCTTCGCGGAGCGGGTTGGCGGGGGTGGTGGACATGCGTTGGCGACCTCGTCGCGGGGTGGGGGCGCGCTTGCTCTGGAACCGGATGCTATGCTCGCGGTTGCCTCGCGGGCAATCCTCTGCTGCAATCCGCGTACCCGACTCCCGAGGTTGCCCATGAAGAGCCACACCCCCCAGTTCCTCGCCATCGTCCGGGACGCCATGTCGCGCGTCGCGGAGGTGTCGCCGCAGGACGCGCTCGCCGCCCGCGAGAACGACCCGGACGCCGCGCTGATCGACGTCCGCGAGGAGTCCGAGTACGCCGCCGGGCACACCGAGGGCGCCGAGTGGATCGGCAAGGGCGTCATCGAGCGCGACATCGAGAAGCTGCACCCGAACACGGAGCAGCCGCTGTACCTCTACTGCGGCGGCGGCTTCCGCAGCGCGCTCGCCGCGGACAACCTGCAGAAGATGGGCTACAAGAAGGTCTTCTCCGTCGCGGGCGGCTTCGGCGCGCTCAAGGAGCTGGCCCCCGTCGTCCGGTGAGCCGACCGCGCGAAACGGCCCCGGTCGACTCCCGTGCCCGATAGCACCCCCCGCCTCACCGCCCTCATCCCCGCCGGCAACGAGGAGCGCCATATCCGCGAGGTGATCGCGTCCGCGCGCTTCGCCGACGAGGTGCTCGTCGTGGTGGACGCCGCCTCGACGGACCGCACGCGGGAGCTGGCGGAGCAGCTCGCCGACCGCGTGCTCGTCCACGAGTACGAGAACAGCGCCGCGCAGAAGAACTGGACGATCCCTCAGTGCGCCCACGAGTGGGTGCTGGTGGTCGACTCCGACGAGCGCGTGACGCCGGAGCTCGCCGCGGAAATCCGGGCCGAGATCGCCAAGCCCGCAGCGCTCGACGGCTACCGCATCCACCGCGTGAACCACTTCATGGGGCAGCGCATCGTCGGTTGCGGCTGGCAGCGAGACGACGTGCTCCGCCTGTTCCGCCGCGACCGCGGCCGCTACGAGGAGAAGCACGTCCACGCGGACATCATCTTCCCCGACGGCGCTCCGGCGCGCGTCGGCGCGCTGCGCGGCCGCCTGCTCCACTACACCTTCGAGAGCTTCGACCAGTACCTCCGCAAGCACGGGCGCTACGCCGGCTGGGCGGGGCAGGACCGCGCGAAGAGCACCGAACGCGTGACGCTGCTGCACCTCGCCGGCCGCCCGCTCTGGCGCTTCTTCCGCCAGTACATCCTCTACGGCGGCTTCCGCGACGGACTGGCGGGGTTCATCATCTGCTGGATGGCCGCGCACTCGGTGTTCCTCAAGTACGCGCACGTCTGGGAGGCGCGGAAGAAGGCGCGCGATGGCGGCTGACGCCGGGCCGGACGGCGAGCGCTTCGGCCCCGTCCAGCGCTGGGAGTGGCTCGCGCTGCTGCTCGCCACGGCGCTCGGCGGAGCGATCCGCTTCTGGGCGATGCGGCGCGCGCCGGGGCTCTGGTACGACGAGGCGTGGTACGCGCTCGAAGCGCTGGACCTCCTGCGCAACCCGGGCTGGCCGATCTTCTTCAGCGGCGGCGGCCACATGCGCGAGCCGCTCTTCATGTACCTCCTCGCCCCCGTGTTCCACTTCTTCGGGCCCACGGTCGAAACGGCGCGCGGCACTTGCGTGGCCATCGGCACCCTTACCATCCCGGCGTTCTGGTGGATGGCCCGGGGAATCGACGGGCGGCGGGTGGCCATCGCCGTCCTCTTCCTCGCGGTCCCCTTCCGCTGGCACGTCCATTTCAGCTCGCTCTGCTTCCGCACGATCCTGACGCCGCTCTTCGCCGCGCTGCTGGCGGGGGCGGTGGCGCGCTGGCTGCGCGGCGGCGGCCCGCGCTGGGCCGCCGTCGCGGGCGCCTTCCTCGGCGCGGGGCTCTACACGTACACCGCGTGGCGCCTGGCGCCGGTGGCGCTCGCCGCGGGCGGCGCGCTGCTCTGGTGGCGCGCGCGGCGCGATGGCTCCTCCCTCCCGGCGGGCCTGCGGCGCGAAGCCGCCGCCTTCGCGGCCTGCGCCTTCGTCGTCGCCGCCCCGCTCCTGCTGCACTACCTGCGCCGCCCGGACCAGTTCGCGCACCGCGCGGGCGAGGTGGAGTTGGAGGGCCGCGGCCGGTCCCGGGCCGCGATCCTCGCCGCGCAGGCCCGCGACGTCGCGCTCATGTTCGCGTTCCGCGGCGACCATGTCGGGAAGCACAACCTCCCCGGCGGGCCGGGATTCCTCCAGGCGCGCCTCTGGTCCGTTCCCGGCGCCGAGGAGGCGGCCCGCTGGCAGGACGCGCGCGCCGCCGGCGCCGCGCCCGACCCGCACGGCACCGGACTGCCGCTCTTCGACGTCGCCACGGGGCTCTTGTTCTATGCGGGGATCGCGCTGTTCGTTTCCCGCGCGCTCCGCGGACCCGCCGGGCCCGAAGGTCCCGTCCTCGCATGGCTCGCCGTTGGCTCCCTGGCCTCGGTGCTCAGCTTCGGCGCGCCGAACTACCTGCGCCTCACGCTGTTGATGCCGGCGGTGCTGCTGGTGCTCGGCGCCGCGGCGTGCGAGCTGCACCGCCGCCTCGCCGCGCGCGGCGGCGCGCTCGCCTCCACCGTGCTCGCGCTGCTCTTCGCCAACTACGCCGCCGTCGAGCTCCGCCGCGCCGCCTCGTGGCCCGAGCATCCGATGGTCCCGCGGGAGTTCAACGTCGAGTTCCGCGCCGCGGGCGAGGCGCTGCGGCCCTACGCGGGCGGGCCGCCGGTCAAGGTGCCCGCCTACCTCGGGCTGCCCCCGACGCTGCGCTTCTGCGCGGACGGCGTGCGTTTGGTCGCCGCGGACGGAGCGCCCGGCGAGCGCGAGTGGCTCGAACTCCACCCGCTTCCCCCATGGCCCCCCTTCGACGGCCCCGCGCCGCCCCCCGGCGCCGCGGTCGAGCGCGCCGCCACCATCCAATCGGGGGGCGCGCCGTGGGGCTACATAGTGCGCGTCCGCGTTCCCGCCGCGCCGTCCTCCCCTTGACCAATGGCGCGCCCGGGGCGTGCCATCGCTTCGACGCAAGCACCCCGAGGTGGACGCCATGGATTGGTCCGTGCCCTTGAACCCCGCTGTCGCGCGAGTGCCCGAGTGGATCCCCTCGGAGCGGCTCCAAGGCGCCGACGTCGTCCCGCTCCACCGCAACGAGAACCCCTACCCGCCCCCCGCCGAAGTGGTGGTCGCCGTCCAGAAGGCGACCGCCCGCATGGTGCGCCTCTTCCCCGACCCGGAGTCCTCGGAGCTACGCGAGGCCATCGCCCGCACGCTCGCCGTCCGCGAGGACCAGGTGCTCGTGGGCGCGGGCTCGACGGAGCTGCAGGGCTTGGCGGCGCAAGCGTTCCTCGCCCCCGGCGACCGCGCCGGCTTCCCTTGGCCCACCACGCCCTACTTCGAGCACCTCGCCCTGATGCAAGGCGCCGAGCCCGTCCGCCTGCCGTGGCTCGACTCCTCGCCCGAGGAGGCACTCCTCGACGCGCCGCCGGACCTCAAGGTCCTCTTCCTCTGCAACCCGAACACCCCGCTCGGCGAGTCGATCGAAACCTACGCGATCTCCGACTTCGCCCACTCGCACCCGCGAACGCTCGTCGTGATCGACGAGGCGTACGAGGCCTTCCGCGGCGCCAATGCGATGAAGCTGGTCGAGGAGGGGATGCCGAACGTGCTGATTGTGCGCAGCTTCTCGAAGGCGCACGCGCTCGCGGGGCTCCGGCTCGGCTACGCCATCGGGCACCCCGAGGCGATCCGCGCGCTGCGGCGCGCGAAGTCCCCCTACAACGTCGATGTGGTGGCCCAGTCCGCCGGCCTCGCCGCGTGGCGCAACCCGGGCTGGGTGGCGCAAACCGCGCAGCGCATCCGCGACACCCGCGAGTCGGTGCGCCTCGAGGTCCAGATGCGCGGCTTCGACGTGCCCTCGAGCGACGGCAACTTCTTCTTCCTCCGCGGCACCGACACCTTCCGCCTCTACCAGGGCCTGCGCGAGCGCGGCATCATCGTGCGCCGCTACGACGAGTTCGAGGTCCGCGACGGCGTCCGCGTCTCCATCGGCACCGACGAGCAGATGAACCAGTTCCTCGCCGCGATCGACTCGATGCTGACCTCGCTCCCGATGCGGCGCAGCAGCTCGACGATGATCAAGAAGCTGAACTTCTCCCTGGACGCCGCCGCGCCCGCCGCCGCGGCGGCGGACGACGAGGACGAGGATGCCCCCGCTCCCGCCGACGCCCCGGAGCGCCTCGACGACTCGCTCTTCGAGGAGTTCGACATGGGTTCCTCCGCGCCGGACGCGAAGGCCGCCCCTCGCGGCGCGGAGCGCCCGCAGCCGAAACCGAACGATTCACTCTTCGACGAGATCGACCTGCACTAGCGGCGAAGCGGCGCCCCGCCCCGCGCCCGCGCGGGACCCGGCGCCCGGAACCTAGCGGCGGCCGCGCCCCTTGGCGGCGCGGGCCGGCCGCCCGCCCTTCGCCGCCGGGCGCGCCGGCGCCTCGCCGGCCTCCAGCCAAGGCGCCGGCGAATCGAACGAAAGCCGCCGGCCGTTGCCGGGGTGGCGGAACTCCAGCCGCACCGCGTGCAGGTGCAGCCGCCCGCCGCGCATCTCGACCGGTTCGCCGGTCCCGGGACCCGCCTCCCAGCAGTCGAGCCACGGGTGCTCCGGCGGCGGGTCGAAGGTGCGCCCGCTCGAGAGCAGCGTCCGCACATGGTTCGTCAGCTTCGTGTACAGCTTGTCGCCGACCACCGGCGTGCCCGATTCGGCGCAGTGGATGCGGATCTGGTGCGTGCGCCCGGTCTCGAGCTTCAGCTCGACGCGCGTCGTGCCCGGCAGCGGGCCGCGCCCGACGACGCTGTACAGCGTGATCGCCTCCTGCACCCTCGTGCCGAAGCTGCGCCCCCCCTTGCCGAGGATCGACTGGCGCAGGCCCATCGACCCGCGCCCCAGCAGCGACCGCCACACACCGCCCTCGCGCGCGGGACGCCCCTCCACCAGCGCCTCGTAGATGCGCACCACGCGCCGCAGCCGCAGGTCCATCTGCAGCAGCCGCGCCGCCCGCAGGTTCTTCGCCAGCACCAGCAGCCCGGACGTCTCCTTGTCGAGGCGCTGGACGACGTGCAGCTCCGACGGCGGGAGCTTCATCTCGCGCCAGTAGTGCTTCACCAACTCGACGATCGGCGGCCCCGAGCGCTTCTCCTCCGGCACGTCCTTCTCCGGCTGCACCACGATGCCGCGCGCCTTGTCGAGCACCAGCACGTCGTTGTCCTCGTGGAGCACGCGGATGCGCTGCACGAGGGGCTTCGTTTGCGGACGCCCCCGACCCTTCAGGCCGTGGCGCAGATCCACCTCCAGCGGCGCCGCGGAATCCTCCCACGCCGCGTTGTGGTCCTCCAGCTTGATCCCCCCGCGCCGCACGAGGCCGTTCTCGACCAGCCGGGCGCGCGCCGTGCCGGACAGCGCCGGCATCGCCTCCGCCAGGACCTCCTTCAGCTTGCGGCCCACCCAGTCCCGCCGGGGCTCGAAGCGGTGCAGCACCATCGCAACGGGAGGAGCGGTCATTGGCCGGTGGCCTCCGCCGCCGGGAAGTAGGTGAGCGACATCTGCGCGGGCGTCACGAACACGGTCGCGGACTCCGCCGACTCGGCGAACGCCATCCCGAGCCAGTGCACCGTCAGTTCGCCCGGCGCCCCCACCGGAAAGACATGCCGCGTGTGGAAGGAGAGCGTCTCGCCGGGCCGGTTGCCCGTCAGCTCGATCATCGCCGGGGCGTTCTGCGGCCTCCCCGAAGCCTGCGTCGAGAGCCCCGAGTAGAAAGCCGTCGCGCCGTCGGAGCCCGCGATGAAGAAGCGCACCCGCCCGTTCGCCTCCGCCAGCACGCGGCCCGGTCCCGGGACGGTTATCGACAGCGACGAAAGCGCGCGCCATTCGCCGTCCAGCGGCGAGTCGAAGCGCACCGTCTCCGTCCGGTCGGCGAACTCGAGCAGCGGCCCCGCCGCCACCAGCGCCGCTCCGCCCGCAGCCGCGTTCACGACGATGGTCTGCCCCGGCGGGCCTTGCGGCCCCGGCGCGCCATCGCGCCCGT
Source organism: Candidatus Sumerlaeia bacterium (assembly GCA_033764015.1). Lineage (GTDB taxonomy): Bacteria > Sumerlaeota > Sumerlaeia > SLMS01 > JANRJK01 > JANRJK01. The sequence continues at coordinate 2,785 of JANRJK010000015.1, read as the reverse complement.
CGCGCCCCGCGGGTCCCACCGGTCCGGCAGGCCCCATGGGACCCGTCAACCCTTGCGGGCCGCGTTCCCCCTGCGGGCCGCGGTCGCCCGCCAACCCCTTCTCGCCCTGCGGCCCCCGCGGACCTTCCACCACGGCTCCCGCGGTGCCCTCGGCGTAGACCACCTGCCCCGGGGGGCCTGGCGGACCCTGCGGGCCCGGCGGGCCGGGATCGCCTTGGTCGCCCTTTTCGCCCTTCTCGCCCGGCGCCCCTTGCGGGCCCTGGGACCCCGGCTCGCCCTGAAGGCCGCGCGGTCCCTGCGGCCCCGCGGGACCGGTGGCGCCGTCCGCGCCGGCGGGCCCGGTGGGACCGGTCGGTCCGGGCTCTCCCGGTGCCCCGTCCGCGCCCGCGGGTCCGGGCTCTCCGCGGTCGCCCTCCGGACCCTGCGGGCCCGGTTCGCCTTGCGGGCCGGTGGGTCCGGCTTCGCCCGCCGGGCCGGTGGAGCCCGCCGCTCCGGTCGGCCCCGTCGGGCCTTGCGGTCCCGTCGCCCCGGCCGGACCCGCGGGTCCCGTGGCGCCCTCGGGGCCGACGATTATCTCGACCTCGCCGACCCACGCGTCGATCGGCAGCAGCGACAAGCCGCCGTTGTCCGACCGCGCGGGCTCCTGCGACGCCTCGCTCTCCGTGCCCAGCGCGATGTACGGCGTCGTGTTCAGCCGCGTCCGCGGACGGAACGCGTCGCTGTCGTCGATGCCGTTGCCGTTCAGGTCGGCGAGCACCTCGAGGAAGAGCGCGGCGTCCTCCTTCAGCAGCGAGGGCGGCAGCGCGCGCACCTCGCCCAACTCCAGGCGGATACGCCCCGACGCGACCCGGACGCGGTTGGCGTCGGCGCGGGTCTCGGCCCAAAGCGGCGTCCCCCCCTCCGCGTCGCGGTAGAGCCGGAACTCCATCACATAGTTGCCGTCGGGCACGATCTCGCCCGCGCGGTCGGTGAGGCGCCCCTCCGTGCGCAGCGTGATGCGCTCGCCTCCGGGGGCGGCGGCGGCGAGCGCGAGGGCGGAGGCCAGGACCGCGGCGGAGCGGAGGGTCATTGCAGCGCCATGCGGTACTCGACCCGGAACCCGCCGGGGAGCGCCGCGTCGAGCGTTTCGAGCCGCGACTCGATGGCGCCGAACAGGCCGCGCGGGCGCATCGGCCCGCGCACCACCACCGGGTCCGCCGGGAGGTTCGCCAGCGACGCCGCGTGGTTGACCGCGTCCTGCAGCGTCCCGAGCCGGTCCACCATGCCGGACCGGTACGCCTGCTGCCCGCTGAAGATGCGGCCGTCGCAAAGCGCGCGCACATGCGCCTCGACGTCCATCGGCGACACCAGCGCGGCCGGCGAGTCCTCGCGGAGGATCTGCTGCACCGCCTCGTCGCGGCTCGCCAGCACCGCGTCGAAGAACTGCTCGTACACGTCGGCGATCATGTCCTCCAGCAGCTCCCGCTCGCCCTGCGTCATCGCGCGCGACCCCGAGCCCATGTCCTTGAATTCGCCGCTCTTCACGGCCCGCGTCCGCCAGCCAACCTTGTCCTGCAGGCCCTGCATGTCCGAGAAGCTGAGGATCACGCCGATGCTCCCGGTGAGGGTGCCCGGGTTCGCGAAGATCTCGTCCGACGCGATCGCGGTGTAGTAGCCGCCGCTCGCCGCGACGTCCCCCATGGAGGCGATCACCGGCACTTGGCGCACCTGCTTGAACTCGAGGATCGCCTCGTAGAGCTCCTGCGTGGCGCTCACCGCGCCCCCCGGCGAATTGATGCGCAGCACCAGCGCCTTCACGTTCTGGTTATCCTGCCACAGCCGCACCTGCTGGATCAGCGCGGCGGTGTCCGCCTGGTAGCCGACGCCTTCCCCAAGCACGCCGGTCACATCGAGGACGGCGACCTTGCTGCCGAAGGGGAGGAAGGCCGCGGCGCTCGACGAACTGCCACCGCCGGTGGAGGCGAGGCCGCTCAGCGCGCCCGTCGCGAGGACGAGCCCACCGACCACGAAGAGACCGATGAGTAGCATCGCCCCGATGACCAGCGGCGCCTTGCTGCGACGAGGCGGACCGCCCGGACCCGGCGGCTGGTAGCCCGGCGGCGGGGCGTATCCCGGAGGCGGCCCGCCCCAGCCCGGCGGGGGAGCGGATTGCCCGTAAGGGGCGCGCTGCCGCTGCGCCCAGGCGGGGGGGGGAGCGCCGTAGGCGGGGCGCGCGGGGGGCGGCGCCGCCGCGGCCGGCTGGGGGGGGGCCGAAACGGCAGGCGCCGCAACGGGCGCCGGCGACACGGGCTCCGCGGGAGCGCCGAACTCGGGCCGCAGCACGACGCGCGACGCGCTCGGCTCCGGCTCCCCGGCCGGCGGCTCCGCGGCGGACGCGGATGCGGACGCCAGGTCCTCCGGCTTCAGGAAGATCGCGGACTCGGACGAGTTGCCCGCAGGCGGCTGCGGGTCGCTGGCGGCGCTCCCCGGGGGGGCGTTCGGGTCGGGGTTCTGGGGGCCTTGGGGGGGCTGCATCGGGGGCGCTCCTGTTCGTCGTTGGACGGGCGGCGAGGTTCCCCGCCCGCGGGAAAGGCTGTCATGCGAAATGTACGCCGCGGATCGCGGTGCAGCGTGGCCGACCGGCGCGGATCGCTTGCGGGGGGGTTAAACGTCGAGGTCGGTGTCGAGGCCGGCCTGCTTCCGCTGCTGCGGGCCCGCGGCGGGGCCGGGGCCCGGGGCGGGACTCTGGAACTGCGCGGGGCGGGGCTGGAACGGCGGCGCCGGGGTGGTGCGCGGCGGGGCGGGC
>JANRJK010000014.1:0-163243 GCA_033764015.1 Candidatus Sumerlaeia bacterium | reverse complement strand
CGTCGAACCGGCACGAGCGTTCCGACCTCGTCGTCGAGTACGACCTCGCGACCACGAACGGCTGCGGCCTGAACCCGTCGACCGGCGGCTCGCCGCTGCTGCTCGATCCGCTGTACTCGCTCTCCGGCGCCGACGGTCAGGTGATCGAGTACACCCCCAACTCCGGCGTGGGCCTCCTCACCGACAACGCGAACGCTGTCGCGGAGTTCGGCGACCTGCCGACGAACCAGCAGGTGAAGGCGCTCCTCTCCTTCGACACGTTCGCGCTCGACAGCTATGGCGCCCCGGAAGTGACCAGCGCGTCTCTCTGCATCACGCGCGAATCGTTCGCGGGCGACCCGTCGACGCTCGGCCGTGTGTACGTCGAGATGCTCTGCCCGAACCAGGCGGCGTTCTTCGGTCCGACCGCGGGCCTCGAGCGCGAGGACTTCGAGTCGTACGCGTGGATCACGGACGCCACCGCTTCGGCGCCGGTGCTGCCGACGGCGAACGGCGAGACGGCCTGCTGGCCGCTCAGCACGGAGGCCCTCGCCGCGCTGAACCGCCTCGGGCCGACGCAGTTCCGCCTCCGCTTCGAGAACGCGGATTCCGACAACGCGACGAAGGACACGTTCCGGTTCTATACCGGCAACGCTTCGGGCACGAACCGCGCGCGTTTGGACATCGAAATCGCTCAGTAACGCAGCGCCACTCCGCAGCAAACAGAACCGCGCCGGGAGCCCTACGCTCCCGGCGCGGTTTCGTTTTCTTGCAGCAATTGTATCAGGTCGGGCTGGGAACTGTCCCGCAGTAAACCCCGCTCACTCGTAAAGCGCGCGGGCCCTTGCTTCTTCCTGCGGCGGACGGATGCCGCTCACGTTCGGACGCCCGGCTTCGCTCTCGTCGTCGTCGTTCTTGTCTCCGTCGTCGCTGATCACGAGTTCATCGACCGCCAAGTAGCCGAGGCCCACAACTGCGACGGCGGCGCCGGCTGCGGCGGCGGTGCCCCACCAGCGCCAACCGCCCTTGCGGCGGTCCAATTCCTTGTCTTCCTCCGACGCCGGGCCGGCGGGAGTGGGGCCGTCCGGGGTCTGGATCGAGGGCATGCGCGGAACCCAATCGCCGACGCTGTTGCGGAAGAGCTGGAGCGTGTCGCCCGGGCCGACCATCGCGACCTGGTTGCCCTCGGGGAGCTGGCGCACCTCGAAGCGCTGGGCGATGCCGCTCAGCAGCACTTCGCCTTCCGCGGGGGCTGCGACCGCCACGGCGGGAACGCCGGGCATAGTGCCGTCCTGTTCCGCGGCGGGCGTAATGGACAAATCGTCCGTCAGCACGGCGAGGCGGGAACCCTCGGGCATCGAGACGGCGAGCTGGCCCTGCTCGAGGCGCGCGGCGCCGTCCTCGGTGAAGGCGACCACCGTCGAGCGGTCCATGAGCATCGCCGGTCCGCCGTTCGCCTGGTAGCGCACCGCGGCGTCGCCGGTCTCGATCCGGTCTCCGCCCATCACGAGCGCGGACATCGCCCCGGCATCGGAGAATCCAGTGGCGCGGGTGATCTGGAAGGACTCGGTCGAGCGCGCGACGCCCAGCGGAGAAGCGGCATGGGCGGCTCCCGCGGCAAGCAGCGCGGCGGCAAGTGCGATGCGAAGGCTCATGGCGACCCCGTCGGGTTGGATTCTTGAATGGTGAGACAACGGCCGAGCCGGCCGCCCGTCAACCGGTTTCCGCCGCGCTCGCGCTTGCGCCGGTCCGCTTCCCGGCCCACGCTCCGGGCATGATTGTGTTTCCCGCCGAAGCTACCTGGGCCTCCCTCGACCCGTCGCGGCTCTTCGCCGAGCCGTGGACGGAATTCCGCCACCGGCAGCTCGGCACCTTCCTGCACGAGTTGGCGCGCTCCGCGTCCGCCCCCGTGCAGCTTCGCGCCGTGGGTTCCAGCGACGAGGGCCGCGCCTTGTGGACGCTCGCCTTCGGCAACCCCGCCGGGCGCCGGGTGCTCGTCTGGGCGCGGCAGCACGGCAACGAGCCCGACTGCCAGGCGGGGCTCGCGCTCGCCCTCGACGCCATCCTGCACCGCTCCGGGGACCCGGTCGCGGAGTTCCTGCTCGAACGGCTCTCCTTCCTCGTCTTCCCGATGGTCAACCCCGACGGCGTGGCGCGGTTCACCCGCGAGAACGCCCAGGGGATCGACCTGAACCGCGACGCCGTCGCGCTGTCGACGCCGGAGGCGCGCGCGCTCTACGCGCTCAAGGAGTCCTTCGACCCGGAGTTCTGCTTCAACCTGCACGACATGAGCCCGCGGAAGTCGCGCGCGGACGGCCACCTCGTCTCGCTCGCCTTCCAAGCCGGCCCCTTCGAGGAGGGCGACACCGACAACGCGACGCGGTTGAAGGCGAAGCAGGTCGTGGTGCGCATGGCGGAGGCGTGCCGCCCCTGGGCGCCGGAGAACCTCGCGCGCTACCGGGCGGACTACATGCACCGCGCCTTCGGCGACTCGATGATGCGCTGGGGCGTCTCCTCGATCCTGATCGAGGCGGGCGGCTGGTTCGACGACAAGGGCGGCGACGACTTCGTGCGGCGCCTGTTCGCCCTCGCGTTCCTCAAGGGCCTCCACGCCGTGGCGGCGGGGGAGGACGCGCCCCCGGATCCGGCCGCCTACGAAGCGATCCCGCTCGATAGCGACGGGCGCTGGGCGGACCTCCTGGTGCGGAACGGCTATGTGCAGGCGGGCAGCGGCCACCCGCACTTCCGCGCCGACCTCCACATCGACCGCATCGACACCGCCGAGCCCCCGAAGCGCTTCGTCCGCCCCGTCGGCCGCATCGTCTCCATCGGCGACCTCGAGGACACGCGCGGCAAGGAAACCGTCGACGCGTCCGAACTGCTCCTCACGCCGGGGCTGGTGCTCTTCGCCCCCTGGCTGCGGCTCGACGGGCGCGAGGGCGCCGAGGCCGCGATGCAGCTCCTCCGCGCGGGCATCACCACCGTCGCCGTCGGAGCCGGGCCCTTCCCCACGGAGGAGGCCCGCTACGAGTGGCGCAACGAAGCGGCCGCCCTCGACGTCTCGCCAAACGTGGTCGCCTTCGAACTGGTCGAGGACCTCGACCTCGTGCGGGCGCGCCACGGCCTGACGGACCTAGCGGGCTACCTCGTCCGCGGCCTCACGATCGACCGCGCCTCGCTCCTCCGCTTGATCCAGCTCTTCCACCCCGCGGGCATGCTCCCGCCCGATTCGGCGATCGAGGACCGCGTCGGCCTCGACCTGTTCTACATCCCCTCGCCGTCGCCCTCCAGCGCGCAGGTGCGGATCCACCTTTCGCGCCGCTCCGAGGCGACGCCGCGCCGCCCCATCGACGAGCGCGCCGTGCGCCAGTTCTGCAGCGACTTCCTCCGCCACCCGGGCCAGGTGTCGCTCTGCTGCGACGGGCGCGACGGCGTCTTCACCGACCTGCCAGTGCTGGTCGACGTCTGCGGCCTCGAGCCGGGCCCGGTGCCGCCGGACTTCCTCGGCCAGGTGCTGCGCGCGACGAAGGGCAGCCACCCGAGCGCCCTCGCCGCCACCATCACGATGCTCACGCGGCGCCCGGCCGGTTCGCTCCAACTCGCCCAGCGCGGCGTCGTCGAGCGCGAGGCGGTCGCGGACCTCGCGGGATTCCCGCGCGTCGACGGCGCCCAGTGGAGCGAGTCCGCCTACATCGGCGTCGCGCCCCGCCTGGTCGTCCTGAACGGCACGGTCGCCGTGGACGCCACCCGCGGGATCGGGCGCGCCGTCCCCGGCAAGCGCCTGCTCGCCGCCGAGCCGCGCCGCTAAGCCCCGGCCCACCGCGTTGAGGCTCCTCCTGGTCGACGCCGGCAACACCACGCTGCGCGCCTGCGCCGCGCGGCAGGGCCGCCCCGGCCCCGCGCACATCGGCCCCAGCTCGCAGCTCGGCGATCCCCGCTCGGCCCTCGACGAATGGCTCGAATCGCAGGCCCCGTTCGCCGAGGGAGCCTGCCTCGCGATCGGACGCGAGGCGTGGCGAGGCTCCGTGCGCGAACGGCTCCGGCGGCTCGGCTGCCCCCGCGTGTTCTTCGTCGACCACGACGGGCCGCTGCCCTTCCGCATCCACTACACGCCCGGCGCCCGGACCGGCGCGGACCGCATCGCCAATATCGCCGCGATGCGCTCGTTCGGCGGCGGGCCGGCGGTCGCGGTGGACTTCGGCACCGCGACCAACATCGATGTGCTCGGGCCCGAGGGCGACTTCCTCGGCGGCGCGATCCTGCCCGGGGCCCGCGTCGCCCTCGAAGCCCTGCGCGAGCGGACCGCCGGACGCCTCCCGATTCCGGAGCCCGGCGACCCTGCGCCCGCGATCGGCCACTCCACCGCCGAGTGCCTCGCGCTCGGCGGGTGGCAGGGCCACCTCCGCGCGGTCGAAGGCATCGTCGCCGACGTGTGGCGCGCGCTCGGGGTGGGATCGACGCCGCTCCACCTGACCGGAGGGCTCGCGCAGGACCTCGCGCCGTCCTTCCGGCTACCGCACCGGGTCGACGCGGAGCTCACGCTGCGCGGGCTCGCGGCGCTCTGGGAATCCGTCGGGCGCGCCCACGCCGAGGCGCCATGACCCGCGGGGAAGCGGGCGCCCGCGCCCACCCCCCGCGCTTCGCCGACTACTCCAGGTACGCGTCGAACATGCGGTCGCCGGCCACCGGGTGCGGCTTGTAGCCCTTCAGCCGCGTGCTGGCGCCCTTCACCCACTTCGGGTGGTTCACGGCGATGCAGGGCGCGCCCTCGAGCACCAGGCGCTCCGCGCGCCGGTACATCTCCGCGCGCTTCTCCGTGTCCATCTCGCTGACCGCCTTCTCCATCAGCTCCCGCGCCTCCGGATGGTCGAAGTTCGACCGGTTCGTCGGGTTGCCGAACAGGTAGTAGAGGAAGTTGTCCGGGTCGCCGGTGTCGCTGGACCAGCCGATGGTGCCGAGCTCGTGCTCCGTGCGCTGGTCGATGAACTCGATGAATCCGCGGAAGTCGATCTGCACCAGCTCGACGTCGAAGTACGCCTCGCCGAGCATCGACGCGATGCGCTCCGCCTTGCGCCGTCCGACGGTGTTGTAGGGGCGCACCTCCTCGAAGCAGTGGAACTTCACCTTCAGCTTCTTCTCCTCCGAATAGCCCGCCTCGCGCATGAGCGCGCGCGCCTTCTCGACGTCGTGCGTGTACATGAACTCCGGCGTCTCCGAGTACCCCAGCATCCCCGGCGGCGTGATTCCCTTCGCGGCGATCGAGGTGCCCTCCATCAGCACCGACGCGATGTTCTCGCGGTCCACCGCGTAGTTCATCGCCTGGCGCACGCGCACGTCGGCGAGGTGCGGCTTCTTCGTGTTGATCAGCACGTAGCCGAGCGAGAACACCGGCACCTCGATGAACTCCGCGTCGCGGTAGCGCCGCTTGTCGCCGATCGCCTGCGGCTTCACCGTGGTGACCAGGTGCGCGTCGCCGGTGCGCAGCGCGGAGAGCGCCTGCGACGGGTCCGGCTGCACCTGGAAGAACAGGGTCTCGTTGGCCGGGTGCCCGCCCCAGTAGTCCTTGCGGGCCGACAGCTTGAGGTACGCGCCGCGCTTCCATTCCGCCAGCGTGTACGGCCCGGTGCCGAGCGGGTTGCCGACCACCGCCTCGCCGGTCGCCTTCGTGTGCGCCGGCGACACGATCGAGGCCGGCGGGATCGCGAGCGATTGCAGCAGCGGCACGTAGGGACGGTTCAGGACGAACAGCACCGTGTGGTCGTCCAGGATCTCCATGCGCTCGTACCAGTCGCCCAGCAGGTAGCCGCTCCCCCAGGAGAGGCCGGGGAAGTGCTCCGGGTGCGTATCGTCCGTCACGCGGTCGAAGGTGTACTTAACCGCCTCGGCGTTCATCGGCGAGCCGTCGGAGAACGTCACGCCCTTGCGCAGGTGGAACGTCCAGCGCAGGCCGTCCTCGGAGGTTTCCCAGCGCTCCGCGAGGCCGGGTACCACGGTGGTGTCGGTGTCGCTGAACTCGACGAGGCGGTCGTAGAGGTGCTCGATGAGTAGGAACGACGGCCCGTCGGTGGGCGCGGGCGGGTCGAGCTTCTGGGCGTCGGCCTCGATGGACAGGACGATGGGCTCCTTGGATACGGGGGCCGTGCGCGTCTCGGCGGCCGGGGCGTGCGCGGCGAGGAGGACCGCGGCGGCGGCTCCGGCGGCGGCGAGGACGCGCTTTTGCTCTTGTTTCATGGGGGACCTCGGGGGTAACTTTCCGGTTCGCGTCTAAAGCGCGTCCGATTTTGGCGAAAGAACTTCCCTGCCGGGAAGCGGAAAGGAGCAGGTGCCCCTTATGGGTAGCGTGATCAAGAAGCGCCGGAAGAAGATTCGCAAGCACAAGTACAAGAAGCTGCGCAAGCGCATGCGTTTCCAGCGCCGCTGATCGCGGGAAGCCGCGACAGCCCATCACCGCCTGTCGTATCCCGGCCAGCAAGCGCCAACGCCAAACTCCCCGTTCGACCCCGTGTCCGGACGGGGAGTTTGCTTTTCTCCCAAACCCCTCCGCGAGCACGGCGCCGATGCACATCCTCCTCGCCCGCTACCACCTCCGACTCGAACACGCCCAAAGCCTCAAGGAAAAGCGCGGCCACCTCAAACGCCTCATCGCCGCGCTCCAAAGCCGCCACAACATCGCCATCGCCGAAAGCGACCACCACGACCTCTGGCACGACGCCGAAATCTCCGTCGTCACCCTGAGCCTCCAGAAGGAAGTCGCGGAAGCCACCGAACGCGCCATCGCCGAAACCCTCGAACGCGACAGCGACTTCGTCCTCGGCGAGTGGCAGCTCGAATGGCTCTGAGGGCCGCCCACCTACCATCGTGCGCCTGAGCGCTCGCCTTCCCTCCCTGCTGCTGCTGGCGCTTTCCGTTTGCGCGTGGGCGTGGCTGGGGGAGGGCGCGGTTTACGACGAGCCGCCCGGGCCGTGGCAGTACGTGCGCACTTTGGCCCGGGCGCTGCAGGGCGTCGTGTTCGCGCTTGGTGTGGCGGGGTGGGGGCGCGCGGCGCTGGCATGGGCGGGGTGGAGGGTCGGCCACCCGTGGGAGCGCGCCGCTTGGGCCGTCGGAGCCGGCAGCGCCCTCTTCGGCGCCTTCTTCGGCTGGGCGGCGCTGCTGCCGGACGGCCTCCGCGGCGCGGCGTGGCGGCTGGCGCTCGCGGTGCTCTGGCTCGGGGCGTGGTTCACGGCCGCCGAGCTGCCCCGCCTCCTGCGCGCGCTCGCCGGGCCCGCCCGCCGCGCGGGGCGCGTCGCCTTCGCGGGCGCGGCGCTGCTGGCGGCGCTCTTCGTGCTCCGCTTCTGGGAGGCGCTCTCCCCGCCGATGTCCTGGGACGAGCTGATGTACCACCTGCCGATGGCGGAGCGACTGCCCGCCCACGGGTGGCGCGCGGAGCTGCCCGGCGTCCTGCAGTCCTGGTTCCCCATGGGCACCGTGGCGCTCCAGTCGCTCGCGCTCGAACTCGGCGACGCCGCGGTCGCGCGCACGGTGCAGTGGCTGCACGGGGGCGCCCTGGCGCTGGCCCTCGCCGCCATGGCGGCGCGCCTCGGGGCGGGCCGCCTGTCCATCGTCGCGCCGTTCTTCTTCTACGCCATGCCGATGATGTTCCACGAACTCGCCCATGTGCAGAACGACGTCACCATCGCGCTGGGCTCGCTGCTCGCCGCTCGCGCAGTCCTCTTCCGCTCGCCGCCCGGTTGGCGCGCCTGGGTGCTCCTCGGCCTGGTCGCCGGATTCCACCTGCCGGGGGCCAAATACACCGGCGGCCCGCTCCTGCTGCTGCTTGCGGCGGTGGCGCTCCGGCGCCTGCGCGGAGCGGCGCTGCGCGGCGGCCCCGCCTTCGCCGCGGGCTGCCTCGCGGCGTTCGCCATGTGGCACCTGCGCAACCTCCTCGGCACCGGCAACCCGGTGTATCCGTTCCTCGGCGCGTGGTTCCCGACCCCGGGCTGGTCGACGGAGCAGCACGCCTTGATGATGTCGTGGCTCTCGACGATCGGCAACGGGCGCGAGCCGCTCGACTACCTGCTCCTGCTGCCGCGGCTCGCCACCGGCACCGTCGAGGCCGGGACGCCCTTCGATTTCGAGCTGCCGCTGGCGGTGCCGCTGCTTTCGCTGCCGGTGCTGGGAGCCGTCTCGTCCCCGCGGCTCCGCGCGCTCTGCTTCCTCTGGTGGGCGGGGTTCGCCGTATGGGCGCTCGGTTCGCAGCAGGTCCGCCTGCTTTCGCCCGCCTGGCCGTTCGCCTGCGTGTTGGCGGCGGTCCAACTCGCCTGGCTCGCGCGCTGGCTGCGGCGCCGGCTGCCCGGCGTGTCGGGGGCCGCCTCCGCGGTGGCGGTGGCGCTGGCGCTCATCGACCCCGCGCGCTCGCTCGGCATCGCCGTCGCGGTGAAGGGCTACGTCGCCCCCTCCACGCTGGCCTACCAATTCGGCCTCCTGTCCGCGCGCGACTTCGTGCGCACGCGGATCGGCCTGCCGGAGCTGCTGGAGCACCGCGCCGGCGCCTTCCGCCGCGAACACCGGCGCGCGCCGCGCGTCCTGCTGCTTCTCGAAAGCCGCTCCTACTACGCGCTCGCGCAGGGGATCGAACTGCGGCAGTGGGCGATCCAGCAAGCGGCGGGGACCGCGCTCCTCGCCGCCGAGTGCGACCGCGAGGAGACCGTCTTCGCGCGCCTCTCGGAAACCGAGCGGCCGGACTACCTCATCGTCGCGTCCCCCGGGCTGGCAGGCACGCTGAACAGCCTCGATGGAATGCTCATGAACGAGCGCGACCCCGCGGCGCGCGCGCGCATCGAGCGCTACCGCGACGGCCTCGGGCTCCTGGCGCGCACGGTGCGCCGGCTCGGCTGGCCCGCAGGCCGCGCGGGCGACTACGTGCTGTACGAATGGCCCGAGCGCCTACCCCCCATCGGGCAGGGCGCCCATCCCGACCCGTTCGTCCCCGGCGAGCCCTCCAAAAACTGAAGGGCCGGGACCCCCCAAGATCCCGGCCCTTCACCCCACGGTGTGTGACCACCGCATTGTGATGAAGCTTTGTCAGACCACCTCGACGGTGGAGTCGTACACGCGTCCGCCCACCTTGAGGCGGAGCGCCATGCGGCGTCCCGGCTCCAGCGTGGCCTGGCGAACCGGGGCGGCGTTCCCGTTGGCGGGAGCCGCGGCGGGCGCGGGGGCGGCGGGAGCCGGCGCGGGCGCGGCGGCGGGCTTCGCCTCCGCGGCGGGCGCCGGCGGCGACGTCTTCTTCTTCCAGAACTCCGGCCACACCTTCGGGAACAGCGCGTAGGAGAGCACCTGGTCCTCGTCCGTCGTCCGGTCCGCGATCTCCGCGCGCAGCTTGTCGAACTCGTTCGGGATCAGGTCCGCCGGGCGGCAAGTGATCGGCTTATCGTCGCCGAGCACCTTCTTCTGGATGTCCTTGTCGACCGGGATCGGCGGCTTGCCGTACTTGCCGGCGAAGACGTCCCGCGACTCGGCGGGGACGGTCTTGTAGCGCTCCTTCATGATCACGTTGAAGACCGCTTGGGTGCCGACGATCTGCGACGTGGGCGTCACCAGCGGGATGAAGCCCATCTCCGCGCGGACCTTCGGGATCTCGTGCATCACCTCGTCCAGCTTGTCGAGCGCGCCCATCTGCTTGAGCTGCGACTCGAGGTTCGAGATCATGCCGCCGGGAATCTGGCTCAGGAAGATGCGCGTGTCCGAGCCGGAAAAGTTCGTCTCGAACTCCTTGTACTTCGGGCGGATCTTGCGGACGTACTCCGCGATCGGCGCCATGTCCTCCTGCTTAAGCCCCGTGTCGTAGTCGGTGCCCGCCAGCGTCTCCACCAGCGCCTCCGTCGCCACATGGCCCGAGCCGCCGGAAAGCGTGCTGATCGCCGTGTCCACGCCGTCCGCCCCCGCGTCCACCGCGCGCACCAGCACCATCGGCGCGACGCCGGTGGTCGAGTGCGTGTGCACGTGCACAGGGATCTTCACCGCCGCCTTCAGCGCCTTCACCAACTGGTACGCCGGCACCGGGCAGAGCAGCGCCGCCATGTCCTTGATCACGATCGACTGGCAGCCCATCGACTCGAGCTGCCGGCCCTGCTCGACGAAGAGGTCCAGCGTGTGCACCGGCGACATCGTGTAGCAGATCGCGCCCTGCGCATGGCCGCCGCCCTTCAGCACGCACTTAACGGCCTTCTCGATGTTCCGCAGGTCGTTCAGCGCGTCGAAGGTGCGGAAGATGTTCATCCCGTACTCGATCGACTTGTGGACGAACCGCTCGACCACGTCGTCCGCGTAGTGCCGGTAGCCGAGGATGTTCTGGCCGCGGAGCAGCATCTGCAGCGGCGTCTTCGGCAGCGCCTTCTTCAGCTCGCGCAGCCGCACCCAGGGGTCCTCGTCCAGGAAGCGCAGGCACGAGTCGAACGTCGCGCCGCCCCACACCTCGAGCGAGTGGTAGCCCACCTTGTCGAGCTGCTCGCAGATCGGCAGCATGTCCTCGAGCCGCATCCGGGTCGCCAACAGCGACTGGTGCGCGTCGCGGAGCAGCAGCTCGGTGACGTGGATCTTCTTCTTCTTCGGGGCCTTCAGGTGGTCGAGGATCGACATGGACAATGGAGCTCGCGTTTGGATGTGCCCGTAACGCGACAAGGGCTATCCTGTTACTCCCCGCTTGCCGCAAGCCGAAAACCAATGCCGATGCAGATTTTTCCGGTGAGTCCGTATCTCCTTTGCCGCAGCATCCCGCGGAGCCCCGCCCGCAGCCCGGCGGGGCCATCCGGCGCCGCACCCCGCGCGCCATCCCCGAAGGACCCCTTAATGCGCCGCACCCTGCCCGCGCGCCTCCGCGCATTCGCCGCCGCCCTCGCGCTCGCCGCCGCGATCCTCCCGGCACACGCCTCCCTCGAGCGCGTCACCGCCGACCTCCAGTACCTCGCCAGCGAGAAGCTCGAAGGCCGCCTCACCGGCACCGAGGGCGAGCGCCTCGCCGCGGAGTACCTCGTCGCGGAGCTCGGGAAGATCGGCGCCGAGCCGCTCCCCGGCATGGACAACTTCCTCCAGCCCTTCGACTTCACCCGCGGCGTCGAGGTCGCCAAGGAGGGCGGCACGGAGCTCACCGTCACTGGACCGGACGGGGCCCCCGTCGCGTTCAAGCTCGGCGAGAAGTTCCGCCCCATGGGCTACTCCGGCAACGGCGACTACTCCGGCGAACTGGTCTTCGCCGGCTACGGCCTCACGCTCCCGGAGGAGAACGACCTCCAGTACGACAGCTACGCGGGCCTCGATGTGAAGGGGAAGGCGGTCCTCGTCATGCGCTACGCGCCCGAGGGCATCGAGGAGAAGACGCGCGAGGAGCTGATGCGCTACGCCACCTTCGACCGGAAGGTCGAGGCGGCCCGCGACGCCGGCGCCGCCGCCATCATCATGTTCGGCGGCCCCAACTCCGACAACGCCGGCCGCCTCCTCCCCTTCTCCGGCGGCGACTCGGACGAGGACGACATCATCGTCGGGTCCGTCAGCGGCGACGGCGCCGAAGCGCTCTTCGCCCACATCGGCAAGACCGCCAAGGATGTGCAGACCGCCTTCGACACCCCCGAAGCGCCCGCCGGATTCAACCTCGAGGGCGTCTCGATCAAGCTCGGCGTGAACCTCGACCGCCGCCGCATCACCGGCCACAACGTGCTCGCCATGCTCCCCGCCACCGTAGAAGGCGCCGGTCCCGAAGGCCCCATGCTGGGCGCCCACTACGACCACCTGGGACGCGGCGAACTCGGCGGTTCCCTCGCCGCGATGGTCGGCAAGGGCGAGATCCACTACGGCGCCGACGACAACGCCAGCGGCACCACCGCCGTGCTCGAGGCCATGCGCACCATCGCCGAGCAGTACCCGGTCCGCCCCCGCCCCGTCTACGTCGGCTTCTGGTCCGGCGAGGAGCTCGGCCTCCTCGGCGCCGAGCACTACGTCGCCAACGACGTCGTCCCCACGGAGCAGCTCTACGCCTACGTGAACCTCGACATGGTCGGGCGCATGAAGGAGACCGAGCTGCTGATCCAGGGCACCGGCAGCAGTCCGGAGTGGGAGAAGGTCCTCGACAAGACGAACGAGGCGTTCGAACTCGACCTCACCTACTCGAAGAACCCGAACGTGCCGACGGACTCCGCGGCGTTCTACCGCGGCGGCGTCCCCGCGCTCCAGTTCTTCACCGGCCTCCACGAGCAGTACCACCGCCCGGCGGACACCGCGGACCTCGTCAACTACGAGGGCGTGTTGCGCTCGGGGCGCTACGCCGCCGCGCTCGCCATGGAACTCGCCCACCGCGGCGAGGCGATGCCCTTCGAGCAGTACCGCCGCGCGGGCCTGATCCCGGGGCGCACCAGCGAGCGCGCCTACCTGGGCATCGTGCCCGACTACGCCGCCGCCGAGGGCAAGGGCCTCGCCCTCGCCTCCGTCGCCGAGGACGGCCCCGCCGGCAAGGCGGGCCTCAAGGCCGGCGACCGCGTCGTCAAGCTCGGCAAGTTCGACGTCACCGCGATGTACGACCTCATGATCGCCCTCGAATCGCTCGAGATCGGCGAAACCGTCGATGCGGTCGTGCTCCGCGACGGCAAGGAAACCACGCTGCCGGTGAAGCTCGAAGCGAGGCCGTAAGAAGTCCCCAAACACGTCGGGGGCGGCTTCCGATTGGAAGCCGCCCCCGGTGATTCACTTCGAGTGCAATCGAAGCGGTGTGGTCACTTCGCGGGGACGAACTCCAGCGTCTCTGCGTCGAACGCGAGAACGCGGACCAGATCGCCCGACTTCGACTCGACAAACGCAGGTACAGATCGGCGTTGCTTGCTGTCCGTCTTCACACTCCAAGCCTTCTCCGCAACTTGCTCGACCGAGACCACATCCTTATCGGGATCGACGGGGCGGTACTCCGTGAGCCGGTAGGTTGTCCGGGACTTCTCGGGTGCAATGTAGCCATCCAGTCGTGCGCGCAGCTCGTCCCCATCGCGAACACTCGCGATACCCACATCAGGCGAAAAGGACCGCACCACCAATTCGAACCCGGGGGCGGTCGGATCGCTGTCCGACGCCTCCATCACGGTGTAGGGTAGGAACGTGATCCCATTCCCTCCATCCCAAAGAATCCCGACTCCCCATCCCGACGCGGTCACGGTGCCGTGCGTTGGCGAGCGGCGCTCGAACGAGGCGCGGTAGGTCTTGAATCCTTCCCTCTCCACCGTGGATTCACCCTTGATCAGATACACCGTGGAGTCCGCCTCCTCCGCCACCGTGAAAGCCAGCGCACGGTCCGGGTCGAAACGCGGCGATTCCCCGGGAAACACGATCCGCTCGGCCCCGGGCATCTCGCTCCCCAACACGCTGAACGGCGGGATGAAATCGCCTAGGCCCAGATTCTTCGGGAACGGCGTGTACACTCCGCCGGCGAGGTTTCCGATCATGGAGCCATCGCGATAAAGGAAGTACTCGTGCGTCGGGGCCACGCGTGCATTCGCGGGATCGGACGATGCGCTGATCTGAGTAGAGCGGACGATCAGGTCGCGATCCGTTCGCGTCACCTTCAGCGTGCGCTTAACCGCGAGCGGCTCGCCGCTCGAATCGCGCGCGAACCCATGATCAACCGCGTACTCATAAACATGGCCCGCGGGAACGCTGGCACTCCCTTCCGCTGCCAGGCGCTGATCGTTCGCGGGCAACTCGGCCACGGCGAAGGTCCAAGGCGCGCCAGAACTCATGAGAAAGCCGGTCAGAATTGCAGCAGCAAAGGGTTCCATGTTCCACTTCCCGTGAAGGTGCAAGTTGTGCGGCGAACCGCAGGCAAGGAGGAGTCCGTCTCACGCCAGTAGGCTCCATGCAAGGGTTTTTTGTGTGCAGCTCAAAAGAATCGACTTACTCACATCGTCAGTGCGTTTAGTTTCAGCAGCGCCCCAGCCCATGCAGCCCAAGACGCCTCTTCCGGCGCTGCACAACGCGTGAAGCAATCCGCCCGCCGCGTGTACCATGCCGCGGCGCGCCGTCCGCGCCCCGCCCACGGAAGGCCCCCAGCCCCGTACCGCCCCCCGGTTCCCACTACTCAGGCGCCGTTCGGCCAGAGGAGACTTTCCGCCGCCCCGAACGTCACACCTTCGGGGCTACCGATGCCCCACTGTGGATTCGGGAGCCGCAGTCGCATCCTCGCGCTGCCGGTAAACCGATCAGCTACTTCTCAGGTACAGGGGGCGCGCAGGACATCGCGTTTCCAATGTTGGAGGGCCAAGCGCTGTTGGTGGTCTCTGAGACAAGCACCTGAGATTGCACACAACGCCACATCTCATCGGCCTGGTCGAACGCCCACTTGCACGACCAAGTCTCAGCACATACGCGAGTGGCCTTCGGAACAATTCGGAAGCCATTCGCGTTTTGGACCGATAAGTGCCATGTGTAGACCACCACCTGTTGAAAGTTGACGCACTGGCTCTGAGCCCTTGTTGTGCACGCTGCGGAGGCCTGGGTAGTCCCTCCGATGCACTCTGTGTACTGAGCGCCTTGGGAGCGGCAATCCAGCCACGCGTCCGAGTAGGAAACCCACGATGCCATCGTCAGGCAAAGAGTCAGGAGAGCGAGGAGTGAAGGGTATCACACCGGCGAACCTCTTCCTTGGGACTTTAGTCTTGGGTTCTGTCAAAACACAAGCTACCGTGGGCCGATAGATTACTGCCAAACAAAGGTGTTTGGAGTGATTGCGGGTGCCGGATCCACAGCGAGAACCTCGATCGTTTCAACAATTCTCGCGCAGTGCTGCCCATCGTCGTCACAACTGTGTGTTGTTGTGGCGACAATCCGTTTCGGGAAAACTCCAAGACCAGCTACCTCAAAGTACTCGGCGGAGAGCTGGTCAACAACCACACCAGTCGGATCGGACGCGATCACTTGCGTGGGAAGATGAAGTGATTCCGAGAGCCACTCGAACACAACTCTTGACTCGGGGTGTGTCTTCGACTCAAGTGTGGTGCTGGCAATGCCCGAATCTGGGGCAAACTCAGTCGATTGTTTCCGACCAGCCAGACGCGACGGTTGGAACAGGCTGGAAAAACTTCCCCACCAAGCTCCGGTGACTCGATCAAGCGGGTCGACTAGGTTGCCCGTCGAACGAGCACCCTTCATCTCATCCCGAAAGTCGGCTGCGTCCGAAGAAACTTGGCGGAACCCGATAGCACCGGGAACCCCAATCGAGTCAGACCAAAGAGTCAGGCCATCTTCACCGATAATTGTGACGGTTCGCGCGGGAATTGGCTCTCCGCCATTACGGGAAATGTTCACGCGGGTCTCGGACCGGACGAACTCCCCGAACCGCAAAGATGTTCCGGTACCGGTAACCACCTCGACGGCGGCACCGCTCTGCGACAGGGAAATCCTCTCAAACTTGAACGTCGCCTCGTAGTTCGCGAGCCGAGCGACCGCGTCGGCGACGCTTGCGGAGTTGACTTCCACCTCCGAAGTGTTCGAACCCCCATTTGGTCCGGACGCCGCGCTTGGGAGAGGCGCCATGCAAAGGACTACCGCGCAGGCCACCGATGCGAAACCTGTTCCGGAGCCGAAGCGGGGGGATTTGGAATCAACGGGTGTCGCGGGGAAGCGGTCCATGACTGTTGCGTCTCCGAATGGTTGCTGGTTAAGTCAAGCTTGTGACGAGCATCGCCGGAATTCGCGGTCGGTTCAAGAAGTATTTTTTTTTTTTTGCTGTTGTTTGATTTTTCTTGGGTTGACTGTCGATCCCCGCGCTTTGAGGACCCGGTTTGGCGACGCGGCGGAATCGCCTGGCTCGACGCGCTCCGCCTTGAAGCAAACCGCCCGCCGCGCGTACCTTGCCACGGCGCGCCGTCCGCGCCCAGCCCACGGAAGGCCCCCCGCCCGTGCCGCACCCGATCGAAATCCGAAACCTGCGCAAGAGCTACGAAGGCCGTGCCGCCGTCGACAACCTCAGCTTCGACCTGCGCGCCGGCACGCTGCTGGGCCTCCTAGGCCACAACGGCGCCGGCAAGACCACCACGATCCGCATCGCCCTCGGCATGATCCGCTCCGACGGCGGCACGGTCTCGATCCTCGGCGGGCCGATCACGCGCGACACGCGCGACCGCATCGGCTACCTCCCCGAGGAGCGCGGCCTTTATCCCAAGATGCCGGTGATTGACTTCCTGTTCTTCATCGGCATGTTGCGCGGCTGCGAGCGCTCCGCGATCCGCCCGCGGGCCGCGAATTGGCTCGAACGCTTCGACCTCGCGGACCGCCACAAGTCCCCCATCCAGGAACTCTCCAAGGGCAACCAGCAGAAGGTGCAGTTCATCGCCACGCTGCTGCACGACCCCGACATCCTGATCCTCGACGAGCCCTTCAGCGGACTCGACCCGGTGAACCGCCACTTGTTCGAGGAGATCGTCCTCGAAAAGCGCCGCGAGGGGAAGGCGATCATCTTTTCCACCCATGTGCTGGAACAGGCGGAGCGGCTGCTCGACGAGGTGATCATGCTGCGCAAGGGCGTCGCCGTGGTGCAGGGCAAGCTGTCGGAAGTGCGCGCCTCCTACGGCGGCTCGAAGCTCGACATCGCCGGCGAGGGCGTCGAGGGGGCGCTACGCGGCTACCCCGGCGTCGAGCCGGGCCGCCAGCCCCGCGAAGGGGTCTGGCGCTTCCGCATCGACGACCGCTCCCGCGCGCAAGAGGTCCTCGCGCACCTCGTCCGCAGCGGCGCCCGCGTTGAGGGCTTCACCCTCGCCGAGCCCTCGCTCAACGACATCTTCCTCGAACGCGTCGGCGGCATCGACCGAGGCCTCGTGGAAAGCGGCTTCATCCCCGAGGAGGCCGGCGCATGAACAAGTCACTCGTCATCATCCTCCGCGAGTACCTGGTGATGGTGAGGAAGAAGTCTTTCCTCATCTCGACCTTCCTGGTGCCGCTCGGCATGTTCCTGATGCTGTTCGGCCAGATCTACCTCTCGCAGCGCGAGAAGGCGCAGGACTTCGGTATCATCGACCGGTCCGGCCTCGGCGTGGCCCTGCGCCTCACTTGGGCCCGCAGCAACCCGCTCGAAGTCCTCAAGGGCACCAAGCAGTACATCTTCAAGTACGTCGAGGACACGCCCGAAGCGGTCGAAGCCGCGGAGAAGGCGATCAAGGAGGGCACCTATTCCGCGCTCATTATCGTCCCCGAGGACGTGCTGGAAACCCAGACGGTCCAGTTCAAGGCCAAGAACATCACCGACCACCAGGTGCAGCGCTGGCTCGAAGACGAGCTGACGAAGATCGTCCGCGAGCGCAAGCTGCGCGACCGCGGCATCCCCCGCGCCGATGTCTCCGCGATCCTCGCCACCGTCGATCTCGACCTGGAGGATATCACGGGCAAGGAGCAGTCCGCCGGCCAGCGCCTCCTCATCGGCTTCGGCAGCATGTTCGCCCTCTACATGATGATCGCGATCTACAGCGGCATGATCATGAACGGCTTCATCGAGGACAAGGCGTCGCGCGTGATGGAGCTGCTCCTGAGCGCCTCCTCCCCGCGGCAGATCCTGCTCGGCAAGGTGGTCGGCATCGGCATGGTGGCGATCACGCAGGTCGCCATCTGGGTCGCCGTGGTGTTCATCGTGCGCGAGGTGCGCCCGGGCATGTTGACGATCCTGCTGGCCGCCCCGGCGTCCATGTACCTCTTCACCGCCGTCTACTTCGTGCTCGGCTACTTCCTGTATGCGCTGCTGCTGTCGGCGGTGGGGGCGATGTGCAATTCGCTGCAGGACGCGCAGCAGTATTCGCTGCCGGTCTTCCTGCCGATCATCACCGCGATGGTCTGCCTGTCGCTGGTCATGCGCGAGCCCGACGGCCCGGTGTCCCTGGCGCTCTCCCTGATCCCGCTCACCTCGCCGATCACGATGCCGGCGCTGATGGGGCTGACCACGGTGCCGCCTTGGCAGACCGCCGCGAGCCTCGCGATCCTCGCGGCCACGCTGCCCCTCATCTACATGGGAGCCTCCAAGCTCTTCCGCGTCGCCCTCCTGATGCAGGGAAAGACGCCGCCGCTGAAGGACATCGGCAAGCTCCTCATGGCGCCGGAGCAGTAAGGGTTTTCCCGGAATTCCGTTGCCGGGGACGGACCGACACCGCAGCCTTACGCAATCCCAGCGAGGCCGCTCAAATGGACCGCCCCGGCAACGACTCCGAACCGGCCCCGCAAACCCCGCCACCAGCGGATCTGCCGCAGGACCCGACACAGTCCTACATCCCGCGCACGCCGGACCCCGCGGACAGCGGGGCGACGGCGGAGTTTGGCGCCGGCTCGCGCGACACCGCGCCGCTGCCCGCCGGCGGCTCGACCGTCTGGCGGGTGAACGACGCGCCGACGGAGGAGCTCTCGCCCCCCGGCCCCGGCTACGAACTGCGCCGCGTCATCGGGCGCGGCGGCATGGGCGAGGTCTGGGAGGCGGTGCAGGTGTCGCTCGGGCGCGTCGTCGCGGTGAAGCGGCTCCGCGGCGACGAGGGCGACCCGCAGTCGCGCGCCGAGCGCACCCGAGGCTTCCGCCAGGAGGCCGTCATCTCCGCCCGCCTCGAGCACCCGAACATCGTCCCCGTGCACGACCTCGGCCAGGACACCGCCGGGCGCCCGCTGATGGCGATGAAGCTGGTCGCGGGCGCCTCCTGGGACCGGCAGCTCCGGCAGGACTTCGAGTCGCTGCCGATGGAGGAGCGCCTCGCGCGCCACCTCCCGATCCTGGTCTCCACCGCGCAGGCGGTCGCCTTCGCCCACTCCCGCGGCGTCGTCCACCGCGACCTCAAGCCCTCCCAGGTGATGGTCGGCGCCTACGGCGAAGTGCAGCTCATGGACTGGGGCCTCGCGCTCATCGTCGGCGACGCGGAGGAGGAGCTGCGCCCCATGCTGCTCGACAGCCTCCCCTCGCCCGCGACCGCCTCGAACCCCGCCGGCACGCCCGCGCTGATGGCGCCGGAGCAGACCTTCCGCTCCGCCGAGGGCATCGGCCCCTGGACCGACGTCTTCCTCCTCGGCGGCACGCTCTACTTCATTCTCACGGGGCGCTTCCCGTTCGACTCCGACACCGCGAACAAAGCGTTCGCGAAGGCGCGCGAGTGCGATTTCGAACTCCCCTCGAAGCGCGCCCCGGAGCAACGCATCCCGGAGGAGCTGGAGCGCGTCTGCCTCCGCGCGCTCGCGCGCGAGCCGCGCGACCGGCACGCCTCCGCGCTCGAGTTCGTCGAGGAGGTGCGCGGCTTCACGACCGGCGCCACGCGCCGCCGCGACTCCGAGGCCCTCTCGGCCCGCGCCGCCGCGCTGCTCGAGGGCCCCGGCCGCGCCACCGCGGAATCGCGCTACGCGGCGCACCGCGAGGCGGGGGAGCTGCTCGAGCAGTCGCTCCGGCTCTGGGCGGAGAACCCCGCCGCCGGCGCGCTCCGCGCGCGCAACCTCGGCGGCTGGGCCCGCGAGGAAATCGCCCAGGGCGACCTGCTCTGGGCCCGTCTGCATATCGACCAGCTCTCCGGCGCGGAGCCGGCCCCGGAGCTGGAGCGCGCGCTGGCGCAGGCGCACGGGCGCCGCCGCCGGGCCCGCATGCTGGCGCGGGGATTCGCCGCCGCCGCGCTCGTGCTGCTGGCCGCCGCCGGCGCCTTCGCCTGGCGCGCCTCCATCGCCCAGCAGCGGGCGCTCCGCGCCGAGGAGCGCCGCCGCGACCAGGAGAACCTCCAGCGCGTCTTCGCCCGCATCAACGAGCTGCGGTCGCGCGAACTCGACCTCGCCGCCCGCCTTGAAGCCGCCATTCCCGCGCCCGAGCAGACGGACCTCGACACGCCGGAGCGCCGCGCGCGCATCGACCGCGCCGCCGCCGCGTCGCTCCTCGCGGAGCGGGACGCGCTGGCCCGCGAGCGCGACGCGCTCCTTCCGCTGCTGCCTGCCGGCGCCGTGCTCGATCCGGAGCCCTTCACGCTCCTGCTCGGCGGTGCGCACCTCGCCTTCCACTCCGCCGAGGACGCGGACGGCGCCCTTGCCGCGCGTGAGCTCTACCGCGCCTGCGCCGCGCTCCGCCCCGGCATGCCGGAGCCGCTCCTCGGCGAGGGCATGGCGCTCTTTCGCGCCGGCAGGCCGGTCGAGGCCACCACCGCCTTCGACAGCGCCGCCGCCGCCGCCCGCGCCGCCTACGGCGAGCGCCATCCGCTGTACGACAAGGCCCTCGCCCTCGCCGCCTACGTCGCCCGCCGCGTCGACCCCTCCTCGCCCGAAGCGATCCGCCGCTTCGGCGATGCGGTGGCCCTGATGGAGCCCGAGTGGATCGACGACACCATCACGCTGGCGGAGCGCTACGCGGCGCTCCGCCGCCACGACAACGCGCTGGCGGTCACCACCAACACGCTCGCCGCCGCGCGCCGCCTGGGCGACGCGGGACGCCCCGCGCTCATCGAAGCCCTCCGTACCGCCGCGAAGTCGCAGCGGGAAAGCCTCCGGCCCGCGGAGGCGGAGCGCCACCTGCGCGAGGCGCTCGACGCCGCGCGCGCCGAGGAGGGCGTCGACAGCCTGCTCGCCGCCGCCGTCGAGGACGAGCTCGGCCAGCTCTACCACCAGGAGAAGCGCTACCCCGAGGCCGAGGCCCAGTTCCGCAAGGGGCTCGAAGTGCGCGAACGGCTCGCCGGCCCGGACTCCGAAGAGTACGCGCAGTCCATCAGCAACCTTGCGGCCGCGCGCCTCCTCCAGGGGGCTCCAAGCGAAGCTTACGAACTCCTCCTCCGCGCCCTCGAGATCCAAGAGGCGGTCAACGGCCCGGTCCATCCGGAGACCCACGCCGCCGTCCACAATCTCGCCGCGGCGGAGCGCGCCCTCGGCCGCCACGACGAGGCGATCGCCAACATGCGGCGCTCGCTCGCCATCGCCGAATCGATCTACGGCCCCGAGAGCCCGCAAACGGCGGCGTCCCTGATGGGCATCGCGGCGGTCCTCCACAGCCTCGGGCGGTCCGCCGAGGGCGTCGCGCCCGCCCGCCAGGGCTACGAGACCTTCGTCGCCACCCTCGGGCGGACCCACCCGCGCACCCTCGGCGCGGTCCAAACCTTGGCGCTCGCGACCGCCGCCGCCGGGAACGACGACGCGACCCTCGAAGCGGCCACGCTCGCCATCGAGGTCTTCTCCGAAGCGCTCGGAGATCCTGTGGACTTGCGCTTCCGCAGCTTCCTCCTCGCCCGCGGAGCCGCGCTCGTCCGGCTCGGCCGCCTGGACGAGGGCGCGGCGGACTTCGAGCGCGCTCGTGACTGCGCCATCCGCGACGGCAACCCGGACAACGCCGCCAACACGGTCCGCGAACGCGCGAAGGCGCTCGCCTCCACCGGGCGGTTCCGCGAGGCCGGCGAAGTCCTCATCGCCGGATTCCCATTCGAGATCGAAACCTTTGGCGCCGAATCGCTCGAGGTCGGCGTCCTCCACAACCTCATTGCCGAGTACGTGTCGAAGGGCGGCGACGACGCCGCCGCGGAACCCTACTTCCGCGCCGCCATCGCCCTTGGCGAGCGGTTGCTTCGCCCGGACTCCCGCGAACTTGCGATGCGCCGCGCCAACTTCGCCGTCTCCCTCAACCGGACCGGCGGCCATGCGGAGGCGGAGTCCTACCTCCGCCCGATGGTGGCGATCTACCAGGGCGAGAACACGCCCAACGCACCGCGCTTCGAGGCGTTCACCCGTCGACACCTCGCCAACGCGCTCGCGGGGCAGGGGCGCAAACGCGAGGCCGCGGACGAGCTTCTTGCCGCGGCCGCGTTCTTCCGCACCGCCCCTACCCCTTCCCCCGGCGATCTCGTCGAGTGCCTCCAAGCACTCGGCTTCGCCCTGCGCGACCTGGGCGACGCCGCCGGTGCCCGGGAGGCGCTCGAGGAAGCCGTGGCCGTCTTCGACCGCGGCGGGGCCGGGGCCGCGGCGAAGTCCGCGGGGGAGGCGCGGCAAGCGCTCGAAGCACTACCCGTCGAGTAGCGCGCCGCCCTTGCCGCCCGCCGCGCGCGCGCGGACGCTTGCGGGCGAAATGTCGAACGGCACCCCCCGCACCTTCCCGATCAGCCCGCGCGCCGCCGCGGGGCTCCTCCTCTTCGCATGGGCCGCGCTGCTGCTCGCCAAGCTCCTCGGTCCGCCCGACCTCATGGCGAACGACCAGGAGAAGGTCGCCGCCTACGCGATGGACGCCTACGCCAACGGCAATTGGATCGTGATGCGCGACCACGAGGGCGCGGTGATGTCCAAGCCGCCGCTCGCGACCTGGATCACCGGCGCCTTCGCGCTCGCCCTGGGCGGGGTGAACCGCCTCGCGCTGGTGGCGCCGTCGGCGCTCGCGGTGCTGCTCTCCGCCGCCTTGGTGCTCGTGATTGGATGGCGCTGGCTGACGCCCGCGGCGGGACTGCTCGGGGCCTTCGCCGCGCTGTTGAACCCGTACGGGCTCAAGGCCCTCGGCCTCGTCCGCACCGACCCGCTCTTCATGGGCACCACGTTCCTCGCGTCCATCTTGGTGTGGCGCGCTTGGGTTTCGGGGCGCGGCTGGACGTGGGCGTGGCTGGCGCTGGCGGCGGCGACGCTGGCGAAAGCCCCCATCGCGCTGCCGCTGGCCGCCGCGGGCCTGCTCGCGTCGCTCTGGGAGCGCCGCACGCACGCCGCGGCCCCCGTCCGCGGGGGCCACGCCGCGGGCATCTCGCTCTACGTGGCCATTACAGCGGGCTGGTTCCTCGCGGCGTACGGCGTGCTCGGCGACGCGCTGGTGGAGAAGCAGATCGGCGACGAGCTCGTCGGCCACGCGGTGAAGAAGTTCGACGCCGTCGGCTTCTTCGCCAAGCTCTTCAAGCCCTCGCTCTACTACCTCTCGCGCACGCTGCCGTGGGCGCCGCTCTTCCTCGCGGCCCTATGGCTCCTGTGGAAGCACCCGCCGGAGGACCGCGCCGCGCGCCTCCTGCTCCGTTTCCTAGCCTGCGGAGTGCTTGGGGGTGTGGCCTTCTTCTCGGTCTTCCCGCACCAGCGCGCCGACCACCTGATGCCGCTGATGCCCGGCGGGATGCTGCTGGCCGGTTGGGCCGCGGAGCGCCTCGGCGCCGGGCGCCTCCTGACGCGCCTCGGGCCGCGCGCGGTCCCCGCGTTCGCCGCCGCGGCCCTCGCCGCGGCCGCCATCCTGTCCGCCGCCGCCCGCCTCGAGGCGCGCGGCGACCGCGACCTGATCGCCTCCGCCAACATGGAGCGGCTTGCTTCCGCGATCCGCGCGGAGGCGGGAGGCTCGCCGGAGGTCCGCTTCGTCGAGGCGCCCTACGCCCTCCAATACCACCTCGGGGTGATGCGCCCGGTGGAGAAGCTGGCAGCGGTGGCGGGGGAGTGGGCCGGCCCCGGGCGTGTCGTCGCCGCCGTCCGCAAGGAGGCCCGGCTGCGGGCCGCGCTCCCGGCCGACGCCCCCGTCCACTTGCTCGCGGGCGGCGAGGAGTACCCCGGCAAATCGTCCGTCCTCCTCTTCTCGAACCAGCCCGGCGCCCCGCCGCCCATGCCGGAGCGGAGGCTGCCGTGGTGGCTCCGCGGGCTGGGCGCCATCGGCGCGCTCCTGGCGCTCGGGGGGGGCGGCGGAGCGGTTTGGCTCGCGTCGCGGGGGGCGCGCGAGTAGCTTTCGCTTGGCCGGGCAGCCCGCGGTGGCTTCGCCTTGGACCCAACTCCGCAGACTCCGCCACGGTCCGATTCGTCGCCGGACGCCGCATTCCGCCTTTGGAGGCACCCCGATGACCGCATTGCGCCTGACCCCCATTTTCGCCGCCGCGCTCTTGGCGGCGGGCGCCGCCAGCGCTGACATCGTGGTGATGAGCAACGGCACCGAACTGGCCGGAAGGGTCGAGGCCGTCGAGTCCAAGCCGGACCGCATCCGCCTCGTCCGCGGCAGCGGCACCATCGAGATCCCGCGCCGCCAGATCCAGGACATCGTCGAGGAGGCCGACTCGGTCGACTACCGCCGCATCGGCCTGCAGCTTCTCGACGCCCGCTCCTACGAGCGCGCGGTCGAGACGTTCAAGCAGTCGCTCGCGACGGACCCGGAGGACACGGAGTCGAAGGACGGACTGCGCCGCGCCGAAGCCGCCATCGCCGAGCGCGACGCCGAGGCCCGCCGCGCCGAGCAGGCGCAGATCGACGACCGCATCGTCAAGGCGCGCGAGGCCGTCCAGGCGGAGCGCTTCGCGGAAGCCGAGGTGCTCCTCAAGGAGGTCGCCTCCGCGGGCCCCAACGAATCCCAGCGCACCGCCGCGCAGCTCGCCCTCGTCGACCTCTACCTCGCCTGGGGCTTCCAGCGCCTCGACCGGCTCGATGTGAAGGGCGCCGAGGAGAAGTACCTCCGCGTCCTCGAACTCGACCCGCAGAACGAGCGCGCCCGCATCGAACTCCTCGAAGTCTGGAAGGACGATCCGTCGAAGCGCGCGCAGGTCCTGGAAGCCTACCTGCTCCAGCTCCGCAACGACCCCGACAACCTCGAGCTGAACGCGAAGGTCGCCGACCTGCTCACGACGCTCGCCCGCTACGAGGAGGCGCTCGGCCCCCTCGAGAAGCTCACCGCCTCGCCGCGCTTCCGCTCGCTCGGCTACGACAAGCGCTTCCGCACCTCGCTCCGCGAGGCGATCCTCAACCAGACCATCGCCGGGAACTTCGAACCCGCGATCGAAGGCACGAAGAAGCTCCTGCAGTACTTCCCCGAGGAGGACCCCACGCAGCTCACTGTGCTCCAGTTCCGCAAGGCGATGAGCGAGGCGGATCCCGCCGACATCGACACCCGCGCCGCGCTCGTGAAGCGCCTGCGCGACGCGGGGCTCGCGGAGCTGGCCCAGTCCGAGGCCGCGTTCCTGGCCCGCGTGGCCCCCGACAACGAGGTGCTCCGCGGCATCCTCCGCGAGGAGGCGGAGCTGCGCCTCGCCGAGGTGCGCGAGGAACTCCAGGCGCGCAATTGGGTGGTCGCCCGCGACATGTCGCAGCGCTACGTCACCACCTACACCTCCTACCCGGACCTCGTGGCCGTCGCCTCGGAGATCTACGAGCGCTCCTCCGTGGAAGCGGAGCGCGCCGCGAAGGCCCGCCGCGAGCAGGGGCGCGAAATCGCCCAGCAGGGCATCGAGTACTACAACCAGGCGCTCGCCTTCTCGAACCAGCTCCGCAACACCGAGGTCGAGTCCGGATCCCGCCCCTACAGCCCCAAGCAGGAGGCGATCAAGAACGCGAAGCGCGCCGTCGAGCGCTTCGAGATCGCCCTGCAGATCGACCCCTCCCTCGGGCCGGTCACCGGCATGGACCTCAACACGCGCCTGAACGACGCGCGGAGCCTCTACAACCAGCTCACCCAGCGCGGCACCGCGCTGCCCAAGAACCGCAACGTGCCGAACTCGCGGAACTGACAATGCTCCGCCCCACGGGCGGCGGGAGTGGCTGATTGCACTGGGAACGCCGCCGCGACTGGATCCTCGGGCTCGGCCACCTGTCCGAGCCCGGGCGCGAACTGGGCCTCCTCTCCCTCCGCGCCGCGCTGAGGACGCGCGAGCAGTGGCTTCTCGCGGGCGTCGCCACGCTCATCCTCGCGGGCGGCCTCGTCGCCTTCCGCTATGAATGGGCCGACTCCGCGTCCGTGTGGGAGGACGGCTTCTTCGAGGTGTTCCTCCGCATCTTCATCTTCGACTACCTCCTGTTCCTCCTCTCCTGGGTGAGCGGCTGGAACTGCTCGAGGCGCTGGCGGCGCAACTCCGAGCTCGTCGAGGAGCTGACCCTCTCGCCGATCCGCCCCGCCCACACCGTCCCGATCCTGGTCACCGGAGCGGTCGCGGTGTGGGGCGTTCTGCTCGCCGGGTTCAGTGTCTTCGACCTCTCCGTGCTGACGGTCCGAACCGCCATCGTCGAGTCGGCGGACGGCTCGCTCGCGGGGGCCTGGAACGCCGCTTTCGCCTTCGCCGGGTTCCTTCCGTTCACCACCGCCGCGGCATGGTTCCATTTCGAAACCGTCCGGCTCGCGCACGCGATGTTCGCCCTCGGGGCGCTACCGCGCATCCGGCTCGGAAGGCTGGCCGCCATGAACTTCCTGATGGTCTCCGTATTCGTGTTCCTGCTTTCCGGCATCGGCTGCGCGGTCACCGGCTTGGTGGCGCTGTCGGTCGTGGTGCCGCTGGAAGTGCTAGGCTCCGGCAGCGCCGGGGGCCTGGCCTCCGCCGCCGCGTGGTCCCTCGCCGCCATCCCCGGCTTCGTCGTCGTCGGACTGCTCAAGCGCCAGATCGCGGCGAGCTACGCCCAGTCCTTCGAGCGCCAGTGGCTCCTGTTCCAATGGTGGGGCGCGGCCGAATCCGAGCAGCCCGCCGCCTACCCGTCCGCCTACCAGAGCGCCGCCGACCGCTGGCTGCTCTTCCACCGCCTCGAGGAGATGACCGAAACGGGCCGCCTGCGCGAGCGCGAACGCCTGATGAAGCGGCTCCGCGTGCGCGACGCCGACCACCCGCCGCAGCCTCCGGGGGCTACTCCGCCGGCTCCTCCCGCGGCGGCGAGTACACCAGCCGCACCGCGTCCGTCGCCCCGGGCGTGACCGTGTGCTCCGCCGTCGCCCGCATCGCCGGAGAGCCCACCACCTCCGCCGTGAAGCGGTAGCGCCCCGCCGGAACCGACGGCAGCAGCACCTCGCCCCCGCGCGCCGTCGTCCGGTCCGCCCCGAGCCAGGAGCCCGAGCAGAAGCACTGGAAACCGACCAGCAGTTCCGCCCCCTCGGGGAAGCCCTCGAGCAGCGCCACCACATCGGTGGTCGACAGGTCGAAAGTCGCCTCCACGGGCTGTTCGTCCGACTCGGAAACGGTGAGCGTGAGGTCGAAGTACGCGCCCGGGTAGAGTTCCGGCGCGTCGGGCCGCACCGCGTACTCGCCCGGAAGCACCCGCCCCGCGAAGGCGCCGAGCGCCGCATCCCACGCCAGCTCGTAGGCGCCGCGGACCGGCGGCACGCACGTGATCAGCCGAAGGCTCCGCCCGGCGAGGTTCGCCGCCGCGCCGTCCCGCGTCACATACACGCGCACCTCGCGGGCGTCGCCGAGGCGCCAGTCGATCTCCGCGTCCAGCCTCCCCGGCGGCATCATCACCAGGCGCCGGTGGCGGCCGAACTCCCGGTGCGACAGCGCCATGAAGAAGTCGCCGCTCCCCCGCTCGAGCTGGATCTCGTAGGTCCCGTCCGCCGCGCTTTCCGCGGGCGATAGGGCGAAGGCGGGTCCCATCAGCGGCGGCTCGATCTCGATCCGGGCGCCCGCGACCCCTTCCTCCTCCGGCCCCGTCACGCGGCCGAACACCCGGCGCGGCTGGTAGATGCGGATCGTCACCGACCCCGCGGCCAGTTCCCCCGTCTCCGCATCCGCCTCGACCTGCGCCGCGACCGCCTGCCGCGGGCGCAGGCCGTCCTTCTCCGCCCATAGCGCCCACGTCCCCGGCGGCACGCCTTCGATCGCGAAGGCCCCCGCGGCGTCCGTCCCGACCGCGGGGAGCGAGTAGGCCGACCCGGTCCGCTCGCCGTCGAAGTCGAGCGGCTCCTGGATCGTCACCGTCGCCCCGGGCACCGGCGGACCGTCCGCCGACACGTCCTGCGGGTTCTCCGCCAGCACCACGCCGCGCACCGTTCCCCCGCCCCCGATCAGCACCTCGAGCTCGGTCCCCTCGCCCTCCGCCGGCGGCAGGTCGAAGGATGCGGAACCCAGGCGCCCCGAGACCGCCTCGCCGTTCAACACCTGCAGCACGTCCAGCCGGTAGCGCCCGGCGGTCCTCAGGGCGAATCCGTACCGCCCCTCGGGCGAGGCCGCGCGTTCCGACTCCTTCGCGAGCGTCTGCGGCGCCGAGCGGATCTGCTCCGGGCTCGTGTGCCGCATCACCACGCGGTACTCCACCTCGGGCACCGGCGCGCCGGTCACCGCGTCCGTGGCGCGGAAGCGGACGGCGAACTCCGGCTCGAGGATCAGCTCGTGCGGGTTCCGGAGCCAGGACGGGCGGGCGAAGTGCGCCACCCGGTAGCCCTCCGCCTGCGCCATCAGCCCCGCGTACTCCTTCTCGGGGTCCAGCCCGGGAAGCATGAAGTACCCGTCCGCGTCCGTCCTCGTGCCGGTCTCCGCCACGAGCGCGACCGGCTCGTTCGACACCCGGACGCCGTGCAGCAGGTCCACCTGCGCCCCTTCCACGGGGTCGCCGAGGCCCGTGCGCACATGTCCTTCGATGAAGACCCCTTGCCCGAACACCAGCGCGACCGTCGCCGGATCCGACCCCTCGACGACCTCCACCGCGACGGGATCCGGGAACTTCGCCACGGCCACGTCGAAGCCCCCCTCCTCGAGCGCCTCGAATGAATCGGCCACCCGTTGCGCGGCCACCCAGTAGCGCCCCGGCGCGACATCGGCGAAGTCGAACGCCCCGTTGGCGCCGCTCCGCGCGGTGGCCTGCGGTGCCATGTTCTGCGGAGGAATCCGGAGGGGGGAATCTATGGACGATTCGCCGCGCGCGAGCGCCACGCTCACGCCCGAAAGGGAGGCGCCGTCCGGCCCGTACACCACGCCCGTGACCGTGGCGCCTTCCGCATTGTCCGCGGCGTCGTCGGCGGGCGCGTCCGCGGACTCGCGCGCGAGTGTCGCCGCGGTGGGCTCCGACTCGCCCGGGCTCGGTGAAGACTGCGGCGGCGCCGTGCCGCTCACGTCACCGGCGGAGCGTTTCCCGGACAGGTCCACGGCCTCCCCGCGTGCCTCGGAGCCCGCCGCCGCGTCATCGCGCCGCGGCGCCGGCCCGCCGCGGGAAGCGACGCCGCGCGCGTCGCCCGCTCCGGTCGACGGCAAGGCCAGCGGCTCGCGGCCGCCGAGCCGCAGGAAGAGCACCAGCAGCACCGCCGCCACCGCCAGTACGGCCAGCGCCATCGGAATCCGGCTGTTCCTCATGGGAGCGCTCCTTCGCGGCTGCCGGGATGCAAAGGGCGGGCCGCCCGCCTCCGCTACCCGCCGACCGCCCCGTGGAAGAAGTACCGCCCCAGCCCCAGCGTGAACACAAGATTCCCGTACACCGCGTGCTCGACGCACACCGCGCCCAGCGACCGGGTCCGCGAATAGGTGTCCGCCAGCAGCCACCCGGCGGGGATCGACAGCAGCACCGCGAACGGGTTCCAGAACACGATGTGGATCCAGCCGAACACGACGGCGTTGAGCGCCAGGAACGCCGCCGGCCTCGCGACGAGCCCGGCGTACCGCTCGAAGTGGAACGCGCGCAGCAGCAGCTCCTGCGGGTACACGCTGAGCAGTGGATACAGGCACATCACGAGCGCCCACAGCGCCGGACGCTCGCGCGGGAAGCCGAAGAAGTCGAGCCCCGGATCCAGCGCCACCACCACCGCGATCCCCGCCGCCACCAGCGCGGTCCTCCCCGCGAGCCGTCGGCGGTACGCCCGGTCCAGCGCGTCCCAGTCGAGGCGCAGCGCCGGGCCCCGTCCGATGCGCCGCAGCAGCAGCGCCGCCCCCGCCGCGCCGGCGTACAGCGGCAGGAAGATTCCGCCACCGCCGTCCGCCAGGAGCGCCAGCGCGAGCGGCGCGAAGCCGAACAACGCCAACTGCTCCAGCCAGCGGAGCATCGTCGGCGTGCGCTCAGCCGGCGCCCTGCTCGCCGAGGAGCGCGCGGAGCTCGGCGAGGCGCTCCCCGTAGCTATTGGCGCGGGCGATGGCTTGGCGGCGGCTGCGTCCGTCATCGTCGGGGCTCCAGAGGATTTCTTCGAGCTGCGCGGCCCATCCCGCCGCGTCCGCCGCGACCCGGAGCACGCCGCGTGCCTCGCGGTCGAACTCGCAGAACGGCGTCGCGAGGATCGGCGCCCCGGCGATGCAGTACTCGAAGAACTTGTGCGGCAACCCCACCGCGCCCAGTTCCGGCAGGCACCGGTAGGGGAGCAGCAGCGCGTCCGCCCCCGCCATCCAGGCGGCGGATTCCTCCCAAGCGAGCCGACCCGGCAAGTGGACGTTTCCCGGCATGGCGGCGAGTCCGCGGCGCACCTCCGCGTCCCCGGTCCGGGGCCCGGCGAGGATGAAGCTCCAGCCCGGCGCGTGGCGCGCCGTCTCCGCGAGCAGCGCGAAGTCCACCGCCGGCCGCAGCGCGCTCACGAAGAGGGCGCGCGGGCGGGGGATCCGCGCCAGCGCGGTGGGCTCGGAGCGCGTTCGCGCCTCCCACCAATCGACGTCGACCGCGGGCCCGAGGCGCGCCGTGCGGGGGTTCCAGCGGCGCAGCTCCTCCGCCCGGGCCTCCGAGGTGGCGATGACCGCCCGCACCCGGCCGCAGAGTTCCCGCTCCAGCTCGAGGTCCGCGCCGGTCGCCCGGCCGTAGCGGTAGGGATCGTGCGTCGCGTAGAGCGCGAACTCCTCGCCGAGCTCGCCGAGCAGCGCCGCGTAGGCGGGCTGTTGCCAAAGCACGAGCGCCCTCGGCGCCAGCCCCGCGCCGCGTACCAGCGCGCGGACGCGGCGCCGCACCGCCGGCATGGCGAGCGCCCGGACGGCCCGGCCAAGCGCGCCGCCGCGCTCCTGGAAAGGCATCGCCGGTGGCAGGCAGCCCACCCACAGCGCGCCCGCCGCCCCCGCCGGCAGCGGCACCCGCCGCGGCACGGCGTCCGCCGCCGCCCGCCGCCGCCCCGCATCGCCCAGCCAGGCGCCGGGGAACGGCGCCTGCTCGACCCAAAGCACGCGGTTGCCCGCGAGCGCCCAGCTCCGCGGCAGCTTGTGGCGCTGCCGCCAGATGCTGTCCCACGCCTCGTCGGCCAGGACCACGATGTCGTCGGATTCGAAAGGCGCCGCCGCGGAGCGCACCCGGCGCGTCAGGCGCGCTGGCTGCGCCAGAAGAGCGCGGCGCCGATCAACACCAGCACCACGTTCGGTGTGGACATCGCGAGCGGCGTCCACCGGCTGCCCGCGCTTCCCACCGCCGATCCCCACGTGAGCAGGATGTAGTACAGGAAAATGAGCCCGAGCGCGATCAGGAACGCCCATGTCTTGGCCGCGGGGCGGATCTCGATCGCCAGCGGGATCGCGATCACCACGAACGCCAGCACGGAGAGCGAGATGGACCAGCGGCGGTGGAACTCGGTTTCGAGCTTGAAGTAGTCGCGCCAGGCGCGGGGGTATTCGTTGTCGTAGTCGCGGCGCGCCCGCGGCGAGTCGGGCGGCGAAGCAAGCGCCGCCAGGAGCTGCGGCAGCGTCATGATCTGCGGATTCACGCGCTGGTCGTCCTGGTCGCCCTCGGGGCGGAACGTCTTGCGCAGGTTGCCGAAGCGGACGATCGCCGCCTCATCGTCCTGGTCGCCGCCCAGGGGGAGGATCGTGCCGTCCTCCAGCTCGATGTCGATGTCGCCGGTCTCGATGTTGCCGAGCAGGCGACCCGCGCGGGCGAAGACCATGGCCTCGTCCGTCCGCCCGGCGCTTTCCGCGTCGAACAGTCCGGAGGACTGCATGGCGATCTCGCGCATGCGGATCGAATAGGCGCCGTCGCCGGGCTCGTCCGGCGCGAGCTCCTCGAAGTAGATCGCGAGGTTGGCGTCGCGCGGCGAGAGTTCCGAGTACCACACCCCCGGCTTCAGGCTCGTGAGCACCTCGAACTTGATCGTCCGCGTCCGGTCCGTCAGCTTCTGCACCAGCGCCGGGAACACCGTCATGTTGCCGACCATCAGCAGCAGGGACATCGCCAGCGAGAGCGCCACCACCGGCGCGAAGAGAGGCACCAGGGAGATTCCCGCCACCCGGATCGCCAGGATCTCGTTCTCGTTCGTCATGCGTCCGACGCCGATCAGCACCGCCAGCAGCATCGCCATCGGCACCGTGAGGGAGAGCGCCGTCACCAGCACGATGCCGATGATCTGGGCCAGCGTGCCCCCCGGGACCGAGGCGTTGAGCAGCAGCTCCGCGAGCGCGAAGAGCTGCCGCAGCGCGATGACGCCGCTGAAGAAGCCGAGCGAGACCAGCAGCGGCGCCGCGAGTTCCTTCAGCAGGTAGAGCTGCAGTATCCGCATCGGGCAGGTTCGATCCGCCGGGGGTGCTCCGCCAGGCGCCCGGCGGAAAGACGCGGTATCGCGCCAGCGGCCCCACCGGCGCAACCGGGACCACACCCGTCCGGCGCGCCCTTCGCTCGCGCCTGTTGACGGCCCCGGAGCGGGCGCCATAACGTTTGCCACTTGAGCGTGGCCCCGAGCCGCGCCCCACGGACCCCGATGAGCCTCACGCCGAACGAACTCCCAGTAGCGCCAGCGCTGTCCGCTTCCGAGCGCCCCATCCGCAACTTCTGCATCATCGCGCACATCGACCACGGGAAGTCCACCCTGGCCGACCGCCTCCTGCAGACCACCGGCACGCTCACCCAGCGCGAGATGCGCGAGCAGGTCCTCGACTCCATGGACCTCGAACGCGAGCGCGGCATCACCATCAAGCTCGCCAACGTCCGCATGTTCCACGAAGGCAAGGACGGCGTCGTCTACCAGCTCAACCTGATCGATACCCCGGGCCACGTGGACTTCACCTACGAAGTTTCCCGCGCGCTGGCCGCCTGCGAAGGCGCCCTCCTTGTCGTGGACGCCTCGCAGGGCGTCGAGGCGCAGACCCTCGCGAACGTCTACCTCGCCCTCGAGAACGACCTCGAAATCATCCCGGTCATCAACAAGATCGACCTCCCGGGCGCCGACATTGAGTCCACCAAGGAGCAGATCCGCGACGCCGTCGGCCTCAATCCGGAGCACGCGCTCCTCGTCTCCGCCAAGTCCGGCATCGGCATCGAAGACCTGCTCCAGGCGGTCATCGACCGCGTCCCGCCACCCAAGGGCGACAACGCGGCCCCGCTCCGCGCGCTCGTGTTCGACTCCTTCTACAACGACTTCAAGGGCGTCATCGTCTACATCCGAGTCGTGGACGGTTCCCTGCGCGTCGGCGAGCGCATCAAGCTGATGCAGGGGCACGAGACCTACGAAGTGACCGAGATCGGCACCATGATGCCGAAGATGACACCCACTGGCGAGCTGCGCTGCGGCGAGGTGGGCTACGTCGTCGCCGGCATCCGCGACCTGCGCGAGGTCCGCGTCGGCGACACCGTCACACACGCCAAGCAGGGTTCGACCGAGGCGCTGCCCGGCTACAAGCCCGTCGTCCCCGTCGTCTTCGCCGGCATCTACCCGACCAACTCCGAGGAATACAAGACGCTCAAAGAGTCCATCGACAAGCTACGGCTCAACGACTCCTCGCTCCACGTCGAGCCCGAAACCTCCGACGCGCTCGGCTTCGGCTTCCGCTGCGGCTTCCTCGGCCTCCTCCACATGGAGATCATCCAGGAGCGCCTCGAGCGCGAATACAACCTCGACCTCCTCTTCACCGCCCCGAGCGTCACCTACCAGGTGAAGCTCACGAACGGCGACGAGATGCACGTCGAGAACCCGTCGAAGATGCCCCCCGCCCAGAACATCGACGAGATCCACGAGCCCTACGCCGAAGCCCGCATCTACGCCCCGAAGGACTACATGGGGAACGTCATCACGCTCTGCCAGGCCAAGAAGGGCGTGCAGAAGGACATGCAGTTCCTCACCGCGACGCGCGTGCTGCTGGTCTACGAGTTCCCGCTCGGCGAGATGATCTCCGACTTCCACGACAAGCTCAAGTCCGCCACCGCGGGCTACGCCTCCTTCGACTACAACATCATCGGCTACCGCCCCGGCGACCTCGTCAAACTCGACGTGCTCGTGAACGGCGATCCGGTCGACGCGCTGTCGCTCATCGTGCACCGCGGCGACGCCTCGCCGAAGGGCCGCGTGCTCTGCAAGAAACTCCGCGAGATCATCCCGCGCCAGCTCTTCGCCGTGGCCATCCAGGCCGCCGTCGGCGGCAAGATCGTCGCCCGCGAAACAGTCAGCGCGCTCCGCAAGGACGTCACCGCGAAGTGCTACGGCGGCGACATCTCCCGCAAGCGCAAGCTCCTCGACAAGCAGAAGGAGGGAAAGAAGCGCATGAAGCAGATCGGCAGCGTGGAAATCCCCCAGCAAGCCTTCATGGCAGTGCTCCGACTGGATGAGTAGCGCGGCGGAAGTCGCCGACAAACCGGCGTGGGGCACGGCGCAACTTGTCGGATTCCGCTTCGCCTTCCTCTTCTTCATCGGGACCCTCCTCCCGATTCCCCTCACCAGCGGGGAGGATGCCGACCCGATTTCGCGCGCCGCGGAACTGGTCGTCGCGGCCTTCGGGCGCGCCGCCTTCGGCGTCGAAGCGGTCCTGCAGGAAACCGGCTCCGGCGACTCGCTCTTCCAGTGGGTCCGCACCGCGCTGGTGCTCGCCCTGTCGCTGCTCGGCACGCTCGGGTGGAGCCTCCTCCAGCGCCGCGCGGCCAACCACGAGCGCCTCCACGAGGGCCTTCGGATCTTCCTGCGCCTTTACCTGATGGCCTCCATGGCCGCATATGGTTGGCTCAAGATCTTCCCCGGGCAGTTCCCCGCTCCCACCGATTACCAGCTCGAACGCACCTACGGCCAGTACTCCCCGATGGGCATCCTTTGGACGCTCATGGGCCTCAGCCGCACGTACCAGATCTTCGGCGGCCTTGGCGAACTAATGGGCGGTGCGTTGCTCGCCTTCCGCCGCACGACAACGCTCGGAGCGCTTGTCATCGCGGGCGTCATGGCGAACGTGGTCGCGCTCAACTTCAGCTACGACGTGCCGGTGAAGCTGTACTCCTCCATGCTGCTGCTTGCGGCCGTTTTCCTCGCGCTGCCCGACGCGCCCCGGCTGCTCTCCGTGCTCGTGCTCGGCGGTGGCGCGCCTCCGCCGGCGCCGGAGGTGCGCCTCGCCGCCTCCAAGCCGCGGCTGGCGATCACCGGCAGGGTCCTCTTCTACTTCTTCTCGGCCCTCGCCGTGGTCGGGGGTGGCGTCGCGGCCAACTTCGGGCTGGCGTCCCAAGAGCCCGAGCCGGGTCCCCTAGATGGCCACTGGAAGGTCGCCTCCTTCGTTCGCGGGGGCGTCGAGCTGCCCCCCTCGCTCGACCACCCGGACCGGTGGCACACCTTCGCGGCGGAGCCCGGCGGCACCGTTTTCGTCCGGCGGCTCGACTTGGCGGTACAGCGATACGGCACCGACATCGATGCCGAGCAACGCACCATTGAACTCCGGGGGCGCGACGTCGAACCGGGCACCCGTTGGAGTTACGTCCTCGACGGCGAGCGCCTATCGCTCGAGGTCTTCGACCGCGGCAGCACGGCAACGGTCCAGCTCGAGCGCGCGCCCGCGCCCGAGTACCCGCTCCGCACCCGCGGCTTCCACTGGGTGCAGGAGTTCCCCTACAACCGCTGATCGCGGGCCGCGAACCGCGCCGCGAGGAGCCCCGCAGCCATCGCCAGCACCGGCGCCACCGGGAACCGGTAGCGCTCCTGCGCGATCGCAACAACCGCCAGCAGCACCGTGAACGCCAAGTACCACTCGGCGAGCGGCTCGGCGGAGGCGCGCTGGTCGGCGCGGCGGCGGAAAAGCGCCAGCTCGAACAGCGCGGCTGCGAGGAGCAGCGCGTGCGCAAGCGTCGCCAACGCCAGCGCCGCGCGGCGCGCCGTTTCCTTGCGCTCCCACGGCAACCCCCCGAACGCCCAATGCGTCCACACGCCGTCCGTGGCGGAGAACCAGAACAGCTTGCGCGCCGCCAGCGCCGGCAGCGCCTCCGGGTGTTCCCGCCAGAAATCCAGCGCCAGCCGCGTCCCCGCGCGCGATCGTTCAACCTCGTCCGCGATGCCCGAGGTGGCATCTTTCTGGGGATCGAGAAGCTCGAGCCCGGTGCCGTTCGTCATCCCGTTGTTGCCGAAGTGGAGGTTCACGCCGCCGTTCGTGGAAAAGGGAACGAACGCGCCCAGCTCGCGCAGGTTCCGCAGCCCCCACGCCGCGGGGAGCACCGCGGACACGACGGCAACCACGGCGACGAGCCCCAAGGCGCGCCGCCCCGCGAGCGCTCCCGCCAGCGCGATGGCCAGCGCCGCCGCCGCCGCATGCGCGCGCAACATCAACGCCGCGCCCAGCAGCGCTCCGCATGCCGCGGCCAGCCACCACGCGCGCCCCGACCGCTCGGCGAACGCCCGCTGTGCAAGCACCAGCGACCCCAGCGCCGCCGCCGTGAACGGAACCTCCGCCGCGAGCAGGCTGGTGTAGCCGATTTGCGAGGGCATGAGCGCGACGAACAGCGCCGCCAGCCGCGCGGGGCCTTCGCCCCCCCGGTGCCGCGCGAGCTCCCACGTGAGGAGCGACGTCGCCGCGCCGAACAGCGCGTTCAGCACCCCCACCGCGCCGATGCCTCCGCCGAGGGCGTACACCGCGGCGAGGAATGCGGGGTAGCCCATCGGCCGGAACGCGGTCGGCGCTCCCTCCGCCGTGGCGAAGCGACCCGTCTCCAGCAACCGCTCGGCGAGTTCGTGGTACTCCAGGAAGTCGCTCCAGGGAATACTCGGAACGAGCGCGACCCACGCCAGCCGCGGCGCCAGCGCCACGCACCCGAGCAGCGCCATCCAGCGCCCGTGCGGGACCGCGGCAAGCACCGCGAGGAGCCATGCGAGGCCGCGCCTCAGCGCATCCCGCCGGAACCAGGCGAGTCCCAGCATCGCGAGCGCGGGGACCGCCGCGAGGCGCCCCACCCGCAGCGTCGACCGCGTCGCCGGCCCGAGCTCGCCGTCCGGTGCGAGGCGCGCCAGCAGCGCCGCCGCCGTCGCATCCGGCGTGATCGCGAGGAGCGCCATCGAGACCGCCGCCGCGGCGAGCAGCGCCGCCGCCGCGCGCGACTCGAACGAACCCGCCGGGACTACGCCTCCCGCCGGAACGGCTGCCACTCCCCGTAGGTCCAACTGCGCCACAGCCACTCGACCGGGCCGAAACGGTACCGCGCCAGCCACACCGGACTCGCCACGAGCTGGAACGCCCACATCGCCGCCACGAACAGCATCAGGTCCGCGTAACCGAAGCGCCCGAACAGACCCAGGCCATGGCCGTAGAAGAGTGTCGTGAACACGACGGTGTGCATCAGGTAGTTCGTCAGCGCCATCCGCCCGACGCAGCCCAGCGCTCGCCGCAGGCCGCCCGCAGGACCGGAGGCGGCCACCAGCCCGACAAGCCCGAGGTAGCCCAGCGCCAGGGCCTGGGCCGAGAAGTGCTGCGCCATGAACCCGAAGATCATGAACCGCTCGCCCAAGGTCGAAACCCAGGTGGCCCCCGCCGCGCCCGGCAATCCCAGCAACAGTCCCCAAAACGCCAGCTTTCGCAGCAGCCCCGCCTTGCCCTTCGCATCGGTGAACAGCCCGGTGCGCATCAGCACCACGCCGATCGACATCAAGCCCGCGATCACCGGCACCATGACGACCAGGTACTGCGAAAGGTACAGGACGTAGTCCTTACCGCGCACGGCGGCGATTTCGAGCCAGTTGCCGTTCGCGTAGATGTTGGCCTCGACCGCGACCGCCTCCGGCGTGGGGGTGAACATGCTGCGCCAAACGAAGGCGACCTGCTCGCCCGCCGGCTGCTCGACCCACTCGCCCGCGCTCGCGAAGGTCGCCGGCCATTCGCCCTGCATCCGGGCCCCATCCGGCGCCATCATCGTCAACGCGCCGAGCGGCGCGCAGCACAGCAGGATCGGCAGCACCACGAGCGACGCCCCGAGCGCGAATAGCATCGTGGTCGACAGCTTGCGCCACGCGAACACCAGCAGCCCCGCGCCCGCGTACACCGCGAGGATGTCTCCGTACCAGAAGAACACGCCATGGACCGCTCCGAGCGCGAACAGGCCCGCCAGCCGGCGCAGGTACACGCCCGTCGGGTTCGCTCCCCCCTCCGCCACGCGCTCCGTCTGCATGGCGAGGCCCACGCCGAACGTGAAGCTCAGCAGCGTGTAGAACTTCATCGTGAAAATCGTGTTCACTGCATAGAAGGCCCACTGGTCCAAGGCGGACTGGGAACCCCAGTGCCCCGGTCCCGTGATCGCGAGGCTGGGCATCGAAAAGCTGATGATGTTGACCGGGAGGATACAGAGGATCGCGACGCCCCGCAGCAGGTCGAGGTACTCGTGGCGCTCCTTCGCGGCCACGGGCGCGGGGTGGGCGGTCGCCCGCTCCTCCGCGGTCACGGCGCCTGCTCGTCCTCTTCGTCCATGAACTCCATCGGCTTCTTCGGCGAGATCATCGGCACCTCGTCCTGGCTCGCCGTCCCCCCGCCCTCGCCCGCCGGCACCGGCAGCACGATGGTGAATGCGGAGCCCTTGCCGACCTCGCTCTCCACCTGGATGGTGCCGCGGATCCCGTGGAGCAGCATCCGCACCACGGCCAGCCCGATCCCGAGCCCCTCCTGCGACCGCGTCATTCCGCCGTCCACCTGGTAGAAGTGCTCGAAGATCCGCTCCAGCTTGTCCGCCGGGATGCCGATGCCCTGGTCCTGGATCGTGATCGCCAAGTCCGAGCCCTCGACCGAGAACACCACGCGCACCGGCTTCCCGCCCGTGTTGAACTTCATCGCGTTGTCGAGCAGGTGGAAGAATACCCGCGACAGCGCCCCGGCGTCCGAGAGCACCCG
This sequence comes from Candidatus Sumerlaeia bacterium, assembly GCA_033764015.1. GTDB lineage: Bacteria > Sumerlaeota > Sumerlaeia > SLMS01 > JANRJK01 > JANRJK01. The sequence goes on along the minus strand of JANRJK010000014.1, from coordinate 124,673 downwards.
GGGCACGCCGCCGTCCGGGATCACCGGCTGGACCTCGCAGCGCACGTCGCGGCGCCGGTTGTCGAGCCGCGGCAGCGTCGTCATCAGCACCGCGAGCGGATCCACCAGCGTCAGCGTGCGGTACATCGACTGCTCGATCTGCAGCTCCGCGATGTCGATCACGTCCGACACCATCGTGTGCAGATGGGCCGTGTTCCGCGCGATGCGCTCCAGCAGCGTCGCCTGCGAGTTGTTCAGCGGTCCCACGCCCTGGTTCCGCAGCACGTCCACGAAGCCCATGATCACGGAGAGGGGGGTGCGCAGCTCGTGCGAGATCGTGGAGAGGAAGTTCGACTTGATGGTTTCGAGGTTCTTCAGGTCCTTCAGCGCCTGGTTCAGGTCCGCGATCAGGTGCCCGTTGCCGATCGCCAGCCCGCACTGGCTGGCGAAGTACTCCAGTTCGTCCAAGTCCGTCTGCGAGATCGACGGCGACTCGCTCCAGCGGCGGTCCACGAAGATCAGGTTCCGCACCGCGTGGTTCCAGAGCAGCGGCACCACGGCGAACTGGCCCTCCAGCAATTCCGCGATCTCCAGGGGGAGAGCGCCCGCCACTTCCTCTTTCCGGAAGCATCGCGGCGCCCGCATGCCGAGCGCCTCCGACAGGAAGTCCCGCGGCTGCCCGGGCCGTGCGCGGCGGCGGATCGGGAAGCGCTGCCCCTTGAACGACTTGTTCGGCTCGCCGTCCAGATCGAGGAACTGCACCAGCGTCACCCACTGGGAGGTGCGCTTCAGCCGGTGCCTGCGGTCCTCCTCCTCCTCGTCGCCGGTCGCGGAGGCGGAATCGGCCCGCATGAACGACTCCTCGGAGCGCAGCGCCTCCGCCACCTGCTCCACCTGCTCCAGGGAGTGGTAGGCGAGCGCGTAGCTTCCCGAGTAGAACCGCTGGAACGGGTCCACCTCCACCAGCACCACGCTGGAATAGCCCAACCCGTCCGGCGAGAGGAGCCCGGACAGGAGGATCGAGAAGATGTCGTCGAGGTTGTTCGTGGCGCCCAGCATGGCCGAGAGCCCGGTGACCCACCGGAGCTGGCTGAGGAGGCGGTCGCTGCCGGGGTCGGCCATGGGAAGGTGGCGCCTCGACCGCGCGGGGCGGTCAGGCCTCCTGGGGAGTGGGCAGGTACTTCGTCATGGTCAGGACGGTGCCCTGGCCGGGGTAGTCGTAGCGCACCTCGTCCATGAAGTTCCGGATGATGAAGTTGCCGAGGCCGCCGTTGCCGCGCCGTTCGAGGTACTCGTCGATGCTGTTCACGCCCGGGGGCATGTTCTGCAGCCCGATTCCCTTGTCGATCACGCAGATGCGCATGCAGTGGGGCTGGAGCTCCGCCCGGATGTGCAGCGTGCAGTCCTGGCCCGGGGGCGGTTCGTGGCGCTCGTGCGGGGGCAGGTCGGGCGATACGCCGATGTGCTTGTAGGCGTGGCGCACCACGTTGGTGGCGGCCTCGTCCACGGCGAGCTCGATGCGCTCGACCTCTTCCACCGAGAACCCGAGGTCCGTGGCCATGGCGCTCACGAGCGTGCGGATCAGGCTGAGCACGCGTGTTTCCACGGGTGCCTTGACCTCGATCTCGACGGTCTCGCCGAGCGGTTCGCGGGGCGCCGCGGGCTGCTGGTCCGGAGGGGGGGTGCGGTCGTGGCTCATCGTTCGGTCATGGGTCCGTGTCGGTCGTTGCGGGCGTTCACAGGTTGAACGCGGCGGTCAGCTCCGTGTCGCTGTCCACGATCTTGAAGATGTTCGTGAATCCGAGGGTGCGGAACACGCGGTACACCTTCTCCGTCGGCTTCAGGAGTACCAGTTCGCCGTTCGTCTGGCGCAGCCGGTGGGTCAGTCCCATGAGCGCGCTGATGCCGGCGCTCGAAATGTAGGTGAGCTGCTCGATGTTCAGGAGCAGGCGCGGAATGCCGTCGTCGAGCAGGCTGTGGAGGCTCTGCTCGAAGCCCTGCACCGTGTGGCTGTCGAGCGTCCCGATGACGTCCACGCGCCGGAAGGGCGTTCCGTCTTCGGCCGGATGGATCAGCAAATCGTAGCTTTTCATGTGCCTGTGTCCGTGGCGGGAGTTTCCAGGGGTTCCGCGCCCCCCGTGGATTCCGGTTCGACCGCTGCATCCTGAGCGGCGGGGCGGCGCCACTGCAAGACAACAATCGTGATGTCGTCGTGCGGCTCGCGCACCCCGGCGAAGGCTTCGATATCGAGGTTGATCGCCTCGATCACCGCCTGCGGGGGCTCGCCCGCCGTGTTCTTCAGCACCTCGTGCAGCCTCGCGTCCCCGTAGAGCCGCTTCTGCTCGTCCATCGCCTCCACCACACCGTCCGTGTACAGCACAATGGCACCGTCGTCCTTCAGCGAGACCTCCGACTCTTCGAGCAAGTCGAACACCTCGCCCTCCATCAGCCCGAGGGCAATGCCATTCGGCTCGTGAAGCGTCAACTCGCCGTCCTCCGGCCGCACCACCACCAGCGGGTCGTGCCCCGCCCGCGCGAACCGGAACACGCCGGTGCGCTTGTCCAGCACCCCGTAGGTCGCCGTGATGAAGACGCCGCGCTTCGTGTCCTTCACCGCCTGCGCGTTCGTCGCGCGCAGCACCTCGCGCGGCGACAGGTTCCCCCGCGCCTCCGCGCGCAGCGACGCCCGCACGCTCGCCATCACCAGCGCGCCCGGCACGCCCTTGCCCGAAACGTCCGCGATCACCACCCCGAGGTGGTGCTCGTCGACGTCGATGAAGTCGTAGTAGTCGCCGCCGACCTCGAGCGCGGGCTGCGAGAACCCCGCCACCTCGATCGTCTCGATCCGCGGCAGCTCCCGCGGCAGCAGCATCTGCTGGAACTCCTTGGCCACCTGCAGCTGCTGCTCCACGCGCTGCTTCGCGGTGAACTCGTCGTACAGGCGCACCAGGTCGAGCATCACCGCCGCCTGGTCGGCGATCGCCGTCACCAGGCTCATGTCGCTCTCGCTGAAGGGGCCGTCCTCGCGCTTGTTCACCAGCACCAGCACGCCGAGCGTCTCTCCGCGGATCTTGATCGGCGCCAGTATCAGGTCCTTGATGGGGATCACCTCGGACGCCTCCCGGGGCACGCGCTCGTCCCGCTCCGCGTCCGTGATCAGCATCCCCTTCCCCAGTTCCGCCACGCGGCCCACGATGCCCTCGCCGATCCGGATCGTGTCGTGCCGCGCGCGCTCCGCGAGGAACTTCCGCTTCGCGAGCAGGCGCTCCGTGGTCGTCCGGTGCAGCGGCGGGAAGAAGCCTAGCACCACCGGCGCGCGGAGCACGTCCGGCTCGTCCGGCTGGCGCAGGAAGATCGCCGCGGCGTCCGCCTTCGTCGCGTCCTGGAGGAATTCGACGACGAGCTGCAGCGTGCCCGTCACATCGAGGCTCGTGGTGATGCGTTCGCCGGTTCGGTTGAGGAAGTCGAAGACCGCGTTCTTCTCGCGCTCGCGGTTGCCCAGCTCGTAAGTGAGCGCGAGGATCGCACGTCGCTGGCGGTGGATCGCCACCGCCGCCACGGAGAGGAAGATGAAGAGAATCCAAACCAAGGCCGTTCGCCACCCGTCGCCGGATGCGCCCCGGGTTCTCCCGGCACGCCATGCCTTCACGCATATCTGGGCCGCGGCGCGCGTGAAGGCAAGCGAATCGGCGCAAGGAATCCGCCGCGATGCCTGAGCGCTTCGCCCTCCGCGGGGCCGCTTTCCGCTTCCCCGGCGGGCCCGCGCTCTTCGAATCGCTCGACTTGGCCATTCCCGCGGGCCAGTTTTGCGCGGTCCTCGGCCCCAACGGCTCCGGCAAGAGCACGCTCCTGCGCCTCCTCACCGGCTGGCACACGCCCCAGCAGGGCGAGGCGCTGCTCGACGGGACGCCCCTGCGGACCCTCGACCGCGGCGCGATCGCCCGCCGGATCGCCTACGTCCCCCAGGCGGAGGAGGGCCTCTTCCCCTTCCAAGTCCTGGAAGTGGTCCTGATGGGGCGCTACCCGCGCCAGCGCGGAGCCTTCGCCCGCGAAGGGCCCGCGGACCACGCCGCCGCCCTCCGCGCGCTCGCCGACACCGGCCTCGAAGGCTTCGCCGGGCGCACGCTCGACACGCTCTCCGGCGGCGAGCGGCAGCGTGTCCTCCTGGCCCGCGCCCTCGCCCAGGAAGCCCCCGCCCTCGTCCTCGACGAACCCACCGCCGCCCTCGACCTCGCCCGCCAGCGCGACGCCTTCGAGCTGCTCTCCCGCCTCCACCGTTCCGAGGGGCGGACGATCGTCGTCGCCACGCACGACGCCAACCTCGCGGCCCGCTTCGCCGACCGGCTGCTGCTCCTCGACCGGGGCCGGGCCGCCGCCGACGGCGCGCCGAGGGAAGTGCTCCGGGCCGAAATCCTCGAACCGGTCTTCGGGGCCCGCCTCCGGGTGCTCGAACTCGAGGACGGCACCCCGCAAGTCCTCCACCGCTGAACGCAACTCCCCCCTTTACTGCCAGCGCCGTTCCGGGCACCTTGGCGTGTCCGATCCGAAACCGCCCCCCGGCGGCGCGTTGCGCGCCCCGGCGGAGGGGAGCCCGGCGCGTTGCGCTTGCTGCTCGTCAACCAATACTACGCGCCCGACTGCGCCGCCACCGCGCAGGTGCTGGCGGACGCCTGCGAGGACCTCGTCCGCGCGGGGCACGAGGTCCATGTCGTCGCGGGCCGCGCCCGCTACGACGGCGCCGACGGTGCGCTTCCCGGCGAGGAAGTCCTCCACGGCGTCCATGTGCAACGCGTCGGCGGCACCGGCTCCCGTCGCGGGCGCTACCGCGACCGGCTCCTAGGCTACACCGCCTTCCACGCCTCCCTGGCCGGCGCGCTGATGAGGGTTCCGCGCCCCGACGCGGCGATCTTCCTCACCACACCGCCGCTGGTCGGCGTCCACGGACGCTGGCTCCGGGCGCTCCGCGGCGTCCCCTACGCCCTCTGGGTGATGGATGTTTATCCCGAGATCGTTTTCCGTTCCGGGCTCTTCTCACCGCGGAGTGCCGCGGGGCGCGCGTGGTCCGCCCTCGCCACCGCCGAGCTGCGCGGAGCCGACCGGGTCGTCGCGCTCTGCGGTGACATGGCGGAAGTGCTCGCCCGCCGCGGCGTTTCCCGCGAGCGCTTCGAGGTGGTGCCCTGCTGGGCCGACGGCGCGGAGATCCGCCCCGCGCCGTTGCAGGGAAACCCCTTCCGCCGCCGCGAGTTCCCCCGCGCGCGCTTCCTCGCCGCCTACTCCGGCAACGCGGGCACCTGCCACTGCTTCGACGCGGTCGTCGAAGGGATCCGCCTGCTGCGCGCCCGGCCCGACGCCGCCTTCGCTTTCATCGGCGGCGGCAAGCGCTACGACGGCCTCCGCCGCGACCTGGCGCCGGAGGGCGACCGGGTCCGCTTCCTGCCCTACCAGCCCCGCGCCGAGCTTCGCGACTCGCTCACCGCGCCCGACGCGCACATCGTCACGCTCGATCCCCGCTACGACGGGCTGCTGCTACCCAGCAAGGTGTTCGGCGTCATGGCCGCGGGCCGACCGATCCTGTTCGTCGGCAGCGCCACCGGCACCGTGGGGCGGCTGCTCCGCGACTCGGGTTGCGGCATCGTCGTGGACCCGGCCGACGGAGCGGCGTTCGCGCGCGCCGTGGAGCGCCTCGCCGACGACCCGGGGGAGGCCGCCGCCATGGGAGCCCGGGGCCGCGCGCGCTTCGAAGCGGAGTTCCACCGGCCCCTCGCCACCGCGCGCCTCCGCGCCGTGTTCGAGTCCATGGCCCCCTCGACGGCGCCCATCCCCGCGGATCCGCTACCCGCCGCCGCCCACCCCCCATGAGCGGCACCCAACCGGACGCGCACCGGTACCGCGCGCCACGCCCCGCCGCCGCCACCGCCGCGGCGGCCCTCACCGCCGCGGCCCTCGCCTGGGGCGCCGCGCGCATCGCCGAGGGCGACGCCGCCGACCGCTGGGCCGATGTGGTCCGCGCGGGAACGGAGGCCGCCATCCTCGCCTTCCCGGACCCGCCACGCACGCACGGCGCCTCCCGCGAGCTCGCCCGCGCCGCCGAGGAGGGCTTCTTCCCACCCCGGAACGACGAAGCCGCCCGGTTCATCGAGGAGGCCCTGCGCCTCGACCCGCTCCGCGCCGGCCTGTGGATGCAGCACGCCCGCCTGCGGATCGCGCAGGGCCGCCGGACCGACGCGCGGATCTCGCTGCTGCGCTCCGACGAACTCGATCCCAACTTCCCCGCGCAGCGCCTCGAAGCGGTCCAGCTCTGGGTGCTGCTCGGCGAAACCGGGCGCGCCTACCAGACCGCCCGCCAGCTCGCCGCCTTCGGCCCCCGCAGGCGGAACGAGGCGGCGCGCGAGCTCACACGCTCGGGCCTTCCCCCGGAAGTCACTTGGCACCAGCTCGGCGGCGAAGCCCTCGAAGGCGCCGAACTCGGCGACTTCCTCAAGGCGCTCGACTCCCGCAACGCCGCGGAGAACGCCCGCCTCCTCGACCTCGTGCCCGCGGCGCGCCTCGCCGACGCCGAGTTCCGGCGCCGGGCGCTCGAGGTCGCGCTCGATCCACCGCTGGCCGGCTGGATCGACCGCCTCTGGCGCCCCTCCGACCCCGCGACCACCGATTCGCTCGCGCTCGACGCGCCGCGCCTCGACCAGTTCGCGCTCGCCGACCCGTGGCCGCTCGGTTGGCAGCACCCCGGCCCGCGCAACCGCCTCCGCGCCGATGCGTACTCGCCCCCGAACAGCGCGCGTCCCTACGGCACGCTCTCGCTCCGCTTCACCGATTGGGGCGAGGACGCACCCCGCGCCTTCGGCTGGCGCTTCTACCGGCTACCCGTTCCCGCCGGCGAAACGGCCGCATTCCGCCTCTCCGTGCGCCTCGAGCCCCCGGGCAGTTCCCGCGTGCGCCTCCTCCTGCGCGAAGGGCGGAGCCGCCGCGACGGCACCGAAACCACGCCTGCGGGGGAGTGGCAGGAGCTTTCGGTTCTCCTGCCGGCGGAGGACCGCGACCGCGTGGTCGACCTGCAGGTCGAGCGCGTTCCCGCCGACACGCGGGACGCCCTCGGCGGCGCCGTCGTCGAGGTCGGGAACCTGCGCGCGGAGCGGATCCGGGAGGCCGCGCCGTGACGCCCGCCGCGCCTCCCGCGCCCCGCTGGGTGCGCGCCGGCGACGCCGCGGCCCTCGCCGCCGTGGTCGCCATCCACGCGCTCGGATTCCTCAACTGGGGCCTCGCCGGCTACGGCCTGGCGCGCGGCGCCGCCTGGGCGCTTTGCGCGCTGCTCGGCGCCTGGGGCGCCTGGGGCTGGGCCTGCGGGCGCCTCGACGGCGACGACGCCGCGCCGCTCCGCTGGCTGGCGCGCTTCTTCCTCGCCGCCGCAGCGCTCGCCTCGCTCCAACTCGCGCCCCTTCCCTTGGGGCTCGCCAGCGCCAACCCGCTTTGGCGCGAGGCGCTCGCAGCGTTCCAGGACGCCGGCCTCGCGCCCCCGGATTCGCTGCCCTGGGCCCTCGCCCCGGGACGCGCCGCGCTTGGCTGGCACCAGCTCGCCGCCTCCGCGCTCTTCGTCCTCGGCATCGCGCCGATGCTCACGCGGCGCACCGTCGCGGCCCGGCTGCTCGCGGTCGTCGTGTGCGCCTCGCTGCTGGAAGGCGTCCTCGGCCTCGGCAGCTACGCCCTGCGCGGCGCCGAGCGCGCCCGCGGCGCCCTCTTCAACCCGAACCACCACGCGGCGCTCGCCGTCATGGGCATCCCCCTCGCGCTGGCCGTCTGCGCCCAGTGGCACCGGCGCTCCACCTCCAACGCGCCGGGGCCCCCCGTCCTCGCACTCGCCGCGCTGATCCTCGCCGCGCTCGTCGGCTGGCTCGCGGCCTTCTCCCGCAGCTCCCTCGTCCTCGGCGGCGGAGTGCTCATCGCATGGGCGCTCCGGGAACGCGCCCTCTGGCAGCGCGGGCGCGGGGCAGGCGCGCCGCAGGGGTCCCACGCCGCGCTCGCGGCCGCCGCGCTGCTGCTCCTGCTCACCGGCGCCGCCTCCCTCGCCGACCGGTACGCTTCCCGGTTCCGCGAACTGGAAGGCATCGAGCGCATCGACCGCGTGGACATGTGGTTCGCGACGTTGCGCGGCCTCCGCGCCACGAACTACGGGGGCATGGGCATCGGAGGCGCCGAGCACGCGCTCAACCGCTTCGCCACCGTTCCCACCGCGACCACCGCGGTCTTCACGCACAACGACTGGGTGCAGTGGCTGGGCGAACTCGGCGTGCCGGTCTGCGCGCTGCTCGCGCTCCTCGCGCTGCGTTGGTTCGCGGCGTGGATCGAGGCGCGGCGCGACTGGAGCGTGCGTTGGTCCATTCGCGAACAAATGATCCGGCGCGCCGCGGCGGCCGGCTGCGCGATCACGCTGGCGCACGCCGCGACCGACTTCCACCTGCGGATTCCCCTCGTGGGATTCCAGTTCCTGGCGCTGCTCGCCCTTACTTGCAGCCCCGCCTTGGAGCGGGTTTTCCCCTCTCCGGCGCGCGGGGGTGCGGTCGATTAAGCTTGCGCCCCCCCATGATCGTGGAGCGTACCAACCACGCAGGGCGGGGATCGCGACCGATCCCGGGCCGAAAAAACGGCGGGGCCGTCGAAAAACGTTTGACCCCCCGTCCGCTTGAAGGCTCGGTACACGACGTACACGCACTGAAACGCCGGACCAGGCGCCCACCAATGGCGGCCGACGGCAAACGCTGAAGGAGCTGGACCCTGAACATGCGCTCTGTGCTGCGTGACAGGAAAGGCCAAGGAATGGTGGAATACGGCGTGATTCTTCTCGCCGTTGCGATTGCGGGTATTGGCGCCCTCTCGATGTACGGTCACAACATCGGCGACATCTTCGCAACCACCTCCGCCATCCTTCCCGGCTCCGAACCGATTTACGACCAGCCCGTCTACGTCGGGAACCTGGTCGAGCTGGACGTCCCGAACCCGATCGACGGGTCCGGCGTCAGCGTCGATGTTTCAACGCTAGCCGCGAACAACGCGGATCCCTCCCCCATCTACCGCCTTGACCAGAACATCAGCCAGGGCGAGTTCGGTGTGGCGTGGGAAAGCCTCGTCGTGGAGCGGTACTAGCGCGGAAACCGCCGGCCCCGGGCGGAAGCAGTCCCCAGGGGTGTAGTGCAACGCTTGGCTTCAAGCACGACCCCACCCTAGCTGTGTGGTCGAATTCTCCAGGAAAGAGGAGACTCCGGCAATGCGTAACCTCCTGCTCAACAAGAAGGGCCAGGGCCTCGCAGAGTACGGTCTCATCGTCATGGGCGTCGCGATCGTTTCGCTCGGCGCTCTCTCGGTGTTCGGTCACAACGTTGGCGACCTGTTCGCCACCGCCGCGGCCATTATCCCCGGCTCTGAGCCGATCTACGACCAGCCGGTCTACGTCGGCGAGCTCATCGAGCTCTCGGTCCCCGATCCGATCGACGGCACGGGCATCAACCTGAACATCGGTGCGATCTCGACCGCCATCAACGATGCCACCCCGACCTACCGCCTCGACGTGAACATCACGAACAACGAGTGGACGGTGGCCTGGGAAGCTCTCGTTTTCGAGAACTTCTAAGCCCGTCGCGCCGCCTCGGCGGCGTTCGGTTGTACGGCCCGTCCCCCGCTCCTCGTGGGCGGGGGACGGTCCCTTACCAACGCACAAGGTCCCGCTCATCCCCAACATCGTGAACATTCTGGAATGGCTTGCGCTCCCGCTCCTGATCATCGCCTGCATCACCGATCTGAGGCGCCGCGAGATTCCCGACTGGATCTCGATCGTCCTGTTCGGCACCGCGCTCGTTGCGAGCGCTTTCCACTGGGTCCCACAGCTCACGCTGCGGGGAGCCTTGCTTGGAGGAGCGCTGGGAACTGTTGCGGGCCTGCTTTTGTTCTACGCCCTGAAGTTCGGGGGCGGGGACGCCAAGCTGATGGCAGCCTTGGGCGCCGTCCTCGGCTATCCCCTGACAATCCCCTTTCTGATTTTCTGCGCGCTGTGGATGGGCGCCACGGGGGGGATTCAGTTGGCCCGCGGCAAGAAGGAAGCGCCTTACGGTCCGGCGATCGCGCTCGCCTTCGCCAGCGTGCTGTTCCTGCGCCACGGAGCGCTGCATTCCGCTCGGTGAGCTCCCGCGGCGGCATCCTTTTCGAGTTCTGCGTCGTCTCGCTGATCCTCTACATGATCATCGCGAGCATGATGACCTTCGGCCGCACGATGTACTCCGCGCAGGCCGCCCAGAGCGCCATCGACCTGGCAGCCCGCGAACTCTCCCGCACCGCCCTCCCGGCCACGTGGACCTTCGAGCAGGCCCGGGACGACGCCTCGTCCGAGTTCAAGCTCCGCGTCTACAGCGACGAGTACCTAGCGATCGACGTCACGTCCTGGTACACGGCGCCGCCGCCGCAGGGGTCCCTCTACGACTACCTCGACTCGCTGACCCCGCCGGTGCCTCCTGTCAACCGAGCCCTTTATCCGGTGATGTTCCTGCAAGAGGTTGGCGGACAGGTCCTCTTCCGGTACCCGGGAGCGCTGATCGAGCGTCAGGCGTTGGACCCGGTGGTGGCCTATAACAGCGGCTACAAGGTTGAAATTCCGACGGTTGTGGCCCGCGATCCCTCCACTGGGATCGAGACCGTCGAGTGGGTGCAGGTGATCGAGGAGATCGGTACGGACCCGTTCCCGGTGAACTCGCCGGAGGGCGGGCTCGTGGCGCTCCGTCTCCACCTCCCGATCCAAGCCCCCGAGATGGGCGGCTTCCGGGATACCCCCGGTGGCACCCTCAAGGGCACCTATGGCTATCCCAACATCGCGGACGATGCGTCGGTGACGGCGCTCAACTCGCCCGCGACCGGGACGCCGGTGGACCCGGTTTCCCCCGGGCTGCCGGGACCGTATGCGGGCGTGTACGGTCTCGGTAGGCAGCACAATCCGCTTGCGGGCACGGTCCGCCCGTACCGCAAGCTCATCACGTCCCAAGCAATTTACCGTCGCGAAGTCTTCCAGTAAGCGCTTCGGCGATCTTCAGAAGAGGCCCCCGCCCATGAAAATGATCCCCATGTTGATCGCGCTGATCATCATCACCGTCGTGTTGACGGTGTTGGGGTTGTCGCTCGCCGGCATCGTGACGCTGCCCGGCGTCTCGAACGGCAACAAGACCCAGCAGAACGGCAAGATGGAGGCGCCTCCCGGGAAGCAGCTCGTCCCGCTTTCGGTGTCCAACATCTCGGCCTTCACGAAGGTGACCCGCGACCACATCGTCGACCCCCGCACCATGCAGCCGCGCCTCGTCGCCGTGAGCGTCAACGGCACGGACGATCCCCCCATCGTGGACCCGCGCCAGATCCTTGGCCGCGTTCTCAAGCGCGACAAGCAGGCCGGCTACGCCTTCACCGAGGACGACTTCACGCCCCAGGGCACCACGGAAGGCATCGGCGCGGCGGTTCCCCCGGGCTACCGCGCGGTGACGATCGACGCCTCCCGCATCAAGGGCGCCTACTCGTTGAACGCGAACGACCGCATCGACCTCCTCGCGACCAGCCGCTTCGGCGTGGCGATGCTCAGCAAGGGCCGCGCTGAAGACCTCGCGGCCGCGGGCGTCCTCTCCTCCTACGGCGGCGGCACCGTTTCCCGCGTCGTGGCGAAGAACGCGATCGTCATCCGCCCCGTCACCATCCGCAACGAGCAGGTGGAGACCGCCTCCGGCCTCGTCGGCACCAACAAGCGCTTCGTCAACAAGCGCAACTACGAGATCACCCTCGCGATCGACCCGAACGACGCCGCGGCCGTGAACGAGGCCTTCGCCAGCAACGACCTGATGACAGCCTTCGCCCGGTCGACGCTCCCCGGCGCGCCCGAGAACGACATCTTCATCCGTCCGATCGAGCTCCCCGGCGAGGACCAGGAAGTCACCGCCACGGGTGAACTGGTGCCGATCAACTCGGAGGCCGCGAAGGAGCCCGAGCCCGACCAGGCCGCTGTCGTGGAGACGCCCTCGACGATGATCGAGACGGTGGTCGGAACCCGCAAGCAGCGTATCGTCTTCCAGGGCGGGAGCTGACCGGATAGGGCGCAACTCCCCGCGCCTGCCGGGCGGATAACACGCGCTTGAAGGGGGGCACCGAGAGACCTGATCCCGGTGCCCCTCACTGTTCCCGCACCCAACTTCCAACGCTGTCCGCAGCACCGCTTGACGCCGTACGCACGAAACGAGACCCCCCGTGAGCCGTCGCCAGAGCACCATCTTGATCGCTAGGAGTGCGCCCCGCCAAGGGTCGATCCTCCTGCTGTTCGTGGTGCTGATCCCGATCCTGTTCGCGATGCTCGCGCTGATGATCGACCTCGGCATGATCCGCGGCGTCCAGGCGCGCCTTCAAAGCGCGGCGGACCACGGCGCCATCACCGGGCTTCGCGAACGCGATAGCGGCAACGACCAGCGCGAGGCGGTCCGCACAGCGGTACGGCAGGTCTTCGACGACGACCTCTCCCTCGCCGTCGACCCGACGAACGTCTCTGCGGGCCCCGAGATCAGTTTCACCCCGGGCGTCGGCCCCAACTTCGCCGGTCAATCCATCATCACCCCCATCAGCTTCTACGACCCGGACCTCGCGCGGAACGACGGCACGCAGGACGGCGTCACGCCGACCGGCGATCCGCCGAACCTTCCGCACGGCGACATGCTGTCGGGCACCTACATCGCCTCGGCGAGCCACGAGGAAGGGGTGAACTTCCCCAACCCCTATCTCCGCGACGACTTCCTGCCGAACCTCGCCGCGGTGCCGGACGCCCCGTCGTTCCTTGTCCGCGTGCGGCGCGTCACCGATTTCCTCGGACTTGGTTTCGAGAACGAGCCCTTCATCTCCACCTCCGCGCCCGGACTGCCGATGCTCTTCGGGCGCGCCACGACCGCCTGGAACGATGGCGGTTCGCCGTACCAGCCCCGCGTCCACGGGCTCTCGGTGCGCGCGACGGCGATCGCTGACGAGCAACCTGCGATTTCCGCTGGTCCGTACATCCCGAGCGCGCTCGCCAACGGCGGCCCCGCCGTCACCGGCACGGCTCCGTTTTCAATTCGGGTCGGCTGGTGGAACTCCGTGGCGGTCGGGGTGCCGCAGACGCTTTACGTGCGCACCACTGGCAGCGTGACAACGGGCGCGCCCCCGGGTGCCGCCGGCACCACAGCCGCCTTCCTGTCGCGGCGCGGCGAGTCCACGGTGGCGGCGGGCGCCGGGGATGGCACGCTTACCGTGTCATCCACAGCGTTTGTTCTGCCGGTTCCGCCGGCCGGACGCGTTGTCCGAGTCAATGACGAGTTGATGCGGGTGACCGGAGTGCTAGCCGGACCGCCTCGCCTGGTCGTCACGCGTGGTGTCAACGGCACGGCCGCCGCCGCGCATGGCATCGGCTCGCTCGTGACTACCCACGAGCCGGTCGTCATCGGCGACGAGGTGGTCACCGCCGCCCTCACCCCAGGCTATCTGGCGCTTGATCCGGGCGAGCAGTACTTCCCGCTTTTCATCCAGACCGCCGCCACTCTTAACATCCCCCGCGTCGTCGCGTTCGGTTACGCGTCCGTGTCCGTTGTAGGGCCGGGACCCGCCGGTAGCACCGAGGTCACCATCACGCGTCTCGGGCCGGGCATGGGGGCGGAAAACGTCTCCGCCGTGCCGGTCCGCGCGCTCGATCTGTCGCTTTCCACCGCCGAGGTGGACGCCGTCTTCGCCGCGCGCAGCGCGCCCGGTGGCGGTATCGCCGCCCCCGCGCTTGTCCGATCCGTCGGACGCTAACCCCCTGGAGCCCACCGAGTGGAACTGAATCCCCAGATCATGGTCGTCGGCAAAGACAACTCCCTCCTCGCGGAGGTCGAGTCGGCGCTGGCACGCATCCCCAAGGTGCGCGCCGTGACTCACTTCGTCGGCGACGTGAAGAAGGGCGCGGACCAGGCGCGCAGCCGCCAGCCCGACATCCTCCTGGTCGAGTCGGACCTCGAGCTGCTCTCGCTGCGCAACTTCGTCGAGGAAGTGCAGAACGGTTCGCCCAAGACCGCGGTTGCCGCGATCTACCACCCGACGCTTTTCGGCCCCGATGTGAAGGAAGGCGACTACGTCATCGCGGGGATGCGCGCCGGAGTGCGCGACTTCCTCCGCCGTCCGATCTCCTCGCTGGAACTCGACCAGTTCCTGCAGCGCACGCTCGCGGAGCAGACCATGAAGGTCCGCCGCCGCGGGCGCCTCGCCTCGTTCTTCACCTATAAGGGCGGCGTCGGCAAGTCGACGCTCGCGGTCAACACCGCCTGCGCGCTCGCCCGCCGCTACCCCGACCGGGTGCTGCTGATCGACGTGTCGGTCCAGATGGGCATCTGCGCGGCCATGCTCGACCTCGACCCGAAGACGACGATCGTGGACGCGGTCCGCGAGCACGAACGCCTCGACGAAACGCTGCTCCGCCAGCTCGCGGTGCGCCACTCCTCCGGACTCCACGTGCTCGCCGCGCCGAACGACGCGCTCGAAGGCTCGATGGTCGACGACGACGTGATCTCCCGCGTGGTCAACCTCTCGCGCCGGGCCTACGATTTCGTCATCGTGGACACGTTCCCGATGATCGACCGCGTGATGCTGACGATCCTCGACCTTTCGGACGCCGCCTACCTCATCACGGAGAGCACGGTCCCCGTCCTCCAGGGCACGCAGCGCATGCTCCACGTACTCGACGAGGTCGGCATCCCCGAGTTCCGGCGCCGCCTAGTGCTGAACCGCTACTCGGCGTCGATGGGCTTCCTGTCCCCGGAGGACATCGCGAAGCGCCTCGGCCTTTCGTTCGACTTCGTCGTCCCGTACGAGAAGGACCTGATCGAGGCGGCGAACCTCGGACGGCCCCTCGTGCTGTCCCAGTCGCGCTTCGCCGGGTTCTCGAAGGCCATCGAGGCGATCGCGGACGACGTCAGCGTGCGCGGCACGCCGGAACTGCTCGCCACGCCGATCGCGGCGGGCGCATCCCAGGGCGGAGCCCAGAATTGAGCGGCGAAGCCAACGGCTCCGGCGCGGCGCACCGCCCCACGATGCGCGACCTCTTGTCGCGCGTCCATGTCCGCGTGCCCGAGTACCGCATCCGGCGCGCCGGCGACCGGCAGATCTCCGCGCTCTCGCGCGAAGGCGACACGGTCCGCACGGAAAGCCGCAGCCTCGGGCGCGCGGCGTACCTCTCGGTCAAGAGCCAGCTCCACGGACGCCTGCTCGACGCGCTCGACAAGCAGAAGCTCCTCGAGTCCTCGGAGGACCGCATCAAGGCGTTCGTCCAGGAGTTCGTGGCGAAGAGCCTCGACACCACGGAACTCGCGCTGAACGAAGCGGAGCGCCGCCGCCTCGCGGAGGATCTGGTCGAGGAGACGCTCGGCGTCGGGCCGCTCGCCCCGCTGATGGCGGACCCGGCCGTGGCGGACATCCTGGTGGTCGGTCCGTTCGATGTCTATATCGAGCGCTTCGGCCGGCTCGAGAAGACCTCGGTCCGCTTCCAGGACGCCGCGCACCTCACGCGCCTGATCCAGCGCATCGCCTCTTCGCTCGGACGCCGCATCGACGAGTCGCGCCCGATGGTGGACGCCCGCCTGGCGGACGGAAGCCGCGTGAACGCCACGATCCCGCCGGTCTCGATCGACGGGCCCACGATGTCGATCCGCCGCTTCGGCCGCACGCGCCTGCGCGGCAAGGACCTGCTGCGCCTCGGGATGTACAACGAGGACATCCAGCGCTTCCTGGCCGCGGCGGTCCGCGCGCGCCGGAACATCCTGGTGTGCGGCGGCTCCGGCGCCGGCAAGTCCACGTTCCTCGGTGTCATGGCCGAAGCGATCCCCGACGACGAACGCATCATCACGATCGAGGACGCGGCGGAGCTGGTGCTCGACCAGGAGCACGTGATCCGTTTCGAAACGCGGCCCTCCAACATCGAAGGGCGCGGCGAGATCTCCATGCGCGACCTCCTGGTCAACAGCCTCCGCATGCGCCCCGACCGGATCGTGGTCGGCGAAGTGCGCTCCGGCGAGGCGCTCGACATGCTCCAGGCCATGAACACGGGCCACGACGGCAGCATGGCGACGATCCACGCGAACACCCCCAAGGACGCGCTCTCGCGCCTCGAGACGATGGTGCTCATGGCCGGGATCGACTTGCCCTCCCGGGCGATCCGCGAGCAGATTGGCGCCGCATTGAACTTGATCGTCCACGTGCGCCGGTTCGAAGACGGCGTCCGCAGGCTGGAAAGCGTCGCCGAAGTCACCGGGTTCGATGGCATGGCGATCAACACCCGCGAGGTATTCCGCTTCCACCGCCGCGGAATGATCGACCGCCGGGTGGTCGGCGACTTCGAGCCGACCGGTTACACGCCGATGTGTCAGACGGATTTCGACCTTCGGCAGCTTGATGTGCCCAAAGAGATCTACACGCGCCGCGAGGTGGAGAGCCCAACGTGAACGGTTACGCACCCATCTACACCATGATCGTGGCGGCCTTCTTCGGTTCGCTCGCCTACGTGATGCACATCTTCCGCACCCGGCGCGAAACGCTGGACCGCCTGACGCCCGCGCAGGAGGCGGTGAACGGCGGCTCGCGCGAGCGCATCGCCTCGATCCGCCCGATCATCTCGCGCTACTCCGAGGCCGCGTGGCTCTCCGGCCTCGCCCTCGCCATCATCCTCTTCTTCGTCTTCAAGGTCACGCTCCTGTTCGCCGCCGGCTTCGGCCTCACGCTGGCGCTGGTGCTGGTCGAGATCGAGGAGTGGAACTACGAGCGCCGCCTGCAGCGGCTCGAGATGCAGCTCGCCGACGCGATCGACTTGATGGTCGCGGGCCTGCGAGCGGGTTCGAGTCTTCCCTCGACGCTGCAGAACATCACGCGCGAACTGCGCGACCCGCTCCGCGGCGCCTTCGAGGACATGCTCGGGCGCATCCGCCTCGGCGAAGAGCCCCAGACCGCCTTGCAGGGCCTTCTGGCGCGCCTGCCGCTCGATTCGGTCCGCCTCTTCACGACCGCGCTCTCGGTCCATTGGTCCCTCGGCGGCAACATCACCTCCACCCTCGCCAGCCTCGGGCGCTCGGTGCGCGACCGCATCGAAGTGACGCGCCGCTACTCCGCCATGACCGCGCAGGCCCGCGCCTCCACGGTGGCGGTGCTTCTGGTCTCCTACCTGATCGCCTACGTGATGTGGTCCCACGACCGGCTGCGGTTCGAGGCCTTCTTCCGCACGGAAGTGGGCCAGCACCTCGCGCTGCTCGTGATCGTGCTCCAGGCGGTCGGCGTGTATTGGCAGTCGCGCATGAGCAAGATCAAGTTCTAGGAACAGAGAGACCTCCGCGATGACCACGTTCGTCCTGATCCTCCTCTTCGTCGGCCTCCTGGCGCTCGCGCTGCTCATCATCGCGCAGCAGATCGCCGTCGAGCAGGCGAAGTCGCGACGCCTCCGCGCCGCCAAGGCCGCCGGGGAGAACGCCGCCGCCGCCGGTCCCGACGCCGACGAAGACGCCCGCTTCATCAAGCACTGGCTGATCACCGCCGGCTTCCGCCAGCCGGCGGCGCACCTGGTCTTCCTCTTCCTCGTCGTGTCCCTCCTCATGTTCGCGATCTTCCTCGCGTACCTGTGGAAGTCCTCCGGCTACGAGGCGCGCCTCTTCGAGGGCATGCAGAACTGGCCCGGCAACCTCGGCGAGATCTTCCGTCCGTTCGTCCTGCTGCTGCCCTACCTCTTCATCATCCTGCTTCCCTACCTGCCGTTCCACTACGTCCGGGCTGTGCGTGAGCGCCGCGTCCAGATGATCACCGCCGACCTGCCGATCACGCTGGAAATGCTGGCGACGCTTTGCGAAGCGGGCCTCAGCTTCGACGCCAGCGTCGATAGCGTGCTGCGCTCCTACTCGCGCGCCCGCCCGCTCGCCGACGAATGGCGCACGTTCCGCGCCGACGTGATGGGTGGCCGCCCCCGGATCCAGTGCCTTCGGAGACTCTCCCGCCGGGTTGACGTCTCCACGTTCTCAGTGGTGATCGCGGCGGTTGTCCAGGGAGAGCAGATCGGCGCATCGATCTCCGAGGTGCTCCGCCACCAAGCGGAAGACCTCCGTATCCGGCGCCGCGAAATGGCGATCGAGCACGCGATGAAGGTCTCGATCAAGCGTACCGTGCCGATGGTTATCTGCTTCCTTCCGGGTATCTTCCTGGCCGCGCTCGGACCGGTCTACTACGAGGCGTTCAACAGGCTCGACGGCGTCTTCCAGAACATCGGCGGCACCATCGGCGGACGCCCCGCGGCCCTTGCCACCCAGTCGCAGCAGTCCGCCGCCGCGGCCGCAGGCCAGAATCCGTGACGCCGTTCGCCCTGGTGGACCGCGAGACGGGGCTCCCGGTGGTGGAGCGTCTCGAGTTGGCCAGCTCCTTCTGGAGCCGGTTCAAGGGTTTGCAGTTCCGGCGGGAACTGCCGCGGGGGACGGGCATGTTGCTCGTGCCCTGCGGAAGCATCCACACCATGTGGATGCGGTTCGCGATCGATGTTGTGTTCTTGTCCGTCGAAGGGACCGTGCTGGGCGTTGCCCGGAACGTCGCCCCTTGGCGGCTCTCACCGGCCCCTAGCGGGACGCACGCCGTTCTTGAGTTGCCTGCAGATTCGGCTAGCGTCCTTCCCGGGGCTCACCTGCAAATCATGCGTTGCGACCGTACCCCGATTCCGCTGCCCGCTTCCTTGCGGTTCCTGTGCGCATGACGAGGGCTCCTTCTGTGACCCCCAGGAGCGTATTCCGCAGTGCCGTCCACTACTCAACGAGGTTGACCTCCGTGCATACGACGATCCCCGCCCATTCCCCGCTGCGCTCGCTGGCCTCGACGTCCCGCACTTTGCTCGCCCTCGCGGCGATCGCCGGGCTCGCCCCGGCCCCCGCGCCGGCGCAGCAAGGCTCAAATACCGGCGTCGTCCCCGCAACGCAGCAGGAAGGCCCGCTCTTCGGAGCAGGCCGCACTCGGCTGCCCCTGCTCGACGTCTCGTCGGACATGCTTGGCGCAGCTCCCCGCCCGACTCCCGAAGTCGCGGGCAAGTTCAGCCAGTACATCGAGCAGGCCGTCGATCCGGAGGCCACGCTCGACCTCGTGCAGGGACGCTCCCGCCTCCTCAAGCTCCGCCGCGTTCCCATCCGCGTCGAGACCCCCAACGAGCGCCTCCTGTCCGTCATCATCCTTTCCGAGCGCGAAATCTCCGTCTACGGCAAGGAAGTCGGCACCACCACGCTCAACATCACCTTCACCGACATCAGCGACCCCAGCAAGACGACGGTCCTCAGCTACCTCGTCCGCGTCCTCCCCGACCCCGAAGAGCGCGTCCGCCTGGAGCGCATCTACAAGGCGCTCGAGAAGGAAGTGAACGACGGCTTCCCCAACAGCTTCGTCGAGCTCTCCCTCGTCGGCGACAAGCTGGTCGTCCGCGGCCAGGCCCGCGACGCCCGCGAAGCGGACCAGATCATGAAGATCCTGATCTCGAACGCGCCGCTGAACGAACTGGTCAAGATCCCGACCTCGGGCATGCAGCCGCTCGCCGCCGAAATGGCGGCGGACCCGGGTGGCGCTTCGCTCCCCGGCGCAACCAACTACCAGATCGCCGGCCACCCGAACATCATCAACCTCCTCCGCATCCCGGGCGAGTCGCAGGTCGAACTCCAGGTCACGATCGCGGAAGTCAACCGCGCCGCGGGCCGCGCCATCGGCATGAACTTCCAGTTCGAGTCGGGCGAGTCCGGCGACGGCACGCTCCGCTTCGCGAACCTCACCGGCAACCTGCTGAACGGCGGCAACATCCCAGTCTCGTTCGTTTCCCAGACCGACAAGTACCAGTTCGCCGTCCGCGCCCTGCGCAACCTGCAGCTCGCCCGCGCCATGGCCGAGCCGAAGCTGGTGACCATCAACGGCCAGAAGGCCTCCTTCCGCGCCGGTGGCGAGTTCCCCATCCCGGTCCTTGGCAGCAACAGCGGCTCGGTCCTCCAAGGCACCGAGTTCAAGGACTTCGGCGTCACCCTCAACTTCACGCCCTATATCACCGACCGCGACCGCATCCGCCTCGACATCCAAGCGAAAGTCAGCGACCGCGTCAGCAGCGCCGGCGGCGGCAGTTCGGTCCCCGGTGTCGATTCGCGCAACTTCAGCACCACGGTCGAGCTGCAGGAGGGCCAGACGCTCGCCGTCGCCGGCCTCACGCAGACCACCTTCGGCTCCAGCTCGGACCGCATTCCGCTCCTCGGCGACCTCCCCTTCATCGGCCAGTTCTTCGGCTCGACGACGACCGCCAGCGCGGAAACAGAGCTCGTGATCCTGGTCCGCCCGGAGATCATCGCCCCGCTCGATTCGACCGAGCTGCCCCCGCTCCCCGGTTCGGACATGTTCGAGCCCGACGACCTCGAGTTCTATATCCTCAACCGCCTCGAAAGCCGCACGTCGGACGATTACCGTTCGGCCGCGCGCACGAACTTCGACCGCATCGCCCGCTACCGCCGCATGGACAAGGTGTACATCGCCGGACCGGCCGGGCAGTCCACTCCGCGGTGACAGGGACAACCCGACCGATGCGCTCCACGCACCAGACCATCCCAACCTCCCCAGCGACCCTCCGAGGACGGACCATGAACGCGACGAAGTTGATCACAATGGGAATCTCGACGCTGGCCCTCGCGGCTGTGGTGCTCAGCAGCGGATGCAGTTTCCGCGGCAAGTACGACATCCCGGCCGGCGCCCTGCCCCAGCCCGCGGGCACCTACGTCCGCGCCCCCTTCGACCGCCAAGCCACCAAGGCCGAAGCCAACGACTTCATCTTCTACCGCCATATGTGGAACGCGGAAACCGAATCGCTCACGCCCGACGGCCAGCGCCACCTCGCCACCGTCGTCCGTCGCCTCATCCGCGAACCCCATCCCGTGGTGATCGAGACGACCGAGAACGCCTCGATCGACAACCGCCGCCGGCAGGCCATGGCGCAGTACCTGCTCCAAGCCGCCGTGCCCGACGCCGAGCGCCGTGTCATCGTCGCCTACCCGACCGGCCAGGAGCGCTGGGCCTCGGACGTCGCCCCCGGCACGTTCCGCTAAGCCCACGCCGGCCCCGCGCCGGAGCAACCAACACGCAAGGGGCGCCTCGACGGGCGCCCCTTGCCATTCAAACCAACCCCCGCAGGAACGCACCGTGACCCTCTCGCACCGCCCCGAACGGGTCGGAGAGGAAATCAAGAACATCCTCGCCACCGTCGTCACCCAGGAGATGCGCGATCCGCGCATGCCCGCCCTCCTCACCGTCACCCACGTCAAGGTGGCCCCCGACTTCTCCGTCGCGACGGTCTACTTCACGCAGATCCCCGAGGACGAGGCCGCCATCGGCGACACCATCGCGGCGCTCGAAAGCGCCGCGGGATTCCTCCAGTCCGCCGTCGCCCGCCAGCTCACGCTCCGGCACCATCCCAAGCTGCGCTTCCGCTACGACGAGTCCGTCGCCCGCTACGCGCGCATCGAAGAAGTGCTCAAGCGCACCCGTCCCGTCGGCGGCGTGGAACCCGACGCGCCCACCGCACCGAAGTCGAACCCCGATGAAGACACGCAGCGCTGAGGAGCCCGCCATGAGCCAAGCCAAGCCTACCATCATCTCCGCGCCGCTCGACGCCACCGGCCTCCGCTTCGCCATCATCGTCTCGCGCTATAATTCGCTCGTGACGAAGGAACTCCTCGACGGCGCCCTCGACGCCCTCGAGCGCCATGGCGCCAAGCCGTCGGACCAAGCCGTCGTCTACACTCCCGGGGCGTTCGAGATTCCCCTCGTGGCCCAGGCGATCGCCCGCAAGGGCGGCTTCCACGGCGTCCTCGCGCTCGGGTGCATCATGCGCGGCGCCACGACGAACAACGAGCTG
Organism: Candidatus Sumerlaeia bacterium; assembly: GCA_033764015.1. GTDB lineage: Bacteria > Sumerlaeota > Sumerlaeia > SLMS01 > JANRJK01 > JANRJK01. The sequence goes on along the minus strand of JANRJK010000014.1, from coordinate 102,742 downwards.
ATCGCCGCGGAAGTCACCAAGGGCCTCGCCGCCGTCTCCATGGAGCACGGCCTCCCGGTCGGCTTCGGCGTGCTGACGCCGGACACGCTGGAGCAGGCGCTCGAGCGGGCCGGCGCGAAGATGGGCAACAAGGGCGCGGAGGCGGCGCTGGCCGCGATCGAGCAGGCGAACGTCCTCCGCCTCATCGCAGGGGCCTGAGCAACCCGCCGTTGCCCACCGCGGCCGCCCTCGCCGCGGGAGCCCTCGCCGCCACGGGCGCCGCGGGCCTCCTCGTCCGGGTCCAGAACCGCACGCTCTGCCACTTCCGCGAAAGCTACCTGAAGAAGGCCGTCGCGCTCGGCACCATGCCCGGCGCCGCGGTCGTCGGCGTCCTCGCGGCACGGGCGTTCGACCGCGACCCGGGGCCATGGACCGCCGTCGCGCTCGCTTCCCTCATGGCCGCGGGACTCGCAGCCCTCTGGAGCACGGCGGGGCAACTTCGCCTCGAGCGCCTGGATGCGCGCCGCCGCCAAGTGTCGCCCCGCCATTGGCCCGCCGACCATGCCGCGGCGGAAGGACTCAAGCCCGCCGAGCGCGCGCTGCTCCGCGCGCTCCGACCGGTCAACAGGCCCACGGCGCTCGATGTGGTCCGCTACCGCCTCCCGCTCGACGATCTGCCCGCCGGCTTCGAGGGCTACCGCATCGTTTGGCTCACCGACCCGCACCTCCACCGCACGCTGCCGTGGGCGTACTACCGCCACGCGGTGGCCACCGCGATGTCGCTGCGTCCGGATCTGGTTCTGCTTGGGGGGGACTACATCACGCGCGCCGCGTTCATCCCGCGCATCGCCGAAATGCTCGATGGCCTCTCCGCGCCCGACGGCGTGCTCGCGATCCGCGGCAACCACGACTTCTGGACCGATCCCGCAGCGGTGGAGGCGCAGCTCGCTCTCGCCGGCGCCCGACTCCTGAAGAACGACCTATGCGAAGTCCGGCGCCCCGACGGCGTCCTGCGCATCGCGGGCATCGAAGCGCCCTATCTGCCGCTCGGCCCCTGGCGCCGCGCGCGGTTGGCGGAGCGCGGACGCCCCCACCTCGCCTTGGTCCACACGCCCGACGCGTTCCCCCTGGCGGCCTCGCTGGGCGCGCAGGCGGCCCTCGCCGGGCACACGCATGGCGGGCAGGTGCGGCTGCCGTTCTTCGGCACCACGCTGTCGGGCCAAGGCCTCGGCCCCGGATTCAGCCGCGGCTCAGCCCGCCTGGGCGGGACGCGGACCCTCGTCAGCCATGGCGTCGGCGCGTTCGTTCCGCTTCGCTTCCGCTGCCATCCGGAGGTGCATCTTCTGCTGCTGGCGCGTCGAGGCCAGCTTGCGGATCGTCTTGCCGGTGAAGGCGGTCACCCAGCCGATGGCGACTAGGATCATCGCCCACTTCGCTTCGTGCGCGACACGCACATAGAGGAACACGGCGGCGGTCAGCAACCCCGCCACGATCATCACGAGGCCAACCGCCTCGGCCTTGCTGTCCTGCTTGAGGAACGACATCGCGGTGGCCCTCCCCGGGCCGTTGCGTCAGGTGCCCTGCTTGAGCAGCTCGTCCACCGCGGAGGGCACTTCGCCGCGCCGGATCCGGGCCAGCTTGCCCGCAAGCGCCGACCGTGCCTCCGCCGCGATCCGGTCCACGAACAGCACTCCGTCCAAGTGGTCGATCTCGTGCTGGAGCACGCGCGCCGTCATGCCGGAGAACCAGCCTTCGCGGTCCTCCCCCTCCAGCGTGCGGTAGCGCACCCGGACGCTGTTCGGGCGGTACACGGTCGACTCCACGTCGGGAATCGACAGGCAGCCCTCGTCGTAATCGCCGTCGTCGTCGCTGGCGGCGGTGATCTCGGCGTTCAGGAACACCTGCAGGCGGCGCGCCTGCGGATCGCGCGGGCCGCGCTTGCCGTCCGCGCCCGTCGTCATCTGGTCCACGTCGATCACCAGGATCCGCCGCAACTCGCCGATCTGGTTGGCGGCCAGCCCGATCCCCGCCGCCGCGTACATCGTCTCGCCCATATCGGCGGCGAGTCGGCGAAGATCGTCGTCGATCACCGACACCGGGAGCGCGCGCTCCCGCAGCACCGGATCGCCGTAAAGTTTGATGGGTAGGATAGCCAAGGCGCGATTCCTTTCGACCCGGCATTCAAGCGCCGTCCGAGGGGGACGTCAACAGCATTAGGAAGCGTTGAGGATGCTGGACTTGGGCGCCGGGCGTTGCGCCCCCCCTCCATGATTCCACCGGAGCGCCGACCCCTGGCTGGCACAGTGGCGGACCCAGGCACGGGCTACGCCTTGAAAAGCCCTGCCGGGCCCGTCCGAGGCTCCCCGGTCGAGGACCTGAGGCGCCCCCCCCCGATTCCCCTCGCCTTCCGCCGTGGCCTGAGATTCGCTTTTGCTACGCCGCGCTTGGCGGCGTTCCCCCATGGCTCGCGAAGGCACCTTCAAGCTCGTTTCCGATTATGAACCCCGCGGCGACCAGCCCGAGGCGATCCGCCAGTTGCTCGGCGGCCTTGGCAACGGCCTGCCCGCGCAGACGCTCCTCGGCGTCACCGGCTCCGGGAAGACGTTCACCATCGCCAACGTGGTCGAGGCGTGGAACAAGCCGACGCTGGTCCTCGCGCCGAACAAGACGCTCGCCGCCCAGCTCTACCGCGAGTTCAAGGACTTCTTCCCGGAGAACGCCGTCGAGTACTTCGTCTCCTACTACGACTACTACCAGCCCGAGGCGTACATCCCGAGCTCGGACACGTACATCGAGAAGGACTCGAACATCAACGACGAGCTGGACAAGTTGCGGCTCTCCGCGACGCGGTCGCTGCTCGAGCGCAACGACGTGCTGGTGGTCGCGAGCGTGTCGTGCATCTACGGCATCGGCTCGCCGACGGACTTCAACCGCATGGTCGCGTTCGTCGAGGTGGGCGCGGAGCTGCCCCGCGACGCGTTCCTCAAGCACCTCGTCGCGCTCCAGTACCAGCGCAACGACATGGACTTCCACCGCGGGACGTTCCGCGTGCGCGGCGACCAGGTGGACGTGTTCCCGGCGTACGAGGAGCGGCGCGCGCTCCGCGTGTCGTTTTTCGGCGACGAGGTGGAGGCGCTGACGGAGTTCGACGCGCTCACCGGCGAGAAGGGGAAGAAGTTCCGCCGCGCGGCGATCTACCCCGCGAGCGTTTACGTCACGGACCGCCCGAGCCTCGAACGCGCGATGTCCGGCATCCAGGAGGAGCTGAGGGAGCGCCTCGCGCAGTTCGAGGCGGAGCGCCGCTTCCTCGAGTACCAGCGCTTGAAGGAGCGCACGGAGCGCGACCTCGACATGATGCGCGAGGCGGGGAGCTGTGTCGGAATCGAGAACTACTCGCGCCACATCAGCGGGCGGAAGGCGGGCGAGATGCCCTATACGCTGATCGACTACTTCCCCGACGACTTCCTGATGGTGATCGACGAGAGCCACATCGCCGTCTCGCAGGTGGGCGCCATGTACGCCGGCGACCGCTCGCGCAAGACGACGCTGGTGGAATACGGCTTCCGCCTGCCGAGCGCGCTCGACAACCGCCCGCTCAAGTTCGACGAGTTCGAGACCAAGCTGAACCAGGTCGTCTTCGTCAGCGCCACGCCGGGCGAGTACGAACTGCAGCGCTCCGGCGGCGTCGTCGTCGAGCAGCTCGTCCGCCCCACCGGCCTCATCGACCCGGTCATCGAGGTGCGCCCCACGGCGACGCAGGTGGCGGACCTGCTCGAGGAGATCCGCAAGACCATCGCGGACGGCTGGCGCGTGCTGGTCACGACGCTCACCAAGCGCTTCTCCGAGGAGCTCACGGAGTACTACGCGGAACTTGGCCTCAAGGTGCGCTACATGCACAGCGACATCGAGGTGCTCGAGCGCGTCGAGATCCTCCGCGACCTGCGACTCGGCAAGTTCGAGGTGCTGATCGGCATCAACCTGCTGCGCGAGGGCCTCGACCTGCCGGAGGTGGCGCTGGTCGCGATCCTCGACGCGGACAAGGAAGGCTACCTGCGCTCGACGCGGTCGCTGATCCAGACCGTGGGCCGCGCGGCGCGCAATGCCGAGGGGCGCGTGCTGATGTACGCCGACACTATCACCGACTCGATGGCGCGCTGCATCGAGGAAACCGCGCGCCGCCGCGAGAAGCAGCTCGCCCACAACGCCGAGCACGGCATCACGCCCACGACGATCGCGAAGCGCATCTCCCTCGCGATCGAGACCGACGACCAGGAGGAGGACCCGGCGGAGGCGCTGGTGGCCGCCGAGGAGTCGGCGCCCTACCGCACCGCGGCGGAGACCGACCGCGCGGTGGCCGAGCTGCGCCGGCGCATGAAGGAGGCCGCCGCCGCGCTCGACTTCGAGCAGGCCGCCGCGCTCCGCGACCGGATCAGGAAGCTGGAGGGGAAGTAGCCCCGCCGCGCCGCGCCGCGTAGTAGCCGCGCAGCACCGCGTCCGCCATCCGCCCCTTGCGGTGCGAGGGCGTGGGAAAGCGCAGCACCAGGTTGATCCGCCCCGGCGAGTCGCCGGGCTGCACCAGCACGTGCGGGTCGATGCGCGGCGCGTCGATGCCCTCGCCGCGCGAGAGCGCCTCCATCTTCCGCTTCACGTCGTCAAGGTAGGGCGTCGTGACCGCGTTCGCGGAGCCGAGCAGCAGGCGCTCCTCGCGCTCCCAGTCGTCCTTGTCGCGGTCCAGCGGCACCACCAGGCGGTGGATCACGTAGCGGCCCAGCGCGCTTTCGTTCCGCACCGCGTTGCGCAGGAAGAGGCTCGCGGGGAGCGTCACGGTGCGCCCCGTGCGCTGGTGCGTCAGCTCGTCCGGCCCCACCTCGAGCAGCTTCACGTGGAGGAACGATTCGTCGAGCACGTCGCCCCGGTGCCCCGCCACCTCGATGCGGTCGCCCAGGGCGAAGGGCTTCGACACGCCGCGCAGGAAGCTCCCCGTCAGGCATTCGATGAGTTCCTTGCAGCCTATCGTGAGCGCGACCGCGACGGCGAGGAGCGACACCGCGATGGTGCGCAGCTCCGCGGCCCAGATGACGACGAGGCCGCCGACCGCGAGGGCCGCCGTGAGGTTGCGGACGCTGACGAGGAGGCGCCGCAGCGCCTCCGGCTCGTCGTCGTAGCGTTCGCGCACCCAGCGCACCGCCGCCCGGCGCACGAGCAGAACGCCAGCCAGAAAGACGAGCGTGCTCACCAGGAGCCCCAGCGCAGGCGCCTCCTGGATCGCGGTGTAGAAGTCCCGGATCGTCACGGCCGCGGGCGCCCTCAGCCGACGACCTTCGGCGCGGTCGCGGGGTCCCCGGACACCGGGCGCGCCAGCTCGAACCGGTCCCGCGTGCGCGAGTAGAACACCCCGCCCATGCGCCCCACCAGCCGCAGCTTCTCCGGATCCGCGCGGTGCGGGCCCTCGCCGGCGACAGACTCGTCCACGTGGAAGTGGACGATCTCGCCCACCACCAGCGTCGCGGAGCCGGGGCCCTCGCCGACGGGCACGAGCTGGAGCAGGCGGCACTCGAAGTTGACGGGCGATTCGGCGATCAGCGCCGCCTTCACCACCGTCGCCCGCAGGGGAGTGAAGCCCGCCGCGTCGAACTCGCTCACGCCGGCGGCGTACTCGAAGGACGCCTGGTTCGCCTTCTCCACGGTTTCCTCCGAGACGAGGCCCACGACGAACTCCCCCGTCTCGCGGATGTTGCGCAGCGTGTCCTTCTCGGGCGAATCGCCGCGCTTGGCGGCGACGCTGATCACCAGCGACGGCGGGTTCGAGCCGACGCCGTTGAAGAAGCTGAACGGAGAGAGGTTCCGGGAGCCGTCCGCGCCGACGCTGGAAACCAGCGCGATCGGGCGCGGCTGGATCGTGTCGGTCATCAGGCGGTAGGCGTCGATCGGGCGGAGAGAGCTGGCGGGAAAATCGGACATCGAGATGCGACCCCGGGTGTGGTGCCCGCACCGTGGCGTCCCGGGGCTCCGGGGGCAACCGCTAGCGCGGCTTCGGGCCGGGGCGCCAGCGCCGCAGGACCGCGTCCGCACCGCCCAGCAGCAGCGATCCGCCCTCCAGCTCGACGACGCACTGCGCGGAGGCGCCCGTCTCGGCAAGCACCGTCCAACCCGCGACGGGCGTGAACGTCGCCAGTCGCGCGCCGCCTTCGCCTTCGCAAACCACAACGCGGCCGTCGCGCGTCGCGGCGACTTGCGACACCCAGGACTCCTCGGAGGTCTTCGGAAGGAACGCGCCCTTCCGCAGCGAGGTCCACGACGGATCCAGGGCGTGAACGCCGGTGCGCCGCGCGGCAGCGAACGCGAATCCTCCCGCGACCGCGACGCTGTCCACATAGTCGCCGGGCGTCCAGCGCCGCACGAAGCCCAACCGCGCCGGGTCGTCGGCTTCGAGGAGCTGCAGGCCCGTGTCCCGGTTGTCCGCGAGGAAAAGGCGCCCCTCGCTGTCGAACGCCAGCTCCTTGCTGTAGTCGACGAACGGGAAGCGCGCCGCCACCTCGGGCGCGCCGGAGGCGGCGTCCCAGCGGTAGGCGATGACGCCATCGCCGCCGCTGGCCACGTAGAGCATCCCGCCACGCAGCGCGAGGTGCGTGGGGAGGCCCTCCGCGGGCCAATCGGCGATCGGCGGCAGCTCGGGCCACTGCGCCGTCGAGAAGAGCGCGAGGCGCCCGGAGCGCGTCCCGACGAGGACGCGCTCGCCCGGAAGCGGCAGCGCGTGCAGCGCCAGCGTCCCGGCCAGCACCGGCGCGGCCGTCGCCGACTCTCCGTCGATGGTCACCGCTTGGAGCCCGTTGGCCGCGAGGCACGCCAGCACGCGCGACCCGTCCAGCGCCACCAGGTGCCGCGGCGCGGCGGCGAGCGTCGCCACGCCGGCGGGCTCGGCGCCATGAAGGACGGCGGCGGCGAGCGCGGGGATCAGGTCGGCGGCGCGGAGCATCGGGCGGGATTCTGCGCTTGCCAGCCGCTGCCGCAATCTCCAAAATGGAGGCGTGGCAGGGATGGAACGCCACGGCCCCGCCACACGGCGGCACATCGCAAACAACATAGGACCCAACCATGTTCTTCAACCAGCAGCCCCCCGCCTACGACCCCGAGGACGTGCGCCCGATGCGCGAGGAGCTTGTGGCCGTCGGCATCGAGGAACTCCGCACGCCGGCGGACGTCGACGCGGCGCTCGCCAACCACAAGGGCACCGCGCTCGTCGTGGTGAACTCCGTGTGCGGCTGCGCGGCGGGCGGCGCGCGCCCGGGCGTCGCGCTCGCGCTCCAGAACGGCGTGATCCCCGACAAGCTCTACACCGTCTTCGCCGGCGTGGACCGCGAGGCCACCGCCAAGGTCCGCTCGCGGATCACCAACTACCCCCCCAGCTCGCCCTCCGTCGCCCTCTTCAAGGACGGCGAAGTGGTCTTCATGCTCGAGCGCTGGGGCATCGAAGGCAACTCGCCGCAGGGCATCGCCCAGGCGCTCGCCGAGCAGTTCGCGAAGCACTGCTCCGCCACGGGACCGTCGGTCCCTCCGGAGACCTTCGCCAGCCTCGACTTCGTGAAGATGTGCGGCTCCGTGCTCGCCGCCAAGGCCGCCGGCCGCCACGGCTGAGCGGTCCGCGCGCCACGCGTCCGACGCCGCCCCGGAGCCACGCTCCGGGGCGGCGCTCCTTTTCCTACACCAGCGCCCCGAACATCAGGCTGAAGAACGAGCGCACCACGCTCTGCTCCTCCGAGCTCTCGAACGACTCGCCGACCTGGTTCACGGCCTTCTTGATGTCGTCGAAGAGCGAGCCGTCGTTCACGAGCTTCCCGAGCGTGCCGTCGCCGGAGTTGATCTTGGTGGTGATCTCGTCGAGGTTGGCGATCACGCGGTCGATGCGCGGGCTCGCGTCGCCGAGCGACTTTACGAAGTTGTCGATGTCCTCGGAGTTCCGTCCGACCAAGTCGTCCACCCGCGTGGCGGCGTCGCCGAGCTTGGCGAAGGCGTTCTCCGCCTCCGTGGCGATGGCGTCGTCGTAAACGAGCTTCGAAAGCGTCCCCTCGCCCTCGCGGATGGCGCCGCTGATCTCCTTGGCGTCCTCGGAGACTTTGAGCAGGTTGTCGTAGAGTTCGCGGTGCTTGAAGAGCGCGCCCATGGTGCCTTCGCCCTCCTGCACCGAGGCGGTCAGCTCGTTCAGCCGGTCCGCGAGCTGGCCCACCTTCGGACCCACGTCGGCGAAGCTCTCCGTGGTGCGGCGGATGTTCTCGCGGTTCTCGTCCAGGATCTCGTTGATCTTCTCGAAGGTCGACTCCTGGCCGTCGCTGAAGGAGCGGAACAGCTTGGTGCCTTCTTCGCCGAAGGTCGCCACTTGCGCGATCGCGTCGTCGATGCTGATCGAGGCGCGTGTTTCGATCTCGCTGCCGTCGGAAAGGAACGACGCGATCGCCACGCTCTCGTCGAAGTCGATGTTCACAACGGTGCCGCCGAGCAGGCTGGCGGACTTCACCGTCGCGAAGGCGTTGTCGGGCACCTGGTAGTCCCGCTCGATCAGCAGCTCCACCCTCACCCGCAGGCGGGTCGGCGCCCACTCCATCGAGTTCACCTGGCCGATTGGGACGCCGCGGAGCGTCACCCTGCTGCCGACCTCGATGCCCGGCGTCTCGCGGAAGAACGCCTGCATCCGGTAGGATTTCTTGGCGAAGGTGAAGTTGCCGACCGAGATGCTGAGGCCCAGCAGCAGGATCAGGCCGAGCGTCATGAAGATGCCGACGCGGACGGCGATGGGGGAGGAGGATTTCATTCGGGGGGCTCCTTGGGAGCTGGGCGCGGGGGGACGATCGCGGTCGCGCCGGTGGTGCAGGCTTCCGCCGACGCCGTTTGTGCCGCAACGCGCTTGCGGTCCGCAAGCGCTCGCAGCGGCGCGTCGCGCAGGCCGCTCAGCCGGAGCACCTCCGCCCGGACCTCCGCGGCGAGCGCCTTGCGGCTCTTCCCCGCGGACGGCACCGGCTCGCCGAAGCGCACCACGCACTCCACCGGCGGTAGCCCCAGCAGCCGGTACATGTGCTTGCCGAGGTCGTGCTCGGGGCGCCAGTACGCGACATCGTCGGCGATGCTCATGCGGCTGTCCGTCGCGCTCCAGACGATCCCCGCGGGAACCACCGGGGCGCCCATGTCGATCGCCGCCTGCAGCAGCGCGTTGTGGAACTCCCACACCCGGTCCCCGGGGTTCGAGGTCCCCTCGAGGAACACCGTGACCGACTGCCCCAGCGCGAGCTTCTCGCGCATCTTCGCCGCCGTTTCCAGGATTTCGCGCCCGGTGTTGCGGCTCGTGAGCGGATGGTCGAACGCGCGCACGATCATGCCGAAGAGCTTCATCTCGAGCATCATGCGCTGCGCGACGAAGAACGACCCGTTGGCCGCCGCCATGCCGATCAGGTCGATGTAGCCGAAGTGGTTCGGCGCCACGACGGAGCCCGGCGCGGGGCGCGGACCCTCCACGCGCAGCCGCCAGCCGAGCAGCCGGAAGGCGTAGCGCCCCCACCAGTGGACGAACCGGGGCGCGACCGCGGCCTTCGCCTCCGGCGTGCGGGAGAACAGGCGGCGGAACTGCATGGCGCGGGTGACGGCCCACGCGCCCCCAAGCAGCAGCACACCCCTCGGCGCAGCGAGCCAGCGCGCCGACGGCATCGGGTTCTCCGGCTCGGGATGTTCCGCCAGCGCCGCTTCCAGCGCGTTCAACCCATCGTTCACTCGGCGACCGTCAGGCTCGAGAAGTTCACCTTGTAGGTATCGAGCAGGATCAGGAAGTCGACCGTCTGGAAGTCCCGGTCGATCGCCGGCTCCGAAATCACCGTGCAGCCGAGGCGCAGGTAGGCGGAGAACAGCTTCGGCAGCTTGCGCATCTCGAGCACGTCGGCGTCGAACTCGCGCTCCGCGGGGCCGCAGGAGTACGCCGGCGTCGCCCGCAGCATGAAGCCCGGGTCCAAGTGCCCCTTGCGGCGCAGCAGCTTCATGGCGCGCCAGCCCTCGTCCGGGTCCGTGGTCGTCAGCGAGCAGCACCCCGTCAGGTAGCGCTGGCGGCGCACGCGGGCGTAGGCGCGGATGCCCGCCCACAGGAGCATCACGGTGGCGAAGCTGCGGTGCTCCGCGTCGACGCACGCGCGTCCCAGTTCGACCGTCTCCGGGAACAGCTCCGCGAGCGGGGCCATGTCGTACTCCTGCGCGGAGTAGAGCCCCTGCGCGGCCATCGCCTCGGACGCCGTCTGCATGCGGTAGGTCCCCACGATACGCTGCGACTGGCGGTCGATCACCACCATGTGCGTCATCTGGTCGTCGAAGCGGTCCCGGTCCATCCCGGTCAGGTGCGACTCGGCGAGGCCCTCGCCGAGCTCGAGGTTGAACACCCGGTAGCGGAGCCGGAGCGTCTCCTCGATGGCGGCCCGGGAGACGGCGAACCCCGCGCAGTAGCGGCCGCGGCAGAGTTCCGCGAGCGTGAGCACATCCAACCCCTGCGGGCTAAGGGGCCCGGCGAGTTGCTCCGCGCCTTCGAGCGGCCCGACCCGGAGGTCCCCGGCGGTGAAGAGCAGTGTATCGGCCATCGGCATATCCCCGTGCTGGAGGAAGGTTGCTTACCGCACGAGGGGCCGCGCCCCTCGTCCGGGGTGCGTCCTACGCCCCGCCCACCGGGCGGCGCGGTCGAGGTCGAAGATTCGGGATGAGTAGAAGGGAGCTGGAGCGGAGGCGCTTGGGCGCACCCGGGCTCGTTGCGTTCGGAGGGGAAACCGACTGGCGAAGCAGGGCTTGTGGCTCCGGTCGCGGCGGATGGCTGCTCCGCCGCGGCACGGTCGCACGGTCCCCACCGGGATAACGGCACGTCAACCGAATCCCGCCGCGACTTCGACACGCCGGGTCCGATAAATCCGTTCATCGCGCGCTATAGTTTCGGCAACGCCAGCTCGATCAACTCCCGCTGCTTCTCCAGCCAACCGGGCAGTTTCAGCGACTTGCCCAACTCCGCCAGCGGCTCGTCCGCCGTGAACCCCGGCGGATCCGTGGCGACCTCGACCAGCACGCCGCCCGGTTCGCGCAGGTAGATCGACTTGAAGTAGGTGCGGTTGCGCACCGGCGTCACGTTGTAGCCCGCCGCCGCCAACACGCCCTGCAGCGCCACCTGCGCCGCGTCGTCCGCAGCGCGGAACGCCACGTGGTGCACGGTGCCGCTGCCCATGGTGCCGTATTGGCCCCCCGGCAGGCATCGGATGTCGAGCACCTGCCCCCACGGCGCGCCGCCGCAGCGGAACCGGAAGCGCTCCCCCTCCTCGCCCTCCTGCCGGTAGCCTAGGTGTTCCGTGAACAGCTTCGCGGTGTGCGCATAGCCCGTCACGCTGAGCGTCGCGCTGTGGAATCCGAGGATCGCGTCGCCCTCCCCGGGCACGCCGATCAGTTCCAACGGAATGCCGTCCGGGTCGCGGAAGGCGACGACGGGCCGGCCGAAACGCTCGCCCGGGGTGGCGAAGTCGATCGCCTCGCCGGCGAGCCGTGCCATCCAGGCGTCGAGCGCGCCCTCCGGCACCGCGAACGCGATGGCGGAGGCCTGGCCGGTGCCCACGCGCCCGCGCGGCGCGCCTCCCCATGGGAAGAAGGTCAGGATCGTGCCGGGCGAACCGGCCCCGTCGCCGAAGTAGAGGTGGTAGGTGAACGGGTCGTCGTAGTTCACCGTCTTCTTCACAAGGCGCAGGCCGAGCTTCCTAGTGTAGAACTCGTGCGTGGCGCGGGCGTCGGCGCAGATCGCGGTGATGTGGTGGAGGCCGGGGGCGGACATGGGGGGCTCGGAAGCGTCGGATGGTTGCTGCCCGGGGAGCGCGCGGCGGCGCTCCCCGGGCAGCCGGTTAGCGCGGATCGTTCCCGGAGCGTTCCAGCCCGCGTTCGACCGCGCGGAGGATCGCCCCGCGCGCATCGCCGGCGCGGGCGGCGGCGAGCGCCGCGTCGGCGTTGCGCTCCACCCGGTCGAGCGCGCTGCGCGCCTCGTCCGACTGGAGTTCCTCAATGATCGCGGGCAGCGCCCGGAGCAGCGCCTCGACCAAGAGCGGCAGGCTGTTAGCGGACATCGGCGCCCTCCCGGACAGCGTATAGGAGCACATAGGCGCCTCCCTCCGGCGTCGCGCCGGAGACGACGCGGTAGGCCGGCGCGGGGAACGCGGGATCGGTGAACTCGACATAGACCGCGTCGAGTTGGCGCGTCTCGGGATCGATGCGGACCTGGGCGCCGAAGCGCTCGTCGGCGACCGTGTACCGGTCCGGCGCGGCGCGGAGCGCGGTCGTCGCGCAACCGGCAAGCGCGAGCGCGGCGAGCACGGGGAGCAGAACCTTCATGGTGGTGCCTCCAAGGCGGTGGTGTCGGCCGCGCTTAGCGCAGCCGCGCCGCAAGCCGGGGGCGGCGGGGGGCTCGGCGTCCCTTGGATCGCGCTGCATTCCGGATGGAAGGGCGCCGGAGTTCTCACTTGACCGGGCGGGTGCCCTCCAATTCAATAACCAAACGGTTCTTGAACTGAAAGGTTATTCGACATGCGGAACGACGCACTCAGCCTCACCTTCCAAGCGCTCGCGGACCCGACCCGGCGAGCGATCCTAGCGCGGCTGTCCAGGGGGTCCGCCTCGGTCGCGGAGCTTGCGGAGCCGTTCGCCATGAGCCAGCCGGCGATCTCGAAGCACCTGCGGGTGCTCGAGCGCGCCGGACTCGTCGCCGCGGGGCAGTCCGCCCAGCGGCGGCCAAGGCGCCTTGACGCAGCGAAGCTGGAAGAGGCGGCGCGCTGGCTGGAAGGCTACCGCCAGTTCTGGGAGGCGCGGTTCCAGCGCCTCGACGACGTGTTGAAGGACCTGGCCGCAGAACCCACACCCCCCGCGCCCAAGCGCGCCGGAAAGAAGAGGAGCGAGCAATGACGCAAGCCGCCACAGTATCCACCGAGGACCGGGAGATCATCATCAAGAGGTCCTTCCATGCGACGATCCCCCAGCTTTGGCGCGCGTGGTCCGACCCGGCGTTGATCGGCAAGTGGTTCGGTCCGGACGGCTTCACCACCGACACCTCGCGGATGGAGTTCCGGGAGGGGGGCGTCTGGGAGTTCCTCATGACCGGGCCGGATGGCCGCGTATGGCCCAACTTCGTCCGCTACGAGGTCATCGAGGAGAACGCGCGCATCGTCTACAGCCAAGCGGGCGCGCCCGACGAGGTCGCGTTCCGCACCGAGGTCCGGTTCGAGCGGCTCGCGGAGGGCCAATGCTCGATGACGCTCCGGATGATGTTCAAGTCCGCCGAGGACCGGGACCGGGTAATCCGCGAGGTCGGCGCCATCGAAGGCGGCATCGGGACAGTGAGCCGTCTTGGCCGGCTCTGCGCCGACTCCGGCCCCGCGCCGGTGTGCGTGGCGCTCCCCTCCGACCGCGAGATCATCATCGCCCGCGACTTCGACGCCTCGCGGGAGTTGGTCTGGCGGGCGATGACGGAGCCCGCGCTGCTCGAGCGCTGGATGTTCCTCCCCCCGGGCTGGAGAATGTCGGAGTGCGCCGAAGACGTCCGCCCCGGCGGCCGGTTCCAGTGGGCTTGGGTCGACTCTGCGGGGGCACCGGTCATGGCGATGGGTGGCGAGTACCGCGAGGTCGCGCATCCGGAACGGATCGTCCGGACGGAGCGCTTCGAGTTCGGCTGCCAGCCGCAGGCGGGCGAGCAGCTCGTGACAATGACGCTCGAAGAACGACCCGCGGGTCGGACGGCGCTCCGACTGCTCATCGAGTTTCCGTCCCGCGAGGCGCGCGACGGGATGCTCGCCTCGGGCATGGACGAGGGCATGTCGGCGGGCTACGGGAAGCTGGACGGACTGCTGGCGTCCGCCGGGGTTTAGGTCCGGCTTGGGAACTCCCGCGTCCCGCGATGTTGGTCGCGGGGCGCGGGGAGAATCGTGTTTCCCCGCGGCGCCCATTGTGGTCCCTTTTGTCCAACCCCACTGGAGCCCCACGCCATGCCCGCAGCCCGTCACCTTGCCGGAGTCGCCGCCGCGCTGCTTGCGCTGGCCGCGGCCGCGTCCGCGCAGACCACCAACCTGCGCATCGTCGCCGCGAACACCACCAGCGGCAACGGGCAGGGATACGAAGACCCGGGCATCCGGATCTTCCAAGCGCTCGATGCCGATGTGGTGCTGATCCAGGAGTTCAACGTCGGCGGATCGAACAACGACGCCGCCGTCGAAGCATTCGTCGACTCCACCTTCGGGACCGGGTTCCAATGGTACCGCGAGGCCGGCGCCCAGATTCCCAACGGCGTCATCAGCCGCTACCCGATCATCGCATCGGGCGAGTGGGACGACACGCAGGTGTCGAACCGCGACTTCGCCTGGGCCCGGATCGACATCCCGGGCGACATCGACCTGTGGGTGGTGAGCGTCCACTTCCTCACGAGCGGCTCCGGCGTCCGCAACACCGAGGCGCAGCTCATCGTGAACACCTACCTGCCCACCCTCGGCCTCCCCCAGAACGCCTACCTGGCGATCGGCGGCGACTTCAACACCGACAGCCGCACCGAGTCCTGCATCTCGACCCTCTCCGCGCGTGTCGTCACGTCCTCCCCCTTCCCGGTCGGCGAGGACGGAAGCGGCAACACCAACGCGGGCCGCAGCAAGCCATACGACTGGATGCTGGCGAACCCGAACCTGGACAGCCGGGAGGTGACGACCACCTACGGGAGCTTCAGCTATCCCAACGGCCTCGTCTTCGACACGCGGGACTACTCGCAGGCGGAATTGAACGCCGCGTTCAGCCCCGCGCTGACGGGCGACAGCGGCGCCACGAACATGCAGCACATGGCGGTGCTGCGCACCTTCGCCATCCCCGGGGGCACCGGCGGCGGCGACGACTACTCCGTGTCGCCGACCAGCGTGGCCTTCGGCACGGTCAACGCCATGTCGGGACCGTTCACCAACAGCACCGTGACGGTGACGCCGGCGAACCCGGTGACGCTGACCGGCGCAACATTCTCCGGCGCGAGCGCTTCGGAGTTCTCCCTCGCCACGCCCACGCTCCCCGCCGCGATCGGTTCGGCGCAGGCGCTCGCGTTCCGCTGGACGCCCGTCGCGAACGATGGAGCGACGCGCAACGTCACCGCGACGATCACGACCAACGGCTCGCCGGCGAGCTTCAACGTCTCGCTGTCGGGAACCACGCAATCCAGCCAGGGCGGCCCCGGCGGCACGCCGATCGACATCGGCGGCTACGTGGTCGAGCAGATCAACTCGACTCGCACATACACGATTCCGGCGAACACGATGATCCAGCCCGGCCAAGTGCTCGTGATCGGGCGCGATGTGAACAGGGCGGGTTTCGAGACCGCGTGGTCGCGGACGCTCGCGCCGGACGTGCTCTACCTCGACAGCGGTGACGCGAGCATCGCGATCAACGGCGACGAGCGCTTCCGGCTCCTCAACCCGTCGGCGCAGAACGTCGATCCGCCCACGAGCGGCCACGTGCCGGCGGCGGGCATCTCCACCACGAACGGCTACCGGCGCGACACAACCGCGGGAACGACGTTCACCGCGTACCCGATTTCCACACTCGGCAACGCGACGCCGGGGCTCTACACGGGCACACGCAACAACACCGGGCGCGTGGTGATCACAGAGTTCGCCGACGCCGCGGAGTTCGCGAACGAGTTCGTGGAGCTGTTCTACGACGCGCCGCCGCCGACGGCGAGCGGGTGGATCCTGCGCTGACGGTGTACCATTTGGTACGCGGCGGACAGCGCGCGACCGATTGGTAAATCAACGGCAATTGAGGAGTCGCGGAAATGCAACGTTTCCGCCGGAAATCCGGAATCCAAGAGTGCCCTCGCACCCTCCCCGGGGCTGCGGCGGCACCACTCCGTTGCACCCGCGCAACACACCGGGCGGCGGCACGCGCGCTGCCCTGTCCGGAGGCGCAGCACACCGCCAACTCCACACAGGAGAGCACCCCATGAAGCACCTCAGAACCCTCCCGACACTCCTCGCGGCGGCGGCCCTCGCCGGGCTTTCCCCGGCCCAGCAGAGCGCCCCCGACCGCACCGGCGGCGAGACGACCGCCGCGATCGGCGACTCGGTCCGCGACAGCGCGCGGCCCCGTCCGCCGCGCCGTCCGCCGCTGACGGCCGCGCTCGCTCGACTCGCCGAGTTCCGCACGATCACCGGCCAAGGCAACAACCCGACGCATCCCGAGTGGGGCGCCGCGGAAACGCCGTTCCTCCGCCTTGCCGACGCCGCCTACGAGGACGGGACCGACGCGCCCTCCGGCGCCGACCGCCCCGGGGCCCGCGAGGTCTCCAACGCGATCTGCGCGCAGTCCGAATCGATCGAGAACCGCATGCGGGCGAGCGACTACCTCTGGCAGTGGGGCCAGTTCATCGACCACGACGTGACCGAGACCCCGCTCGCCTCGCCCACCGAGGCCTTCCCGGTCCCGGTCCCCGCCGGCGACCCGTGGTTCGACCCGTCGGGCACGGGCACCGCGACGATCGCGCTCAGCCGTTCGCACTACGAGCGCGACGAAGCCGGCGCGCGCCAGCAGGTGAACTTCCTCACCGCCTTCGTCGACGCGTCCCATGTCTACGGATCGGATGACGCCCGCGCGCTCGCGCTGCGGACGCTCGACGGGACGGGGAAGCTGAAGACCAGCGAGGGCGGACTGCTGCCGTACAACACGGAGGGCTTCCCGAACGCTCCCTCCGGCCAGATCCCAACCTTCTTCTTCGCCGGCGACGTGCGGGTGAACGAGCAGATCGGCCTCACCGCGATGCACACGCTCTTCGTCCGCGAGCACAACTGGTGGGCGGAGCGGATCGCGCGGGAGCACGCCATGGCGAACCCGGGCGCGGAGCCGCTGGACGACGAGACGATCTACCAGCGGGCCCGCGCGGTGGTGGCGGGCGAGATGCAGGCGGTCACCTACAACGAGTTCCTGCCGGCGCTGCTGGGCCCGCGCGCGCTCGCGCCGTGGCGCGGCTACCGTGAGGACCTGGAGCCGATGGTCGCCAACGAGTTCGCCGCGGCGGCGTTCCGCGTGGGCCACACGATGCTGTCGCCGGACCTCCAGCGGAAGGGGCCGGACGGCGCCGACGCGCCGGAAGGGCCGATCGCGCTGGCGGACTCCTTCTTCGCCATCGCCGAGATCGAGGAGCACGGCATCGACTCGATCCTCCGCGGCCTCGCGTCGCAGCGCTGCCAGGAGATCGACAACTTCATCGTCGGCGACGTGCGGAACTTCCTGTTCGGGGCGCCGGGCGCGGGGGGCTTCGACCTGGCATCGCTGAACCTCCAGCGCGGCCGCGACCACGGCCTGCCGTCGTACAACGAGGTGCGCCGCCAAGTCGGCCTCCGCCCCGCGCGCGGCTGGCGCGACGTGACCCGCAACCCCGCGCTGCGGGCGGCGCTCGCCTCCGTGTACGACTCGCCGGAGCAGGCGGACCTGTGGGTGACGGCGCTCTGCGAGGACCACGTCCCGGGCGCCATGGTGGGCGAGACGCTGTTCTTCCTCATCACGGAGCAGTTCGAGGCGCTCCGCGACGGCGACCGGTTCTGGTACCAGTCCTACCTGCCCCGGGAGGTCGCGGCGGAGGTGAACCGGACGCGGCTGAGCGACATCATCCGCCGCAACACGTCCATCGGGCGCGAGCTGCCCGCCGACGTCTTCCACGTCGCGCGGCGCCCCAACGGGCCGGGGTGAGCGGCCCGGGGTCGGGCCGCAGGCTCCTGCTAACAGATTGGAGGAAGCGGTCCGATGGAGTCTGAGCAGCAAGTCGCGGGGCGGGAGGGGCCGTATGGCCCGCCCCGCGAGCCTTGGATACTTCCCGCTTCGCCCGGCGAGGCGCCGCGCGCCCTGTTGGGATTCGCCATCATGGTGGCACCCGTCTTCATGCCGAACTTCTCAAGCATGGTGGAAATGACCTCTTTCGGGATTGCGCTACTGCTGTCGATCCAGCTCTGCGCCCTCCTTACCGTGCTTCGCGCGCGAGGGGGGAAGTTGCTGGCCGCAGCCATGTCCCTGCTCCTCCTGGTTGGCATGCTCCCCTTCGCAGTACCATTCCTCGAAGGCGACTGGGTGCTCCCGAATCCGGTGGTCACACACACTCCACTGTACCATCGCTTCATGGAGTCCCGGTTCGAGGCGGACCTCCGCCAGATGCGAGACCCCGATGGTGCCTCCGGTCCGGGGACACCTCCACCCGACCCGCCCGGCGGCGGCCCCGGGGTGCGCCGCGTCCGCGCCGTCCCCGGTTGACTCGCCCCGCGCGGGACGCATTCAGTGGGGAAAACGGCGCCCCGCGGCCCCTTTCGCGCGCGCCCTACAACGAACAGGAAACCCCCATGGCACAGGTCGATCCGAACAGCCTCCGAGCGGGCATGAAGGTCGTTATCGAAGGCACCCTCTACCAGGTCACGGAGTACGAACTCCGCACGCCGGGCAACCTCCGCAGCTTCGTCCGCACGAAGATGAAGAGCCTGCTGGACGGCCGCGTGGTCGAGATGACCTTCCGCGGCGGCAAGTTCGACATCCAGGAAGCGGACTACGAGACGAAGACCTGCAACTTCCTCTACAGCGACCAGGACGGCTACCACTTCATGGAGCTGACCAGCTACGAGCAGTTCACCGTCTCCGGCGAGTTCCTCGGCATCCAGGCGAACTTCCTGGTGCCCGACACCGAGGTGATCGTGGCGTTCTGGGAGAACCGTCCCGTGTCGCTGCTGCTCCCGCCGAAGATCGCCTTCAAGGTGGTCGACACGATCGACGAAGTGACCAAGGGCAACTCCGCGAACCAGATCCTGAAGGAAGCGACGATCGAGACCGGCTACAAGCTGCAGGTGCCGGGCTTCATCAAGATCGGCGATTCGGTGCGCATCAGCACGGACGACGGCATGTACGTGGACCGCGCGTAGCCGCGGCGGGCGCCCTCCGGGGCGCCGAAGGGCTTGCGGGGGGGCGGTCGCCGCTGGCGGCCGCCCCCCTCGCTTTTTCCGCCCCCGTAGAACTTGACAGTGTTCATGGAAAAGCCGCGCGCTGGCGGGACGAAATCCCCGCGGGCGCGGCGCATCCGGCGCCGCCGCCCCCCGCCGACGCCGAGGTCGCCAGCCATGCCGCTCTGGATGTACGAAATCGAAGGAGCGCGCCCGCTCCAGGGCCGCGTCCGCATCAGTGGCTCGAAGAACGCCAGCCTCGCGCTGCTCGCCGCCGCGCTGCTCGCCGACGGACCCAGCACGCTGCGGAACGTGCCGATCCTCCGCGACACGCTCCACATGATCCGCCTGATCGAGCACCTCGGCGCGCACGTCACCATGTGCGGCAACGCGGTGATCGTCGACCCGGCCGGGTTCTCGGTGGACCTGGTGCCCTACGACATCATGAGCAAGATGCGCGCGTCCTTCTACGCGATGGGGCCGATGCTCGCGAAGCTGGGCCGCGCGCGCGTGTCGCTCCCGGGCGGCTGCGCCATCGGCGACCGGCCGGTGGACCTGCACCTCGAGGGCTTCAAGGCGCTCGGCGCGGGGCTCTCGCGCAACGCCGGCTACATCCACGCGCGGCACCGCGGGCTGGTCGGCGCGCGGCTTTCCCTCATGGGACCCAACGGCACCAGCGTCGGCGCGACGATCAACGTGATGATGGTCGCCGCCTTCGCCGAAGGCTCGACGACCATCGACGACGCCGCCCGCGAGCCGGAAGTGGTCGAGGTCGGCATGATGCTGCAGGCCATGGGCGCCAAGATCGACGGCCTCGGCACGAACCGCATCCGCGTCGAAGGCGTCAACAAGCTGCGCCCCGTGGACTGGACCGTTTCGCCGGACCGCATCGAGGCCGGCACCTACCTGATCGGCGCGCTGGCGACCCACGGCGATGTCACCCTCGAGAACGTCTCGGTCGAAACGCTCGAGCCGGTGATCACCGAGGCGGTGCTCTGGGGCGCGGACTTCAGCGAGCCCGAGGCCGGCTGCCTCCGCGTGCGCCGCGGCAAGGACGCGAAGCGCCCGCTGAAGATCGTCACCGAGCCGTGGCCCGGCTTCCCGACCGACATGCAGAGCGTCTTCACCACGCTGCTGGCGCTGACGCCGGGCGTCTCGCAGATCCGCGAGACCATCTACCAGGACCGCTTCAACCAGGTGCCGGAGCTGAACCGCCTCGGCGCGAAGGTCTCGCGCGAAAAGAGCCTGGTCTCGATCGAGGGCGTCGCGGCGCTGCAGGGCGCGGCGGTGATGGCGAGCGACCTGCGCGCGGGCGCGGCGCTGGTGATGGCGGCGCTGGCCGCCCACGGCACCTCGCAGGTGCGCCGCGTGTACCACGTCGAGCGCGGCTACGAGTACATGGACAGCAAGCTGCGCCAGCTCGGCGCCGTCGTCCGCCGCGTGCCGGAGGTCGAGGCGGACCCGGGCCTCGCCCAGGCCGCCACGGACACCTTCGACGCGCAGGTGGAGGCGCTCTCCGCCGGGCGCCGCATGGAAGTCTAGCCCGCTAGCTGATCGGCCCGTCGCGCCAGGGGTGCCGCCCCCCGGACGCCTCGTCGAAGGCCTCCATCGCCTCGGCGACGCGGCGGCGGACGCCCTCCGGCTCGAGGTTCGGCAGGTCGAGCTGGATGTCCACGCTCCAGCCGGTGATTTCGATCCGCTTGCGCGCGACGACGGAGGGCGACAGCCCGTACTCGTCGAGCCAGCCGAGCACCGCGTCCGAGCTCACGCGGTACCACGCGGCGACCTGGTGCGCGTTGGAGTACTTGTAGGTGCCGTCCGGCCGCAGGCCGAGGTAGTAGAAGCCGAACAGCTCCGCGCGGTCCGGACGGGCGCGGTCCATGGGCCGGGCTACTCGAGGCCGCGCTCGGCGAGTTCCTCTTCGCTCAGCCCGAAGTAGTGCCCGATCTCGTGCTTCAGCGTGATCCAGAGCTCCTCCTCGAGCTTCTCGCGCGTGCCGCCGAGCAGCGAGATGTTCTCGGTGAAGATGTAGATGTGCGGCGGCGCGAGCTCCACGCTGAAGACCGACTGCTCCGGCAGCGGCGTGCCGTCGAAGAGCCCGAGCAGCAGCGGATCGAGCGGCGGATCGTTCGAGTACAGGAGCGCCTCTGCGGGGCGTTCCTCCGCGAGGATCGGGACGCCCTCGAGCGCCTTGCGGAGCTCCGGCGGCATGTCGTTGTAGAAATTGCGGACGATGCCGACGACCTCCTCGAAGGGTAGCTGCACGGGGAGTTCCCAGCGCTCCGGTTCGAGTTCGTTCGCGCGGCGGAAGAAATTGTCCGCCAGCGCGGGGTCGTTGCGCCGCAGCGCCAGCAGGGCGAGGTAGTACCACGCCTCGCCGACCTCGGGCTCCTCGGCGCTGACCACTTCGAGCTGCGCGCGGGCCGCTTCGAAGCGGCAAAGGTGGAACAGCGTCACGCCGACCGCCAGCAGCGCGTCGATGCGGTCCGGCTCGTACTCGAGGGCGCCGCGGTAGCTGCGCTGCGCGTCCTCGAGGTTCCCCGCCACCCAGTGCGTGTGGCCGGCGAGCATCAGGAAGTCGGCGTGGGTGAACTCCTCGACCTCGGCCTCGTTCTCGTCGAGCAGTTCGAGGGCCTCCTCGCACTGGGCCAGCGCGACCTCGGTGAGGCCTTCGCTGCTGGCCGCCTCGATACGGTCGTAGAGCTGCCGCAGGGTTTCGTTCGGATCGAAGTCGCTCATCGCCTGGTGTCCCGGCGCGGGGTGGAGCGCTTGTCCATGCCCCGCGAGCCTGTGAGCGTGCCCGGGCGCGCCGCCGACGCCAACAGTAATCCCGCGGAAGGGGCCGCGCCGCCGGTCCGATTGTTCTTGTTGGCATGGCTCCCCGGTGGTATCCTGCAAGCGGTTGGAAAGGAGGCAGGACCATGAACGCGCAAGACCTCACGCTCCCCGAGCAGCTCGTGCTGCTCGGCCTCGAGGACCGCAAGGGCACGCTCGCCTGGCGGTGCTTTCCCTACTTCGACGACGCGCTCGCGGGCGCGCTCCTCGCCGAGCTCGACCTGCGGGGCCTCCTCGACATCGGGCCCGATGGCCGCGCGCGCGGACGCGAGGCCGCCGGCGAGCCTCCCGCGGGGGTTCTCGGCGCCGTCCACCGGATGCTGCTCGGCGGCGAGCCGCTCCCGCTCCGCGCGTGGATCTCGCACGTCGCCACCACGCCGAACCTGCTTCACGACCTCTCCGAGGAACTGGTCGCCAAGGACGTCCTGGAGCGCCACGAGGACCGGTTCCTGTTCCTCTTCCACCGGACCACCTATCCGCTGCACGACTCCACGCCGGAGAAGCAGCTCCACGCGGAGATCCGCGTGCTGGCGGACGGCGGAGCGGTGTCGCCGCGCATGGGGGCGCTGGTCTCCCTCGCCGGGGCGGTCGACCTGCTGCGCCTCTTCCTCGAGGAGTACGACGCCGAACGCATCGAGCACCGCTTCGCGCACCTCGAGGTGAACCGCGTCGCGGCGATCGCGGTGGAGAGCATCAACGAGCTGCGCCGCGCGGCGTTCTCCGTCACCTCGATGAATGTGCTGCCGCCGTGACCGGTTCAAGGACGAGGTAGGCGCGGTTGCGGAACGCCTCGCGCCAGCGCCCCTCCGGCGCGAGCGTTCCCCACCGCGCGTCGAGCTCCCCGGAGCGGCGGAACACCCAGTAGTCGGCGGCGACCTCCGGGGGCGGTCCGTCGGGGATCGCGAGGGGGCGCGCGCCCTGCGGCTCCCAGTTCCGCGCCAGCGGCGACGCCTCGCCCGTCAGCAGGCGGTAGCGGCGCGACCACTCCGCGAGGTCCGCCGCGCGGTAGGGGAAGTGCTTGATGTCGAGGAAGACCGCCCGGCGCGCGGCCACGCGGAACGCGGGCAGGTCCGGCGGGATCACGACGAGCGCGTCCGTCGGCGTGCGCTCGCGGAACCAGCGGTTGAGCTCCTCCCGCGCGTCGTCGCGGTCCGTGTGGTCCACGCGCCAGTAGTCGGAACGTAGTTCGTTGAGAGCGTTCCGCAGCGGCGCGACGGTCTGGAGCGCGACCACCAGCGCGGCCCCGCACCCTGCCACCGCCAGCGCCCAGCGTGCGCCCGGATCCGGCAGGTCGGCTCGAAGCGCGCGCGGGCTCGCGGTCACCGGGAGCGTGGCGGCGAGCCCGGGTGCGGTGCGGCCCAGCATGGCGAGGACGAGGTACGCGATCCACCGCCACCCCTCCGCGCGGCACGCCGCGTCCGCGAACAGCGCCGCCAGCAGCACCCACACGATCCCCGCCGCGCGGAAGCTCTGGAAGTACGCCACCACCGGCGCCACCAGCCACCACCCGCACGCAACGAAGACCAAGCCCGCGACCACGTAGTAAGCAAGGAACACGCGTGGCAGCAGCGCCCGCGCGCCCAGCCGAGCCGACATCCAAGCCACCGCCCCGAACACGAGGGCGAACTGGAGCCAATCCACCACGCGCCATGTCCACGGCATGTGGTGGTGCGGATGGCGCCACTGGAGCAGCGCGATGGTCTCCGCCGCCGACAACCCCGCCGATCCGTCCGCGAGGAACCCCTGCGCGGCGGGCACCCACGCGGGCGCGCCCAGCGCCAGCATCGTTCCCCCCGTCGACGCCAACGCCGTCAGCGGCGCGCGCGCCAACAGCGCCGCCCCGAACACGACCCCCGCCAGCGGCAGCCCGATGAACAGGTGCGCGCAAAGCGCCAGCCCCGCCAGCGCGCCGAAGCGAAGCGCGGCGGCTCGCGAGGCGGGTTCCGCGACCCATCGCGCCCCCGCCGCCGACATCCACAGCGCCGCCGCCATCCCGAGGTGCGCGGACTCCCAGGCGGGGCCCTGCAGGTAGTGGCCGCCGATCCGCATCCGCGGCTCGAACACCACCACCAGCATCATCACGAGGCAGCCGAACCGAGGCAGCTCCGGCAGCAGCGCGCGCCCGAACCGCCAAAGTCCCGCGAACAACAGGAACCTAGTCGCCAACTGCGCCAACAGCATCGTCCACGACTCGCCCAGCGGCACCGAAAGCCACGCCAGCGGATAGGTCGTCAGCGGATGCCCCGGCGGCGTCGCCAGCACCCAGTCGCCCGCGAGGTGCGAGGCGTCCAGGACGCGGCGCATGGCCGGGAGGAAAATCTCGTGGTTGCCTTGGCCGAAGCGGTGCCCCTGCAGCAGGATCGACCCGAGCGCGGCGGCGAGCGCCCACGCGTCGAGGGTGCGCCGGTCGGACTCCGGGGGCGGGGCGGCGTCGCTCATGGCGGGCACGATCCGCGCCTTCCTTGCGCCGGGCCAACGGGCGAGTTCACCGTGGCCGCGCCCAACTATGCACCTGCCCGACCACCTGCTGTTCCTCCTCGCCGCCGGCGCCTTCCCGGTCTACTCCGTCTGGCGCATGAACGCGGCGCCCGCAGCCACGGCGGACGCGGAGCCGGTCAGCCGGACGGGGACGTACCTCGCCACCATCGGCGCGATGGCCGCGGCGCTCGCGGCGCTGCTCGGCTGGTGGGCCTGGGCGGGGCGGCCCTTCGCCTCGCTGGGGCTGGGCGCCGGCGACGGCCCCGCGTGGGCGCTCGCCTCCGCATCCACCGCCACCACGGCGCTCGCGCTGCTCGCGGTCCCCGCCGCCGCGGCGCGCTCCGCGCGCGTCCGCTCCTGGCTCGACCGCGAGCTCGCCGATTCGCTCCGCGGCGGGCTCGAGCTGATCCTCCCGCGCACCCCGCGCGAGTTCGTCCTCTTCGCCGCGCTCTCCGCCATGGCGGCCGTAGCCGAGGAGATCGTCTTCCGCGGCTTCCTCCTCTGGTACCTCGGGGCGGTGCTGCCGTGGTGGGCCGCCGCGCCGCTGGCCGCCGCGCTCTTCGGCGCCTGCCACGGCTACCAGGGCCCCGCCGGCATCGCGAAGACCGCCGCCATGGGCCTCGCGCTCTGCCTGCTCTACCTCGGCGCGGGCGCGCTCTGGCCCGCGATGGCGTTCCACTTCTTCCTGAACATCTTCACCGCGCGGCTTGCCTACCGCCACGTGTTCGGAGGGCGGTGAGCGGCGAATCGCCGCTACTCCGGGCGCTCCTCCCCGCCGACGCGGCGGACGAACGCCTTCAGCAGCTCATGCGCCGGCTTGGCCATGCCGCCGTGGTCGAAGCCCTGCAGCTCGCGCAGCTCGGTCCGCGTGTGGCCCGCGACCTTCATCATCCGGGCCATGTAGGCGTTCTCCTCGTACCGCCCCAGCAGCTCCATCTCGCGGTCGCCGGTGACCAGCAGCAGCGGCGGCGCGTCCGCCGCGACGTGGTAGAGCGGCGCGTACTCGTCCACCACGGGGCGCGTGTCGGGGATGCCGCGCTCCTCGCGGATCGTGAAGTGCGTGATCGTGTGCCCGCTGAACGGGACGATGCCCGCGAGTTGCGCCGGCTGCGCGCCGTGCTTCGGGAGCCGCGACTTGTCCAGCCCCACCATCATCGCCAGGTACCCGCCGGCGGAGTGTCCCGAGACGAACACTCGCTCCGGGTCGCCGCCGCGCGATTCGATCTCGCGGAGCACCCACGCCGTCGCCGCGGCGGCGTCGTCGATGGCGTCCTCGACCTTCGCCCGCGGCGAGAGGCGGTAGTTCACCGCGGCGACGGCGATGCCCGCGCCGCGCAGCTCCTCGGGGAAGTGCTTCTCGCCCCCCTTGATTCCGCCGCCGTGGAACCACACCACCGTGGGGAAGCGCTCGACGCCTTCCGGCAGGTGCAGGTCGAGCACGCAGCGCTCGCGCGCGTAGTCGTCGAGCGTTGCGTCGGACGCTTCGCGGTAGGGGATGTTCAGCGCTGCGCCGTCCATGTCCTCGGCGCGGGCGGATGCGATCAGCAGCGAGGCGGCGGCCATCGCGGCGTGGAACAGCATGCGGGGGCTCACTCGAAGATCCTCCAGTCGCCGACGCCGGCGCTCGCCGGGTTCGCGCGTGAGAGTACGACGAAGCTGCGGGGGGCGATGCCGACGGTGCCGCTTTGGCCGAAGCCGTGCAGCGCGCCGCCGCTGGCGGCGACGGCCTGGCCCGCACCCACCCCGCCGAAATCCGTGCCGAACGCCGCGTCGTCGCTGTTCAGCACTTCGTACCAGGTGCCGCCCTCCGGCAGGCCGATGTCGTACCCGCCCGCGAACGACGTGTTCGAAAAGTTCGCCAGCACCACGACCGTGTCGCCGGGGTTCGTCCCGCCGTTCGAGCGCGCGTAGGCGATCACCTTCGACGTGTCGTTCACGTGGAAGACGTTCGTGCTATCGCCAAGGAGCCCGGCGGAGAGCCCGTCGAGGTTGCGGCGCAGGTGGATCAGCGCCGAGTACAGGTCGCGGAAGCCGGAGATGTCGGGGTCGGAAAGCCGGGAGAAGTCGATCGGCTCGTCCACATCCCAGGAGCCGTCCGCGCCGCCGCTCTCGAGGATTTCGCTCCCCATGAAGAGCATCGGGATCCCCTCCGTGGTGAACAGGAGGCAGGCGCCGAGGGCGGACATCTTGCGCGCGCGCAGGCTCTCCGGGTCCGCCGGGTCGATCCGGTACGGCATCCGGTCCTTGCCCGTGCCGTTGATCGCCCACACTTCGTCGTGCGACTCGACGTAGTGCATGCGCTGGAAGGAGCCGCTGGCCGCGATCGCCACGGCGTTCATATCGATCAGCGCGTCGTTCGCCTGCCTGAGCTGGTTGTTTAGGAAGAACAGGAAGCCGCCGTCCCACTGCGAGTCGAAGCCGAAGCCGTCGTTCGGGTTGCCGCTCACCGCGAGGACCGGATTCGTCAGGCGCGCATCGCCCGCGAGGTCCTCCGCCGTCGAGAACAGGTCCGGGTTCGGGCCGAAGATGTTCGCATGGATGTCCTGCAGCAGCGACACGCCGTCCGCCAGGTCCGCGGTGATGTTGAACGAGCCATCCACCGTGCCGCGGATCGCCTTGGTGAAGTCCCAGCGGAAGCCGTCGACGTTGTACTCGTCGAGGAACATGCGGACCGAGTCGGCGATGAAGTCGCGCACCTGCGGCTCGCTGTAGTCGGGGCGCGGGCCGAAGGGCGTCTCCGCCAGCTCGGGCGGCGAATCGTAGAAGTAGATCCCCGGCGCGTCGCGCAGCGAGTTGCGGTTCAGGTCCTGGAAGTCGTACAGGTCGAGGCCGCCCGGTCCGTAGTGGTTGTGCACGACGTCGACGATCACCGCGATGCCGCGCGCATGGCACGCCTCGACGAAGGCGCGGAACTCGTCCGGCGTCCCATAGGCCCGTTCGATCGCGAACAGCTCGGTCGGATTGTAGCCGCCCGAGAAGCTGCCGGGGAACTCGTTCACCGGCATCAGGTGCACGGCGTTGACGCCGAGCGCTTCGAGGTAGTCCAGCCGCCCGGGCACCA
Organism: Candidatus Sumerlaeia bacterium; assembly: GCA_033764015.1. GTDB lineage: Bacteria > Sumerlaeota > Sumerlaeia > SLMS01 > JANRJK01 > JANRJK01. The sequence continues at coordinate 75,412 of JANRJK010000014.1, read as the reverse complement.
GGTCGGTGAACCGGCCTCCCGCGGAGTCGAGCGAGCCCACGTGCATCTCGTAGACCACCCAGTCGCGGAAGCTGTCCGCCGTGCCCGCGCGCGGCGCGGTGAACGTGAACGCCGACGGGTCCACGATCACGGAGTTGTCGAAGCCGCCGCGCACTTGCCTCCCGCGCGGGTCGCGCCGGTACTCCGTGCCGTCGATCAGGAACTTGTACTCCTGCCCAGCGGCCGCGGACGCGATGTGCGCGCTCCACACGCCGGTCGCTGGATCGAGCACCATCAGGTCGCGGTCCGTGATGAAGCTGTTGAACTCGCCAACCACGGACATGGAGGCCACGTCCGGCGCCCACACGCGGAACAGGTAGCCGCCGCCCACGCCGGCGGGAACCTTCTCCGCGCCCGGATTGAAGCCCAGCGCCTCCGCCGCAACGAAGTGCCAGTCGCGGCCGAAGCCGCCGTTGTTGTCGAAGATCGAGCCCGCCGGGTTCTTGAACACCACGTCGATACCGGTCGCGTTCGCGGGGACGGAGAACGTCCCGCTCCAGTTCGGCGCCGCGCCGGTCAGCGGAACATCCACGGCGTTCTGGAACCCGTTGAAGCCCACCGTCATCGTCACCGCCGGAGCCGCGGCGAGCGGCCCGCCCGTGGCATTGTACGTCACCGTCGCCGTCGTGCCGCGCGGCGGGAACGCAGGGGTGAGCGACGCGGTGCCCTGCGCCGCCGCGAGCGCGGGAAGCGCGCCCGCCGCCACCGCCGCGAGGATCGTCTGCCGAATCGGGTTACGTCTCATGGGGTTGGCTCCTCGCCGGTGGTTGGGTTGCCGCCGCGCGCGGCGACTAGGATCAGCGCGCCCGTGGTGTGCAGCTCCGGCACAACCGCGCGGACATGCGTCGCCGTGCGCTCGAAATCGAGCTCGACGGGAGCCTGCAGCGCCTCGCTGTCCGGCGACAGGTACAGGACGCGCGTGAACTCGCGTCCTGCGGGGACGTCGATGGCGACCTCGCGCGCGCGCAACGGCTCCACCGGCGGGCGCGGCGTGCTCCACAGCGCCTGCTCGCCATGGTGCAGCAGCAGCACCGCGACGTCGCCGCGCTCGTTCTCGAACCCGCGCGCCACGCAACCGGGGAGGTAGAACGCCAGCGGCAGGTTCGCCACGCTCCGCCCGTGGTTGAAGCCGTAGAGCAGCGCGTCGAAGCGGTTGTACGCCTCGATGATGCGCACGTTCTCCTCCGGCAGCGCGACGTTGTCGGGGTAGTAGAGCGTGTTGAGCGCGCGCGTTTGGCCGGTGCGCTCGTCGGGCTCGCCCGCGATCATCAGCGAGCCGCCCCCGGTGACGCACATGCCCATCATCAAGCGCAGGTGATCCGGCGGGAAGTACGCCGGATCGGTGTAGCCCGCGTCCGCGGGGTAGATCTTCAGCACCGCCCGCTGCCGCGCAGGCGCGCGGTGCCGGTGGCAAATGTCCACCGTCTCCTCGATGCCCGGCTTGCAGCCCGCCCAGTTCTCCACGAACAGGAAGTCCGTGATGTGGTACATGCGGTCCATGCCGAACTCGCACACGCAGTTGAACGACACCGCCGCGTGCTCCTTCACCTCGTGGGCCATGCGCCACACGTCCTCGATGAACTCGGCGATCACGTCGGCGAGGAGCCTGCCGCGGTGCGCGCTGCCCTCGGAGAAGTAGCGCTCCGACTCCGCATGGCCGTAGGAGTCGATCTCGAAGCCGTCGAAGGCGAGCAGCCCCTCCGGCTCGTCCAACAGCGCGCGGCGCAGCTCCGCGAGGATCGCCGGGTGCCACGGCGAGTCGCGCGCGATCGCCATCAGCCAGAACCACTTCCGCTCGCCCTTCCCGTCCGCCTCGCGCTCCGGCAGGACGCGTCCGTTGAAGACGAGGTTCTCGCCCGCTTCGTTCGTCATCGGGAACGGGTGCGCGTCGAAAACGCTCTTCGACGTCGCGTAGGCGGCGATGTACGCGACCGCGAGGATGCCCCGCGCGCGGTCCGCCTCGATCTTCCCGCGGATGTCGGCGACGTGCACCTTGCGCCCGTAGAAGGGCTCGAACTCGTACACCTCCTCCGACGGGTCGTAATCGCCATGCGCGGGGAAGTAGTCGTAGTACTCCATCGCGTTCAGCAGCAGGCGCGCGTTGAGCTCCGCCTTGCCCGCGTAGTCCTCCGCCACGCGGTCCCAGTTCGCGTAGAAGCCGTAGCGCAGGTCGTCGAAGGGGTTTTCCGCCACCGGCAGCGCGAGGTGCGCGCGGTCCCGCGGGGCGTCCGCCGGGCCGAGCGTCGCCACCAGGAGCGCGGGGCCGTCGCCGGGAGCGGTCTCGATCGTGAACTCCACCGGCGCCGCGCCGAGCGGCAGCTCGACCGCCTCCCAGCGCAGCAGGTCGCGCGTGTAGCGCAGGCGGAGTGTCTCCGCCGCGCCGCCGCCGTCCGTGCGCGTGAACGTCACGCGGTGCGGCTCGCCGGGGCGGACCCAGGTGCGCGCGAGCGACGCGCGCAGCGACCCGGGCGCGGAGGACGCGGGAAGCGCGGGGACCTCAGCCACGGCCAACGCGCGCCCGGGCACCGCCGAGGTGTAGCGCTCCGGCATCAGCGCGCGCAGATCCAGCAGTGAGTTTTCGTCCCCGTCGCGCGCGGCAACGTGCGGATCGGGGAACCAGCGGAAGCGCCCGTCCGCGCCGCGCGCGGCGAACTTGTAGCGCACCGTCCCGTGCGCCAGCGGCAGGATCCGCAGCCACACGCCGCCGTCCATGCGGTACATGCGGAAGCGCGGCGACACGACCGCGCCGTCCTTGTTGTCGGCGAAGGCGTTGAAACTTCCCGGCAGGAACACCATCTCCGCGTCCGGCGCCTCGGCGGTGAAGGCGAACGCCTCGCCGCCGCGCACCGGCACCGGCGCGCGTGCGCCCGACAGGTCGAGGCCGTACTTCGCTTCCAGCTCGACGCGCGACAGCTTCGACTCCTCCGGCGGCTCGAAGAACCACACGGTGCGCGCCGCGCCGTCCGTCACGCGGAACTCGTCGCCGAGCCCCAGCCAGCCATTCGCCGCGTCCGCGTCGAGATCGACCGCCCACTTGAACGTGTGCATCGGCTGCGGCGCGAGATCCACGCGCGCGCCCCACACGCCGTCGCCCGCCGCGCCGTCGCCGTGCTGGCCGTCGTCGAACATCGGGCGCCGCGCGTAACCGCTCCAGCCAGGATCGGGAAGGCCGCTATCCGGGTTCCACGAGGCGACGTGGTACACCGCCTCCGCGCGCGTGGCGGAGCCCGTGTCGTCGTAGAGCAGGGTCACGGTGCCCGCCTGCGCGGCGGCGGCGGCGAGGAGCGCGGCGGTAGCGGCGCGCAGCCTCATGGTGTCGCAGTGCCGGTGCGTGGGAGTTGTGCGGGCTCGATGCGGCTGTTGCCGCCGTCCTCCGCGGGCGGGACGAACGGGTCCGCGCTCCACTTGAACGACGCGTCCGGCATCTGCGCCACGAACTTGTACGAGGCCGCCGGCGCGTCCAACTCGACCGTACGGAACCACACGCCGCCGCCAGCGGGGAACATCGCCGCGCGGCCATCCCGGACGTTGCCGCCGTCGTTCTTCGCCCAGTTGTTGAAGTCCCCCGCGAGGAACACGCGCTTGGCGCCCTCCGGCGCCTTGTAGGTGAAGAGCACCCGCTTGCCGTCCGCGAGCCGCTGCGGGGCTCGCGCTGTGGAGAGGTCCACGCCGTGCTTCGCCGCGAAGCCCGCCGCCGACAGGCGCGCCTCCTCCGGCATCGAGTAGCCGCGCACGGTCTTCGGCGAGGCGTCCTCCACGTAGAACGGCGGGCACGGCCCCAGCCATCCGTCCGAGCCGTCGGCGTTGTCGTCCGTAGCCCACTCGTAGAGCTGCTTGCCGCCCGGTGCGACCTTCACCCGCGCGCCCCACACGCCGTCGCCCGCGGCGCCGTCGCCGTGCTGGCCGTCGTCGTGCATCCGAAGCCGCAAGTAGCCGTTCCAGCTAGGCGAATAGGCGCCCGTCGCGGGATCGAAGTTCGAGACGAAGGACACCTGCGCGAGCGGCATCGGGTTGCCCGTGTCGTCGTAGAGCAGCGTTACGTCCGCCTGGGCGGCGGCGGAGCCGGCGGTCGCAAGCGCGAGCATCGCGGCGAGCGCATGAATCGTAGTGCGGCGGGTCATGGTGGTCTCCTTGTGGGTCAGCCTTTGATGCCGGTGACGGCGATGCCTTCGATGAAGGTTTTCTGGGTGAAGAAGAACAGGACGACGATCGGCAGCACCACGAGCGTGGAGGCGGCCATGAGCAGGTTCATATCGGTGCCGCCGTGCTTGCTCTGGAAGTGCTGCAGCCCCAGCGCCAGCGTGAAATCGCGCTGGTCAGTCAGGTAAATGAGCGGCCCCATGAAGTCGTTCCACACGCCCATGAACGTGAACAGCGCGACCACCGTCACAACCGGGCGCGACAGCGGCAGGATCACGTGCAGGAACGTCTGGAGCTGCGAGGCGCCGTCGATCTCCGCCGCTTCCTGCAGCTCCTTCGGGATCGTGAGCAGGAACTGCCGCATCAGGAAGATCGAATAAGCGGACCCGAAGAACGCCGGCACCCAGAGCGGCAGCGAGGTGCCGATCCACCCGAGCGAGCGGTAGATGCCGTACTGCGGCACCATCATCACGGGGAAGGGGATCATCATGGTGGCGAGCGTCGCGGCGAAGAGCGCCTCGCGCCCGCGCCACTGGATGCGCGCGAAGCCGTACGCCGCGAGCAGGCAGCTCGCCACCGTCCCCGCCACGCACAGCACGCAGAGCGTCAGCGTGTTGACCGCGTAGCTCCAGAAGGGGATCGCGCGCGTCGCCTCGAGGAAGTTCTCCCAGCGCACCGGATCGGGGATCCACTGCGGCGGCATCCGCATCGCCTGCGGCAGCTCCTTCAACGACGTGGTGACCATCCACGCGAAGGGGAACAGGAAGAGCCCCGCGAACAGCGCCAGCACCGCCGTGGAGGCGGCGGAGACGAGGCGCCCGGGGCGGGAAGGGCTAGTTGCCGCCATAGACCACGTGCCTCCCCGCGAGCTTGTGCGCGGCGAACGTGAGCCCCGCGATCAGCGCGAACAGCACCAGCGCCATCGCGCACGCGTACCCCATGTTGAGGTACACGAACGCCTGGTCGTAGAGGTACATCGTGAGGAAGAGCGTCGAGCGCGCCGGCCCGCCGCCGGTCATGATGTACGGCACCGCGAAGACCTGCAGCACGCCGATGCAACCCATCAGCAGGTTGAAGTAGATCACCGGCGACAGCATCGGCAGCGTGACGTGGCGCGTCTGCTGCCACCAGTCCGCGCCGTCCACGCGCGCCGCCTCGTAGAGCGACTTCGGGATGTCCTGTAGCCCCGCCAGGTAGATCACCACCGCGTGGCCCACGCCCCAAAGGCCCATCGCGATCAGCGCGGGCTTCGCCCAGGTCGTGTCGCCCAGCCAGTTCGGCCCGTCGACGCCGAGCTTCGACAGCCCGTGGTTGATCACGCCGAAGCGCCCGTTGAACATCCACTGCCACAGGATCGCCAGCGCCACCAGCGGCACCAACGACGGCAGGAAGAAGATCGTGCGGAAGACGGGGCGCGCCGGGATGTCCTGGTTCAGCAGGATCGCGAGGAAAATCGCGAACAACGTCCCCAGCGGCAGCGCGAAGAACGCGAAGAACCCCGTGTTCCAAAGCGACTTGAGGAACACCGGGTCCTTCGCCAGGTCCTTGTAGTTCGCCAGCCCGATGAAGACCGGCTCCTTGAGCACCGAGTAGTCGCAGAAGCTGTAGTACACCGTCATCGCCGTCGGCAGCGCGATCAGCAGCGCGAGGCCGGTGAGCCACGGCGCAACGAAGAGCAGTCCCGCGCGCAGGTGCGCCCGTTCGCGGTTCGTCACGATCCGCCCTCCCACTCGCGGCGGCGCTGCGCGGCGATGCGGTCCCACTGCTCGTTGCGGCGGTCCAGCTTCGGCTGCGTGCGCCGGGCGGCCTCCGCCAGCGCGGCGGCGGGCTCCTGCTTCAGGTTCCAAAGCAGGTCGAACGCGTAGTTGATCTCGTCGCGGTACTCGCTGTACGCGGGCGACTCCGGCGCTCCCTTAGCATTGGGCGACTCCGCAAGGCCGCGGAACACGCCGATGTGCGGGTGCGGATGTTTCGCGGCGAAATCGGGCGACACGCTGCGCAGCGGCGAGAACTTCCGCTGCCCGAGGCAGAGCCGCTCCATGTTCTCCGGGCGCTGCGTGAACTTGATGAAGGCCCACGCCTCCTCGCGGTGCCGGCAGCCCTTCGGCACCACCAGCACGTCCGCCTCGCAGATCGTCACCGGGTCCATCGCCTCCGACACCGCCGGGAACGGCGCCACGCCCCAGTTGAGGCCGGGGGCGAACTTGTCGACGAAGGTCGCCATCCACGGCCCCTGGAGCACCATGCCCACCTTGCCCGAGAGGAAGAGGTTCTGCGCCGAGTTGAACTGCCCGCCGGCGGCTTGGAAGAGCTGGATCTCCTCGCGCCCGTAGCGCTGCGGGAAGGAGCGCACCCACTCGTAGGCGGCGATGTTCTCCGCCGAGTCGATCGTCACCCGGCGCGCGTCGGGGGTGAGCAGGTCGCCGCCGAACCAGTAGCCCCAGCGGTCGTTCCACCACCCGGGCTCCGTGGGGCTGAAGCCGAGCTGGTCGATGGCGCCGCGGGGGCCGCGCTTCGTGAGGCGCTCCGCGGCGGCGTCCAGCTCCGCGATGGTGCGGGGCGGCTTGTCGGGATCGAGGCCCGCCTCCGCGAACAGGTCGCGGTTGTAGTGCAGCGCGAGCGTCGCGGGCGTCGTCGGCAGCGCCCAGGTGAAGTCGCGGTAGCGGCACTGCTCGATGATCGAGGGCAGGTAATCGTCCGTGGAGAGGCCGTCGCGGCGCATCAGCGCGTCGAGCGGTTCGAGCGCGCCCATCTCCGCGTAGGTGTAGAGCCGCCACGCCCAAAGCCCCGCCACGTCCGGCGGATTGCCGCCCGCGGTCGCGAGCAGCAGCTTCTGGTCGATCTGCCCGGTGCTGAGGTAGTTGACGAAGACGCGGTCCTGCGAGGCGTTGTAGGCGTCGACGACGGCGCCCATCGCCTCCTTCTCGAAGTCCTCCCACTTCTCCCAGTAGTGGATCACGAGGCGCCCGTCGGGGCGGCGCTCCTCCTGCCGCCCCACGCACGCGACCGTGGGGAGCGCGAGCGCCGCCAGCGCCAGGCGCGTGAACTCCCGCCGCGTCAGAAGAGCAGCCACGAATCCACCCCGGCCCCTGCGGGCGCCGCTCGATAGATCGACAAATCGTTGAAGTACGCGTCGTGTGCGGGGCCTACGCCCGCGGCGAAGCTGAACAGGCGCAACGTCGCCGCCGCCTGCCCGCCGGCGGGCGCCATCAGCGAGCCGGAAACGGTGCGCGTCCCCGACTCGGCGCCGATCGGCACCACCCGCATCGAGTACGCGCCGGCTGCGCCGATGGTCACTTCGATGTCGAGCCCCTCGTCGGTGAACGGGATTCCGCTCAGCCTCTCGCCAGCCGCGTCGAACACGATGTAGGACGCCTGGCCACCGCGGAAGAACAACTCCAGCAGCCGCCCGCCCTGCGCGTTGTGCAGGCCGAAGCCCACGGCGCCGCCCGGCAGCACGAAGCCGTTGTCCATCAGGAGGCGGAGCGACTCGCCCTCCTCGAGCGCGGGGAAGTCGCGCTGCGCGTCCACCAGCCCGGAGGCGCCGGAAAACAGCGCCCACGCGCGTCGCTCCGTGTTGATGTCGCAGTCGTCGTTGCGCTCCGCGCCGCCGTTGTTGCGCGAGTCGCCGATGAAGACGCCCGCTCCGCCGCCTACCCCTCCGAAGCGCCACGCGCCCGCCCAGCCGCCCGCGTGCTCCGCCAGCGACGCAGCGTCGCGCAGCCGCTCGTCCACGGGGAACGGAAAGGCGATGAGCGAGCCGAAGCGCCGCAGCTTCGGCAGCCGAGCCGTGAGCCGACCGTCGGCGACGGACCAGTCGACCGCGCGGTGGAACACCAGCGCGTCGTCGTCCGGCGTGCCGTACACTACCTGCCTGGGCGCGAACCCGTTCGGCAGCGTCACGGTCGCCTCGACCTCCGCCAGTTCGCTGGCGGGCGCTGTCTCACGGGTCCATTCGTCCGCGCCGTCGAGGCGCAGCAGGCACCAGGTCGCCGCGCCCCCCGCGCCGAGGTACGACATCGCCATGGCACCGGGAAGCGGCGGCTCCGTGGCGCGGAGGCGCACCTCGGGCCCGTGGTTGAGGCCGTACAGCAGCGCGTCGTGCGTGTTGTAGTTGCGGATCGCGCGATGGTTCTCTTCCGGCTGCGGCAGGTTGTCGGGGTAGTAGAGCGAGTTGAAGCCGCCGATCTGGCCCGTGGCCTCGCGCGGCTCGCCGGCGACCATGAAGCTGCCGCCTCCGTACAGGTGCGCCGCCAGCAACAGCGTCAAATTCTCCACGGGCCAGATGGTGCGCCCGCCCTCCATGTCGGCCGGGTAGCACTTGCTGACGAAGCGCTTGCCCGATGCGGAGTGGTTCGACGCCACCATGCGCGCCACCGCGTCGTAGCGCGGCTTGTGAAACGCCCAATTTTCGACGAAGAGGAAATCCACCTTCTCGTAGAAGCGCTCGATCTCGACCTCGGCGATGGTGTTGAGCGTGGTGAGGCCGCCGGGCTTGATCGAGCGCGTCAGCCCCCGCACATCGCCGGTTAGGTCGGCCAGCATCTCCATGATCGGCGTCCCGTTGAAGGGACTCCCCGCCGAGTGGTACGGCTCGTTCCAGCCGTAGGTGTCCAACTCGAAGCCATCGAACGACACCGAGTCGTCAAGGTCGAGGGCGTTCGTCAATTCGTCCCAGAGGACGGGGCGCCAGGAGGTGCCCGGCGCGAACGCCGTCAGGTTGAACCACACGCCGGAGAGCTGGCTCTGCGGGGCGACGGAGCCCTGGTAGAACACCACGGGCTCGCCGGACGATGTGGTCAGCTTGCTCCCCGGGATGGCGTTGGCGATGCGCGGCACCGCGGCGTAGGCGGCGATGTACGCGATGTTGCGGATGTTTTTCGCGCGCGCCTGCTCCATCTTCCCCTGCACGTCGCGCAGCTCGATCACCTGGCCGAAGGGCTCCTGCGGATACGTCTGCGCCTCCGGTGTGTAGTCGCCGTGCGCGGGGAACCAGTCGTAGTACTCGACCGCGTTGAGGCCCGCCTCGACGAGGATGTTCGTCTTCTCGGTGTAGTCGCCGCCGAAGGCGCCGAAGTTCGTGTAGAAGCCGTAGCGCACATCGTCCGCGATGTCCGCCACGACGGAGTGGACGCGCTCGACCTTGCCGAGTTCCGCGCCCCCGCGGAGCAGCGCCACCTCGAGGCGGTGCCCGCCCTCCGGCAGCCCCGCGGGGATCGTGAAGTCGGTGAACTCCCCGGCGGGCGCGCGGCTCTCCGCGTGCAGCGGCGAGCCGTCCGCCGGGAAGACCGCCAAGCGGAGCGTGTCGCCCGGCGCGAGCGACCCCGCGTCGCCCAGGCGCACGAAGACGCCGCCCGACTCGCCCGGCGCGACGAAGGCCTTCTCGAGGAAGACGCGGGCGATCCGCGGTTCCGTGCCCAGCGAGTGGGCTGCCGTCGGCGCGGCGGAGGCCGCGAGCGCCGCGAGCGCGGCCCCCGCGGTCCTCCGCAACGCCTTCGCGGCGAAGCTGCATGTCCTGCTGCGCATCGCTCCGCCACCCCCTGGCAGGAGGGTACCTCTTCCCGGCGCGCGCGGAGGCGCCCCGGTGGTGTCCGTCACTCGTAGGCTTCCCAGTTCGAGACGCTGGCCAGAGGCGGTTCCTCCACCTCGAGCTTGTTGAAGAACATGTCGTTCGTGCTGCCGCTGCCGGCGTTGAAATTGTAGAAGCGGATGATCGTGGCGGACTGGCCTCCGGCGGGGTTCGAGAACGTGCCGGTGAACGGCGTGCCGACCGCGTCGCCGACCTTGGTGAAGGTCGCCGAGTAGGTGGTCGCGGAGGTCATGCGGAGGACGAGGTCGAAGCCGTCGCTGCTGAAACCGTTGCCGGTGTCCGCGTCGCCGCCCGCGTCGGTCTTCTTCCACGAGGCGTCGCCGCCCGCGAAACGGAGCTGAAACAGGTCCTGGTCCGAAGAGTTGCGGATGTTGAAGCCGACCACGCCGCCGCCGGCGACGAAGCCGCTGTCGATCGACATGCGGATCGCGCCGCCCGCCACCAGCGGAGCGTCCAGCGTGCGCGAGGCGGTCGCGAGGGTGCCGGTGTTGGCGTAAAGCCCCCAGGCGCGCGGCGTCGTGCCGGAGTTGATTCCGCCGCCGCCGGTGAACCCGTTCGTGGTCGAGTCGCCGACGAAGCGGCCCGAGCTCGCTTCCTGCGTGATCGTCCACGGCCCGAAGCCGGTGCCGCCGTCCATGCCGGGATCGAAGCCGGAGTTGTACGTGGATTGCCCGGCGTCGTCCGCGGCGACGACCGTGGCCGCCGCCGAGAACGGTGCGAGCAGCGCCGCGAGGGATGCCACCGTCGTAAGAAGTGCGCGTTTCATGTGGTCTCCTTTCCTGGGAGAAGGGGTGTTGGGCGAAGGGTGGTGGGTTGCGGGGATCATGGGCGGGCCGCCTCCTCGAGGAGGCGCCCCTCCTCGGGCGCGTCCGGCGCGCCCGCGCCGACGGCGATCGCGTGGGCCACGAAGCCCGCGCAGGTCGCGAAATGGTGTCCGGTCTCCGGCAGGCCGGTCTCGACGTTGACGCTTTCGCAGGCGACGCCGTTGTCCATGCGCGCGCGGCGGAGGAAGTCGAGGCCCTCCGAGCGGCGCACGCCGCTGAGCGCGCTGTTGCACGCGCTCAGCACCCATGGATGCGGACGGCCCTCCGTGTGCCGGTTGCCGAGCTCGCTGAACGGCCCCGCCAGCCGGTACGGGTAGGCTTCGGAGTACAGCCGCGAAACCGTCGCGAGATACGCGGGATCGTCCGCGGCGCAGAGCCCGTGGTACGGCAGCAGCAGCAGGCTCCCCGCCGCCTCGTCGTAGAACTCCGCGTTCCCCTCCGCGTCCACGGCCCACTGGAACACGCCGTCGCGAACCAGGTGGCGGCGCACCGCGCGGGGGATCTCGTCGATGTCGCGGCGCATCCACGCCGATTGTGACGGGGCGTGGCGCTCCGCCCAGGGGAGCAGCAGCCGCAGCGCCCGCAAGACGAGCGCGTTGTTGTACGACAGCACGCCGCGCCCCTCGACGATCAAGTCGTCGGTCGGCATCAGCTCCGTCTCGTAGAGCCCGAGCCGCTCGACGCGCCACGACTTGAGGCGCTGCAGAAGCTCGAGGAGCGCGCGCGCGAACGGTGCGTCGTCGAAGAGCGGCTCCTCCGGGTAGAGCCGCATCCACTCGCCCGCGGCGATAAGCGGCGCGCACAGCTCGTCCAGCTCGAAGCCGTACTCGAGCACCTGCCCGCCGATCTGGCGGCTGTGGATGCCGGCGTGGCGGAGCTGCGGCCCGAAGGCGTAGCCGAGCAGTTCCGCCGCCCAGCCCGCGTCGTTCCGCACCAGGAACGGGTAGAGCCACAGCAGCGAATCGCGGTCCCAGTACGCCGCGGAGACGTAGTAGCGGTGGCTGCGGGAGGTCATGGAGACCGCCTCGCTCGTGTCGAGGGTCCGCGCCATGGCGTAGAAGCGCGCGAAGTGGCCGTTGCGGTTCGCGGCGCGGGTGAGCGCCTCGTCGCCCGGCGCCGAGACGGCGCGCGCCGCGAGCCAGTCGAGCGTCCGCGCGATCCATTGGTCCGCGGCGACGCGGCCCGCTTCCAGGTCCGCGCTGCGCGCGCCCACCCGCGAGAGGCCGAAGCCGAGCACCAGGTCCGGCTCGCCGAGGCACTCGATCTCGATTTCGAAGCCCTCGCGCGTCTCGAATGCCGCCGCGCCGTCGGCCAGATCGCTCGCCGCGCCGTCCGGCGCGAGGAGGCGGAAGCGCGCGCCGCCGGGCGAGCGCAGGCTCATGCTCAGCAGCAGGCCCCCCGCGAAGAAGTCCACCACCACGCCCGGCGTCCACGACCAGTTGAACGGCGCGACGCGGCAGGTCCAGTCGGGCAGCTCGTGGCGCACGTTGATCGTCTGGAAAAGCCTGCCGACGGAGAGCGTGAAGCGGGCGCGCTGCTCCGGCGCGCGGTAGATCACGAAGCGCTGGTCCGGCGGCGCGCAAAGCAGGCCGCCGAGGCGCTCGTCGCGCGCGTGGCGGAACCGCGGCACCCAGTCCTCCGCGAAGTCCCAGCGCCATTCGCCCGCTTCGCGCGCGGCGCCCTCGCATACCAGGAACGGGCGCCCGCCGCGCCCCTCGATCTCGAGCAGGCCGTCCAGCTTCGCCAGCACCACGTTGACCGACTCGACCGCGGCGTCGCGTTCGCGGACCGTCGGAAGGGCGATGTACTCGTTACCGGTGGGGATGTAGTTCGTCACGGCGTGGGCGCCTTTCGGGGATGCGCTGCGGTGTGCGGCAGGTTGGGGGGATCATGGCCCGTAGCGGTGGATGTCGCCGGCGGAGGTGGTGCCGTTCGTCGGGTCGTACTCGACCGGCTGCGGCCCGAGGACGAGCGACTCGCGCTGGTCCGGGCCGAGGCTCAGGATCCTCCAGGCCTTGTTGGCGGCGTCGCCGTTGCCCGGGAACGGGTTCCACACCGCCGGAAGGAGCGACAGCGTGCTCGGGCGATCGAGGTAGTCGTAGGCGAGCTGCGGATTGTTCGTGGAGCCGGCGTCCGCGAAGGGGTCCTGCGGCAGCGTGGTGATGTAGGCGACCGGCGTCGTGAGGAACGCGAGGCGCTGGTAGAACAGCAGCCAGTTTCCGCCGCGCCGGGTGTTGGGGTAGCGGTTCTCGTCCACGCGGTACGCCTCGATCGCAGTCGCGAGGGTGCGCATGTCGGCCTTGGCGCGGCTCACCTTCGAACGAACCTGCGCCTCGAGGAAGTTGGGCACGGCGATCGCCGCCAGGATGGCGATGATCGCGACCACGATCAGCAGCTCGATAAGGGTGAAGGCGCTGGCGCGCATGGCTGGTGTCCTTTCGGATGAAAGCGCTTCGACCCGGGGTTGCCCGTTGGCCGGAGGCTTCGTCGCGCCGCTGGTGGCCTGCGTGCCCGATGCGAGCGTGGGCGGGCCTTCCGGCGTCGGCGACAGGGGATCGATAGAACGCTTAACCAGCGCTCGTCAAACATAATAGCGCTTCGACAAGTTCTTTTCCGCACTTTCGCAGGGGAGGCTTGGCCACTCCGGCGCGCGCGGCCGGTGCGTTCCTGACGCGCCGATGCCGCGAAAGTCTAGGCTTGACCAATATCGAAGCGCTTACATCATTTGCTCAAGCCCTTCATCGGAGCGCGCGCCGTGGCCCAGAAGCCCCCCACCATCTACCAGATCGCCGAGCTCGCCGGCGTCTCCATCGGCACCGTCTCCCGCGTGATGAACGGGAAGGACCGAGTGGCCCCGGCCACCCGGGCCCGCGTGCTCGCCGTGGCGGAGAAGTACGACTTCCGCCCCAACGCCGCCGCGCGCGGCCTCGCCACCAACCGCACCCACGCGCTGATGATGCTCGTGTCCGACCTCGCGAACGTGTACTTCGCCGAAATGGCGAAGCGCATCAGCCGCCACGCCCGCGACGCCGGCCTGCGGACCGTCCTCGCGGACAGCGACGAAACGCCAGAGCGCGAGGCCGAGTACCTCCGCGCGCTCGCCGACGGCCATGTGGACGGCGCCGTCATCGCGCCGCTCACCACCGACGCCAACATCCCGCTCTACCAGGCGCTCATCCGCCGCCGGTTCCCCCTCGTCCTGATGGACACGGAGCTGGAGGGCGTCGACGCGAGCTGCGTGCGCACCGACAACGAGCGCGGCGCCGCGCTCGCCGTCGACTACCTCGCCGAAAAGGGCCACGCGCGCATCGGCTTCGTCTGCGGCAACATCGCCTTCCAGACCAACCGCCTCCGCTTCCAGGGCTTCCGCGAGGCGTTGCAGCGCCGCGGACTCCCGCTCGCGAACGAGCACCTCGTCTTCAACCAGGACTTCCTCGAGGCGGAGGGATTCTGCGGCGTCGATTCCATGCTCGCGCCGCCGAACCGCCCCACGGCGATCTTCGCGTCCACGGACCTGACCGCGATGGGTTGCGTGCGCACCATCCGCCGCGCCGGCCTCCGCGTGCCCGACGACATCGCGGTCGTCGGCTTCGACGACCTCCGCATCAGCGCCCACATGGAGGTGCCGCTCACCACCATCGGCCAGCCGAAGGACGAAATCGCCGCCACCGCGGTGGAACTCCTCGCCGAGCAGCTCGACCCCGACGCCTCCCCCCGCGGCCGCAAACTGGTCCGCATCACCCCGGTGCTGGTCCGGCGCGCGTCGGCGTAGCGGGGCGGGGGGCGGCCGTGAATTGTGGGGCGCGGACGCCCCGCCGAAAGCCTTCCCCCTTGAGGCCCGTCGAGGCGTGTGGGTACGGTTCCCACGGTTAGCCGACGATCCACTCGCGCGACGCGAACGGATCGGCGCAGCTCCGGGTCTGGGATCAGGCGAACATGTTGGGAAGGACAGCCAACGAAGTTCTCTCCTCGAACGCCCGAGAAGGCGTGGCGGCTGAGCCGATTGCCCCGGCGGTCCGCACCACGCAATCCGCTCGCGCGCCGCTCTCCGCCGCGCATTCCTCCATCGGCCTCAAGTTCCAATTCCGTGCCCGCCCCCGGATCCTTGATGGCGAGGTGGACCACCTGCGGACGAGGTGCTACTCGCCGCTGCGGGGGCGGTTCCCAACGATGGGCCCGATTGGGTACGACGGCGGGGTGGGCGAACGTGGATGCATGAATTCTAGAGTTGCTTCACTCCTTGGTGCTGTAGCACTATGTTTTGCATTAGTGTGCGTGCCCTGTAGCTTGCATGGAGCGCCCGGCAATGGTGTGAAAGCGGTACTGTCGAGTGTAGAATCGTGGCCCAAAATCTCACAAATCACGTCTGGGAGTTTTGATGGGCAGTGGGGGGATGCTTTGCTCACTCAACACTTCCGAATGCGATCATATCTCGCTGCGCCACATCCAGACCCGGACGTGCAATTGCTGGAGGCGTACAGGCTTCTCTATCAGAACACTTTGACTGCCTACGGGGAATTGATCGATGGTGAAGAGGGGTGTAGTGAAGCCCAGCACCTCAACAAAGTGATATGTGAAGAAATCCAACGCCGAGACCTACCGTCCACTTGCATGCTTGATCTTGATTCAGCCTTCCGAAGAGTGGGGGGGAGGGTCGTGATCAATGCCGGTTATATACAAGCGCTCGTGATAGGGTGCCCCGCCGTTCCAAAGGCGCTCTTGTTTCATCCTGATTGGAACGTGCGCAGGATTGCAATGAGGGAGTACTTCTATAGAGCGCGCGCGGACATCTTCGAAGTATTTGACGAGAAAGAATTCGAAGAACTCACATTATGGTCGTGCATTCTCCGCCTGGACGAACAGTGGTTCGATTGCGTGCTCAGTTCTATTCCAGATAGGGAATTGCGTAAAGAGGTCTGGCGTGCGCTCATTCACGTCAGGCTTGTCTCGGATGCCGGCGACATCGAAGGATTGGCTTCATTGCGGTTAGAGCAGTCGTTGGCCATCGGTGTCCTCGACGAGGTTCTTAGTAGGGAGTCACAATCAAGAGTCCTGCAAAGTGGACACGAGATTCGGAGGAGCATAGAAAGTGGAGAAGTTCCAGACTGAGCGCAATTATGCACTTAACTATTCGCCAGTTTGCGGTTCGTGGTTGGTTGACTGAGTCCTTAGTGGAACGAAAGGGGAATCCATGATGACCGCTGCCGAATGTCTCGCAAGCTGTGGGACTAGATGCGGCTCTCTTGCAAAGAGCACCTTTGGCAGGAGCGGCCTATCCGTACTCTTGCTTGCACTCCTGCTCGTCTCCATTGGACTCAACATGTATCAGTTGGCCCTTCGGAACTCGATCATTAGAGGAGTTTCCTCAAAGCTTGCTGTTGCACCTAGGATTGCTTTGTCCGAGGCAACGGTGAACTCGCAAGAAGATAGTACACGGATTTGGTGGACGCGCGGCGCGGTTTTGGAGAAGGGAAGGAAATACAGCTACTTGGCTGCGAAACTTGGCAATACGCATCTTCTTGTGGTTCCAGGCGAACATCTCGCCGGGCAGGACGAGGAGACCGAAAAAAAGTTGGAACTGTTGATGGAAGCGTTGGGAGGGTCTAGGGAGCTGCAATCTCTTGAGCGACAAGTTCTGATTGTTGTCGAAGATGATCCTTGATGAGTAGGTGATGGTTGCAGTCTGCCGCATCACAAGGCGTCCTTCGGCTCTGTGCGGCACATTGCAGGTCCATCAGCCCCTTCCGCCTTTTCCAAGCTATCCCGGCTGCTCTTCGAACGCTTGCTTAGGCCGAGTGGGACTCGGATTCGGTCTGCCTGCGCGCCGCCGGGGGCTCGATGACCGCCCGGGCGGCTGTTACCCGCGTTCCGCGTTCCGGGGCGTGGCCTTGGCGAAGCCGCGGCGGCGGCCGCCTTTGGGTTCGCGGTTCGAGATGGTGATCGGGGCGGCGCCGCCGCCGGTGATGCCGCCGCTCCCCGCCATCAGGCGGATCCATCCTTCGAACTGCTGGTAGGCGCGGAAGCGCTGGTCGTTGCGCCGGCGGAGTCCGGGCAGCGGGTCGCGGAAGTCGAAGAGGCGGAGCGTGCGCTTGGCCTTGGAGCGCTTCCCCGCGGCCGGCGCGCCGACGGCTTCGCAGACCTGCAGCAGCAGCCGCAGCGCGCCGCTCGCGTTGGCGGGGGGTTCGGCGAAAAGGAGCGTCGGGACGACGTCGGACTGCCCGGCGGCGAGGATGCGGAGCGGTTCGAGCGCCTCGGCGTAGGTGTACGCGACCGCGTGGGCGGCGATGCGCGGCGCGAGCGCGTCGCGGAAGGCGGCGTCCTCGACCAGCACCACGGGGGTGCGGCCCCCCTCCGCCTCGCTGGCGGCGATCTGCTCGATCAGCTCGGTGCGGGGGCCGTTCTCGTAGATGCCGTTCTTGAGGATCTCCGAGTAGGGCCGGTCGCGCTCGACGCGGTAGTAGAACGGCGCGGCGACTTCCTTGAGCTCGACCGAGGGGAGGCCGAGGTCGCGGACCGCGTCGCCCGCGGAGATGAACGTCTCCCAGGGGCCGAAGGCTCCGGCGAGGATGCGCTCCATGCCGTCCTCGCGCATCGGGAGGCGGGTGATGGCGATGCGGACGGCGGCCTCGGTGGCGTGCATGGCGAGCGTGTGGATGCGGTCGGCGGCGATGGCGCTGACGCGGGGCACGATGAGGGCGCGCTCGCGGCGCATGCGTAGGCCGATCATCAGCGCGCGGCGCTTCTCCTCCGCGGTGAAATGGCGCGGGGCGCCCTCGCGGTCCATGTGGGCGAAGAGCGCGGTGGCCTCGTCGATCGGCAGCAGCAGGTGCTTCGCGCCGAGGTCGCCGGCCTTGCGGAACAGCACGACGCCGTGCGGTTCGAGAAGCGCGGCGAGCTCCTCCGCGTCCAGCATCGTCGGCGCCAGGATCACGGCGCTGTCGCCGGCGGTGGCGAGGAGCGCGCGGATCAGCTCGCCTTCGCCGGCGAAGCGCTGGCGGACGGCGGTCAGGCGCCCCGCGAGCCGGGCCGCTTCGACGAGGCGGCGGTCGGCGGCGCAAAGCGGCGCCAGCAGTTCATCGGGCGGCGCGGGGCCGGGCTCGTAGGGGGCCCGGCTGTCCTGGATCTGGAAGCGTTTCTTCAATTCCTTCAGCCGCGCCACCACCGGCGGCAGCAGCCCCGTCGGGAAGGTGAACGCGCGGCGGTCGAAGAGGTGGTGGCGTCCGTCCCATTCGCCCTCGAGGAACTCCGGCGACGCCACGCGGTCCGGCAGCTCGAAGCTGGTGAGCTGCTCGATGTCGCGGACCGGGACGCCGGAGCCGAGGATGCGGCAGTTGGCGTGGTTCACTTCGACGCGTACTTCGCAGGAGAGCCAGCTCTCCTCGAAGCGCTTCATCAGGTTCTGGGGAATCTTGTCCGGCGGCAGGCGGAACAGGCCGATCAGGTCGGGCAGGTGCGACAGGTGGATCTCCCACCGGTGCTCCGCGGCGTTCCAGCGAGATGTAGACAGGTCCCGCAGGGCCGACTCGACCTCGCGGTTGTTCCCGGTTTCGACGCCGAGGAAGTCGTCATCCAAGTAGGTGATGCGCATGGGCCGCCTGACGGGTGGGAGGGACGGGAAAAGATCGACCGGATGGAGGGTGGCGCCACCCCCCCCGGTTCGCAAGGGCACATTGCCGAGCAGTAACGTCGAGCTTGTGGGTCGGAGATTATTTGGCGTCGCGCGCCTCGATCAGCGCGTCGCGCGCGCGGACGATCCAGCGCGCGTAGGGGTCGCGGTCGATGCCCCCCTTCAGTTCGTCCACGGCGATGGTGGAGGCGATGCGGCGGACGTTGAAGGTCTTCATCGCGCGCTCGGCCTTCTCGCGCATCGCGAGGTCTCCGGCGCGGTGGGCGGCCTCGGAGAGGAGCCAGTTGACGAGGAGGCGGCCCGCCTCCGTCACCACTTCGCGCGCGTGCAGCCTGCGGAGCGCCTTCAGGGCGGCCTCCGGCTGGCCGATCTCGAGCGCGCTGGTGGCGACGAAGAGCGCCAGGGCGAGGCGCCGCGGGTGCCCGGGGCCCAGCGCGCGGAGCGCCTTCGCCTCTTCGGCCACCGCGCCCTCCGCGTCCTGCAGCCGCGCGAGGTCCGCTTCGAGGATGAGCACCGTGCGCTCCACCTCGCGCTCCGGGAGCGAGTAATCGCGGGTGCGTTCGAGGCGGCGCCGCGCCACGCCGAGGAGGAGCCCGATCGCATGGCGGTTCTCCCGGCCGAGCGCCATTCCCTCGACGGCGAGCGTGTTGGCCTCGAACTCCCGCGGCGTGAGGTGCTTCGCCTGGGTGATCGCCATCAGCCCGCGGTCGAGGTCGTCGGTGAACACCGCCTTGAGCACATCGGTCTCAAGCGGAGTCCCGCGCCAGCGCGACATGCCGCCGAGGCGGTAGGCGGCCTCCGCCAGGAGGATGAGTAGCAGGACGGCGAGCGTTTCCGCGGGGTCGCGGAGGCGCATCACCGCGAGGAAGGACAGGAGCCACGGGGCCAGGACGCCGAGCGCGAGCCGCCGGAGCACGTCCGCGGAGTCGGGGGCGTTTTCGAGCGCCTCCGCGCGGTCGAGGATGCCGAGGAGGATTTCGGTGAGGAGCGGCAGGCGGCTGGCCACCACGATGCCGGCGGTGGCGACCACGGCGAGCACCAGCGGGTCGAGGCCCTCGCCGCGCATGGCGCCGACGAGCGCCGCGGCGAGCACCCCCGCGCCCGCGATGCCGCAAAGGAGGATCGCCGAGAGCCGCGCGCGCCGCGTCAAGGGATCGCGCGCCGGATGCACCAGCGGCGCGCAGTGCGGCGGGTCCTCGGGCTCGAAGCGGATCACGGGCGGGTCCCTCTCGACCTCCCTTCCGGGAGTGTCGGCGAATGCTTCGCATGGAACCGGCAGCGCCTCAAGCACCGACTGGCGGGAGCCCGCGCGGCTGGCCCGTGGCGCGCCCCATGGCGCACGCGGCGGCGGCGTATCTGTGCGGCGCGCTGGCGTGGCCCCCGCCGGCGTCGCATTGGGAGCCGGTGTTCGCGCTGGCGCTCGGCGCGCTCGCGGCGGCGCTCGGCCCGTGGCGGCGCGCGGCGCGGCTCGCGCTGCTGCTCGCGGGGTTCGCGGCGCTCGGCTCCGCGCAGCAGGGCCGCCTCGCGGAGCGCGAGGCGCTCGCCTTCGCGTCGCTCGAATCGGTCATGGACACCGCGGAGGTGCTCGCGGAAGCGGAAGGCGTCGTCGCGCGCCCGCCGGCGCGCACCGCCACGGGGAGCTGGCGCGTCGAGCTCGCCGCGCCGGTGCGCCTCGCCAGCGCCGGCCGCACTGTCGAGCTCCCCGCCCCGATGCTGGCCTATCTCCCCGACGAAACTCCTCCGCGCGCCGGCGACCGCGCCCGGATCCTCGGCGCCGTGCGCGAGCTGACGCACTCGCGCTCTGAGCGCACGCCCGACCGCGGCTTCCGGGCGCATGGCTTCGTCGCAATCCTCAACGGCAAGGCGCTCCTCGCCTCGGAGCCCACCGGCGCCTTGCTGCCGCGGCTCTGGCAGCTCGCCGAGGACGCCGCCCGCGCGACCGGCGACGCCACGCTCGCTTCGCTGCCCGGGCCGGAGGGGCGGCTGCTCAACGCGCTCCTGCTGGGCGACACCGCGGGCCTGGAGCCGCCGCTCTACGAGGCGTTCGAGCGCAGCGGCCTGGTCCACATCTTCTCCGTCAGCGGCTTCCACACGATGCTGGTGGGCATGGTGACGCTCTGGTTCCTGCGCTGGCTGGGGTTCGGCGCGTGGCCCCGGGTCGCCGTGTTCGTTCCATCGCTCGCCTGGTTCGTGGTGATGACGGGTGCGGAGCCGCCGGTGCTGCGTTCCGCGCTGCTCCTCGCGGTGTTCGCGCTCTCGGAGGCATGGGAGCGCCCGGTGGACGGGCCCTCCGCGCTGTCCTGCGTGTTCCTCGCGCTGGCCATGCAGGCCCCCGGCGCGATCCACACGCTCGAATTCCAGCTCACGTTCCTCTGCGCCGCGGTGCTGGTGCTCAGCACCCCGTGGACGATCCGCATCGAAGAGGTGGCCGGGCGCCCCATCCGCTACTACCCGGGAAGCGACTTCGCCATCGCGGCGCTCAAGGCGCTGTTCGTCACGACGGCGATCCAGCTCGGCGCGGCGCCGCTGCTGGCGGACTGGTTCGGGCAGGTGTCGCTCGCGGCGCCGCTGGCGAACGCGCTGCTGCTGGCTCCGCTCTCGTTCCTGGTGCTCGCAGGGTTCGTGGCGCACCTGCTCGGGGCGGTGCTGCCCGAGCTTGCCGTGATGCCCCTCTCCGCGCTCGAACTCCCCTTGGCCCTTTGCGCCGACCTTGTCCGAGGGCTTGGCGCGCTGCCGTGGGCTTCCGCGCCCGCGCCGGCGCTCCCCGGGCCGGCGTTGGCGGCCTGGCTCGGGCTGGTGCTGGCGGGCCCGTGGACGTGGCGCTGGCCCACTCCGGAGCGCGCGCCGCTCGGCCGGCTCGCCGCCACCGCGGGACTCCTCGCGACCGTGTTCCTCTGGGCGCCGCTGCTGCGCGGGCCGCTGCCGCCGCTCACCGTGTGGTTCCTGGATGTGGGTCAGGGCGACGCGATCCTGCTGCGCACCGGGGACGGCCGCTTCGCGCTGGTCGACGCGGGGCGGGAAGGCCAGGCGGCCCGCTGGCTCGAGGCGCTCCGGGTGCGCCGGCTCGACTGGATGGCGCTGACGCACGCGGACGCGGACCACATCGGCGGGGCGGTCGCGGTGCTCGACGCCGCGGAGGTGGCCGCGGTCCTCGACGCAGGGGGCATGGCGGAGACCGCCGTCTTCGGCGAGCTCCGCGCCCGCCTCCTCCACGCGGACGCCATCGCATCGTCGCTCGCGCGCGGCGACCGCTTCCGCTTCGGCCACCCGCCGGTCGAGGTGGAGGTGCTGCACCCGACGGAGCGCTTCCTCGCGGAGGGCTCGGCGCGCAACGACGCGTCGCTCGTCCTGCGGGTGTCGGTCGCCGGGCGCGCCGCGGCGCTTCTGACGGGCGACGCGGAGTTGGAAGCGGAGGCGGACATCCTCGCCGCCGGCGCCGACGTCGCCGCGCCGATCCTCAAGGCCGGGCACCACGGAGCGCGCGCCGCGACCGGCGATGCGCTCCTCGCCGCCGCGCGCCCCGCCGTTGTCGTGGCGAGCGCCGGCGCCGGGAACAACTTCGGCCATCCGTCGCCGGAGGTGCTCGCCCGCGCGTCGGCCGCCGGCGCGGAGGTCTGGCGCACGGACCGCGACGGCGCCGTCCGTGTCGAGTTCGACGCCCTCAGCGGCTGGCGCGTCTCCGCCACACGCCGCGGAGGGGCGCGAAGTCACGCGCCGAACCGCGAGTAGTCGTCGCCGGACGCCCCCGCTGCCCGCGCAACACGGGGATTCTTGTTGGCGGGAGACTTGCCCGACGCAACACTGCCGCCTCCCAAGGAGCACGCCGATGAAACATGCCCGACGCCTGCGCCTCCGCTCCGCCCTGGCGGTCCTCGGCCTCGGCGCCGCCGCGCTCGGCGCGAACGTGCTCCTCGATCCCGACACCTACGCTGTCGCCGCGATCCATGCGCGCGAAAACTGGACGCCGCTGCCGGACGAGCTGGAACCGTGGATGCTCGCAAGTGTCGTCCGCATCGGGAACTCGCGGTACGCGCCGCTGGTCCGCGAGCAGTGGAGCAACGAGGTCGAGATGGCGTTCATCGAAGCCCTCATGCTCGACTGGCCCCCGAAGAACATGACCGCGGTGGCGCGGTTCTACAGGGAGATGACCGGCGCCGACCTTCGGGCCGACATGCGCGGCAGGGTGAAGGCGCTCTGGGCGGGGCCAACGTTCACCGATCCGTTCTACGCCCGCTTCAAGGAGCAGGCCTACACCGTCATCGACCCGTCCTTCGCGGAGTACTTCGCGGGCGACCCGCCCCGCACGATCCGCTTCGAGGAGATCTTCTGGGGCGGCGTGAAGCGAGACGGCATCCCCCCCCTCCACAACCCCGCCATGCTAGCCGCCGCCGACGCAGGCTACCTCGCCGACACGGACGTGGTCTTCGGCATCGAAGTGGACGGCGACGCGCGCGCCTACCCGAAGCGCATCCTCGCCTGGCACGAAATGTTCACCGACACCGTGGGCGGCGTGTCGCTCGCCGGCGTGTACTGCACCCTCTGCGGCACGGTCATCGTTTACGAGACCGAGGTGGACGGCGTCCGCCACGAACTCGGCACCAGCGGCTTCCTCTATCGCTCGAACAAGCTGATGTACGACCGGGCCACGATGTCGCTCTGGTCGACGATGGAGGGGACGCCGGTCGTCGGGCCCCTGGTCGGCAAGGGGATCGAGCTGCCGGAGCGATGGGTGGTCACCACGACCTGGGGCGAATGGCGCCGCCGCCACCCGGACACAACCGTGCTCTCCGTCGAGACGGGCCACGCCCGCGACTACTCCGAGGGCGCCGCCTACCGCGACTACTTCGCGAGCGACGAGTTGATGTTCCCCGTCCCCACCGACGACACCCGGCTGGCGAACAAGGCGGAGGTGCTGTCGCTCGAGGTCGGCCCGGGGCCGCCGCTCGCGATCGCCGCGGCCCGCCTCGCCGACGAGCCGCTCTTCGCCGGCGAGCACGGCGGCGTTTCCTTCCTGGTCCTGACCGACGCCAGCGGGGCCAACCGCGTCTACGAATCGCGGGGCGGCGCGTTCCAGCGCGGGGAGGAGGGCTTCCTGGTCGACGCCGAAGGCGCTCCTTGGACCGTGTCGGAGGAGGCGCTCGAAGGCCCCGGGGGACGTCGCCTCGCGCGGCTTCCCGCCCACCGCGCGTTCTGGTTCGGCTGGAAGGCGGCGTTCCCCGAGGGCATCCTGATCGAGTAGCCCCATCGGCCATTGCCACGCCCGAGGGGCCGCCAGCACCCTGTTCCGGTTGCGCCCAGAGCGCACCCCAACAGGCCGAAGGCGCACCGATGACGAGCACGGAAACCAGCAACACGCAGGCGGAGCTTCCCAAGACTTTCCAAGCCGAGGCGGTCGAGGCCCGCTGGCTCGACTTCTGGCGGAGCGGGAACTTCTTCCGCGCCGGCCAGCGTCCCGATGCCGACCCCTACACCATCGTCATCCCGCCGCCGAACGTCACCGGCGTGCTCCACATGGGGCACTGCCTGCCGCAGACGATCCAGGATGTGCTGATCCGCTTCCACCGCATGAAGGGGTGCGACGCGCTCTGGGTGCCCGGCACGGACCACGCCGGCATCGCGACGCAGCACGTCGTCTCGGAAAACCTCCGCCGCGAGGGCCGCGACCCCCGCGCAATGGGCCGCGAGGCGTTCCTCGAAGAAGCCTGGAAGTGGAAGGAGAAATCGGAGAACACGATCAAGTCGCAGATCCGCTCGCTCGGCTGTTCCTGCGACTGGACGCGCGACGCCTTCACGCTGGACGAGCCGCGCGCCCGCGCCGTCCGTGCGGCCTTCAAGATGCTCTTCGACCGCGGCCTCATCTACCGCGGCCTCTATCTAGTCAACTGGGACCCCGTCACCCTCACCGCGCTCTCCGACGACGAAGTGGACTACGAGGACGAAGAGGGGATGCTGTACCATATCCGCTACCCGTTCGCGGACGGCTCCAAGGGCGGCGCCACGGTCGCCACCACGCGCCCGGAAACGCTTTTCGGCGACGTGGCGGTGGCGGTGAACCCGCAGGACGAGCGCTACGCCTCCGTCGTGGGCCGCATGGTGCGCCTGCCGCTCACGGAGCGCGAGATCGGGATCATCGCCGACGGCTTCGTCCAGTCCGACTTCGGCACCGGCATGGTGAAGATCACCCCCGCGCACGACGCGAACGACTTCGACTGCGGCCAGCGCCTCGGCCTGCCGCAGCTCAACGTCTTCACCCCCGACGCGAAGCTGAACGAGCACGGCGGGCGCTTCGCCGGCATGGACCGCTTCGAGGCGCGCCGCGCCGTGGTCGCCGCGCTCAAGGAGCAGGGGCTCCTCCTCAAGGAGGAGAAGTACCAGACGCGGCTCGGCCGCTCCTACCGCAGCAAGGCGGTCATCGAACCCCGCCTGTCCGAGCAGTGGTTCGTGCGCATGAAGCCGCTCGCCGAGCGCGCCGCCGCCGCCGTCCGCGAGGGCGACATCCGCATCCTCCCCAAGAGCTACGAGGGCGTCTGGTTCCACTGGCTCGACAACGTGCGCGATTGGTGCATCAGCCGCCAGCTCTGGTGGGGCCACCGCATCCCCATCTGGTACCGCAAGGGCGACCCCTCGCGCATCGTCTGCTTCGACGGCGAGGGCCTACCGCCGGAGGTCGCCGCGGAACCCGCCGCGTGGGAGCAGGACACGGACGTGCTCGACACTTGGTTCTCGAGCGCGCTCTGGCCCTTCTCCACCATGGGTTGGCCGGAGAAGACCGGGGACCTGGCGCGCTACTTCCCGACGTCGGTGCTCGTCACGGGCCACGACATCCTGTTCTTCTGGGTCGCGCGCATGGCGATGATGAGCTACGAGATCACCGGCCAGCGCCCCTTCGCCGACATCTTCCTGCACGGCCTGATCTTCGGTAAGAGCTACTACCGGCGCCACGAGGGCCACCTCGAGCTGATCAAGGGCGCGGAGGCGCGCGAGCTGGACGAGATGCCCAAGCTCCCCCCGGGCGTCGAGTTCAAGTGGGAGAAGATGTCCAAGTCGAAGGGCAATGTGATCGACCCGCTCGAGATGGGCCGCCTCTACGGCATGGACGCGCTGCGCCTCGCGATCACCGCCTACGCGTCGCAGGGCCGCACGATCGACCTCGACCGCTCGCGCATCGAGGGCTACCGCAACTTCGTGAACAAGTTCTGGAACGCCGCGCGGTTCGCCATGATGGTGACGCAGGGCGTCACCGCGAAGGAGTTCGCCGCCGGCGCGCCGCCCACCGGACTCCGCGTCGAGGACCGCTGGATCCAGTCGCAGCTCGCGCGCGCCGTCGAGGGCTGCACCCGGTCGCTCGAACGCTACGAGTTCGACCAGTACGTCGGCACGCTCTACGACTTCGTGTGGAAGCAGTTCTGCGATTGGTACCTGGAACTGGCGAAGACGCGGGCCTGGGCCGCCGCGGACGTGGTGGCGCGCGAGTCGCGCCTCGCCTCGCAGGTTACCGTGCTCGAAGTGCTCGAGACGATCTGCCGTCTCCTCGCCCCCGCGCTGCCGTTCGCGTCTGAGGAGGTGTGGCAGATGATCCGCACCCGCCTCTACGGGGTGGAGGCGGGTTCGCCCGCGCCGCTGCTCGACGGCCCGAACGGCGCCGTGTTCACCCCCGCCAGCCTATGCGTCGCCCCATGGCCCGCGGCCGGCGCCGCGGACCAGCACGCGGAGGACTCGGTCGCCTACCTGCAGGAGCTCGTCACCGCGATCCGCGCGATCCGCGGCGAGATGGCGGTGCCCCTCGACATGAAGGTGGACATCCGCATCGAGGAGCGCGAGCCCGCGCGCCGCGCGCTGCTCGACACCGCCTCGGCGCAGATCGCCTCGCTCGCCACCGTCCGCAGCCAGCTCGTCTCCGCGGCCATCGCGCCGCCGGCCTTCGCCGCCACGCAGGTGATCCGCGGCACCACGGTGTTCGTGATGCTGCCGGACGAGCTG
The DNA here is from genome assembly GCA_033764015.1 of Candidatus Sumerlaeia bacterium. Taxonomy (GTDB): domain Bacteria; phylum Sumerlaeota; class Sumerlaeia; order SLMS01; family JANRJK01; genus JANRJK01. Next base: position 49,212 of record JANRJK010000014.1, on the reverse strand, counting down.
CGGACCGCGGAGCGGCAGCGCCTCGAGAAGGAGATCGCGCACCTCGAGAAGGGCATCGCCGCCGCCAACGCCAAGCTGGCCAACGCGGACTTCACGGCTCGGGCGCCGGAGGCCGTCGTCGCCAAGGAGCGCGAGAAGCTCGACCGCATGGCCGCGGACGCCCAGGCCATGCGCGCGCGGCTCTCCGCGCTGGGGTGCTAATCCGCTGAACGCCACCCCGGCCCCCGCGCCGCCCCCCGCGAAGAAGAAGGCCGCCAAGTCCTTCGCCCAGCTCCGCAAGAGCTTCATCGCGGGGCTCCTGGTGATCGTACCCGTCTACGCGGCGGTCTGGGCCGTGATGCTCGTCTTCGCCATCTCCGACAGCCTATTCGGTGATTACGTGCGCCATGGCGCGCGCTCCGCCATCGATCCGGAGGGCGAATTCGGCTACCTGATCGGCACCATCGTCAGCGTCTTCTCCCTCGCGATCGCATTCGGCGTCATCGTCGGGATCGGCTGGCTCTCCAAGTTCCTCGTGGTGAAGGAGCTGATCCAGATCGGCGAGCGCTTCGTCACGCGCATCCCTGTCGTGAAGTTCTTCTATATCACGCCGAAGGAAGTGATCCAGACCCTGACGCAGGACCGCGGCGCGTCCTACAAGCGCGTGGTGATGATCCAGTACCCCGCTCGGGGATTCTGGTGCGTCGCCTTCGCCACCAACGAGGTCCATGTCCACCAGGGCGAGGATGCAATGGTGGCGGTCTTCATGCCCACGACCCCCAACCCGACCACGGGATTCCTGATGTTTTACCCGGTCAGCGATGTGCTCGACACGGACCTCACTCTCGAGGATGGCTTCCGGATGATCATGAGCGGCGGCATCCTCTCGCCGGGGGTGGTCCGCACACGACCGTACCAGCTCGGGAGGCTCCATGCCCCCGACGAAGAGACCGAAGTCCCCGATGCGCCCCCGGCGCCGGGCCCATAACCCCCCTCGGACGGCAAAGCGCAGATGGCGAATGTTCTCTTGGTGGACGACCAGAAGGAAGTGCTCGACGGCCTCTCCCTGGCCTTCGCGCGCACCGACCACAACATCCTTCTGGCTTCGAGCGGCGAGGAGGCGGTGCAGCTCCTGAACAACGCACAGGTCGACGTCGTCGTCACGGACATGAAAATGGGCGCGTTGACCGGCATGGACGTGATGCGCCACGCGCTGACGCTCCAGCCCCGTCCCGCGGTCATCATCCTCACCGCCCACGGCACCATCGAGTCCGCCGTCGACGCCCTCAAGGAGGGCGCCTACTTCTATCTCACCAAGCCGGTGAACGTGAAGGAGCTGCGCGCGCAGGTCGAAAAGGCCGCGGAGCACTCCTCGCTCGTGCGCGAGAACCAGAGCCTCCGCGCGCAACTCGACAAGCGCTTCGGCATCCAGGGTATGGTCGGCGAGACCGGCGAGATGCAGAAGCTCTTCGAACAGCTCCGCCTCATCGCCCCCACCAAGGTGACGGTGCTGATCGAGGGCGAATCCGGCACCGGCAAGGAGGTGCTGGCCCGAGCGATCCACCAGGCCAGCCCCCGCGCCCGGAAGCCGTTCGTCGCGGTCCATTGCGCCGCGCTGCCGGAGACGCTCCTGGAGTCGGAGCTCTTCGGCCACGAGCGCGGCGCCTTCACCGGCGCCGTCGCGCGCAAGCCGGGGCGCTTCGAACTCGCCAACGGCGGCACCATCCTGCTGGACGAGGTCGGCGAGATCCCGCTCGCGATGCAGGTGAAGCTCCTGCGCGTCCTCGAAGCGCGGGAGATCCAGCGCGTCGGCGGCACGGAGACGCTGAAGGTCGACGTGCGCGTGCTCGCCGCCACGAACCGCGAGCTGGCGGACGAGGTCGCCGAGGGCCGCTTCCGCGAGGACCTGTACTACCGCCTGAACGTGGTGCACATGCAGCTTCCGCCCCTGCGGGCGCGGCGCGCGGACGTCTCGATCCTCGCCCGCCACTTCATCGAGGAGTTCGCCCGCGAGAACGGGCGCCAGGTGCCGGAGCTGACCCGCGAGGCGATCGAGGCCCTCCAGTCCTACCACTGGCCCGGCAACATCCGCGAGCTCCGCAACGTGATGGAGAACACCTTCGTGTTCCTCCGCGGCGACGCGATCGGTCCGGCGGACCTCCCCGCGCACGTGAAGGGGGACGCGGCGCCGTCGGAGACGATCTCCTTCCCGCTCGGCATGCCGCTCGAGGAGGTCGAGACGCGCTACCTGCAGGCGATGCTGGCGAAGGCGGACGGCAACCGGACGCGCGCCTCGGAACTGCTCGGGATCTCGCGCCGCACGCTGCAGCGCCGCATCAAGGAGCTCGGCCTCGAGGCGGGCTGACGCCGCGGGGCCGCGCGCCATGGATACCGGCGGGCCTCCGCGGCCCCCCGCCCGCGCGGCGCTCCGCCAACTGCCGGGCCTCCTCGCGCTCGCCGCGCTGTTCCTCTGGCAGGCGTCCTACTACTGGCACGCCGTGATCGACGACGCCTACATCAGCCTGCGCTTCGCCGACATGGTGGCCTCCGGCCACGGGTTCGTCTTCAACGAGGGCGGCCCCCGCGTGGAAGGCTTCACCAACTTCCTCTGGGTCGTCGCCATGGTCCCGGTGCTCTGGCTCGGCGGCGACGCGATGTTCTGGGCCAAGCTGCTCGGGCTGGCCTGCGCGCTTGGCACCATGGCGGTGGCGTGGCGCTTCGCCGCGCTGCTCCGCGGCAGGGAGGACGCGCTGAACCTCGCCGCGCCCGCCTTCCTGGCGGTGAACGCGTCCTTCGCCCACTGGGCGCTGATGGGGCTCGAGACGCCGCTCGCCGCGCTGCTCGTCTGCGCCACGTACTGGCGCGCGGTCCGCGAGTTCGACGACCGCCGCGCGCTCCTCGCCAGCCCGGTCCTCGCGGTCCTCGCCGCCATGACGCGCATCGACGCACTCTACTTCATGTCTCCGCTCGCGGGCTACATGGCTTGGCTGCTCGCGCGCGACCGGACGCTCTGGCGCCGCGTCGGCGCGTGGGCGCTGCTCGCCGCGATCCCGTTCGCCGCGTACTACGGATGGAAGGTCGCCTACTTCGGCGACTGGCTGCCGAACACCTACTACGCAAAGCAGCGGCTTGTGGATATCCGCGCCGACCGGCCCATGGGCCTCTCGCACCTCGGGCACTTCTTCCTGCGCCAGACGCCGCCCGTCCCTGCGCCGGGGGCGGGCGCCGCAGCCACCGCGGGATGGCTCCTCCGCGGAGGGCCCGCCCCCTCGTTCTGGTGGTTCAACTGGTGGCTCCTTTCGGCGCTCGCGCTGCTGGCGCAGCCCCGCGCGGCGCGGCTACTGCTCCTCGCCCCGACCGCCCTGCTCGCCTACTACCTCTGGCACGTGGACGGCGACTGGATGCCCAACTTCCGGTTCCAGCAGGTCGCCCTGCCGTTCCTCGCGGTCGCCGGGGCGGTCGCGCTCGGCGCCGCGCTGGAGGAGGCGGTCCGCGCGCGCCGCTGGCTCGCGGGCCCGGTCGCGGGGCTCGGGGTCCTCGCGCTCGCGGGCGTCGCGCAGGAGCAGTTCCGCTTCGGCTACCTCTACATTTTCGGGCCCGACCCGATCGACATGCCGCGCGAGGCGGGCTGGTGGCGCGCGGCCTTCGTGCGCGAGCGCCTGGCGGAGGGGTTCCACGGGCCGCTGAACGAGGTGTCCGAACACCTGCTTCTCCACACGCGCGACGGCGCGGCGATCTTCATGAGCGACATCGGCCAGCCGCTCTGGTTCGCCCGCCACCTTTCGCTGCTCGACGGCTGCGGCCTCTGCGACCCGTACCTCGGCCACGCGCCGTCGGTGCGCGGCGACCTTCCGACGGCGGAGGAGCTCTACGCGCGCCAGCTCCGCGACTGGGGGCGCACGGAGGAGCAGCTCTCCGGCGCGGAGCGCGACTTCGCCCGCGCGTCCGCCAAGCGCCGCGAGTTCGAGGCGCACCTCTCGCGCAACTGCGAGTACGTCCTCGGCGAGGCGCGGCCCGAGTACCTGCTGATCTTCCTGCAGCACGACGACGGTGACCCCGCGAGGGCCGCGTACCCCTACCCGGAGATCGCGGCGCGGATCCACGAAAGCCCCCTGCGCCGCGACAACTACCGCTTCCTGTGGCGAGCCCCCAAGACGGACCGCGTGTGGAACACGCTCTACGCCAGGAGCGACGTGCCGGAGGGCGTGCCCGACGCGGTCCGCGCGGCGCGCCTCGAGGAGGCGATGCGGCGCAACCCGCGCATGTTCTCCCTCGTGTCGCTCGCGGTGGGCGAGCTGCGGCGCATGACGGACGCGCGGGCCGCCGCCCGCCTGCGGACCGCGGTGGGCGAGCGCACGCCCCGGATCCTGCGCAGCCGCCGCGCGACGGTCGAGCTCGCCTACGCCTCCCACGAAGCGGGCGACCACGGCTTCGCGGCGCGGCTGCTCGCGCAGGCCACGGAGAGCCGCCCCCGCGACTGGGAATTGTGGCAGCTCCGCGCCGACGCCCATTGGCGCGCGGACGAGCGCCCGCCCGCCATCGAGTCGCTCCGCCTCGCCGCCTCCATCGCCCCCAAGGACCAGGCCCCGGCGCTCCGCGCGATCCTGGCCGGCTACCTCGAAACGGAGGGCGACCAGGACGGCGCCCTCGACGAGCTGCTCCGCGCCGCCGAAGCCTTCCCGCACGACCCGCGCCTTTGGGGGAACCTCGCCGCGACGACGCACCGCTTCGCCGCCGCGCCGGAGATCGACCGCGCGCGCCGCGAGCTCCTGGTCCGGCGCGCGCTCGACGCCTACCGCCGGCAGGTCGCGCTCCTGCCCGAGCCGCTCCGCGCCGCCCCCGCCGCGCGCATCGCGGAACTCGAGCGGCAGGCGGAGTGGCTTGGAAAGCTACGCGCCGAGTCGGAAGCCCGCGACTGAGCGGGTCGAATCGCCTTGCCGGTCTTCACCCCACCCGCGCAGCAAGGCGCCGTGCACGCCACGCCCGACCTTCCCGCGCGCCAATACCTGCGCCCTTCGCCCCAGGCCGCCCTGCCCCCCGCGCTCCGCGTCGTCGCGACCACGCGGGCGCTCGGACCCCGCGCGCGGGAGCCGTGGGAGAACCTCTCGGCGCGGCTGCTCGAGCTGCTCGGCGGCATCGACGGGCGCCCTCCGCGCCGCGCCGTCTTCGCGGGACAGGTCCACGGCGCCGCGGTCCGCGAGCCCGCCCCCGGCGGGGGTTCCGAGCTCCTGCCGGAGTGCGACGGCCTCTTCACCCGCGAGCCCGGGACCGTGCTGGTGATCCGCACCGCGGACTGCCTGCCAGTGGTGCTTTGGGACCGGCGGGGGAGCGCGGCCGCCGTACTGCACGCCGGTTGGCGCGGCACCTACGGGAACATCCTCGCGGAAGGCGCCGCGGCCTTCGCCGCCGCGGGAATGGCGGCGGGCGAACTCGGCTGCTGGATCGGCCCCTCGATCTGCGGGGGCTGCTACGAGGTCTCGCCGGAACTCGCCGCGCAGTTCGCCGACCGCTTCGGCGATGAGCACCGCTACCGCGACGGGCGGCTCATCGACCTGCGCGCGTTGAACGCGCTGCAGGCGGAGCGCGCCGGCCTCGATCCCGCCGCGATCCACACGGAGCCGGAGTGCACCCGCTGCGGTTCCGGCGACTTCCCGTCGCACCGCCGCGACGCGGAGGCGCGCGGGACGATCATGACGGCCGCCTATATCGGGGTCGACGCGGGGCCCGCCGGGCGCGGTTCCTCCGATCAGGAGGCTTGCCAACCCGGAGATTTCCGCGCTACTCCATCCGTACTATGAGCCCAGACAAGCACAGCGCCGCCGTTCCCGCCCCCGGCGCCGCGCCCAACGGTGCGCCCACCAGCGAGGCGGTCGGCGTTTGCCTGATCGACGGCTCGACACTGGCCTGCGGAGCGGTCGAGCGCGATGGCGCGCGGATCGCCGTCGCCGGCGCGCGCGTCCTCGAACTGAACCACCTCGTCGAGACGACAACGCGCTACCGCCATCCGATCTTCATGGACTCGGACGAGCTCACGTACACCGACCCGGAGGGCATCGCCGAGGGCTTCCGCCGGCTGCGCGACCTCGAACGGCTCCGTCGCCCGGTGCTCGGCATCATGCCGTCGGAGCTTGTCACCGAGGTGCGCACCTTCGGCGCCGACAACAAGAAGGCGCGCAACCAGCGCCGGCTTGAACTCCTGCGCCGCACGCACAGCGCCAACCCGCACCTGTTCCCCCGCGCGGTGATGCTCGCCGAACGGCCGCTCCCCGACGGGCGCTCGATCACCAGTCTGCTCTACCTGCGGCTCGACGACCTTCGCGTGGTCGGCTCGCAGTACGAGGCGGCCTCCGGCGGCGACTTCCTCGGCCTCGTCACCTCCCAGCGCGCCGCCCGCGCGTTGCTCCCGACGCTGCCCGGCGTCGAGGAGGACCGCATGACGATGCTCCTGGACGTGGGCAAGTGCCGCACGCTCTTCACGGTCCGCGACAGCCGCGGGCGGATCTACCACGACTCGATCCCGGTCGGCCTCGCGCGCGACGACATGCACTACTTCTCCGCGATCACGCCCTCGGTCGAGGAGCTGTCGCGCGTGAACGACCGCATCGGCTCGCTGCTCTTCCCGCCGGAAGTCACGCCCTCGCCGCTCTTCCTCGTCCGCAAGAGCACCGCGCAGATCGACTGCACGCGCTTCGCACTGCAAATCGCCCGCTTCGCCAAGCGAGCCCTGGAGCGCGCCACCACCCGCGACGAAGGCAACGCCACCAAGCCGCCGGTGCTCTACTTCCTCGGACGCTCGAGCCGCCTGCCGGGGCTCCAGCAATACCTGCGTTCCTGGGTGGACCACGCATTCATCCGCCTCGACGAGGCGCCGCCGCTCGGCGTGGACCCGGTGCACGGCTCCACTTGGGGCGTGGTGGGCGACGCGGTCGGCGTGCTGGGCGGGGGGCTGGCCTACCACGCGCGCGCGGAGGACAGCTTCGGGCTGCTGCTCCGCGACATGGACACCGCGGCGCTTTCGGACGACGAACTGGATGTGAAGGACCTGGTCGAGGGGACGCTCTACGTGTTCCCGCGGCCCCTGGCCAAGGTGCGGTAGGGGGGCGGCTTAGCGCGCCCCCGCCATCTTCCCCGCCAGCGCTTCCTGCACCAGCCCGACGATCTGGTCGGGGCGTTCCGCCGTGCGGATGCCGCACTCGCGCATGATGCGGAGCTTTTCCTGCGCGGTGCCCTTGCCGCCGCTGATGATCGCGCCGGCGTGCCCCATGCGCTTGCCTTCCGGCGCTGTCAGGCCGGCGATGAAGCCCACCACGGGCTTCGTCATGTGGTCGCGCGCGAAACGCGCCGCCTCCTCCTCGTCCGAGCCGCCGATCTCGCCGATCAGGATCACCGCGTCCGTCTCGGGGTCGTCCTCGAAGAGCATCAGCGCGTCGCGGTGCGTCGTGCCGATGATGGGGTCGCCGCCGATGCCCACGCAGGTCGACTGCCCGATGCCGGCCTGGGTCATTTCCCAGACGACTTCGTAGGTGAGCGTGCCGGAGCGCGAGATGAGGCCGACGCGCCCGGGCTTGTGGATGTGGCCCGGCATGATGCCGCACTTCGCCTGCCCCGGCGTGATGACGCCGGGGCAGTTCGGCCCGATGAAGCGGACGCCGGCGCGCTTGGCCTCGTGGTAAACCTGCATCATCTCGAGCGTCGGAATGCCCTCGGTGATGAGGATGAAGAGCCGCACGCCGGACTCGATCGCCTCGAGCGCGGCGTCCTTGGCGAACTTCGCCGGCACGTAGATGATCGACGTGTTCGCGCCCGCCTTCTCCACCGACTCGCGCACGGTGTTGAACACCGGCACGCCGTCCAACACGGTCTGCCCGCCCTTGCCGGGGGTCACCCCGGCGACCAGCTTCGTCCCGTAGGCCTTCATCTGCTCGCCGTGGAAAAGGCCCTCGCGGCCCGTGATGCCCTGGATGACGAGGCGTGTCGAATCATCGACCAGAATGGACATGTCGTGTTCCTGCTCGTGGATGGGAAGGCGCGGCCGGACCGCGCCGAACTGCCTGCTACGCTGCGCCCCGCCCCCGGATGGGTCAAGCGTTCGGGGGCGCGGCCCTTGCCGCCGCCCGCCACCCCGGGCAACCTCCGGCCATGCGTTTCATTCCCGCCCTGCTCTTCGGCACCCTGCTGACCTTCCTGCTCGCCATCGGCCCGACGCTGGTCTGGGCGCGGGCGGTGCTGCTGGCGCGGGAGTACGCGGCCCGCGACGAGCACCGCGCGACACCCAAGCCCATGGACGAGTGGTTCTTCGGGCGCCTGCGCAAGCTGCTCCGCCCGTGGGTGCTCTACCCGGGCTCCTTCTGGCTGGCGGCGAACGCGATGATCGCCCTCGACTCGACCGACCTCTGGCCGTTGCTCGCGCTGAACCTGTACGCGGCGTGGATCCTGGCGGTGTCCGTCCTCGGGGCGCTCGCGGCGGTGCGCCGCGCGCCGTCCGGGCTGCACTGGGGCGTGCTCGGCGCGCAGGGCTGCGCCATCGCCTCCGCCGGCGTCGCCACCGCGACGTTCCTGTACGTGCTGGCCGCGGTTTATCTCGAGCTCTCCGACATTCCGGTCTACGTGTGGATCGGGGTCTACGTGCTGCTGACGGCGCGGGTGGTGGCGTTCGCGCTCCGGAAAACCGAGGCCCGCCGCCGCGAGCTCGGCGATGCGTGGTACGGGGTGGAGTAGCCGCTCGGATCGCGCGGGGCGCGCGTCTGCGCTCTCCTGGGCCGCATGGGACTCGACGCGCTCGCTCTAAGGGTTGGCTTCGTACATTTCGGCGCTTGGGTGGCGGCGATGCCCGCCGCGCTGTAGTTGGCGTGGGCGATCTGCCGGGCGCGCGCGTACGCATTCCGCGACGAGTTCCGCGTCACGACCACCCAAGCGCGGGAGTTCTATCACGACCACTTCTGGAGCCGGGTCAGTCCGCTGTTGTGGAGCATCTTTCCCGCACCCATCGGCGTGCTAGCCCTCATCACCTACTTCCCGCAGCCACCGCAGGCTTCGAAGTTGTTCTTGATGACCGTGTACGGGTCCGCGGGCTATGCATATATCGGCTTCAGCGCCTACTGCTTCTTGCTGCTCATGGCGCACCGGAACACGCCATGGGGCCTGCAGGCGGTGATCGCCAGCGGCGCGACCGCAGCGCTGTGCGCGGCGATTGCGGCGACGGCGCTCTGCTTCATCAGCCTCTTTGGACAGTCATCGAGTCTCCTCTGCCTGCCATCCGGAGTCGCGCTGCTGGCGGCGCCGCTCTTCCTTCAGCGCCTTGCGCTGCGAAGACGCCGCGAGATGGGCGACGCCTGGTAGGCCATCCCCGGCGAGTAGCCCCTACGCCCTCGCGGGGCGGAGCGCGCCGGCGCCGAGGAGTTGCCGCCGCGTGAGCGGTGCGATCTCCTCGCCCGCCACGTCGTGCGCGAAGTACGCGCGGAAGCCTTCGTCGGCGAAGGACAGCAGCCACTCGCGGCGGCGGTCCGCGCCGTGTTCGAGGCACCACGCCATGCACCAGAGCGCCGCCGCCGGAGCCGCGAGGCCGAGCGCCGCGCCGGCCGCGCGCTCGAGTGCGAAGCGTCCGGCGACTTCGACGCCCGCGGCCACTTCGAACACCGTCATCGCGCCCCCCGCGGCCCACGCGCCGACCGCCACGCCGCCCCCGCCAAGGAGCACCATCACGGGCAGCACGCCTACCAGAAGCACTTCGAGCGGGTGCTCCTCGAACGGCGCGGCGATCTCGTCCAGCACGCCGGACTTGGTGCGCGCCGTCCAGCGCCGCACTAGCGCCAGCAGCAGGTTCGACGCGCCGAGCAGCGCGGCGGTCTCGGCGTAGCGCCGCAGCGCGAGCACCAGCAGCGCCGCCGCGGGCAGCGCAAGAACCGCGACCGCGCCCGAGTCGGCCAGCGCGCCCCACGCATGGAACGGCGCCGCGAGCCCGGGCGCGAGCACCAGCGCCCAAAGCCAGGGCCCGAGGCGCTCGCGGTACTCCGCGGCGGTGGACTCGGCGAGTTCGCGCCCGTCGGCGCCGGCGAGCCAAAGGTCCTCCAGCTCGGCGCGGCGCCCCCGCGGCGCGAGGAGCAGCTCGACCAGGCCATCCGCGCGGCGGGGGCGCTCCTGCGCGGCCGATAGCAGTCCGGACCGGTCCGCGCCCCACCAACCCGCCGTCGCGAGCGCGCCGAGGGCGGCCGCGACGAACGCTTCGACCGGCGCCCAGCCCGCGAGCAGCCACAGCGCCGCCGGCCCGAGCAGCAATGCCAAGCGCCACGCGCGGCGGCACTCGCGGAGCGCCAGCGCCGCGTCCGCGCGCAGGCGCCGGGCCGGGCCCCCGCGCGCCCGCGCCGCGCGGAACGCCGCGAAAGGCGCGAGCGACTCCGCCCGCGCCAGCGACGGGTCGAGCCGCCGCTGCCACGGGGAGAAAGCGCTGCGCCCTCCGGTGTCGCTCGACATGAAGCCGCCGCCGCGGTGGAATCGTGGGGAAGGAACAACCTTCCAACGCCACCTTACGCGCCGCCTCCGCGCTGTCATCATGGAAATCCGCGAATCCGCCCTGCTCCTTTCGATCCAGTGGCCCGGCGGCCCCGTCTTCGGCGCGGCGGTCGAATGGCTGCGCGGCGAACTCGCCGCGGGCGCCTCCCCGGAGGACGCGCTGGCGCGCCTCGAGTCGCTGCGCGCGGACCCGTCCGCGAACCGGGACGCCAGGCTGGCGGGAATGGCCGCGCTCCTCGCGGCGCTGCGGGCCCCGGTCCTCCGCGGGGAAGCCGTGCCGTACCGCGTTTGGGGCGCGGAGCAGATCGACGCCGCCGCGCTGGAACAGATGGACGCCGCGTGCCGGCTCCCGGTCGCGGTCCGCGGCGCGCAGATGCCCGACGGCCACCTCGGCTACGGGCTGCCGATCGGCGGCGTGCTCGCCACGCGCGGCGCCGTGATTCCCTACGCGGTCGGCGTGGACATCGCCTGCCGCATGAAGCTGTCGATCGTCGGCGAGCCCGCCTCGCGCCTCGGCGGCTGGCGCGACCGGTTGCGCAAGGCCCTCGTGTCCGAGACGCGGTTCAACGCGGGCGCGGAGTTCCAGGCGAGCGAGCGCCGCCAGCACGCGGTGCTCGACTCGCCGATCTGGGACCGCGTGCCGACGGAGATCCGCCAGCTCCACGGAAAGGCGAGCGCGCAGCTCGGCACGTCGGGCTCCGGCAACCACTTCGTCGAGTGGGGCGAGCTACGCCTCGAACGCGCGGAGCTGGGTCTCGAGCCCGGCGCGTACCTTGCGCTGCTGTCGCATTCCGGCTCGCGCGGCTTCGGCGCCACCATCGCGGACCGCTTCTCGCGCGCGGCGATGGACCGCTCGAAGCTGCCCAAGTCGCACCTGCGCCTCGCGTGGCTCGAACTCGGGTCGGACCTCGGCGACCAGTACTGGAACTCGATGGAGCTGGCGGGCGAGTACGCCGCCGCGAACCACGACTGCATCCACCGGCACGTGCTGCGCGCGGCGGGGCTCGACCCCGTGCTGCAGATCGAGAACCACCACAACTTCGCGTGGATCGAGGAGCACGGCGGCGAGCGGGTGGTGGTGCACCGCAAGGGCGCCACGCCGGCGGGCGCGGGCGTGCTGGGCGTGATCCCCGGCAGCATGGGCGCGCCGGGCTTCGTCGTGCGCGGCAAGGGCGCGCCGGACAGCCTCGACTCCGCGGCGCACGGCGCGGGCCGCGCCATGAGCCGCACCGCCGCGAAGAACTCGATCACGCGCAACGCGATGAAGAAGTGGCTCGAGGAGCGCGGCGTCGAACTGCTCTCCGCCGGTGTGGACGAGGCGCCGCAGGCCTACAAGCCGATCGAGCAGGTGATGGCCGCGCAGGCGGACCTGGTCGAGGCGCTCGCCTCGTTCCACCCGCGCATCGTGCGGATGGCGGACGACGGCACGGCGGAGGACTGAGCGGCGCGGCTACGCGGTGGCGGGCGCCTTGCCGAAGCGCTCCTCGAGGACCGAGCGCCGGAAGCGGAACAGCTCCTCGATGTTCTTGCCGATGAAGAGCGAATTGACGGTCCGCGCCAGCATGCCGCGGGCGGCGCCGAACTCGACCGTGTCGACGATCTCCGTCATCGCGGGGCCGCGCTCGACCAGCTCGTGCCGGTGCACCCAGTGCGAGAACGGCCCGTCCACCAGGCGGTCCTCGAAGAGCGCGGGCGCCGCGAAGGCGCTGATCTCCGACGACCAGCGGATCGTGACGGGGAGGTTGCGCGGGCCGACGTCGAACTCGTAGCGGGCGCCCAGCTTCATCGGCCGGTCCGCGCGGCGCACCTTCACGAACAGCGAGGGGTTCAGCATCCGCACCATGTTGTCCACATCGGTGTAGAAGGCGAAGACCTCGTGGATCGAGGCGGGCAGCAGGACGGTGTCGGAGAAACGGTGCAGTTCGGGAGCCATGGGCGCAACGCTTCGGTCGGGGCCGGGCGCGGGCAAGTCGAAGTGCCCCGCGCCGCGCTAAACCGCTTCCCGGCCGGGGTCGGCATTGACGCTTCACCTACCTCGCCGCACAACCACCTGTCGCAACGCCAACCGGCATCCTGCGAAGCGGCGTCCCGCGACGCGCGCAGAATCCCGCGCCCGCCCCTCCCGGCGGGCCCCCCAGGAATCAACCATGTCCCTTGTCCAGGAATTCAAAACCTTCGCCGTCAAAGGCAACGCGGTCGATATGGCCGTCGGCATCATCGTCGGCGGCGCGTTCACCAAGGTCGTCAACTCGCTGGTGAACGACATCATCATGCCGCCGCTCGGCCTGATGATCGGCGGCGTGGACTTCAAGCAGCTCAAGCTGATCATCCAGGCGGCCGAGGTTGGCGCGGACGGCGTCGAGACGACCGCCGAGGTCGCCATCCGCTACGGCATGTTCATCAACACCACGGTGGACTTCCTCATCGTGGCGTTCTCGATCTTCATGGTGGTGCGCACCATGAACAAGCTGATCGCGTTGCGCGAGAAGAAGGACGAAGCTGCGGCCACCGCCTAAGAGCGGGCCGCTCCGCGGGGCCCTGAGGTCTCTCAGGCCCCCGCCAGCTCCGCCGCCCGGCGCGTCTTGCGCCAGCCCTCCAGCGCCTCCGCGTAGCGCAGCGTCGTCATGTACTCGCACGGGATCGCGCAGGCGCGGCAGTCCTTCGCCTTCGCCAGCACCTCGCGGGCCAGCGGCGTCGCGAACAGCGCGCCGAGGTCGAAGTCCGTGTCGCGCATGTTGCCGATCTTGAACTCCGGCGGGCAGCCGCCGTTCGGGTACACGTCGCCGTTCTCCTCGATCAGCAGCAGCAGCCGCCCCGCCCAGCAGTCGTAGTCGCGCCGTCCGTCCTCCTCCAGGAGGCGGAGCGTCTCGGAGTTCTTGACCGAGGGCCGCGCCTTGGCGATCGCGCGCATGTCGTCCGTGAGGCGCCGCCGCGAATCCGGCGAAAGCACCAGCGCGTCGTCCTGCCCGCTCTGGTTCTGGTAGAGCTGCCCCTTGATCACGAAGATGGGGTTCCAGGCGATCTTGCGCTCCGCGCAGAACGCGTGCACCGGCGCCATCTGGTCGGCGTTCGCGTTCGTCATCACCGTGTTGACCTCGACATCCATCGGCCGCCCGGCCTCGCGGCGCGCCACGATGCCGTCGATGCTCTCGCGCACCGCGTCGTAGACCTTCGACCCCATGCCACGCACCACGCCGTGCGTGGCGCCGATGCCGTCCAAGCTGATCGTCACCGTGATGCCGTGGAGGAACTCGCACGCCTCGTCGAGGATCCGGTGGAGCTTCGCCGGCGAGAAGCCGTTCGTGTTCAAGCTGACGGAGCGCCCCGGGAACGCCTCGCCGACGGCGCGGAGCAGCTCGACCAGGTCCCGGCGCAGCGTCGCCTCGCCGCCGGTCAGGCTGATGTGGTTCAGCTCGGAGAAGAAGTCGCGGCTCCGCTCGCCGAGGCGGCGGATGTCGTCCGGCGACGTCTCGCCGGGAATGCTCGGCGCGAAGTTGTCCTGGAACTTCCAGATCGAGCACATGATGCAGCGCGAGTTGCAGCGGTTCGTGAGCGCCATGCGGAGCTTGAGCGGGCGCGGGGGCGCCCCGAGCCAGTCGCGGAGGTGGGCCTGCGCGGTGCGGCGGAGTGCTTTGCCGAGGTGTGGGACGAGGCGGGCGTCGCTCATGGCGGCCTCCGGCTGGGGGTGTTGGGAGGCTTCTCCAGCGGGGGCTCGATATGCAAGCGAAACAAGAGCTGTTTTGTCTAGTATTCGCCTCTTCAACGTACTCCAAGATCCTACCGATGCCGCTTTATCGTCGGATTTCCACCCCATTCCGGTTGACGGTCTATAGCGTAGATAAGTGAACTCTTGATGGCATAGTCGAACAGGGCAACGCCAACACTCCCGCCGGGGCAGGCCGAGGAGCAGGTTGATGGGCGGAGCAGCGACCATGAAGGAACCGAAACCCGCGTTGGACCGCCTCGAGCAGGGACTGCTGGCGGCCCGGCTTGTCGCGCCGGACGAACTGGAGCGCGCGCGACAGGAGGCCTCCGTCAACGGGCGCCCCCTCATGCGCATGCTCGTCGAGCATGGCGTCCTCACGGAGCGCGAGAAGCTCAAGTTCCTGCGCGACCACTGCAAGCTGGACGTCATCTCCCTGCGCGACATCGCGCCCCGGCCCGAGGTCTCCGGCTTCGTTTCCTCCGAACAGTGCCGCCGCCACCGCTTCGTTCCCCTTCGGATGGAGGGCGCGAGCCGTGTCCTCGTCGCGATGGAGGACCCCACGAATCTGGAAGGACGCACGCTGGTCGAGACCGCCTTCGAGAAGGAAGTTGTTCCGGTCATCGCCTCGGGCGAGGACGTCGACTTGGCGATTAGCCGGATGCCGGACCTCGGGGGCCGCAAGGCCGCCGCGCCGAACTCGGCGATCCAGGGCGGCTTCCGCGTCGCGACCCTGCTGATGCTCACCTTCCTGCCGCTGATCGCCGTGTTCTACCTGTTCGTCGCCACGTCGGTCCTCCCGCAGCCGGACTTCTTCAAGGAGCTCGACTTTTTCGGGCGCACGCTCCTGTTCCTTCTTGGATTCCTGTCCTGGGCGTCGGTCGCGTACTTCGCCACAGACCTGATTTTCGGGCGCCGCGCGAGCGAGTAGGGCGCTCCCACCGCTAGCGTCTCCGCAATCTCCCCGACATTCTTCTGCGGGGTTCCCCGGGTTCGGGTGCCGGATATACGGCGCTTTGCCTCTTGACGGTTGCTCCCCGTCCACCGTCTACTCGCGATTCGAAACCAAGGACCGGTGAACCCACCAGCAGGCCCGTGACCAAGCGGAACGTCGAAGAATCGACCAACGACTCGTCCTATGAAGCCGCTGAGCGAACCGAATCGGGCGCCCTGTCGTCGGTGCGCAGCGGCAGTTCGGGCGCCTTCGGCCCCTCCATCTTCCGCCCCGTCCTGATCGGCATCGCGGGCCCCAGCCGCGGCGCGCACATTCCGCTGACGAAGCTGACGACGGTGATCGGGCGCGGCGGCAACGCCGACTTCCGCATCTCGGACACGGGCTGCTCGCGCGCCCATGCGCGCATCACCTACGAGAACCACGACCGCGCGAACCTCGTCCCCCGCTGCTTCATCGAGGACCTCGGCAGCCGCAACGGCACCGAGATCAACGGGCGCCGCATCTCGAACCAGACGGTCCGCCTGCAGGAGCGCGACCGCATCACCATCGGGCGCACCGTCCTCGGCTACTTCCTCCGTGACGAGGCGGAGCTGCGGCACGAGGAGTCCCTCTACGAGTCCGCGACGCGAGATTCGCTGACCGGCCTCGACAACCGCCGGCAGCTCCTGGCGCTGCTGCGCTCGCACTTGGCCCGCGCCCAGCGCGCGCGCGTGCCCCTAAGCTTCCTGCTCATCGACGCCGACTACTTCAAGCGCGTGAACGACACCTACGGCCACGACTGCGGCGACGAGGCGCTCAAGTTCCTCGCCCGCATCCTCCGCGTCACCTGCCGCGACTCGGATCTGGTCGCCCGCTGGGGCGGCGAGGAGTTCGCCGTCGCCCTTCCGGACACGCGTATCGACGACGCGATCCGCCTGGCCGAACGCGTCCGTAGCACCATGGAGTCCTCCGACCTTGTCCTCGGCAACAAGACGATCCGCCTCACCGCGAGCATCGGCGTCGCCGAATTCCGCTCCGGCGACACCGTCGACACACTCTTCCGCCGTTCCGACGAACAGCTCTACCGCGCGAAGGATCTCGGGAGAAACCGGGTCTGCTACGACGACGCGGACTTGAAGTCGTCCAACGAGGGCGCTGCCGCCGCTGCGGCCGCGGCGGCGGCGGCGGATGGCGGGACCGACTCGCACGAGAGCGAGCCGCTCTCCTAAACCGGAAGCCCCTTCCCCCGCAGGAAATCCGCCAACCCCTCGAAGCGCGCAGGCCACGAATGGCTGGTCTCCGCCAACCGCCGCGCGCGCGCTCCCATCGCCGCCCACTCGTCGCGTCGCGCCAGCACGTCGAGCAACGCCGCCGCGAGCCCATCCGCGGTCGGCGCCCCGACCGCTCCCAGCCGGTGCTCCTCGACGTCGCGCGCGCAGTCGCCGATCCGCGTGATCGCGACGGGGCGCCCCGCCGCGAGGTAGTCGCCGAACTTGTGCGGCCAGCGACTCCAGTTGAACCGCGTGTCGCGCATCGGGAGCACGAGCGCGTCCGACGCGCCGAGCACCGCGGGGATTTCGCTGAACGGCACGCGGCCGCGGTCCATGGCGCGGCCCTCCGCGAGCGCGCGCGCGATCGGCCCGCCATCGCGCCAGAAGCGCGGCCCCGCGGTGAGGAAGAACGCGTCCGGGCGGGCGCGCCAGACCCGCTCGAGCGCCTCCTCGAGCATCATGCTGTCATGCGAGTAGTTCGCCGCGTAGCCGAGCATCGGCGCCTGCGCGGGCACGCCGAGCCGCACGCGGCTGGCGACCTTGTCGAGCACCGCGACGCGGCGCGTGTCGGCGCCGGAGCCGTACAGGTGCACGCGGTCGTCCGGCACACCGAGCCGGCGAGTTTCGCCGCGCATCCAGGAGGAGATGATCGTCACCGCGTCGGCGTCGCGGGCGGAGCGTTCCTCGAGGCGCTCCTCCCAGCGCTGCAGCGCGCGGTGCGCGTGGCGTCGCCCGTCGCGCGTCCAGTCGGGGTGGGGCTCGGGCCACTGGCTCATGTCGTAGAGGCCGCCGTTGGAGGACCACAGATCGCACCAGTCCTGCAGCCAGAAGGCGCCCCGGGCGCGCGCCAGCCGCGCAGGAAAGTGGTCCACCGGCTTGTGGACGAAGGCGTAGACTAGGTCGTGGCGCTCCGCCGCCAGCACCAGGCGCTGCGCGAGCCCGAGCGGGAAGAGCGCTTCCTCGACGCCAGCGAACGGGGTCCAGTTCGCGGTGCGCACGCCGCGCCAGCGCGGCCTCGCAGGCGCTCGCACCGCGCGATAGTACTGCGGGCCCGTGGTGGCGAACGTCACATCGTGGCCGCGGCGGTGGAACTCCTTCGCCGTCATGAGCGCGCGGAAGTACGTGCCGCGCTCCACCAGGTTGTGGTTCAGGACAAGGACACGCATCCGCCGCGCGGTCAGCCCAGGCCGAAGAGGCCGTCGAGGCCGGACTCGCGGAGCGCCTCGAGGACGCATGCGCTGGGCGACTCGATCACCAGGTTGCCGCCCTGCGCCTCGGCCAGCGCGCGCACCTCGACGAGGAGACCCACCAGGGCCTCGTCCACTTCCGTGACGCCGCCCAGGTCGAGCGCGATCTGGCGGCGCTCCTCGACCGCGCTGGCGGCGGCCGCGCGGAGGTCCTCGCAATTGCGCCCTGTGAGGCGCCCGCGAACGGAAACCGTCACGCGGGTCCGGTTGCCTTCGATGGTGAGTTCCAAGTTTCGGGCGCCGTCGGCGGGGTATCGTATAGTCCTTCTACGCCGGGGCGCCGCGCAACGCAAGCCTCCCGCTCACACCTCCGCGGTCTCGTTCATCGGCTTCGCGTTCAGCACCGCCTCGTAGACCGCGGGATCGACCTCCTCGTGCGGACGGCCGGAGGCGATCCACTTGTCGATCTCCTGGAAGAGCACGTCCACCATCTCGCTTTCGTCGCAGCCGCGCACCACCTTGCCGAGGCGGTAGATGGCGCCGCGTCCGCGGCCGCCCGCGATGCCGAAGTCGGAGATCTGGCCCTCTCCGGGGCCGTTCACCGCGCAGCCCATCACGGAGACCGAGATGTTCTCCTTCGCGTAGTCGCGCACAAGGCGCTCCTCGACCGCGAGCGCCGCCTTCTCGAGCGCGATCTCGACGCGCCCGCAGCTCGGGCACGAGATCAGGTTCGGGCCGGCGTCGCGAAGGCCGAGGTTCGCCAGCATCTTCTTCCCGACGTACACCTCCTCCTTCGAGTCGCCGGTGAGCGAGACGCGGATCGTGTCGCACAGCCCGTCCAGCAGGAGCGCCCCGATCGCCATGGCGGACTTGATCGTGCCGGCGCGCACCGTGCCGGACTCGGTGAGTCCGACGTGGAAGGGGACATCGGAGCGGTCCGCCATCGCGCGGTAGGCCCGCACCGTGGTGAGCACGTCGGAGGCCTTCAGCGAGACCTTGATCTCGCCGTAGCCACAGTCCTCGATAAGTTTGATCTCATCAAGCGCGGACTCGACCATCGCGTCGGCGGTGTCGAGCTCGCCGGCGAACACCTTCTTGCGCAGATCCATGCGGAGGCTGCCGTTGTTGACGCCGATGCGGATCGGAACCATGCGCTCGCGGCAGCGGGCGACGATCTCGGGCAGCATGTCCTTGCGCGCCAGGTTGCCCGGGTTGAGGCGGATGCCCTGCACGCCGGCTTCGAGGACGATCAGCGCCATGCGGTAGTCGAAGTGGATGTCCGCGATGATCGGGACCGGCGACTCCTTGATGATGTCGTGGAAGGCGTTGGCGGCCTTCTGGTCCGGGCAGGCGAGGCGGACGATGTCGACGCCCGCCTTGTGGAGGTCGTGGAGCTGCGCCAGCGTGGCGGCGACGTTCCGGGTGTCGGTCTTCGTCATGGTCTGGACGCTGATCGGCGCCCCGCCGCCGATCGGAACGTTTCCGACACGGACTTGGCGGGTCTTGCGGCGTGCGATGCTCACGGTGCGGCTCTCCATGGGGCGGCGCGTTCGGTGCGGTGCGCCGCGACAACCGCATGGTCCCGCCCCGGCGCCGGGTCCCTCAAGGGCAAACGGGTGGGGAGCAACGCGGTTGCCTCCCTCCCCCCGGCCCGCCAGCATCGCGCCGAAGCGAATCCGCCAACGCGAGCGCCCCGTGGAAACCACCGACCCGGCGTCCAACGCCGCAGCCACCTCCGATGTCCTGTGGGCCGCCGCCTTCGACAAGATCGGGCGCGACTACCGGATGCTGCTCGAACACTTCGCCCGCGTCCTCCGCGAGCTCGGCGAGGACCGCCTCGCAGGCTGCGTCGACCTGGTCCTCCGCGACCCCGCGCCCGGCGAGCCGCCGCTCGCCGCCCCGGGATCGACCCGCGAGCTGCAGGTCCTCTCCATCGCCTTCCAGCTCCTCAACCTCGTCGAGGAGAACACCGCCGCCCAGATGCGCCGCGCCCGCGAGGCGCTCCCCTCCGAACGCGGCGAGCCGGGCCTCTGGCGCTACAACCTCGAGGAACTCCGCCGCGCCGGCCACACCCCGGACCGGATCGCCGCCGCGCTCCGCGACGTCCACGTCGAGCCGGTGCTCACCGCGCACCCCACCGAGGCGAAGCGCCCCACCGTCCTCGCCTTGCACCGGCAACTTTACCTGCACCTGGTCTCCCTCGAGAACCGCATGTGGACCCACGCGGAGCGCGAGGAGATCCACCGCGAAATCCGCGAGACCCTCGAACGGCTCTGGCGCACCGGCGAAACCTACCTCGAGAAGCCCGACGTGCTCTCGGAACTTGAAAACGCGCTGCATTATCTGCGTGAAGTCTTCCCCGCCGCGCTCGGAAAGGTCGACCAACGCCTCGACCAGGCGTGGGAGGCGCTCGGCTGGGGGAGCCCGCTGGTGGCCGCGCGGGAGGCGCGCCCGCGGCTCGGCTTCGGCACCTGGGTGGGTGGCGACCGCGACGGGCACCCGCTCGTGACGCCGGAGGTCACGCGCTCGACGCTGGCGCGCCTGCGGTCCGAGGCGCGCATCGTCCTGGAGCGGCAGCTCGAGCAGCTCGCCGCGCGCCTGACGCTTTCCGCGCACCTGCAGCCGGTGCCGGAGGCGCTGACCGCGCGCATCGAGGAGCTGGCGGCGCTCATCCCCGCGCCGGAGCGCGACGCCGCCGCGCGCCACGCGGGCGAGCCCTGGCGCCAGGCCGCGCTCCTGCTGCGCGCCCGCGTCGCCGCGGATGGCTACACCATGCGCGAGGAGCTCTCCGCGGACCTCCAGCTCCTCGACGACACGCTGGTCGCGGTCGGCGCCCGCCGCCTCGCCCGGGGATCCGTCCAACCCGTCCAACGGGTCTTCGACACCTTCGGCCTGCACCTCGCCTCGCTCGACCTGCGGCAGAACAGCGCGTTCCACGACCGCGCGATGGAGCAGATCCTCGCCGCCTCGGGCGTCGCGGAGGAGGGCTACTCGCGCTGGAACGAGGAGATGCGGCTCGCCTTCCTCGAAGAGGAACTGCTCTCGCGCCGCCCCTTCCTGCCGCGCCGGGCCGAGCTCGGCGAGGAGGCGCGTTCCGTCCTGGGCGCGCTGGCGGTCGTCGCCGAACACTGGGAGAAGCATGGCGGCGAGGGCGTCGGCTCCTACATCGTCAGCATGACACGCGACGTGTCGGACCTCCTAGTGGTGTACCTTTTCCAGCGCGAGGTGGGCCTGGTCCAGTCCACGCCGGAGGGGCTGCGCTGCCTGCTCCCCGTAGTGCCGCTTTTCGAAACCGTGGGCGACCTGCGCCGGAGCCCCGCGGTGCTGCGCGGTTTCCTCGCGCACCCGGTCACGGCCCGAAGCCTCCCGCGCGCGCGCTCCGGCGAGCCCGTCGTCCAGCTCATGGTGGGCTACAGCGACAGCAACAAGGACGGCGGCATCGTCGCCGCGCAGTGGGGGCTGAACCGCGCGCAGAGCGAATTGGCCGAAGCCGCGCGCGAAGCCGGCGCGCTGCCCCGCTTCTTCCATGGGCGCGGCGGCACCACCAGCCGCGGCGCCGGTCCGCTCCACCGCTTCCTGGGCGCCCTCGCGCACGGCTCCCTCGCCGGCGGATTCCGCATGACGGAGCAGGGCGAAACGGTCGCGCAGAACTACGCCAATCTGATCACCTGCACGTACAACCTCGAGCTGCTCCTCTCCGGCGTCACCGCCGCGACGCTGCGCCACGCGGGTCCGCCGTCGCCGCTGGACGCGGAGCTGGCGCCCGCCATGGAGGCGCTCGCCGCCGCGAGCACGCGCGCCTACCGGGAACTCATCGAGGCCCCCGGCTTCATCGACTACTATAGCCACGCCACGCCGATCGACGCGCTCGAGCACAGCACCATCGGCTCGCGCCCCGCGCGGCGGACCTCGCGCCGCACGCTCGAAGACCTGCGCGCGATCCCGTGGGTCTTCAGCTGGAACCAGTCCCGCCATTACCTGCCCGGCTGGTACGGCCTCGGCTCAGGCCTAGCCCACCTCGAGCGCGAGCAGCCCTCGCTATTCGCCTCGCTCATGGAGAAGGGGCGCCTCTGGCCGTTCCTGCGGAATGTGCTCTACAACGTCGAAACCAGCCTCGCCTCCGCCTCGCTCGAAATCGCCGGCGAGTACGCCGCGCTGGTGCCCGACGAGGCCGTGCGCGCAGCGATCCACGGGCGGATCGAGGACGAGTGGCGGCTGGCCGGCGCGATGATCGACCGGGTGTTCCACCGCTCGCGCGCGGAGCGCCGTCCGCGCATGATCCGCACCGTGGCGCTCCGCGACGCGGGCCTCCGCCGGCTTCACACGCACCAGGTCGGGCTGCTCCGCGCGTGGCGCGCGGCCCGCTCCGCCGGTGACGAAAAAGGAGCGGCGGAACTGCTCCCGCCGCTCCTCCTGTCGATCAACGCCATCGCGTCCGGCGAGCGGACGACCGGCTGAGCCCTACGCCGCGCGGGCGAACAGCTCCTCGTCCAGCTCGATCATGAAGCGGAAGGTGGCCCGCGCCAGATCCACCAGGCCGTCCGCCTCCTCCTGCGAGAAGATGATCGAGTTCATCGCGCCGATGAAGCCGCCCCACTGCTCGCGCTGCGATTCGCCGTAGGGATCGAGCAGCCGCGTGCCGTCCTCGCCCTCGAGGCCGTACGCCTTGCGCAGAGCCTTGGCGATGAACTTCGCGCCGTTCGTGCTGCCCTCCATGACGTACTGCATGCCGAGGAGGAGGTTCGGATCCTTCGCGGCGACCTCGCGCATCTTGTCCATCACGCGCTTGCTGGCGGGGAGCGGCTCGAGGGTCGCCGCATCCACGCCGAAGAACGCGAGGTCCGCGACCACGCGCGGCGTGTGGAAGTGCGAGTCGCGCACCACGCGCTGCAGCGCCGGGTGGTGCGGCCGGTGCGCCTGCAGCAGCTCGTCCAGCGTCTTGTGCAGGAAGTAGCGCTGGCCGAGCGTCTTGACGTACATTTCCTTGGGGAGCGTGCCGCGGATCATGTGCTGCTCCAGCTCGCCCTTCTCCGCCAGCATGTGGAGGTCCCAGGTCTCTTCCTTCAGGCGCTGCATGACGCTCTTGGGGGCGTTCGCTTCCATTGTCCGGTCGTCCTTGGATCGATTTGCTGGCGGGATTTTCCCCGCGGCGGCGAGTCTGCCTCAAGTCGATTCGGGGGGCGGAAGCGAAGCGGGCTCCGGGAGTCGCCTCCCGGAGCCCGTGTCGTACCGCGTTGTTGCTCCCGCGCTACCTTGCCGGCGCCGGCGTCGGCGTTGGCGACGGCAGCGGCGTCGGCGTGGCGGCGGGGATCGATTCGTCCTCCGCGTCCGCCGAGCGCGCGCCCGCCGAGACCCGCAGGTTGTACGTGTTCGTGCCGCGTGTCGCGCCGTAGACGCGGACGAGCAACTGAGAGCGCCCGCCGGTCGGGATGTTCAGCGACTCGTTCACGTCGAGGTTCGGCGTGAAGTTGCCGAACAGGATATCGTAGCCGCAGCCCGGATCGACCGCCAGCACCATGAAGTAGAGCTGGCCGGAGAGCTTGTTCGCCTCCATCCGCACGTTGATCGACGAAAGCCCGGTGGTGTTCACCAGATAGAAGTCGTCGTCCTTCAGGATCAGGTCGTTGTACGTCTGGCCGAGGTTGATCGACGTGAACTGGCACGGCGAATTGTTCGGTTCGAGCGCGTCGTCGGCGCCGAGTTCCGCGATGGTCACCGAGTACGACGGGTTGGTCGCCCCGCCCTCGCCGTAGATCCGCAGGAAGAGCTCCGTTCCGACACCGGAGCGGTCCACGTAGGTGAATGTCTCCTGGTTGGTGGTCGAGTAGCTTTCCGCGAGGCGCAGCGGGAAGCCGCTCGAATCGGTGCAGCGGCCGTCGTAAAGTTCCGCGTTCAGGTTGCCGTTCGCATGGGTGAAGTTCACCGTGACGCGCAACGTGCCGCAGGACGCGTTCGGCAGGCGGTACCAATCCTCGTTGAGGGAAACCAAGCTGGACGTGGTGCCGGTCGGCAGCGACGGACGCGAGCGCGCCGCGCTGAGGTTGTTGTTGGGCTCGAAGGAATCATCCGGAGGTGGTGCGATACCAGATTGCGAAACACTGACCGCATTCCCGCCCACGGTGATTGAACCGGATCGAGGGGTGAGGCTGCCATTTGGCTCGGCCGTCACGGAGACAGTACCGTCTCCGCTTCCCATGTTCGTTGCGACAGAGACCCAATCCAGAGATTCTTCAACACTCCAAGAACATCCCACGCTGCTTGCGTCAACAGAGACTTCCAGCGCACCGCCGAGGGCCGGAAAGTCCAACGAAGTTGGTGTTGTGAGGAAGGAACACGGTGGACCCGGGACAAAATCCACTACCATCGAAGTCGTTGGAAACTTGTTTCTACCTTCGAACCGGAAGCGAATTCGATCGGGCGATCCCGAAACAACCTCTGTCGAATGCAATATCTGGAGACCAGACTCGGTTTGCCAGTACACAGTTCCAGAGCCAAAGATTGTTGCGTCATTTGGAACGGCAAAGTCCAGCCAGAGATGGCCGCTGCTCGGCGGCAGGGAGAGAGCAAGTCGCGTATCGAGCCACAGGTTTGCGTTACGTCTCAACGAGCCGGGCTGCAACGTTGGAACACCTATTGTAAGCGGGGCATCCGCCCTGTAAGTGGTCAAGGCAACGAGCGCGTCGTAAGGCCCTGACGCACCAGTGGAAGGCTTAACCAATGGCTCTCCGTCAATCGTTATGGCAGCCGAGAGATCGCTTGTGGAAATCACCACCGCTCCATCTCCTGTCGCGGAAACCGGAAGCACGCTCGTTGCACTTAACAACGGTGGCTGGGTCAAGAACGGCGTCACCGATAGGTTCCCCGAAACCGCCGCAGACACGACGGATCCGGTTCCCCCTGATACTCCAGTTGGTCCCGTCGAAGAGCCCCAGTAATTACTGGACGCATTGGTAGGATTCCCACTCAGAGAATTGTAGCGCAATCCGATTTCCGCCGAGTTTGCGCCAAGCCAGTTCCCTGCAAACTCTGTGAATCGAGTCTGATCCGAGGTGAGCATGCACCGGCGTTCGCCCGACGGAATGTCGTACACATGATTGTCCCGGAAGCGGTTCTGGCTGCCGGCACGAATGTAGAGGATAGCATCTTCCGTGATGTTTCCAGTCTTCCGCGCTTGGATCATTGAAAAACGAGTTAAGCTATTCCCCTGCGTCATGGCCGCTGCGCCTGGCGCCGCGACAACTTGCATACCATACTCCGTCGGTTGGGAAATGAAGTTCGACACAAACGAGAAGTCGGATGAGTAGGACTGAAAGGCGGTGCCCTGGTAGGTCTCCAAGGCGGAAGAAGCCCCGGAGGATGGAAAAGCGACACGTGAGGATGTCTGCCCCATCAGGCTGCGTGTGACGGTCATCGAACTGAACTGGTCCTGCCGGACGTCCTGAAAGTAACCGTTCAAGAACGTGCTGTCGGAGATGACGGCCGTGGAGCCGGTGTTGGCCCCTGGAGCGTCGTCCTTCGTGGCCGCAAGGTTGTTGATCCGTGATCCAGCAAAGAAGCACCGGACAACGCTGAAGTCACATTCAAATGCTAGAATTCCATTATCTGGAGAATCGATGAAGAGACAATCCCTTACGGAAAACGAGGAGTTCCGGGCGAATAGAATGTCAAAGTCTTGAACATTGATCTGTCCTCGGACCGATGCTCCCTCCAATGAGCAGTTGGTCAAGAAAGCGGAACCGGTTCTTGTGAAGTTAAGTTGGTTCTTATTGCTTCCAAAGAGCTGGGAATCATAGACCGTTAGTGAAGCAACATCCGAGGCTACTAGCCCAGACCGCATGCCTCGAATCTCAACGCGTCCCACTTGCAGGGGTTCGACTCCCGAACCGATGTTCGAAAACAACACCCCGTCTAGAACGCTCGAGGTGGATAGGCCAGAGCCATCAATTGTCGAGTCCAATATGGTGACGATTCCAGCACTAGAATTCTGAAACTGCATGCCGCTCGTGCAATTCAGAACCGTCACTCCAGAGACATCAACCCGGCCAAACTGCTGCGCATCAATGGCTACCGTGCGGTTGCTAATAGTTACATTCGACACATTGACGGTGGGGCTTTGGAAACAGAAAACCCCAACATCGTTTCCTGCCGCGAAGGTCCCACCGTTCCAGACGAATGCGGAGCTTGTGCCCTGCACGTTAACACGAGGACCGTTGGAAATACTTACATTAGTGAAGTTGACGGTGGAATTCTGGAAGGAGCCGTTGAAAGCCGAACTTCCAGTAATGAGGCAATTCGTCAGCTCGACGGTAGACCCCGGTTCACTATATATTACTTGAGCCGTGTTTTCGAATGTGACATTGGTCGCTTGGATGATCGCCCCCGCAAGGGCGATCATCGCATCACCGCCCCGCACCGTGGCGTTCGAGAGCGTGAGACGGCGACCGCTCGCCACGCCGATGTTCTGGCCCGCGCTCAATTCGATCACTGCTCCGCAGCCATCTATCACCGTATCCCCGTTCAGGAACACCCCCCCCGTGTAAACAGAGTCCCCGCAAAGGCTGAACGTCCCACCGCTGCTGCCGACGCGTGAGTTCAGCGGAACCGCTCGAGCGGCCACAGTGGAGCAAAGGAGCGCTAGGCATGCGAGTGCGACGCGAGTCATCGGACTGGTCCTTGGCAAATGGTGGGGAGGAGCGGTACACCGTCAATCCAACCGGGGCAACCGAAATCGCGTCAAGACCGGTATCGTCACGTTTCGCCTTGACACGCCAATTACTAGTCGATCTTCTCAGGATACTGCGAGCGTCGCTTAAGAATCACTCAAGACTGCAACCAAATTGGGGACCTGATCGCCCGAATGAAGCACCCAGCCCGATCAAACCGTCTGCTCAACACATTGGAAATGCGCCAACGGCGCGAGGTACTCGAATCGCGCCCGTACTCGATCCAACTCGAGGTGACCACTAAGTGCAATCTTGCCTGCATCATGTGTTCACGGGATAAGTATCACGGCAAGGGGGATGATCTTGAGGGCGATATCTTGGAGACCGTGGTGCGTGATGTTCTTCCCTTTACACAAGATATCATCGTATCGTCCTTTGGAGAGCCCCTGCTGTTTCCGGACCTGCCGAAGCTCTTCAATGCGATCGACGAAGGTGCTGGTTTGGAGATGGGCTTTTTCACGAATCTGCTCCTGCTGGATGAAGGGATGGCAAAGACGCTGGTTTCATCCGGCGTGGCGTACGTGAACGCATCAATCGACGGGGCCTCCAAAGATACCTACGAAAAGATCCGAAAGGGCGGCAAGTGGGAGGCGCTTCTTGAGAAGATCGAACTGCTGCAGCGTGTGAAGCGGCAAATGGGTTCGCAGAATCCTAAGGTGAATCTTTGCGTCGTAGGGTCAACGCTAAATATACATGAGATTCCGGAATTCGTCAGGATGGCGCACCGGTTCGGTTTTGACAGCCTCAAGTATCAGCACAATTTGTATGTGGATGAAGAGGAAATGGAGTACATGTCTCTTGTACACGACAAGAGCCGTACCGCGGAGATGTATCGAATTGGTCATGATCTTGCCATGGAGCTGCGAGTTCGAACGAACTTTGACAATCCCCCTTTTGTAGGTACAACATCAGATAAATCAGGCATCCGTTCCGGATCTGAGCGGCATTCCTCGATAGTGGATCGGATCCGTGCGCTGCTCGACAGGCAGGTCCTATATCGTAGTGAAAAGCATTGGAAGGAAGCTGGCGGTACTTGGGCGAATGCCTTCCGGCTCGGGGCGACTAAGGCCGCGGACCGAGCGTTGCATATGGTGCCGAAGCCGCTTTCCTCCGGCGCCCCCGCGAGTGTCCCCCACCCGACCCCGAACGACGCGCCTCCGCGCACCTGCGGCAACCCATGGACGCATATGCACATCAAGTCCGACGGCCTCGTGTATCCGTGTTGTTTCTCGGGCGAGGTCATGGGTGATCTTCGCAAGCAGTCGGTGGAGCAAATTTGGAACGGCGAGAAGTACCGCGATCTCCGCCGCAGCTTGACGAGCGGCGACTATTGGGGCAGCTGTCGCCGGGCGTCATGCAATTGGGTCGAGGGCGAGAACTCCACCGTTTATTCTTGCGAGTGGGTTGCTCTGGCTGTTCCCGAAGTTGTCAATGGCGATGCTGGAGGAGTCATCAAGGCTCGAGTGCGGAACAGCGGCAAGTTCCGCTGGGAACCGCAGTCTGTGAGTGGCCGCAATCACGTCTCGATCAGTTACCGTTTATTCACGAAGCGCAAGGAGATCATCACCGAGGGTCTCCACATCCCGATTCCCCGCGCGGTTCCTCCCGGCGGCGAAATCGAGTTGGAACTCCCGATTTCCCCGATCCGCTACAGCGGCGACTTGGTACTGAAGGTCGACATGGTTCACGAGAACGTGACTTGGTTCGGCGAGCGGGGGCCGAACGCATACGAGGGCCCCCTCCGGGTGGAGCATGTGGAGTTCGCCGCGTGGCTCGGAGCCGGTAACAACCAGGAAGTGCGGCGCGCACTCGAGGCACCGGTGCCGCCGGGCGGACGGATCGAGTTCCCCGTCCGCATCACGAACGTGGGCACCGCCCCGCTTGGCGAAGAGTTCGGCGACGTTTTGGCGTGCCACTGGCGCGATGAGTCGCACGCGGTGGTGGATTGGGAGGGCCCGCGGATGGCGCTTCCCGGGCGGATCAATCCGGGGGATTCGCTGGTGCTGCGCTACTCGCTGACGGTGCCCGCGGGCCTTCGGACCGGGCGCCATTGGCTTGAGATCGACGTGCTGCGCGGAGACAGGGCGTGGCTCAGCAACCTCTGGCACAAGCCGCTGATCGAGTGGCCGGTCACCGTGGCGGCGACACCGGGCGAGGCTGCCGCGGTCGGGAACCGGCTCAAGTCCGGAAAGATCTTCGTCTGGGAACCCGTGGGTATCTGCGTTCCCCACACGGGCAACAAGGGGTTGTGGCCGGTCGAGAAGCTCGAGCAGCCGGCGTACTAGCCGCACCCGCCAAACCGGACCGCCCCTTGCGTCGCCGACCCCGGCACGCGGGCTCCGGGGCATCTCCCCCTTGCCGAGCCGCCCCTCCGCGGTGCCAGTATCGCAACCCCGCGGTCCGCCCCGCGGAGGCCGACCCGCCGAGGCATCCGCCCGATGATCCAGACCTCCACCGACAACCTCGCCGAAATCCTCGTCCGCCGCCAGCTCGTGGACCTCGAAACGCTCGAGGTCGCGCTCGCGGAGTCGCGCAAGAACAACACGCGGCTCGACCAGGTGGTGTCGCGCATGGCGCTCTGCGACGAGGAGGCGCTGCTCGAGGCGTTCGCCGAAAGCATGCGCATCCCGTACATGAAGCTCGGCGACCTGCGGCCGGACCCGGACCTGGTCGAGCTGATCCCCGCGCCGATGGCGGAGCACTTCCGCACGGTGCCCATCGCCGACGACGGCGATTCGATCCGCGTGGCGCTGGCGGACCCGCTCGACATGGACACGCTGGACGAGCTGCGGCGCCTGCTGCAGCGCGAGGTCGAGCCCGTCGTCGCCTCGCAGCCGGAGATCGACAAGGCGTACAACCGCATCTACGGCATCGGCGGCGCCACGATGACGAACCTTCAGGAGGAGGCGGACCGGCGCGGCGAGAACGAGGTCGTCATCGACTCGAACATCAACATCGAGGACATGGCGCAGGACGCCTCGATCGTGAAGTTCGTGAACCAGGTGGTGCAGGAGGCGTTCCGCGACCGCGCGACGGACATCCATATCGAGCCGCTCGACAAGGAGCTGCGCATCCGCTACCGCATCGACGGCATGCTCTACGAGGCGCCGATCCCGCCGGCGATCAAGCGGTTCCAGGCCGCCATCATCAGCCGCGTGAAGATCATGGCGGACCTGAACATCGCCGAGCGCCGCCTGCCGCAGGACGGCAAAATCAAGATCTCCATGGGGGGGCGAGAGTTCGACCTCCGCGTGTCGACGGTCCCCACGCCCTACGGCGAATCGATCGCGATCCGCATCCTGTCGCGCGAGTCGGAGCTCTGCACGCTGGAGCGCCTCGGCTTCAACGACACGCACCAGGGGCTGATGCGCGCGATGATCTCGAAGCCCCACGGCATCCTCTTCATCACGGGGCCCACCGGCTCCGGCAAGTCCACCACGCTCTACGCCTCCCTCACCGAGATCAACTCCGCGGACCGCAAGATCATCACGATCGAGGACCCGATCGAGTACCGCATCGCGGGCACCACGCAGATCCAGGTGAACCCGTCGATCAACCTCACCTTCGCCCGCGTGCTGCGCACGATCCTGCGCCAGGACCCGGATGTGATCATGGTGGGCGAGACGCGCGACCCGGAAACCGCGCAGATCACGATCCAGACCGCGCTGACGGGCCACCTGGTGTTCTCGACGCTGCACACGAACGACGCCTCCGGCGCGGTGACGCGCCTCGAGGACATGGGGATCGAGCCCTTCCTGATCGCGAGCTCCGTCGAGGGCATCCTCGCGCAGCGCCTCATCCGCCTGCTGTGCCAGAACTGCAAGCAGTCGCACCGCCCGGAGCAGGCGCTCTCGATGCACCTCGAGGCCTACGGCCTCGAGCCCTCGCGCATCGACTTCAAGCGCCCGGTGGGCTGCGAGGAGTGCCGCTACACGGGCTACCG
This sequence comes from Candidatus Sumerlaeia bacterium, assembly GCA_033764015.1. Lineage (GTDB taxonomy): Bacteria > Sumerlaeota > Sumerlaeia > SLMS01 > JANRJK01 > JANRJK01. The sequence goes on along the minus strand of JANRJK010000014.1, from coordinate 18,963 downwards.
GGGGCGCACCGCGCTGGTGGAGATCGTGAAGATGACCGAGGGCCTGCGCCGCATCATCGTCCGCGGCGCGGCGGCGAACGAGATCAAGAGCGAGGCGCTCAAGCAGGGCATGAGGCCGATCCGCTTCAACGGCTGGGAGAAGGTGATCGCGGGGCTCTCGACGATCGAGGAGGTGCTGCGCGTCACGATGGAGGACGAGTTCGCCTCCGAGGACGAGAAGGCCTACCTCCGCCAGGCCATGGGGCACTGACCGATGCCGCAGTTCGCCTACAAGGCAAAGGACACGAAGGGCGCGCTGGTCGAGGGGACCATCGACGCGGCGGCGCGCGGCGCGGTGGTCACGCGGCTCCAGCAGATGGGCTACTTCCCGGTCGCGATCTCCGAGGGGGGCGCGAAGCCCGCCGCGAAGGGGGGCGCCGCCGCGAAGGCCGCCGCGCGCCCCGCGGCCGCGTCCGAGCAGCGGGCCGAGGCCGCGAGGGCCACCGCCGCGGTCCGCGTCAAGTCCGCCCAGCTCACCTCGTTCAACCGCCAGCTCGCGGACCTCATCGCGAGCGGCGTCCCGCTGGTCCGCGGCCTCGGCATCCTCGCGCGCCAGCACGACGACGAGGCGATGAAGGGCGTCGTCGAGCAGCTCCTCTCGGACGTGCAGGGGGGCGACTCCTTCGCGGAGGCGCTCGCCAAGCACCCGGGCGTGTTCTCGAAGCTTTACGTCGCCATGGTCCGGTCGGGCGAGGCGGGCGGCATGCTCGCGGAGGTGCTCGAGCGCCTGGCGGACTTCTCCGAGTCGGAGGAGCTGCTGCGCGGCAAGGTCATGTCGGCGCTCGCCTACCCGATGGTGATGGTGGTCGCGGGCGGCGCCGCGATCTTCATCATGTTCACCTTCGTCATCCCGCGCATCGTCGAAACCTTCGAGCAGATGGAGCAGGCGCTGCCGGGGATCACGCTCTTCCTGATCGACGTGTCGGCGTTCATGCAGGAGTACGGCCTGGTGCTGGCCGCGGTCCTCGCCGCGGCGGGCGCCGGCGCGTGGCGCGGCATGAAGACGCCCGCCGGCAAGGCGCTCTGGGACCGATTCGTCCTGCGGATCCCGGTGCTCGGCGAGGTGGTGCGCAAGCGCGAGGCGGCGCAGTTCGCCCGCACCTTCGGATCGCTGCTCGCCAACGGCGTCTCGATCCTCCAGGCGCTTGACATTGTCAAGGAAGTCGCCGGCAACACGGTGTTCAAGGCCGAGATCGAGGGGATCGCCGGCGAGATCACGCAGGGCAGCAGCGTCGCCGAGCCGCTCCGCCGCTCCGTCGTCTTCCCCACGGTCGCGGCCAACATGATCGCGGTGGGCGAGGAGACGGGCCAGCTCCCCCATGTGCTCCGCCGCATCAGCGAATCGTACGAGAAGGACACGGAGCGGCTGCTCCGCACGCTCACTTCGCTGCTCGAGCCGCTCATCATCGTCACCATGGGCGTCATCGTGGCCTTCGTGGTGATCGCGATGCTTCTGCCGATCTTCACGCTCGACCCGTCCGGCGGCCTGCAGTGACGGGCGCGCGCCGCGGCTTCACCCTCCTCGAGGTCATGATCGTCATCGTGATCTTCGGGATCGTGGTGGCGGTCGCCGCCCCGAACCTGCGGGGCGCGCTCGAGAAGGAGGGCCTCCGCTCCGCGGCGCGGCAGCTCGCGACGGGGGCGGCCGTGGCCCGCTCGGAGGCGGTCGCCCGCGGCGAGCCGGTCGCGCTCCGCATCGACCCGGAGGAGCGCCGCTGGCGCATCGCGCTGCCGGACGCGGAGCGCGACGCCCGGGGAAGGCGGCGCTCCGCGCGCGACGCGAAGGCGTCCATCGAGAAGCCCCGCGAGCTGGGCCCCCGGATCCGATTCGACAAGTTCTCCCGCGGTGGCGAGGACTACCGCCTCGAGCGCTCGTCCGATCCGCTCGAGATCCTCTTCTATCCGAGCGGCTCCTCGAGCGGCGGCGTGGTCCAGATCGTGAACAACAAGGGCCGCCGCATGTCCGTCGAGGTCTCCCGCGCCGCCTCCCGCGTCACGGTCTGGGAGGGCGAGCCGAAGAGCATCGACGAGCAGCTCGCGGCCGCCGCCCCCAAGGAGGGTACGGAGGGTTTCCGGCAGATCAAGTCGAGCGAGGAGGAGCTGGCGGAGCAGTACCGCCGCGTGGCCTCGCGCCTTGTGCAGGACCAGCGCCGCCAGTACGAGATGTTCTCGAACGGCATCACGCCGGCGGAGTACTTCGCGCAGCGCGAGCAGGAGGGCGGGGAGTGAGCCGCCGCGGATACATCCTGCTGGAAGTCCTCGTCGCCGTCGTCATCATGGCGGTCGCGTTCGTAGGGATCCTTAAGGGGTTCGGCGTCGCGCTCCACACGATGAGCCAGATCCGCGTGAACGAGCAGGCGATGTACCTCGGCCAGACGTTGATGGACGACCTGGAGCTGGAGCCGCCGGACGCGGGGTCCTACGAGGGGCGCTTCACGGACGACCCGGCGCGCTTCGGCGACGAGTTTGCCTCCTTCGGCTACCGCATCGAGGTGGACGAGGAGAAGCCGCGCTACAAGGAGGATCCGAAGGGCAAGCCGCTCCAGGACCTCGAAACCTTCTACCGCGTCGACATCGCGATCACGCACACCGACAAGCGCGACCGCGAGCGCACCGTCCTGACGCTCAACACGATCGTGATCGAGGCCACGCTGTTCAGCGACCAGTCCCTCCAGTCGAACCAGGTGTTCTGACGGTGCGCGGCCGCGGCGGCTTCACGCTCCTGGAGGTCCTCGTCGCCGTGACGATCCTGGGGATCGTCGCGGCGGTGGTGTTCTTCGTGCTCGAGGCGTCCGTGCGCAGCTCGCGCGTCACCGCCCGCGAGTCCGACGCGACGCAGCGCGTGCGCTTCGCCCTCGATGCCATCGAGTCCGACCTGCGCTCGGTGCACTACCGCGACGAAACCACCTACAACACGTACATGGAGGCGCTGCTCAAGCAGTACGAGCAGATGAAGCTGGAGGCGGAGGAGTCCGGCGACTACACGCGCCTCGAGGCGATGTACGGCCAGCCGCAGCGCTCGCCCGACGGCGAGCGGGACCCCAACCACGTCGGCAACCCCTACGAGAAGGGGGAGCTGATCGACCTCAGCTTTTCCGGCAAGGGGGGCGCGAGCGGCGCGGAGCTGCTCTTCACGCGCGCCGCCCCTCCGCGCTACGGCACGCCGATGCCGCCGAAGGGCCTGGAGCGGGTCAGCTACCGGCTCAAGGGGAACGCCCTCGTCCGCCTGCAGGACACCATCGATGTCCCCGGCGAAACGCTCGAAGGCGAACTGCTCGAGAAGGACACGGAGCCCATCGAGGAGATCCTCGCCGAAGGCGTCGCCTCGCTCGAGTTCGCCTTCGCCTTCTGGTACGACAACCAGTGGTACGAAGTGGACGAATGGGACTCCTCGCAGCGCCAGCTCCGCAGTTCGAACTACCTGCTGGCGAAGGAGACCGATCCGCGCGACCGGGATCCGGAGCAGCCGGCGCAGCTCGAACCGGGCGCGCCGGGCTGGAACGAGTACCTCAACACGCTAGAAAGCGAACCGGCGGACGGCCTGCCGTCCTACGTGCGCGTGGTGCTCCGCATCGCCGCGGACCCGAAGAAGGAGCGCGCCGGACTGCGGACCTACACGCGCATCATCCGGCTGCCGACCGCGCAGGAGTCCTTCGCCCGCAACCCGTCGCTCGAGGAGGAGGACTCGGAGGCGGAGCGCGCCGAGCGCGATCTCAAGTACCGCCCCGTCGACCCGGGCGCGGTGTGGCTGCGGTGACGCGCCTCCGCCGCGGGCGCCGCGGCTTCGCCCTCGTCGTCGTGCTGTGGGTGGTGGCGATCGCCATGCTGCTGCTCTACGCGACCATCTACTCCGCCATGAGCGAGGCCCGCATCACCTCGACGCGCAAGAAGCTGGTCCGCGCCGAAGCCCTCGCCCGCGCCGGCATCGGGCGCTCCATCGTCGACCAGCGCAACGACCTGATCTACGATTTCGCCGAGGAAGGGGAGTCCTTCGACGGCGAGGGCGACGTCTGGATGCGCCCGGAGGAGGGGAAGCTCGAGGAAGAACTCGTCCGCGACGGCGGCTACTTCACGGTCGAGACACAGGACCTCGACGGACTCTTCGACCTGAACCAGATGGCCGTGGCCACGCGGCTGCCGCTGCTGAAGCAGATCTTCGTCGACATCGGGTACAACGAGGAGGACGCGGAGACCGCCGCCGGCTCGATCATCGACTGGGTCGACGCCGACACCACGCCGACCGGCCAGGAGTCCACCGGCGAGGAAGGCGTCTACTACGCGATCCTCGCCGCCGGCCTCGAGGGCGACCGCCGCGTCGACGAGGACGCCGTCACGCCGCTCAAGATGCCGAACGAACCATTCCAGACCGTCGAGCAGCTCCTCGACGTCTACGGCGTCACGCCGGAGGCGTACTTCGGCGCCGACTCGCCCGAGCTGGAGTTCTATCTCTCATCGGAACCGGCGCGGCGCGAGGTGGGGCAGCGCTTCCGCATCGAGAACCCCCCCCGCCGCGGGCGCGACGAGCCCCCCATCGGCCTGCGCGACTACTTCACCATCGGCAACAACGGGCGGCTGAACGTGAACACCGCGCCGAAGCACGTGCTCGCCGCGCTCGTCGGCGCCAACGGCGTCAGCGACGGGGAGTCGATCGCCGAGCAGACGATCCGCAAGCGCCGCGGCGGACGCGTGGACGACTTCGACAACAAGAGCGCCTACAAGACCGCGCAGGAAGTGCTCGAGGACGGCGACCTCGCCGGCGCCCTCCAAGCCTCCGCGCCATTCTACGCCTGGGACATCCGCAGCAACTTCGCCCGCGTGCGCTCCACCGGCTATGTCGGCGATGTGGCCTTCACCGTCACCGTCGACACCAGCCGCGGCATGACCAACCTCGTGCGCGACGAGACCTTCGAGCTGTCCGACCGCGCCCGCGACCGCGAGGACCGTCTCGGGCGTCGATCCGAGCGCCGCCGCGACCAGGACAACGAACTCCTGGTCCGCTACCCGGCGGTCCGCATCACCCGGTGGATCGAGTGACGCGCTTCCTCGGCGCTTGCTTCGGCCCCCGCGCCGCCGGTACGAAGACTGCTCCCTTCGGGGAAGACGGGGCTTCGGCGGGGAAAATCCCCCGCCCGCTCCGCAAGACCACGGTTCAAGCGCCGCGACGAACCGCGGCCATGCGACCCGCGAAGGGGATCGATGCAAGCCGCCGCCCTTGAGCTGACCGACGCCGACCTGAAGGTCTGCATCCTTTCCTGGAGCAAGAAGGCGCCCATCGTGCTGGAGCGCGCCTTCACGGTCGATTTCACCGGCCTGCCCAAGGATGCCGCCGGCAACGCCGAGCGGGCCCGCCGCGTCCGCGAGAAGGTCCGCGTCGAGGAGCAGCTCCCCCCCTGCGACGTCGCCCTCCTGCTGCCCAAGCAGTACTGCGTCGCGCGCAACGTCCGCCTCCCGAGCAACGACCTCGCGGAGATCGCCGGCATGGTCTCCTTCGAGGCCGACAAGCACATCCCCTTCAACCGGGAGAACCACATCGTCGGCTGGGAGCTGGTGGCGAAGCACGGCCTCGAAGGCAGCGACGTGCTGCTGGCGGCGGTCGAGGAGCAGGCGGTCCAGCCCGCCGTGGACATCTCGCGCGATGCGGGTTTCGAGCCGCTCTTCGCCAGCGTCTCCTCCGTCTCCCTCGCCCAGTCGTTCATCGCGATCCATCCCGCGGAGGCGGCGGGCGACCCGGTGGTGCTGCTGCACATCGGCCCGATCCACTCGGAAATCACCATCGTCCACAAGGGGCGCATCGTCGCCACGCGCGCCATCCTCCACGGCCTCCAGACGCTCCGCATGGAGATGAGCGACCCGGCGCTCGCGGAGGGCGGCGGCGCCACGTCCTCCATGAGCAGCGTCAGCATCTCGAAGGTCGCCATGCAGATGGTCTTCGAGGCCGCCATCAGCATGGAGGAGCTGCTCACGCTCGACGTGTCGGAACCCGACGCGTTCCGGGTGGACGGGCTCCGCGTGCAGGAGGACGACGGCACCACGCACACGGTGACGGGCGTCGGCAAGACGGTGCGCAACTGGCTCCTCAAGCTGGTCACGCAGGTGCGCCGCACGTACGACTACGCGCGCCGCGACGAGCCGCTCCCCGCGATCCGCCGCGTGTACCTCTCCGGCGAGGGCTCGCTCATGCGCGGCATGGCGGACTCGCTGCAGGTGAACCTCGGCGTCGAGGTGGTGCCGTTCAATCCGATGGGCGAGCTGCCGATCAGCGCGAAGATCCCCCCGATCGAGCGCGAGCGGCTCCCCGCCTACGCGAGCCTCTTCGGCGCGATCCGCCGGCTGCAGGAGATCCTCGAGGAGGAGAAGAACGTCCCGCAGCGCATCAACCTGCTGCCGCACGCCGTCGTGGCGAGCCAGGCGGCGCAGGAGCGCAAGGTGCTCTGGACGATCACCGGCACGCTGGCGCTGATCGCGGCGATCATGGTGTTCCTGGTGGTGGACACGAACTCCCGCTACCACAAGGCGCTGGGCCGCGCGCTCACCGCTTCGATCAGCGAGATGGAGCCCCGCGTCCGCGAGCTCCGCGAGATGGACCGCAAGGTGCGCATCATCAAGCGCCTCCGCGACGACCGCGCGTCCGCGATGCTGATCCTCGACAAGCTCTCGTCCTACCCGCAGATGGGCTCCGTGCTCGTCGAGGGGCGCGTCACGGTCACGGACTACAAGTTCGTCGCGGACCGCGAGTTGACGATCTCGGGCAGCGCGCTCGCCATCTCCGACGTGAACAACCTGGTGGCGTACCTGCGCGACCTGAAGGTGGACGGCGGCCAGATGCTCGAGGGCGTGCGCGCCTCGGACCAGCAGCCCGAGCGCCTCAGCGGCCGCACAGAGGACATCTACCGCTTCACGATCACCGCGAACCTCCGCCGCGAGGACCGCCGCCGATGAAGATCCCCGGACTCGAAAACCTCAAGCCGCGCGAGCAGAAGCTCGTCGTCGCCACCGTCGGCGCGCTCATTGTGTTCCTCGCCTTCCAGTTCCTCGCCCCCGTCGACGAGGCGGAGGCGGAGGCCGATCCGGAGGCGGTGGACGTCGCGACGCTCGACGAGCGCTTCCAAGGCTACCTCACGGACCTGGAGAAGGCGGGCGCGATCATCCGCGAGTACCAGCGCAACGAGGTGCGCCTGCCCGAAGGCGGCGGCGGCGGGCGCGCGGACCTGGTCTTCAGCGACCAGATCGCCCGCCTCGTCTCCGAATCCGGTTTCCGCACCCCGGGGGTCGAGGTGCCGCGCATCTCCGAAATCGACGACGTGGACGAGTACGAGCTGATCTCCACCACGGTCCGCGCGGAAGGCACCTTCGAGGAGACGCAGCGGCTGCTCCGCGTGCTCGACCGCAACGGCCTGATCCTGCGCGAGGTCGAACTGAACGCGGTGCGGGACCGCGACCTGGTCCGCGGGCGCTTCGTCGTGGCGCGCATCTCGCCCGTCCCGCAGGAGATCCTCGAACGCCGCCGCCGCCGCAGCTCCGGCCGCTTCTAGAAGAGACGGGAAGGGACCCATGGACCCGAAGCAGATCACCTACCTCAACATCGCCCTCTTCGTGGTGATCGTCGGCCTCTCCGGGCTGGTGGTCTTCCCCAAGCCCGCCGTCCCCGCGGTGGACGACCTGTCGTGGCTCGACAACCAGATCGCGCAGCCGTCCTCCGTCGACACCTCCGGCTCCGCGTCGGCGGTGGAGTACCCCGCCTTCGGACGCGTGAACCTCTTCGAGACGATCATCCCGAGGCCCACCCCCGAACCCACCCCGGAGCCGACCCCGCGCCCGGACATCCCCATCGCCGAGATCGTCTCGACGTGGGAGATCAAGGGCGCCCTGCGCAGCATGGCGATCTTCGCGGACACGAACACCCGCGAGGAGTGGACGATGCAGGTGGGCGACACGCGGATGGTGAACTTCAAGGGGAGCGGCGTGCGCATCAAGCTCGAGTCCACCGGTAGCGGCAAGGTGCAGCTCTCCTACGAAGGCAACCAGGGGCGGCAGGAGATCGAACTCAGCCTGTGGGGGAACCAGTAGGGAGTTCCCCGGCGGCCCGCCGGGCGAGCGCCTCCGCCGCCTTCAGCCAAGCCACACCGAAGACGAACGCGTAGATCGCGCACCATAGCAGCGGCTCGGCCCAGCTCCCCGTGAGCCGCTGGAACCAGCCGCCCGTCAGCGGTCCCGCGATTCCCATAGCGAACGACACGGCGATGTCCGCCACGAACCAGGCAACCGCGACGGAGAGGAGGGCGCTCGCCCACTTGCCCGCGTCCCGGCACCGCAACCCCAGCGTGAACACGACGGCGCACCACGCCACACCGGCGAGCAGGCGCTCGAGCAGCCGCAACGGACCGGCCTCGGTCACCGTCCACGCCCAGCCCGGCAGCACAGACTTTCCCGCGAATGCGAACACCATCCCGAGCGTGGTGGCGAGGATGCCGAACGCGAGCACCGCGGCCGCCGCCTCCGACCCCCGCAAGCGGCCATGCCGGAAGGCGAGCGCTCCCGCCCAGCCCGCCAGCACACCGGGCGACGTCGCGACCAGAAGCAACAGCTTGGCGAAGCCGGCGAACGGGATACCGCGAGACGTCAGGACCGGGGCCACGCCGGCATCCCACCCGCGCGCCATCCAGCCGCGTCCCGACGCCCCCCAGAACGCGAGGACCAGCGCCAGCAGCAACGCCGCGCCGATGCGGGACGCCGGGCGCCCGGCCCGGAGCCAGCCGCCAAGCGCCGCCCACCAGCGGGCCCAGCCCCGCACCGCAAGGATCGTTCGCGCCGCCAAGGTTCCCATAGCCGGGTAGGCTTACCACCGCGGCCACGGCGTTCAAGCGGCAACTCCCCTCCTCACTCCGATTGCCGCGGGGCGCGCCCTGTGCCGCGATGGGGCATCGGGCGGGGCAACCAGGAGGACTTCCCATGGTTTGGCGACTTTTCTTGCTGCTGTTGGTTCTCGCGGGGGTGCAGACCAAGGCGGCGGCGCAGTCCGAACTGTACTACGACCAGTTCGACTGGGGGTTCGCCAGCGGCAACCCCGGCGACCTGAACACCGCGTTCTGGTCCGGCCCGCGGGACCAGTTCCGCTACGACCCGTCCGTCGCGCCGGCGGAGCAGGGCGCCGCCCGCCTCGGCCTCGGCGGGCAGTACTTCTCGCGCCTCTCCACGCGCGACATCACGCCGGACTTCCCGATCTACGCATACGATTTCCACGCCGCGGTTCGGCTCCAGCAGGTGCCGGGCTCGACCGGCGAGGAGAACTTCGAGATCGCCTTCCGCTCCAACGGCGCCGAGGGCTACCTGCTCACCATCGACTCGGGCCAGGACCTGATGCGGCTGCGCCGGCAGGGCGGCGGCTACTCCGATCTGACGCCCCCGGTGCCCGTCTCCATCAACGAGGGCGACCTGTACTACATCCGCGGACGCGTCACTGGATTCATCTCGGTGTTCATCTCGATCGACATCGCGACCGATCCCGCCTTCGCCAACATCGCCGCCTCCTTCCTGCACAACGAGACCAACTGGCTTCCGTTCGGCGACCGCGTGGAGCTCATCGGCTTCTCCTTCGCCAACGGCTACAACTGGGACGTCGACTACTTCTCCATCGGCGAGCCCGCCTACCCGCACAGCGCGGCGGACTTCGCGCGCAGCTGGCACACCGGCGCGCCCACGCCCCCCGCGCCGGTCCGGATGGGTATGCTTGACAGTGTCAACGTCCAGCCGGACTCGGTGGTCTTCACCTCCGGCGCCGCCGCGCTCCGCATCACGCCCCGCGTCGAGGGCACCGCGCGCGTCGACTTCAGCCCGGACGGCACCTTCGCCATGCCCGCCTCCTACGCGGTGACGCGGACCGCGTGGCCGGTGCCGACGCTGACCGTCACGCCCGGCGATCCCTACATCGTCGAGGGCGACGGCTGGCGCATCGACGTCGAGACCGCCCCGGTCCGCCTCGTGTTCAAGCGCCCCGACGGGACGACGCTCTTCCGCGAGGACGCCGCGCAGCCCGCCACCGCCTACAACGAGAGCCGCACGCTTTCCTTCGCCTACGACACCGCCGAGTCGATCTACGGCCTCGGGCTGCACTCGCTCTGGGACAACGGCACCGGCCTCGACCGCGACGGGCGCTCCTTCCAGATCCGCAACCACCACCAGGCGCCGTCCTACCTGATCTACCCATTCTGGACGAGCAGCGCCGGCTACGGCGTCTTCGTCGACAACCCGGCGAACGGCGACATCGCCTTCGGAACCGCCGCCGCCGGGCGCGCGGACTACTCGACCGCGCACGGCGAGCTCAGCTACTACGTGTTCATCCAGGACACGATGAAGGAGGTCCTCGGCTCCTACGCGGAAGTCACCGGGCGCGCTGCGCTGCCACCGCGCTGGACCTTCGGCAACGTCCAGTCGAAGTACGGCTACCAGAGCTTCGCCGAAGTGCAGTCGATCATCGACGGCTTCGACACGCGCGACATCCCCTTGGACGCCGTGGTCCTGGACCTCGACTGGTTCGGCCGCGAGACCATGGGGAACCTCGATTTCCAGGCGACCTCCAACTGGTCCAACCCGGTTTCGTCGCTCGCCGCGATCCGCGCCCGCGGCATCAAGACGATCCCCATCACCGAGCCGCAGATGAGCGGCCTCTCGTTCAACGCCGCCGACGCGCTCGCGCAGGGCCTCGTCGGCACCACGGACGGCTCGACTCCCTACGACCTTTACACGCTCGGGTGGATCACCAACTCGGCGCCGGTCTACGTGCTCGACTTCACCAACCCCGACACCCGCGCGTGGTGGATCGACAAGCACGAGACCCTCATCAAGGACTACCAGTTCGACGGCTTCTGGCAGGACCTGAACGAGCCGGAGGGGAAGGAAGACTCGATGGTCTTCCACGACGGCCCCTCGCCGCAGGTCCACAACGTCCAGGCGCTGCTGATGAACCGCGCGCTGGCGGAGGCCGTGGAGGCCCACGCGCCCGGCAAGCGCCCGTTCATTATGAGCCGCTCCGCCTACGCGGGTTCGCAGAAGTACGGCGCCGGCCTCTGGAGCGGCGACGTCAACGCCGACTGGTACCACCTCTACCGGCAAGTGGCGCTCGGCCTCAGCCTCGGCATGGCGGGCCACCCGTGGTTCAACTCCGACATCGGCGGCTTCAACGGCACGCCCTCCGCGGAGCTCTACGTCCGCTGGTGCCAGTTCGGCTTCACCAACCCGCTCTACCGTCCGCACGGTTCGTTCTCCGACCGCGAGCCGTGGCGCTTCGGCGCGCAGGCGGAAGGCATCGTCCGCGACCTGCTCAAGCTCCGCTACCGCATGGTGCCGTACTTCTACAGCGCCGCGCGCGAGACGCACGACACCGGCGTTCCCTTCATGCGCCCCCTCATCCTCGAGTGGCCCGCGGAAACACAGTTCGCCAACAACCAGCGCCAGTACCTCGTCGGCCCGAACCTGATGGCGCGCCCCGTCACGATCTCGGGCGAAACCGAGGGCTGGATCGACTTCCCGCCGGGGGAGTGGCGCGACTGGTACACCGGCCAGCGCACCACCGGCCCGACCCTCGCCCTAGACTACCCGTTCGCGCTCGAGCGCTTCCCGCTCTTCGTCCGCACGCCGTCGATCATCCCGCTCGGGCCAGAGTCGAACCGCACCGACGCCGCGGCGCTGGGGAGCGTCACGCTCCTCGTCACGCTGCCCGCCGCGGGGGCCGCCTCCGCGGAGTTCACGCTCTACGAGGACGACGGCCTCTCGACCGGCTACCTCGGGACGGATTCCGCGACGACGCACTTCACCGCCGCGCGCGACGCGCAGGACGACATCACAGTGACGCTCGGCGGCGCCGTCGGCGGCTACGCCGGGATGCCCGCCAACCGCGAGTTCGAGCTGCAACTCCCGGACGTCGCCCCGCCGCAGTCGGTCGAATGGAACGCGGTGGTCACGCCGGAGGCGGCGGACCAGTCCGCCTACGACGCCGCCCCGCGCGCGTGGTTCCACGACGGAACGACGCTCTGGATCAAGGAACCTGCGGCGCCGGTCGCCGCCCCGGCGACGGTGGTGGTCACTTCGGACTCGCGTGTGGAGGGCTGGAAGGTCTACTAGGCACAGCATCCGAAAAGCAGGGAGCGAAATCGTGGCAGGAGATGCGGAACCCAGCGAGTTGGCGGACCAGCGGCGGTGGTTCCTGATCGCCTGCGGGGCGACCGCGCTGGCTTCCGTGGCGGCGGTTGAGTAATGGCTCGCGGCACGCGGCGCGGGGAGCGGCCCGCAGGCCAATGCGATGGCGTGGACCATCCGTCTCGCCGCGGCCCGGGCCGCGACCGAGGAGCTCGCTATGGCGCCTGCGTTCGCCATGCCGTCGGTCGCCGCCGCGGTCGTGGCCGCCCTGCCCGTGCTCGCGTGGTGGCGGACCCCGGCGCGGCTGGCGATGCTCGCCGATCTGGTGACGACCCCCACGCGCCCGTCGCAGTACGCGCGCTGGCGCTTCCGCCACTCGAGCTGGGAATCGCCGCCGGGGTGGGGCCGCTCGCCGCCGGGGCGTTCCTCGCCGTCCCCTCTACCGTCGCCGCACACCCCGGGGTCCTGTACCAATTCCCCGCGATTGTTCCGCCTTGGCTGATGCTGCTGACGATCGCCACCATCGCCGCCGCCGCCGCCAACACGCGGGTGGTCATCGCGCTTTGCGCGCGCTACCGATCCATGGCGAAGGTGCTCATCATGGTTGGGGTTTGGCTCCTCCTCCAGCCAGCCACCGCGGTGCTGATCAGCGGCATCTGGAAGACCCCGGCCGGCCGCGAGCGGTTCCTCGAACTCGCCCTCGCCGGCGTGATCGTCGCGCAGCTCGCCCTCGCCGCCTTCGTCGCCCCGCGGGCGGGACGCTGGATCGACCGCTTCGCCACCGAGCTCGCCGAGCGCCGCGGCCCCGCGGAGGCGACCGCGTGAACGCCCCGCCTCCCGACAGCCCCCGCGAGCGCCTCGACCGCTGGCTGCCGCTCTCCGCGCGCACCGCCGCGGTCGTCGCCGCCGTGCTGATTCTAGCGACCGCCGCGTTCTGGCGACGCCTCAGCGAGGCGGCGGTAAGGTCTGCGCACGCCGCGACTCTCAGCCAGATGGCGGAGGTCGCGGTGGCCCTAGAGAGCTACTACATCGACAACATGCAGTACCCGGCAATGACCTTGGATCGGTCGCTCTCGGTAAACGGTGACCGCATTCCCGAAAGAGTTGCGTTGCCGCGGGGTTTCCGCCTCCGCCACACGACCGGCTTGATGACCCTCACCACGCCCATCGGCTACATGGAAGGATACCCGGTGGACATGTTCTCGGGAACGCACCGGACCACCTTCGCATTCTACCGCGACAGCTCGGGTTGGATCATCGGTTCCTACGGACCGGACGAGGACCTTGAGCAGGGCGGCCAATTGCACTGGAGCACTCCGGGACGCTTCGCCGGATTCGTCACCGCACCCGACAGAAGCCAGGTCCCAACAGAAACCGTGGAAGGGCTCTACTCATCCTGGGTGCCCCAACCGACCACCACGCTCCTCACCGGAGCCTCCACCCGCGGCGCCTACACCTACGACCCGACGAACGGCGTGCACTCGTCAGGTGACATCTGGCGGTTGAAGTGATGAGTCGTGACATCCACCGGCGCGAGTTCCTCCGCCTTGCCGCGCTCGCGCCCCTCGGCTGGGCGGCGGGATGCGGCAATTCCGCGGCGCCACCCGCGGAGCGGATTTCCGACGAGCTGGCGGCGCTCCGCCGCGCCGCCGCCGGACCCGTCCCGGACCTCGCCGCGCGCGCGCCGGGCCTCGCGAAGCCGGACCGACCGCTCTTTGGCGCCTCATGTTGGGGTGATGCGACTGGCGGTCCCTTCTCCCCGGCTACCAGCAAGGTCCACTACCACCACCACTACCTCGAGTACTTCCGCCGCTGGTGCGAGGGGGAGCGGACGCTCCTGCGCCACGCCTCCGCCGTAGCTGCCGGCGGGGACCCGCCGGCGCCGGGACACCTGCGCGGCCTCGCCGCCGAGCTGCGCGCCTCGGCGAACCTTGTCGTCCTCCACGAGGTCTACTGGGCCCCGGTGAAGCGCAGCTGGTGGCCCGGCGAGAAGGAGTACCCGGAGCTGACAGCCCTCCTGCAGGCGCTCCACGCCCGCTGGGGAGGCGACTGGATCATCGCCACGCAGTCCGGCGCGCTGGCCCCCCACGCCGACACCGACACCGTCCCGGACGGCTCGCGCGTGATTGCCGCAATCGACTGCGCGTTCCACGCGTGGGGCCTGGACCACCCGGACGCGGAGAGCTACCTTGAGTTCATCGCCAATTGCATTGGCGAGACCACTGCCGGCAAGTTCCTCGCAGGCTCCCTTGATGCGGACCCGGGCGGGGAGACCTCGCCGAAGGACGCCCACGCGGCGTTTACCGACCTCTGCCACCGATGGGAGGTGCCCGATCCCGCCGCCGCGCGCGAAGGGCTGCGGCGGCTCTTCCCCGGCGCGGAGGTCCGCCTCCTCACCCATCTGGGCTCCGGTGCCCCCACGCTCGAAATTGCGCCCGATCCCGGAGCGCCGCGCGGCATCTGGGGCCACGCGCTGGCGGGGGTGCTGTAGGGGCGCTTCCCGAACAGCTTGACGAGCATCCGGGTATTCGTCAATCTTTATCCATCTTGGTCTGCCGGGAGTCTCCTCATGCGTCCCTTCCCGCTCCTCCTCGCGGCGATCTTCGCCCTCGCCTGCGAAAGCAATGTCCAGCACAAGCGCGCCGCGGCGCCGCCCAGCGATTTGGAGGCTCGGGTCCGGGCTGTCTTCCCCAAGCTACCGGCGGACGATCCCTGGGACGCACCGGCGCCGGAGGTGCGCGCGATCATTGCGGTATTCCCGTTCGTGGCGCCGGACGGAGGGACGACGCGCGACACGGTGGCGTTCGCCGAAAGCCTGCACTCCCTGGTGCAGGTGGCGGCGCCGTCCGGCGTGGGGACCGTGTTCATCACCCATAGCCTCAAGGACTTGACGGACACGGCGCCTTACCACACGCAGGGGCGGGTGTTCCCGAAGGAGGGTATCCACGGCGAATTGGCGCGTTTCTACGGCGCCACCCACTGGGTGTACGGCGTCGTGGCCCCGGGACCGGACGACAATAAGCGCTTGGTTAAGGCCACGCTCAAGACAGCCGACGGGAAAGAGCTGGAGTTCGAGCACGTCGCCGACACGGAGGCGCTACTGAACATGAGCGCCGGGCTCGCTGCGGACATCTTCCGCTCGCAAGGGCTCGACGGCCATCCCGGCACGGAGGCCATCCTGGCCGACACGGCGTATTCGACGTACTCCCGCGAGATCTCGAAGGCGCTCGAAGGCGTCGAGTCGAAGCCGCGCCGCGCCGAGATCGTCGCCGAAGTGGCGAAGAAGTACCCGGACTCGCTGCTCGTCCAGCTCCTCGCCCCCGGCATGGCAGGCTACGAGGACCCGGTGACGGCGGTCACCCAGTTCCAGCTCAAGGTGCCCGGACCCGGAGCGCTGCCTTACGAGTGGTACCCGCTCATGACATCCCTCGGGGAGTCGGAGGAGTTGCGCCCGCTCCAACTCGAGGTGCTCCAGCACCTTGTCGCCGCGATGCCCAACAACGGCTCGTGGTCCCGCCATATGCCGTACCCCGGCGACCGGTTCACCGGAACCATGGACGAGGCCCGGCTCCTGATGGCGAAGAAGTGGTACGACCACTCCGCCAAGACGCCCCAGCAGACCGCGTGGCTGGGTTCCGCGTTCGTGGAATGCGCCTACCAGTACCGCGGGGGCGGCTTCATCGACGAGGTGACCGACCTCGGCATCGAGAAGATGGAGAAGCTGGCGCCGGAAGGCGGGCGGCTGCTGAAGGCCGCGATCGACGACGGCATCGCCGTTCCCTGGGTGGTCGAGGAGTACATCACGGCGACCTCGCTCTTCACGTATCCCTTCGCCTCGATGCCCGAGTTCAACCGCTGCGTTGCGAACTACCCGCACGCATTTGGTGTGTGGCAGTCGATGATGGACAAGCACCGGCCCCGCTGGTCCGCCAACCCGGTATTGGCGGGGCCGTTCCTGCACCGGATGCTCGATGAGTCCGCCGGGAGCGTGGACATGCTGTTTCTCCCGATGCGGTACTTCGCGCTCGAGGCCTACCTCATCAACGACAGCCCGGGTGCTTTCAGTCCCCAAGACCTCGACCGCATGCGGGCGGCGTGGCCTTGGGTCGATGGCGTCCTCGCGAAGAACAAGAAGCGCCTGCGCGAGGAGCCCGCCTGGTGGACCGATGGGTTCTGCGTCACCTTCGCGTACTACACACGCGACCTCGCCCTCGCGGTCGAGGCTTACGAAAGGGACCCCGATCTCATCAAGCGCAACGGCTGGCCCTTCTTCTATGGCAAGTCGCAGCCGTTGCAATACCTCGCGCGGGCACTTGCGGAAACCGGCGATTGGGCCGGAGTGGCTACAGTCACCGCCCACGTCACCGACCGTAAGGAGGCGGGGGATGACTGGGCCACCAAGATGGATCCCCTGATCGAGGGCGACATCCTCGCCCTCGCCGCAATCGCCCACATCATCGACGGCAAGGACGCCGCACTTGGCCTGAAGCAAATCGACGAACTCGTGGCCCACCCAACGATCGGCATCGGCTGGGACACAATGGCGATGGCATACCTCGCCGCCGACGAGCGCGGTAAGTTCGAGGCGCTCTTGAAGCGGATGGAGCGACAGCAGGAACCGAGCTTGGTCGGGGTCCTCCACGTCGCCCGCGCCTACTCCATGCACCTCGGCGGCGATGCGGCGGGAGCGCGCAGAGAGCTGGACAATGCGATAGCAAACCATTTGCGGCCACAGAGCGATGGCGACCTCGCGGTGCCGATGGCGCGCATCGTCGAGGAACGGCTCGGCGGGCGGCCTTAGCCTGGTCCGTGCGCCTGCGCCGCGACGCCTCCGATGAGGATCACGCGCACCCCTTCGCGGGCGAGCGCCTCGAGGAGCGGCAGGTATACGATGGGTCTCGGCATCACTTCCGGTCTCCGCCCCCCCCGTTGGCCGCGGTTGGGCCAATAGCGGTCGGGATCGGCGGGCATTGGCGTCGGGCCCGCTAGAGCCGCCGCCAGCAATGCGGCAGGTCGGCGAGCAGCGCGTCCGCCTCGGGCGGGCCCCAGGTGCCTGCGGGGTGGGTGGGGATCTTGGCGGCCTTCTGCGCGGCCCATCCGTCCAGCACCGCCGTCATCAGGCGCCACGCCAGCTCGATCTCGTCCGCGCGGGTGAAGAGCGACGAGTCGCCCGCCATGGCGTCGAGGAGCAGGCGCTCGTAGGCTTCCGGCACGGCGACGCCGAAGCTGGAGCCGTAGCGGAAGTCCATCTTCACGGGGCGCAGCTCGCGCGCGAGGCCGGGCACCTTCGCGCCGAAGGAGAGCGAGATGCCCTCGTCCGGCTGGATGCGCATCACGAGCGTGTTGACCAGGTGGTCGTCCGCGGCGGTCTGGAACACCTGGTGCGGGGGCGCCTTGAAGACGATGGCGATCTCCGTGGCGCGCTTCGGGAGGCGCTTGCCGGCGCGGATGAAGAACGGCACGCCTGCCCAGCGCCAGGAGTCGATCTCCAGCCGGAGCGCACAGAAGGTCTCGGTCTGCGAGTCCTTCTTGACGCCCGGCACGTCGAGGTAGCCGCGGTACTGGCCGCGCACGAAGCTGCCCGGCGTGAGCGGCTTGATGGCGCGGAAGACGCGCGTCTGCTCGTCGTGCAGCGCCTCGGCGCCGGTCGTCACCGGAGGATCCATCGCGAGCAGCGCGAGGATCTGCATCAGGTGGTTCTGCACCACGTCCTTCAGCGTGCCGACCGCGTCGTAGAACGAGCCGCGGTCCTCGACGCCGAACGACTCCGCCATCGTGATCTGCACGTTGTTCACGTAGCGGCGGTTCCAGATCGGCTCGAACATGTCGTTGGCGAAGCGCCACACCAGCAGATCCTGGACCGGGTCCTTGCCCATGTAGTGGTCGATGCGGAAGATCTGCTCCTCGGCAAGCACGGTCAGGAGCGTCTTGTTGAGCGCGCGTGCCGACGGCAGGTCGTGCCCGAAGGGCTTCTCGATGACGACGCGGCAGCCCGGCGTGAGCCCCGCGGCGTGCAGCTGCAGCACGACCTTCTCGAACAGCGACGGCGGGATCTCGAGGTAGAACAGCGGCCGGCGCGCACCGCCGATCGCGCTCTTGACGGCCTCAAAGGTCGAGGCCTCGCCGTAGTCGCCCTTGACGAAGCGCATGCGCGCGGCGAGTGCGCGGAAGATCCCCTCGTCGAGCGCGACGCCGGCCGCGACGATCGCCTCGCGCGCGTGCTGCCGCATCTGCTCGTCGTCCCAGTCGGAGAAGGCGACTCCGACCACGGGGACGTTCAGCACGCCGCGCTGCTCGAGCTTGTAGAGCGACGGGAACGTCATCTTCTTCGCGAGATCACCCGAGGCCCCGAACAGGACCATCGCGTCGGACTGCCGGTCGTCTCCCATGTCGTGCTTCCCCTTCCCTCGCCGCGAACGCCCGCCCGTCGAAGCTAGCCCAAAGGCGACCTGCTTTGAACGGCGGTCGCGACTCGGTCGGCATCGGTGCGAGCCGGTCCGGACTTGAGCCCGACCGGCGGCGCCGCTAGAGCGCGTCGCGATGACGGGCTGGTCGTGGATCCAGCTGGCACTGCTGGGCGCGGCCGGCCTCGTGGGCGGGTTCGTGAACACCCTCGCCGGTGGCGGCTCGCTGGTGACGCTGCCGGCGCTCCTGCTGCTCGGCCTGCCGGCCGACGTCGCGAACGCGACCAACCGGGTCGGCGTGCTGGCGCAGTCGGTGGTCGCGGCGCGCGGGCTCGCGATCGACGCGCGCCTCGCCGCCGGCGCCCGGGGGCGCGTGCTGGCGCCGGCG